>NZ_CP031513.1:0-1200000 GCF_003522965.1 Bombilactobacillus bombi
TTAAATACTAAGTTTCATACACAATTATTTATGATTTTTGCACGCATGGCGGTACCGTTGTTTTTTATTTCATCTAGTTTTTTATTGGCTCGACACATAAGTATGCATCATGATCAACAGCAAGCAGTCGGCAAATATGTAAAACGTGTTAGTCGCTTATATTTGTTTTGGCTGGTACTATATGGCTATTTTATTGTTAAAGCAACTGAAGCAAATATAACCATTAACGGCTGGAGCATCCAGAATTTTGTTTGGGGATTTTTGCGGTGTTTGCTTTCAGGACCAAAGACGATGCTATTGGGCTGGTATTTGAATGCTTCTTTGTTTGGCGTTTTATTTGTGTATTATTGGTTTGAAAAGCATCATTATTTAGGTGTTGCTTTGGCGCTTATTAGCTTTATCCTAGTAGTGATTTTTAGTGGCTACTATCCATTACAATGGCCTTTACAAGTGCAAACATCCATCTTTGTAGGACCAATATATTTTTATTTAGGGAAATTGTTATTCTGGTGGTTTGAACATAAACCTAGGGTGAATTATTGGATATTAGCTGGCTTAACTACGTTAGTATTTTGTTTAGCTTGGTGGGAAATACACGTTGCTTCGTTTTATCATGGAAACAATGATCAATTATTTACGTTTCCGCTGTTAGCTAGTTTATTATTTTTGTTGTTTTTGTATCTTCCTATTAAGTTACCATATGCGCATTGGTGGCGAAATTTAACATCTTTTATGTATTTGAGCCACTATCTATTAATGAAAATTTTTTATAATTTTTTATATTTTCAAATACATTCTGTTGCACAACGTTATTTAATCATTGTAGGATTGGTTTTGCTGAGTTATTCAGTAGTTAGTTGGTTGCAGCGATACAATTGGGCAAAGATATTGCGGAATGCTTTTTGATTAATAAAAATGACACTCCTTAGGGAATGTCATTTTTTTGTACTTGAGATATTTTGAATTTTTTCATCAATAGATTGATAGCAAGTCCAACAAAACTCAACATCGAAATCCAACCACCAATAATAGCTAAAAGGGTAGGTTGATAGGATACTTTTAATGTTTTGAAATGATGCTTAGTGGTTAAATTAACAGTAGCTAGGCCATTTTTTCTAGTGACTGGCAATTGTTGGTTGCCAGCTTGAACATGATAACCGCGATAATAAAGCCGCGGCAACATAATAGTTTTCGCTGTGGTTGGATGATTTAGTTGGATAAGTGCGTAGTGATGATTATTAGTCTTAATGGTATAGCTTTCTTGACGGGCTAACCAGCTAGGTGTGACTTTGAAGTTTTGTTGTAGATTATAATTAAAAAAGTCTTGGGGCTCATATTCACCGCGGCTAATATTATATTCATTAGGTACTTGAGCGCGTCGCGGTTGCATAGCAGCTAAGTTTTGTTTAATGGGGAATAATATTGTAATTAAGCTAATAACAAGCAAAAGCCCTAATTCACTGATGCCTTGGAAAGATTGCCAATGTTCGATTAATTGTGCAAAAGCAAAGGCAATTACGATAACACAGAGTGGCAACAGCACAACATTAATTCGAGTAATAACTTGTAATAATACTAAAGGACGAAAGACTTTAACTACAGCTCGCAATACTATTGGAGAAACTAAGATTAAGCTGCAAATTAAAATAACACCTGTGGCTTGTGCGATAATTTCATTGGTATTTGTTTTCCAATAGTAAAGATTTAAAATCAGAGCGATGATTGTAAGAATAAAGAACAGACCACCGTTGAGATTCCAGATTTGACGCAAATCAAATAACTGGTTGAGATATAGAACATCAGAAACAATGGAATAAATATTCTCACCAGGGTTCATAGTAGTACTGATGTATTTTTGTGCGGTATATTGCTCGAGAAAAGGCAATAAAAAAGCCATTGTTAAACCAGCAAAGAGCAAGGCACTTTTACATAAAGACCAGAATATGCGCTTATGTAACCACCAATGTCGAAAATTGAATAATGTCAATAACATAGCAGTTCCTACTAAAATTAAGAATGACAACACATGTGCGACCAATAACATTGCAAATGAAATTGCCAATAAATACCAATAGTGTTGTTCACCATGCAAAACTTTAAATAATGCTAATAATGCCAATGGCATAATTGCCAAAGCTAACATTTCACCTGCAGCAGCTCGTAAATAAACTACACCTATATAATAGTAAGAACTCAAATATAAAGGTCCAGCAACAATAGTTGCCCAATCGCGGTGAAAAAGCTGCTGGACAGCATAATTAATGGCTGCCATGGCGGCTATTAAAGCACAACAAATAAACAGTAAATAACAGTTATAACGACTAAGCCCTAGCAGATTTAAGAGAGCAAATGGATACAAAAAGAAATTGCCATAAAAAAAGCCAACACCATAACCTAAGCCGTTGAGATATTCAAAGCCAATAGGATTAGGAAAATGACCACTAGCGATATTAGTAGCTAAAGTATGGATTCGTCCCATATGAAATACAGGATCATAACCACCTTGGACGCCGAAGGTAAATAAAGAGTAAGCAACAACTGCTAAAATAACTAAATTATTGATTAATAAATAATAACAATGCTTTTTGCTCATAATATATACTCCTATAATAATAATAAAAATATTATAGCCTAAAATCATTCTAAGATATGCAAAAAAATTAACATCTACATAATATTGATAGTTAAATATGTAAAAGGATAAAGACAATTGTTGCAGGAATGTGACAAAAGCATTACGGAACCAAGAAAAATACAAATAATAAGTGATTACTGCTTGCAAATGGAGGGCTTTGCGTTAAAATAGGTTTTGTTGGTATTGAGATATCATAACAAAGAGACAGAAGTAATAAACGCTAGACGACTACCAATTAAACCACATTCATAGCGGAATATTATTTTGAATATTTGTTATTTCTGTGGTATATTGTATATGGTATCAAAATTATAAATTATGAGATTATTCGAGGAGGAATACCACAATATGAAAAAATCTTCATTAATGGGTGCAAGCGTTGTTGCTGCTGCTTTATTAGCTGCTGCTCCAATTGCTGCCCCAGTTGCAAATATTGCAGTATCAGGTACACAAGTTGCTAAAGCTGATACACCTAATACATGGGATGAAGCTGTTTCTAAAATCAAGCAACAAAGTACTGGTACAACTTTAAGCAAAGGCGATCCAACAAAATTTGGTTCATTAGAGAATTTTGAAACTAATTTAAGTTTATATTTACCAACAATTGCTGATAGTTACACAGCTCCAACTAAGATTGGTTCTTCCAAGCTTGATAAATCAGCACTTTATGTAGATGGAACTAACTTGGTTGTGTTACCTGCATTTTCTAGCTTTTTACCATATTTCTTTAGTGGCAATCAACAAGTTGCTTTGATTACTGACAACAATGCTAAAGTTGCTTCTAATATGTCTTACAGCTTACGTTTTGATTACAGTAACGCAATTAACAACGTAACATATCAAATACGTGATGCAAATGACGTTAAACGAGTAACAAATGACTTAAGTACTAATGGTGGAAATGTCACTATGTCAATGCAATTGTATGGTGCTTATGGTGAATCATTAGGTGATAAGGGACTTGTTAAGAGTACTGTAAGTTACAATGTAGCAAATAATCGTGCTGCATTTGTAAAATATAATGATACTTTGAATGCAAAAGTTGGCGACAGCGCTGAAAAATATGGTTTAAGTAATTCATTTATGAATGCTGGCGGTTCAATTCTTAACTATGATGGTAAAGACATTACACAGTCAGCTTATGATAATGGTGCTATTCAAGTTGGTCAATTGCGTAATTCTAATTTCCATCCATCAATAACTGGTTTACAAGATGGCAACTTCTCTGAAACAGGTACATTTTACCAACATATCGCTATTGATTTAGCTAAAGCTGGAGTTAGTGCTTCAAATTGGCAAAAGGCTGCTGAAGCTGGATTAGTTACAGTCAATGGTCAAACTCCAAGTACTACTAATGCTGATGGGAACGTTTATTTAGTAACTGATAGTAATAATGGTATTGTTGATGGAATTGCTTATCCTGCTGGAACTTTAGTTTTGAAGCGTACTGTTAATGTAGGTAAGGCTGATAATCTTGCTAAAGAAGAAAAAGTTAATGGTGTTGTAACTGTTAAGAATAATGGACAAGGTTCAGCACAATTGTACACACGTTCTGGTGATCCAATTGTTGACCGTGCATTAGCAACTGGTTCTAACTGGAAGACAGATATCAAGCGTACAGTATATTCTAATGGTGAAGTTTACTACCGTGTATCTACTGATGAATTTATTAAAGCTAGTGATGTAACATTCAGCGGTGCTGATAGTAATACTGCTTCTACTTCTTCATCAATCAAAGGTAACGTTGTAGTTAATCCTTTAGCAAAACGTTCCGTAGTGCATGTTAATTCAGCAGCTGGCTTTAACACATCATTGTGGAGCAAAGCTGATGATAATAGTAGCATGAACTTGATTGCTGACCGTACTTTAGCTGGTAACTCAGATTGGCAAACAGACCAATCAGCAACAGTTAATGGCCAAACATTCTATCGTGTATCTACTAACGAATGGATTAATGCTAAATATGTTTCTGTAAAATAATCATTATTTTAAAAGTCCTCTTCGGGGGACTTTTTTTGTGTTTTTAGTTACTGTAAATCGCTTGTAGAGTATACTTATGCTATGATAGACTTATACAATTACGGGAGGATTACAATGAAAAATAAAAAGTTAATGTCTCTAGGTGCTAGTGCAGCTGCAATTTTGGCGATGGCGCCAGTAGCAGCTAATCTGCCATTGATTGATAATAATGTACAACCTACAATTGTGAAGGCTGATAGTGATGATGCTACTACTGCTCAATATTTGCTGAATCAATATACTTCACGCTTAACACTCAAAACGACTGATATTGCAAATATTCATAGCACAGATGTGGGTGCAGAGTATGTCAGTGACTTAATTGATTACAATGGTGTTGCTCGCAGTGACTTGGGACGTTTATTCCAAAATGGCAAAACCTTTGATAAATCTGCAGTCCAACAATTAGCTAGTTATCAAGTCCAAGTAATTTTTTCAGGTGCTACTAGTGGCAAAGAAGCTATTATTCCACCTTATCAAGTTGCTAGTCGTTTGGCTGATTTAAAGATTAATGGCGGTTATTTATCCGAAACGATTAATGTTTTAGGTGCTAATGGGCAAGTTATTGCGAAGACTATCTTAAGATTAACTGCTAAAGTACCAACTCCTAGTTATGTGACAGCTTTTAACCTGTTAATGAACACCAATTTGCAGGCAGAAGCTGGCAAAAGTGCTGATTATTATAAAACGGTTCAATCATTAACTGATAATGGGATGATTGTAGATCAAAATGGTAATAAAATTGCTGGCTTCAATGATCCTCAGACTAAAGAGCATATCTCCTTTGGTCCGCTGATGACTGATGATGGTAATACTTATACCAAAGATAAGTTAGCCGCAGGTCATTATCAGCAAACTGTGCTTATCTATTTGAATGATTCTCTAGCTCAAAGTGTTCAATATGCAGATGTCAATGGACAACGCGTAAATATTCACTATGCAGCTGGTCAATCACCTTATGTAGCACTGAAGCGGGATATTAATGTAACACCAGCTGCCACTCAAGAAAAGTCAGAAACTATTAACGGTACTGTAACTGTTAAGCCAACTATTGCTTCCGCACATTTGTATACGCCTCAAGGAGAAGTGATTGCTGATCGTTCATTAGTGGGTAATAGTGACTGGCATACCGACCGCAGATTGACATTGGCTGATGGGCGTGTATTCTATCGAGTATCCACTTCTGAATATATTCCTGCAGATCAAGTAACTTATACACCTGCTGATTCGACTGTTGATAATGTTTCTTCTTCCACAATTAAGGGTAATGTGACTATTACGAAGCTTAATCCACATAAGATTGTACATGTAGAAGCTCGTGAACAAAGTAATACCTTCTTGTGGAGTAAAAGTGCTGATAATCAAAGTATGACAATGATTGCTGATCGTTCGGTTGCAGGCCAATCTAACTGGCAAACTGATCAAAAGGCAGTAATTGCTGGAAATACTTTTTATCGGGTATCAACTAATGAATGGATTAATGCTAAATATATTTCCATTAGATAATAACTACTAGAGATATTTAATTTATCAACAAGCAACAGCTGCTAAGATTCAATTTTGCAGCTGTTGTTTTGCTATTAAAGGTAATTAATCGCTATCACATGAGGCTTTGCTTGATTATTAATGTGTTGCACTTGTGTTACAAATCACCAAGAACGGTTGAATTTAGTAAATATGACCGTTATGATAATTGTAAGTCAACGGGAGGGATATTTTTGAAGAAAAAACTTGTAACATCAACTTTAGTTGCAGCTATCTTGGCAAGTGCCGGTACTGCAACATTAGCTGGTTCTGTGCAAGCAGCGACAGATAATGGAATAGCACATCCTGCAGTCACAGCTACTCCAGCTTTGTCCACACAAGCTGTAACTCATGCAGCTCCTAATAATTCAGAACAGCAATTTATTCAGACTATTGCACCAGTAGCCCAACAGGCAGCCAATCAATACAACTTATATCCATCAGTAATGATGGCACAGGCCATTTTGGAAAGTGGCTGGGGAGCTAGTCAAGCCAGCCAAGCTCCTAATTACAATTTCTTTGGTATTAAGGGTGACTATAACGGGGCCAGCTTTAATATGCCAACCAAAGAATGGAGCAAAGAAAAGGGCTATTATACAATAGATAGTTACTTTAGAAAGTATCCCAACATGGCAGCTTCCTTTATGGATAACGGGAACAAATTGCGGAACGGCTTAAGTTGGAATTCTGCTTATTATAGCGGTACTTGGCGTGAAAATACAACAAGCTATAAAGATGCTACTGCTTGGCTGCAAGGCCGTTATGCTACTGATCCAAGCTATGCTTCTAAGCTTAACAATTTGATTGAAACTTATAACTTAACACAATATGATGGCAATGGCACTCAAACTGAAACCGTATCTTCTAGTGCTACTGATTCTACTGCTGATTTTCACGTTGTTCGTGTTAATAACAATCAAAAATTCGCCTATCTATACTCACCTTTAGGTGAAAAAATTGTTGATCGTTCTTTATCTGCTAATACGGATTGGCGTAGTGATCAATTTAAAATGATTAACAATGAAAAATTTTATCGAGTTTCAACTTCTGAATGGATTCGAGCAACAGATGTGACTGTTATCAAATAAATAACACTTGAACAATTTTACTAGGGTATCCTTAGATAGCTTTTCTAAGGGTACTTTTTCATTAAAATTGAATTTAATTATGAAATAATGCAAGTAGTTTTCTTTTATGTTACACATTGCTTACAAGTATTGTTGTGCACATTGATACTTGTTATATTAGATGTATGAGATTTAACAAAGGAGAGGTTTAAATGAGTAAAGCACGACAAGTACCAAAGCTTTTACAAATTGTGGTGGCTTTCGCAGCGTTTTTGCTGAGTTTGAGTGGGGCTCACAACGTGCACGCCCAAACTATCAATGAATACATTGAGCAGAACAACATCCAGCCCAATGAAATCCATCGCGTTAATGGAACATTTGATCAAATGTTTGGTTATCGTAATGGTGTTGGCCGCCCAGAAGGGGTTGTCATCCATGAAACAGCAACTCCAGGAGCCAGCGCTTGGAATGAGGTCACCTATTTTAATCGGGAATGGCGTAATGCGCAGACTTATGTGCATGCTTTTGCAGATGCTAATAATATCTTGCAGATTCATGATACTGACTATGGCGTGTGGGGCGCTGGTCCATGGGCTAACAGCCGCATGATTCAAATTGAATTATGTGAAGAGAATACCCGAGAAGATTTTGCTCGTTCTGTTAATAATCAGGCTTATTTTACAGCAGTAATGTTGAAGCGTTACGGCTTGACTCCATCTTTAGCTGATGGCAAGGGTTCTGGAACAATCTGGTCGCATAATGCAATTAATCAGTATCATCCAAGTGCTGGTGGTCATACTGATCCTATTGGTTACTTTAATAAATGGGGCTACACCATGTGGCAGTTCTATGAATTGGTTCAGTATCATTATGGACATTTAAATGGATCTACACCAGTTGGCGGTAATGCTACTGGTAATAGTCAATCTAAAAATGGTATTATTAGAATCAATACTGGCATTAATTATAGTTACTTATATGAACGTCAATCAGATGGTTCTTTAGTTAGAATTCCTGATCGTTCATTAACAGCTGGTACTAGTTGGCAGACTGATCAATCTGTTAATTATCAAGGCGAAACCTATTATCGGGTATCAACTAATGAATGGGCTAAGGGTTCTGAATGTACAGTAACTAAAGCTATTGCACAATAAATATAAAATAATTGTTTACTTTTTAAATATGTGATGCTATAATAAATATATCGTTTGTTGATGAGGCAGCCACCTGCATGGGTGGTTGCCTTTTTATTTTAAATGTTTAATTTTTGTTAATGATTAGTACTGTAGCTTTGAAGGCTGGCTTCTTCTATGCTATATTAAACTTAGTAAATATTTTATAAGTTATATTGAGGGGAGTACTATATATGAAAAAGTCTTCATTAATGAGTGCTAGTGTTGTAGCAGCTGCACTCTTAGCTATTGCACCAATTGCTGCTCCAGCCGTTAATTTAACTAGTACAATACCAGTTGCTCAGGCCGCAGATGCTAAAAGTGTGACCGTAGAACAAGTACTAAACAAAATTCAAAAGTCTTTTAGAGGTAGCAACACAATTAATTACCCAGATACTTGGGACACTATTGCAGGTTTTTTAAGCAAAAGTCAGCCAGTTGTGAAGCCGGCTAAAGTTTTTGATAAGAAGGTTGTTGGATCTTTTGCAGATAATAATACTGGAGCATCTGCAAAAATTAATGATGTACTGTTAAGTCAATTTTTTCAACAAGAGCCTTTGACTACTAATTATGATTTTTCCTTAAGTAATGATGAACAGAATGCCATTATAGATAATAATGTTGAGTTTACTTCTAAAATTGAAGCTGTTGATGGCAAAGATTCAGTCATTTTAAATGATACTAATGCAAGTCAATTTGAAACAGCCATGAAGAATATTAAAAAAGATGGCGGATCTGTAAAGCTTACTTACTCATTTAATTGGAAAGATTCAAAAGGTACTCCTCAGAGTTCAGTTGTTACATCACAACTTAAGTTTGCAACACCTGCCGTAACTTCTAAGAGTGCTACTGCTAAAGTTGACCCTAAGACATCCACTGCTAAGGTGGGCGATGCTATTGCTGATTCATTACCAACAGAAGATTTTGATGACATCCGTTTTCTTGATGAATCCGGTAACGATATCACAGACCAATTAAAGGGTTATATTGACTTAAGCCGCGATATTAAAGACAGTAAAGGTAATGTGGTTACAGGTGATAAATTCACACAGCCAGGTGATTATACTCGGGCAGTGACAATTGACTTTAAGACTTTAATGGGCACTAAGCAATTTGATGATGACGGCAATCCGATTAAAGTCGGCGATCCTAATGTTTATAACTATACTAAAGCCTTAAAGGACGGAAAGATTAAAGTTATACTCAATGGTAAAGAAATTACTCTTAAAGATGGCGTTGATGGATTTGATGCAGCTAATGGTAAATATACTTATAATCGTAAGATTACTGTCACTGGTGAACCAGCAAAAGACGCTGACAAAAAGGATAAGGATGTAGTTACTGATAAAGAGTCCATTAGTGGTGTGGTTACAGTCAAGAATAATGTAGCTTCTTCAGTAGCTCAATTGTTCGATTCTAAAGGTCGCGCTATTATTGACCGCGCTTTACCAACGAATTCTAGCTGGAAAACTGATTATCGTGTGAAAATTAACGGCATCACTTACTATCGTGTTTCAACAGATGAATTTGTCAGAGCGGATCGCGTTAATTTCCTAGATAATGCTGCCGCAAAGATTAATGTGGGTACGATTAGTGGTAACCTTTCTAAAAGTTATATAAATAATATCTTTAAGGTTAATGGAATTGGTTTGACAGCTTTGTGGCGGATTTCTAATGATGGTCAGAGTATGATTGTTAAGGAAGATCGCTGGGTACCTCAAGATAGTCGTTGGTTTACTGATCAAAAAGTGGATCTGAATGGGGTTACCTTCTACCGGTTGTCAACTAATGAATGGATCAAAGCTAATAATGGTTATTTAGAAAAATAATAACAACTAATAAAAAGTAAATTTCTCCTGTGAGATGGAATTTGCTTTTTTATTTGGTCGTAATAGTTGAATTTATACTGTGGAGCCGTTAAGATTGATAGTAACTTGTCAGGAGGAATTATTTTGAAAAAAAAGGCACTAACATCAGCTTTGATTGCATTGCTTCTTTCTAGTACAACCGCAGCTGGTGGAGTTAACTTAGTTCAGGCGGCTGGTAATAATCATGCGCAATCTTTTGACTTTTCGTTGCCACTTGATAATCATCAACAATTTATTCAACAAATTGCGCCGGTAGCTAAAAATGCCGCTAAGCAGTACGGATTGTATCCGTCAGTGATGATGGCCCAAGCTATTTTAGAAAGTGACTGGGGTACTTCCAGCGCTAGTCAAGCTCCTAATTATAATTACTTTGGTATTAAGGGTGATTATAATGGATCTGCTGTGCAAATGGCGACGCAAGAATGGAGTCCTGAGAGCGATTATTATACTATCAATTCCAGTTTTCGCAGATATCCTAGTATGAAGGCTTCTTTTGTCGATAATGGTAACTTATTGCGGAGCGATTATTACTATAGTGGAGCTTGGCGAGAGAATGCCTCTACTTATCGTGACGCTACTGCATGGTTGCAAGGACGTTATGCAACAGACCCCGAATATGCCAACAAGTTGAATCAATTAATCAAGACTTATAATTTAACCCAATATGATGGGACTGCAGATAATACTGCACCTACAGCTGCAACCAATACAGCTAATAAGCAAACTGCCAAACTCAGTAGTGATCGAGGACGAATTAAATTGTATTCACCATTAGGTGTTGCTTTGCCAAGTAGTTCTTTAAAGCCAGGTGCTACCTGTACTTTTGGTGAAACTCGTTATATTAACGGTCAAAAGTTCTATCGAGTTTCCACTTATGAGTGGTTGAACGCAGATGATGTTGTATCCATTAACTAGATATTAAAATTTTGCATATTCACAAAAACTCACCAATCAACTTGATTGGTGAGTTTTTTAATTGGTTTTTACACTTTGCAGAACTTCACGATAAAGATTATCTTTGTCATGAGGTATAGCAAGCGAAAGCGTACCGCTGGAATTTTTAAAGGCATAGTAGACTTTCTGTTGATTGCTATCAAAGACTAGGGCGGTATTAACTTTTACAGTTCTAATACCTGCAGTATTTTTGATAGACAATGTTTTGGTTTTGATTTCTTGATAATGTAAGTGATACGAGTTAGCTTCTCCTGTATCACTGTTAAAAAAAGTAATGTGACCTTTACCTGTTTGATTGTTTAACTGCAGCTGCAAACCAGTACTCAGATTGTCGCGGTCATAATAAAATTTCCCCATGTTTAAAGCTTCCGTAGAAACAGAATATCGCCCAATAGTTGCAGTAGGCTGATATGAACGGGAGTCAGTGGCAGTTTTAGGTTTAGATTTTTGAGAAGTAGTTTTTCTTTTGGTTACAGTAGTTTCAGTAGGAGAATCATCTGAAGATTCCCAGTTATCTGAATTGCTGCTCCAGCTTTTAAGTCCAACAGCTAACCCGACAAGCAAGATAATAATGATAATTAGATAGGTTTTGCGCTTAGAGGTTGGATCTTCAACTTGGCGATGTTTGCCTTCCATAAATATCCTCCTTATAATTGCGTAGTTTAATTATAGCATTTTCTACATTTGAATTGAGTAATTGCTGCTGCTAAGCAATGACACCGCATTCATTAAATGGTAAAATAAAAATACATATTGTGATTTTTATTTTAATAATTAAGAGGTGCAGGGATGATTTTAAATACAGAAGGTCTTTCTCAAACAATTACTAAAGAACTGTTGCTGACAATGATTAAACACAAGCAGATTCCCATTTGTAATAACTTTCAATTTAGTAACCAAGTAATAGCTATGTATAATATTTCAACTACAGCCAATGCGACAATTGTCATCGATCAAAAGCAAGGAATGCTGATGACATCTCAGACTACACGACAATTATTAAATGACTTTAGTCATCAGAATATTTTTGATTTTCAGCAATCACGCATTATGGTGCAAAATAGCGGTCATCCGCATTTTTTACCGCTGGTTTTAGGTCGCGCAGTTTATTTGCCTTTAGCTGGGATTAGTCACGGTTCCGCTGATTGGGTAGGATTGCATTGGCAACAAGATTGTGTGCAAGATCGAAGTCAAGAATTAGCCTGTTTTACGACTGTGAATGACTTTATTTTGCAATTTCATTATACAGCCTATCGTAATCTAGAAGATGCCGTCCATCGTTCTTCCTACTACAGTGAATACTTATGTCGGATTCTACAATTGATTGTCCATTCTGCTGGTTCAAAGGTGCAAGGTTATCCAGCACTTGGAATTATGCGTCAATTTTCAACTTGTCAATGTTCTTTACATACTAAATTACCCCAAACTAATCAAGATGTGCGCCAATTTTTGCAATTATTTCAAGATTGGACTTTGCAACGAATTTATAATTTTCCAGAATTAGAACTGCCAGCACAGCTACAAGCCGAAACTATGCAAATCTGGCGTTATGAATTAGCGAATATGCACTCACTTTGGTGAAAATTTTGCACCCGCAGTATATTCAATTAAATTACCCGTAAACACTACCTTAGTTCAGAAAACATCCCTGAAGATTAAATTTTAATCGCTTTCAGCGAGTATTATTGCCAGCCTAAACCAGTTATCTTAAAGGTACCACAAGCGCTTGTGGAATAGACGAATGAGGATATTTCACAATGAACTTAGAACATGATTTGACAACTGGTTTTACTTTGGCTTGGAAAGAGCAACGCTTAATTTTTGGTGCATTAAAGCGTGCCGGAGTTTATCGAAGTAATTATTTATATGAGGATTTAGTTCAAGAAGGCTATTTGACTTATGCCTTAACTTGGTCTAATTCGCATTTAACTGGAGAAGAGTTTAATCATTATGTTTTTCAACGGATTGTTTGGCGCACACTTGACTTGTTGCGGCACGAACGTTATCGCCAAGAGCATAGTGATGTTGATGAGTTAATGATTAACGATGAACAAGTAGGAGAGCCCTTATTTTGGGATGTACAAGTTCAAGAATTATTGCCACAATTAACGGCAGTAGAACAACAAATCTTGTTTAAACATTTATTGCAAGAACAAAAGCTATCTCTATTGGCTATTAATCTGGGGGTAACGCCACGTTATTTGCGAAAAGTGCGCACGCAATTACGCGCGAAATTACGCCCACTACTAGGAAGAGAATAATCAATATTGCACATCTATTTTATCTAATGCTATAATCTGCCTGTGAGGTTGAAATGAAGAGTAAACATATAATTAGATATATTATAATTTTAATATTGACGTTAACAGCGATGACTGGTTGTAAACAAGCCAAACCTTTGAACCAGCAAGTTGCTCAAAGCAACGCTAATTGGTATTTATATCAGGGGGATGCCAATGGCCGAGGTAATTTAATGCAGTTGCATTTTTATAGTGATCAAACTGTTAGCGTTAAAACCATTTCGTGGTTTAATCGGAAGTCAGGGGCTAATCTTTTGAATTCTTCTTTTGGCAATCCGACTTATCGACTTAACAAAGATGGTAAAGAGATTATTATTAATACTACTCCGCCACGCATGGTAATAGCTCTGAAAAATAGTTATCAAGAGACTATTCATGGTTATACATTAAAAGGCTATACTGTCACTTATCAAGGCAATAAATGGAAACTTGGGAAAATCACGCATACTAATGCCAAGGTAGCGCAAGCTTATCAGAAAAAGCATCGCCACCATCAAGCAATCAAGGTCGCAGCTTCTGATAAGTTGGGTTCCACTTTGATGAAACATGTGGTTGATCCTAATCAAGTAAAAGCTGCCAAAACAGCTCAATTAGATGGTAAGTCCATTGCTGGTGAGTATAATTACCGCGCGATGCAAGCTAATAGTCGAGTGTACGGACATTTATCAATTGCGGAAAATGGCATTTTTACTAATACGGTTTATATTCATGCACCACAAAGCAAAGATAATCCAGATGTAGATAATCCTGTCATCATGCAGCAGCAAACTTTATCTGGTTATTTAACCAGTTTGTATGGCAAGCTTTACTTTAAACCGCTAAACTTATTAAAGATTAGCTACTTTACAGGTGGACAAAACATTGATAATCCAGCTATTAAGGCTATCAATTTAGCTACTGATACTAAAAAGTATGGTAACAATATTGAGCAAAAGCGTTGGCGCTTAGAATGGGGGAAAAATGATCTTTTATTATATAATAAAGATTTTCAACCTTGGGCAAGTGCTGATGAAGGAGATGAAGTAGCTATTCATCTACATTCTACCGAACAAAGTACCCCGAAATTGCCAGAGCAATATAATCAAATTTATCAACATTATTTGAATTTGCAAAAGCAACCAGTGGCTTCTAATGCAGATTTGCGTCAATATGTTGCTGCAGTAGCAAGCAAACATCATAGTGCTATTGCGGGCATCGGGGTCAACATTAATGGTAAATTTAGTATTACGCAGCCGGCTAGTAATTATTTAGGCGTTGACCGTTCTGGGCAAAAGCAAGCCCCGATGCAATATCTAGCATTAATGGAACCAGCGGTTTTACAAGAAAAAAAGAACGCCCATACCGTCACAACACCTGAAGGGGAATTTTTAATTTTTGGAATTTCTGCAAATAAGCTTTATTTATTAGAACAGCCCGATTCTGATTCTAATACTGTCACGTGGGCACCGTTCCGCAATTTTCCAGTGCAATTACCGCAAGCTAATATTACGTGGAATTAATAATTAAACTCTATAATAGTGGAGATAGTCTCCAAGATTATAGAGTTTTTTTGTAATATAATTTTTTGAGATTATTTTAGCAAGTAGGTTGTGTGATGAATAATTTTTGTTATGATAAGACTAAGTTAAAATTACCGGAGGCTGTGGATGAAAATTTATCATAATTTTGTGAAAAATGTGCCGTTAAGACGGTTATGTGTGCTGATATTTTGTATTTTGATAATTTGGTTAATGCGCCAAATAATGAGTACCGTGCTGCTGACTTTTGTTTTTACATTTTTGTCAGTTAATTTTATTCGGCAGATACAACACCATGTAAAATTAAGTCCCTTTTGGATTATTACGCCCCTTTATTTAATTATTATTGGGTTAATCTATTTGTTAGCTACTCACTACATTCCGAATATTATTGATTCAACATTTAGTTTGTTGAAAAAAGTTTTTAATTTTTATGATAGCAATAAAGTTCAAAGTGACCCCGTAATTGCCTTTTTGGTTGAGAGTGCCAAGAATTTAAAACTAGATGACCAAATTAAAACTGGCATAACTGAAATTTGGCGTTATGTTACAAGCATTGGGGCTGTTGGTTTTACAATTGTGATTTCATTTTTATTGAGTTATTTTTATAGTTTTGAAGTCGATTGGATGAATCAATTTGGACGTGCGTTTGAGGATAGCAAAGTCAGCTGGCTTTTTGAAGATATCCATTTCTTTGCTAAGAAGTTTGTGAATACCTTTGGAGTAGTGTTAGAAGCCCAAGTAATTATTGCGGTTGTGAATACGATTTTAACTGCTATTGCTTTGACTATTTTGAAGTTTTCGAGTGTTCCTAGTTTAGCAATGATGGTGTTCTTCTTGTCGATGATTCCAGTCGCGGGTGTGATTATTTCGTTAATTCCCCTGTCAATTATTGGATATACGGTAGGTGGTTTGCAGACGATGATTTATGTATGGATTGCAATTTTAGCTATTCATGCTTTGGAAACTTACGTTTTGAATCCCAAATTGATGTCTAGTCGGACCCATTTACCCATTTTTGTGACTTTTGTAGTTTTACTAATTTCAGAACAACTATTAGGAACTTGGGGATTAATTGTCGGTATTCCAATTTTTACTTTCTTTTTGGATGTTTTGGGCGTGCAAACAACCAATAAGTAAAATTACCTGTTTTGGTATTATTAGATAAGTGTTATTATAGTATTAGGACTTTGAAGAGTGAGGTATCATTATGGCATTATTTAAACATGGGAAAAAACAGCAGCCACAAGATCAAAATCAACAACCTAACAATCAACAGCAGCCTAATAACCAGCCCCCTGTAAATCAGCCCCAGCCTGGGAATGCTGCTAATATGCAACAACCTAATAATTTTCAACCTAATTCACAGCCGGAGCCTAATCAATACTTTCAAGATGTTCCGGAATATCCAGTTAACAATCATCAAGATGATACTGCGCCAGTGGAGCAAGTACCAGCTGATACACAGCAAAATCAATTTGTTCAACAACAACCCCAACAACCACCAATGCAGCCCCAGCCTCAATCTCCTGCTGGTGGTGCAACGGGTCCAATGCCAGTACCACCAATGTCTCAGCAGCCGCCTTTGAGCACTCAAGCTCCAGATTCTGTTGAGCATCCATATGGTTCTTTAGAGAATTGGGAATATACTGAGAATCAGTTAAAAGATTTGGAATCCCAGCAAAAAGAACTTAAAAGCCAACTTAAAGTTCAGCTGTTAAGCAGTCGAACTTTTTACAGTCATTTAATTCAGAGTAAGCAATCTGTACATTTGGATCACAGTGCAATTGATTTAGAAGTGCAGAAAATTCAAAGAATTAATGAATCCTTGCGGCATTGGTTTGGAACTGACATGATTTCAGGAGATGTCTTTTTCAATCATGATCGTAATTATTTTATTTTGCAAGAAAGCTTGATTGACTCTCAAGATGAAAAGCGGAATCAAATTGCTGATTTAGCTTATTACTTAGATGATCATAATGTTTTGCCGTCAATAGTCACTTTAAACTATGATGAAAACTTAGATGGACTTTGGCAGTCGTACTTAGATGATGGCATTATTAATCCTGAGTCTAACTTATTAAATATTTATACTTATTTTCAAACTGAAGGTGTGCAAAGTGCACAACCGATTCAAGGACCTAATACAGGTATTGAGATTAGTCCCCAAGCGCATATTGAAAGTGACAATGAACATAACATTGATCGTGTATATGTGGGAAATACTTTAGTAATGAAAATTGTCAAAGATATTGATGGTCGACCAGCTAATATCAATCACTATCATGATGGAGAAATTATTAGTACTGATTATCTTGATGAGCAAGGAATTAATCGCTTAACTCAGGTCTTCAATCCTAAAGATCCTAATAAGGTGATGGATGAGTTCTTTTATCGCTTAGACAATTCTTTGGCTATTGTGAAGAGTCATGTTGGTGGAGAGCCATATATTCAAGTAATGAATCGGTCCAATATTTTAGTAAAGAGTTTTGATACTGAACAGGAATTTATTGCTTGGTGGCTAGCAGAAAAAGTTCTTGATAATAATTCAACAATTATTGTGCCTTTGAGTTCACCTGTTTATCAAGTTTTGCTAGAACAAGTTAATGCTCAATTCAAGGTGCTGCCTTATGTTGATGATTACAATGCTGAAAGTCAACAATTGGCACAAATTTTAGAGAATCCTGCCCAATTAACAGAAGGCATTTTAGTTAATAGTGAAACAGCTCAACAAGATATTAGCCAAACTACACAAGGGAAAGTTAATGTTTCAATTATTCCTGTGCCTGATAAGAGTGAGGATGAAGTTCCTAATAATACTAACTACTAGGATAAAATTAAAGTAACTACTTTGTTGCTTTATTTGCTAGGTGGCTGAAGCGTAATATTGCTTCAGTCGCCTTTTATTGTGGACAATAATTGAGAATGTGCATTGACACACATTTTCTGAAAACTTATAATAAGATGCGTTATAGTAAATGGAAAAGGGGTATATTAATGGCAAAATTAGTATTTATTCGTCACGGTCAAAGTGAATGGAATTTATCAAACCAATTTACTGGTTGGGTTGATGTTGATTTAAGTGAAGAAGGCGTTAAGCAAGCTAAGAATGCTGGTAAGTTATTAAAAGCTGAAGGCATTGAATTTGATCAAGCTTATACTTCAGTTTTGACACGCGCTATTAAGACTTTGCATTATGCTTTAGAAGAATGCGGCCAATTGTGGATTCCTGAAACCAAAACTTGGCGCTTGAATGAACGTCACTATGGTGCTTTACAAGGCTTAAATAAAGCTGAAACTGCTGAAAAATATGGTGATGAACAAGTGCATATTTGGCGCCGTTCATATGATACTTTACCACCATTATTGAAAGAAACTGATGAAGGTTCTGCAGCTAAGGATCGTCGTTATAGCCATTTGGATCCACGGGCTATTCCTGGTGGAGAAAACTTAAAAGTTACTTTGGAACGGGTTATTCCTTTCTGGGAAGATCAAATTGCCCCTGATTTAATTGATGGCAAAAATGTAATCATCGCAGCTCATGGTAATTCTTTACGTGCTTTGACCAAGTATATTGAAGATATTTCCGATGATGATATTATGAATTTGGAAATGGCTACTGGCCAACCTGTTGTGTATGATTTAGATGAACATTTGAATGTAAAGAGCAAGAACAAATTAGGTTAATTTATTAATTATTTATTTATTATATTTTAATTGAAGAAGACTGGAATAAATTTCCAGTCTTCTTTATTTTTCTATTAAGTAGAAACTATAATTTATTACTCAATTATTACTTTACAAATTATGCCTATTAGATATATTATTAAATTGTGCTTTAATTAACACATTTTACAATTATTTGTAATGTTTATAATGTTTTACATATTCGGATTACAATTTTATCCAAATTGGGCTTTCAAGTATTTGTTAATAATTTAATATTGGTTAACTATTATTTGAACTTTTAGCTTGAGATTGATAAATAAATGTAATTTCACTTGTGCTATTCTTGAATTTTAAATATGAAAAAATCAAGAACAGCCAAAAAGCTCAATTCTTTACTGCGTTAATAAGCATTCAATAATAACTATTTCACATAATTGAGCTTAATTAATCAATTAATTATCACGGCTTGTAGTTTAATTTGATTGTAAACTTTTTATAGTTAAATTATTACTACACGATTATTATAATCAGTATCTCAAATAGTTATATAGGTGTTTGTGAAATACTTGATTTTTAATGTTTGAGTTGCAGTAAATTGTGGGTATTTTCTGATCTATCTTGAATGTGTAAAGCAGATATCAATTTGTTTCAAAGAAGGAGAAGATATGCTTTATAAATTTAAGATTGCGCATAAGAACAAAGCATTCTTAGCTAGTGTAGTAATTATTGAGTTGATTTGGTTGTTATTTACAACAGTAATGCCAGCTAGGGCCGCTTTTGGTACTAATTTAACACAATGGCCTAAAGTCAGTACGAATTTAAAAACTCAGATTGATAGTAAGTATGCCTTTTCGCCAACGCTTAGTGCGCAAACTCAGATATCTGTCTCCAATGTAAGTGGGGCTAATCGTGCTGCTTTGGATTCTGATGATGATGCGAATACGTTGAAGTTTACACCATCTGGTTCAGGTAATATGAGATTTACAATTTTATATACCAATATTGGATTTTCTAATAAAGGCAAATCAATGGATGCTACTGTAGTTGTTACCACTGCCGGAACTATTGACTGGATTAAAGCAACTCCTGTAGGACATCTGCAGCTTCATGGGACAGCCAACAATATGAGTGCTGCAGCAACAGTTAATTTTTTAGAACATGGGACCAACACTCCTGCTAGTGTATCTGGACATTTAACCTTTGCTAATGTTAATAGTTTAAAAGTTGTCAGTATGAATTTGGCTGCCTTTGACCAAATTTATTGTGCGCCTAATACTGATTTGGAGTACAATGCGGGATCCGGCGGTTTGACTAACTTATCTGGAGCAAGAAATGTTAAAGGAGACACAGTCAAGTTTACGGGTACTTTTAGTGATAAATCGAGTTTGAGTTATTCTTTTAGTGGAACTTCATATTTTCAGATAGATACTGGATTTGAATTAGGTTCGATGGTTGATGTAACCATCCCCAAAGCCAATAAAACGGGAATTGAAGATGATACAGTGACTACAAGGAGTTTAACTAAGTCAGATCAAGTCCCTATTCAAGTCACCAATATGATGACTTCCAGATTAGATCCCCGTACGTGGGAAATTCCTAATTTAACTAAGCCCCGCAGTAATGTTAATAATTTTAAAAATCAGTTACTTACTCCTAAGGCAGTTTCAGGTACAAGTTCAGTGGACATCTGGCAAGTACGTCCTTTATATACAATTTCCCAATTCATTACTGAAAAATCTAGTGGATATTTAAGTAATTATCAGATTACAGATAAGCTCGATCCAATTTGGACTTTAACGCCTGATTCACCTGGAACTGCTGCCGACGTCATTGATAAAATTACTATTACTGACGAAAGCAAGAAAACTTACGACAGTAAAACCTTTACGGCTAAAGTTGATAGCTCTAATAATTTAACTATTAAAGCGACCGAAGCCGCTTTGAAAGATAAGAATTTTTACGGACATATTTATACTTTTGTGATTAATGGAGCTTTTACGAAGACAGCTGATAATAAATTTCCAGAAGATACAACAGCTGCAAGATATGAAGCTAAAAGCAATATTGCTAATGCCAGTTATACTATTGCTAGTTCTAATAAGGTTAATTCTGAAGATACTTTAAATGTAACAAACAAGATTAACTATCCTAATCCACCAACTTTAAAGATTGATGATATGTACAGTGTTAAAAATAAGATCAATGGCACTATTAGTGATTCTTTGTCTCATGGTAATGATATTAATTATTTAGATTTAACAATTACTTATACGGACACAACTGGCGCAACGAAGACTGCTCCTTTAAATATTGAAACTCCTACGACTACGCTAGGACATGAAAATCGCATTATTAATAGCGCACCGGGATCTAATATTAGTTTTCAAGCTAACTTACCTAGTGATATTAAAAATAATGATACTAGTACTTCTAATCAGCCCTTTACTATTACAGCTGAAGATAATTATGGTATTAAGGGACAGACAATCGCTAATCTTAAGCCCTGGTGGGATGTCAAAAATGGAACTTTGACAATTCATGATCATGATATCAATCTAAATGCCAAAAGTGCTGCTGATTGGCCTTGGGATAATCAACGCGCTGATATCAATAAAGTAGTTTTTGAAACAGGAGTGACCGCTTTTCAATCTTTGGATTATATGTTCCAGGGGATGCCTAAATTAACAGATTTAGATCTCACTTCAATGGATATGAGACAAGTAACTTCTACCACTAAAATGTTAGATGGAGCGACAGGCTTATCATCCTTTGTATTAGGTCCTAACACTTGTTTTCCTAGTGATATAGCCTTGCCTCTTAAAACTGCGGATACTGGTAATTGGCATGGAGTTGGCAGTGGGACAAAGACGAGTCCTAATGGTATTATGCTCACTTCCTCTGAATTAGCAGATAAATATAAAAATGGAGCTGCTCAAGAAAACTATGTTCTTGATAAAGCAAAATGGTGGAATCTTGATAGTGATGGTACGTTGTCAATTTACGCTCACAATATTAACACTACTATTAACTCACTTAAAGATTGGGACTGGTATAGTGTAAAGGATAGTGTGAAAAAAGTAGACATTAAACCTGGAGTTATTGTTAGTGCTAAAAATGCAGATAATCAATATACCACTCAATATATGTTTCAAGATATGAGTAAGGTAAAGAAGATAAACGGCTTAGAAAATTTAGATACAAGTAAAGTTCAAGACATGGAGGCTATGTTCCAAGGCGAAGTAGCCATTGATGAAATAAGCGGGATAAAGAATTTAAACACTAGCAACGTAACTAATATGCGTACTATGTTCAGATATTGTTATAAATTAAAATCTCTGGATTTAAGTAATTTTGACATGTCTAAAGTTGAAAATACCGAAAATATGTTTTACTTAGATTATCGATTAGCAGAATTAACTTTAAGTGATAAAACTAAATTTGTTCAAGATCCTGATTTGACAGCAGCTCAATTAAAACCTGGTGATACAAGCTCTACACAGATATCAACTAAATGGCGCAGCGTTGATATTAATAATGGCGGAACTGTCATAGCACCAAAGGGTAAAGCTTTGACTAATAAAGACATTATTGTTTTATATACTAATAAAGTAGGTCCAAAAGAAACTTACGTCTGGGAAAATAATTGGTGGGATTTTGATTCCAAAAGTGGAACATTGACAATTTATCCGCACCAAATTGATATAAATGCATCTGCTGCTTCTTCTTGGCCATGGGATGGTCTACGGAGCAATATTACTAAAGTATCTTTGGCATCCAATGTCAGTGCAATAAACTCTCTTCAAGGTATGTTTCAAGGAATGAGTTCGTTAACTAGTATCGATGGTTTGAATGGCTTTGATACTAGTCAAGTAACATCAATGTTTTCAATGTTTAAAGATGATAGTTCATTAGCCAGCTTAGATTTAAGTAATCAATTTAAGACTGATAAAGTCAATGATATGCGTAATATGTTTTCTAACTGTGAAGCTTTAACCAAACTTGACGTGAGCAATTTTAATACGCCCAACCTAACAGAAATAGGTAGTATCTTTAGTGGTTGTTCTAATCTAACAGAAATTGATGGACTCAATAAGTTTACTACTGACAAAGTTCATACAATGGACAGTTTATTCTATAATGATGGCAAGTTAACATCTGTGGATTTGAGTAGTTTTAATATGAGTAGCATGACTAAGGAAAACGACATCTTCAGTGGTTGCTCAGCTTTGCGGCAAATAAAGTTAGGTCCAGCGGTACAATTAGTGGATAATTGTGGTCTTCCAGAAGCACCAGGAGATGGCCGTAGTATTGGTAATAATTATAATAATACTAATAAATGGCAAGCGGTTGGCTTGGGCGATGTTAACAATCCCAAAGGGGATTCTTTAACCGTTCGAGAACTAATCGCTAAATATCCTCCAAAAAACAGCAATCCTTCTGAAACTTATGTCTGGGATCAAAATTGGTGGGATGTAACAGGCGGTATATTATCTATTTATACTCATACTATCGATTATCCATACAATGGCTCAGCTATTGCGCCCAAATGGCCTTGGGAAGCTCAGGATTCAATTATTGAAAAAGTGATATTCAAAGGCAATGTATCTACAGCAAACAATGCTAATCTACAAAATATGTTTGCTCATATGACCAACCTTACTACTATTGAAGGGCTAGATAAGTTAAATACTAATAATGCTGCTAATATGCACGCAATGTTTTGGAAGGATGCCAGCCTTACTAGTGTAGATATTAGTATGTTAGATATGACTAACGTAAAAGACACGGAAGCAATGTTTGCAGAGACTAAGATAAGTGAAATAACCTTAGGAAAAAACACCCGCTTTATTCAATCACCAGGTTTACCAGATAATCCTACAGGCACCAAAAAATGGCATGCAAAAAACAGTTTGAATACTGATGTAACCGCAGATAACTTGTTAAGTGCACAAGATATTATTAATAAATATCAAAAAGGTGCTGATAAGCAGACATATGTTTGGGATAGCCGATGGTGGGTGCTTGATAATAATAAATTAATTATTTATCCACATAATATTACTTTACAAGCAGATAAGGGGACTAATATTAAATCGACTGACTGGCCTTGGGATTCCTATCGTTCCAGTATCACAACAGCAGATATTAAACCCGGGGTTAAAGTTGATAGTACTGCTGGTATGTTCTTGGGAATGAATGCTTTAACTTCAATTAATGGATTAGGTAATTTGGATACTGCAGCGGTTACTGATATGAGTAATATGTTTCAATCAGATACAGCTTTGCGCTCGCTTCCTAATCTGAATACTTTAAATACTCAAAATGTCATAGATATGTCAGGTATGTTCCAATGGACGCCGTATTTGACGACCTTAGATTTAAGTAATTTTAATACGTCCAACGTTACTAAAATGGATAAAATGTTTATGCGGACTAGTTGGGGTACAGGATTACAAACGTTAGATATTAGTCATTTTGATATGAGCAAAGTAACGTCGTCTTCCAATATGTTTACCAATGATACTCAATTATGGCAGTTGACATTAGGCCCTAAAGTTCAATTATCCGCCGATTGTGGTTTGCCAGATGCACCTGGTCGTGGCGATGCTATTGGTAATAATAATCATAACAATACCAGTAAATGGCAAGCTGTTGGTAGTACAAAGGATCCCAACAAGCCAATAGGCGATGTATTCACTGTTAGTGCATTAATTGCTAAGTACTCTAAAGCAAATAATAATCCAACAGAAACTTATACTTGGGATCAACGTTGGTGGGATATTACTGATGACAAGACATTAAATATTTATCAACATACCATTGATTATCAATACGATAACACAGTTAACGCGCCGGAATGGCCGTGGCGTTATCAGTTGAATGATATTCACACTGTAGATTTTAAGGGTCACGTTGATACCATAGATAATCCCAATATACAAAATATGTTTGCTCATATGACTAATTTAAGTTCGATTAGTGGATTAAATCAATTGGATATTAAAAAAGCACATAGTACCCGAGCGATGTTTTGGGATACTGCTTTATCTAGCTTGGATATTAGTAGCTTCAATATGAAAAATGTTCAAGATACTAATTCGATGCTTAAAACTTCCAGCCTCAGTAAAATAACTCTAGGTTCTGATAACCGGTTTCCTAATGATCCCGGTTTGCCAGATAATCCTAATGGTACTAAAAAGTGGAAAGAACTCCTCAACGGTGATAGTGATACAGCACCAACTGGAGAAATGATTGATACTGGAGCCATTATTGATAAATACGCTCAAGGCTCCGATAAGGTGCGGACCTATGTCTGGGATCCTGCTTGGTGGTATTTAGATACCACAGGTACTTTAAATATTTATCAACATAAAATTATTAATCTCTTATCTACTAATTTGCAACCTTCTAACTGGCCTTGGGATAACAATCGGGACCAAGTTCGTTCAATTAAAGTTAATCCAGGTGTCGAAGTTTCTGCCGGCATAAGTGTAGCTTCTCCTTCTGTTAGATATATGTTTGCTAATATGTCTAATTTAACGAGTGTTAGTGGCTTAGAAAATATTAAAGTTAATGTAGCAGCCAATGATTATACAGTTGATATGAGTCATTTGTTTGAAAACTGTACTAATTTAACCACTTTAGACTTGAGTACTTTGGATATGAGTCATGCTTATTACACTAGTGATATTTTTTCTGGTGATACTAAATTATCGCAACTTACTCTAGGCAATAAGACTACTTTTCCAGAAGATCCTAGTTTGCCAGCCGCTCCAGCCAAAGATAGTGATACAAATGGTAATACGCAAAAATGGCGGGCAGTTGGCACTGGTGCAACAATAGATTCACCTAAAGGAGATCGTTTAACTAGTATAGAAGTAGCTAGTCGCTATCCATATAAAGGAACTAATGGTCCTCAAGAAACTTACGTGTGGGATAATGCTTGGTGGGATTATGACCAAAACACTAAAACTTTAACAATTCATAAACATAATATTGACTTAGGAGTGACCAGTTATACTCAGTGGCCTTGGTATGATACCAAAGGAACAATTATTAATAACGTAGTTAATGTAAATATTGATCCCGGAGTTAAAGTTGATAGTACTGCTGGTATGTTCTTGGGGATGAAGGCTTTAACTTCAATTAATGGATTAGGTAATTTGGATACTGCAGCGGTTACTGATATGAGTAATATGTTTCAATCAGATACAGCTTTACGCTCGCTTCCTGATCTGAATACTTTAAATACTCAAAATGTCATAGATATGTCAGGTATGTTCCAATGGACGCCGTATTTGACGACCTTAGATTTAAGTAATTTTAATACGTCCAACGTTACTAAAATGGATAAAATGTTTATGCGGACTAGTTGGGGTACAGGATTACAAACGTTAGATATTAGTCATTTTGATATGAGCAAAGTAACGTCGTCTTCCAGTATGTTTACCAATGATACTCAATTATGGCAGTTGACATTAGGGCCTAAAGTTCAATTATCCGCCGATTGTGGTCTACCAGATGCACCCGGATCAGATAAAACTAGTATGCTCATGCCGGGAAGTCAACTTGCTGATAAACACTACAATAATACGAGTAAATGGCAAGCTGTGGGCAATGGTGGTGTCTATAATCCTACTGGAGATGCATTAACAGTTAAGGACTTAATTGCTAAATATCCTAGGGGAACTATTAATCCCTCTGAAACTTATGTTTGGGATCAACGTTGGTGGTTATTAGACAATAATACATTGACGATTTATCCTCATATTATTGATGTTAATAGTACTGGTGTGAAAGACTGGCCCTGGTATTCTGCTTTAGACGATATTAAAACTATTGACATTAAACCCGGAGTGGTTGCAAAACATAGTATTAAATCCATGTTTTATGGGATGAAGAATTTAACAACAATTTCTGGTTTATCTAATATGGATACAAGTGAGGTTACTAATTTTTATGCAATGTTCTTTTATGATAAGAAATTATTGAGTTTAGATCTGAGCAAAATGGAAATAAGTCAGGGAGCTAATACTACTGGCATCTTTGGTCAAGATAATAGTTTATGGAAAATAATCCTTGGACCAAAGACCAATTTAAAGAATTCACAATTACCAGCTGCTCCCGGAGGAGATACTTCTTTTCCGGAAAATCCTAATTATGTTAGCAGAACTTCTGATTGGCAAGAAGTATTAACTACTAATGATGATTATCATCCTTCTGGCGACACTATCAAAGCTAATGTTTTAAGTAACTATCAGGGAGATGGATCTAGTACTCACACTTATGTGTGGGTGCCAAGTGAAGCTGGATATTTAACTTTAATTAAAACACCAGAAGATGTTGAATTTAATCTTATTAACTATCCAACTTACTTTGGCTTACAAAAATCTAAGAGTGCCCAAAAATTTGAAGTTGATGATACACGCGCGATTAATAGTGACTGGCAATTGTTGGCTTATGGCAGCCAATTTAAGTCTGTTAATGGTAATAAAGGTTTAACTGGCATTGAATTTGACTACAAAGGAATCAAGTTTGGTGAGGGTACTTCAGTTATATTAAAAGATCATTCTGGATCTAAATTCAATTCTAAATATCAGTGGTCATTAACTGACAATGGTCAGCCTGGGATTCAACTTGATATTCCTACAACTTTAAGACCTGAATCTGGCAAATATCATGGGACTATTACGTATGAATTACGTAATTCTATTTAAAAAAGATGAGTCATCACTTAATTATAGTGGATGACTCATCTTTTTATAGGTAAAAGCAGATATTAATTTGTACTTGGTCTAAAAATATTAAGTAATATCTGCTACAATTAAAAATATAGACTTTTTTTGAAGGAGAGAATACAAATGATTTCAGCTGTTGATTTACGTGCAGGAATGACCTTTATCCAAAATAATAAATTAATTAAGGTGATGAGTGCTGATCATCACAAACCTGGAAAAGGCAACACCGTTATGCGGTTAAAACTTAAGGACTTACGCACTGGAGCGATTACTGATACAACAATGCATCCTGATGTTAAGTTAGAGCAAGCAATTATTGATACCAAAGATGTTCAGTACTTATATACACAAGACCAAGCGGCAGTGTTTATGGACTTAGAGACTTACGAACAATATGAAGTACCTTTAGATTTAATTAGCTACGAGACCAAATTCTTGGAAGAAAACATGAACGTGAAGATTGATTTTTATGGGAGCGAAGTTGTGGGAATTTCCTTGCCAACAACAGTTACTTTAGAGGTAACGGATACCCAACCTTCAATCAAAGGTGCCACCGTTTCAGGTTCAGGCAAGCCGGCTACGATGAATACTGGTTTGGTAGTTTCAGTGCCAGATTTTATTAATGTGGGTGATAAATTAGAGATTAATACACAAGACGGCAGCTATGTCAAACGAGCTAATAAATAGTGTCAGTCACTAAACGCTTTTTATTGGCCCAAGATTGGTCCAGCTGGGGTGATATTTCTTTGCAGACGGCCAGCGCTTTATTTCAGTTATGGGGGCTGCCCACAGTTAGTCTGCCAGTTAAGCTTCTGGCTGCTCATACTGGTTGGGATAAGCAAGCTCCCAGTATTGATTTGAATGCTTGGGTGCAACAGACATTAGATCATTGGCAAATGGTTCAATGGTCGGGTATATATTTAGGCTATCTAGGATCCCACTCTTTAATAGATTTGTGGCTTTCTTATTTAAAACAGCAGTCTTGTCCCATTATTTTAGATCCTGCAATGGCTGATCATGGCAAGTTATATCATGGATTGTCTGCCCATTATGTTGACCGGCAAAAACAACTTTTACCTTTAGTTGATGTTTTAACGCCTAATCTAACCGAGGCGCAGTTACTTGTAGGTTTTCCTATTACGGATGCTGATACTTTGAAGCAGGCTTTGCAGAGTTTAGCCCAGCAATTGCGTGGCCATCACGTAGTAATTACCAGTGTGGCTTATAAAAACCAGCTCGGTTGTGCATATTTAGATGGTCAAAAGACACGGTTGATTTTGCAACCACGGCAGCCACGACAACTGTTTGGTTCGGGAGATTTATTTACGTCTTTATTAGCAATTTTTATTTTTACGGGTGCTCCATTTGAGACTGCCGTTGTCCAAGCTACTAAATTGACAACGTTAGCGCTTCAAAGAACGGCATTGACATCTCGCGATATTCAAATTGCAACTATTATTCCGGATTTATTACGCTTAAGGGATGATAATCATGAATAAAATTAAACTTCGAAAAATAATATTTGCTGGCTTATGTGCGGCCATTATTTTTATTGGTATTAGTCTGTTTCGAATTAACTTACCAGCAATAGTGGGACGACCATTTATTCATTTTGGTAATACATTTGCAGTGATTTCAGTAATGATTTTAGGTTTTAAATATGGAGCGAGTGCGGCAGTGATTGGTCTGGGTTTGTTTGATGTTTTGAATGGCTATGCGGCTACTGCTTGGATTACAGTCATTGAAGCAGTGATTTTAGCGGCTGTGACGGCAGTGGTTTTTCAAGCAGTGCATTATCAATCAGGACAACTGTATAAGCTTTATTTGGTATCTTTAGCGGCGGGATTAATTAAGATTGTCACGTCGTGGTTAGCAGGTGTCATTGAAAGTGTAATGGTAGGTGTTCAATTACCAGTGGCATTGGTTAATGCCTTTTTGAGTTTGCCTGCAGCAGCGATTAACTCACTGGCAACGTTTCTAGTAGTGCCATTAATTTATGTTGCTTTACAGAAAACTGTTTTGAAACGGATACGGTTGTAATACATGATTGAAGAAAATGGGCATAAACGCCGACTTACCACAACAGAAATGTTAACATATTTAGCTATTTCAATTGTCTTGAACTCTTTTGCTAATGGTTTAGCAGTAGCGACTAATCTTGGTAGTGCAGTATGGACGGCTTCGGCGGTTAATTTACATGGTATTTTGCCAGGTAGTTTAGGAACGATTTTATTTGTTTATGCAATTGTAGTGCAATTAATTAACGTGGTGATTAGTTGGCAAATTAATTGGCGTTCCGTAGTTTCGAATTTATTGTTTGCTTTTTTATTTAGTTATTTAGTGCAATTTTGGACACATATCTTGGTGAAATTGCAGATTCCGCAATTTAATGTAGGAATTCGCTTAGTATTAGATATTGTTGGTATTTGTGGTATTGCCCTAGCGACTTCTATTTATCAAAGAGTCGATGTCATGTTGCATCCTAATGATGAGTTTAGTTATTTAATTAGATTTAAATTTATGCATGGCAGCGCTGCTTGGGGACAGTATTTGAGTTATATTATTCCGGTAGTAATTATAATTTATTGTTTTTGGAAAACACACCATCTAGCTGCCGTTAATATTGGTACTTTCTTTGCCCTTTTTTGTCAAGGTCCTATTATTGGGTGGGCGGATCAGCATATTTTTCATAAGTTAAAACACCGCTTATTCTTAAAAAAGTCCGCCCCCACTAATTAATATAGTTGTTTTTCTTTGTGTTAATAATCTCTATGTTAAAATGGAGAATGATAGCTCAATCAACTCCATTTTTTGATGGATTAACGATAATGTTAAAGTTAGAGAGGACAATAAATTGGTAAATCTAGAACAACGATTAAGTGATACGGCTTTAAGATTGAAACCACAGGATATATTTTTATTTAATGCTCGAGCGCTCAAAACGCCGGGTGTAATTAATATGACTGTGGGTGAACCCAATTTTAATACTCCAAAACATATTCAGGAAGCTGCTCAATCAGCGATTGCACAGCAACCGATTCGATATACTGTGCCTCAAGGTAAACCAGAACTAACTCAAGCCATTGCAGATTTTTTGGCTGCCAAATATCAAGTTCATTATCAACCAGATTCTGAGATTATAACAACAATTGGAGTTACAGAAGGTGTCTTTACTACTTTAAAAGCCATAATAAATCCTGGCGATGAAGTTTTACTGCCGAGTCCCTGTTTTACGATTTATGAGCCAGATATTCTTTTGAATCAGGGAGTTCCAGTAATCATTGATACTTCTAAAACTAACTTTCGCTTAGATCCTAAAGTACTGGCAGCCACTTTAAAGGCCCATCCACAAGCCAAAGCGATTATTCTTAATTATCCGAATAATCCTACAGGTGTTACTTACACCAAAGAACAGTTGTTACCATTAGTAGAAGTTTTGCGCCAATATGAGATATTTGTTATTAGTGATGAAATTTACAGTGAATTGTCTTACGATGTCGCCCATACTAGTATGGCACAATTGTTGCCTGAACAAACAATTTTACTCAATGGGGTATCTAAGTCCCACGCGATGACAGGCTGGCGAGTTGGGTATATTTGTGGTCCGCAGGCAATTATGCAACATATTTTACACGTGCATGAATTAGTAACTACTTCTATTCCTGCAACTTCTCAATACGCGGCTCAAGAAGCTTTAGCTAATGGCGCTGATGATGCTTTACCGATGAAATCTGAATACCAAAAGCGGCGCGATGTACTGCTGGCAGGATTAAGAAAGTTAGGTTTTGCTGTCACTAAGCCACAAGGAGCCTTTTATATTTTTGCTAAAATTCCTGATACTTTGAATCAAGATGATTTGCAGTTAGCACAAGATTTGATTGCACAAGAAAAGCTAGCGTTGTTACCGGGAAGTTTCTTTGGTCGTGGCGGCGCAGGTTACTTGCGTATTAGTTATGCTGCTAGCATGGAAAATATTAACTTAACATTGGAACGTTTAGCAGATTATTTAAATAAGTAATTGCAAGAAGGAAAATAAATGACTGAAAAATTAGCAGCCAAGATGACGGGTCTAATTAAGGCTTGTTTGATAATTTTTGCAGGCTTGATGGCTGGAGGAGCGTTAATAACTACTAAGCAAGTAATTTTAGGTGCTGCTTGGACTTCACCCAAACGGTCGCTTTTTGTCTTTGTATTGGTGACAATCTTGATAATTGCTGGATGTTGGTTGTTGGCAGTATTACCAGATCAAAAAACAACTAATTATTTAGTTTTAGGAGTGTTGTTAGTCGCTTTTGCTCTTTTAATGATTGCTTGGATTTATTCAACTCCCGCCAAGCAAACTAGTGATTATCATACTTTTTGGAAATATGGACGACAAGCTGTTGCTGGTGGTCCCATTTATTATCATGATAATAATTATTTTGCCAAGTGGGCTTATCAGACAGGATTTTTGACATATGTGATGGCAGTGATTAAGCTTTTTGGCGCTAATATTCGAAGTATTCAATTGTTAAATGTTTTTTGGCAAGTATTATCGTTATTGTTAACTTATGTATTAGCACAAAAATTATTTCATCAAGTCGCAATAAGTCGGATAAGCTTGTTTTTATTAGGAATTAATTGGGAATGGTTAGCCCTTAATAATCGTGTGACTAATCAATATATTGCAACGGTGTTCTTTTTATTAACGTGGATATTACTATTAGATAAAAAAACGTCATCGTGGATTTTAGCGGGTGTTACTTTAGCTATTGGAAATATGCTGCGTCCCTTAAGTTTGGTTTTTATTGCAGCTATTATTGTGTTTGCGCTCATTTATCGATTTTTTAATACGACTAATAACTGGCGTCAAGGCTGCCTACGTTTAGGTGGATTGTTATTGGTTTATTTAGTGATTACCTTAAGCTGTGGGGCTTTAATCAAGCAAAGTGGTCTTAATGAATATGGTTTAAGCAATCGTGATACCGAATGGAAATTTGTTATCGGATTGAATTATCCTTCCACAGGGTCATATTCTCAACCTTTGGTTAAAGAATTTAATTTGAAAGATACCCGCAAAACTATGTTAAAGCAAGAAAAGCAAGTAACACAAAGACATATCAAATATTTAAATCAACACCATCTATGGCTTAAACTGTTTATTAAAAAATTCTTTATAGTTTGGTCCAATCCTTCAAATACCTTGAATTTTTCGCTTTTTGCAAAAAATCATTATTTAAAAACAGTTAATCAAGTAAATCTATGGGCGTATGCAATTACAGTGGTAGAGATTTTATTAACTTTGTTAGGAGCAATAGTGTTAGCTTTTAAAAAATATCACTCAGGGTTTAATTTGCTGCTTTTGACTTTATTTGCCTATGCGGCCGCACAAGTAATCATTGAAGTGCAGGGACGTTATCGAATTGAATTTGTTCCTTTATTGGTCATAATCGCAGCAGTTGGGTTTACCCAGTTAGTTGCAAAAAAGAAACCAAAAACTAATAATTTTGAAGTTGTAGGTGATACTTTATGACTCCCGGCAAATTAGCGATTGTCGTTCCTTGTTACAATGAACAAGAAGTGTTGCCGCAATCATTACCGGTGTTACAAAAAGTTTTACAGCAGTTAATTGACAAACAACTGGTTAAAGATGATAGTAAGATTGTTTTTGTCGACGATGGTAGTACAGATACTACTTGGTCTTTAATAGAACAAGCTAGTCATCTAAATCAAGATGTTGCTGGTGTTAAATTAAGTCGAAACTTTGGCCATCAGGGAGCTTTATTAGCAGGTTTGAGCGTGGTTGCAGATGCTGATTTAACTATTACGATTGATTCGGATTTGCAAGATGATCCAACAGCTATGATTGCTATGGTAGAAAAATATCACGAAGGTAACGAAGTTGTTTATGGCGTTCGGAATAATCGCGATAGCGATAGTAGTTTTAAACGGACTACTGCTGAATTGTTTTATAAAATTATGGGCTTTTTAGGCGTGAATTTGGTTCCCGATTCGGCCGATTTTCGCCTATTGAGTCAACGAGCCACAAGAGTGTTATTAAGTTATCCAGAAAAAAACTTATTTTTACGGGGATTAGTTCCGCTTGTTGGATTTAAATCAGATAAAGTTTATTATCGAAGACACGAACGAGCAGCGGGAACTTCTAAATATCCGCTTTATAAGATGCTGCATTTTGCTATTGATGGGATTACGTCTTTTTCCGTGGCACCGATTAAGTTAATTATGAGTTTAGGATTACTAATTGTCGGGATTTCTTTATTGCTATTAATTTATACGATTATTCAAAAAATGCGCGGAGATGTGGTATCTGGCTGGTCGTCTTTAATGGTTTCGATTTGGGCATTAGGTGGAATCCAATTGATTTGTATTAGTGTTATCGGTGAATATGTTGGCAAAATTTTTAATGAAGTCAAAGGACGCCCCCGTTTTACAATTGAAAAAAACCTGTATAATAAGACTAAAAATGAGCAAGGAGAAAACGATGACTGAAAATATTATTGATGAATTAACCTGGCGTGGCGCCATTAATCAACAAACTGATGCACAGGGTCTCAAAGAATATGTTCAAAATCATCAAATTGCTCTTTATTGTGGTGTTGATCCCACAGGGGATTCACTGCATGTAGGGCATTTGGTTACTTTTATGATTTTGAAACGTTTCCAATTGTTAGGCCATAAACCTGTAATTGTCATTGGAGGAGCTACTGGATCAATTGGCGATCCATCAGGTAAAAAATCAGAACGAGTGTTACAATCGATGGATCAAGTCCGTCATAATCAAGATGCATTAACCAAGCAGATGGTTAATCTTTTTGGAACTGACAATTTTGAAATTGTAAATAATTATGATTGGTTATCTAAGTTAGATTTATTGACGTTTTTGCGCGATTATGGCAAATTATTTAATGTTAACACAATGTTAAATAAAGAAATTGTAGCTTCACGTCTTGAAGTGGGCATTTCTTATACTGAATTTACTTATCAGATTTTACAAGCGATTGACTTTTTAACACTCTATCGTGAACATAATGTGAAGTTACAAATCGGTGGCGGAGACCAATGGGGCAACATTACTGCGGGGATTGATTTAATTCATCGTTTAGAAGGTCCTAAGGCACCAGCATTTGGTTTGACAATTCCACTGTTGTTAAAGGCTGATGGAACAAAATTTGGTAAAACTGAAGGTGGAGCAGTTTGGTTAGATCCAAAGAAAACTAGTCCATATGAGTTTTATCAATTTTGGCTCAATACTGATGATCGTGATGTCATTAAATACTTAAAATATTTCACTTTCTTAAGTCATGATCAAATTGATTCCTTAGCTGCCCAGGTTCAAAGTGAACCCGAAAAGCGGGCAGCACAACGAACCTTAGCTCAAGAAGTAACTCGATTTGTACATGGTCAAGCTGCTGTCGAACAAGCAGAAAAAATTTCTGCAGCTTTATTCTCAGGTGATATTCAAAGTTTAACTGCAGCAGAAATTGAACAAGGATTCCAAGCAGTACCTTCAGTAGAATATGATGGTGGTGCAATTAATTTAGTGGAATTTTTGGTTGATCAAACCCAAATTGAGCCTTCAAGACGCCAAGCACGTGAAGACATTAAAAATGGTGCTATTTATGTTAATGGTATTCGCCAACAGGATTTAGACTATCAAGTTAATCCAGCAGCTTGTTTTGATGGTCGATTTGTGATTATTCGTAAAGGTAAGAAAAAATATACGTTAGTACGAACTAATAGTGGTAAATAATTTTTCAGACGACCTTTCGTCATTAGCGAAAAGAAAGAGATAATAATAACGTGCAAATTCCCAAAAGTATTTTTGAAATTAAGCAAATTGCCAAACAAATTATTCGGCGTGAACCCATGAGTATCTTGAAATTAGGCTGGGCGCCTTTGTTATTGTTGATGGGATTGATTTATTTGGCGATGCAGTCATTAATGCAATTTTCCAGTCAATTTTCTCCTAATGTTACTTACAATCAAGTTTATACTGCGATGGCCAAATGGTTGAACAATAATCCACAAGTGTATTTATATGTGACTGAAGGACGTTTGGCATATTTTTTGGTTTCCATTGGGGTCGCTTTTACTTGTTTAGATCTGATTCGTCAGCCCAAACAAGCACCTCATTGGGATGGCGCATGGCAAGTATTTTCTGGACGTTATTTTTTTTCCACTATTGCGTTATGGCTAATTGTATTTGTGCTTTGTCGAGTGGGGTTGCTGTTAACTTCATTTTTGGGGTTATTGGTCATGTTATTTATTAGATATAGCTTTTTGATGAGTTATTTTATCTATAAAGATTTGACGCAAAAACAGTCATTAACCTGGAGGCAAACATTACAAACTCTTAATTTGAGCTGGCAGTTAATGCGAGGTCATCGAATGAGATTATTTTTCTTGGATGTTAGTTTTTGGGGTTGGGATTTATTAAATTATTTTTCAATGGGTGCTTTTAATTTATATGTGGCCCCGTATAAAGCTGCGAGTTATGCCGTTTTTTACCAAGATTTAATCAATTTGAATGGCAATAATCTAGGTGTTAAATAAAGTCTATAATATAAAGACCAGAAAAGATTACTAATTCTGGTCTTTATTTTTTTCGACAAAGATAAAATCAGTAGTTTTGCGGCTTAAAGTTAATTCTTGACCAGTAGCGGTTTTAATTAATAGGGAATCATCAAAAGGTAAATGCTGGATTACGGTGATTGTTTGATTGAGATTTAAATTTAATTTTGAGAAATAATTTAAAAATTCGCGATTATCAAAAATTCGAACTATTTTAACAGGGGTCATAGTTTCTACTTCACTTAATACCAAGTCATCATCATCAGTTTCCCCTTGTCCATTACCTGGAATAATACTGCCATGAGGACAACGTTGCGGAAATTGCAAAAAACTATTTAAGGCATGTAATAATTGGTCATCAGTTGAATGTTCTAAGGAATCTGCTGCTTGATTTACATTAATAATGGTATAATGTAGATTGTTAACCAAGAATACTTCCCAGATTCGATGTTTTTTGACTAGGTTTTCAGCTAATTGTTTGCCTTTAGTTGTTAAAGCAATAGCATTATAAGGCGTATGTTCAATAAAGCCAGCTTGAGTCAAATTAGAGAGCATTTCTGTAACTGAAGGGGCGCTGACATGCATCATTTCGGTAAGACGTTTATTGGTAACTTTCTGAAAACTGTGCTGTAATTCAAAGATGTTTTTCAAGTAGTCTTCTTTACTGGGGGACAATTGTTTAACCTCTTCTTATAATAAGTTTAATAATCTTATTATAAGATGTTGAAGATTAGGGCGCAATTTTATTTAAGAGGAGATTGTAAAAATGCAAGCACGTCGATTTGATATTTTTAGTTTAATCATTGGGATTTTTTCGTTATTTGTCGGGTATGAGATTATCAGTCATCCTGTTTCTGGTCTCATTACGATTATGTTGCTATTAGGTATGTTTTCGTTAATAAGAGGAATTTATCAATGCTGGTTAGCTTTTCGTGTTCATCAGCTTATGATGAATAGTCGCATTGGCTGGTTAGTTTTTTCCGCAATTGTGGATATCTTGTTGGGAATTATCTTTTTGTTTAACTTACCATTAGGTCTGACTACAATGATTTATATGTTGGCATTTTGGTTTATTATAGATGGAATTGCTGAACTCAGTTTAGCACCAATTTATCGGTGGTTTGGTAAAAGTTATCATTGGGTAATTATTATTTTGGCTGTTATTAGTATTATTGCTGGTATTATCTTATTGTTCCGGCCGATGATTGGTGGCGTATTAATCGTTACCATGGCAGCTGTTTATTTCTTGATGTCTGGTATTTTGGAAATTGTTGAAGCTTTTTAAAAAAATCTCTGCTCAAGCCTATTTTTTGTTGGCAAAATAATAATTTTTTGGTATTATAAATAGGTATTGAGTTGCCATCTTAGCTCAGCAGGTAGAGCGCCACCGTGGTAAGGTGGAGGTCGTCGGTCCGAATCCGATAGATGGCTTATATTGTGGTAAGGAACACTTTCCTTTTTGGAAAGTGTTTTTTTATTAATTTATTATAAAAATATTAATGGTAAGTTGGATAAATATTCGTTATAATTAAAAACATCTAATTCAATATTAACTAATAATCATGAATGGGGTGTTTAGATGGAAAATGATAAGAAACAACCAGCAATGCGTGGCAGTATGAAAATGGTTGTGGCACTGATGATTGGATATTCAATTATTTATATGGATAAGCAAATGGTTTCCGCAGCCATGGTACCTATCAGCAAGCAGTTTAGTTTGACTTCAACGCAGACTGGTTATATTATGAGTGCTTTTTTCTTAGCATATTGCTTGATGAGCATTCCTAGTGGTTGGTTAGTTGATAAATTTGGTTCGAAGAATATTCTTTTATTATCATTATGTTTAACAGCGTTATTTGCCTTTGCTTTTGGGTGGGCTAATGGTTTAATATTTTTTATGTTAATGCGTTTTGGCTCAGGTATTGGCCATAGTGGCTATCCTTCTGCAGCTTCTAAAGCTATTGCAGAAAATTTTGATTCAGAAAAACGAGTTTTTATGCAGTCGGCAATTCTAACAACTACTGGAATTGGCGCTATCTTAGCTTTTACGATTGGTACACGGGTAATTGCGATTAATTGGCGCTATGGTTATTTTTTATTAGGAGCTTTATTTTTAATTGCGCTTGTAGTGATCGCCTTATGTATACCTAAATATCAAGCAACTGCTGTGAAGCAAACTGCAACGACCCCTGTACAAAAAGTTAGTTTAGGACAAGTTTTAAGCGATTCTAATGTCTTAGTTTTAGCTTTGATAATGGTTCTGATTAACATTGCTGCTTATGGTAGTTCATCTTGGATGCCGACTTATTTAACCAAGACTTATCATTTATCATTAAGTAGTGCAGGTAACTTATTGGCTCTAAATGCTATTTGGCAAATTGTCGGAAGTCTCGGAACTGGGATAGTTTTATCGAAATGGTTTGCTGGACAACAGAAACGCTTTCTTATTATAACAGCTACAACAGGCATGTTGTCGACGATCGTAATGGTTTCTTTTCATAATTTAATGTTAGCTGCTGTGATGATGGCTATTTCTAATTTGACTATTGTTGCCACATTTACTGGTTCATTTACTTGGTCACAGCGCTTATTTACGGAAGATCGGATTGGTTCAGCTACAGGTGTATTGAATTTTGGTGGTACTTTTGGTGGAGTTTTAGGACCGATGTTAGCAGGATTTTTGGTGGATGCATTTAAAGGTAGTTTTGTTGTAGCTTTTGTTGTTTTAGGAGTATTACTGTTTGTAAGCAGTTTGTTAACACTCTTTATTAAAACTACAGCTAAGTAAAAAATTTATATCAATAAATTATTAAAAGACAGAGATAGTAGCTTATCTCGGTCTTATTTTTATCTTCAAAAATAACTTTCTGGGAAATGAAGAGAGAAATCCTTGTTTTGCAACTAGTTATAGATTGCTAAAGTCGGTATACTAACACTGCAATCGTCTTCATTGGACTTTAGTAAAGGAGATTAAATGATGCAAAAAATGAGATGGAATCAAGATTGGCAATTTTGGCAGGATCATAATTCGTTTGCCTTACTTTGGAATGTACCAGAAACCGCCAAGAAAGTTAATTTACCTCATGATGCGATGTTAGAACAGCCAGCAAATCCCCAAAATAGTAACGGTGGCAATACTGGTTATCGTGACGGGGGAACATATATTTATACCAAAAATTTGTTCGTAACCAAAGATGAAAAAGACCACATTTTTCAGTTAAAATTTGAAGGTGTTTATATGAACACTTTTGTTTTTGTGAATGGGCAGCTTGCAGCGAAGCGGCCTTATGGCTATTCAACTTTTTATGTAGAATTAAATAAATTTTTACAATATGATGCTGATAATGAAATTCGAGTACAAGTTAAAACAGGAGCAATGCCTAATAGCCGCTGGTATTCTGGTGCGGGTATCATTCGTGATGTTTATTTATTAACCAGTGCTAAGCGGACTTATTTGCAACCTGATGCCTTACAAATTACAACACAACAAGCCAATAAGCAACAGGCTACTGTGATGATTTCAGCAATAGTTCATAATCAAACTACAGAAATACAAGATCAATTACAGCTAAATACGCAAATATTTGATGAAAATAATAACTTAGTGATACAAGATAGCAGCCCAATCGTAATTAATAGTCAAGATCAGCAGCAATGGCAACAGCGCTTATCTTGGTTGAATCCGCAATTATGGAGTGGGGAAGACCCACATTTATATCGTTGCGTAGTCCAATTAACTGATTTACAACAAGCAGTTGTTGATCAGATGGAGGCTGTTTTTGGAGTACGAATTTTAACTTTAGATGCACATCACGGCTTGCAAGTGAATGGACAAACGGTTAAATTACGCGGAGCCGGCATTCATCATGATAGTGGCTTACTAGGTGCGGCTACTTATGACGTAGCTGCTTATCGCCAAATTAAGTTATTGAAGCAAGCAGGATTTAATGCAATTCGCATGGCCCATCAACCGGCAGCTGCTTCTTTACTACGAGCATGTGATGAATTAGGCATGTATGTAATGGATGAAACTTTCGATATGTGGAACCGTAGTAAATCCGATTATGATTATGGGTTGTATTTTCAAGAGTGGTGGCAAGCAGATGTTCGTTCAATGGTTGCTAAAGATTTTAACCATCCAAGTGTAGTGATGTATTCTATCGGTAATGAAATTCCTGAAATAGCTACTAATCAGGGTGTTCAATTAAGTGCTCAAATCAGTCAACTAATCCAGCAATTAGATCCAACTCGTTATACATTAGCAGCAGTTAATGGCTTATTTTCCGTCGGCAATGATTTAATTCCAATTGTAGAAAGAGTTGCTAAGCAACAAAATGATTCTGCAGATATTCAAGGCAATGTTAATGATTTTATGACTGCTATGAATCAGTATTTGGACCAGATTATTGTTGATGACAAAATATCGCATCAATTGGATAAGGTTTTTGCAACGACAGATATTGCTGGTTATAATTATATGACTGCCCGTTATGAGCATGACGTCCAAGCTCATCCGCAACGTTTGTTGATTGGAACAGAAACTTATCCACCGCAAATTGGGGAAAATTGGCCACTAGTACAAAAGTATAATCAGATTATTGGAGATTTCACTTGGACTGGCTGGGATTATATCGGTGAAGCGGGTGTTGGCATTCCTGGTTATCAATTTGGTGAAGGTGGATTTGGTGCACAATATCCTGCACAACTAGCGTATGTGGGTGATTTAGATATTACAGGTTTTAGACGTCCACTTTCTTATTATCGAGAAATTGTTTTTGGTCGTCGTCAAAAGCCATATATAGCTGTCCAAAATCCGCATCACTATGGGGAAACACTGCAAAAAACACCTTGGATGCTCAGTGATACTATTTCTAGCTGGACCTGGGATGTAAAAGAACATGCGCCAATTATAGTTGAAGTATATAGTCCAGGTACTGAAGTCGAATTACGTCTTAATCAGCAAGTTATAGCTCGTAAACCAGTTGCTGATAGTTTCAGAACTTTATTTGAGCTTGAGTATCTGCCGGGACAATTAACCGCAGTAGCCTATAATCATGACCAAGAGTTAGGAAGTTATACTTTACAAACTGCTACCAAGCAGCATCCACAATTGCGTTTAAGTGTGGAAAATAATGTACAGCTTATGAACTCTCGACTCAGCTATCAACAGGGAATCAATGGCGATATTTATTATGTTAATATCGAGATGGTGGATGAAGCAGACAATCTAATTACAGATAATGATCAAGAATTACAAGTTCAACTAGATAATCAGCAAGATCAAATTTTAGGTTTTGGTAGCGGTAATCCCAAACCGCTGAAGCCTTTTAATTCATTGCAAACAACTACTTTTAATGGGCGAGCGCTGGCGATTATTTTAAAACAGCACAATCAACAACCAGCTTTATTAACAGTTACAGGTAATAATTTACCCTCAAAAACTATTACTTATTAAATTTGTTATTAGAGCAGACTGCCCGCTATTATTATGCAGCCTTGTTAACAAAAAAAGCGAAGACAAAATTTTGTCTTCGCTTTTTAGTTTTTAAAGGTTATTTAGTAACATTAACTGTTAACTTCTTGCCGTCAACCAAAGTGGTTAAATGATAACCATTAATGTCTTTAGTCTGCTTAGCACCCTTGTTCTTTTTAGCTTTGTTTACTAAGTCTGTTAAATCAGAGTTTTTAATGCCTAAACCGGCGGCTGTTGCACCAATATTAGCCTTGGTTTCGGAACTAGCAACATCAGTGATTTCCAATTGAATACTATAAATAGTAGTTTGATTACTCAAAATCCGATAAGTTGTCACTGGACTAAACATGATGTTCATAGGACGATCAAGCTTAGGCATTTTTGTTGGCATTTTTGCATCCATCTTTTTGGCGCCGTTAAAACCCTTCGCAAATTTAGCACTGCTAATTACAGCAGTTGGTTTGTCTACAGTAACTTTAATGGGTTTGCTCAAGTTTTGCTTTTGACTAACGGTTACTTTACGAGTATTCAAAGATGCTGGCAAAGAAATGGTAAATTTTTTGTTTTTGACAGTAGTTGTATCTTTTTGGCCATCAGCCACTTGATAATAAACTTTATCACCTTTGGTAGAACTACCACTGATTTGTTGCTTGATTCCATCATCACTAGGTGTTACTTTTGCGCTAAAAGGTTTGACAGGTTGTTGAGAACTAGTTTTGCTGGAGTTATTACCACAGCCAGTTAATATAAAGGCCAAACTAGCAACAGCAATTGTTACTTTTTTGTTAAACATTAATTTAAACCACACTTTCTTTATTATTCTTAATGGTTTCATTATAACAGTTTTTACAATAGTAATTATGAAGAAAGAATGATTTTTAAACAATAAAATTGATTTGAGCTTCATAGCTACTTAATGTTATAATGCCTTAGTATTTATCAAACTAAGCAGGTGAATTTATGCAAGCATTAAAATCTCCTTCTATTCGAGTGATTTGGTACATAATTTGGCTAGCTTTGGTAATTTTTTCACAGAAACTAGAACAGCTATGTTTAGGTAATAAGGGATTGAATCCATTAATGGCTGTTATTTTTGTGGTTTTATCAGGGCTAATCTTATTTTTTATGTGGGCACGTTATCAGCATGAACAACAATGTTTTAATTCTCCTACCAACAGCTTACATCAGGGAATAACGGAATTTTTTGGTTTGATTGCTTTTGCTATTATTGCCATTGGTCTATTTATGATGCTGATTAGTTATTTAAAGGCTATGGGGCGCTTTCCATATCTAATCAATCGTGCTGATTATTTAGATCGGGGATCCATCGCTTTTTGGTTCGATTTATTAGCTACTTCATTAGTTATTGCCATTGAACAACAATTTGTGACCACCGGTTTTTTCTTTAATTATTTTTTAAGACGTAACTCTTTAGGTAGTGCTTTAGCAGGGATTTTTTTAAGTGGCTTAATTTATGGTTTGTTGAATTTAGAAGTGCTTCATTGGATCAATTTCTTTATTTATATGGCTATTGGTTGGATGCTGGCGACTATATATTTATCAACTCAAAATTTTCGTATTTGTGTAATGATGGCAGTTTTTATAGCCATTCTTAAGGTTATTTTAATTTAGAAGTTATATTTATAAACAAAGAGGATAAGTGTATAGGAAAAAACTAAATATTAGAATTACAAAAAAACTTTAGTTTAATTCGTCTTATCAATCAGTAAGAAAGCTGGATTAGCACGGACAATAGTATATTTAAAATTTAGAGTTTGTTATAATAATTTGCGTGGAGAAGTTAAAGGCGGTGGCGCTCTTATAGTGGGAGGTGGTGCTGATGGTGTAAATCATTCAGTTACAGATCCTAACGAAAGGAGTAGCCTAGGTGTCCATTGCGGACATTCTACAATTATTTCTGGTTATAATTAGTGTTGGCACATTCGGCATTGAGTTAATCAGATTGATTATAGAATTGATGAAATTCAACCGAAAAAAATAACCGCCTTACTTTGACCAGTAGCGGTTAGAATAATTTGTTGCTGCGTCACCGTCTTAAACGGCTCTGCATGAGAGTTGGTGCTAGCACACCAGCTCTTTTCTTTACATATAGTATAACATATAGCTATTAGTTTTGAAGTGATTAATCTTATCTATCTTTAAATTTCTTTCTTATGTTGTAGATATTGAGCTCGGATTAATTAAAGCAATCAGTAGAACAAGAGAAAAGGGAAAATATACCCCTTTTTTTAATCTTGAAATACTGGAGTATGCTCGTCTAAATACACAATCGCATAATGAATATTTTTTCTTACCCGCGCTTTTCAAAATTAAGATCACCAATATCTAATTTATATATTTGCTTAAATCCACACATCAATATTTCAACAATGTAGATTTTATAATGAATTAGAACTAAAAAATCTAAAGTAACACTTGATTTCATTATTTATGTAGTAAACACCATCTATCAACTCATCAACTGTTAGATGGTGTTGTATCGCTATATTACCCAAGGCATCATCAATACCTAAATTCTATATTAATTTTCAGCTATCCGCGTACCAGCCTCAAGGGTGTTATCTAGCTTATAAATAGATTGAATATCAATAATTACAACAGCTCCCCGATTAAATCTCTCTATAACAGGTTTTGGTAATAATTTTTCAGTAACTTCGTCGTTTTCATGAAGATGAGCAACGCCCTCAAAGCGAAAGCCCTTTTGGGCTTTTTTATCAGCTACGGCCACTGCTACTCGACCATTAGAGATGATATTATTGTAAGCATGACGAAATGTGTGCTCATAATATACTAAATGCTGATCATCTAACACATGCAATGATCCTTTCGGCCCAACTTTAGGATAGCCATCTTTATCAACTGTGGCCAAAAATGCGAACTGTTCTCCAATCATAGTTTTCATTTCTTCTGTTAAACTTTGCATAGTAATATCCTCCATAATAATTTACGTTAAAATCTTTTAAGTTACTTTTGACATTACCACCTAAGAAAAGTTCTGTCTAATGAAATGATTGGATAAACTAGGGCAGAAAAGTTACAAGATCTAAAAGCTAAGACTATCACTACGGAGATAATAAAATTGCTAGTAGATTTGCGATTGCAAATTTTTAGTAATTTTATTGTTGACAATTATTAGAAATGGATTTATTATAATGAACAATTAATTAAAAAGCTGTGAGAAAGTTCTATTATAATAGCTCCACTACTCAGCGAGCTTTGATTGGTGTAAGAAAGCTAGATGACTATTATAATAATCGCTTTTGAGCAATGTGGTGAATAAAGTAGCTGGCATTGGTGACACCCAATATCGTGTTTGCGTATAGTTTTGTTTGTACGCAGTAAGAGAGTCAATAATGACTCTATCTATAAGGTGGTACCGCGCTTTGCGCCCTTTAGTCAAATTTTTGACTAAAGGGTTTTTTTGTTTCAATAAAAGGAGTGATGTCGATGATTAGTCAGATTAAGGAATTGGTGGAATGACAATAAGATAATTAATTTGGAGGAATTGATATGAAAACTGAAGGTGATCTTAATCCGAACCCATTAACTTGGAAGGATTACTTAGTAGTTGGGTCTTTATTATTTGGTTTGTTTTTTGGAGCTGGGAATTTAATTTTCCCTTTGCATTTAGGACAACTTTCTGGAGCCAATTGGGGCACTGCAATGGTAGGCTTTTTAGTAACAGCAGTTTTATTACCTTTGTTATCAGTCTTAGCAGTTAGTATTACACGTTCTGAGGGTGTCTATGATATTGGACTACCGTTAGGGTCAACTTTTGCATTAATTTTTATGGTATTAATTCATGCAGCGATTGGGCCATTGTTTGGTACACCTCGGACGGCCACAGTATCTTTTACGGTGGGGTTAGCACCATTATTACCAAGCAGTTGGGCTCATAGTGGTTTGTTAGTATTTTCAGCGTTGTTCTTTTTGTTGGCGTTTGTGATTTCATATCGAGAATCAAGTATTTTATCTAGTATAGGTAAAGTCTTAAATCCACTTTTTTTGTTGTTATTACTTGTCGTCTTTTTATTAGCTTTTTTAAATCCTATTAGCGCTGCCGGTGCACAGCCAGTGACAACAGCTTATCAACACAATGCCTTTTTTAATGGCTTTTTACAAGGGTACAACACCATGGATGCTTTGGCTGGTTTAGCTTTTGGGGTTACAGTTGTCACAGCTGTTAAGCAAATGGGTAAGACAACACCTAAAAGTAATGCTAAAGTAACCGCCAAGGCTGGTGTTTTGGCTACTGCTTTAATCGGATTAATCTATGTCGTTTTGATTTGGTTGGGTGCAACAACTTTAGGTCGCTTTAAATTGTCAGCTGATGGTGGGATTGCATTTAGCCAATTAGTTAATTTTTATTTAGGACGTACAGGTCAAGTATTATTAGCAGTTTTAATCACAGTAACTTGTTTAACTACTGCTGTAGGACTTGTAGCAGCATTTGCTCAGGATTTTCATCAACATTTTCCTAAAGTTAGCTATCATGTTTGGTTAGCTTTGACATGTTTGGCATCATTTTTGACAGCTAACTTTGGTTTAGATACGATTATTTCTTGGTCCACACCTTTATTAATGTTCTTATATCCTTTTGCAATGGTTTTGATTTTATTATCAATCTTTTCACCATTATTTAAACGCGATTCGCGTGTTTATGTCTGGACAGTAGGTTTAACAACAATTGCTGCTGTTTTAGATATGATTGCCGCTTTTCCGCCTGTAATCAGTCAAACAGTATGGGCTAAAGCTTTAGGAGCATGGCAACAGCGGTTTTTGCCTTTCGCGAGTTTAGGCATGGATTGGGTAGTACCCGCAGCTGTAGGAGCTTTCATTGGTTTATGTTGGCATTTTGGCAGTCAATATCGCGCTAAAACCCTAACAACAAAATACGCCCACCAAGATAATTAGTGGACGTAATAATTAAAATTTTTTGAAGATAAGACTGTGAGGTTTTACTTGATTGAAAATAGCTGCCCTTTGAGGTCCGCAGACAAAAAACAACTCATGTAAAGCCCGAGTGGCAATCGTATAAAGAATGCCACAGTCACCATCTGAATGATAGTTGAAGGTCGAAACATCATAGCCAATCACACTATCAAATTCTAAGCCCTTAGCTAAATAAACTGGCAAAACAACGATTCCTTGTGGAATTTTAGTATGTTGTTCCTGTAATAACTGTGCATGATTACCCCAAAATTCGGCTAAATGTTGTGCTTGTTGATTAGTTTTAGTAATAATAGCAACACGACGCTGGTTTTGAACTTGTTGTTGAGCTAACTTTAAAGTGAAATTAGGCAGTTTTTGTTCATCGCCTGAAAATAAAATGGGAGTTTTTCCTGAACGATTAAAAGCTTGGATTTTGGCACCTGATGGAATAAATTGTTTAGCTAAATTGGTAATTGCGGCTGTTGCCCGATAACTTTGATTGAGTGTAATTAGAGTAGATTTTTTATGGGGAATTAATTTGGTTAAATTATAAAAACGCTGTTGTGACAGAGTATCATGCGCATAAACGTTTTGCTCAATATCACCTAGTAGGGTCAATTTAGCATTAGGAAATGAATTTTGAATATAGGCTAACTGCAAAGCAGAATAGTCTTGCATTTCATCAATAAATAAATATTTAATGCGCTGGTTTTGACCACTGCCCGTAACCAATTGCTGCAAATATAATATTGCGGTTGCATCATCTAATTGTAAATAATGACGCTCGAGATTGGCACTAATTTCAACAATCATTTCTTGCCAAATAGATGGAGTAATTGCAGCGGGTTGTAAGTGGGATAAAAAGTGCTGATATAGTTGGAACACATCAAAAAAATAATCATTATAAATAGCATCGTAAACAGGTAGATAATGTTGTTTGACAAGGTAACGAGCCAAGATGTGTTGCTGTTGTTGACTAGAGTATTGTTCCAGATGTTCTTGTTGATCAATTGCTTGATATTGAGAACTAGAGAGATTATCAATCGCGTCAATAACCCAATCAGCTTGTTCTTCTTCATGAAGAAAGTGTTGTAATTGTTTGATTAAATGATTTTTAGTTTGTAAAAATTTATCAGCACTCGCTAAGGCTTGTGGTAATTGTTGATAGATATCTTGAATTTGTTTTTTAGTAAAAAAAACCTGCCCTTCAAATATTAAGTCTGTAAATGCTAAACTTAAATCAGCGTGTTGAGCATATTTTTGTAAAGCTTGTGCAAATTCAATGCTATCTTTATATTGACGAATTTGTTGAGTGCTTACAGCAAAAGTGGTTTGCTCTTGTTCGAAACGTTCAAATAATGTCTGAATCTTCAATCCATGCAAACGCCGGGCTAAAAAGGTTTGCAAAGTGACTTGTCGCATATTATTTTCACCTAAGCTGGGCAATACCTCGGCAATATAATTAGAAAAAAGATTGTTCGGTGAAAATAAAATAATTTGTTCGGCATTTAATTGTTGTCGACTATGATAAAGCAAATAAGCAATTCGTTGCATAATAGTAGAGGTTTTGCCTGAGCCGGCAGCACCTTGAACAATTAGTAATTCTGATTTGGTGTCACGAATAATTTGATTTTGTGATTGCTGAATAGTAGCAACAATATTTTTCATTTGCGCGCTGCTAGCTTGACCAAGAGCATTTTTAAGAATTTCGTCACCAATAGTTTCATTGGTGTCAAACATATTATCAATATGACCTTGCCGAATTGAAAACTGACGTTTGCGCTGCAAATCAACATTTTGAGTGCCCATGGGTGATTCGTATTTAACAGTACCTAAAGTGCCATTATAATAAATGCTGGCAATGGGTGCTCGCCAATCATAAACCCAGAATTCACCATTTTCATCACTTAAAGAAGCAGTGCCGATATATAGAGTGTCATTTTCGCCAGCTTCTTGAATGTCAATACGACCAAAGTAAGGGGATCCTTCTAGCGCGTGTAATTCTTTTTCCTTATGTTGCAGAATCTCTTCATTACTAACGGCACTAGTCATCAATTGGCGTTGCTGTTGTAAAGTGGCATTAGTCTCAATAATATCATCTGTTTCGATATAATTAGCGCGCGTATTCGCTCCAAAGTTCAATTCTACTTGTCGACGTTCATGTTGAGCTTTATCAATATCGGCGCTGGTTTCTTGTAATTGTTGCTCGATTAATTGCGTGACAAAATCTACACGTCGTTGTTCAGCTTGTTTACTTTCGTTGGGAAACTGCATTTTTGTCAACCATCCTTATTGTTCGTCAAGTATTGTACTGGTCTATGAACTTAATGTAAAGTATATTGCTAATTATCCCAAATCACGAAATTAAGATTGTGGTATAATATGCTTAAAGTTGTTTAAACCAGAGTGCAAAGTATTTAGCAATAGGGAAATCAGAAACTAGTCGGTGGTTGTAAGACTAGCCCGAGTTGATAAAGAAGTGGAGCTTTGGGTATTTGGTAGCCAGTGCCCTAAACTGGAAATAAGCGGCAAATATTTAATTTGCAAAACAGGTGGTACCGCGTTAATTACGTCCTATTGTTCAAGTGAACAATGGGATTTTTTTATATAAAATAAAGGAGAAGAATATGGCTAAACATACAATTTTAACTGCAGACCGACCAACTGGAAAGTTACACATTGGTCATTACATTGGATCTTTAAAAAATCGCGTTAAATTACAAAATACTGGTGATTATCGTACTTTTATTATGATTGCAGATATGCAAGCTTTAACTGACAATGCCCGCAATCCTGAAAAAATTCGGCGTAGCTTAATTGAAGTAGCTTTGGATTATCTGGCTGTAGGCATTGATCCTAAAAAATCAACAATCTTTGTTCAATCGCAAATCCCGGCTTTGAATGAATTGACGATGTATTATTTGGATTTAGTCACTCTTGCACGATTGAAACGTAATCCTACTGTAAAAGCAGAAATTCAACAAAAAAATTTTGGTGGAAGTGTGCCCGCTGGATTTCTTGCTTATCCTGTTAGTCAAGCCGCTGATATTACTGCTTTTAAGGCTGATACGGTGCCTGTAGGGGATGATCAAGAGCCAATGCTGGAACAAGCTCGAGAAATTGTTCGAACTTTCAATACTACTTATCAACGCGAAGTTTTGGTTGAACCAGAGGGCTTATTCCCACCAAAGGGTCAAGGACGATTACCGGGCTTAGACGGAAATGCGAAAATGAGCAAATCATTAAATAATGCGATTTATTTGTCGGATAGTGCCGATGAAGTCCACCAAAAAATCATGAAAATGTACACCGATCCTCAGCATGTTCATGTGGAAGATCCTGGTCGAATTGAAGGCAATACAGTATTTGAATATTTGGATGTTTTTGGCACTGATCAAGACCAAATTGCTGATTTGAAGGCCCATTATCAGGCTGGTGGTTTAGGAGATGTCAAAGTAAAACGTTATTTAGAAGAAGTTTTAAATGAAGTTCTAGATCCTATTCGCCAACGCCGGCAGGTATATGAACAAGATTTAGGCGAGGTCTATCGGATTTTACAAGAAGGCAGTCAAACAGCCAACGAAGTAGCAGAGCAAACCTTAAGTGAAGTGCGTGCTGCGATTGGGGTTAATTATTTTGATTAGATGAAAAATCATTTGTATCAATAATACGGTTTAGCCCGAGCAAGAGTGCATAAGATTAAATCTAAAATAGCGGAATCATAGTATACTTAGGATTGTATAATATTTTCGTAGAGAAACTAAAAGCAGTAGCACTCTTGCTAGAACTTATTAAACTAAACCAAAAAAATAATCGCCTTCTATTTTGGAAGTTAGCGATTATTAAATAATAATATAATTGAGATACTCAATGTCTTAAACGAATCTACTCAAGAGTTGGTGTTAACGCACCAGCTCTTTTGTTTACATATAATCTATAAGCTTACTAATTCTTTAAAGGGGGTAATAAGGGATGCTGTTTCTCTCCCCAATAAAGCACTGACGCCATTCAGAAATCTTTAAAAGGTTACCAGCACAAACCATTGTTTAAGTTTTTACATTTGTTGAGATTAATTCTAGAACTTATATTTTTTGATTCTTAATTTAAATACTTTTTGACGGCCGCTAATAAGTCAGGTTCATTATTAACAATTGTGCCGTTTAACTTAATAAGTCCAGTGGTATATAAATTGAGATAATGAAATTGATTTTCAGCTATTTGACTTAAAGCTTGAAGCTTTTCTTGATTATCCGCTCCTTGTTGGCGAGTATCTGTATAAAGACCAATAACTGGAATCTGTTTGGCATAAGCAACACCGATTTCTGTGGCAACACCATTATCAATCGTATTGCCATCTAAAATGGCTACCATTAAATCACTATGAACTAATTGTTCAGTATCAGCTTGTGCAATCATTGTAGAATCGGCATATGCCTGCTTATCGTTGATATCACCATTTTCTTGGGGTAAGTATAAGTCAATGTCTGGACTTAATTGGCGAATTTGTTGGGCTAATTGGGCATTATAATTAATTTCAGCTTGGGAAAATAACGCATTTGCAAAATAAATTTTCATAATAATCTCCTTTAATATTTAACAGTAAAATTGGTCGGCTGTACTGCTTGAACAACGGGATGCTTTTGAAAATAATCACTAATTAATTCTGTCATATCAATTTGAACTTCACGGATAATTTTATCAGAACTAAACATCGAATAATTACCATTGCCAGCAGCACGATAGCGATTTAAAGTAACTTCTAATTCTTGTTGCGGTAATACATCTTGTCCATGATACTGCAATTTGACTACTCGCTGACCTACAGGTTGTTGGAGGTCAAATTCATAATCAATACCACTATAAATATCATAATTATAGTGTTGCACTTTCGGTTGGAGAAAGTCTGCTGCTACTTGTACTTGTCCATTCTCTACTACAAAATAGCTGGCGGCTTGTTCAAGTGCTGCTTTCATTTCGGCGCCAGTAATAACTTCAACTGCCAGTGTATTAGCAAAAGGGTAACTAGTCAAGATGTTACGCAAACTAACTCTATGGCCAAAACCGGGCACATCATTATTAAATAAAGCTGTGCCGGCAATATCGGTTTGAGTAGCTGCCATTTGGACTTTGTTGATAAAGTCTAAATAAGGATGATTATGCAATCTAGCTTGCATGGGGTCTGAAATGATCATATCACCGTTAATTTGACCTTGAACTTGATCCAACCAAGTTTGAACTTGCTGTTCCAAATTAGAACTGAGCGCTTGTAAGTCGGCGTCTAATTTTGCTGTTGAAACTTCGTGTAGTTGAGCATTTTGCTTGATAATGTGATTATCAGCATCTAATTCTAGGGTGATTTCACCAACATAACGGCCTTGATAACCAGGTTGAGTGACGGGGATGCCATTAACTTTAGTAGCAATACTTCGATGTTGATGTCCGGTAACTAAAGCATCAATACCAGGTACTTCTTGCAACAATTGACTGCCTTCGTTTTCACCGGTTAGCTCTTCAGTAGGTTGATTAGTTTTTAAGTCACGCTCAAAACCACCATGATAAGCTACGATGATAATATCAACCTGCTTTCGTAGTTGAGGAATTAACGTTTTGGCAGTTTGGACGACTGAGTCAAATTGCCAGCCTTGAATATGGCGTGGATCTTCCCAATGAGGAATATACTGCGTAGTAAAACCGACAATCGCAATTTTTAGGCCTTGATGTTCAATTATTTTATAAGGAGCATCTATGACGGAACTGTTCGTTTGAATATTAGCGGCTAAAATAGGATAATGGCGGTTTTGTTCACAATTTTGGAGATAATCAATTCCATAATTAAATTCATGATTACCCAAAATTCCTACATCGTAGCCAATTTTATTGGTCAATTGCATGTACATTGCCTGTGCTTGTGGGTCGATTTTGGCCGCATAATATGTCAGTGGTGATCCTTGGATAAAATCACCATTTTCAATCGTAATTACTAAATCATCTGCAGCACTATTTTGCCGGATGCGATTAATAATACTGGCTGCTTTCAATAAGCCTAAGGGCCTAGTGTCATCTGGTTTACTATAGTTTGTAGGATACCAATAACCATGTACATCACTAGTTGAAAGGATTTTTATCTTCATTAAGCTAGCTTCTTTCTTAGATTTCCAGAAATCCAATCAATCATTGTTACCATAATAATAATTCCTATTAAAATGATTCCCATCCGACTCCAATTTCTGGTTTGAATAGCAAATAACAAGGGAGTTCCAATACCGCCTGCACCTACCATTCCAAGAATAGATGCAGAACGGACTGCAATTTCAAAGCGATAAAGTGTGTAGGACAAAAATTCAGGCATAATTGTAGGTAAAGTGGCCATCATTAAAACCTGGAGTCGATTGCCACCAACACTGATTAAGGCTTCACTTGCGCGATAATCCATATTTTCAATAGCTTCGCTGAATAACTTACCTAGCATGCCAATTGAGTGAATGCTGACAGCTAATACACCAGCGAATGAACCAGGACCAACAGCTTTGATGAACATTATTGCCAGAACAATTTCAGGAAAAGTTCTGATCACTGTTAAAATAATTTTACCAGAATTGGAGCGGGGATGTCCGATTATTTCTTTAGAATTATGGGCTGCCCAAAAAGCGAAGGGAATACTTAACAAAGCGGAAATAAAAGTTCCCAAGAAAGCAATCGCTAACGTCTGAACTATAAGGCTAGTTAAATCTTCCCCGGAACCGTCATAAATATATTTCCAATCTGGATGAATTAGACCATTACAAATTGATTTTACAACATCCCCAGCAGAATCTTTAATGCCAGAGAAACTGATACCTTGAAAACTCCACCAATAAACCAAGACAATGATAATTGCCACTATTAACCAAGTATATCTATTTTTTGAATTAAATTTTTTCACAATAATTTCTCCCGTAAATAGTTACTTAAGCCATCAATAATTAAGACAACTACTAAAATAGCTAAAATAATGACAGCAGTTTGTTGGTAGTTAAAAGAATCTAACGACCTTTGTAAATAAACTCCGATTCCTCCTGCCCCTAAGTAACCTAAAACTGTAGAAGCACGGACATTAATTTCTAATGTATATAAAAAGTAACTAACAAAATTATTTATTACTTGTGGGAGAACAGCAAAAACAATAATTTGAATTTTATTGGCACCAACAGCTTGCAAAGCTTCTAAAGGTCCAGAATCAATGGTTTCTATAGCTTCGTAAAATAACTTAGAAACCATTCCAAAGGAAAAAATAGCTAAGGTTAGAATACCTGCTAAAGGACCAATTCCCACAATGGCTACAAATAAAGCTGCCAGCATTAAATCAGGTAAGGTACGTATGATATTGAGTAAGAAGCGAATACTGGTCGTGACAATTTTATTAGTAACAATATTGCGTGCTGCAAATACACAAATAGGAAGAGCAATTATCGAACCTAAAGTGGTACCAATCAATGCCATTTTGATAGTTTCTATAATTGGCTGGATAACTACTGTGACGTATGACCATTGAGGATGAGCCATTTTTTTAAATAAATCGAAAAACTGGGAAAAATTTTGATTAAGACTACTCCAATTAATGCCACATACTTTGGCACTACCAATTAGTAATATTACAAATATTAAAACTGAACTCAAACTTTTAAGATGCCATTTTTGCATTAAAGTACGCTGGGGTAAGTGATTCATCTTTGAACCTCACTTCCAGATTCTTGTGATTGATAGATTTCATCAAAATCAACATCTTGAACTTGGTTAATAGGCTTATCATAAATTAATTCACCTGCACGTAGTCCAACAATTCGATCCGCAAATTGTTTGGCAATTGATACTGAGTGAAGATTGACAAGAATGGTAATTCCTAATTCTTGATTCAGCTTTTTTAAATCATTCATTACTGCTGTGGTTGTCATTGGATCTAAAGATGCGATTGGTTCATCAGCCAATATTATTTTAGGATCTTGCATCAAAGCCCGTGCAATCGCAACTCGCTGTTGCTGACCACCGGACAAAGCATCGGCTCGTGTATATAATTTTTCAGCTAAATTAACTTGTTGCAAAGCCGCAACTGCCTTTCTTTTATCTGCTGTAGAAAATAGATTACAGATACTTTTAAGAGTTGAATAATAGCCTACTCGTCCTGATAAGACATTTCTTTGGACAGTTGATCTTTTAACAAGATTAAAGTCTTGAAAAATCATGCCAATATTTCGGCGGAGGTCTCGTAATTGTTTACCATGATAATTAATAATGGAATGATTGTTAACCAAAATGTCACCACTTGAAATAGAGTGCATTCGATTAATTGTTCTTAAAAGTGTACTTTTACCAGCTCCAGACAAGCCTACTATTACAACAAATTCACCTTTTTTAATATCCAGATTAATATGTTTTAAGCCAATTGTTCCATTATCATATGTTTTTGAAACATCGCGTATAGAGATTATAGGGTTTGTCATTTTTACCTTTCTATAAAAAAAGGCCCGATTGGCCTTTATTCAGTTAATTTTGTAATTAAGAAATTATCTGTTGATTTTTTGTGCAATTTTGTCATATTTGCGAATAATATTGAAGTTACTATCTTTCGAGCGAACATATCCTTCATGACTGTAAACTTCAGAAATGATTTTGTGACCCTTTTTAGTCTTTGAAATTTTAATTAGTGCGTTAGCTATTTTATTTTGCCATTTTGGACTCATATCACCACGAACGGTAACTGTGTCATTAGGAATTTTAGCAGTTGTATAAATTGGAACTACTTTTTGCATAATATCAGGAGTATCTTTTTGAACAATTAAACGTGCCTTCTTGAATGCAAAAGATGCGTCTGTATCACCATTATAGACGGACAAAACTCCTTGATCATGTCCTTTAACTTGCACAGTTTTGATTTTATTTTTATTAATATTAACCCCATGTTGATACATTTCTACTGCCGGATAGATCCAACCAGCAGAAGAAGTGGTGTCTTGAACTGCAATTGTTTTGCCCTTTAAATCTTTAATGCTTTTTATTTTACTGTTTTTCTTAACAAAAATTTGTGAACGGTAATAGTTAACTAACTTTTTACCTTCTTTAGTACCACTATTATTAGATCCATAACGTAGTGCTTGCAAAATAACTTTATCATGGTTTTGTTTATGGGCAACTACGTAAGCATCTGGTGGTAAAAAGCCAACATCGACTTTTTTAGAACCCATAGCTTCTACAATTGTATTGAAGTTAGTAGAAACACTTACTTGAACAGGAATTCCTAGTTGCTGTGATAGTAACTTCTCTAGTGGCTTTGCTTTAGATTCAATACTACCAGCATCCACTGATGGTACAAATTGAACTGTAAGTTTTTTCGGAGTATACGAGCTAGCTTGAACAGTAGTAATCAGACTGTTGCCAATGAATAGACTAACCAATATTCCTAAAAGTACACGTAATTTTTTAATACCTTTAAACATAGCGACCTCCACAAGTTTTCTTAAGTACAATGAAATTATAATCGATAAAACGAATAATATCAATTTATTTTTATATATAATACGTATTTATCTATATATTATAACTGAATTATTTTATTTATTAAAAATAATAGCATAAAACACAAATATTATTTTTATAATGATTTATAACCTTAGCTTTTGCAAACACTTGACAAAAATCAAGTTAGCTAGTAAGATTGTTCTTGCGTTTTTCTTTAAGGGGGTAGTTATGGATAGTAAATCTTTCTTGCATTTTGAAATTGGTTTTTACCGATTAAAACGCCGTTTGCTACAAGAATTTTTGAAGCCATATAATTTAAAAGTGTTTGATGGTTTATTGATGACAATGGTGGCTGCTCGCCCGGGAAGCAGCCAAAGTGAAATTATTAAACATGTGATGGCTGATGAAGCTAGTGTAGCACGCAGTTTGCGTAATCTGGAAAATCAAAAACTCATTGTGCGCCAAGAAGATCCTGACAATCACCGCAAAAAATTGGTATTTCCGACTCAGCAAGCCCAAAAAATTTTTAATGCTTTAAATAGTTTTTTGGATGAATGGGATCAGGTGATTTTTAATGATTTAACCGCTCAAGAATTAGAGACTTTAGACTCTTTAATTAAAAGAGTTGAAAATGATTTGAAGAAAGTTGATTATCAACAATTAATAGGGGAATTAACCCCAAAATAGTAAAAATGAGGTGTTGTTATGAGCAAAGCTGTCGATATCAATGGCAAGTCATTTAATAAAATTGCAATGGTAATAACTTTATTAGCGGGAACTTTTTGTACGGTTTTAAACGGAACGATTCTCGCAACAGCTTTTCCAACTTTAATGAAAGCTTTTGATATTTCAGCGTCTACGGTACAATGGCTCACAACCGGTTTTATGATGGTTAATGGAGTTATGATTCCAATTAGTGCATGGATTAGCACACGAGTTAATTCAAAAGTACTTTATATTAGTGCAATGAGTATTTTTCTCATTGGGACAATAATTTGTTATTTTGCTAATAGTTTTGGCATGCTGCTCAGTGGACGTTTAATTCAAGGTGTTGCTGTGGGAGTAACAATGCCCTTAATGCAGACAATTATGTTAACAATTTTTCCACCGCAAAAACGGGGAATGGCGATGGGGTTAGGTGGTTTAGTTATTGGGTTAGCCCCAGCTATTGGCCCCACTTTATCAGGCTGGGTAATTGACAATTGGACTTGGCGTGATTTGTTTAGTATTATCATTCCGATTGTTGCCTTAGTTGTAATTGCTAGTTTTTTTACGATGCATTCAGTATTGAAAACATCTAATAATTCAATTGACGTTTTATCCATTATTGAATCAACTTTTGGTTTTGGTAGTTTGTTGTATGGCTTTTCTGCCGTGGGTGATCATGGTTGGACGGCCCCACTTGTTTATGGTTCTATTTTATTAGGATTAATTTTTATAGGATTTTTTGTGTATCGTCAATTACATTTGGATAATCCCTTTTTACAATTGCGCGTTTTTCAATCACCAGAATTTTCTCTTTCAGTTGTATTGTCATCTGTTACTAACATGGCAATGATGGGTATTGAAATGATTTTGCCTTTATATTTGCAGATGATTAAGGGTCTATCTGCCTTTCATTCTGGATTAGCCTTGCTTTTGGGAGCTTTAATTACTGGGGTTATGAGTCCCGTAACAGGAGCTGCCTTTGATAAATATGGAGCAAAGCGTTTAGCGACCACAGGCATGTTTTTCTTAACGGCGGGCACTGTGCCATTTTTATTTATTACTAATGAAACTTCAACTCTGTATATTGTTGTTTTGTATGCCTTTCGAATGTTTGGAATTTCGATGGTTAATATGCCAGTTACGACTTCAGGCATGAATTCATTGCCTTTTAATTTGATTAGTCATGGAACAGCAGTTAATAATACGATACGTCAAGTTTTCACTTCGATGGGAACGGCAGTCTTGATTAGTGTTTTAACTAATGTTACTAACACCTTAAAGCCAGCTCATAGTCTATTAGCAGCTACACCTATTGCTTATAAAAATCAAATGTCCAATGCAACAATTATGGGTTATCGCGCAGCTTTTGGTGTCTCAGTGGCCTTATGTTTAATTACATTTACTTTATCCTTTTTCTTAAAGGATAAAAAGCGTTCTGTTGATTTACAACCGGAGGTGAAATAAATGATTATTGTTTTGTTAGTTGTAATTACTTTAATCACTTACTTCGGTGGTGTTTATGTAAGAAATCGCCATACTGCTAATTGGATTAGAGTTATTGGTGATGTTTTGATAGTAGGCGTGTTAGCGTTAATGGTTGCCAATGATACTTATCACTTTGGTATGCAGCCAAAAACGCAAACGTCAACTATGGCAATGACAAGTGTTAATCGCAGTTCTCAAATGCCGATGTTATTGTATCAATCACTGGGTACCAGTGGTAAAAATAAAGTTTATCTTTATAAAACAAGCTCTACTGCTAAAGTTCAGCATACTAACCCTGAACAAACTAGCGATCAAATAATTAGGACGAATGCTCAAGCACGTTTAGTTTCTCAAAAAAAAGTATGGTCTTATAAAAATGGGTTTTATCGAACTTTATTTGGTATTTCTGGAAATGAAGGAGAACATATTCAGACCACAAATAAATTTTTTGTACCCCAAAATTGGGCTATCCTATCTACCAAACAGGCCAAAAAATTAGCTCGCAATTTGCGTAATCCGCAAATGCAAAAGCAACTAACCCAGCAAGTGCAACATAAGTTACTAGTAACTTTACAAAAACAGCCCACAATGACTAAAGCTCAACAACGGGTTTTAGCAGCCAAGTATCAACGCCAGGCTGTTGAAAAATTAGCTCAATAAGAGCATCATTATAAATGATTAAGATATTTTTAATACAAAGGGACTGAGACGGTTATTGTCTTAGTCCCTTATTTTCCAAATAAATTAGGCAAAAGTTAGTAAAGTTACATTTTCAGGGGTCGCATTTTAGAATAATCTTGTGTATTCTTGTTTAAAAAGGGGAGATTAAGCGGATGTCCAAGTTAGCCTTAATTGATATTGGTTCCAATTCTATTCGAATGGTACTGTATCAAATCAATGTTAAACAACAAGTAAAAGAGCTTAAGCGCTACCGTCATTTTGTACAATTGGCTAAAGATATGACCGCAACAGGGGCAATTAATCAGGCCAATTTTACTGCAGGAATTCAAGTTTTAAAAAACTTTCAGCAAATTATTACGGAACAAAAAGTTGATCAAGTTATTGCTACGGCTACAGAAGCTATTCGCCAAGCCAGCAATCAAAAAGATTTTATTCAAGCTGCAAAACAGCAAGCCCAAATTGCCATTATAGTTTTAACTGGACAACAAGAAGCCGAATATGATGCCATTGCCATTAAAACTGATTTACATTTAACTGATTTTTTATTTTTAGATACTGGTGGTGGCAGCTTTGAAATGGGAGTGGTCCAACAGCAAAAGCTGATACAAGCAGATAGCTGGCCTTACGGAGCAGTTAAACTATATGATTATTTGAATAACCCTCAACAACTAACAATAGCGCAAATTAAAAATGTCCAACAATTATTGCAACAGAAGTTGCAAAAAATCAATTCACAAAATATTAAACGGTTGGTTGTGATTGGCGGAGTACATCGAGCGTTATTTACGATTATGGACCAACCAGATTCGCACTGGCTGGCCCATGATAAAGTTGAATCTTGGGTGCAATTGCTCCAACAAAATTCTTTGCAGCAAAATTTGACTTTGGAACGGATAGAAGCCCAACGAGCACCGTTTATACCAGCAGGCTTATTACCATTAAAAACCGTAATGGAATATTTTAATGTCAAGCAAGTTTGCTTTAGTAAAGCAGGTTTGCGTAATGGGATTTTGCAAGAATATTTAGAAAAAATGAATGAGAAAAATTAATTCTCATTCATCCATATAGTTTGCTGAGGCAAAAATTTTTATCCGCGATAAGGTAAAATTAGCTTTTGATGTTCTAAAATATGTCCTTCCATTGCATGCTGCAGTTCATTCATCCAAAAACCAGCCTTAAGATCAAGTTTTTTATCTAAGGCATAAAGACGCAATTCATAATTATGAATTCCACTTGGGGGAGTTGGTCCTACGTAGCGCTGATTAATACTTGCATCAGCTTCATTAATATAAGGACTAGCAGTGGAATTCTTACCTTGAATAAAGGAAAACGGTTGTTGTTGGCTGGCGTTTTCGGGTATTCCTTGGATATTGATAGGTAAATTAGCTGCAGTCCAGTGAATCCACTGAAAACCGGCTACCGGAATAGAGTCAGGATCAACGAAAGTTAAGGCTAAACTAACTGCTTGTTCTGGAAGATTACTGATTTTAATGGGGAAAGAGCGTAAAGGATGTTGATTTTTAAAATCGGCAGCTGCCCCAAATTTACCATATTTGGCAGGTAAGCGACCTTGATCTAATGCCACTTCAATTTTCATTTATAAAAACTCCCTTCAAGATAAATGCTATAATCATACTATAATTGTACAATCAGTGAGGAAAGTTATGCAAATAACACAATTTAGCTCTAAAGTTCAAGAATTATATCATCAGATACAACAACAAGTACAAGCCAAAATAATTTTACAGGATAATGGCCGCCAAGAAGATTGGCTGGCCTTTGATCAATCTGGTCACAAAAGAGATCATACCGGTAATATTTACCTGGAAATGGCCCAATCATCGAATCCTGATTTTACCTTAGCACATGAATTACGTCACATTCAAATGGAAATGAGTAATTTTGCAGAGATTAGTTTTCCCATTACAACTACTAAACCTGAGTTTGATCAACAATTACAAGCTACTGCCGTTTCTTTATTAGGTAGTGTGGAGCATGTCTTAATTATGCAACAACAACGTGCTGCTGGTGAAATCACCAATCAAGTTAAGTCCGATTTTATCGCAGGATTAGCACAAAAAGTTGAACCTGAAACACCAGCTACAGCACAATATTTTGTTTTTCGTATTTTGATGCTGTTGGATGCTTTGACTTTTAGTGAAGGCCAAGACTGGAATCATTGGGAAAAGCTTTATCCTCAATCCTGGTCCGCGGCTAGTTTTTTGTACCAAAGTATGACCAAACGCTTAACTGCCAATGCTTTTGCAGTGCGCCGTCAAGAAGTCAATTTATTAAGTGAGTTTAATCAACTTTTACACAAACAAAATTATCAAGATTTACCATATACTGATTTTGTTGCCATTGCTCCTATTCTCAGTGAACGCCAATTACGTTTGACCTTAGAACAAGTATTCAAAATCAAGCATGCCGAATTTTTAGATCGACAAACTAATCAACGAGCTTTTATCTTAATTGGTAATAATGATCAACAAAGCGTGGGCACTTTAAACTTACAACAATTAGATCCTACACAATATCAACGGCTTTATCAGATTAATGTTCAAGACTTTTTAAAGGCCCAACAAATTCACTATTTAATGCGCACGTAAGGGGGTAGTTATAGTGAAAGATTTGAATCAAGCATTACAGCAAGCACAGTATGTGGTGTTCATGACAGGAGCAGGAGTGTCAACAGCCTCAGGAATTCCTGATTATCGTTCTGAAACGGGCGTTTATGCTGGTAAACATAATGCGGAATATATGTTAAGCCATGATAATTTTATTCAACATCCAGCAGATTACTGGCATTTTGTTCAAGAAAATCTTTATTTTCCAGAAGCTCAACCCAACATTATTCATCAAAAAATGGCCCAAATTGCCAATCAAAAGGGTTGTGTCATCACCCAAAATGTTGATGGCTTAGATCGCAAGGCTGGTTGTCAAAACTTAATTGAATTTCATGGAACTTTATATGATACTTATTGTACTAAATGTGGACAAGCAGTAGATTGGCATGAATATCGTCAAGATTATCGCCATCAAAATTGTGGAGGCATCATTCGCAGTTCTATTGTACTTTACGGTGAGAATATCAATGAAAATCATGTTTCACAATCATTACAGGCAGTAGCGCAGGCCGATTTAATAGTAGTTGTAGGAACTAGCTTTCAAGTTTATCCCTTTGCTGGTTTGATTCAATATCGCCAGCCCCAAGCACAGTTAATTGCTGTTAACAAAACACCATTATCAATGCCTAATAATGGGGAAATGATATTGGGTGATGCGGTTAAAGTTTTTGAGGAGGTACAAGTGTAAATGGCTGAATTAATTGATTATGATGCTCAAATGATGAATTTGGACCAACAAATTCTCCAATTGTTTGTTAAAAAATTAGATTTGGCTCAAAAGTCAGTTCGACAAAAACAAATTCAAGGTGAATTATTATCTACTAGAGGACAAGATATTGAAGCTGATGCCACCCAATTAGACTTAATACAACGTCCAGAATATCGAGAATATTTAAAAGATTTACTACGAGATTTACGAATTGTCACTCGACAATATCAAGCTAATCTTTATCGCCAACAGTCTACATCATCTAAGTAAGGTATACTAGGTAGATAAAGTCTTTTTTGTCTATATCGGTAATGCTATAATTTATAGCAATAATTAAGGAAGTGAGCAGTGAATTATGTCTGAAAAACCAACTTTTTATATTACAACACCAATTTATTATCCTTCAGGTAAATTAACCATCGGCAATTCTTATACAACTGTGGCTGCTGATACATTAGCCCGCTATAAGCGCTCGCGCGGTTTTGATGTTTTCTTTTTGACAGGAACAGATGAACATGGTTTAAAAATTGAACAAAAGGCGGAGTCTCAAAATCTCTCCCCCCAGGCCTATGTGGATAAAATGGCCACTCAAATCAAGGATTTATGGAAATTTTTAGAAATTTCCAACGACAAATTTATTCGAACTACAGATCCTGAACATGTAGCTGCAGTTCAGAAAATTGTTCAAAAATTGATTGATCAAGGTGACGTTTATCTTGGAGAATATACAGGCTGGTATTCTTTAGATGATGAAGAATATTTTACCGAATCACAATTAGCCCAAGTATATCGTGATGAGCAAGGGAAAGTTATTGGAGGTTTAGCTCCTTCTGGTCATGAAGTTAAATTAGTCAAAGAACCATCTTATTTCTTTAAAATGAGCAAATATGCTGATCGATTATTAAAATATTATGAAGATCATCCTGATTTCATTCAACCGCAAACACGGAAAAATGAAATGATTAATAACTTTATTAAACCTGGTTTAGAAGATTTGGCAATGTCACGGACAACCTTTAATTGGGGAGTTCCGATTCCCAGTGACCCTAAACATGTAGTTTATGTTTGGGTGGATGCCTTATTGAACTATATTACAGCTTTGGGATATGGCAGTTCTGATCAAAGTTTATTTGAACGTTTTTGGCCTGCAGATGTGCATTTTGTGGGCAAAGAAATCATGCGCTTTCATACAATTTATTGGCCGATTATCTTAATGGCTTTAGGATTGCCATTGCCCAAACATATTTTTGGTCACGGCTGGCTATTAATGAAAGATGGCAAAATGAGCAAGTCCAAAGGTAATGTTGTCTATCCAGAAATGTTGGTAGAACGTTATGGCTTAGATGCTTTACGCTACTATTTAATGCGTGCAATTCCTTTTGGCAGTGATGGGGTCTTTACACCTGAAGATTTTGTAGAGCGGATTAATTATGATTTGGCTAATGATTTGGGTAATTTGTTAAATCGGACAGTAGCAATGATTAACAAATATTTTGACGGGACAATGCCTACATTACAATTAGGTCAAACTGACGTTGACCAAGACCTAGAAGCTGTAGTTCAACAAACTATAAGTGACTACGATGCTGCTATGAATAAATTTGAATTCTCGACGGCTTTAGATGCCACGTGGAAGTTAATTGCCCGGACCAATAAATATATTGATCAAACCGAGCCTTGGGCATTAGCAAAAGATTCAACGCAGACAACACGCTTGGGTAATGTATTAGCACATTTAGCGGAATCTTTGCGGATAATTGCAATTTTAATTAGTCCTGTTATGACTCATGCACCGGCCAAAATTTTAGAACAATTGGGAATGACAATGGCTGATTTAAAGACGGTGGAATTTGGTCATTTACCAAAGACTCAAGTTGTAGCTAAGCCAACACCGATTTTCCCTCGCTTGGATATGGAAGTGGAAGTAGCTTACATTAAACAAAAGATGGTTGAACAACAGCAAAAGGCGCAGGCTTCTGGCAGTCTCAAAACGTCAAAATCGGCTGCTGCTAAAGCTGCTGTAGCAAAATCCGAAATTACGATTGATGATTTTAATAAAATCAAAGTTCAAGTAGTTGAGATTTTAGATGTACAAAAAGTTGCTGGAGCTGATCGTTTATTGCAGTTTAAATTAGATGATGGTAGTTCGCAGCCACGGCAAATTATTTCTGGCATTGCCGAGTTTTATCCAGAACCGGAAAAGCTAATTAAGCAAAAGGTACTCGCAATTACTAATTTGAAACCACGGAAAATGCGGGGTGTGGTGAGCCAAGGCATGTTATTATCAGCTGAGCATGACGGGCAAGTACAATTAGTAACAGTACCACAAAGTTTAGTAAACGGCTCTAGCGTAGAATAATAAAATTAAGCGAGGTTAACTGTGAAAATATTTGATGCGCATACGCATTTAAATGATGAACCATTTGCGGGTAAAACTGATTATTACTTACAACGGGCTCAAGAATTAGATGTTTTAGAAATGGCAATCATTGGCTCGAATAAGTTGTTTAACCAAACCGCAATTGAATTAGCTCAAAAATATCCCCAATTGCATGCGGTCATTGGCTGGCATCCTGAATTTGCCAATGAATATGATCTTACAACAGAACAAGAACTTATCGCACAATTGCAGTTAGATGAAGTTATAGCGATTGGTGAAATTGGATTAGATTATCATTGGCCGCAAAATCCGCAACCAGCACAGCAAAAAGAGTTATTTGCTCGACAATTAGATTTAGCTGAACAATACCAGCTTCCAGTCAATATTCATACGCGGGATGCTTTTGCTGATACGTATGCAGTCTTAAAAGCTCATCAGCCACACTATGGTGTGATTATGCACAGTTTTAATGGTCCATTAACGTGGTTGTCTAAATTCTTAGATTTGGATTGTTATATATCTTATAGTGGGGTAGTTTCTTTTAAAAATGCTCCAGATGTGCGAGCAGCCGCCCAAAATACTCCAGCCAATCGACTATTAGTAGAAACAGATGCTCCTTATTTAACTCCAGAACCACATCGTGGTGAACAAAATGAGCCCGGATTTACACATTATGTAGCGGCTGCGGTTGCGCAATGTCGACAAGAAACTTTGGAACAAGTAGCTGCTAATACCTGGAAAAATGCACATGAGGTTTATCGTTTGAATGAAAAAAATTAAAGAAGTTATTGTGGTAGAAGGCCGTTCTGATACTGCTCGCTTACGTCAGGTTTTAGGCGATGTGGATACAATTGAAACTAACGGTTCGGCCATTAATGAAGATACTTTAAGGCTAATTAAGCAGGCTCAACAAACGCGGGGGGTTATTGTCATTACTGATCCTGATTTCAATGGTCAAAAAATTCGTCAAAAAATTGTTGCAGCTATCCCCACAGTTAAACAAGCTTTTTTACGGCGTCAAGATAGTGTACCAACTAATCAACATGGCAGCTTAGGTCTAGAACACGCTAGTGCAGCTGTTATTAAACAAGCACTGCAAACAGTCTATACTCCCACTAGTCATATTAAGGCTTTGATTAGTAAAGAAGAATTAGTTGAACTAGGACTTTTAGGAGGAGCTGATGCGCAAAAATTGCGTTCTTTGGTAGGCGATTTGCTGCACATTGGCTATGCGAATGCTAAACAGCTGCCTCGAAAATTGGCCATGTTTGCTATTTCAAAACCGCAGTTAAGCGCTGCTGTAAAACAAGCAAAAGAGGAATTATATGGTAGTTGAAAAGTTTGATATAGCAGATCCTGTGCGGACACAGGCAATTTTAGATCGTTATCAAATACAAGCTCATAAATCTTTGGGCCAAAATTTTCTCCGTGATCCCCACGTGATTGATCAAATTGTTGCTAGTGCTCAGATTCACCCTCAAGATATTATTTTAGAAATCGGTCCTGGCATTGGGGGACTAACACAGCAATTGGCTAAAGAAGCTAAGCATGTTTATGCTTGGGAAATTGATCAGCATTTAATTCCTATTTTGCAAGAGAATTTGGCAGCAATGACCAATATCACTATTATGCAGGCAGATATTTTAAAAGTTGACCTACCAAAATTCTTTGTAGAACATAATTTACAACAAAGTTCAGTTAAAGTCGTTGCCAATTTGCCGTATTATATTACGACGCCAATTTTATTACGCATATTGCAAGCTGATGTCCCTTTAAAACAATTAGTCTTAATGATGCAAAAAGAAGTAGCCGAGCGAATTTGTGCGCGTCCCAGACATAAAGAATACGGTGCTTTAAGCGTGGCAGTACAAACTAAGAGTGCAGTCGAAATCACTCAAATTGTGTCACATGAAGCTTTTGTTCCCCAACCTAAAGTTGATTCTGCAGTGGTTAGTTTTGATTTGTTAGCCGATTTACCGGTTAAAGTAACGGATTATGCTGCTTTGATGAAATTTGTTCAAGCAATTTTTCGCCAAAAACGCAAAACGCTCTGGAATAACTTATTGGTATACGTTGGTAAAACAACTACGCACAAAGAACAATTACAATTAATTTATGATCAATTAGAATATCCAACGAATATCCGAGCGGAAGAACTGAGCTTAGAACAAATTGTACAGTTGCAACAGTTAGTTGCAGAGCAAATTACCCTTTAATAAAAGTTATTTAAATGAGATTTTCTCATTAGATTGAAGTTTATTAATTATTGTGTTATAATATCCCCGCGAAGGGGTTGAGTTTATGCCAGCATCATTTGCTTCAATTAAGCGCGACTTAGATGGCCACATCGGTGATGGTATCACTGTTGTGGCCCAAGCTGGTCGCAAACGTGTTACCCGCCGTCATGGGAAATTAGCCGAAACATTTCATTCTGTTTTTGTCGTGGACTTAGATCCGACGGAAAATTCTTTTGAACGGGTTTCATATAGTTATGTTGATTTATTAACAAAGTCAATTGAGTTGACTTTTGATTAAGATTGCTACGGCAATCTTTTTTTGTGCAAAAATTCCTTCATAATTGATAAAATGTTCGGATTATCGGTTATAATAAAACTAAATCGAAAATTAAGCAGGGACATTTTATGAAAATACGAAGAAGTGAACGGTTAGTCGGAATGACACATTATCTAGAAAACCAACCGTATCGTTTAATTCCATTACCAATTTTTGCCAAAAAATATCATGCAGCCAAGTCTTCTATCAGTGAAGATATTACAATTTTAAAGCATGCTTTTTTGGTTAATAATATTGGTTATATTGAAACTTTGCCAGGTGCTGGGGGCGGAGTCATATTTACACCAGGAATAAATCAAGAAACTGCGACCCATTATTTGACAGAATTACAGCAAAAGCTCTCTGATCCACAACGAATATTACCCGGAGGATATTTATATTCTTCTGATATCATTGGTGATGCCACATTACTTCGCAAAATTGGTTTACTAATTGCTACGCGCTATGCTGGTCAAAAAGCAGATGCAATTATGACGGTAGCAACCAAAGGAATCCCTATTGCTCAAAGTGTGGCTTATTACTTGAATATTCCTTATGTGATTGTGCGTCGAGAATCTAAAGTCACTGAAGGTCCTACATTAAGTGTTAATTATGAATCGGGATCTTCTTCTAGAGTAGAAAAAATGGAACTTTCCAAGCGGAGCTTGCCACAAGGAGCTAAAGTTATTGCAGTGGATGACTTTATGAAGGGTGGCGGAACTGTTAGTGGAATGCGGAATTTGGTGCAAGAATTTGCAGGCGAATTAGTCGGAATTAGTGTTTTAGTAGACTCTAGCACGCAACAATCTAATAAGGATACCAACGTAACTACCTTACTAAATGTTCAACATTTAGATGCCAAAGTACCAGCATTAACTGTGGGCTTAGGTAATTATTTACAAGTGACTGATTTTAGTCATTTTAATGGGTAAGTAAGACACAGTTTTTTCATTTTTAACAAAATATTGAGCCAACTTCCAGATTAAGGTATGATATCTATGGAAAATTATCACGATTGAAGGGAATTTATGATGGCAAATCGTTTTACCGTAATTTTAGCTGCAGGAAAAGGAACACGGATGAAATCCCATCTCTATAAAGTTTTGCATCCAGTCTGTGGCAAAGCAATGGTAGATCATGTTTTAACGCAAGTAGAACAACTGCATCCAGCTCAAATAATCACGGTAATTGCTACTCATGCTCAAGCTGTTCAAGACCTATTAGGCTCGCGGACGCAATACGTTGAGCAGACAGAACAGTTAGGCACAGCGCATGCTGTTTTGCAAACCGAAAAACTCTTAAGTCAACACTCAGGTACGACATTGATTATGAGTGGGGATACGCCGCTTTTTACAGCTGCAACTTTGGAGCAGTTATTTGCCTACCATGAACAGCAGCAAGCGCAGGCAACTATTTTAACCGCCAAAACGCAAAATCCTTTTGGCTATGGCCGGATCATTCGCGATGATCAAGGTCAAGTTAAGAAAATTGTGGAACAAAAAGACGCCAGTGCTCAAGAACAATTAGTTCAGGAGATAAATACTGGAGTTTATTGTTTTGATAATCAAAAGCTGTTCCATTACTTACATCAAGTAAATAATGATAATGCACAAGGAGAATATTATTTACCTGATGTGATTGAATTAATGCAAAAAGATCATGATCGCGTTAGTGCTTACTTAATGGATGATTTTGAAGAATCATTAGGCGTTAATGATCGAGTAGCTTTGGCACAGGCTACTAAAATAATGCAAGCACGTATTAATCGTCAACATATGCAAAATGGAGTCAGCTTAATTGATCCTGAGCATACCTTTATTGATGAAGGTGTGCAAATTGGTTCTGATACAGTAATTGAGTCGGGGGTAGTAATTAAGGCTGGTACTCAAATTGGGCATAACTGCTATATTGGTGCTGGGTCTCGTTTAGATGCTGCCGTCTTAGAAGATAATGTGCACGTAATGAGTTCGACAATTGAGAAGTCTGTGATGCGGCATGATAGTAATATTGGACCGAATTCACATTTACGTCCGCAATCTGACATTGGTCCAGAAGTTCATATCGGCAATTTCTGTGAAGTCAAAAATGCAACTCTTGGTGCACGTACTAAAATGGGACATTTGAGTTATGTAGGTGATGCAACTTTAGGCAGTGATATTAATATTGGTTGTGGTGTAGTCTTTGTTAATTATGATGGTCAAAGAAAATGGCACACTGATATTGGCGACCATGCATTTATAGGAAGTAATGCTAATATCGTGGGACCTGTGAAGATTAGTGACCATTCCTTTGTGGCTGCTGGTTCCACAGTGACGGGTGATGTGCCGCAGCATGCAATGGCAATTGCTCGTGCACGACAAACAAACAAAGATAATTATTGGTCTAAATTACCTTTGTCTGATGATCCTGATTGGCAATAATTCTGTTGTAGTTGAATAATTAAATAAGGAAAGTTGAGAGAGTAATGTCGATAAATAAATCTGAATGTGAAATGAAGCTTTTTGCGTTAAATTCTAACAAACCTTTGGCTCAAAAAATTTCTGAAGCAGTGGGGGTTCCTCTAGGTAAGTCGTCTGTTAAACGTTTTAGCGATGGTGAAATTCAAATTAATATTGAAGAAAGTATTCGTGGCGCTGAAGTTTTTATTATTCAATCTACTTCAGCTCCAGTGAACGACAACTTAATGGAATTGTTAATTATGATTGATGCCTTAAAACGGGCATCAGCTCAAATTGTTAATGTAGTTATGCCTTATTATGGTTATGCTCGTCAAGATCGCAAAGCACGTTCCAGAGAGCCAATTACAGCTAAACTAGTTGCCAATATGTTAGAAAAAGCTGGTGCCGATCGAATTTTAGCTTTAGACTTGCATGCGGCTCAAATTCAAGGTTTCTTCGATATTCCAGTAGACCATCTTTTAGGGGCTCCTTTATTAGCTGATTATTTCCTAGAAAATCATTTAGATGAAGATGCTGTGGTAGTTTCACCAGATCATGGTGGAGTAGTTCGGGCTCGGAGGCTAGCAGAATTTTTAAAGGCTCCAATCGCAATTATCGACAAGCGCCGGCCTAAGCCAAATGTTTCTGAAGTAATGAATATCATTGGTGATGTTAAGAACAAACGTGCTATTATTATTGATGATATGATTGATACAGCTGGAACTATTACTTTAGCAGCACAGGCGTTAATGGATGCTGGAGCCAAAGAAGTTTATGCTAGTTGTACACATGGAGTTCTATCAGGTCCAGCAATGGAACGACTTGAACAATCTCCTATTAAAAAAGTGATTGTAACAGACTCTATTCAATTACCAGCTGCTAAAAAAATTGAAAAAATGGTAGAAATTTCAGTTGGACCTTTAATTGGCGACGCCATTAAGCGAATTTATAAGAATGAACCAGTCAGTCCGTTATTCAATAACAGATATAAAAGACATTAATAAAACAACTTTTACCAACTAAAAATCCAGAGTTACTAGTTATTCTAGCTAGCAACTCTGGATTTTTTAAGATAGAGATTAATTATTGCAGAAAATTTAAAACGGTTGCGATATCGGTTTTAACGCCATTAATTAATGCCTTTTCATCAATTATAAATTGAGGACTATGATTAGCGTATTTGTAACCTTCTGCTGCCAAACCGCCTCCCAAAATAAAGTAACAAAGAGGCGCTAATTTACCATAAGCCGAAAAATCTTCACTAGCTGATGTTTTGCCAGCGGTGGTAACTAGTTGTGGTCCGAGAACTTGTTGGGCACTTTGATAAACTAACTTACTTAAGGAAGAATCGTTAATAACGGCATCATAGTAGAATTGATAGTCTAACTCTGGAGTGGCACCATATGTTTGACAGGTATTTTGGACAATCGCCTTAATTTTTTGAGCTATAATCTGACGAGTGGTTTGATTAACAGAGCGAATCGAGGCACTCAAATAAGCTGTATCAGCTATTACATTCGGAGCACTTCCAGCCTTAAATTCTCCAATGTTAACAACGTTTAATTCATCTGGCGCCGTCAAACGCGAAACTACAGTTTGAATTTGGTTAATAATTTCGTTGCCAACAATAATTGGATCAATGCTATTTTGAGGCATCGATCCATGACCACCTTTGCCTTGAATTGTTAATTTCATAACGTCTGATGCTGTGGAAACTGGTCCACCTAAAACGACATTAATACTGCCGGTTGGTAAAAATGGAATAATGTGCAGTCCAATAATAGCATCGATATTTTTTAAATAACCACTTTGAACAATTTCTTGGGCACCACCTGGCGGTGTTTCTTCGGCGTGCTGAAATAAAACCTGTACCGAACCGGAAAATTGATTTCGTAATTGGACTAAGACTTTTGCAGTTGCTAGTAAGATTGCCATATGAGTATCATGGCCACAAGCATGCATTACTGAAGGTGTTTGGGAAGCAAATTCTAATTTTGTTTCTTCTTGGACTGGAAGTGCATCGATATCAGCCCGGAGTAAAATTCTTTTGCCAGCACTTTTACCAGTAATAGTACCTAAGACACTTGTAGGCGTGGGTTGCTCAATTTTAATATCGCCAAAAGATTTTAATTGGTGAATTAAATAATGGCTAGTTTTTTCTTCGTGAAATGAAAGCTCAGGATTTTGATGTAAATAACGCCGCCACTTAATCATTTCAGATGTGGGTATTAAATCAAACCATGATTTTGTCATAATGTTTCCTTTCTAAAATAATACATAGATTATTTTGTACTTCAGAACTATCTCTTAACTAAGGTTAATTCTATTATACTTATTATTTTATTTTTGTGAGCTATTTTGGTTTTGCTTGAGCAAATCACGGATTTCTTCTAAGTATTGTTCAGACATTTGTTCAGGACTGGGTTGTGCAGGTGCTTCATTTTGGGGATGGTGTAGTTTATTAATAGCTTTAACAATCAGAAAAACGACAAAGGAAATAATTAAAAACTCAATTACTGCATTTAAGAAATCACCAATCTTAAACATACCAATTGTTAAAGATGATAAATTAATATGGCCTAAGAATAAGCCAATAAAAGGATTTAAAATATATTTAGTAAGGGCGCTGACAATTTTATTAAAAGCACCCCCAATAATAACACCAACAGCCAAGTCGATGACATTGCCTCGAGAAATAAATTCTTTGAATTCTTTTAACATGATAAAACTCCTTTTGTAATTATTATTTTAAAGCACCATTAATAATTTGTGCTTGAAATTCTTGTAAATACGGTGCAAAAGTACTGCTTTCGGGATTGGCTAACATTTCTTTTGGAAAATAAAAGCGGTGATCACCACTTTCTCGTCCACTCAAAGCTTTTACTAGTGGACTAATAGTTGATAACTCTTGCAAAGTGCCATCCGGTTGTTGTAATTCAATCTGGGTTTTGGGTTCTTTAGATGATGGTCGATATAAGTCATAGGGCAAATCAAAACTATTATTAATTGCAGTATAAAAGTTTTGATCAAAACCGGAATTTTGTATTAATGCTTGTAGTTGCTTAATTTCAACTTGTTGTGCGGGTGCAAAGGTAATAGATTTGAAGGGCCGGCGATCCAAAAAACGATGAACTAAATCACGTAAGATCGTATCCGGATGATCACGCCAAATATTAAAGTAAGTATTTAAGACATCATCATCTAAGCGTACATAATCACTAACTGTAATTTGGTTCTCAAAAAAAGGAATCAGCAGACTCGGCATTTCAAAGCTATCCATATCTCCGCGTTCGTATAAAAATTTGGCCCGATGCAATAATTGCATTAAAACCACTTCCATTCCGCGTGATACGGGATGAAAATAAACCTGCTGATACATTTGAAATCTAGACACAATATAATCCTCAACCGCATGCATACCATCAATATTAAAGGCAATACCACCGGCGTAGGGGCGAATAACGCGCATGATACGCGTTAAGTCAAACATACCATATTGAGTGCCAGTATAATAAGCATCCCGCAACAGATAATCCATTCGGTCAGCATCAATTTGGCTGGAAATCATTTGCACAACTTGCATATTAGGATAGGTTTTAGCAATAACACTGGCCACTTTATCCGGAAAATCAAGACTAACTTGACGTAAAATTTGATTAACTTGGGTACTAGAATCCGTAATAATTTTACGAGTCCAAGCTTCATGATCTGTCTTAAAAATATGTTCAAAAGTATGTGAATAAGGACCATGACCAATATCATGTAATAAGGCTGCACATAATGCTACCAGACGTTCTTCGTCGTTCCAAAGACCATCTCCTGCATGTTTTGTCGGATAATTATGCTCAAAAGTATCACAAATCCGGCGAGTTACTTCATATACTCCTAAACAATGGCTAAAGCGTGAATGTTCTGCACCATGAAAGGTAAAAGAAGTGGTTCCTAGCTGCTTAATTCTGCGTAAGCGCTGAAACTCTGGTGTATTAATTAAATCTAAAATAACTTGGTGTTGAACGTGAATATAGTTGTGAACCGGGTCGCGAAAAACTTTTTCACGTGCTAAAAGGTCATTTTCCATTAATTATTTTCCTCCAAAATAACCTTATTTAGACGTTGTTGTTTGGCGTGTTCTTTATTTATGATAGCTTGAAAGTCAGGCTGTTGTTTAAGTAGTTGTGGTGTTAATACTTGTAAATCTACTGGTGTAGCTTTATAAGCCGCCAGTAGTCGTTTTTTACAATCATTAACGGTAATTGGTGTTGATAAAAAATCTTGAATATTGGCCATAGTTTCGGGCCAAATTAGAGGGTAGGTATCATTATGAGTTGTATTAGCCGCTTGATAAAATTGTTGTAATAATTGACCACGGGCTGGTTGATTGCCGTTAACGGATAAATAAATCATTACAACGACAGCTTCATGTTGGCGTCTTTGCGCAATCCCGCCAATTTTTTGTCCCTGAACAACAATATCATAATCTCCTGGACAATAAGAATGTTCTACTTGATAATGTTCTAAATTAAGTTCACCAAAAGCTGCTTGTAAATAATCAAACGCTTGTTGGTAAGCTTGATCAATGGTGAGAGATGTTTTTTGGGGAATAAAAAAACTGATATTTAAAATTCCTGGTTCGCTAATAACGGCCAATCCACCTGAATTACGAATAAAGGCATGATAGTGAAAATCATGCAATAAACTAATACCTGCTGGTAAATCAGCTAAGTGTTTGTCTTGCAGTCCTAAAATAACTGTTGGCAATGTCTGCCAAAAATGTAAAATGGGTTGCTGCTTGTTACTGCATAACTGTAATAAATAATTAGTTTCCGGGAAGATGTTTGCTAATTCTATTTGATTTTGATAATTATAATCATAAATCCAAGCTTTTTTTGTCATATCTTATCCTCATTTCACTAATCTATTTTTAGTTTAATTAAAATTGGGCATAATTACAATTAGATACTGGCAGATATCCAAAAAATTCAGTGTTTATTTGGCATTGTTAATTTTTAATAGTTATAATAAAAGAGAATATTTATAATTAATGTAGAAGGTGAAACCATGACGCAGCGGCAAACTCAAAATGTCCAAATACAGTTAGCCATTCAAACAACTCAAGATGGTCATACAGATAATTATGCGATTACAGAGGTTGGGCAAGCAGTTAAGATTGGTTCGCAATTATATTTACGTTATCAAGAATCTAATTCTCATCAAAAAATTAAAGTACTTTTTAAAGTTTCAGAGGATAATTTATTGACAATCAAGCGTTCAGTTGATGCGCAAGTGCCTACCAAATTAGTTTTTAATCGTCAAAAAGATCAGCTTATTGATTATCCTACAGCTTATGGCAATTTATCTTTAGTTACACATACTCATAAAATGCGGCTTTTAATTTCTCAAGCCCCAATTTCTGGTAAAATTGAATTAGATTATTCTTTAAGCAGCCAAAATAATTTAGTGGCAGATTATAAGTTAAGATTGATTTTTAAGTGATAAATCGTTAATATTAAAGACAGACTGTTGAAAGGACGTGGACGTAGTTGGCTTTAGAACTCAAGCAATTCGACGGTGAAAATAAAAGTGATTTATCAATGATTGAGGTAGCACGGGCTATTTTGGAACAAAAAGGCGAAGCAATGACTTTTGCTGATATTGTAAATGATATTCAACAATACCTAGATAAGAGTGATCATGAGATTCGTGAACGCTTGCCGCAATTTTATACAGATCTAAATGGCGATGGTGGTTTTATTTCCTTAGGTGAGAATGTTTGGGGACTACGGACTTGGTATCCTTATGATTCTGTGGATGAAGAGGTTAATCATCCAGAAGATGCAGAAGATGTTAAAACCCCACAAATTAAACGTGTCAATGCCTTTTTAGATGACGATGATGATGACGATGATGTCATCGACTATGATGATGATAGTACAGATGTTTTAGATGATGACAGTGATGACGATGATCAAATACCTGATTTATCCAAGTTTTCTAATGCAGAATTAGATTTTGACGATGAAGAAAATACTTTACCCGATGATGATGATTTAGATGACGGCATTGAAGGAGATTTGAGTGAATTTTCTGATGATGACGACGATGATGATGAAGATATTGATGATAAATAAACTGTTCTTTGATAAAAATGTTTGACGATTTTGCTAAATCTTTATACAATGTTATTTGGGCGCTTTATAGTGCGTTTGTAGGCTCTCTATTCTATGCTTGGTTGAATGGAGGCCTTTTTTAATTTATTCAAACTGACCTACGAGTCCACCCAGTAATCTAATAAAAGGAGATATGCGCATGACCAAATATATTTTTGTTACCGGTGGGGTTGTTTCTTCTTTAGGTAAAGGTATTGTAGCCGCTTGTTTGGGACGTTTATTGAAAAACCGCGGTTTAAAAGTTACTTTACAGAAATTTGATCCTTATATTAATGTTGATCCGGGAACAATGAGCCCATACCAACATGGTGAAGTTTTTGTAACCAATGATGGTACAGAGACCGATTTAGATTTAGGGCATTACGAAAGATTTATTGATATTGACCTTAATAAATATTCTAATGTGACAACTGGAAAAATTTATTCGGAAGTTATTCAAAAAGAACGTAAAGGTGAATACAATGGAGCAACGGTCCAGGTAATTCCGCATATCACTAATATGATTAAAGAAAAAATTATGCGTGCTGCAACAACAACTGACTCTGATGTCATTATTACTGAAGTTGGTGGAACTGTTGGCGATATTGAATCTTTGCCATATTTAGAGGCTTTGCGGCAGATGAAAGCTGAAGTGGGAACGGAAAATGTTATCTATATCCATACAACTTTGATTCCGTATCTTAAAGCTGCAGGCGAAATGAAGACTAAGCCAACCCAACATAGTGTGAAAGAATTACGGGGAGTGGGAATTCAGCCTAATATCTTAGTTGTCCGGACGGAAAAGCCAATCTCTCAAAGTATGCGTAATAAAATTGCTTCATTTTGTGACGTAGATCCTGAAGCAGTAATTGAATCTTTAGATGTACCAACGTTATATTCAATTCCACTAAATCTACAAAAGCAGGGTATGGACCAAATTGTTTGTGACTACCTGCATTTACAGACACCACCAGCTGATATGAAAGAATGGAAGCGGCTGGAACAACGGGTCTTAAATTTGAAACATCAAACGACAATTGCTTTGGTAGGTAAATACATTGAATTAAAAGATGCGTATATATCTGTCAATGAAGCTTTGAAGCATGCCGGTTACGCTTATGATACTGATGTGCAAGTTAAACGCATTAGTGCTGAAGATATTACTGCTGATAATGTATCCGCCAAAATGCAAGGAATTGACGGAATTATCGTTCCTGGTGGCTTTGGCACTCGTGGCTTAGAAGGCATGATTCAAACTATCAAGTATGCTCGTGAAAACGACGTGCCATTTTTAGGTGTTTGCCTAGGAATGCAAATGACTTGCGTGGAATTTGCTCGTGATGTGGCTGGTATTAGTGATGCAATTAGTGGAGAAGTTAATCCAAACGCTGAACATAAGATTATTGATTTGATGGCAGATCAAAAGAATATTGAAAATCGTGGCGGTACATTACGTTTAGGTGCTTATCCATGTAAATTAAAAGCTGGTAGTGTTGCTGGTAATGCTTATGATAATCAAAGTGTAATTCAAGAGCGTCATCGCCATCGTTACGAATTCAATAATGAATTTCGCGATACTTTAGGACAGCATGGATTAGTATTTTCGGGAGTTTCTCCAGATAATCGGTTAGTCGAAGTAGTAGAATTACCTCAGAATAAGTTTTTTGTGGGTGTACAGTATCATCCTGAATTCTTATCACGTCCAGATCGTCCAGAGCCGATTTATAAAAAGTTTGTTGGTGCTGCTTGTGGATTAAGTGCTAGTGATATCTGATTTTAGTGTACTTTTACTAGTTTTTATATTATTATTTTAAGAGTAATAGCAATTAAGAAGGGCTGAGAGAAAATATGGCAAAGATGGTTATTCACGGGGGAAAAAGACTTTCTGGATCCGTTACGATCGGCGGTGCGAAAAACAGTACTGTTGCGATTATCCCCGCGGCCATTTTGTCGGATACTCCCGTCGTGCTTGATTCTGTGCCGCAGATTAAAGATGTATACAATTTAATGGATATGCTGGCAGATATGAATGTGAAGTCCAGCTTTCAAGATCATGTTTTAACAATTGATCCTACTAATATTAAGTTGGTGCCACTTCCACATGGTAAAGTAACCAGTTTACGGGCCTCTTATTATTTTATGGGCTCGTTATTAGGACGTTTTGGCAAGGCAGTAGTCGGTTTTCCTGGTGGGGATGACATTGGACCGCGCCCCATTGATCAACATATTAAAGGGTTTAAAGCTTTAGGTGCACAAGTAAAACAGCATGATAATTCAATCGTTATTGAAGCACCAAATGGTTTGCATGGTGCACGCATCTTTTTAGATATGGTATCCGTAGGAGCAACAATAAATATTATTTTGGCAGCTGTTCGAGCCAAAGGGACTACAATTATTGAAAATGCAGCCAAAGAACCCGAAATCATTGATTTGGCAACCTTTTTGAATAATATGGGGGCCAAAATTCGGGGTGTGGGAACTCAGACTATTAGAATTGTTGGTGTACCACATTTAAAATCAACTAACTCACATATTATTATCCCAGATCGCATCGAAGCAGGAACTTATTTATCTTTAGCGGCTGCAGTAGGTGATGGGATTTTAGTTAAAAATATTATTGCAGAACATTTGGATGCTTTTTTAGCTAAATTACAAGAAATGGGTGTTAATCTAGATATTCGTGAAGATAGTATTTTTGTATATCCCAATAGTCAATTAACTGGCGTTAAAGTGAAAACAAGCCCTTATCCAGGGTTTGCTACGGACTTACAGCAACCCTTAACACCTTTGATGTTGTTGGCAGATCGGCAAAGTTTGATTATTGATACAATTTATCCCAAACGTACTCGTCATATCCCGGAACTAATTAAAATGGGAGCGAAGATTCGAGTAATTGACGGACAGATTGTAATTGATCCGACGGAACAGTTGATGGGCACTCAAGTTACTGCGGAAGAAATTCGCGGCGGTGCATCGTTAATGATTGCTGCTTTAATGGCACAAGGAACAACAGTGATTAATCAAGCAGAAAATATTATGCGTGGTTATGATTGCATTATTGATAAATTACATGATTTGCAAGCAGAAGTCAGTTATTCAGGCACAGAATTATTTTAAAGTTAATTGCAACTCATAGTATTTCGTGGTATCATTTTGTAATGTCAGTAAATTTAATCTCTAGATCAGCAGATGATTTAGGGCAAGGAGTGTATATTAAATGAAAAAAGGAATTCATCCAGATTATCACCAAGTTGTATTTATGGATTCTGCAACTGGTAAAAAGTTTTTGGCTGGATCTACTGCTAATTCAAGTGAAACTACCGATTATGAAGGTCAAGAATATCCTTTAATTCGGGTGGAAATCACTTCTGATTCACATCCATTCTATACAGGTAAGCAAAAGTTTACTCAAGCAGATGGTCGAATCGATCGTTTCAACAAGAAGTATGGTTTAACCAACAAATAACTTTTAAAAAAGAACTCTTTGTTATCGACAAAGAGTTCTTTTTGTTTTGGCGAAATATTTGTTATAATATAGCCTGTTTTAAGCTAATAAGCAAAATTAGTTTTTTAGATTAAGGAAGGTAACTTAATGAAGCCATTAGCTAAGTTATTGCATCAAAAGACCTTATTGATTTGTGGTTTAATCTTTATTATACTACTAACCATTCCGGTCATTTTAGGACGTAATCTTGATTATTTGGAAAGTGCTAAAACTAGCATTGTTAAGAAAAAAGCGCCTAAAACTTTGGCATACCACAATCATCCTAAGCAACCAAATCAGCATACTTCATCTTTGCGTGTTCCCATGAATTATTTAAAATCATCAGAAACTAAACCCTATCCGAATTTACAGCAGCACCCCCAGCTTTGGATAAGAGTCTCTCTTAAAAAGCAACGTGTCTACTTAATAGATCAGAATAAAATCTTATATACCATGTATGCTTCAACAGGGATTGAAGATGGCGAACGCAACACTCCTAAAGGGACATATCAAATTGAGTCCGAAAGAGCACCTTATTTTTATAGCCCTGCGATGCATGAGGGCGCTTTTTATGCTGTTTCGTTTTTAAATCACGGCATTTACTTGTTTCATTCGACACCAACGAATCAACAGCAACAATTTTTGCCTGATGTTGCAGCAGATCTTGGCAAAAGACCTTCGTCACATGGCTGTGTTCATCTAACAGTGGCTGATTCCAAATGGGTCTATGATAATATTCCCTATAATACTAAAGTTGTTATTAAGTAATTATCCTTGTTCTTGTTTGGTAACATGGTGCACCCAAATCAAATTAATAAATTCAAGACAAGCAGTAGATAAAAAGACTGCTCCATAGCCCAAGCTACTTGAAATTGTTGAACCTAATAGGGGTCCAGCACAATTGCCTATATATTGAAAACTTTGGTTATAACCAAAAATACGTCCAGAAACCTCATGAGGACTATCCTTAGCTAACAAGGTTTGGACTTGTGGCAGTAAAGCGGCGTCTGATATGCCTACAAAAAAGCGCAAAATAATTAATTGCCAAACGTGGGTAACAGCAGCCTGAGGAATATAAATTAAAGTAGCCAAAATTAATCCAGCTATTAAAACTTTTTTGGTACCGTAACGATCGCCTAAGTCACCAAATTTGGATGATAATAAGGCGGATGGAATCCCTGGCATTGCGGTAACAATTCCACTGATTAAAGCCACTTGACCTGAGTTATGCATCAGTTGTTTAACATAGAGACTAATAATTGGATTAATAGAATTGTTGGCCGTTTGAATAATTAAGGTAGTAACAAACATACCGATTACGACTTGGGGCTGGGAAAGCTTTTGCATTACTTCCCGCAAGGAAGGCTGTTTTTCTTTTGCTACAGGAGTGAAATTTTCTTTAACAAAAAATAAACAAAGGAAAAAGGCTGATAATAATAAACAACCTGTAATTAAAAACGGAATCCGATATCCCCAAATTTGAGCAATAACGCCACCAACTAAAGGACCTAACAACGATCCAGAAACAGTTCCGGTAGTCAATGTTCCTAATGCTTTACCCACGTGTTTATGAGGTGCAGAAGTGGCAATTAAAGTGTTAGAATTACCGATATATCCTGAAAAAATTCCTTGTAAGGCGCGCAAAAATACTAACTGATAAATATTAGTGACTAATGACATTGTGCCAATAACTAATGCCATTCCTAAAGAAGCACGTAAAATCATCAATTTGCGACCTTTGCGATCAGCCAGCTTACCCCAAAAAGGAGAAATAATGGCTGAAACAATAAAAGTAACTGAAAAAGTAATTCCTGACCAAAGTGATATTTGCTGATTATTAAATTGACCGAGAGTATTAATATAAAGCGATAAGAAGGGGGTTACCATACTGAATCCAATTCCTGCGATAAAGTTACCGAATGTTAAAATGTACATATTGCGACGCCAATAATTATCCGTTTGCATGGAACTATCACCTGCTATTCAAAAGTCTTGAAAATAATTATAGCACTATCCATACTTGAAAAAATTTAGTATGCTGAAATAAAAGTAATTTTAGGAGTAATAATTATGCAGATGAATTTAACAGAAATTGCGCAAGCATTAGGGATAGATACTAAACTAATTGTTACTGATTCAATTATCACTAATGTTGTTTTTGATAGTCGTAAAGCAACAGCAGGTTCTTTATTTGTTCCCTTAATTGCTGCGCGTGATGGTCATGATTTTGTCCAGGCTGCTTTTGATAATGGAGCTAGTGCAACTTTATGGCAACAAGATCATCCTGTCCCTGAAACTGTGACTAACAATTACTTAGTAGTTAAAGATACATTAGCTGCCTTACAAAAATTAAGTTATTACTATTTGCATAAAATTAACCCGCAAGTAGTAGCTATTACTGGCAGCAATGGCAAAACAACAACTAAAGATATGACGGCAGCAGTTTTAGCACAAAAATATCAAGTCGTCAAAACTCAAGCTAATCACAATAATGAAATTGGTGTACCCATCACGATATTATCTATGACTGCTGATACCCAAATTTTGGTAGTGGAAATGGGAATGGACCGCGCGGGGCAACTTGCAGCGTTGTCAGCATTGGTGCAACCAGATGTCGCGGTAATTACTATGATTGGGGAAGCTCATATCGAATTTTTTGGTACTCGTGATAAAATTGCTGACGCGAAAATGGAAATCACCCAATCATTAAAAACAACGGGAACTTTCATTTATAACGGCGATGAGCCACTTTTAAGACAGCGAGCTCGTAATATTACACAAAAGCAATTAACCTTTGGTCAATCAGCTCAAAATGATTTGACTATTGCTTCTATCATGCCAGCTAAAAAGCAAACAACATTTAGTACTAATATTGATCCACAACAACAAATAGTGATACCAATGTTAGGAGATTATAATGTTGACAATGCACTAGCGGCTATCTTGGTGGGGCGTTGCTATCAAGTCGAATTTGCTCAAATTAAGACGGCTTTGGAACATTTTCAACCAACTAAAAATCGGACACAGTGGCTTCAAGCTACCAATGGAGCACAAATTTTAAGTGATGTTTACAATGCTAATCCAACAGCAATGATTGACGTAATTAATAACTTTAGCCAAGTACCGACTACTGGACGACGAATTTTAGTTTTAGGAGATATGTTGGAATTAGGACAACAAGCAGCATATTTACATGCCCAAATTGGACAGGCTATTAGTGAAGAAAAAATTGCGGCCGTCTATTTGTATGGTGAATTAATGCAATCTTTAAAAAAGGCTTTAGCTGAACGCTTGCCAGTGTATTACTTTAAAAGTGGTCAAATGGAAGATTTAATAGAAAAATTACAAGAAGATCTGCAACCAACAGATTTAGTTTTACTCAAAGCCAGCAATGGTCTGCATTTGGATCGTGTTTTACAAGCGTTAGTTAAATAATGCATGTTTTAGGATTTTAAAATCTCTAAAATTTGATGTAAAAATCATATTTGTTTAAAAAAACGTGTTTATTGCTTTATCTTAGGTGCAAAAAATGTTAAAGTTAATAACTAGTGAAAGTTTCTGAAAAATAAAAATTGAATTACAAGACGGTTATATTTGAAAGTATTTACACCGGTTTTGTGACAAACTTTCACAAAATCTAGGAGGATATTTTTGAAATTTAACGAACTTAATTTAGATGATAGTCTGCTTTCAGCAGTAACTGACGCAGGCTTTAGTGAAGCAACACCAATTCAAGCCCAGACAATTCCGTTAGTATTGTCGGGTGTAGATGTGATTGGACAAGCCCAAACAGGTACAGGGAAAACTGCCTCATTTGGTTTACCGATATTACAAGAAATTGATGTCCAAAATCCCAATATTCAAGCCTTAATTATTTCACCCACACGTGAATTAGCTGTACAAACACAAGAAGAATTACAGCGATTAGGTAAATATCGGCATTCAAAAGTTATTGCAGTTTATGGTGGTTCTGATATTCGCCGGCAGATTAAACAGTTGCATGCGCATCCGCAAGTGGTTGTGGGAACTCCCGGACGTTTATTAGATCATATTAAGCGCCATACTTTAAAATTGGAACATGTTCAAAAGGTAGTTTTGGATGAAGCTGATGAAATGTTGGATATGGGATTTGTAGAAGACATTGAAAGCATTCTAGAAAATGTGCCTTCAGAACATCAGACTTTACTTTATTCAGCAACAATGCCTAAGCCAATCATGCGGATTGCAGAGAAATTTATGCATGAACCCAAGATTGTTAAAATAAAATCTAAAGAATTAACAGCTGATAAGATTGAACAGTATATGGTTCGTTCCAAAGAATATGAAAAGTTTAATACCATGACACGGTTATTTGATGTTCAAAAGCCTGAATTAGCCTTGATTTTTGGCCGTACTAAGCGACGAGTTGATGAATTAACACGTGGTTTAAAGGCACGCGGATATAACGCTGAAGGCATTCATGGAGATTTGTCTCAGCAAAAACGGATGAGTGTTTTACATCAATTCAAAACAGGAAAATTAACCTATTTGGTTGCTACTGATGTAGCTGCACGTGGTTTAGACATATCTGGGGTTAGTCATGTTTATAATTATGATATTCCTCAAGATCCTGATAGTTATGTTCATCGGATTGGGAGAACAGGACGTGCAGGCCATTCAGGTGTTTCTGTAACGTTTGTTTCACCTAATGAAATGAGTTATTTGCGGGGAATTGAACAACTAACTAATGTGCGGATGTTGCCACTAAAACCTCCAACTGATGCTGAGGCTTTAACTGGACAATTAGAAGCTGCTAAACAAGAAATTGCACAACAAGCTACTAATAACAAGCTAGATAAATTTGCCCCAGCAGCACAAGAATTATTGGAAGAATATGATCCTTTAGTGTTAGCACAATTGTTGTTAAAGAATTTAAGTAAGGATCCTGAGGCGATTCCAGTAAAAATTACTCCAGAACGTCCGTTGCCAAGTAGACATTCTCGGGGCGATAATCGTTCTAATCGCGGTCATGGTCGCGGTGGACATCACAATTATCGTTCAGATCGTCGTGGTGGCAACAATCGCAATAGCAATCATGGTGCTAGTCGAGATAATTCACATGGACGTGCAAATCATTCTACTCAACGTCGGCGTCGAAATTATACTGTTCGAACCAAAGATTAAGAATTTGTGATATTATAAAACGTAGTTGGAGTTTCTAAACTTCAACGACGTTTTTGTTTGGAGCAAAAATCATGATTCAAGGATTAGGTATAGATATTACAGAAATTGAGCGGGTGTGGCAGGCTTCTTTGCGGACCAAAGGCTTTATTCAGCGAGTTTTAACGCCAGCTGAGATAACAGTTTATAACCAATATACTGGTCAACGTCAAAAAGAATTTTTAGCAGGACGTTTTTCTGCCAAGGAAGCTTTTAGTAAAGCGATAGGAACCGGAATTGGCAAAGTGAAATTCCAGGATTTGACTGTTTTAAATGATGAACAAGGTCAGCCATACATTGAACAACAGCTGTATTCGGGAAAAGTCTTAATTTCGATTTCACATACTGCTGATTACGTGTTGACAGAAGTTATTCTCGAGAAAAGAGCAGATTAGTTATGAAACCAGCAATTCATCGGCCAACGCAGATTATTGTTGACCGGCAAGCCATTAAAAATAATTTTTTGCATGAACGTCAATTGCTCAATGATGAGACAGCTATTTTTGCAGTTGTAAAGGCTAATGCTTATGGTCATGGTGCAGTTGCAGTTGCTCAAACAGTTAGTGAAGTAGGCGTTGATGGGTTTTGTGTTGCCACTTTAGATGAAGCGCTCGAATTAAGACAGGCTGGTTTGCAAGAGACCATTTTGGTTTTGGGAGTTACTCCAGTGCAACAAGCTGAACTAGCTGCACAAATGAATATTTCATTGACAGTTGCGACTTTAGAGTGGTTACAACAAGCAATAGAATTGTTAACCCAGCCCTTAAAAATTCATTTAGCTTTGGATACGGGGATGGGACGGATTGGTTTTACTCAGCATGATGCGGTTGTTAGTGCTTGTGAATTTATCCAACAACAAGAGTTAATAATTCCAGAAGGGATTTTTACACATTTTGCAACTGCTGATGAAGCAGATACAAAGTATTTCCATCAGCAAGTACAAAAATTTAAGCAATTAACTACGAATTTGCCATTAAAATTTAAATATGTGCACTGTGCTAATTCTGCTACTTCCTTATGGCATTTAGATTGCCAGAGCAATATGATTCGTTTCGGTATTGCGCTTTATGGTTTAAATCCGTCAGGGACAGCTTTAACTGCTCCGTATGAACTACAACCAGCCTTAACTTTACAAACCGAAATTGTGCATATTAAAAAAGTTCCAGCTGGTCAAAGTATCAGTTATGGTGCAACTTATACTTCTTCTGAACCGGAAACTATCGCCACTTTACCAATTGGATATGCAGACGGATGGCTGAGGAGAATGAGTGGCAGTTCTGTGATTGTGGCGGGTCAATTATGCCCTATCGTTGGACGTGTTTGTATGGATCAGATGATGATAAAAGTTCCCAAAATGTATCCGCTGGGAACTAAAGTGACTTTGATTGGTACAGACCAACAAACAAATTTAAGTGTGGAAACAGCTGCTGAGTTTTGTGATACTATCAACTATGAAATCATTTGCAATTTATCCGATCGAATTGTGCGAAAGTACGTGAATTAATCCCTCATTGATGTTATATTAATGGTGAAACTACCTGGAGGGGGAATTAACCATGGCCGAAGCACAAAAAATGTTTTCAGTACGTTTAGATGCTGATGTTGTTGATCGGTTGCAAAAGTATAGTGATGAAAATGCTTGTGATGTTAATTGGGTAATTGATGAAGCATTGTTGAACTTTTTTCAACGTGAAGGTAACTTTGCTGCTCAATTAATCCATGGTTATTTGGATATGGCAGATATCAACGAAGAGTTGAGTGATGCTTTTTCAATTTGTGAACAGGAGGCTGACAGACGAAGTAGTGGTTACATTAATTAAACGCGGCGATGTATTTTATGCTGATTTATCACCAGTAGTTGGATCAGAGCAAGGTGGTATGCGTCCCGTGTTAGTCATACAAAATAATATTGGTAACAAATACAGTCCAACAACTATTGTTGCAGCTATTACTGGCCGCATTCAAAAACCTAAAATGCCAACGCATGTGGGAATTACTACTGCTGATGGATTTAGCAAGGATTCTGTTATTTTAACAGAACAAATTCGAACAATTGATAAGCAGCGTTTAAAGGAAAAAGTCACCACTTTGTCGGCAGCTAAAATGCATGATGTTGATAAAGCTTTAAAAGTAAGTATCCATCTTTAATATATAATAAAAGTGACCTAAAACAGTCTTTGTTTAGGTCACTTTTTGGTTTAGAGATATTATTCTGGAATTTGATCTAAGATAGTTTGTTTTTGTAAATCATCAATTTCTGATACGCGATAATTATTTTGTTCTAATTCTTTCACAATTAGCTGTAATTGCTCAGTAGTTACATTGGGCTGTAAAGTAAACAAATTACGACGTACCAAAGCATTTTTACGGGCATCCAGCGTTAGGCAACCAGCAATGCTCACTTCTTTGCTAATAATATTGGACATTTCAGCTAGTTCGCCTTTTTGTCCCGAAGAAATAACCGTTAAAACATAGCTGCCAGTATGCACATTCCAAGCTTCTGAAAGCATATTTAACAATTTTGTATGAGTTAAAATACCATAAAAATGACTATTTTCATCGAGCACAGCAATATAAGGAAGATCTTTAATATTAAAGAACACTTTAAAGAAGGGGGCGTTGATAGGAATAGTTTTAGTAGCATTTTTCAAAAGATAAGTTACCGGTAAATTTAAATCACCACCACGGGATTTATGGCGGTAAATATGCATTTTGTAAATATTTCCCCGAAAAATAGTTCCAGTTTCATCAAGTATTGGTACACAGCGAAAACCAGTTTCTTCAAGAATATCTAGCGCTTGTTGGAGGGTAACTGATTCTTTAACAGTAGTTAAAAAACGTTTTTTCATTACTAAAGATTTAATTAGCATTGGCTTTACCTCATTGTATATTCTTAGAAAATCATATCATAAATACTCTAGCTATGTGAAGTTTTAGTTTAAAATAATTAATTATTTTTAATTATTAGCTGTTTATTTAAAATGAAAAACTCAATTACTGGTAAAATTGCATAAATCTATTTAAAAAAGCTGAGACAAAATCTTGTCCCAGCTTTTTAGATTAAACACAAGTAAAATTATTCAATACCAGTTGCTTTGAAACCATCGCGAGCAACTTTTTCTAATTGAGCAGCTGAATTAGCCATTTTAGCTTTTTCATCATCATTTAATGGAACTTCCAAAATTTGACGAACACCGTTGCGATTGACAATTGTTGGAGAACTAATGTATAAATCGTTAACACCGTATTGGCCATCCATATAAACAGATAATGGCAAGATCGCATTTTCATCTTTTAAGATAGCTTTGCAAATCCGAGCGGCAGCAGTAGCAACACCATAATAAGTAGCACCTTTAGTGTTGATAATTTCATAAGCAGCATTAACTACTGTATCGTTAATTTCTTGTAATTTTTCATCAGTTAGTTCTGGATGGATTTTTTGTAATTCAGCCATTGTTAAACCGCCAACTGTTAAATGTGACCAAGCAGCAAACTCACTGTCACCATGTTCACCTAACATATATCCATGTACAGAACGAGGATCAAGGTCTAATTCTTGACCAACAAATTTTTGTAAACGTGAAGTATCTAGAGAAGTTCCGGAACCGATAACTCTTTCTTTTGGAAAACCAGATAACTTCCAAGTACCATAAGTCAAGATATCAACAGGGTTAGCAACAACTAAGAAAATACCATTAAATCCAGATTCAACAATCGGATTAACAATGGATTTTAAAATGTTAAGATTTTTGTTAACTAAGTCTAAACGTGTTTCACCAGGTTTTTGTGGAGCACCAGCGGTAATAACAACAATATCAGCATCTTTAGCGTCACTGTATTCAGCGGAATAAATATGTGTTGGATAAGTAACAGGGGTAGCATCTGCTAAATCTAGCGCGTCACCACGTGTTTTATCCTTAACAACATCGACAATACCAATTTCATTTGCTACGCCTTGTAAAGTCATTGCATAAGCAAATGATGAGCCAACAGCGCCATCACCAACTAAAATAACTTTAGTATGATTCTTATCAGTAATACTTGACATAAATATTACTCCCTTCAAATTATAAAAATCCTTTGTACAAGTTTATTTTATCATAAATTTCACTAATATAATAATGAAAACGCTGTTATTTTTTGCAAATTTAAATGCTGTTTGCAAAAGTCTTCACATTAAAAACCAGAGTTAGAAAATTTTATAACAATCAATATGTGTTATAATCGGTAAGCATCAATTGGTGTTTTTAATTTGCTAGTTAGCTTTTATATCATAATGTAATGATATAAAAGTTGCTTTTTTGTGTTTTTAGATAGTTTTTTTAAAGTAAGAACAAGTATAATTACTGTATTTGATAAATTAGGATGATGAAAATGAAAGCAATTTTTGGATTAGGTAATCCCGGTCAAAGTTATGATCAAACCAAGCATAATATGGGCTTTATGACAATTGATAAGTTGGCTGAATATTATCAAGTTAGTTTAACTAAAAATGAATTTTCAGCGATTGATGTACGCTTTAAATACCAAGGAGAAACGATTTATTTAGTTAAACCGCTTACTTTTATGAATAATTCAGGTTATGCAGTAAAATTATTAATGGGCTATTATCAAATTTTGCCCGCGGAAATTTTGATTATTCAAGATGATTTGGATTTACCAATTGGCAAAGTACGTTTACGTCAAAAGGGCTCAGCTGGTGGACACAATGGAATTAAAAGTATTATTGCTTCAACTGGTACTAATGAATTTAAACGAGTAAAAATTGGCATTGGTCATCCAGCACGCAAGCAGGTTGTTAACTGGGTGTTGACACCTTTTACTAAAGAAGAGCAGCCCTTGGCTTTAGCAGGCATTGATCAAGCAGCAGCAGCAATTGAAAATTGGGTTGAAAACAATAATTTTGAACAAACTATGAATCAATTCAATTAATGAGGAGGACAAATTGCAATTAATTGATTGTTTAAACCAAAATAAGCAAATACAAGATTTTATTAAGCAGTTAGCTCCCCAAACGCAGCAAATGCTCACTGGATTAACTGGCTCTGCTAAAACTTTATTTTTAGTAAATTTAATAAATGAAAGGCAACAACCGCTTTTAGTTGTCGAACCTGATTCATATCATGCCAGTCAATTAGCAGATGATTTAGGGCAATTATTACCTAGTAATCAAGTGCAGTTATTTTTGTTAGAGGCTTCTATTGCTACACAAATTGCCATTAGTTCACCCGAATCACTAAGTCAAAGATTGAGTGCGCTGGATTTTTTGCGTGAACAAAAGCCAGGAGTTGTCATTACTTCTATTGCAGGTTTGGAGTATGTTTTGCCCCCTATGGAGACTTTCACCAATAGTCACTTACACTTCAAGGTTGGTCAAGAAATGCAATTAGAGCAATTACCTGATCAGTTGATTTCGATGGGTTATCGGCGGGATTCATTAGTTTCTAGTCCAGGAGAATTTGCAATTCGAGGAGATATCTTTGATATTTATCCTTTAACACGGGATCAACCATTGCGGATAGAATTTTTTGGCGATGAAATAGATGCCATTCATGAATTTGATTCAGAAACTCAACGAAGTCAAGCAACTATTGACGAAATAACTTTGAGTCCTGCTAGTGATCAAATTGTTAGCTCCGAGCGATTGCATCTAGTAGGACAACAAGTTCAGCAAGCACTAGCAGAGCACATAAAAAAAGTTAAAGATCAACAAATTATTAAGAATTTGCAAGAAAATTATCAAGCTGATCTTGATAGTTTATTAGCCGGTCAACGAGTAGATAATTTAGGTGCCTATACGGATTTTTTGTATGAAAAACCCGCCAAATTAACTGATTATTTGAGTAAGACAGGGTTTGTAATTTTTGATGACTACGATCGAATTCAAGAACAAGATCGAACTAATGATGAAGAAAATGCGGCCTGGTTTAGTGGCCAATTTGAAGCAGGAAAGCTTTTGCCTAATTTGAGTTTTCGTTGGACATTTACGCAATCACTAGCAGCGATTGTTCAAGGTAAGGTATTCTTATCTTTATTCCAACGTAGTCGCGGACATTTACGTTTGGAACAGTTAGTTAATATCACCAGCCGTTCGGTACAGCAATTTTTTAGTAATTTACCGCTTTTAAAAACTGAAATTGAACGTTGGCAAAAACAACAAACAACAGTCATTCTTTTAATTAGTGCTGCAGCACGCCTACAAAAAATGCAACAAACTTTAGCTGATTTTGGAATTGAAGCCCTGACTACTACACTAGATGATATTAAAATGGGACAGACACAATTAGTTGCGGGTGGCTTGCATACTGGCTTTGAATTAGCTGATGAGCGCGTAGTAGTAATTACGGAAAAAGAGCTATTTAATAAGCAACCTAAACGGCATCATCATCGAGCAAATATGAGTAATGCTGAGCGTCTCAAAAGTTATACCGATTTAAAACCGGGCGATTATGTGGTTCATGTCAATCATGGGATTGGTAAGTTTTTAGGTATTCAAACGTTAGAAGTTGATGGCAAACATCAGGATTATATTACGATTGAATATCGCGACCAAGGGCAGCTTTTTATTCCAGTGACTCAGCTAAATATGGTGCAAAAATATGTCTCAGCGCAAGGCAAAGCTCCCAAATTAAATAAACTAGGTGGTACTGAATGGCATAAAACCAAGCAACGTGTTCAAAAAAATATTGAAGATATTGCTGATGAATTAATTCAATTGTATGCAAAACGTGAATCTGAGGAAGGTTATGCTTTTTCAGCAGATGATGACTTACAAAATCAATTTGATGCTCAATTTCCTTATGTGGAAACACCGGATCAATTACGAAGTATTGCTGAAGTGAAGCGCGATATGGAAAGTCCCCACCCTATGGATAGATTGTTAGTAGGCGATGTTGGCTTTGGCAAGACGGAAGTAGCTTTAAGAGCAGCCTTTAAGGCCATTAATGATGGCAAACAAGTAGCTTTTTTAGTACCTACAACAATTTTGGCACAACAACATTTTCAAACGATGCAAGAACGTTTTGCTGATTTTCCAGTAGAAACAGCTATTTTAACTCGCTTTCAAACGCCAGCTCAGCAGCGAGAAATCAAAAAGAATTTAGCTGAAGGCAAAATCGATATAGTTGTTGGTACCCATCGCTTGTTATCTAAAGATGTTAAATTTTTGGATTTAGGATTGTTAATTGTCGACGAAGAGCAGCGTTTTGGAGTAAAACACAAGGAGCGTTTAAAACAATTAAAATCACAAATTGATGTACTGACACTGACAGCAACACCAATCCCAAGAACTTTAAATATGTCCATGATGGGTGTGCGTGATTTGTCAGTTATTGAAACAGCTCCACCCAATCGTTATCCGATTCAAACATTTGTTATGGAGCAAAATTATGATGTAGTTCGCAGTGCGATTGAACGGGAATTAAATCGCGGTGGCCAAGTATTTTACTTGCATAATCGTGTTGAAGATATTGAACAAACTGCTAATTTATTAGCAACGTTAGCTCCTGATGCACATATTGCAGTAGCACACGGTAAAATGACGCAAGCACAACTAGAAGGTGTAATGACGGACTTCTTAAATGGCGATTATGATGTATTGGTTACTACAACGATTATTGAAACGGGAGTGGATATCTCTAATGCTAATACTTTAATTATCGAGAATGCAGATCGCTACGGTTTATCACAGTTGTATCAATTGCGTGGCCGGGTTGGGCGTTCAAGTAGAGTAGCGTACGCCTATTTTATGTATCAAAAAGACAAAACCTTAAGTGAAGTTGGAGAAAAACGCTTAGAAGCAGTCAAAAACTTTACAGAATTAGGTTCTGGCTTTAAGATTGCTATGCGAGATTTAGCGATTCGTGGTGCTGGTAATCTTTTAGGCAAACAACAACACGGCTTTATCGATTCTGTGGGATATGATTTGTATACGCAGATGCTTTCAGAAGCCGTTGCGAAAAAACGAGGACAAAATCAACAGGCGCAACAAACAGATGCTCAGCTTCAATTAGATTTAGAGGCATATATTCCAACTAATTATATTGCTGATGAACGGCAAAAGATTGAAATGTACAAACGCATGCGACAAGCTAAATCGGTAGCTGAAGTAGCTGATTTAAAACAGGAGTTAATTGATCGCTTTGGTAAATATCCACTAGAAGTAGCTAATTTATTAAAAGTAACCCGCTTAAAATTATTAGCAGATGCTGCATTAATTGATAAAATTAAGCAGCAAGATGAGCAAATTATACTGACCTTTAGTCAAGCGGCCAATCAATATTTAAGTGGTGAGCGTATTTTTAAGGATTTGGCTTTAACTTCGATGAAGGCTAAAGTAGCTAATGAGCATGATTATTTTGTGATTACTTTGGATATTGCCAAACATCCCGATTATTGGAAACAATTGGAACTATTATTACAACACTGGAATCAGACACTTGAGCCTGTAACTGAAAAATAAAATTATGAAAAATAATAATGCACAAGTCTTGATTAAAGGAACCTGGATTTTATCAGTTTCGTCTTTGATTACCAAAATTTTGAGTGCTTTTTATCGAGTGCCTTTGCAAAATTTAGTAGGGGATCGAGGATTTTACGTTTATCAACAGGTCTATCCATTGTATGGGCTATGTACTGCAGTTGCTTTAACGGGCATTCCAATGTTTGTTTCACAAGTATTAGCAGAAAGCTCAGAGCAAAGCAGCAACAACCGTCGTTATTTATTAATAGGGGCAATAATTTTAGGAATATTAGGTGCTGTAGTCTTAAAAATCTTGGCATTTCCACTTGCCAGTTGGATGGGAGATAGCCGCTTAGCACCCTTGATCAAGGCCTTATCTTGGTTTTATTTGTTAGCTCCTTTAGAAGCAGTTTATCGCGGTATTTATCAAGCAGATTTTCAAATGTTACCCACAGCTTTATCACAGGTAAGTGAACAAATAGTTCGAGTTATTATTATTATTGCTGCTGCTGTCACTTTACCTACAGAGTATTACCAAATGAGTACTTGGGCCCATGCAGGATCCGGAGTAGGAGCTTTAACGGCTTTAATTATTTTGGTTAGTTTTAAGTTGCCACAGACAAATGCTGCTCCTACAGTGAAGCCTAATTTAATTAACCTGGGTAAACGATTTATTACAGAAGGTTTAATGTTTAGTTTATTTGGAAGTTTGTTAGTTTTATTTCAGACAATTGACTCGTTTACAATGTATAAATTATTATCGTCAAATAATTGGACAAATCCGCAAGTTCTGAAAGGCATTTATGATCGCGGACAGCCGTTAGCTCAATTAGGCGTTGTAGTAGCGATATCATTTGCGACTGCGATTTTACCGCAATTAAGCCGACGACCAGCAGCTAAGCAACAAACTATTATATCTAGTACTATACATGTGACCTTAACTTTAGCAGCTAGTAGTGCCGTAGGTATGGCAGTACTTATGCCTCAGATTAATACCTTGTTATTCCAAAATAGTCGCCAAAGTCTAACATTAGCGATTTATGTGTTGTCAGTAGTGTTTGTGGCTTATGCTATGGTGCTTAACACTATCATGCAAGCGCAGCATTACCACCAACAAAATTTTAGGGAATTGTTTTTAGTTTTAGTATTGAAATGGGCTGCTAATCTGTGGTTAATTCCGCATTTAGGCCCATTGGGCGCTAGTATAGCTACATTATTAGCGAGTTTTTTATTGGCTGTCTTGTTATATTATAAAGCCAGCCGTAATTTACAAAAGATTTTAATCCAAAGAGGTTTTTTGAAAAAATTAGTCTTAATAATGCTTTTTTTGGCTGGTTTTGTAGCAGTATTGTCCATGTTTTGGCGTTTGATTGAGCCATTGACCCGTCTAACAGCTCTTTGGGAAGTCAGTTTAACTATTGTCTTAGCCGTGTTAATTGTGGTAATTTTAAGTTATCACTGGCAGCTATTGACTCTAGATGAGTGGGATTTAGTTCCGGGTGGCTCATGGATTTTAAAAATGTTAGGAGGAAAGCATGCGCTTAGATAAGTATTTAAAAATATCGCGTTTAGTTAAAAGACGAACATTAGCTAAAGAAATAGCTGATAAAGGCCGAATAGATATTAATGGCAGAACAGCAAAATCTTCAACTGATGTGCAAGTTGGTGATCAAATAACTATTCACTATGGTGATAAAACAGTAGCTGTGGAGGTTTTACAAGTTTTGGAAAATGTCAAAAAAGATGCAGCAGCTGATTTATATAAAAATCTTGATTAACCCTCAAGAAACCCTAGACAGCCCATATTGTTGTTGTTATACTCAAACTAAGAACTTTTTGAGGGGGATTAATTTTGCCGCAGATACAACGTTCAAATAATATTCGCCCGATAAATTTGAGTAATGACGATTTATCTGCCGAAAAAAAATTTAAACTGCGGGTACGTCAAGTACATCGACGACGTACGAGTATTCTTATGCTTATATTTGGTGGAATTAGCTTAGCTTTTGGCGGACAATTATATCAAGCTCATCAAATTAAAGCTCAAACTCAAACTCAATTAGTTCAGCAACAGCAAAAATTACACAATGCACGTTCTCGGAGCAATGATTTACATGCTCAAGTGCGCCAGCTTCATGATCCGGAATATTTAGATAATTTAATTCGTTACCGCTTTAATTATTCTCGTGATGGTGAGATTATATATAATATTCCCAGTGAAGCTAACAAAAATCTTAATTTTTAAGGAGTAAGGTAAATAATATGACCGTATCAGTAGGAACAAAAGTAACAGGTAAAGTTACCGGAATAAAAGATTTCGGAGCTTTTGTTGATATTGGTAATGGTCAAAGTGGTCTGGTGCATATTAGCCAGATTTCTAATGACTATGTTAAAGATATCCACGATAAGCTGAGTGTGGGCGATATTGTGACTGCAGTTGTTGTTGGCGATAACCACGGAAAGATTGCACTTTCGATTAAACAGGCACAAGAACCGAGTGCTAGTCATCATAATAAAAGTCAAAATCATTATCATAAACCAGTACCTAAAAAAGCCCCCAGCGAAGGTTTTGATGATTTATTAGCTGATTTTATGAAGGAAAGTCAAGATCGCTTATCCAGCTTGAAAAAAAATACTGAAGGAAAACGTGGCGGCCGTGGTGGCCGTCGCGGTTAGGTTCGAGATTCTCCTCGAACTTTTTTTGTTAATTAATATGGATCAAACAGAAACAAAATTTATTCAACAAGTTAAAAATAATAATTTTTTTAATTCCCAAGATTGCTTATTAGTAGCTGTTTCTGGCGGTAGTGACTCGATGGCTTTATTAAACTTGCTTTTATGCCTTCCACATTCTTTACGAGGAACAATCGAAGTGGCGACAGTAGATTTCGCTTTGCGTCCTCAAAGCAGTGACGAAGTGAATTTAGTGCGGCAATTTTGCCAGCAACACCAAATACCCTTCCATACTACACAGTGGCGGCATGATGATGATTTGGAAGCAATGGAAGTCAAAGCGCGTCATTTTAGATATAATTTTTTTGCTCACATTATGCAACAACGACATTTGAATAAGTTAGTAACTGCTCATCAAAGTGATGATCAGGTCGAAACAATTTTAATGAAATTGATTCGCAGTGGTAATATTTGGGAAAGTAAAGGCATTTTGCCGCAGCGATCTTTCACACAGGGAGAACTTATTCGTCCCTTGTTAATTTTTTCGAAAGTAGAATTAACAAATTATTTAAAGCGCCAGCATATTAAATTTGCAGTCGATGAGAGTAATTTTCAAAATATTACGATGCGCAATCGTTTGCGCAATCAGGTATTGCCATTATTACGTCATGAAAATCCGCAATTAAATCAGCATTTAGCTGTTTTTGCTGCACAAAATCAAACTTTACAACAAATAGTTTTAAATTATTTTCAACAATTAGCCACAATGGCAGTGCAGGCTAAAAGTAATGGCTGGCAAATAGATTTAGTGACTTTAAAACAATTACAACCACCCGAAGTGGCACTTTTTGTTCAATTTGTTGTACACCAAAAACTTTCCTTTGATTTAAATAACCGCCAACTTCAGCAAGTGCAGTTTTTATTGCAACGTTCCCAAGCACATTTAGACTTAAAGGCTGGTTGGACAATTGATAAATCATATCAAAAATTGATTATTCAACCAGTCAAAATTAATAATTCTGCTCCTGATTTGATAAATTTGCCCTTAGATAAACCGGTCTTTGCAAATGGGCAACAAAAGATTACAATAAAACAAGTTACCAAAAAAAATTCGCGTACTTTTTATTTCGATAAAATTCCTCAGAATATTATCTTGCGCAGACGCCAAGCTGGTGACAATTTAAGACTGCTAAATGGACAGCATCAAAAATTAAAAAAGCGTTTGATTGATTTAAAAATTCCTCAAATCCAGCGGGATCAATTAAAGATACTCGTATTTGATGATCAGATTGTTTGGATTCCGGGAATTTATCGCTATCAATGCAAACCAACACCATATTTATTCGAGGTTATAATAGGAGATTAAAATGAGCATGGATCAAGATATTCAAGAAATACTATTTACACCTGCAGAAATTGCAGCTGCTAATCAAAAACTCGGCCAGCAATTGGCTCGTGATTATCATGGTAAAAATCCGCTGTTTGTCTGTGTATTGAAGGGGGCAATTTTGTTTTTGACAGATTTAGTACGTCAAATTCCCGAAAGCGTTGAAATTGACTTTATGGATGTTTCTAGTTATCATGGCAAAACTACTTCTTCTGGTGAAGTGAAAATTCTGAAAGACTTAGATGTTTCCGTAGCTGGTCGTGATGTAGTTTTTGTTGAAGATATTATTGATACAGGTAAAACTCTCAAAGCCTTAATGGATTTGTTTGCCTCACGTAAGGCTAAGTCAGTAAAAATTGTGTCTCTAGTCGATAAGCCAGCTCATCGAGAACAAGTTGTGCAAGCTGATTATATTGGCTTAACATGTCCAGATAAGTTTATAGTTGGTTATGGAATGGATTATCAAGAAAATTATCGTAATCTTCCTTACATTGGTGTTTTAAAATCAGAAGTTTATTTATAGAAGCCAATGAATTATTGTGGTAATGTGTTAACATAGAAATAAGTCATGTTCGTGGAGGAAAAATAGATTGAAAAATAATCGAAATGGGCTACGAAATAACAGTCTATTTTATATAATTATTTTTGTATTATTAATTTTAGCAACCAGTTGGTTTGTTGGTGGACAAGGATCTTCTCCAGTTGAGAACTTTACGTCGAGTGAGTTCATTACTCATTTACGTGATAATAAAGTTAAGAATTTCTCAGTTCAACCATCAAACGGTGTTTACAAAATTAATGGTACTTTGAAAAATGCTGAAAAATCACAGGGTGCTAACGGTAATATGAACTTATTTGGTCGAGGAGTTAATCAAGCTAATAACTCCAAGCAGTTCACAGCAACTGTATTGCCTAATGATGCTTCCCTGCAACAAATTAGTAAAGCGGCACAAAAGACCAAGACGCAAATGAATACTCATGAAGAGTCACAAAATGGAATGTGGTTGAATTTAGCAATTACGATTGTGCCATTCTTGCTGTTTTTCTTCTTCCTGTATTCAATGATGAGCCAAGCTGGTCAAGGTGGCGGTGGTGGTGCCGGAAAAATTATGAGTTTTGGCAAAACCCAGACTAAACCAGTTGACCCTAAAAAGAACAAAGTACGTTTTTCCGACGTAGCTGGTGCTGAAGAAGAAAAACAAGAACTAGTTGAAGTGGTTGATTTCTTAAAAGATCCCCGTAAGTATTTGGCTTTAGGTGCAAGAATACCTTCGGGTGTGCTTTTAGAAGGACCTCCAGGAACTGGGAAGACTTTATTAGCACGTGCTGTGGCTGGTGAAGCTAAAGTTCCATTTTACTCCATTTCTGGTTCTGACTTTGTAGAAATGTTTGTTGGTGTTGGTGCTTCACGGGTTCGGGACTTATTTACGAATGCTAAGAAAAATGCCCCTGCCATTATCTTTATTGATGAAATTGATGCCATTGGCCGCCAACGTGGTAACGGTAAAACTGGTGGCGGTAACGATGAACGTGAACAAACTTTGAATCAATTGTTAGTTGAAATGGATGGTTTTACTGGTAAAGAAGGTATTATTGTTATTGCAGCAACTAACCGCTCTGATGTCTTAGACCCTGCTTTGTTGCGGCCAGGACGTTTTGATCGAAAGATTCTAGTAGGACAGCCAGATGTTAAAGGACGTGAGGCTATTTTACGTGTTCATGCTAAAAACAAACCTTTAGCTGATGATGTCGATTTAAAAGTTATTGCTCAACAAACCCCAGGATTTGTTGGTGCAGACTTGGAAAATGTGCTCAACGAAGGAGCTTTAGTAGCTGCTGAACGTAATAAAAAGCAAATCGATGCTGCGGATATTGATGAGGCCGAAGATCGTGTGATTGCTGGACCTGCTAAAAAAGATCGAATTATTTCCCCAGAAGAAAAGAAAATGGTTGCTTATCATGAGGCAGGACATGCCATTATTGGGGTAGTTTTAAGTGATTCTCGAGTTGTTCGTAAAGTTACTATTATTCCACGTGGTCGTGCTGGCGGATACGCAATTATGCTGCCTAAAGAAGACCAGAATTTGTTAACTAAGAAAGATTTGATGGAACAAGTAGCTGGATTGATGGGTGGCCGAACCGCTGAAGAAATTATCTTTAATAGTCAATCCTCAGGTGCATCTAATGACTTTGAACAAGCAACACAAATTGCCCGCGCAATGGTTACTGAATATGGAATGTCAGATCGCTTAGGCATGGTCCAATTAGAAAAGGGCGGCGCTCCTGTCGGTGCATATGGACAGGCTAACTATTCTCAAGAAACTGCAACTGTAATTGATGATGAAATTCGGAAGATTTTAGATGAAGCTCACAAAACAGCTGTTGACATTATTCAAGGTCATCGTGAGCAACATAAGGCTATTGCTGAGGCATTATTAAAGTATGAAACTCTTGATGAAAAGCAAATTTTGAGTTTGTATAATACTGGAAAAATGCCAGCTACAAATCAAGAAGAGTTTCCTTCAGAAAAAGCTTCAACTTTTGAAGAAGCAAAGAAAATTGCTCAGCTACGTGATGAAAAGAAACAAGCTAAAGAAGGTCACAGTGCTGAGACAGCAACAACATCTGCGCAACCACTAGAAGAAAATCCAGATGGTCAACCAGATGATGTGAGTGATGATAATCATGTACAAGATGATGATTAAAATAATTGTTAGTGAACTTGGTTATTTTTACCACTGCAATATTTTATAATTGATGGGGGTTGAGACTGAAAGTCTCAACCTTTTATTTTATTGAAAGTAGGTAAAGTTTTGAAAGATTATTTGATTAAAGCTTTAGTTAATCAAAGTAAATTCCGCGTGTATGTAATAAAAGCTACCCGGCTAGTGAACGAGGCTCAAAAAAGCCATCAACTTACACCTTCAGCAACACAAATATTGGGTGAAAGTCTCATTGCAACTTTATTATTGAGTACTTCAATGTTAAAAAATGATGAAATGCTGACTACCCGCTTAATTGGTAACGGACCTATTGGAGCTGTCATTGCTGACGCAAATGCACAAGGGCAAGTGAAGGGGTATTTACAAAATCTTCCTACTGATTTAACAAATTATAATAAGCAGTCAGAGCTAATTGGTAATCAAGGCAGACTCAGCGTCACCAAAGATCAAAAATTAGCTCAACCCTTTACCGGAGAAGTGCCCTTAATAAGTGGCGATATAGCTCAAAATTATGCTTATTATTTAGCCAAATCAGAACAAATTCCTGCAGCTATCGGCTTAGTAGTAAATATAAATGCTAAACAAAAAGTTATTAGTGCTGGTGGATTTATGATTCAGGCTTTACCTAATACGCCAACTAGTGATAGTGAACAGATAATCCAACAAATCCGCCAATTGCCGTCATTAAAACGGATTTTTACGATTAAATCTACACCAGAAATGATTTTAACTAAATTATTTAAGCAGACTGATACTAAAATTTTACAAAAAGCACCCGTAGAATTTCATTGTGATTGCTCTAAAGCCCGTTTCGCACGTTCATTAGCGGGATTAGACAGTAAAGAATTGCAAGCTTTAATCACTGAACAACATGGTGCAGAAACAGTTTGCAGGTTCTGTGGTCAAGCATATCAATTTACATCAACTGATTTACAAAAAATTATTGCTGAGAAGTAATTGCAACCAGGGCTATGACTTTGCTATTATGTAAGTAATTAGCTCCGTGAGAAAGGAAGAAGTTAATGGAGTGGAAAATTGGTAATGTTACGATTCCTAATCAAGTAGTTGTTGCACCAATGGCAGGTATCTCCAATTATTCTTTTCGTATGACTGCGAAAGAATTTGGTGCTGGTCTTGTGATTTGTGAAATGGTCAGTGATCGGGGTATTTTATATAATAATAAAAAAACTCTATCAATGTTGTACGTTAATGAAAATGAACATCCTATTAGTATCCAAGTTTTTGGAGGTTCTAAAGAAACTTTAGTTCCGGCAATTAAATATGTAGCAGAGCATACTGCCGCAGATATTATTGATATTAATATGGGATGTCCGGTTAAAAAGGTTGTTAAAACTGGTGCTGGCTCACAATGGTTATTAGATCCTGATAGCATTTATGACTTAGTAAAAGCAATTAAGTCTGTAATTGATAAGCCATTAACATTAAAGATGCGGACAGGCTGGGATCAAGATCATATTTTAGCAGTGGAAAATGCGCTGGCCGCTCAAGAAGGTGGGGCTGATGCGGTAGCAATGCATGGTCGAACTCGAGCGCAAATGTATACTGGTCACGCTGATTGGGAACTTTTGCATGAAGTAGCTCAACATTTGACAATTCCTTTTATCGGTAATGGTGATATCCGGACTCCCCAGGATGCTAAAAGAATGATTGATGAAGTGGGGGCCGATGCAGTGATGGTAGCCAGAGGAGCTATTGGTAATCCTTGGGCACTCAAAGCAATGGCTCATTATTTAGACACTGGAGAATTATTGCCAGAGCCTACGCCGTTCCAAAAAATTCAGACGGCCAAAGAGCAATTAGATAAGTTAGTTCAACTAAAAGGAGAACGGATTGGTGTGCCTGAATTTAGACAACAATTAGCTTATTATCTCAAAGGAATCCCTCGTTCTGCTCGGACTAAAGCAGCAGTAAATGAAGTTATGACTCAACAAGAAGTCAATCATTTGTTAGATAATTTTGCGGAAAAATTAAGTACCAAAACATTAAATAGATAAGGAGAACTTTAAATGCCAAAAAATGAAGAAGAAATGAACGATCAACTACGCGTTAGACGGCAAAAAATGGAAGATTTACAAACTGCGGGTATTGATCCTTTTGGTCATCGCTATGACCGTACTGCCACTGCAGACGAATTGCATCAAAAATATGGTGAATTAGATAAAGATGATATTTCTGCGCAAAATATTACTGTTAAAATTGCTGGTAGAATGATGTCTAAGCGAGGTAAAGGTAAAGTTGGCTTCGCGGATATTAAAGACCGCTCAGGCAAAATTCAAATTTATGTTCGTAAAGATACCGTTGGTGAAGAAAATTATCAAATTTTCAAAAAGGCTGATTTAGGTGATATTTACGGTATTGAAGGCGAAGTTATGAAAACTGACATGGGTGAATTAACTGTAAAAGCAAACCACGTCACCTTGTTAACTAAAGCTTTGCGGCCTTTGCCGGATAAATATCATGGCTTAACTAATGTTGAACAACGCTATCGGCAGCGTTATCTTGATTTAATAGCTAATCAAGATAGTTTTGATCGTTTTGTAAAACGTACTAAAATTGTTTCAGCGATTAGAAAATATTTAGATCAAAATGGATTTTTGGAAGTAGAAACACCAGTTTTACACAGTCAAGCTGGTGGCGCTGCGGCTCGTCCATTTATTACGCATCATAACGCCTTAAATATTGATTTGTATCTACGGATTGCTTTGGAACTACATTTAAAACGATTGATTGTTGGTGGTATGGAACGTGTTTATGAATTGGGGCGAGTTTTTCGTAATGAAGGAATTGATACCAAGCATAATCCAGAATTTACCGAGTTAGAAACTTATGCTGCTTACTTTAATTTTGAAGATGTTATGGACGAAACAGAAGGTATTTTTCGTTATGCAGCACAAGAGGCTTTAGGAACTTTAAAATTTACCTACCAAGGTGAAAATGTTGATTTAGCACAGCCATTCCAGCGAGTACATATGGTTGATGCTATTAAGGATGCTACTGGAGTTGATTTTTGGCCAGAAATGTCATTAGTCCAAGCACGGCAATTGGCTGATGAACACCATGTGCATTATGAAGATTACTGGCAAGTTGGGCATATCATTAATGCTTTCTTTGAAGAATTTGTTGAAGATACAATCAAAGTACCAACATTTATTTATGGACATCCAATTGAAATTTCACCCTTAGCTAAAAAAAGTGAAAAAGATCCTCGCTTTGTTGATCGTTTTGAATTATTTATTTTGGGCAATGAATATGCTAATGCCTTTACTGAATTAAATGATCCTATTGATCAACGCCAACGCTTTGAAGCTCAAGCTGCTGAAAGAACTGCTGGTAATGATGAAGCCGAGAGTGTTGATGATGACTTTGTAGAAGCTTTAGAGTATGGCATGCCTCCAACTGGTGGATTAGGCATCGGAGTTGATCGCTTGGTAATGTTGTTAACTGATGCGCCATCTATTCGAGATGTGGTACTATTTCCAACCTTACGTCCAGAAGACAAATAATGAGAATCTAACCAGTTTATTGAGAAACTTAAAATTTAGAGTTGAATTTTTATTTTTTAGTTGTTATAATAATACAGTCGTTGGTTAGCCAATGATTGTTGAGTCGCTAGCTCAGTTGGTAGAGCAACGGCCTTTTAAGCCGTGGGTCGTGGGTCCGAGCCCCACGCGACTCATTAACTGCTAATAAGTGCAGTTACTTTAATATTGCGGAAGTAGTTCAGTGGTAGAACATCACCTTGCCATGGTGGGGGTCGCGGGTTCGAATCCCGTCTTCCGCTTTTGTTACCTTGCCGGGGTGGCGGAACTGGCAGACGCACAGGACTTAAAATCCTGCGGTAAGTGATTACCGTACCGGTTCGATTCCGGTCCTCGGCATATGCACCCATAGCGCAATTGGATAGAGTGTCTGACTACGAATCAGAAGGTTGTAGGTTCGACTCCTACTGGGTGCATTATTACAATTTAATAGTTATCTTTTTTGCGGAAGTAGTTCAGTGGTAGAACATCACCTTGCCATGGTGGGGGTCGCGGGTTCGAATCCCGTCTTCCGCTTTTTTATTTCGGGAAATAGCTCAGCTTGGTAGAGCGCTGCGTTCGGGACGCAGAGGTCGCAAGTTCGAATCTTGTTTTCCCGATTTTTTAACGATAATAATCGGGAAATAAAGACTAGGCTCAACACATTAGAATTTTGATGTGTTGAGTTTTTTAGTTGGAAGATTAACTACTATAAGATCAATATAATAGCGTTTCTTATTAAATTTTTATTGCCATATTCCAGTTATTACCACTGTAATAGGCCTTCCTACAAAATAAGAATTGATATCAGCTATTACCAATTCTTTTGATATAATTAAAGTATACGGTATCATATATTAGATTTTGGGGGATGAGATTTGTGGATATTGAAAAATTTATTGCACGCAGAAAACAATTAGGATATTCACAATTTTCTTTGAGTCAAGGTATTTGTACGCAATCAACTTTAAGTAAATTTGAAAATCGGAAACAGACACCGGCTTTGCCGATTTTAGAGCGATTGTGTGATCGTTTAGATTTGACTATTGCAGAATTAAATGAAGATGATCCGACATCGATCAATTTTGCCAGCCACAAACTTGATCAAATTGAAGAGAATCTAATGGTAGAAAATTATAATGACGCAATTATTAATTTACAACAAATTGATTATCAAAAGTTAAGATCAAACCAGGGGCGTCTGCAATACTGTTATCTTAAAGGGATGTTTTTAGCTGTGAGTGATACAAACGATGCTGAGGCAGAATTATATTTTCGACGAATTTTAAACGAGTTAGATCCTAAACAAAGTACAATGTTTACGCAATTATCATATTTAGGACTTGGCATTGTTGCAGATCACCAGCATGATGACGAAACAGCAACATTAATGTTCAACAAAGTTCAACTATATGTAGCAACTAGTTTAACCGAAGGAATAGCAGATTTTCGAACCAAACAAATTTTTCGGTTATTAACTTTGATGTTTTATTTAGCTACATATTTAGCTGAACATGACCGGCTGGATCAGAGTAATAAATTATTAGATGAAGAACTTGATGTCTCTTCGCAAAGACATGTTACTTACTATGTAACCCGTGCGAAATTTCTTCAAGCGCAAAACTCTTGGAAATTGAATCATGATATTGTGAAATTGAAATCTTTATTGAGTGAAACACTTATTTTTGCTAAATTTAATCGCAACCAAGTAGTTCCTAAACAGGTAGCTAAATTGCTACGGAAACTTGAAAAAAAGAATAAAGTTAAGCAAAAATCTTAATTAAAAAAGGCATCATTTATCATAATTGTAACAATTGTGGTATACTTTCAAAACAGTATGAGAAAGAAGGGCTGTTAATGAATGAAATATTTACTGCAAGTGCCAAAGAGTCACTGCGTTTGGCCCAGCAGGCAGCTAAAAAATTTCACCACCACGCCGTGGGTAGTGAACATATATTATATGGTTTGGTTAAAGAAGGTTCTGGCGTAGCTGCTAAAACCATTATTGATTTATCAATATCTGCAGAAGATATCAAAGATGAAATTGAAGCTATGACTGGATATGGAACTGAAGATACTAAAGCAAATAACGTTATGTATTTACCTTATTCACCACGTGCTGGTCAAATTCTAGAAGCAGCTGGTCAACAAGCTAAGCTATTAGAAGCGCCTCAGATTGGTACCAGCCACATTTTATTAGTTTTATTACGAGATCAAACAATATTAGCTTCTCGTATTCTGGCCAATTTGGGAATTAGTGTGGTCAAAACTCGTAAATTATTATTACAAAAGATGGGGATTTCAACTAAGGGTGATAGTAAAAAGCGCGCTACACAGCAGCAAACACTCAGTGGTAAAAGCAGTACTCCTACCTTAGATTCGTTAGCAAGAGATTTAACACAATATGCACAGGAAAAACAATTAGACCCAGTAATTGGGCGTGATTCAGAAATTGAACGTACAATTCAAATTTTAAGTCGCCGCACTAAGAATAATCCAGTTTTATTAGGTGAGCCAGGTGTGGGCAAAACTGCGATTGTTGAAGGTTTAGCACAAAAAATTATTGCTGGTGAAGTCCCTGTGGAAATGACCAACAAGCGTTTAATGCTTTTAGATATGGGTTCATTAGTAGCTGGTACTAAATATCGGGGTGAATTTGAAGATCGCTTAAAAAAGATTATTAATGAGATTTATCATGATGGCAATGTTATATTGTTTGTGGATGAATTACACACGATGATTGGTGCTGGTGGAGCTGAAGGGGCAATCGATGCTTCTAATATCTTAAAGCCTGCGCTCTCGCGCGGTGAGTTGCAAATGATTGGGGCAACAACTTTAGATGAATATCAAAAATATATTGAAAAAGATGCAGCCTTTGCGCGAAGATTTGCTAAAGTGCAAGTTGAAGAACCTTCAGTTGCTGATAGCTTTTTGATTTTACAAGGTTTGCGACCAGAATATGAAGAACATCATCAATTAAAGATTACTGACGAAGCCTTAAAAGCAGCCGTAAAGTTATCTCAACGATATTTGCCTAATCGCTTTTTGCCAGATAAGGCGATTGATTTAATTGATGAAGCTAGTGCTAGTGTTCATATCAAAGCCAGTTCTACACGAGCAATTGATAAAATAGAACAGCTTGAACACCGACTTAATACTGCTTCACAAGCTAAGGAGCAGGCTATTACTGACCAAAATTTTGAAGAAGCTGCTCGTTATCGGCAAGAAGAGATGACTTTTAAACATAAGTTGGAGAAACAAGAACAAAAATCTGATAAACGTAATCGAAAGTCATTACCACATGTGCAAGAACAAGATATTGCTCAAGTAGTTTCACAATGGACAGGAATTCCCGTTTCCAAAATGACTAACCACCAATCACGGCAATTATTGAATCTTGAAAAAGAGTTGCACCAACGAGTGGTTGGACAAGAAGAAGCTATTAGTGCGGTAGCACGTGCTATTAGACGTGCTCGTAGTGGCTTAAAAGATCCACAGCATCCAATTGGTTCATTTTTGTTTATGGGGCCAACCGGAGTTGGGAAGACGGAATTAGCTAAGGCACTAGCAGCTAGTATGTTTGGCAAGGAAACAGATATTATTAGAATTGATATGTCGGAATACATGGAAAAATTCAGTACTTCACGACTAGTTGGTTCTGCACCAGGCTATGTTGGCTATGAAGAAGGTGGCCAATTAACCGAGCAGGTGCGAAATCATCCTTATTCAGTTATTTTGTTGGATGAAGTGGAAAAGGCTCATCGGGATGTCTTTAACTTATTGTTACAAGTATTAGATGATGGCTTTTTAACTGACTCTAAAGGCCGCAAAGTTGATTTTCGAAATACGGTTATTATTATGACTTCCAACTTAGGAGCAACAACTTTACGGGATACACACACTGTTGGCTTTAACGAAACCACAATAACGAACCATTATGAAAGTATGAAACAACAAATTCTTGCAGAAACAAAACAATTTTTCCGACCAGAGTTTTTGAATCGGATTGATGATATTTTAGTTTTCCATGAATTGACAAAAACTGACTTGCATCAGATTATTAAAATTATGTCTCAAGGTTTAATTAAACGTTTGAATGAACAACAAATTAAACTAAAATTAACCCCGAAAGCAATGGATTATTTAGTTGAAAAGGGTTATAACTCTGAACTAGGGGCCCGCCCACTACGGCGCACAATTCAAGTCGAAGTCGAAGATCAGATTAGTGACTTATTATTATCCAATCAATTGCGTGCTGGTGATCAATTATCAGTAGGAGCTGCCAAGCAGCAATTAAAATTTAATATACGACATCCAGAAACTATTCAAGCATAATGAGTTGACTAATGAAGTGATTTGTTATAATATTTAAATTGACTAATTAGCGTGGTATGAGATGCGTATTTCTTGCCGAAATATTGTCCGGTAAGGAATTATAAAAAGGCAAAAATAGTGAATTACTATTTTTGGTTTTTTTTTGCTCAAAAAGTACCATTTGCTAAGTTGTAATCAAATTGTAACATTTGACGTTTAGATTTTATTGAAAGGGTGAACAGCTTGACGGAAGAAAAAGTTCGTTTCCACAATGTCAATTACGGAAAACATCGGACACGGCGTAGTTATGCGCGGATTAAGGAAGTTTTACCGTTACCTAATTTAATTGACATTCAGACCAATTCTTATAATTGGTTCTTAGATGAAGGCTTAAAGGAAATGTTCCAAGATATTATGCCAATTGATGATTTTGCTGGCACTTTATCATTAGACTATGTTGACTATAAGCTTTTAAAACCAAAGTATACTGTCAATGAAGCACGGAATCACGATGCCAATTATTCAGCACCGTTACATGTAACTTTAAGATTAACTAATCATGAAACTGGTGAAATTAAGACACAGGATGTCTTTTTCGGTGATTTTCCATTAATGACTGAGCAAGGTACCTTTATTATTAATGGTGCAGAGCGAGTTATAGTTTCACAATTGGTTCGTTCTCCAGGCGTTTATTATACTGCAGAAGCTGATAAAAACGGCCGAATGATTTATGGTACTACTGTTATTCCTAATCGTGGTGCGTGGCTGGAATTTGATAACGATGCGAAAAATATTGTTTATGTTCGAATTGATCGGACTCGTAAGTTACCAATTACCGAATTAGTTCGGGCCTTAGGTTTTGGAACTGACAGTGAAATTCTTGATATTTTTGGTAATAATAGCGACTTTTTAAATCTAACTTTAGAAAAAGACGTTCACAAGGATCCTTCAGATTCACGTGTAGCGGAATCTTTAAAAGATATCTATGAACGTTTACGTCCGGGTGAACCTAAAACGGCTGAAAGTTCCCGTTCATTACTGTATGCCCGTTTCTTTGATCCTAAACGTTATGATACTGCCTCTGTAGGGCGTTACAAAGTAAATAAAAAGCTTAATCTGAAAACTCGTTTGCAAGGATTGACCTTAGCTGAAACCTTGGCTGATCCAGATACGGGTGAGATTATTTTGAAGAAAGATACTAAGCTTGATCGTGAAGCTTTAAATAAGCTCTCTCCTTATTTAAAGAATCCTGATTTTAAGGCTGTTACTTTCCAACCTTCAGATGAAGGAATCTTAGGCGACCCTGTTAAGTTGCAAATTATTAAAGTTTATTCTCTTGCAGATGAAGATAAGATAGTTAACGTTATCGGCAATGATAATATTGACGAAAAAGTAAAGCATATTACGCCGGCTGATATCTTGGCTGAAATTAATTATTTCTTTAATTTACAAGAAGGCATTGGTAGTGTTGATGACATCGACCATTTAGGTAATCGTCGGATTCGTTCTGTTGGTGAATTATTACAAAACCAATTCCGTTTAGGCTTATCAAGAATGGAACGGGTAGTCCGTGAACGGATGTCAATTCAAGATACTGCGACAGTTACACCACAACAATTAATTAATATTCGTCCCGTAGTAGCTGCCATTAAAGAATTTTTTGGTTCATCACAGCTATCACAATTTATGGATCAGAATAATCCGTTAGGTGAATTAACTCATAAGCGTCGTTTATCAGCCTTGGGACCTGGTGGTTTGACACGGGATCGGGCCGGTTATGCTGTCCGGGATGTGCATTATACGCATTATGGCCGGATGTGCCCGATTGAAACTCCTGAAGGACCTAACATTGGTTTGATTAATAACTTAGCTACTTATGGAGTAGTTAATAAGTATGGTTTCATTGAAACTCCTTATCGTCGTGTTTCTTGGGATACTCATAAAGTTACTGATAAAATTGATTATTTAACAGCAGATGAAGAAGATAACTACGTTGTAGCTCAGGCTAACACACCTTTGAATGATGATGGATCTTTTGCAGTAGAACGAATCTTGGCTCGTCATCAAGATGATAATATTGAAACTACTGCTGACAAGATTGACTACATGGACGTTTCACCTAAGCAAGTAGTTTCAGTAGCTACTGCCTGTATTCCTTTCTTGGAAAATGATGATTCTAACCGTGCTTTGATGGGTGCTAACATGCAACGTCAGGCTGTACCATTAGTAAAACCTCATTCTCCATTAGTTGGTACTAGCATGGAATATGTTGCCGCCCACGATTCTGGAACTGCTTTATTAGCTCATGATGCAGGTATTGTTAATTACGTTGATGCGCGCACTATTAAAATTCAACGTGATGATGGCACAATGGATATTTATGACTTAATGAAATTCCGGCGTTCTAATGCGGGTAAATGTTATAACCAACGCCCAATCGTCGAAAAGGGTAATCATGTTGATAAAGGCGAAATTATCGCTGATGGCCCAGCTATGCAAGAAGGGGAACTGGCTTTAGGTCAAAACCCACTAATTGCTTTCATGACTTGGAATATGTATAACTATGAAGATGCCATTGTTTTATCTGAGCGTTTAGTACGTGATGATGTCTATACTTCCATCCACATTGAAGAATATGAATCTGAAGCACGTGATACCAAGTTAGGACCTGAGGAAATAACACGTGAAATTCCTAACGTTGGTGAAGATGCGTTGAAAGATTTAGATGAAAGCGGAATTGTTCGGATTGGTGCGGAAGTACGCGATGGTGATATTTTAGTAGGTAAAGTTACTCCAAAAGGTGTAACTGAATTAAGTGCTGAAGAAAGATTATTGCATGCTATCTTTGGTGAAAAAGCTCGTGAAGTCCGTGATACTTCCCTACGTGTACCTCATGGTGGCGGTGGAATCATTCAAGATGTAAAGATTTTCACTCGGGAAGCTGGCGATGAACTTAGCCCAGGTGTAAATACTATGGTTCGAGTTTACATTGCACAAAAGCGGAAGATTCAAGTTGGGGATAAAATGGCTGGTCGCCACGGTAATAAAGGTACTGTTTCTATTGTTGTTCCAGAAGAAGATATGCCTTATATGCCTGATGGTACTCCAATTGACATTTTGTTAAATCCAATGGGTGTGCCTTCACGTATGAATATTGGGCAAGTTTTGGAATTACACTTGGGAATGGCTGCTAGAACCTTAGGTATTCACATTGCTTCACCTGTTTTTGATGGTGCAACTGATGATGACTTATGGGCTGCCGTTAAAGAAGCCAACATGGCTTCTGATGCAAAGACCATCCTATATGATGGCCGTACTGGTGAACCCTTCCATAATCGTGTAGCTGTTGGTGTTATGTATTATATGAAATTAGCTCATATGGTGGATGACAAAATCCATGCTCGTTCTATTGGACCTTACTCTTTAGTTACTCAACAACCACTTGGTGGTAAAGCTCAATTCGGTGGTCAGCGTTTTGGTGAAATGGAAGTTTGGGCTTTGGAAGCTTACGGGGCAGCTTATACCTTACAAGAAATTTTAACGTATAAGTCAGATGATGTTACTGGGCGTGTTAATACCTATGAAGCAATTGTCAAAGGTCAAACCATCCCTAAACCAGGTGTTCCAGAATCATTTAGAGTTTTGATCAAGGAATTAGAATCATTAGGTTTAGATATGAAGATTCTAGATCATGAACATCATGAATTAGAATTACGCGATATGGATGAAGATGCTACTAGTAACAGCGTTGATGCCTTATCACGTTTAGCTGAACAACAAGAACAAAAACGTGCACAAGAACAAGCTCAAGTAGAAGAAAAGAAGAAGCAAGAACAGCAACCTAATTTAGACAGTTTAATGGATAAAATTAATAGTCTGAGTTCAGATAATAATGATGATAGCAACAATTAAGAGGAGGTTGCCAATTGATAGACGTCAATAAGTTTGAAAGTATGCAAATTGGACTGGCATCGCCAGATAAAATTCGCAGCTGGTCTTATGGTGAAGTCAAAAAGCCCGAAACGATTAACTATCGAACCTTAAAACCAGAACGGGATGGACTTTTCGATGAGCGTATCTTTGGTCCGACTAAGGATTGGGAATGCGCTTGTGGTAAATACAAACGAATTCGCTATAAAGGTATTGTTTGTGATCGTTGTGGAGTTGAAGTTACCAAGTCCAAAGTACGCCGTGAGCGTATGGGACATATCGAATTAGCTGCACCTGTAACTCATATCTGGTACTTTAAGGGAATCCCTAGTCGTATGGGCTTAGTCTTAGACATGAGTCCAAGAGCTTTAGAAGAAATTATTTATTTTGCAGCCTATGTAGTTATTAAAGCTGGAAATACTGACTTAGAAAATAAGCAGTTATTAACAGAAACAGAATATCGGCAAAAACGTCAAGAATATGGTAATGCTTTTATTGCTAAAATGGGTGCTGAAGGTATCAAAGAATTACTCCAAGCTGTTGATTTAAATAAAGAAGTTGAACATTTAAAAGAAGTTTTAAAATCAGCAACTGGTCAAAAGCGGACGCGAGCAATTAGACGATTAGATATTTTAAATGCTTTTAAAAAGTCAGGTAACCGCCCTGAATGGATGGTTATGGACTGTATCCCAATTATTCCACCAGACTTACGGCCAATGGTTCAGTTGGAAGGTGGACGTTTTGCCACTTCTGACTTAAATGACTTATATCGCCGTGTTATTAATCGTAATAACCGGTTGAAACGATTATTAGATTTGAATGCACCTAATATCATTGTGCAAAATGAAAAACGGATGTTACAAGAAGCAGTTGATGCTTTGATTGATAACGGTCGTCGTGGACGTCCGGTAACGGGTCCTGGTAATCGTCCTTTGAAATCTCTGTCACATATGCTGAAAGGTAAACAAGGACGTTTCCGTCAGAATTTGTTGGGTAAACGTGTTGATTATTCTGGCCGTTCTGTTATTGATGTGGGACCAACGTTGAAGTTTTATCAATGTGGTTTGCCCCGGGAAATGGCACTGGAATTATTTAAGCCATTTGTTATGCATGAATTAGTGAAACGGGAATTAGCTTCTAATATTAAAAATGCTAAGCGAAAAATTGAGCGTCAAGATGATGCTGTTTGGGATGTATTAGAGGATGTCATTAAAGAGCGCCCAGTTCTTTTAAACCGGGCACCAACGTTGCACCGTTTGGGTATTCAAGCTTTTGAACCTGTATTAGTTGATGGGAAATCTATTCGATTACATCCTTTAGCTTGTGAAGCTTACAATGCTGACTTTGATGGTGATCAGATGGCTGTCCATGTACCGTTATCTGATGAGGCACAAGCAGAAGCAAGAATGTTAATGTTAGCTGCGCATCATATCTTAGCTCCTAAAGATGGTAAACCAATTGTTACACCATCGCAGGACGTTGTTTTAGGTAATTATTATTTAACCTTAGAAGAACGTGGTCGTGAAGGCGAAGGTATGATTTTTAAAGATATGAACGAAGTTGAAATGGCCTTTCAAAATGGTGATGTCCATTGGCATACTAGAATTGGTTTGGCTACTGACTCCTTAAAGGATTTTGACTTTAAAGATACTGATCGCCATCGCATTATGTTGACTAGTGTTGGTAAAGTGATTTTTAATCGGATTTTACCGCAAGGGATGCCGTTTTTAAATGAACCAACACAAGAGAATTTAATTAATGGTGTGCCAGAAAAGTATTTCTTAAATGAAGGTGAAGATATTCATCAACGTTTACAAGATATGCCTTTAAATGATCCTTTTAAAAAGGGTTATCTTAGTGATATCATTGCCCAAGTCTTTAAGGTTTATAAAGTTCAACGTACATCTGAATTGTTAGATGACATGAAGGAATTAGGCTATACTGCATGTACCTTGTCTGGATTGACTGTTGGTGTTGCTGATGTTCCACAATTAGATGATAAACAATCAATTGTTGATGCTGCCCACAAACAAGTAGCTACTGTTTCTAAACAGTTCCGTCGTGGTTTAATCACTGATGAAGAGCGACATAATCGTGTTGTCAGCATTTGGAATGATGCTAAAGATGAAATTCAGCAACAGTTGGTTGACAGTTTTGATCCTAAAAATCCTATTTCAATGATGTCTGATTCTGGAGCTCGTGGTAATATTTCTAACTTTACTCAGTTAGCTGGGATGCGGGGCTTAATGGCTGCTCCTAACGGCGGAATGATGGAAGTTCCAGTTACATCTAACTTCCGTGAAGGTCTCTCGGTTTTGGAAATGTTCATGTCAACTCACGGTGCCCGTAAAGGTATGACAGATACGGCTTTGAAGACAGCGAACTCAGGTTATTTGACAAGACGTTTAGTTGATGTTGCCCAAGACGTGATTGTTCGTGAAGAAGATTGTGGTACTGATCGGGGAATCGAAGTTTCAGCTATTAGTGATGGTAACGAAATTATTGAACCACTATATGATCGTTTAGTTGGCCGTTATACACAAAAAGCGGTATTTGATCCTCAAACTCATGCAGTTATGATTGATAAAAATGCCATGATTGATGAAGATATGGCACAAAAAATTATTGATGCTGGTGTCACTACAGTGACAATTAGAAGTGCTTTTACCTGCAATACGCGCCACGGCGTTTGTCAAAAATGTTACGGTCGTAATTTGGCAACAGGTGAAGAAGTTGAAGTTGGAGAAGCAGTCGGTGTTGTAGCTGCACAATCGATTGGTGAACCGGGTACCCAGTTAACTATGCGTAACTTCCATACTGGTGGTGTTGCTGGTGGCGAAGATATTACTCAAGGACTTCCTCGTGTCGAAGAAATTTTTGAAGCTCGTAATCCAAAAGGTTTAGCTACAATTTCTGAAGTTGATGGTACTATAACAGCAATTGATGAAAACCCTGCTGAGCATTCTCGTGAAATTACTGTTGAAGGTAAAACTGATACTAGAACCTATAGTGTGCCTTATACTGCTAGTGTGGCAGTTTCTGAAGGTGACGAAATTGCTCGTGGTGGTAAATTAACTGCTGGGTCTGTTGATCCCAAGCAATTAATTAAAGTTACTAATGTACAAACAACGGAAAACTATCTTCTATCTGAAGTTCAAAAAGTATATCGCATGCAAGGTGTTGATATCAGCGATAAGCATATTGAAGTAATGGTTCGCAAGATGTTGCGTAAGATTAGAATTTTAGATCCTGGCGATACTGAAATTTTACCGGGTTCATTGGTTGATATTGGACAATTTACAGATGATAATAAAGAAGCCTTAGTAAGTGGAAAGTTACCCGCTACTGGTTCTCCAGTATTGTTAGGTATTACCAAAGCTTCATTGGAAACTAACAGTTTCTTATCAGCTGCTTCCTTCCAAGAAACCACCCGTGTCTTAACTGATGCTTCAATTCGTGGAAAGAGCGATCCATTAGTTGGACTTAAAGAAAATGTGATGATTGGAAAGATTATTCCTGCTGGAACAGGGATGGCAAAATATCGTCATATGGAACCTGAAAAAGTTGGTCCTAGTGTTCAAAAAGAAACAGATAATCAAATAAGCATTGCTGATGTTGAAGAAAAGCTAAAAGCTTACCAAGAAAAGCAACGTTAATGAGTCTAAAAAGCCTATCTACCTCAAAAGGTGGATAGGCTTTTTTTATTCATTAACTTTAAAAGTATGACTAATAGGTTGAGTGATTTTCTCGGTTATATTTTCTGATAAAGAAAATTTAGTCATTGTGGGACAATCTTCTGGTTGTATATAAATAGTTCGCTGGTCCACATCATAACCAGACCAATATCCTGTGTAATCACAAGTTTCACTATGATCATTGACATGTTCAATTCCTTGTGGAATCATAACAGATTTAAAAACATTATATAATTGTGTAATTCCTTGTTGACGCTCAAAAGGAGCCAAAAATTTAGAAAGAAAAGTACTCCGAATGAATCTGGAAGGAGCAGTATAATCACCAGGTAAGCCTAATAAACCGGAACCACTTTCAATTTGTTTAATATCTAAATTAGCAGTTAATTGATGATGGCCGCGATTATGATTAGTTAAATATAAATAGTTACGCAAATTATCTAAATGCCAAGAATATTGAGGACTATTGGTCATTACACCAATACTATCATAGATTTTGAAAGCACCTTTATCTACGGGCTCTAAAACAATGCTATTGCCAAAATTATCACTAAAAGTATAATGCATGGGAATTGGAGTGGGAATACCAGTATCGGCATGATCCCAATCGGGATAATTAGTTTTAATTTGACCAAAATTAGAAAAAGCTTTTTTTATTTCGGCAATGCTGCCAAAGTTACTTAAAACGTAGGCAATCACTTCTTCACCAATAATAGGTTTTAAAGAACGCTTTTTTAAATCTTCTAATGTTGTCCAAGACGCTTCTTCTAAATACTGCGCATCACCAACAATCCCAGCACTATTAATGCCATCATTAAAAAATAAAGAATTATTAACGTTAATTCCCGCAAAAGCAAACTTGGTTTGCCAAGACTGATGTAGTCCTTTTAACTTATAACCCTTGGGATAAGCGGTAATCTTACTATCGACACTAGCTTTGAACGGATCGAAAGTAAAATCCATAGTACGTCCCCAAAAGACATCTTGATTAGTAGCTTGAATTGAAATACTTGTGCACATAATGTAACCTCCTATTGCTAATTATCTGCATTGTATCATAAAATAATTTTCAATTTTAAGCGTGTAATTTTATTTTTGTTAAAATGAGCTTATAATATAAGACAATTAGGAGGAATGACAATGAGTAATCAAGAAGAAACGGCAATTTTTGCAGGTGGTTGTTTTTGGTGTATGGTAAAGCCATTTGATACACTTGCAGGCATTAAAAAAGTTATTTCCGGTTATACTGGCGGCTTTGTTCCTAATCCCACTTATGAACAGGTATCACGTCATGAAACTGGACATACAGAAGCGGTTAAAATAATTTTTGATCCAGAAATTATTTCTTATAAACAATTAGTAGAAATTTATTGGCAGCAAACAGATCCTACTGATGCTATGGGACAATTTCAAGATCGTGGTGATAATTATCGACCAGTTATTTTTGTTAAAGATGATACTCAACGTCAAATTGCTGAAGCTTCTAAACAAGAATTAGAAAATAGTGGTCGCTTTTCAGATCCAATCGTGACACAAATTGAAGCTGCCCAACCATTTTATCCTGCAGAAGAAGAACATCAACAATTTTATCGTAAAGATCCACATCGGATGCAACTAGAAGAAGCTGGCGGCCGGCAAGACTTTATTGCAACTCATTGGCAAAATCCTAAGCAATAAGCTCCCAAACGGATTAACAATGCTAGCAATAAAAAGGGGACAAATGCAACTGCAGTTAATTTATGATTGTTGAACTGATAGATAGCGTAATAAATCATAATAAAAATAGTTGCCAGTAACACTATTTCTAATGTCGGATTAATTCCTAATACTAAGGCAAGCAAGAGCATAACTTCAATATCACCAAAGCCGATTTTGCCGTGCAAAACTATAAATAACAGTATTAAGATAATCGCCCATACTAGCCAATATTTCCAAGCAATAAGAGTTAGAGGCTGCCAAATTACAGTGCTAATAATTGTAGGTAATAATATAATTGGCCAAATGTGTAAGAATAAAACATCAGTCATTGCAGCAACAGCAACTGTTATTATTAAGAATATTAGAATGTAAGGATTATAAAGATGTTGGAAACTAGCTTCCAAACCCGCGATTAATCCAATAATTTCAATAATAAAAATGGTAGGCTGGATTCTGTGCTGACAATAGGCACATTTTCCTTGTAGATATAGATAACTAATAATTGGAATTATCTGATACCAAGTTAATTGGTGGTAGCAATAATCGCAATGAGAACGCCCCTTCACAAAGGACTCATTAGCAGGTAATCTGAGAGCTATTACGCCACCAAAAGACGCTAAGCAAATACTTAGTAGAATATTAAATATTAACAAATTATCATCCCTGCTATATAAATACCCGCAAATCAAAAATTATTTTTTATTTGTAATAGATAATATTGACAAGCTAGCTTGTTGATGTTAGTCTATTAGTTGTGCTTTTTAGAGGTATTTTGCTGCCGTAATGAGCGAAGAACCACATCAGTGGTATTTTTATTTCCCAAAAAATGAACCACCTGGATGTGTGTACTTAAAATTTAAGGAGGAACTTTGAATGCCAACAATTAATCAATTGGTACGTAAAGGTCGTAAAACAAGAACCACAAAGTCGGATTCACCAGCTTTGAACTTTGGCTATAACAGTATGAAAAAAATTACTACTGATAATCCTGCACCACAAAAACGGGGTGTTGCTACTCGTGTCGGAACTATGACACCAAAAAAGCCAAACTCTGCTTTGCGTAAATACGCTCGTGTTCGTTTATCTAACTTAATCGAAGTTACTGCATATATTCCTGGTATTGGACACAACCTTCAGGAACATAGTGTTGTTTTAATTCGTGGTGGTCGTGTAAAAGATTTACCTGGTGTTCGTTATCATATTATTCGTGGCGCTTTAGATACTGCCGGTGTTGATGGTCGGATGCAAGGTCGCTCGAAGTATGGCGCTAAGAAACCTAAAAAATAATCTAAAATAATTAAAACAACTCTAGAGGAGGATATCCATGCCAAGAAAAGGTAGTGTCACAAAACGTGATGTTTTGCCAGATCCAATTTATAATTCCAAACTTGTTACTCGTTTAATCAATCATTTGATGGTTGATGGAAAGCGGGGCAAAGCTTCAACAATTTTATATAATGCTTTTGATATTATTAAAGAAAAAACCGGTAACGATCCAGTAGACGTTTTTGATGAAGCAATGAAAAACGTTATGCCTGTCTTAGAGGTTAAAGCTCGTCGGATTGGTGGCTCCAACTATCAAGTGCCAATCGAAGTTCGCCCAGAACGTCGGACAACTTTAGGTTTACGTTGGATTGTTAGTTATGCTCGTTTACGGGGTGAACATACAATGGATCAACGTCTAGCTGCTGAAATTATGGATGCTGCTAATAATACCGGTGCTGCCGTTAAAAAGCGTGAAGACACTCATAAGATGGCTGATGCTAACCGTGCTTTTGCACATTATCGGTGGTAATTTAGGGTTGATTATTGAGAGGAGTACTATTATCTAATGGCTAATAAACGTGAATTTCCCTTAGAAAAAACACGTAATATCGGAATCATGGCCCATATTGATGCCGGTAAAACAACAACAACTGAACGTATTCTTTACTATACTGGTAAAATTCATAAAATTGGTGAAACTCATGATGGAGCTTCCCAAATGGATTGGATGGCTCAAGAACAAGAGCGTGGTATTACCATTACATCAGCTGCAACAACAGCTCAATGGAAAGATCATCGAATCAACATTATCGATACTCCAGGACACGTGGACTTTACTATTGAAGTTGAACGTTCATTACGTGTTTTAGATGGTGCAATTACTGTCTTAGACGGTCAATCTGGTGTTGAACCTCAAACTGAAAATGTTTGGCGTCAAGCTACAACATATAATGTTCCTCGTATTGTTTTCGTTAATAAAATGGATAAAATTGGTGCTGACTTTGATTATTCTGTACAGACCATTAAAGATCGTCTAGATGCATTACCATTACCAATTCAAATGCCAATTGGTGCTGAAGATGCATTTGAAGGTGTTATTGATTTAATTGAAATGAAAGCCGATTTGTACGACGAAGATGAATTGGGTTCTAAATGGGATACTGTTGAAGTACCTGAAGAATATAAAGAAGAAGCTGAAAAGCGTCGTGCACAAATGGTTGAAACCTTAGCAGATGTCGATGATAATATCATGGATAAATATCTCGAAGGCGAAGAAATTTCTAATGATGAAATTCGGGATGCAATCCGGAAAGCAACAATTGAATTAAAATTATTCCCTGTTTTGGCTGGTTCTGCCTTTAAGAATAAGGGTGTTCAAATGTTGATGGATGCTGTTGTTTACTATTTACCTTCACCTTTAGATGTTCGTCCATATAATGCTACTGATCCAGAATCTGGTGAGGAAGTTGAATTAAAAGCTGACGACAATAAGCCATTTGCTGGTTTAGCATTTAAGATTGCTACTGATCCATTTGTTGGTCGTTTAACTTATTTGCGGGTTTATACCGGAACATTGGAATCAGGTTCTTATGTTTTGAATGCAACTAAAGACAAGCGTGAACGTGTTGGTCGTTTGCTACAAATGCATTCTAACCACCGAAAAGAAATTCCAGAAGTATTCTCTGGTGATATTGCAGCTGCAATTGGTCTCAAGAATACAACTACTGGTGACTCTTTAACCGATCCTGATCATCCTTTGATTTTGGAATCTATGGAAATACCTGATCCAGTTATCCAAGTATCTATTGAACCTAAGTCCAAAGAAGATCGTGATAAGTTAGATGTTGCTTTGCAAAAGTTAGCTGAAGAAGATCCTACTTTCCAAGCTGAAACTAATCCAGAAACTGGGGAAACTTTGATTGCTGGTATGGGTGAATTGCATTTGGATATCATGGTTGATCGGATGCGGCGTGAATTCAAGGTTGACGCTCGTGTAGGTGAACCTCAAGTTGCTTATCGGGAAACCTTTACTAAGAAAGCTTCTGCTGAAGGTAAATTTGTTCGTCAGTCAGGTGGTAAAGGTCAATACGGTGATGTTTGGATTGAATTTGAACCTAATGAAGAAGGTAAAGGGTTTGAATTCGAAGATGCCATTGTTGGTGGTGTTGTTCCGCGTGAATATATTCCATCAGTTGAAGCTGGATTAAAAGATGCAATGGCTAATGGTGTTTTAGCAGGTTATCCTTTAATTGATATTAAAGCTAAACTTTATGATGGTTCTTATCATGAAGTCGATTCTTCAGAAGCTGCCTTCAAAGTTGCTGCTTCTATGGCTTTGCATAATGCAGTTAAAGATGCTGGTGCGGTTATCTTGGAACCAATCATGAAGGTTGAAGTTGTTACTCCGGAAGATTACTTAGGTGATGTTATGGGTCAAGTAACAGCTCGTCGTGGTCGAATTGAAGGTATGGAAGAACGTGGTAATGCACAGTTAATTAATTCCTTCGTACCGCTTGCTGAAATGTTTGGTTATGCTACTACTTTGCGTTCTGCAACGCAAGGACGTGGTACTTTCACAATGACTTTTGATCATTATGAAAAGACACCTAAGAGCGTCCAAGAAGAAATTATTAAGAAAAATGGCGGTAACGCTAAATAAGAAAAGCTGGATGTCTTTTGACATCCAGTTTTTTAGTTGAATGATAGTTTACATACAAAATTTACGGTTCATTTTTAAATGCTAAATAAGATAATTTTTCATTAGCAAGTAATAATAAGTTTCACATCAGTTAATGGGTTCAAAGCATAAATTATTTAACAAAAATATTGCCAAAAGCCTTGAAATTAAGAGCTTGGCCGTGTATTATTGTAAGAGTGCTGAATTTCTAAGGGATAACTTTACCCTCAGAATGAAAGTTATTAACGGCGTTGAAGCGAGAGGTTGCGACACGCCCGGGCGCTTTGCCACGACAGGACGGTCGGTAATTTTCGCAGAGCCCGTATCTTAAAAAGATGCAAGAAGGAGGGAATTCCATGGCAAGTCAAAAGATTCGTATTCGGCTTAAAGCTTACGAACACCGGATTATTGATCAATCAGCTGACAAGATTGTTGAAACCGCAAAGAGAACTGGGGCAGAAATTTCTGGACCAATTCCTTTACCAACAGAACGTGCATTATATACAGTGATTAGTTCACCACATAAACATAAAGACGCACGTGAACAATTTGAGATTCGTACGCATAAGCGCTTGATTGATATCGTTAATCCATCACCAAAGACAGTTGATTCTTTGATGAAGCTTGATCTTCCAAGTGGTGTTGATATCGAAATCAAATTATAATTTAACTTTTAATATTTAAAATCAATTAATGGAGGTGTACTCATGACCAGAAAAGGAATTCTTGGTAAAAAAGTTGGAATGACTCAGCTGTTCACAGATAAAGGTGAATTAATTCCCGTAACTGTTATTCAAGCAACACCTAACGTTGTTATGCAACTTAAAACCAAAGAAAACGATGGTTATGAAGCTGTACAATTAGGCTTTGAAGATCGTCGCGAAATCTTAACAAACAAGCCTCAACAAGGTCATGCAAAAAAAGCCGACACAACTCCCAAACATTATCTTCGCGAATTTCGTGATGTTAATTTGGAAGATTATAAGGTCGGCAGTGAAGTGAAAGTTGATACATTTACAAGTGGCGATGTTGTTGATGTCACAGGTATCACTAAGGGACATGGTTTCCAAGGTAATATTAAACGCTTTGGTCAATCTCGTGGTCCTGAAACTCACGGTTCCCGTTATCACCGAATTCCTGGTTCAATGGGTTCAATTATTAACCGGGTATTTAAAGGAAAAATGTTACCAGGACGTATGGGTGGCGACCAAGTTACTACTCAAAATCTTGTAATTGTTAAAGTTGATACCGAAAACAACTTATTAATGATTCGTGGTAATGTTCCAGGTGCTAACAAGACTTTAGTAAAGATTCAAACAACCGTTAAGGGTATCAAAGGTAAGAAGAATATCGGTACTTTAATTTCAGATAACAAAGCTTCTGAAGAAGCTGAATCTGCAGAAAAATAAGAAAGGAGGTAATAATCAATGGCACAATTAGATGTATATCAACAATCAGGTACAAAAAATGGTTCAACAGAAGTTAAAGACGAAATTTTTGGCATTGAACCAAATAATTATGTGATTACTGATGCTGTAATTATGCAACAAGCATCTTTACGTCGTGGAACTCACGCTGTTAAAAATCGTTCTGCTGTTCGTGGTGGTGGTCGTAAACCATGGCGTCAAAAAGGAACTGGACGTGCTCGTCAAGGTTCTATTCGTTCTCCACAATGGCGTGGTGGTGGTATTGTTTTTGGACCAACGCCAAGATCATATGCTTATAAGTTGCCACGCAAAGTTGCACGCTTAGCATTGAAGTCAGTTTTATCACAAAAAGTGGCTGACAAAGAAATGATCGTTATTGATGATTTGAACTTTGATAAGCCAAGTACAAAGACATTTAAACAATTATTGGAAAAATTAGAAGCTCATGGTCGTACTTTAGTAGTTGTAGAAGCTGGCAATGACAATGCAATTTTATCAGCTCGCAATATTGACAAAGTTAAGGCTATCACAGCTGAAAATGTTAATGTTTTGGATGTAATTAATAATCAACAAATGATTATCACCCAAAAGGCATTGGCAAAAATTGAGGAGGCGCTTGGATAATGGCAGCACAAGATATCATTTTACGTCCTGTAATTACTGAAGCTTCCATGGCTGACATGGATGACAAAAAGTACGTTTTTGATGTTGCAGTTAATGCTAATAAGATTCAAGTTCGCCAAGCCATCGAAGAATTATTTGATGTTAAGGTTGCTAAAGTCAACATCATGAACGTTAAACCAAAGAAAAAACGTGTTGGACGCTACATTGGTAAAACTAATAAAAGACGCAAAGCAATTATTAAATTAACCGAAGATTCTAACGAAATTAAGATTTTCGATAAAGAATAAAATAGGAGGTAAAAGAGCGTGGGTATTATTAAATACAAACCGACTACTAACGGACGCCGGAATATGACCGCTTCGGATTTTGCCGAGATTACAAAGACAAAACCTGAAAAAACGTTACTTGAATCCCAAAATAGAATTGCGGGTCGTAATTCTTACGGACATATTACTGTACGTCATCGTGGTGGCGGTCATAAGCAAAAATATCGTGTTATTGACTTTAAACGTAATAAAGACGATGTTGTTGCTACTGTTAAATCAATCGAATATGATCCTAATCGTTCTGCTAATATTGCATTATTGCATTACGATGATGGGGTTAAAGCATACATTTTAGCTCCTAAAGGCTTAGAAGTTGGACAAAAGGTTCAATCAGGTGTACATGCAGATATTAAGGTTGGAAATGCTTTACCATTAGAAAACATTCCTGTTGGTACAGTTATTCATAATATTGAAATGAAACCTGGTAAAGGTGGTCAGTTAGTTCGTTCTGCTGGAACTTCTGCACAAGTTTTGGGTCGTGATGGCAAGTATACTTTGATTCGTTTGGCTTCTGGTGAAGTACGGATGATCTTATCTGCTGCAAGAGCAACTATTGGTGCAGTTGGTAATGAACAACATGAACTTATCAACATTGGTAAAGCCGGTCGCAAGCGCTGGATGGGCATTCGTCCTACTGTTCGTGGTTCCGTAATGAACCCTAACGATCACCCACACGGTGGTGGTGAAGGTAAAGCACCAGTCGGACATCCATCTCCACTTTCACCTTGGGGTAAGAAAACTCTTGGTAAGAAGACACGTTCAAAACGTGCTCAATCTGAGAAGTTTATCGTACGTCATCGTAAGAATAAGAGAAAATAATTTTTGTAAGAGATAACAAAAAAGGGAGGTTGTCTGATGAGTCGTAGTTTGAAAAAGGGACCATTTGCTGATGCTCATTTGATGAAAAAGATTGAAGCACAAGCAGATCGGGAAAAAAAGTCAGTTATTAAAACTTGGTCACGTCGTTCTACTATTTTTCCAAGCTTTGTAGGTTACACGATTGCTGTTTATAACGGAAGAAAGCACGTCCCTGTTTATATTCAAGAAGACATGGTCGGCCATAAATTGGGTGAATTCGTTCCTACAAGAACATTTCATGGCCATGGAAAAGATGATAAGAAGACTGGAGCATAGAAAGGAGAGGTTAAACGATGGCAGAACAAATCACCAGTGCAACAGCTACTGCTAAGACAGTTCGTATTGCGCCTCGTAAGGCTCGCCTTGTGCTAGAGCTTATTAAAGGCAAGAGTGCTGCTGAAGCTATGGCAATTTTACAATTTACACCACGAGCTGGCTCACCAATCGTTGCTAAAGTATTAAAGTCAGCAATTGCTAATGCTGAGCATAATTATGATTTAGATGCTCAAAGTTTAGTAGTTAGTGAAGCATACGTCAATGAAGGACCAACTTTGAAACGTTTTCGTCCACGGGCTAAAGGTTCAGCATCACCAATCAATAAGCGGACCAGCCATATTACGGTTGTCGTATCAGAAGAAGAATAAACTTAATAAGGAGGGAAAAACGTGGGTCAAAAAATTAATCCTATCGGATTTCGTCTTGGAATCGTCCGTGATTGGGATTCTAAATGGTATGCTGACAAGAAAGATTTTTCTAAATTTTTACTTGAAGATATCAAAATCCGTCGTTTTATTGAAAAAAGATTAGATAACGCCTCAGTTTCTCGCATTGAAATTGAACGTGCTGCTAAAAAAATCAACGTTTCGATTCATACTGCTAAGCCAGGAATGGTTATTGGTAAAGGTGGATCTGAAGTTGAAAAATTACGTAAAGAAATTAATGCCTTAACTGGTAAAAACATTCATATTAATATTGTTGAAATTAAAAAGCCTGATTTAGATGCTAAATTAGTTGGTGAAAGCATGGCTCGGCAATTGGAAGCTCGTATTGCCTTTCGTCGTGTTCAACGTCAAGCAACACAGCGTTCAATGCGTGCAGGTGCTAAAGGAATTAAAACTCAAATTTCTGGTCGTTTAAATGGTGCAGATATGGCCCGTGTTGAATGGCATACTGAAGGTACAGTTCCTTTGCATACATTGCGTGCTGATATTGACTATGCTTGGGTAGAAGCAGCTACAACTTATGGTAATTTAGGTGTAAAAACTTGGATTTATCGAGGCGAAGTATTACCTGACAAGCCAAAGACAAATAATCATCACAACAATAATGGAGCGAAAGGAGGAAACTAATCGATGTTAGTACCTAAGCGTGTAAAACACCGTCGTGAATTTCGTGGTAAAATGCGTGGTGCAGCTAAGGGTGGACGTGAAGTTACATTTGGAGAATATGGTTTGCAAGCCGTAGAGTCCCATTGGATTTCTAACCGTCAAATTGAAGCTGCCCGTGTTGCTATGACACGTTATATGAAACGTGGCGGTAAAGTTTGGATCAAGATTTTTCCTCACAAATCCTATACTGCTAAAGGTGTTGGGGTCCGGATGGGTTCTGGTAAAGGTGCACCTGCTGGATGGGTTGCTGCTGTTAAACGTGAAAAAGTTATGTTTGAAGTCGGTGGCGTTTCCGAAGAAGTTGCTCGTGAGGCATTAAGACTTGCATCCAACAAACTACCAATTAAAACTAAGTTTGTTAAGCGTGAGGAAGTAGGTGGCGAATCTGATGAAAACTAGTGAAATTAGACAATTAACCACTGCTCAAATGCATGATAAAGAAAAGCAATACAAAGAAGAACTCTTTAATCTTCATTTTCAACAAGCTACTGGCCAATTGGAAAATACAGCAAGAATTAAAAAAGTTCGGAAAAATATTGCCCGCATTAAGACAGTATTGCATCAGCAGGAATTAGAGAGTAAATAACGAAAGGAGCGAAATTAATTGAGCGAAACAGGTAGTACTCGTAACCATCGTAAGGTATATCAAGGACGTGTTGTTTCCGACAAAATGGATAAGACTATCACTGTTGTAGTTGAAACTTATAAGACACATCCTGTTTATGGCAAACGCTTCAGATACTCGAAGAAATTTTATGCTCAAGATGATCAAAATGAAGCTAATGTTGGCGATATTGTTCGGATCATGGAAACTCGTCCGTTGTCCCGTTTGAAACGATTCCGTCTACTAGAAATTGTCAAAAAGGGTGTTAGAGTTTAATCTCAATACCATATTAAACTGTGAGAGGAGGATCCGATTTTGATTCAACAAGAAAGTCGTCTCCGAGTAGCTGATAATTCAGGTGCTCGTGAAATCTTAACAATTAAAGTATTAGGCGGTTCAGGCCGGAAAGTTGCTAGTGTCGGTGACGTAATTGTTGCAACTGTCAAACAAGCAACACCAGGTGGCGTTGTCAAAAAAGGTGACGTTGTTAAAGCTGTTATTGTTCGTACAGTAGCTCGTTCTCATCGTCCTGATGGTTCTTATATTAGATTTGATGATAATGCTGCGGTGATTATTAATGCAGACAAGACTCCTAAAGGTACACGTATTTTTGGACCAGTTGCCCGTGAATTACGTGATAATGACTTTATGAAGATTGTGTCATTAGCACCAGAAGTATTGTAGAATTTGAAATTTTAAAAGGAGGTGCTCGAACAGTGTTTGTCAAAACCGGCGATAATGTTCAAGTCATTGCAGGAAAAGATAAAGGTAAAACTGGTACTGTTATCCAAGCTTTTCCTAGAGCCAATAAGGTAACTGTTAAGGGCGTTAATATGATCAAGAAACACCAAAAGCCTTCACAAACAGAGCCTAATGGTGGAATTAAGGATGTTGAAGCTCCGCTCGATGCATCAAATGTCAAAGTTGTTAAAGCAGCCACAGAAGCTGCAACTAAGAAATCTGCGGAAAAATCCGATAAATAATTAGGAGAGGAGGTTCTTAACGAATATGGAAAATGCTTTACACACAAAATATGTTGAAGAAATCGTTCCGAGCTTAGTTAAAAAGTTTAATTACTCATCAGTAATGCAAGTTCCTCATATTGAAAAAGTTGTTTTGAACATGGGTGTTGGTGATGCAGTTTCAAATTCTAAAAATTTGGATAATGCAGTCGAAGAATTAACACTTATTTCTGGACAAAAACCTTTAATTACTAAAGCTAAAAAGTCAATTGCTGGTTTTCGTTTGCGTGAAGGTATGGCTATTGGTGCTAAAGTTACCTTACGTGGTGAAAGAATGTATGACTTCTTAGATAAATTAATCAATGTTTCTTTACCTCGTGTGCGTGATTTTCATGGTGTTAGTGCACGTGCTTTTGATGGTCGTGGAAATTACACTTTAGGTATCAAAGAACAGTTAATTTTCCCAGAAATTGATTATGATAAAGTCAGCAAGGTTCGCGGTTTAGATGTTGTCATTGTTACAACTGCTGCAACCGATGAGGAATCAAAGGAACTATTAACTCAAATCGGAATGCCATTTGCTAAATAAAATAGGAGGTCAAGCTATTGGCTAAGAAATCACAAATTGTTCGGAATCATCGTCCAGCAAAGTTTTCATCACAAGCTTATACACGCTGCGAACGCTGCGGTCGTCCACGTTCTGTTTATCGCGAATTTAAACTTTGCCGTATTTGCCTTCGTGAATTAGCACATAAGGGTCAAATTCCTGGTATGAGAAAAGCTAGCTGGTAAAAATTTAAAAATAGGAGGTCAGCAAATGTCTATGACAGATCCAATTGCGGATTACTTAACCCGTATTCGCAACGCGAACATGGTACGTCATGCTTCAGTAGAAGTTCCTGCTTCTAACATGAAGAAGAGTATCTCAGAAATTCTCAAACGTGAAGGCTTTATTCGCGATTATGAAGTTACTGAAGATCATAAGCAAGGTATAATTAAGATCTACTTGAAATATAGTAAAGATAACGAACGGGTAATTTCAGGTTTAAAGAAGATTTCTAAGCCTGGTTTACGTAATTATGTAAAAGCTGATGCTGTTCCTAAAGTCTTAAATGGCTTAGGTATTGCTATTCTTTCTACTTCTGAAGGTGTTATCACTGATAAAGAAGCACGGGCAAAGGATATCGGCGGCGAAGTTATTGCGTACGTTTGGTAATCAAAATTATAATAAGGAGGTGCGCCAAGCGTGAGTCGTATTGGAAATAAACTCATTGATTTGCCTGAAAATGTTACCGTTAAGTTAGACGATAGTAAACATACAGTGACTGTTAAAGGACCTAAAGGTGAATTAACCAGACAAGTAAGCCCTAAAATTAAGATTACTCAAGAAGGTAATCAACTTAAGTTTGAACGTAGTAATGAAAATGACAAAGCAATTCACGGAACTACTCGTGCTAATGTCAATAATATGGTTATTGGTGTTAATGAAGGATTCCAAAAGAGCTTAGAATTAGTTGGTGTTGGTTATCGTGCTCAAAAGCAAGGTACAAAGTTAGTTTTAAACGTCGGCTATTCTAATCCAGTAGAAATGGTTACACCAGAAGGTTTGACTGTTGATGTTCCATCTAATACACAAATCAACATCAGCGGCATTAGTAAGCAAGAAGTTGGTCAATTTGCTGCTGAAATTCGTGATGTTCGTCCACCAGAACCTTATAAAGGTAAAGGTATTAAGTATGTTGATGAACATATTCGTCGCAAAGAAGGTAAGACTGGTAAATAAAACCAGTTAACTGATTAATTTTATGAGGTGAAAATTGTGATTACAAAACCAGATAAAAATAAGACACGTACTAAGCGTCATGCTCGTGTCCGTTCCAAAATCTCTGGTACTGCTGAGCGCCCACGCTTAAATGTATTTCGTTCTAATAAAAACATCTACGCTCAAGTTATTGATGACGTAGCGGGTGTCACGCTTGCAAGTGCCTCAACATTAGATAGTGAAGTTAAAGCTGGCAGCAAAACTGAACAAGCTAGTGAAGTTGGAAAGTTAATTGCTCAAAGAGCAGTAGCTGCAGGCAAGGAAAATGTCGTTTTTGATCGTGGCGGTTACATCTATCATGGTCGGGTTCAAGCTTTAGCAGAAGCAGCCCGTGAAAATGGACTTAAATTTTAGAAAGGAGGAATAAGACTTATGGCTTTTGTTGATCCATCTCAATTAGAATTAGAAGACCGTTTGGTTTCAATCAACCGTATTACTAAGGTTGTTAAAGGTGGTCGTCGTATGCGTTTTGCTGCGATTGTTGTTGTTGGTGACAAAAACGGACACGTAGGTTTAGGTACAGGTAAAGCACAAGAAGTGCCTGAAGCTATTCGTAAAGGCGTTGACAATGCTCAAAAGAATTTAATTGAAGTTCCTCGAGTTGGTACAACTATTCCTCACGAAATTATCGGTAACTTTGGTGCTGGTAGTGTACTATTGAAACCCGCTGTAGCCGGTTCTGGTATTGCTGCTGGGGATTCAGTTCGTGCAGTAATGGAATTAGCAGGTATTGATGATATTACTACTAAGTCATTGGGACGTAACACTCCTATTAATATGATAAGAGCAACAATTGATGGCTTATCAAGATTGAAAACATCTCAAGAAATTGCTAATTTACGTGGCATTTCAGTTGAAGAATTACAAGGTTAGGAGAGCACACAATGGCTAATAAAATTAAAATTACTTTAAAGCGTAGTGTTGCACACCGAATTCCCGCTCAACGTAAGGTTGCTAAAGAATTAGGTCTTGGCCGAGTAAATAGTTCAGTTGTTAAACCTGACAATGCGGCAATTCGTGGTGCAGTTTTAAAAATTGCTCATTTAGTTGATGTAGAAGAAGTTAAATAATTAAAGAGGAGGTGCCTTTAAAGTGAAATTGCATGAATTACAAACAAGTCCTGGATCTCGTCACTCACGCAAACGTGTGGGCCGTGGTACTTCATCTGGCTTTGGTAAGACTGCTGGTCGTGGTCAAAAGGGTCAATTAGCACGTAGTGGTGGTAAAACTCGTATTGGTTTTGAAGGTGGGCAAATGCCTTTATTCCGTCGGATGCCTAAACGTGGTTTTAATAACATTAACCGCAAAGAATATGCAATTGTTAATTTAGATGACTTGAACCAATTTCGAGCTGGTACTGAAGTTAATGCGCGCGTCTTACTTGAGGCTGGAGTTATTAAGAAAGAACTTTCTGGTATTAAACTTTTAGCTAATGGTGAATTAAAGAAGAAATTAACTATTAAAGTAAATAAAGTATCAAAAGCTGCAAAAGAGGCAGTTGAAGCTGCAGGTGGAACAATCGAGGTGATTTAATGCTAGGAACACTAAAAAATGCTCTCAAAGTCAAAGAAATACGAAAAAAAATCTTTTTTACGTTGTTTATTTTAGCGATTTATCGTTTGGGAGCACAAATTGCCGTTCCGGGTATTAATATTTCTGCGATGGAAAAGCTTAGTTCAACCGGATTAATTCCATTATTAGACACTGTTAGTGGTGGTGGTTTATCTAACTATTCCATATTCTCCATGGGAGTTTCGCCCTACATTACTGCACAGATTGTTATCCAACTTTTACAGACTGACATTGTTCCTAAATTTGTTGAGTGGAGCAAACAAGGTGAAGTCGGGCGGCGTAAGTTAAATCAAGTGACACGTTATTTAACAATTGTTTTGGCTTTTATTCAATCAATTGGTATTACGGCTGGATTTAATGCCCTTAGTGGTATGGGATTAGTTTCAAAACCGAGTGTACAAACATTCATTACTTTGGGAATTATTATGACCGGTGGATCAATGTTGCTTACTTGGATGGGTGAACAAATTACTGATAAGGGTATCGGTAATGGTGTATCAATGATTATTTTTGCCGGAATTGTAGCCCGATTGCCTCATGGGTTATACCAGTTAGTTCATGAGCAAATTATAAGTGCTAAAGGCAGCGAACTTTTGATTAATATTTTATTCATTGTTATTATTCTAGTGCTTATTTTATTAGTTACTCAGTTTACTACCTATGTACAGCAAGCTAATCGAAAGGTGCCTATCCAATATACTAGACGGGCAACTAGCGGTGGTTCTGAAAGTTATCTTCCACTAAAGGTTAATGTTGCTGGTGTTATTCCTGTTATTTTTGCGAGTTCACTAATTGTCACACCTTCTACGATTTTAATGGCCTTTCAAAAATCTCATGGTGGAGATACTTGGTTCCAAGTTTTGCAAAATATTTTTAGTTTGCAAACAACTACGGGCGCAATTGTATACACGGTTTTAATTGTTCTATTTACCTTCTTTTATGCATTTGTTCAAGTTAATCCAGAGAAATTATCTGAAAACTTGCAAAAACAAGGTGCCTATATTCCTGGGATTTGGCCAGGAAATGAAACAGTTAAATATGTTTCAGGGTTATTATTGCGTTTGTCTACTGTCGGATCAGTATTTTTAGGTTTGATTGCCTTACTGCCACAGTTAGCAACTAATATATTTGGTTTACCACAGTCAATTGGCTTAGGTGGTACTAGTTTATTAATTGTTGTTGGGGTTGCAATTGAAGCAAATAGACAATTAGAAGGATTATTAATGAAGCGTGAATATGTTGGCTTTATTCGTTAGTAATAAGGAGATAGCATAATGAATTTAATGCTTATGGGATTACCTGGTGCTGGTAAAGGCACTCAAGCAGAAAAAATTGTTGATAAATACCATGTCATTCATATATCTACGGGAGATATGTTTCGGGAAGCTATGGCTAACAAAACTGCAGTCGGGTTAAAAGCTAAGTCATTTATTGATCAAGGAGAATTGGTACCTGATGAAGTTACTAATCAAATTGTTCAAGAACGCTTGGCACAATCAGATGTTAATGAAGCAGGATATATGTTAGATGGTTTCCCACGGAATTTAGCTCAAGCTGAGGCTTTGGACCAGATTAACGCTAGTTTGAATAAAAAGCTTGATGCTGTGATTGATATTGATGTAGATCCCAAATTATTGGTTGAACGTTTGTCTGGTCGTTTCATTTGTCGAAAATGTGGAGCTACTTATCATAAGCTTTATAATCCACCCAAAGTTAAAGATACTTGTGATCGTTGTGGTAGCCACGATTTTTATCAACGTGAAGATGATCAACCAAAAACTGTTAAAAATCGCTTAGATGTAAATATTAAAATGAATACTCCATTAATTGATTATTATCAAAAGGCTGGAGTTTTAAAACGAGTCGATGGTGCGCAAGAAATTGACCAAGTATTCGCTCAAATTGATGCTTTTTTAAGTGAAATTAATTAATGCTTGGCAATACTTGTATTTGTATGGTATACTCAGCTGGTGAATTTACTAGTGAGTGCCACGCTCTCACTATTTTTGTGTTCAGAGGGAAACGAGGAGGAGGATACTTTTTTGGCTAAAGATGATGTAATCGAAGTTGAGGGAACTGTTTCTGATACTTTGCCAAATGCAATGTTCAAAGTTAAATTAGAAAATGGTGCGACAATATTGGCACATGTTTCGGGAAAGATTAGAATGCATTATATTCGTATTTTGCCTGGTGATAAAGTTACTGTTGAATTGTCACCATATGATTTGACTAAGGGACGTATCACTTACCGTTTCAGATAATAGTGTTAGTACAAAAAAGAGATCCGTCATTTATAGATGGGAGGATTTAATATGAAAGTAAGACCATCAGTTAAACCAATGTGTGAACATTGCAAAGTTATTAAACGCAAGGGTCGCGTAATGATTATATGTTCAGCTGATCCAAAACATAAACAAAGACAAGGTTAATAAAAGGAGGTTAATAACATATGGCACGTATTGCAGGTGTAGACTTACCTCGTGATAAACGAATTGTTATTGCGCTTACCTACATTTATGGCATTGGCAACACAACTGCACAGAAAATTTTGCAAAATGCCGGTGTATCCGAAGATGTTCGTACACGTGATTTGACACCAGATCAAGAAGAAAAAATTCGTGCAGAAGTTGACAGCGTCAAAGTTGAAGGTGACTTACGCCGTGAAATTAGCATGAATATTAAACGTCTACAAGAAATTGGTTCTTATCGAGGCATGCGTCATCGTCGTGGTTTACCAGTTCGTGGACAAAATACCAAAAACAACGCTCGTACACGTAAGGGCAAAAAAACTAGCATCGCTGGTAAAAAGAAATAGTTAGAGATAGGAGGTAAGCACATGGCAAACAAGAAGACAACGCGTAAGCGTCGTGTTAAGAAACATGTTGAAGCTGGAATTGCTCATATTCATTCTACTTTCAACAATACAATTGTAATGATCACTGATGTTCATGGAAATGCAATTTCCTGGTCTTCGGCTGGAGCATTAGGTTTTAAAGGAAGCCGTAAGTCAACACCATTTGCAGCACAAATGGCTGGTGAAGCAGCTGCAAAGGAATCAATGGAACAAGGTATGAAAACAGTTGAAGTTGCTGTTAAAGGGCCTGGTTCTGGTCGTGAAGCTGCTATTCGTTCCTTACAAACAACTGGTTTAGAAGTTACCGCTATTAGAGATGTTACTCCAGTGCCACATAATGGATCACGTCCTCCAAAGCGTCGTAGAGTATAGTTTTGACCTTGAGCAGAGAAATTTTTTTTGTTGCTAAAAATCGTTGTTGAAAGGGGCAAAACATAAATAATGATTGAATTCGAAAAACCGGTTATCACAAAAATTGATGAATCAGATAATTATGGCAAGTATGTCATCGAACCACTCGAACGTGGTTATGGCACCACTTTAGGCAATTCATTACGCCGCGTTTTGTTATCATCTCTTCCAGGAACAGCAGTTTCTGATATTCAGATTGATGGTGTTTTACATGAATTTTCAACTATTGACGGTGTCTTAGAAGATGTAACTGAAATTGTTTTAAATGTTAAGAAACTTTCATTAAAGTTACACACAGATAAAAAAATAGTTGAAATTAATGTTGATGGTCCTAAGCAAGTTACTGCCGCAGATATTGAAACAGATGCTGATTTAGAAATTCTAGATCCTGATCAGTATATTTGTTCTGTTGCAGATGGTGGTCATTTTCATATGCAAATGACTGTTAAAACTGGTCGTGGCTATACACCTGCAGAACAAAACAAAAATGATGATACCCCAATTGGTGTTTTACCTGTAGATTCAATTTTTACCCCCGTTTCTCGTGTCAACTATCAAGTTGAACATACTCGAGTAGGGAAACGTAACGATTTCGATAAATTAACTCTGGACGTTTGGACCAATGGCTCAATTGACCCACGTGAAGCAATTAGTTTAGCGGCAAAAGTTTTGACTGAGCATTTAACTATTTTTGTTGAGTTAACTGATGAAGCTAAAAATGCGGATATGATGATCGAAAAAGAAGAAACTCGCAAAGAGAAGAAGCTTGAGATGACCATCGAGGAACTAGATTTATCTGTACGTTCATATAATTGTTTGAAGCGGGCTGGTATTAATACAGTTCAAGAATTAACTGATAAAACTGAATCAGATATGATGAAAGTGAGAAACCTCGGACGTAAGTCGTTAGAAGAAGTCAAAGAAAAATTAGACAAACTAGGTCTTTCACTACGTCAAGATGATTAAGTGTAATAAGGAGGCAAAACAATGAGTTATCGTAAGCTAGGACGCGCTTCTGATATCCGTAAAGCAATGTTACGTGACTTAACAACCGATCTTTTTATTCATGAACGGATTGTTACCACTGAAACACGGGCTAAGGAAGTAAGAAGAACTGCTGAAAAAATGATCACTTTAGCTAAGCGTGGGGACTTGCATTCACGTCGTTTAGCTGCTCGCTATGTTCGTAATGAAGTTGCTAATATTAGCGAAGAAGATGATGCAGTAGTTATTCAATCAGCTTTACAAAAGCTGTTTAGTGATATTGCACCTCGTTATAAAGAACGCGAAGGTGGATATACACGTATTCTTAAGACAGCTCCAAGACGTGGAGATGCTGCTCCAATGGCAATAATTGAATTAGTATAATTTTTGATTATTTTAAATAGCTATTTAAATATCATTCTTTCGATTTGTAGTGAGCGTAACGATGTTGGTTAACAGCTAAGTCTAGCTCTAATGCTTTTGCGCTACTTTTCGGGAATGATTTTTTTGTATTTAGAATTGAGGAATTTTTGAGGATGTTTACCATACTCATCAATTGCTGCATGCCAGTGTTGTGCCAATAAATAATCCGAAGTCATATCGGGCTGGCCTTCAAAAAAATTTTGCGCGGTTCGGTAAGTGATTTTAGATGGTAATATTTTTAATTGTTGATATAGTCTCAAACAATAAGTATCAGGAATAAAAACGGGTTGTTCAAAGGCGTATAAAATCATGACATCAGCAGTTTCAGGACCGATACCATTAATTGCATTTAATTCTTGACGTAGTTGTGATAAGGGTAATTTTTTGATTTGATTAAAATCACAATCATATTTTATTATCCAATCTGCAAAATTTTGTATTCGCTTGGCCTTAATGCGATAAAATCCACTAGAATAAATTGCTTGTTCGAGTTCACTTGTATTCAATTGTCTAATGCGCCACCAAGTTTGATTATAAGGTGCTTTAAAGATTCCTAATGCTTGAAGCTGAGCGCTAGCTTTCATAACATTTTTGCTGGTAGTTTGTTGAATGAGAATCGATTCTACGAGCATGCGGTTGGGATTGGGATATATCCACCAATTATTAATTTCTGATTGATATATTTGAGTTAAGATGGTGATTGGATCAAATATAGACATTTAAATACTCCTTAACTTGAGACTATGATATTATACTCTAGAAAACTATTATAATTGTGGTGGGATTAATGAAGCAAATAGTATCTTTAAAAAATGTTACTTTTACATATGAAAATGCCAATAAACCAGCTTTAGACAATATTAATTTAGATATACCTGAACGAGAATGGGTAGCAATTGTGGGTTTAAATGGGAGTGGCAAAAGTACTTTAGCAAAACTTTTAAATGGAATTTTAGCTGCTGATTCTGGTGTAATTGAAATTGATGGCGAAGTGTTGTCCGAAGCAACAATTTGGCATATTCGTAAAAAAATTGGAATTATCTTTCAAAATCCTGATCATCAATTTGTTGGTGCAACTGTCGAAGATGATGTGGCTTTTGGCTTAGAAAATATCGGAATGAAACGTAGCCAGATGCTCAAAAGAGTGGCTTGGGCTTTGGCTCAGGTACATATGCAAAAATTCGCTCACAAATCTCCACAAACTTTGTCAGGTGGGCAAAAACAACGCGTTGCAATTGCAGGAATTATCGCTTTGCAACCTAAAATTATTATTATGGATGAATCGACAAGTATGCTAGATCCTAATGGCCGCCACGATATTTTAAAGATTATACAAGATTTGCAAGCGCAATTAGGTGTGACAGTTTTATCAATCACACATGATATGGCTGAAATTGTACAAGCAGATTCTGTAGTAGTTTTAAATCATGGCAAAATTCAAAAAAAAGCAACAGTAGCAGCATTATTTGATGAATTGGATGATCTCCAGCAGATGGGACTTCAATTACCTTTTACGCAACGATTACAACGCTCTCTGCAACTTGCAGGTATTCCAATAGTTTCAAGATATCAAACTAAACAGGGATTGGCAGATGAATTATGGCAATTACATTCGAACATGTAACACATATCTATCAACCAGATGGACCTTTAGCATATCAAGGGTTAACTGATGTAAGTTTTACTATTGATAAAGGTAGTTTTACAGCAATTATTGGACAAACGGGAAGTGGAAAATCAACGCTGGTTCAACATATGAATGCTTTATTGAAGCCGACTAAAGGGATAATCAAAATTGGCAATCGAACTATTACACCAGAAACTAAAAATAAACATCTAAAACCATTACGACAAAAAGTAGGGATGGTTTTTCAATTTCCAGAACAACAGTTATTTGCAGAAACTATTTTAGATGATATTAGTTTTGGACCTCAAAATTTTGGTATGGATGAGACAACAGCACATAAAATTGCGTTACAAATGTTAGAATTAGTACATCTTCCTACTAGCATAGCAGAAAAATCGCCCTTTGATTTATCAGGTGGACAGATGCGGCGCGTCGCTATTGCAGGAGTATTGGCTTCACAACCAGAAGTACTAATTTTAGATGAACCTACTGCTGGTTTAGATCCGCGAGGACACAAAGAATTAATGGATTTATTTGCGCAATTAAATCAAGAAGGTACAACTATTATTTTGATTTCTCACCAGATGGAAGATGTGGCCCAATACGCTCAACAAGTATTGGTTATGGATCAAGCTCGTCTAGTCCGTGATGATACACCACAAGTGATTTTCAATGATGCTGAATTTTTGAATAAGCATAATTTATTACAACCTGAAAGCACGCAATTTGCGCGAGAATTAGAGCGTAAGGGGTTTGAATTTAATAGCTTGCCAATTACTGAAGAACAATTAGTAAAACAGTTGTTGCCGCAATTAGGAGGCTCTCATGGGTAAAATGATTATTGGGCGTTATTTACCAGGAAATTCGTGGATTCATCGTTTAGATCCAAGATGTAAATTTATTGCAACCTTTATTTTTGTAGCAATTGTTTTTTTAGCCAATAATTGGTTAACTTATTTATTATTAGGCATTTTTGTTTTAGGTGCAGTAACTTTATCACAAGTATCTTTACGCTTTTTTATTAAGGGCGTACGGCCTATGATTTTTTTGATTTTATTTACGGTCGCCTTACAAATCTTTTTAACTCCCGGGGGGCAACCATTTTGGCAATGGGGAATTTTTTCGCTATCGGCTCTAAGTATTAAAAACGGAGTTTTTATTTTTGTGCGGTTTTTGTTAATTATATTTATTTCTACTTTATTGACAATTACAACGACTCCCTTGCAAATGGCGGATGCAATTGGCTCTATTTTAAAGCCACTCAAAGTGGTTCATTTTCCTGTAGAAGAAGTTGCTTTGATGTTGTCGATTGCTTTGCAGTTTATCCCACTTTTATCAGATGAAACTACTAAAATCATGAATGCTCAACGAGCTCGGGGAGTCGATTTTGGTGATGGCAATATTTTACGGCAAATTAAGGCGATTGTCCCAATTTTAATTCCTTTATTTGTTAGTAGTTTTAATATTGCTTATGATTTATCTATTGCGATGGAATCTCGCGGATATCAAGGCAGTGAACGCCGCAGCAAATATCGGCAGTTAAATTGGAATTCTGCGGATTCACTTGTGATGATGATATTTGTTTTATTAACGATTTTATTAATTATTTTACGGAGTTAAGTGTAATGACAGTCTACAAAATGACCCTTCAATATGATGGCACGCGCTATCATGGATTTCAACGTCAGCCAAAATTGCTGACTATTCAAGGAACAATTGAAAAAGCTTTAACTACTATGACCAAGGGCAAAGTAGTTGATGTTATTGGTTCAGGACGTACAGATGCGGGAGTCCATGCGTTAGGTCAAGTAATATCTTTTGATTATCCAGGAGATATTCCAGCAGATAAAATGGTCAAAGCGCTTAATAGTTTAATGCCACGTGATATTTTATTTGTCGATGGCAATTGGGCTGCCCATGATTTTAATGCGCGATTTGATACTGTTAGTAAAATTTATGAATACCGGGTGGCTTTAGGTCGCTATACGGATCCATTTTTACGGTTATACACCGGTCATTATCCGTTTAAAGTTGACTTGAATAGATTACAGCTAGCCTTAGAAGATGTAGTTGGCACTCATGATTTTACGAGTTTTGAAGCTAGTGGCAGTGTCATTCGAAATAAAGTAAGAACCATTTATACTGCCGATTTAGATACTAGTAACTATCCTCATGAAATTAGATTAATCTTTCATGGGGATGGTTTTTTGTACAACATGGTGCGGATAATGGTTGCGACACTTTTAGAAATTAGTAATGGCCGGCGAGATGTTCATGATTTTTTACGCTTATATGACGTTCAAGATCGTCAACAAGCGCGACTAACAGCACCAGCTAGTGGTTTATATTTAAAAAAAGTTTTTTATCCTGCTAATACCGTTGACTAACGGCGATAATGGGAGTATATTGAGAAATGGTATTGTTTACCCCACGATAGGCCCCGGAAAACTTATTGAGTGTGTAAACAGACACAGATATTGGAGGAAATTAAATGCGTACAACACCATTAGCTAAACCAAGTGAAGTTGAACGTAAATGGTATCTTATTGACGCAACTGATGTCGTTTTAGGACGTCTATCAACCGCTGTAGCTACAATCTTACGTGGCAAAAATAAACCAACATTTACCCCGAACGTTGATACAGGTGACCATGTTATCGTTATTAACGCTGACAAAATTAAATTGACTGGTAAAAAGGCTTCTAAGAAGCTTTATTATCATCACAGTAATCATCCCGGTGGTTTAAAAGTTAAATCTGCTGGACAGATTCTGGCTGATAATCCAGAAAGATTAATTGAAATGTCAATTCGGGGAATGCTGCCAAAGAATTCCCTTGGTCGTCAACAATTTAAAAAGCTCCACGTTTATGCTGGCTCAGAGCACAATAATGCTGCTCAGCAACCTGAAGTTTTAGATATTAATAAGTTGATTTAAGGAGGATATTAATTTGGCACAAGTATCTTATGCTGGAACTGGCCGTCGTAAAGATTCCGTGGCTCGTGTCCGTTTAGTACCTGGAAAAGGTAACGTTACTATTAATAAGCGGGATGCAAAAGACTACATCCCATCTGCAAGTTTAATCCAAGATTTGAAACAACCTCTAGATATTACTGAAACAACAGATAGTTATGATGTTTTAGCTAATGTTCAAGGTGGCGGTTTTGCCGGTCAAGCTGGCGCTATTCGTCATGGTATTGCACGGGCATTACTAGAAGTTGATCCTGATTTTCGTGGACCTTTAAAGCGCGCAGGCATGTTAACTCGTGACCCACGGATGAAAGAACGTAAAAAGCCAGGCTTGAAAAAGGCTCGTAAAGCTTCACAATTTTCCAAGCGTTAATTTATATCAGATTTATTTGAAACACTCTCTATTTTTGGAGAGTGTTTTTTTGTTGAAATTAATTTCAAAATTTATTTTTATTTAAAAAATTAATCAATTAAAACTAATTTTTACTTACATATTATTAGTAAATTCTTAACTACTATTTAACACTAACGTACTAGAAAAAAATAGTTTGAAGCTCTATCAAATTTCTATTTATTGATCTTATATCTAAAAGCGATAATTCCTATTGGAATATTATTAAATTAATTCCCTAAAAAAATAATTATTATTTATCATTAATAGACAATCATCTAAAAAATTGAAATTGTTATATTTAAATCGTATTTATGCAAGCGTTATAGAGTGTTATATAATGCGAAAAAGAGATTAATTTAAGAGTAATAAAATTACAATATTTTTAATATCAAAGTATTTTTTTGAAATCAAGTTAATGCTGTTTTAGCTACTAAAAGATGATTAAGTTGGGAATTATAAATAAAAAAATTGTTGACATTAAATTCTAGTTGCAATAGTATACTTCTTATAAATACTTTGAATATTAAACTAATTGTAAAGAGAAGGTGATACTTATAAGCATGCTTTTGGTTTTTATTATATTTGATGATAATAATATCAATTTTTATACGTCGCCTATTAATATTTCAACCATATCAAAGACATTTGTAAAGAAATTGATTTAAAACCATTTAAATAAGATATATTTTTAAAAGTGCATCTATTTTGATTATTAAAATATTTGTCTACCAAAATATATTTTTGAATTAATAAATAAAATTCTAATAAACTGTACATTATTTATTTGATAACCAAATGCATTACAAATAATTTAACAAGGAATTTTTTGAAGTATATAAGTTAATTAAATAGGAATTTTAAATAAATAATTATTGACAAATGTTAATTATTTATAATATCAAAGCTTTTATAAAGGTTGATAATTAAACTATTTGAAGGAGTTATATAGAAGATTAAAATGCTAGCAATTATAGCTGACTACTAATTATTGATTAACATAATAATTAATTGTCTTATCATTATTTCAAATAGTTATGAGTATTTTAAATTGTGTTAAATCTTGTTTTTTGATTCATGATTTTTCTTTTTGATTATTAATTATTCTTTATTTAAATATTTTTATAGTTTACAACATTGACGAATGTAGAAACTATTGTTAATATTTTGATAGTTGAAATATTTGATAATTAAAATAGGCGGTAAATATAATGGATCAAGCAAAATTAAAGCATATAAATAAACTCTTGAGTACTGTATTTGCAAATGTAATGCATGCTGAGGAGCAAGCTTTAAAAAATAGTCAGTTTAATGATATTACTATTCATGAAATACATGCGATTAATGCAATTACTATGTATCAACATAAGACGAGTTCGCAGATTGCTGCTGAATTGCAAATTACACCAGGAACTGTGACTACAATGGTTAATAAATTAGTACGAAAAGGTTATGTTGTGCGCATTCATAGTGACGATGATCGGCGCTTTGTACGTTTAGGATTAACCCGAAAGGGACGCTTATTCTATCGAATTCATGATGCTTATCATCGTAAAATGATTGGCAAAATTATGGATGGTTTTACTGATGAACAGGTTTATTTATTTGAAAAAGCCTTAATAAATGCTGAAGCTTTCTTTGAAAATCCATCGTTAGATGATAGTAGTATTGATGATAATAATTAATTTAGCGTTTATCATTTATTAGTATTTCTGCATGGATGTCTTATATTTATGTTTTAGCCTGATATTATTAATGCTGGCAATAATAATTGCACTATACTTCTTGGGGGAGAGGCGGAGTGTCTTTAACATTTAAAAGCGATGAGCTCAATAAATATATAATCGAAAATTTACTAATTGTCAGTTATTTGGCTTTAAAATTACTGTATTAAAATGCTAAGAGAGTTAAAAAACTATTATATGAATCTTGCATGCTTATTTAAGGAGCAGATAATGTGACCAATGATGAAATTTTTGAAAAAGTAAAAGCAATTATTGCTCAACAAACAGGCAATAATGAAAAAAAAAATTTTTTAAATTCAAATATCAAAAATGATTTAAATATGGATAGTTTAGATATTTTTGAAGTTATTAATGAATTAGAAGATCAGTTTAAAATCAGGATTGAAGATGAAACAGAAATTAATACAATAAAAGATTTGGTTAATTTCATTTGTCATCAGTTAATGATTAACTGACATATTATTTAAAATGGAAGCATAGTTTAATCAATCTATAAAATTTAGAATAGAGACCGCAAGATATTAATATATGAATTTTTCTTGCTATTAGCAAAATTTTTAATTTTAAATTTAGTTAAACTAAACCAGTATATATTATAATATTTAATTTGTTAATTATCAATTGTTAGTTTTATTTGGGGGGAACAAGTGAGGTACAAAGGACATGCGTTTAAATAAAACTTTAAAGAGATTAATAGGAATAATTATAGTATTGTCTTTATATATGTTGCTTTTACCACATAAAGTTCAAGCAGCTGAATCATTTGATGATTTAATAAGCAATAAGAATACGTTATTGCGCATTGGTGAGCAACAAATATTTGATGGTGATAACTATGTTGGGGCATCTCCATGGCCCCAATGGAATTATTTAGATGGCAATCGTGGGTTGCCATCGATTACAGATCCATATGACTTTCAAAATTATGCTAAAGTTAAAGAAACTGCTGGTGATCCAGCTACTAATTTTATTCCGCGAAAATATAATGACTTAACTTTTTTAACTCCAGATAAATTTTGGTATTATGATCCAACCAATCCAGATAATACTGATAAAACTAAGGAACCTAATCGTTATACTAACTTGCGTAATTTTATTTTTACGAGAGCGTCACCATCTTATCGTTCGGGTACTGGTAATGGTTTTATGATTGCTGACCATAGCAAACCGGCTTCACTTATTTTTAAAAAAATTGCTTTTGCCGATGGTAAATGGATTGATATGGTTTATACAGTAAAACTATTAGGACCAACTGGCCCGGGGCTTACAGGAATTGTTCGAGACTTTGCTTCTTATAAAAGTACAGGTACATCAGTTCCTGGTCGAGATGTTTATTTGAATATTGGAAATCCCGCTTATGGAACTTCAACAGCTGCAACTACAATTGCAAATAACAAATCCAGTTGGATGAATATGACTGCGTACGGAACTGCTTTTCCACGAAATTATTTAAGAGCTTCAGAAGCAGCACGTTGGCAAATAAACATTAAATTTGTAGAAGATAGAAGTACAGAAGATGATCCAACACCAGATGAAACTGATGATCCAGCTGTAGATTTATCAGGAAACTATCAAATTTTTAATTTAAATACTAGAAAGATTATTGCTTTTGATAGAGATGATTTGGATCTTACTGGCAATGGATCTGGTAATCAAATTTGGGCCATTAATAAAAATGATGGTGGTCCTGGTTCACCACCATTAGCAGATTCATTACCACATGTTAAAGGACATACAGACTCTTTAGGTCAATATTTTGAACTTTGGGGTGATTCTACTGACAATAGTGGTACAGATACTCGCTGGGGAATTGATTATTTATTCGATCATGGAAAGCTAAACTTTACTGCTATTCGTTCAGGTTCAACTGATGCTGTAACTGCAATGTATACTAATACCAGTAATAACCCATTAATTAGAGCCGAAGTACCTTATGCCAGTTTAAATACAACCCATAATCGTTTAGGAACGTTATATGATAGTACAGGAAATAAAATTACTACAACTAGTGATAAAATAAAATATACGCCACGAACAGTTCAATTTAACATTATGCAAAAATTCCCACCACAGCCAGATGGGGTATCGCCAACTAATTTTGATGTTAAAGATTTAGTAGCACCGAAGTATGTTAATATCGATCTTAGTAAGATTGATATACAGTCTTTGACAAGTAATCCGGTTGATGCAATGGTTAATGATCAAACGCAAACTTTAACAGGGCCAATAAGTGAAAGTGATACGACTAATAAGTATAGTTATAATTTGGATACATCCAAATTTTTGAGTACTCAATTCGATGGGTTCAAAGATAACTTTATTCGAGCTGATTTGAACTTTGATATGGATTGGGATACGAAAGATTCAAATGGTAATTATCCATGGAGAGCAGATTTGAAAAAAGAATCTGATGGAGATTATGTAGGCGTAAAACTTAGTGGTACTAATATGGCTCTTTATCGTAATGATAAGATTGGAACAAATCGTTACCCTACGTATACTAAAGTTAAAGATAGTACTGGTAATGGACAATTAAATCAAACTTATACTTCTTACGTTAAAGTCCCTAAACAAACTTATAACTTTGAATATATCAATAGTGCTAATAATACACCAATTAACCGTTTTAATACTTCAACACCTTCTATAACTTCGGAAAGTCGAGAAATTGGACAGACTTACGACGAATCAGATAAGGCACCACGTTATCTCACTGATACTGCTAATAAAGATTATGAGTTTAAAAAAGCTGTTTTGATTGATGAAAAGGGGACAGAAACTCCTATTTCACCATCAGATTTGAAAAATTTGGCATATCATTATGATGATGGTAAAGATAAAACAATTAGATTATATTATGATGGTGCAGTGAGTCGAACTACTTTTCATTATTGGGGAATTAATGATGCCACTGGTAATTCACAAAAGATTGATCCAGTAAATTATTATAGAAATCCCAATATTGTAGGTACTTTGCCAACGGATTTATATCAATTAAAGACAATTACAACTAATTCTAATTATACTATTGGTTCTTATGTTAATCCGACCACAATTAGAGAAGAAATTCCAACTTTAGATTTTGATAAAAAAATTATAAATGGACTTGTTTCACCTACTAATCAAGTTAATCAGGATGATTATGATCCTACAGGCCGTTATTATACAAAAGCACCGGCACCGAGTCTACCAGGACAACGATATTTAGGATATTATCAATATTACGTTGGTGATACTACAGCGACTTTTCATCCATATGATCAAAATGACAAAAACAATGATACTAACAATGCTTGGGCTAATGAAAAATACACTAATAAGAATCAAGTAATTGTTTATGCATATGTTTCTACCAGTACAGATGGACGAAGTACTTTAAATGTAGATCCTAATATTGATTTTGGTAAGGGGCTGACTTTGGATACTAAGAGATTGAATCAAGATAGTTTTAGCTTAAAACTAGGTAATAAATTTACCTATCTTGATCCTAGTTTTAAATGGCCTGATCGTAATTGGCAAGTGAATGTAGCAGCTGATAATTTGCAAAATGATAATGGAACAAGTGCTCCACCAGGCTCGAAAATCACATTTGATAAACCTCAAAGTATCTATGATCACGTTGCTGTCAGTGATAATACGACTAAGGTTAATACTGCTTTGAGTCAAACTTTTGATTCTGGCTTTACTTTAAATTTAGATGGTAATGAAACTAGTTTATTAAATGTTTTAGGATTATCCGATACGACTAATCTTGGAGTCGGCCCATATTTGAAATCGGAAAGTTTAACATTGAACTGGAACAAATCAATGATTCACCTAGAAGTACCGCAAAATATTAGCGGTGGTCATTATAAAGCCAAGGTGACTTGGACAGTGAAAAATAGCTTATAATATAATAATTTTTTAGTAGTTTGATCAAGTTGGTCAAACTATTTTTTTGTTGGCAAGCAGGGGACTTTAAGGTAAAGCCAGCTAATGTGATAAGATATTATATAGAAATAATCATTAGGAGATGCACACTCATGAAAAAGCATACATATTTAATGACAACTTTGAGAGATATTCATCAAGGCTTAGGGCGGTTTTTTGCAATTGTTGTGATTATTTTTTTGGGTGTCTTATTATTTGTCGGGATTAAATCGATTGGTCCCAATTTAGAAACAACGATTCATTCTTATATTGATACTCAAAAAGTTTCTGACTTACAAGTTGTAACAACTGCTGGCTTCACCAAGAAAGATCAACAACTCGTCCAGCAAATCAAATCTGCCCAAGTGCAGTTAGGTTATAGTTGGCCTTATCATGAACGCCAACATAATCAAAATTTGCAAGTTTATTCTTATAAAGCAAATTCTCCTCAAAATAAATTAACTTTAATTTAAAGGCACTTTTCCCAAAACGAAGAAGGAAGTAGTAATTGATGAAACTCTATGCAAAAATTACCCCTTGAATAGTACATTAATAATTAATAGTCAGCGTTTAAAACAGCATTCTTATCGCGTGGTTGGTTATGTGCAATCTCCTATTTACATAGATCAAAAAGAGCGTGGCAGAACGAATTTAGGAGATGGTAATTTATCTGGCTATATCTATTTGCCACAAAAGAATTTTACTGATACTGCTTATTCAATAATGTATATTCGTTTTGCTGATTTAGCTTCTATGAACATTAAGCCAACTTCTGCACAATATCAACATTTACTCCATCACAAAGAACATCAATTAAAAACTATTTTGCAAAAACGTAAGCGTTCTCGCCTGCAGGAAATTAAAAATCAAATTCAGCGCCAATTGCTACAGCAACAAAAACAATTAGATCTGTTAAGACAACAAAGACCTAATAGTTCACAGCTATTAACAGCTCAACACCAATTACAAGAAAGCAACCAACAATTAATAACGCCGAATTATTTTATCAACGAGCGTCAAGATAATCCTGGGTTTAGTAGTTTTACCAGTTTATCTCACCGAATTGATACTATTGGAAATATTTTTCCAGTCTTTTTCTTTTTAATTGGTATTTTAATTACTTTTACTACTATTACTCGCATGGTAGAAGAAAATCGACAAGAAATTGGTATTTTAAAAGCGATAGGTTATCGTAATTATGAAATTGCACAAAAGTATCTATTATATGCGTTTTTGACAGTTTTTATAGCTACTGTGGTAGGAATATTAGCCGGTACTAAATTATTACCCCCAATTGTTTATCAAATTTTAAGCTCAACTTATATTTTCCCTAGTTATCCGACTCATTTTTGGATAACACCAATTTTAGAGGCAATTGGTGAAGCACTAATTGCGACATTAGGTGCGACAACTTATATTTTAATAATTGATTTGCAGCAAAAACCAGTGACACTTTTATTACCCCCCACACCACCAACCGGCAAAAGAATTTTTTTGGAACGAATGACCAAAGTATGGCATCAATTCAGCTTTAATCAAAAAAGAATTTACCGCAATCTGTTCCGTTACAAAGCACGAATGATTTTAACTATTGTGGGAGTGGCTGGATGTACAGGATTAATGGTGGCTGGATTTGGCTTGCGTGATTCAGTTGGCAAAGTTGCATCAACGCAATTCAGGCAAGTAGAACATTATCAGGCAATTGTTACTTTAAAACCACAAACAAAACTCACTTTAACTAGTCCTATTAGAGATGCGATGAGCACTGAAACGCATATCAAAGATCAAATGCCAGTTTATTTGCAATCCATTCAAGTTCGACATCAGCCAGTAACCTTATATGCAGTTGGGCAGCGGCAACAATTAGATAAATATTTTACGTTGCTCAAAATTGGTTCTCAATCTCGAATGCAAATACCTACTCAAGGGGCGCTCATTACGCAAGGATTAGCTCGTAATCAAAAAATAAAAAGCGGACAAATAATAACTTTTCGAAATAATAATGGCCAAAAGGTATCTTTAAAAATTGCTGGAATAGTCAAAAATTATTTAGGCAATAATATTTTTGTGAAACAAAAGTATTTAAATAAACAAACACACCAAAAATGTCAGCCAAATGCTTTTTTGTTAAAAACGGCTTCTTTAACATCTAAACAACGAAAGCAATTCATTCAACATTTGCAAGCAAGCGGGCAAGTCATGACAACTACTTTTTTCCAAGCACAAATAAAACAACAAACGGCAGGCAATACTAATTTACAACCAATAGTTTTGATTTTTATTGTACTTTCTGGAATTTTAGCTTTTGTAGTGTTGTTTAATTTAACTAATATTAATATTTCAGAAAGACAACGAGAATTAGCCACGATGAAAGTGTTAGGCTTTTATAATCGCGAAGTGACAATGACGATTGCCGAAGAAAATATCATTTTTACAATTGTAGGAATTATTTTAGGTATAGGTGTGGGGCATATTTTAACGCAATTTATTGTAACAATGGCTTCTTCCAGTGAGGTGACTTTTCCACTGCTGATTCCTCTATCAGGCTATCTTTTTGCGATAATAATGACATTAATCTTTTTGATGATTGTATTAGTGATAACACATAAAAAATTACAAGCACTGAGCATGATTACAGCTTTAAAAGCAAACGAATAATACTAATTACTGACAAATATAAATTAAAAGATTGATAATGAATAAAGATTTACTTCAAGTTATAGATGAAATGCCGTCTAACAGCAAGAAACACTACAAAGGAGAATAAAAGTTATGACTAAGTTGACAGATACTTATACATTAAGTAATGACCTACAAATTCCCAAGATTGGTTTTGGAACTTGGCAAATACCGGCTAATTTGGCGCAAAAGGCCGTTTTAATGCCTTGGATTTAGGTTATCGCCATATTGATACAGCCTTAGTTTATCAAAATGAACAAGAAGTAGGTGCTGGTATTCAAGAGTCCAATATAAAACGAGAAGAAATATTCATCACTTCAAAACTACCCGCGAAAACGAAATCTTATGATCAAGCATTACAAGATTTTGAAACTACAATGGCTAATTTACAATTAGATTATTTAGATCTTTATTTGATTCATGCACCTTGGCCTTGGGCCCAAAAAGGGGCTAATTATGATCAGCAAAATCGTGAAGTTTGGCAAGCAATGGAAGAAATTTACGCTTCAAGACGCGTGAAAGCAATTGGAGTTTCCAATTTTAATGTTCATGATTTACAAAATATTTTGGATGTGGCTCAAATTAAACCAATGGTTAACCAAATTCGTTATTTTATTGGCAATACGGAAAATGAAATAACAGAATTTTCCCAGGCATACGGGATGTTAGTTGAAGCTTATTCACCTCTAGCCACAGGTGAATTGCTAAATAATCAGCAATTACAACATTTGGCCAAGAAGTATGGTGTCAGTTTGGCTCAATTAGCTATTCAATTTTGTGTGCAAAATGGTGTTTTGCCATTGCCTAAAGCTGTTCAACGTGCACATGCTGCTAATAATGCTCAATTAGATTTTGTGATTGAAACAACAGATATGGAACAGTTAAATAATTTCCAAAAAACAATTTAATAAAATTAGTGACTAGTCAATGAAAACCTGGTAAATTAATAATGCCTGTTTAGGTTTCCAAAATCCTATCACAAAGTGTAATTATTTACTTTGTGATAGGATTTTTTAGATAAGGAATAATTGTTATTTAACCAATATTAAATCGCATTGCGTTATAATAAATGAAAGGGTATCCAAATAAACAGAAAAGAAGGTTAATAATAGTTAGAGCTTACATCAAGTGGACTCTTTTTAGTTTTATTGGCAATCATTTATCTAATTGTTATTAGACAAGACCAACAATTAATTGGCTGAATGATATTTGTATATTAGGAGAATTTTATGACAAAAATATTTACAAGTCCCAGTACTTATATTCAAGGAGAGGGCGAATTATTTAATAGCGCTCAGTATTTGGAAAAGCATGGAAAAAGTATTTTGTTACTTGCCGATGAAAGCGTTTTGAAAATTGTTGGTAATAAATTAAATGATTATTTGTTAGATAATAATTTTACTGTTAAAATTGTTGTTTTTAATGGTGAAGCTTCAGAGTTAGAGATTAAGCGAATTTCTGAGATAGTCCAAAAAGAACAAAGTGAGATTATTATTGGCCTTGGTGGTGGCAAAACAATCGATACTGCAAAAGCAGTTGGGGATAATTTTAAGATTACCGTTGTGAGCGCTCCTACTATTGCTTCTACTGATGCTCCCTGTTCGCGGCTCTCAGTAATTTATACTGATGATGGCCAATTTGATCATTATCGTTTTTACAATGAAAATCCGCAAATTGTCTTGTTAGATACCAAAGTTATTGCAGGCGCTCCCGTAGCATTATTGATTTCTGGAATCGCTGATGCCTTGGCCACTAATGTTGAAGCAACTGATGTTCGTCAAGCACAAACTGATAATATGGTTGCGGGCAAACAAACACTTGCAGCCAAAGCAATTGGTCAAGCCTGTGAAGATACTTTATTCCAATATGCACAGTTAGCTATTGCTGCTAATAAGGCGCATGTAACGACAGAAGCATTGAATCGAGTTATTGAAGCTAATACACTCTTGAGCGGTTTAGGTTTTGAAAGTGGTGGGTTAGCAGCAGCACATGCTATCCATGATGGCTTTACGGCTCTTAAGGGCGATATTCACAAATTGTCTCATGGCCAAAAGGTTGCTTATGGTACATTGGTAGAATTAATTCTTAACGGTAGTGATTATCAACGTTTTGAAAAATTCTTGAAATTTGATTTAGAGTTAGGATTACCAACTACTTTAGCCGAGATGAATCTAGATCAAGTTAGTGACGAAGATTTAATGAAAGTTGCACAACAAGCGTGTTCTAAAGACGACACTATGAATCGGATGCCGGGGACAATTACTCCTAATGATGTCTTTGCGGCCATTAAAGCTGTGGATGATTATAGTCGCGATTATCAAGCCAAAAAGCGTTAATTTAAGTTTAATCAAAATACCAATCAAGAAAATATATTCTTGGTTGGTATTTTTTATATATGTAAAAAGTTACTAATAAATTTATACTTATTAATTCGAAGGGTTATCGTAATCTAAAAGTAATTCAACGATTTTACCATAATTAATGATACACTAAATAAAGCAAAACTATTATGGAGGAAAGTTAATGATTGAAGCAGTTTTATTCGATATTGATGGCACTTTGTTGGACACAGAAAAACAAGTCTTGGCTGGCTTGCAGCACGCCTTAAAAGAGCAAAAAAATTTAACTGTGGCTAGTGAAGATTTATTCTATACTTTAGGAATTCCTGGAGAAAAAGCTGTGGCTGATTTTGCAGATTCTCCTCAAGAAATTGCAGCCATTTTAACTAGTTGGGAAGAGCAAATGAAAATTAATTTTCAGTCGGTGAAAATTTTCCCAGGTATTATCGATTTATTGAGGGGCTTGCAAAAAAAGGGTATAAAAATGGGCATCGTAACTTCTAAAACGCAATCTGAATTTGATGATGAAGTCAAACCTTTTGGGTTGAATCAGTATTTTCAAACGATTGTAACTGCTTCTGATACAACTAAACATAAGCCTAATCCTGAACCAGTTTTAAAGGGTCTAGAAAATTTACAAGTTAATCCTAAGACTGCAATTTATGTGGGAGATGCTGTTTATGATTTACTTAGTGGACAACAAGCAGGAGCTAGATTTGCTTTAGCAACTTGGGGTGCCAAAATCCATTCTGAATTTACTCAGGCAAACTATCAATTACAAAATCCACACGATTTATTAGATATTGTGCAACAAGAAAATAACTAAAAAGTGCTAATCAACAAGTAATTGCTGATTAGCACTTTTTATCGTAAATTTTTATAGCTTGAAAGGTTGATTAGTATTCAATAATTGATGTGTTTTTAAATCCATGAAATACATGGAAATAGTACTCTTAGTATCACCAATTGCATACATCATCGCGGTATCAATTTTTTGTCCAGGAGCTACTTCTTGTTGGGCTGCGTTTAACTTATCCTGAGCGTCATGATTATCACTTGCGGGAGTAGCTGCCGATAAGAGCTGGTCATTTTGTTTTAGTTGTAAATCCTGACTAACTATATCAGATGGTTTTAGCGGTTGTTTACTTTTATTGGTAAAAGTATATTCAATAAATAAAGCAGGTTTATTACTACTATCAGGTATTAATTTAACACCATCGGAAGAATTATTTAGTTGAATAGTAAAATCATCAGAATCATATTTCATATCATCATAAGAACCAGAATTTTTCCAATCGCGAGCTTTCGGCTGCACAGCTTTTTGAGTTGCCTGTAAGCTTTTTTGCTGTTTCTCAACATCTTTAGCAGGATGCTGGCGTTTTTTTGATTTTAAAGCTTTATCGGGTGAATCTGTTATTTTTTCAGTCTTAAGGGGACTATGAGAAGCAGTAGCTTTTTTAGCAGGCTGCAACCATAAGTAAAGACTCAGACCGATAGCTGCAACTGCAATGATTGCAATTATAATCCAAACAACAGGTCGTTTCCAAAATTTTATTGGCTTGTTTTTAACATTTCGTTCAAGGTCATTTTGTTGCTGATCTGAAGGGGATGTAAATTGGGGCTGCTTATTAGTTGGATAAGCTGGCTTTTGGTTGGATTTAAAATTTGATTGTTTTGGATTGATTTGGGGGACGGCAATAGTCGTTTGAGTTTGTGCTGGCCGTGGTTGTGTACTAAAATTCCCTCTATAATTAGAATTGGAATTAGTTTTCTGGGGGTTAGTTGTTTGGGAAAATTGCTGTTTTGGTACAGGTTGAGTTCTATTATTTGTACGTGGTTGTTGATTACGCTGCTGATAATCTGGCTGAAAATTAGGAGCAACTGGAGCTTGATTGAACTGATTATTGTTAGTTCTTTCTCCATTTTGAGGTGGAACTTGTGGTTGTTGCACTGGATTTTGAACTGACTGATTGTTGATATTTTCCTTCCGTGTCTTAAAACGATGATGCCCACGGTTATTTTGCTTTGGCATGTCGTGACCTCCTCACCTTATATTAATATTATACAATTTTGCTGCTTAATTAAAGACCAAGAGGCAAATCAACACTAAATTTTAACAAATGTTTTAGAAGAGTAGTTGAATTTATTTAATAAAAGTGATATAACAGTCTGGTTGCAGAAATTGAATTGTTGAATTGATGGAGGAATAAAATCATGTTATTTGCTAATCGTCGTTTGTGTGATTACGAAGTAGTTGGAATATTTAATATGGTTAGTGGTGAGCAGGTTGTCACTAAAAGAATTTGCCATAATGTTTCTAAGCGTGAAGCTGCTGCTCATATGAAGCAATTTGTTCAAACTAATTATCATGATACTTTGGATCTACATCGACCTATCAAAGTAGCAGTAAAATCAATTCATTAAACTTTTAATAATAGAAAAATAAAAATTAAATTTAAAGCAGGATTGAACTTAACTTCAATCTTTTTTTGTATTTTCATATTTATATTGCATTAAATGTTAGGTTATCCTAAAATCATCTTTATTAGGAGGCTAAAACATGGCTGAACATCATCAAGCAGGTAACTTGTCTGATACTAAGTTTGCAGGCGTGACAATTTTAAATGCGACAATTACAATTGTTGAATTTATTGGTGGCATTCTATCGGGAAGTTTAGGATTAATTTCAGATGCATTTCATAACATGGAAGATACTTTGTCAGTAGTTTTATCTTTTGTTGCACATCTCATTAGTAAAAAGGATAGTAATGAGCGCCAGACATTTGGTTATCAACGTGCAGAAATTCTAGCAGCGTTTGTTAACTCGGCAATTTTAATTGCTATTACTATCATTTTGATATTTGAAGGAATTCGACGTTTGGGTCATCCCCAAAAAATTAATAGTGGTATTATGCTGCTTGTTTCTATTGTTGGGTTAATTGCTAATTTGCTTTCTATGTTATTAATGGAAGCTGATTCTCATCACAATTTGAATATTAAGGCTACTTTTTTACATATGGCTGCAGATACGTTATCTTCTTTAGGAGTCATTGTAGCAGCGTTATTGATTAAATATTTTAATTGGTTTTGGGCAGATCCAGTATTAACATTATTAACAGCTGCTTGGATTATGAAAGAATCATACAGTGTCATCAAGCAGACTGTTTCTATCTTAATGGAAGCCAGTCCTAATATTGATTTGCAACAATTACAACAAACCATGCTTCAAATTCCAGAAATTGTTAATGTTCATCACGTTCATCTTTGGCGCCTTGATGAACATTTAATTGCCTTTGATGCTCATATTAATGTCCAATCAACCGAAACAATGGCACAATTAGAAGCTATCTATCAAAAAGTTGAGCAATTATTAAAAGAACAATATGGCATCAACCATGTTACATTGCAAGCTGAGTGTCAACGTGGATTGAATGAAAATTTAGTCTATCATCATAAAAATTAATAAAAAGTGATTCGATTTAATGGCCAGAAGCGCATTTTAACGACGCCGATAACACGATCATGAGACACAAAGCCAAAAACACGACTATCAACAGATTGATGGCGATTATCCCCTAACACGAAATAAGAATGGCGGGGGACTTTTTTGGTACCAAAAGACTTTTGTAAACTAAAATCCGGTGTCAATAATTGCCCAGACTTTAATTTGGCCTTGTAAGGATCTAAATAAGGTTCATTAATAGCATGGCCGTTAATATAGGTAACATCATTTTTAGAGGTAATAGTGTCTCCTGGCAAACCAATCACACGTTTAATAAAGGGCTTATTTTCAACGGACCCAGGAGGATCGATAATAATAATATCACCACGATGAATATCAGCGTTCGGCGCAGCGAAAACTCGATCACCATTATAAAAATTGGGCTGCATGGAACGTCCCCGGACTTCACCATTAATCCATACAACATTCACAATTACATATGTTAAAACAATGACTGTGGTAAACAAACCTATGAGAATCGATAATAAATAGGCGTTGTTATGAATTTTAGCTTTTAAAGTAATCCAAAGTTTTTTCATTAGATGCATAATAGTTCTCCAAATTGTATTTTTACTTAATATAGAATAATTTTTCTGAAAAAAGGTTCAATTAATGTTAACATAAAGAAAAGACTGAATAATCGAGGTTTTGTAGTGTGTTATTTCATAGTATTAGTGGCGTTTTAATTATTTTAGTAATGATTCTGATTGGCTATGCGCTCACACAAATCGGTTGGTTTGATGAACGTTATAGTCGAGTAACTTCTAAGTTGGTTACACAAATTGCCCTTCCTTGCTACATGATTAATACTATCACTTCTAAATTTTCGCGAAATGAACTTTTTCAGATTTTTCCTGATTTGAAATTTCCGATTTTATCGATGACTATTTTATTTATTGCGTCTTATGGTTTTCAGTATTTATTGCGGATTAATCCGGAACATTATGGCTTATTTAAGTCTATGTTTTCTAATTCTAATACTGTTTTTGTAGGATTGCCAGTTAATATGGCTCTCTTTGGAAAAGCCAGTATACCTTACGTTTTAATTTATTACATGGCTAATACTACCTTTTTTTGGACATTAGGTGTCTATTTGATTAGACGTGATGGTGATTCCAAAGAACGTATGAGTTTACTAGCTATTTTTAAGAAAATTTTTTCACCGCCTTTATTAGGATTTATGTTCGGAGTTGTATTAGTATTATTAAATATTAAGTTACCAAACTTCATTTTAACAGATACTAAATATATCGGTAGTCTAACTATTCCATTATCAATGTTTTTTATTGGGATGAAATTAGCCCAAGTAGGGATTCGTAATATTCATTTTTCCAGAGATATGTTTGGTATCTGTTTTGGACGCTTTATTTTGGCGCCGTTATTAACATTCGTCTTAGTCTATGCGGCACATGTTCCTGATATTATGAAGGAAGTATTTGTAATTCAATCAGCTATGCCAGTAATGACCAATGCGCCAGTTGTGGCCAAACTCTATAATGCAGACTCGGATTATGCAGCAGTAATGGTTACAACGACCACGGTATTAAGTTTAATCGTGGTACCGATTTTAATGAATCTAGTTACGCGGATATTTTAAGTAGGTAAGAAAATGGTAAAATTAATTTTAGTACGACATGGACAAAGTGTGGCAAACGCTAAAAATGAATATACTGGTTGGTCTGATGTTGCCTTAACTAAAAAGGGACGCCAACAAGCTGTCCAAGCAGGACAATTGCTGGCGCAAGCCCAGATTGACTTTTTGGCTGTACATACGTCAGTTTTACAACGAGCTATTATTACAGCTTATATCATTCAAGAGCAGTGTGGAGTTTTGGATATCCCTATTTATAAATCATGGCGCTTAAATGAACGTCATTATGGGGCTTTACGGGGATTAAATAAAGATTTTACCCGTCAAAAATATGGCGTAGAGCAGGTGGCTTTGTGGCGGCGTAGTTATGACAGTGTTCCTCCCAAGTTAAAACAAGTTGATACACATTTGCGCGCATATCATAATTATCCTCAAAGTATTTTGCCAGCATCTGAAAGTCTAGCAATGGCATTAAAGCGAACCGTACCATACTTTCAAGATCAGGTAGCACCACAACTGTTGGCTGGTAAGAATCAGCTAATCGTCGCTCACGGCAGTACTTTGCGGGCTTTGATTAAGTATCTGGAAGATATTAGTGATCAAGATATTGATGGAGTGGAAGTGGGGAATGCACAACCAATTATTTATCAATTTGATAAACGTTTAAACATTCTTAATAAAACCATTCTTCAATAATAACATTGGCATCCAAAAAAGAGAGCTTTGACAAATTGTCAAAGCTCTCTTTAAATTTAATTAATTATTCTTCGTCTTCATCTGTATTTTCAACGTCATCATATTTAATTAGCGGATCACGTTGGACTAATCGCAGTTTATCAGATCTTAATTGTCCCAAGGTTAGTGGAACACGTTCAACGACAACATCACTATAAGATAGTCCAAACCAAGTAGCTGGTGCAACTGTATAGCGTTGCATCCATAAACGCGCTTGAATAATATTTTTCTTAAGGTTATCTAATTGCGTATCTGGAGATAGGACTTCCTGGATTAAAACAAAGGAAAAGTCTCCAACACTGCGATCAGGAATCGTAGTATAAGTTTGTGGTTGTCGTGGTAATTCGCCTTTAATCATCATTTCATTAACAATTTGGCGTAAAAAGAAATTAACTTTTTGTTCCATCCGAAAACCAAGATAAAGTTGGACATTCACCATGTAATCAGTACCAAAGGTATCAACACTATATGCCGTGGTATAAGGTTTGTCAGTAACATTCACCGTAACAAACCAGTAAACTTTGGCTCGTTTAGGTCGCTTATCTAAAATGGAATAAAGAATATCTTTTTTAACTTTATAACCATCATGAATTTTAGTTAGATAAACTAAATTAGTAGTATAAAGAGGCATAGAATCATCTTCACTAAGTTCTTTAAGTTGTTTTTTGTATGCCAGCAAAGATACATATTCACGATGAAAAGTGTTGTCGTTTTTCAGTAATTCACCGTATTGCCAAATAATCATAATCATAATTAAAATGCAGGCAATCGTAAAGGTAACATATCCACCTTCAAAGAATTTAACACTATTGGAAATTAAGAAGATAGATTCAATAGCAAGGAAAAAGGCAATAATAATTTTGGAGAAAAATGGATTATGTTTAGTTGTTGATAACCAAGCATTTAAAAGAACGGTTGTCATTAACATTGTGATTGTAATAACCAGTCCGTAAGCTCCAGCCATCCGCTCTGAAGTTTCAAAATATAAGACAATAGAAATACATAATACCCAAATAATGTTATTAACCGCAGGAATGTATAATTGTCCTTTAAAATTCGTTGGATAAATCATTCGTAAACGAGGTAATAATTTTAATTTAGTAGCTTCAGATACCAAGGTATAAGAACCAGAGATAAGAGCTTGAGAAGCAATTATCGCTGCCAAGGTAGCAATGATAGTCATCGCTAAACGAAATTGAGCAGGAACCATTTCAAAAAAAGGATTCAGAGACTGAATATTTTGATAAGCAGGTAAGCCTTTAACTTGGTTCAGCCAAACAGCTTGCCCCAAATAGTTAATCAGAAGACAAATCTTTACATATGGCCAACTACCATAAATATTATTGCGTCCAACATGACCCATATCAGAATATAAGGCTTCTGCCCCTGTAGTAGCCAGAAAAATACTACCCAAAATAAAAATACCGTTTTTATTTTCAGTACTGAAGAGAGTTTTGATAGCATAATACGGATTTAATGCACGTAAAAAACTCCAATCTCCAGCAAGCCGATATAATCCAGCAACAGCCAAACTAGTAAACCAAACCATCATAACAGGACCAAATGCACGTCCTAAAGCCTCAGTTCCAAAGCGCTGAATGAAAAAAAGCACTGACAAAATGACAATAGTAACGATTACAACAGTGTGTTGACTATTAATCAAAATGTGGTGATTAATTTCTAATCCCTTAAGTCCTTCCACAGCAGTAGTTACCGTGACAGCAGGGGTCATCATCCCATCAGAAAGAAAAGTGGCTCCACCAATCATTGCAGGAACGATTAACCATTTGGCTTTTTTGCGGACTAATGTGTACAACGCAAAAATGCCACCTTCACCGTTATTATCAGCTCTCAAAGCAATTAAGACATACTTAGTAGTTGTAATAATAGTCAAAGTCCAAAAAATCAAAGAAACACTACCTAAAATAAAATCCGTCGAAATATGAGCTAAACCACCGTTGCCTGCTACCAAAGATGACATGGTATACATCGGGGAAGTCCCAATATCACCGTAAACAACTCCTAAGGCAACTAAAATGCCAGCAAAAGACATTTTATTGTGAAGATTCTTTTTAGAATCTAAAGAATTTTGCATTTTCATTTTACTCTTACTCTCTTTGTTATCAATGTTGATATATTTAACACATTCACACATTAAATGCAATATAATGCTTAGTTTCATATTGCATTATAGCAGAAAAAACTAAGTTCGGGTGCTGTTCTTTGAGTAAAATAATGCTATTATAAAGTTCAGATAAAATTGAGGATTTGATTATGTGTAAAAAACGTAAACTACTAGCTTCTTTATTAGTTATTTGGAGTGTTTTGTTTTTAGGTTCGCCTCATGTAACAGCCCAAGCAGCTAATAAGACACCAAGTGCTATCAAAAACTTATTAAAAACTAATGAATTTAGTGGCAGTTTATTAATAGTTAAAAAAGGGCTTCCCTGGGTACAACAATATTTAGGATATGCTGATTATGAACAAGGTCGTTTGAATGGTCCCAAGTCTGTGTATCAATTAGCCTCGCTAGAAAAATCTTTAACAGCAACTTTACTTATTAAGGCGCAAGCGCAACATAAATTAAAAATGACTGATTCATTGCAAAAATATTTTCCTGATATTCCCTATAGTGCTAATTTGACTTTAAATCATTTAATGCAAATGCAATCAGGACTAGTTTTGCCCAATAAAGTGCCAACTAAGCTTGCAGGACGCCGATTGGATAATTATCTCAATCGTCATACTCATTTTGACAAAAGTTATGTTAATCGTTGGCATTATAGTGATGTTAATTACATTTTGTTAGCACGCATTTTAGTGAAAGTGAATCACTGTTCCTATCAAGAACTATTTAATCATTATTTTAAAAAACCATTACATTTAAAGAATACTAATGTCGATGATAATTATGAATTTAATTCTCAACATACAACAGCCTATGATGTCCAAAAACGACCTGCCAACTATACATTACCTTTAACCTTGAATACGCAATTATTAAATTTTGAAGTGGGCGCTGGGCAGTTGTACTCTAACGTAAAAGAATTTTATCGGTTACAGGCTGCTATTGTTCAAGGAAAAATTGTTAATCGTGCGGCTATTAGACGTTATCGCCAAGTACCAACAACCAATCATTATAATGGCTATAATGGTGGTGTATATAACGATGATCAGCATCAGTATTTTTACGCTCATGGAGTAGAACAAGGATTTGATACAGTTTTTGTAATGTCAAATAATGGCCAAAATGCAATAATTTTATTTAGCAACCGCCATAATCCTTATACAGATAATACGATTAACATTGCAAAAACGTTGTATCAACAAGTTTTTGAATAAACAAAAATAGTGTTCCTCAAAATGATGATTTCATTGAGAAACACTATTTTTAAATCTTAAAATTCAATTTTAAGCTAAAGCTCCCATGGGATCCCATGGAGCTAAAACTTTTGGTGAATCTTTTTCTTGATCGTAAGCTTGTTGTAAATTTTCTGGTAAATATTTTTTGTTAATGACTAATTGATAAACAAATTGGTCAAACCAAGCATCACTCATAACAAAGTAGCCTTTAGTTCCGACTTTTTCACCCCAAGAATTTTCAACTTTCCATTTGGTAGGATGTCCCTCGTTATCCAAATCAACTCCAGTTAAAACCATCGCATGATCCATCATACTTTCACCATAATCTAGGCGTTGAGCTTTGGTCATACTAAAATCAATATTAAAGAGTCCATCTAAATCGTAAATAGCAGTATCCATAATTCCAGCTTTACGATCAGACATTTGTACGACATCACTACCGAACCAGATTGCTTCGCCAGCTTGAAGTTGTTTAACTGCAGCCTGTTTAAAATATGCCAAGTCCAAATTTAAATGACGTACTTGCCGGCCACCAACAACATTACCAAGTAATTCTACTGTATAAACATGATTGTAAGGTTTATCTTGAGTAGGAGCGTTGATTGTAGAAATATATTCAGGTAAATTAAGATCAATATATTTTTGATAAAATGCTTGTGGAGTAATGTTGTTTTCACGATGGAAGTTATGGTCATCATCACGGTATGACCAGTCAAAGTGAGTTGGAGGTTCACCAATGGCGTACACTAGCATCCGATAGACTTCGCTGAGCATTTGTTCTTTTTGAGCTTCAACATCATGTTCAGGGACACCATCGTTAACTAATTGACGTAATTTGACGGCATCTTTGCGTAATTTTAGATTGAGAACTTGATTTAATTCGGATGAGTTAGTGCGACTAGCGGTATCCGGCATCACACTTTTAGGGACTACACCATATTTTTCAAATAAACCGCAAACCATGTCCCATTGACCACCATCTTGTTGAGGCGTTGCCATTAAAAAATCAACCTTACGGTCACCAATTGGCAAATCAGCGGTTTTAATGACATTTTCATAGAAGTAATTAGACTTTTCTAACTTATCCCAAAAGAAGACATAACCTTGAGAAAGTTCAAAATCTTTAATTTTGAATTTGGTTTGCATGGGATGACGTAATGTATTCAAGGCTGCAAAAACCCAACAAAGTCCAGATTGCTTTTGGTCAGCGACTTTTCCAGTGTCTAATTCAATCGAAAATGTTGGATCCATAGAAACTTTAGATTTTAAAGTGGTACTAGATTTATAAATACCATTATTGGCAACACTATTTTTAATGACATTAGCTGCCGGAGTTTTGTCAAACTCGGCTGCAAATTTTTGTAAACTTGTTGCATCAATTGCTTTTACCATTAATGAAGTTCCTCCTTTAATTAAGGAAATTTAATAATAACTTTATCTTAAATTTGGTTAATAGTCTAGTATTTAACGAATATTTTCAATAATTTTTGGACCATCATCACAACCAACAACAACAGTATTCACTAAATCTAAAAAGAGACCATGCTCAATAATTCCAGTTTGATGATCAAGCCAATCAGCTAAGAGATGTGGATGTTTAATCTGACCTAAATGTAAATCAATGATATAGTTTTTCATGTCAGTTAATAAATTATTGCCTTGTTTATCTATCCGAAATGCTGGTTTTAGTCCTTCTTTTTCTAATCGTTGAAATAGTTGCTGGCAACCAAAAGGATTAACTTCTAATGGTAGAGGGAATTGGCCTAAAGTTGTGACCATTTTGGATTGGTCAACAATCCACAGATTGCGTTGAGAATTTAATGCAACCGTCTTTTCATAGGTGTGAGCACCACCTCCACCTTTAATGCCTTGAAAATTATGGTCAATCTCATCGGCCCCATCAATGGTTAAGTCTATGTGATCAACATCATTTAATTTTTTTAAGGGAATTCCTAATTTCTCGGCTTGATCCCAAGTTCTAGTTGAGGTTGTAACACATTGGATTTTTAACCCTGCTTGAACGCGGCGTCCTAGTTCTTCTACCATATAATAAACTGTGGAACCTGTACCTAATCCAACAGTCATTTGCGGCTTGATAAAATCGACGGATTTAATACCTACAGCTTTTTTTAATTCGTTTTGGTCCATCATAATTAATTCTCCTGATTTTGAATAGGATTTTTGAGTAGATATTGGATATCTTCTTCCTGTTGAAAAACTTTTTTAGCATAGGGACAGACAGGAACAATTTTCCAATGATTTTGAATAGCTAAATCTAAGACTGCCTGCAATAACTGTCGAGCTAGTCCATGATGCCGATAATTTGGTGCGACAAAGGTATGATCAATACTAATTGTTTGATCATCAATTTGGGTATAAGTGATTTCCCCTAATAAATTGTCTGCAGCATCATTATGATAAAATCGACCAGGTTCAAAATTTAGTTGCAACGCAATCGCCTCCTATAATTATTTGCTATAATAATCATACCTCAATATAATTTTAATGTCGTAGTTAAGGAGTTAATTAGTTGAAAAAACGTGGATTTGAAATTGTTACCCGTTATCAAGAGCAAAATTTATCTTTACCACAGCGTCAAACCCAAGCTGCTGCTGGTTATGATATTGCCGCTGCTGCAGATTTTACAGTACCGTCAATTTGGAATTCTGGGGCACAGCCTACTGCTCAAAATCTTAAACCAGTTTTAGTCCCAACGGGTTTAAAAGCTTATATGCCTGAAGATGAAGTCTTGTTATTAGTCAGTCGCTCTAGCAGTCCTTTAAAAAGGGGATTAATACTACCGAATTCAGTAGGTGTAATTGATGCTGATTATTATAATAATACTAATAATGAAGGTGAAATTTTTGTGCAAATGTTGAACTTTTTTTCAGAAGATTATCAGATTAAAAAGGGAGACCGTATTTGCCAGGGAATTTTTGTAAATTATTTGACAACTGCTGATGATCACCAACAAGGTGCAAAACGCTTAGGTGGTTTTGGATCGTCAGGAGACTAAGGAGGAAACGTGGCCAAAGTTAAGTCAAGATATGTATGTCAAAATTGTGGTTATATTTCACCACGAATGTTGGGACGTTGTCCTAATTGTGGAGCCTGGAATCAACTCGTCGAAGAATTAGAACCAACGAAAAGTACGAAGCAAAACAGTACTAGCATTTTACATCATAGTATCGCCAAGCCTCAAAAATTAACAGAAATCACTTTTAATGAAGAAAAAAGAGTCCATACAGGGTTGAAAGAACTTGATCGTGTACTGGGCGGCGGGGTCGTACCGGGTTCTTTGGTTTTAATTGGTGGTGATCCTGGAATTGGAAAATCAACACTCTTGCTGCAAGTTTCAGGTAGATTAGAACAAACTGGTGGGCAAGTTTTGTATGTTTCAGGTGAAGAAAGTGCTTCCCAAATTAAATTGCGGGCTAATCGACTGCATGTTGGCGGCGATAATCTTTATATTTATCCCGAAACTGATATGAGCGCGATTGAACAGGTCATTGACGAGCAAAAGCCGGATTATTTGGTTATTGATTCGGTGCAAACAATGAACGTTCCTGATTTATCATCAGCAATTGGTAGTGTGGCTCAAATTAGAGCAGTTACAGCATTATTGATGACCATTGCGAAACAGCAAGGCATCAGTGTTTTTGTAGTCGGACATGTGACTAAAGGTGGGGCTATTGCGGGTCCGAAAATTTTAGAACATATGGTCGATACTGTGCTCTATTTTGAAGGAGATTTGCATCATAATTATCGGATTTTACGTTCTGTTAAAAACCGTTTTGGCTCGACTAATGAAATTGGGATGTTTGCAATGCACAATGAAGGTTTAACTGAGGTCGATAACCCTTCAGAAGTTTTTTTGGAAGAAAGATTAGCCAACGCAACTGGATCAGCGGTAGTGGTTTCGATGGAAGGCACCCGTCCTATCTTAGTAGAATTACAATCATTAATTACACCAACACTTTATGGAACAGCCAAACGAACAACAACTGGCTTGGACCATAATCGTGTGTCTGTAATTATGGCTGTTTTGGAAAAGCGGGCTAATATCTTATTACAAAATCAAGATGCCTATTTAAAGGCCACTGGTGGGGTCCGTTTGGATGAGCCGGCGATTGATTTGGCAATGGCAATGGCGATTGTTTCCAGTTATAAGAATCTTGGTTTAGCAGCCGATGAATGTTTTGTGGGAGAAATTGGTTTGACAGGTGAGATTAGGCGAGTTAATTTGATTGATCAACGCATTAAAGAAGCTGCCAAATTAGGCTTTGAAAGGATTTATATTCCTGCCAATAACGAAGTTAGTAATGATGAACATTACACAATTGAAATTGTGGGTGTCCGAACGATTAATGATGCAATTAAAAAAGTTTTTAAAAACCAGCATTAACGCGTTGATTTTTTATCAGAAGCGGGTAAGCTAGTATAGTAGACAGTTTTTGAAGAAAGAGGAAATAATTGTGACTGATAATCAAATTCGAGTACGTTATGCACCTAGTCCAACAGGACATTTGCATATTGGTAATGCACGGACAGCATTATTTAATTATCTATTTGCGCGCCATAATCATGGCACCTTTGTTATTAGAATTGAAGATACTGACACTAAGCGTAATGTAGCTGGTGGTGAACAAAGCCAATTAGAAAATTTGAAATGGTTGGGGATTGATTGGGATGAAGGACCAGATGTAGGTGGCGACTTTGGACCTTACCGACAATCAGAACGACGTGAAATCTATCAAAAATATATCCAACAGCTACTGGATGATGGTGTAGCTTATGAATCTTATAAAACTGAAGAGCAATTACAAGAAGACCGCGAAGCCCAAAAAGCTCGAGGCGAGATGCCACACTACGAATATGAATATGCAGGAATGACTGAACAACAAAAGCAAGAAGCAATACAAGCTGCTCAAGAGCAAGGTTTAAAACCAGTCATTAGAATTAAGGTTCCAGAAAACAAAGTCTTTGAGTGGGATGATATTGTTAAAGGCCAAGTTAAATTTGAATCCCAAACCATTGGTGGCGATTGGGTTATCCAAAAACGTGATGGGATGCCAACTTACAACTTTGCAGTCGTAGTCGATGATCATTTAATGCAAATTACGCACGTTTTACGTGGTGATGATCATGTCGCTAATACCCCTAAGCAGTTAATGATTTATGATTATTTAGGTTGGGAAGCTCCCAAGTTTGGTCATATGACGCTAATCATTAATAGTGAAACTGGTAAAAAGTTAAGCAAACGTGACGAATCAGTGCTTCAATTTATTGAACAATATCGTGAGCGTGGCTATTTGCCTGAAGCAATGTTTAACTTCATTACCTTACTAGGGTGGTCACCAGTAGGCGAAGATGAAATTTTCACGCAAAAGCAGTTTATCAAACAATTTGATCCAAAACGTTTGAGCAAATCACCCGCAGCTTTTGACCAGAAAAAGTTAGAATGGGTCAATAATCAGTATGTGAAAGCAGCTGATTTAAGTCGCATTACAGATTTATCCTTAGCTAATTTGATTCAAGCTCAATTGATTTCAGAAAATCCTGATTTAAAGACAATTGAGTGGGTTCGCTCGTTGGTAGCTTTATTTAAAGACCAAATGAGTTATACTAATCAAATTGTCGAATTATCACAAATATTCTTTAGTGATCCAGATAAATTAGATGATGCAGCAATGGCCGAACTTCAAAAAGATGAAGCTGAGCCAACTTTAAAGGCCTTCCAAGCTTTAATTGAAAAGTTGCCACGTTTTACAGCAACTCAAATTATGCAAGCTATTCAACAAACGCGCCAAGAAGTGGGAGCTAAGGGCCGTAAACTCTATATGCCAATTCGTATTGCTACAACTCGTTCTATGCATGGACCTGGAATTGGTGAAGCTATTGAGCTTCTTGGTTATGAAAAAACACAACAGCATATTGCAGAAACTCTTAAACAATTAGAAAATTAATTTCAGAAACACAGCGTGTGAAGAATTAGTTCGACATAGCTGTGTTTTTTCAGCACAAAGGAGGTATTTCATGCTCAAAATTTTTAATACTTTAACTCGTAAAAAAGAAGAATTTGTGCCTTTAAAAGCACCACAAGTGACGATGTATGTTTGTGGGCCCACTGTATATAATTATATTCATATTGGCAATGCACGTTCGGCGGTTGTTTTTGATACCATTCGCCGTTATTTACAGTATCGAGGATATCAAGTACAATTTGTTTCTAATTTCACGGATGTTGATGATAAGATTATTAAAGCTGCCCGAGAACAAGAGTTAACTCCTCAGCAAATTGTGAATAAATATATTGCAGCTTATCAAGAAGATATGGCCGCTTTAAATGTGCTGCCAGCAACGTTGAATCCACGAGCAACGGAGAATATGACTGACATTATTAGTTTTATTGAGGATTTAATTTCTAAAGGTTATGCGTATGAAAGTGCGGGGGATGTTTATTATCGGGCCCGCAAATTTGCTTATTACGGACAATTATCAGGGCAAGATATCGATGATTTAGAATTGGGTGCTAGTCAGCGCACCAATGATATGGACACTCTCAAAAAAGAAGACCCCATTGATTTTGCTTTGTGGAAAAAAGCACCGACCCATGAAATTTCTTGGGATTCACCCTGGAGTAAAGGAAGACCAGGGTGGCATATTGAATGTTCGGTCATGGCTACTAAATATCTGGGAAAAACAATTGATATTCATGGCGGTGGTGAAGATTTGGTTTTCCCACATCATGAAAATGAAATTGCCCAAAGTGAAACACATACTGGACAACAATTTGTCCGGTATTGGATGCATAATGGCTTTGTCACTATTGGCAGCGATAATGAAAAAATGAGTAAATCTTTAGGTAATTTTGTTACAGTTCATGAATTATTGCAGCAAGTGGACGCCCAAGTGTTGCGGTTGTTTATGGCCTCGACACAGTATCGGCGTCCAATACAATATTCAGATGCTAATTTGCAAGAAGCTCAAAGTAACTTACAGCATTTACAAACTGCAGCCCAAAATTTAAGCTTTCGTTTGCAAGATGATGACTTTAACGAATTTAATGCGCAAATTCAATCACAGTTAGAAGCTATCGAACAACATTTTATAGCACATATGGATGATGACTTTAATGTTCAAAATGGCCTTAGTGATATTTATGAATTAATGCGTTTGATGAATCAATATGCAACTGCAGAACAGGTTAATCAAAAAAATATTAATAATTTATTAGATAAATTTTCTGAATTATTACAGATTTTTGGAATTGAATTTGTAACTAATCCACAGTTGAATCACCAAATTGAGACCTTAATTCAAAAACGGGATGCTGCTCGTGATCAGAAAAATTTTGCCGAAAGTGATGCTTTAAGAGATCAACTTTTAAAAATGGGTATTATTCTCGAAGATACTCCTCAAGGAACGCGGTGGCGCAAAAAATGATTGACTATCAACAACTTAATGGCTTAACCCTTGCTTATATTGGTGACGCAGTTTGGGAGGTATATGTGCGTGATTATTTGGTGAATAGTGGTTTGACTAAAGTTAATAGATTACAAAAACGAGCAACACATTTTGTTTCAGCAAAAGCACAAGCGGCCTTGATTGCCTTAATGCAAAAAGATAACTTTTGGACAGTAACAGAAAATGAAATTTTTCGTCGCGGGCGTAATGCCAAAGCAAACACCCATGCTAAAAACACATCTGTTCAAACTTACAATATATCGACAGGTTTTGAAGCCATATTTGGCTATTTAAAAATCAGCGGTCAAGCTGAACGGATTCAAGAAATGGCTGACTGGTGTATTCAACAAGTAGAGGCAGGACGAACTAATGAATTCAATTTCCAATAATACTAACCAAGCAGAAATTATCTTTGGTTATCATGCGACAATAGCAATTTTACAGGCAGAAAATGCACCACAAAAAGTCAATAAAATTTTTTTACAAAAGGGACTGCACAGTGAAAAAATCGCTGCCATTGTTAAAATAGCCCGTGCAAAGCATTTAGTGATTCAAGATACTCCTAAAACTCGACTTGATGAATTAACTAATCATGGTAATCATCAAGGCATTGTTTTAACAGTTACCCCTTTTGAATATGTAGATTTAGCTCAATTACTACAAGATTTACGTGGACGAAATGAAGAGCCCTTTTTCTTGATATTAGATAATATTAATGATCCGCACAATTTTGGCTCAATTTTACGTACAGCTGATGCAGTAGGAGTCAATGGAATTATAATTCCTAAACGTCGTGCTGTAGGTGTAACTTCAGTGGTAGCTAAGGCTTCCACGGGGGCAATTGAACGGTTACCAATTGCGCGAGTTACTAATCTGGTTCAAACAATCAAGCAATTAAAAGAACAAAATATTTGGATTTTCGGGACCGATATGAATGGAACAGACTATCGTCAATGGAATGCACGTGGAGCGATTGCTTTAGTGATTGGTAATGAAGGCAAAGGTCTATCACCATTAGTAAAACAACAAGTTGATCAAGTGTTAACCATTCCAATGATTGGAAAAGTGCAAAGCTTAAATGCTAGTGTGGCAACAGGGGTCTTGTTATATCAAGCTTTTACTAGTCGAGAAAGTTAATTACCATGAAAAATCAGATTTTAATTGTTGACGGATATAATGTCATTGGTACTTGGCCGCAACTGGCAAAATTAAAAAAACAAGATCACTTAGAAGAAGCTCGGGATCAGTTGTTAGATACCTTAGCAAATTATCGTAATTTTTTTGAAGGTCAAATAATTGTTGTTTTTGATGCAATGTATGTTCCTGGAATCAAGGAGCAATTTACTAAATGGGATTTAGATGTTATTTTTACTCCTGAGGATGTTACGGCTGACACTTATATTCAAAATTTGAGTGAAAAATTAAATATTATTTCTAATCAAGTTACAGTTGTAACTTCAGATCAGGCAGTTCAATGGACAATATTTTCTCGAGGGGCAATTCGCTTGCCTTCCTATGAACTTTATAAGCGGATTCAAGATATGCATCGGCAATTAACTCAAGAAAGTCGGCAGCATCATGATCGAAGTATACAACGCAATAATCCTTGGAGGGAAGATCAATTAGAACGTTTAGCAAATTTACGCGACCAATTATCATCCGAATCTTAATGAGTGTTTTCGTGATTTTTTGTTTGACTGGCTGTCAAAAGCTTTCTACTAAAAACTCTGCTTTTCAAAAGGGTGAATATTGGGTGCGCCAAGGCCAACTTGCTCGTGCTCAAGAGTATTTTAAACACGCTCCACAAGCGCAAGCACACACTTATTATCAGCAGATTGCATCTTTAAAAAGAGCCCAACAGCATTTTAATCAAGGACAATTTAAGTTGAGTCAACAACAAGCTCAACAAGTAAGCCATCAAGGGCCAACACTTTTTAATATTCATAAAACGGCACGCCAGCTCATCAAAATTAGCCGTCAAGCCCAACGGCAAAAATTTTTGGGCCCCACGGTGCCAACTTCTTTAGCACAAATAGATTCCACAAACATTGGTCAAAAGATTAATGCTGGCATTTTGCTTGATCAAGATAGCGGCCAAGTTATTTGGCAAAAGCAAGCTCAACAAACTTTACCAGTAGCCTCCTTGTCAAAATTATTAGCAGTCTATACAATTTATCAAACATTAACAGCACGCCATATTACTTTGAATACCAAAATTGAGGCTACGTCAGTAATTACAGGAATTGAAAATCACTCTAATTTATCCACTGCAAAGTTAATTGTGGGACAAAAGTATTCAATTGAAGAATTGTTGCGTGCAACCATTGTTGCCAGTGCCAATGATGCTGTTATGGTTTTAGGGCAGTATTTATATGGCAATCAAGAACAGTTTGTTCAGCAAATGGTTCAAAATGCAAAAGTATTACATTTAAAGAGTACGCAATTAGTTAATGCTAACGGGTTACCAATTGATATTGATCCTAGCATTGCTAATAATCCGCAAGCCAAAGTATTGGAGAATCAGTTATCTGCTCAAGACTTGGCGCGGGTAACGCAGGCTTTATTACAACGTTTTCCCCAAGTTGTAAAAATTTCGCAACAAAAGCAAATTAGAATTGGCAACGAAGATTTTGTAAATACTAATGAAATGCTAACTCAATCACGATACATGACAGATAAGTATCAAGTGGATGGCTTGAAAACTGGAACCGGTGAGGCAGCAGGATATGGCGTGATTGTGACGGCGAAGATCCAAAATCGACGAGTGATTTTAGTTATTCTCAAGGCATCTTCTAATACTGCCCGTTTTGAACAAGCACAAGAATTATTAGACTATTTAGCTGCTAATTGGACAGTTCGTCGAGAAAAATTGCCAACATTTCCTCGAAGTACATGGATGGAGATTTGGCGTAATCAAAATGTCCATACTCCTTTACAGTTACAATATCAAATAAATTTACTAGATAAACCGCAACAATTAGATTATTCAATTTGGAATCAGAAACAGCAAATTCCTGTTTTGCCCTCCAATAATTAAACAAATGTTCTCTTTATGAGAACTATTTTTTGTGCTATTTTTAAACTATCGTTTGTTGATCCGTCAGGAGTAAAATTCATGGGGAACCAACAATTGTTAGAGCAGGATTTGACTTGGATAGCACAAGTGAAAAATGATAATTCATCACAGGCTTTAAAAAATATTTTTTTAAAATATCAGCCTTTAGTAGAAAAGTATGGCCAACTCTATCACATTCCCTTGTTTGAGCGTGATGATTGGTATCAAGAAGCTTGGTTAGTGTGTTATCAAACTTGTTTGATTTTTAACGGTCACCAAGGTTCCAAATTTGGCAGTTTTTTTAAATTGCGGTTGCAACATCGAGCGGCTAATCTTTTACGTGAACAATTGGCAGTTAAACGCCAATCAAACTTTAAAGCCGTTTCGATGGAATTTTTAGCAGAAAATGATCCAGAAATGAAATGTTTATTGAATTTAAGTAATAGTTATGCTAATGATAGTGAAATCAATCTTTTTGATTATCAGAAATACGTTGCGAACTTATCGCCATTAGAGTTATATTCTTTAAAAGCTTGGTTGGGTATTGCTTCGAAAACAACTAATAAATATTCTGAGCGGGCTGTCATGCGAGCTGCTCAACGAGCACGGATTAAATTGCGGCAGGTCGCCAGCAGTTAGTCTTGACAGGACATTGGCAGTCAGGTATAGTGACTAATGATTAGGTGAAAATATGGCAACTAAAAAAGTTATTTTAGAGTGTAGCATTTGTGGAGCACACAATTATAAAACAAATGTGTCTCCTCAGCACACTAAACGATTAATTTTGAAAAAGTATTGTTCCAAATGCCAACAACATACATGGCACCAGGAAACTAGATAAAGGGATGAAAAAATGAAATTTTTAAAAAGTGTTGTACAAGAAATGAAATTAGTCGAATGGCCGACGGCTAAAGAAAATCGTCATGATACTGGAACAGTTATTTTAACTTCAATTGGTTATGCATTATTTTTGGGCGCTTGTGACTGGGTTTTCCAAAAGCTAATTACATTATTTGTAACACATAAATAATTTGTAGTTGGTTATAAAATTTGATATATTATAAGTGTTGGTAAGACTTCGTGCAAACGAGGTTTTTTTATTTGCAAAAATAAGGAGAACATAATGGCGGAACAAGGACAGAAAATGTGGTATGTCTTGCATACTTATTCAGGTTATGAAAATCGTGTAAAAGAAAATTTACAATCTAGGGCTCATTCGATGGGCATGGAAGATTATATTTTTGATGCGGTTGTTCCTCAAGAAGAAGAAACTGAAACCAAAAATGGTAAAACTAAAACAGAAATGAAAAAAACATTTCCAGGCTATGTCTTAGTTGAAATGATTATGAGTGATGAATCATGGTTTGTAGTCCGTAATACTCCAGGTGTGACTGGTTTTGTTGGCAGCCACGGTGCTGGTAGTAAACCAGCTCCGCTATTGCCAGAAGAAGTTGAACATATTCTTCATAATATGGGAGATCAAAACACTAATTATGATATTGATTTAACTATTGGTGAGACAGTTAAGATTGTTGATGGTGCTTTTGCGGGATTAGAAGGCAAAGTCACCTCAACTGATGATGAACACGGTAAAGTCAAAGTGGAAGTTGATATGTTTGGTCGTTTAACAGAAACAGAATTAGACTATAATTTAGTTCAAAAAATTTAGTAAGAGTTGAGTATTTATCGTGGTAGTGGTAAACTGTCATAGTATGCCATTTGGCATGTCTGTGGGAGGGAAAATCATGATTCCCATCTTGACCACATCACGGACTTAAGGAGGTATGTACCGTGGCTAAAAAAGTTGCAAATGTCGTTAAATTGCAAATTCCTGCTGGAGCAGCAACTCCAGCTCCTCCAGTTGGTCCTGCTTTAGGACAAGCTGGTATTAATATTGTGGAATTTACCAAAGATTTTAATGCTCGTACTGCTGAGCAAAAGGGTACTGTTATTCCAGTAGTGATCACAGTTTATGAAGATCGCTCCTTTGATTTCGTAACTAAAACACCACCTGCAGCAATGATGTTAATGCAAGCAGCTGGCGTAAAAAAGGGTTCTGGTAATCCACGCGATGAAAAAGTCGGTAAGGTTACTCAAGATCAAGTACGTGAAATCGCTGAAACTAAGTTGAAAGATTTAAATGCCAATGATGTCGAAGCAGCTATGAAGATGGTTGCTGGAACAGCACGGAGTATGGGTATTACTGTTGAAGATTAGTCTATTTCAACTTACGTTCTAAACAAGTGGGAGGGGCAAAGCCCCATTATGACCACAATCGCAAGGAGGAACTTAAACGTGGCTAAACATGGAAAAAAATATTTAGAAGCTGCTAAGCAAGTAGATGCAAGCAAAGTATACGAAGCACAAGAAGCAATTGATTTACTAAAAAAGATTAATTATGCAAATTTTGATGCTACTATCGAAGTTGCTTACAATTTGAATATCGATACTAAACAAGCAGATCAACAAATTCGGGGCGCAATGGTGTTGCCTAATGGTACTGGTAAAACTCAACGAGTGGTAGTTTTTGCTGATGGTGAACAAGCTAAACAAGCAGAAGCAGCTGGTGCTGATTTTGTTGGTGCTGATGACTTAGTTGACAAGGTTACTGATGGCTGGTTAGATTTTGATGTTGTAGTTGCCACACCAAAAATGATGGCTAAAGTTGGCCGCTTAGGTCGGATTTTAGGACCTAAAGGATTAATGCCAAATCCTAAGACCGGTACTGTTACTATGGATGTTGAAAAAGCTGTCAAAGATATTAAAGCTGGACAAGTAACTTATCGGGCTGATGCTCAAGGGTTGATTCATGCACCTTTAGGTAAGATGTCTTTTGATACTGACAAATTAGTTGAAAACTTCAATGCCTTTAACAACGTTGTTGTTAAAGCACGTCCTGCAACAGCTAAAGGTCAATATATTAAATCTGTTAACTTGACTTCAACATTTGGCCCTGGAATTAAAATTTCAGTTGACTAATTATTTAATTAATGATAACTTATCATAAGAAACTACCTAAGACTCAGGTGGCGTAAGCCTTAATATCCTGCCGAGGCTAGATGCTGAACAAGTAGGGCATTGTGTCTTAGGGCGCGATGTCCTTTAATTTTAGGTAGAAAAAATTTATGGAGGTGAAACTTAATGAAAGACGCTGTTCTTAACGCTAAACAGGCCCAAGTTGATGCAGTTGCTGACAAAATGTCACGTGCTGAATCAATTATTGTGGTTGATTATTTAGGTTTAAGTGTTGCCCAAGTTACTGACTTACGGCGGCAATTGCATGATGCTGATGTTGAGATGAAAGTTGTCAAGAATTCTATTCTTCAACGTGCTGCTAAACAAGCAGGCTATGAAGGCTTGAATGAAACTTTTGCTGGACCTACAGCAGTGGCCTTTTCTTATGAAGACCCAATTATTGCTGCAAAGATTATTGCTAAATTTGCTGAAACTGTTGAAGTTTTGGAAATTAAGGGTGGTATGATCGAAGGTCAAGTTCAAACTTTGGACAAGATCAACGAATACGCACATATGCCTAGTCATGATGAACTCTTGGCTACATTGGCATCAATGTTGCAATCACCTGTTCGCAAATTTGCTTATGCTGTTAAAGCAATCGCTGAAAAGAAAGAAGCAGATGATTCTGCTGCTTAATTAAATTAAATTTCATTGGAGGAATTAAAATGGCTTTCGATAAAGATGCTATTATTGAATCATTAAAAGAAGCAAGCATTTCTGATTTAAACGACTTAGTTAAGGCTATTGAAGAAGAATTTGACGTTTCTGCAGCTGCTCCTGTTGCTGTAGCTGGTGGTGCTGGCGATGCTGGTGCTGAAGCAAAAGATTCATTTGATGTTGAATTAACAGAAATTGGTCAAGAAAAAGTTAAGGTTATCAAGGCAGTTAAGGATATCACAGGCTTAGGTTTGAAAGATTCTAAAGCTTTAGTTGATGGTGCTCCTTCAGTTGTTAAAGAAGGCGTTTCTCAAGCAGATGCTGATGATATGAAAGCTAAACTTGAAGAAGTTGGCGCAACTGTTACATTGAAATAATGATTAAATAAAAAAGTCATCCGAATTTAAATTCGGATGACTTTTTTATATCCATGATATTAATCAACGGTAAGCTTAACAGCACCTAAATCACAATTAAATGTAGCTTCCCACTCACCAGCAGTAAGCTTCTCTGGGAGGAGGAAAGTGCCACTAGAAACTCGCTGTCCAGCGGTTAGTTTCAAATTTTGACTTTCTAATTTTTGGACTAACCATTGTAGAGAATTTAAAGGATTGCCTAAGACTTCTGTTGCAGCGCCATCTTTTAAGTGTTGGCCATCATGGAACAATTGGCATTTTACATTTGTTAGCTCATCAGGGTTAGTAAACATTTTGTTAGTGGGGGTCTCTTGACCGTATACTACATAACCACCAACAGCTGCATCGGCAACGACTAAATATTTGGATAAACTTGGGAACCAATCTGAAAAGCGGGAATCAGGGACTTCGACTGCTGGTGCTACGGTTGTTTTTTTCATTAAATCCGCTAATGAATCTGTACTCGATAAGTCTTCTTGCGCAGTAAACATTAACTCTACTTCTGCTAAAGGATCCATTAGTTGGTTAGCCGTAAAATGAGCAGGTGACTGTAAAAAATGACTTGTTACTTGCGCACCATAAAGTGGTGAATCAGAATCAAACATTTTTTGCGTTTCCTCGCTGGTTAAAGAAACCTTATAACCACCGACTTTTTCTTCTTTTTGTTGTGTTAGCTGATATTGTACGCGATAAGCAGAATCTTCATCATGAAAAAATCCTTGGTAATCATTTTGTTGTAGAGGCTGATGGTTCTGATATGCATGGAATAAGTTATCAGCTACGGCCATTTCATTTTCTGTTAAATCATTCATTTTTAAAGTATTCATTAGATAATCCTCCAATTAATTGTCTGTTTGGCCTTGAAGTAACAAGGAAAACAGTATTTTTAGTATCGAAATAATAATCTGACTTGAATCATTTGAATTTGAAATCTGAACTTCCAATGTTACCACCACCTTTAATTGGATTGATTTTATAATTAAAAAACACCCTTAGCCTATAGCTAAGGGTGTTAAAAACACGGTACCACCTTATTTTGTATTTTTAAAATTAAAAATACCTCATGTACACTAATTAAGTAATACATTAACACAATAATGGATGTAACCAATACTACCTAAAGATTTCAGCAGCATAGCTATGAGATGATCATCACTTTGACTAGTAGATTGTTTTTCACCAACCAACAACTCTCTGACTACATCGTTAAAATGAAATTCTCATGAACGCTTTTAATTTTTATTTAATTGTTGAAAGTAATTTATCATGCTTATCGAAAAAAGTCAACGGTATTTAGAGAAATATTAATAATTAATTATTAAATTAAAAAAGAAAATTTCTTACATAGTATTGAAGCAAGTTACTCATAATATAGTTTTCTTGCATTAGCTTTAGTACTTAAAGCGTATTATAATAAACAATAATACAAGAAAGGATTACTTCTTAAATGGAACAGTACTTTACAGCGCAACCAACTGCGCAACATCAAGAACGAACTTTTAGTTTTAATTTGAGAGGCCATCTTTTACAGTTGACTACTGATAATGGTGTATTTTCGAAACAAACTGTGGATTTCGGGACACGCACACTTATTAGTGCAATTGATTTTACTAAGCTGCCTGCGGGAAATCTTTTAGATTTAGGATGTGGCTATGGACCTATCGGGTTAACATTAGCCAAAGAGCAACCACAACGCCAGATTATGATGGCAGATGTCAATGAACGAGCATTAGAATTAGCACGCAACAACGCTGCTGAGAATCGAATTACTAATGTCCAAATTCAAATCTCAGATATATACCAGCAACTACAACAACAAACTTATGCTGCAATCTATACTAATCCACCGATCCGTGCTGGTAAGGCAGTAGTCAATGCTATGATAACGCAAGCTAAGAATCATCTAGTACTTGAAGGACAATTGTGGCTGGTAGTACAAAAAAAGCAGGGAGCACCAACTTATAAGAAGATTATGCAGCAGACTTTTGAAAATGTTCAGGTTATAAAACGAGATAAAGGATACTATGTGTTAAAAAGTGTTAAAACCAACAATTAAAGAATTATATACCGCACAAGATTTAGAAAATTATATGCACTCTACAATTAAAATTGCTCAAAAGGCTTTAATTGATGATGAAGTACCAATTGGGGCTATTATTGTTGATAATCAAACGAAAGAAATAATTGCTACCGGCTTTAATCAACGGGAAGTTCAGCAGCGTGCAACTGCACATGCAGAAATTTTGGCTATCGAGTCAGCTTGTAAATCAGTTGGCAGCTGGCGGTTGGAGCATCATTCCTTATTTGTAACTTTAGAACCTTGTGCAATGTGTGCAGGAGCGATTATTAATAGTCGTATTGCTGATGTCATCTTTGGAGCAAGTGATCCTAAAGCAGGTTCAGTCGGTTCGTTAACTAATTTATTTACCTTAGATTATAATCACCATCCTGATTTTCAAGGCGGGGTATTAGCTGCTGAATGTGGAACTTTGTTGACGGATTTCTTCCGCACAATTCGTCTTAATCGAAAACATTCATAATATTCTGGCATGGTGCTAAAAATATTGAAGGCTAAATAACTGGTTAAAAGGTTAGCTTAACTATTGCAAAAAACGGAGAAATAGGTTAATATTATTATTGCCGTAAGGCCAGAGGCAATGGTGGGCTTACGAATCGTGTCAGGTTCGGAAGAAAGCAGCACTAAGTAGGATTCCGTCATGTGCCTTTTGATATGAATTTTTATACTCTTAGCTTTTTAGCTAGGAGTTTTTTATTATAATGATAAATTTTTGACCATAATTGTCGCTTTGGATTAGAATAGAAGTATCAATTTTGGGAAAGGAGTTTTTAATGGCTTATCAAGCTCTTTACCGTGTATGGCGGCCGCAGACTTTTGGTGATGTTGTCGGTCAAGAAGCAATTACAACTACTTTACGTAATGCTGTGGCAACTAAGCAAGTAAGTCACGCTTATTTATTTACTGGTCCGCGAGGTACTGGAAAAACTTCTTGTTCCAAAATTTTAGCTAAAGCTGTGAATTGTTTAAATCCGCAAAATGGTGAGCCTTGTAATCAATGTGAAATTTGTCAGGCAATTACTGAAGGTAGTTTAAATGATGTAATTGAAATTGATGCTGCTTCTAACAATGGAGTTGAACAAATTCGTGATATTCGTGATAAAGTGAAGTATGCACCAACCCGTGCTGAATATAAAGTTTATATTATTGATGAAGTTCATATGCTTTCGACGGGTGCTTTTAATGCTTTGTTGAAGACGTTAGAAGAACCGCCAGCTAAAGTGATATTTATTTTAGCAACTACAGAACCGCAAAAAATTCCGGCAACTATTATTTCCCGAACACAACGGTTTGACTTTCGAAGAATTGAAGCCAGCGATATTTTGAAGCGGCTTGAGTATATTCTGCAAGATAAAGACCTTTCTTATGATGAAGAGGGATTGCGCTTAATTGCTCAAGCTGCCGAAGGTGGAATGCGGGATGCGTTAAGTATTTTAGATCAAGCACTATCGCTAAATAATGATCAGCTCACTTTAAATAATGCCTTGCAAGTAACTGGAGCATTGGATAAACAACAACTTGAAGACTATTTACAAGCAGTTATCAAGCATGATGCTGCTCAAGCTTTAGACAATTTACATCAGTTATTGACTAGTGGACGTTCCGCCATGCGACTGACGGATTCGATTATTGAAGTATGTCGCGATTTATTGCTTGTTAAAACTGATGAACAGCTTCTGGATGAATTTGATCGTTCGTTAGTGGCAACTACTGTTTTGGAGGCTAAAGATCAATTTAGTCAAGACCAATTATATAAAATGATTGATGCCGCCTCTAAAACGCAGCAAGATTTACACAATGCAACCCATGCCACGATTTATTTAGAAGTATTAACTGTTAAACTTTGTGAAATTATGTCAAGGCAACCAGTAGCTGCGAATACTGTTGATAATAGTCAATTGCAATCTATGCAACAAGAAATTGATTCTCTTAAGGCACAATTGCAAAAGGTTAATAACAATATACAATCTAAAACAGCAACCAAAAAACAAACAACACCGGTTAAACATCAAAAACCTGGTACTAAAAAAATTCATGTTGATCAACAAAAAATTAATCAAATTTTAGCTAATGCAACCCGCCAAGACTTAAATCAAGTCCGTGAGATTTGGCCAGATCTGATGAGTATGCTTAATGTCACTCAAAAAGCAGTTATGAAAGTTTCCAAACCAGTAGCTGCCAGTAATGAGGGTATCGTAGTAGCTTTTGATTATGCGATGTGGTTTGAGCGGGTAATGAGCAACCAAGAAATGTTGGATATGTTGAAAGATAACATAGACAAGTTGCTTAAAAATGATGCTGATGTTGTGATTGTTGCTGCGGAAGATTGGCCGCAAATTCGGCAAAACTTTTTACAAAATCATAATATTACTGCTCAACATTCGGAAGCAAAACCTGCTTCAACACAAAATCCTGCAGTAGCAGAAGCAAAAAAGTTATTTGATCCAGATTTGATAGAATTGAAAGATGATTAAGGAGTAAGTTATGAAAGCACAAATGCCTGGTAATATGCAAAATATGCTCAAACAAGCACAAAAATTACAAAAACAAATGTCACAAGCACAAGATCAATTAAATGAAACTGAATTTATTGGCAATTCCGCCGATGAAATGGTAAAAGTCGTCTTTACCGGTAATTATCAATTAAAAGATATCCAAATCAAACCAGCAGCAATTGATCCAGATGATCCGGAAATGCTGCAAGATTTAATCATTATGGCTGTTAATGATGCAATGGACAAAATTGCGCAGCAAACTCAACAAACATTAGGTCAATATACTCCAAAATTATAAGAGGTAATTAAATGCAATATCCTAAACCAGTAGCTAATTTAATTGATTCATATATGAAATTACCTGGGATTGGTGAAAAAACTGCAGTTCGGTTAGCATTTTTTACAATTGATATGGATGATGAAGATGTTCAAGAATTTGCCAGCAGCTTAAAAGCCGTTAAAACCAAATTACAATATTGTTCAATTTGTGGCAACATTACGGATACCAATCCTTGTGAAATTTGCAGTAATCCACATCGTAACTCTGAGCAAATTCTGGTTGTGGAGCAACCAAAAGATATTATGGCAATGGAAAACATGCATGGTTATCAGGGGTTATATCAAGTTTTAGGTGGGGTATTGTCGCCAGTCAATGGAGTTGGTCCTGATGATTTAAATATTAAGCATTTGTTGCATCGCTTAAAGGATAACTCACAAGTGAAAGAAGTAATTGTAGCGACAAATGCTACTCCTGAAGGAGAAGCCACTGCTATGTATTTAGCTAAACTGATTAAACCAGCGCAAATTAAAGTAACACGATTAGCTCATGGATTGGCTGTGGGTGCTGATATCGAATATGCTGATCAAATGACTCTCCAACGTGCTGTCGAAGGTCGTCAACAAATTTAAGAAGATCAAAGAGGATTGCAGCAAGCTGGTCTTGTTGCAGTCCTTTTTAATATTTGAGGAAATATTATGATTGAATCAACCAAAATCCGTTGTCAGTGGGTGCCCTCTGATAATCAATTAATGCAAACTTATCATGACTTGGAATGGGGAACACCGACTACTTCCACGCAAGCATTATTTGAATTATTAACTTTAGAAATATTTCAAAGTGGGCTCAGTTGGCAAATCATTTTAAATAAACGCGACCATTTTCGACGGGCATTTGCACAATTTTCAGCAGCTCAAGTAGCTAATTTTAATCAGCAAGATATCGAGAACCTAATGAATAATGCTGATATTGTACGTAATCGGCGTAAGATTTTAGCAACTATCAATAATGCCCAAGTAATTGTTAATGATTTTCCCGACAACCAATTTAGCGAATATATTTGGTCTTTTACAGGTTATCATGTGATTAAACATCATTATGCACACTATTTTGAGATTCCTAAATTTGATTCATTAGCAGTTATTGTTAGTCAAAATTTACGACAACGTCATTTTCAATTCATTGGCCCGGTTACAATTTATTCTTTTCTACAAGCTAGTGGAATCGTGAATGATCATGAACTGGGATGTTTTCGCTCTGATTAATGCATGGGTATTATGATGATTTGAGCCAGATAAGGGTAGAAATTATTACAATAATTAGCCAGCAATAAATTATTTCATGTTATAATCATCTCAATGAAATATTTTTATTGATAGATTTTAAGCAATGTGCAAAGGAGTATTATGACGAATAAAATTGCGGTTTTAGGTGCCGGTTCTTGGGGAAGTGTGTTAGCTAGTGTTTTAGTTCAAAATGGACATAAAGTTTGTTTGTGGACTCGTCATCAAGAGCAAGCTGATGAAATGAACCAACATCATACTAACCAGCACTACTTGAATAATTATCAATATCCTTCTCAATTACAAGCAACGACAGATTTGACGGAAACTTTACGCCAAGCAGATGTAGTCTTGTTTACAGTGCCAACATCAGCTATACGTTCAGTTGCCCAACAAGTAGTTCCGATTTTACAAGAGTTGCATCAGCATCCTTTGATTGTGCATGCCAGCAAAGGCTTAGAACAAAAAACTCATCTAAGAATTTCTGAAATTTTAACATTTGTGATTCCTTTTGATTGTCGAAGTGGGATTGTGGCTCTTTCTGGCCCTAGTCATGCTGAAGAAGTTGCCAAAAAAGATATAACTTTGATTACTGCTGCTAGTACGGATCTGGCTGCGGCTCAACAAGTTCAACAGTTATTCATGAACGACTATTTTCGAGTTTATACAAATACTGATTTAATCGGAGTGGAATTAGGGGCAGCATTTAAAAATATTATTGCCTTAGGTGCTGGAGCCTTACATGGCTTGGGTTATGGTGACGATGCCAAAGCTGCACTCATGACTCGTGGTTTGGCTGAAATTTCACGCCTGGGAGTAGCTTTAGGTGCTCAGCCATTAACCTTTATTGGTTTGTCAGGTGTTGGGGATTTAATTGTTACTTGTACAAGTGTGTATTCGCGCAATTGGCGTGCAGGTAACCAACTAGGTCAAGGCAAAAAATTAGCTGACGTTGTAGCAAATATGGGAATGGTCATTGAAGGCGTTAAAACTTGCCAATCAGCCTATGAATTGGCTCATCAGCAGCATATTGAAATGCCGATTACAGAAGCTATTTATCACGTTTTGTATGAGCATGCTGATATTAAATCAGAAGCAGTTGAATTAATGCGACGTGAAGGAAAATCTGAAATATATTAAGTTTTTAATAGTTTATCTGTTAGATATTCTTTTACACCGAGACCATTTTCAAATAAAATGTAGGTCTTGTCTTGATATTTTAAGTTAATAGTAGTAGCTCCTAAAAAATTTCTTGATTCTATTTGGTCAATCTGGGACAAATCAATTTGAATGGGACGTTTCCACCGAAAACCTAAATATTTTTTGAGTGATAATAGCTGGTTGGTAATTTTAATATTTGCATAGCCATATTGCGTCTGATTATGAAAGATAATTGCAAAATATGTGTTCATCATTACCACCTCAACTGAATTGTAATGGATGATACGGGTTTCAGAGCAAACAAGATAACTTTAATAATTCTAAATATTTTTCGAAGCGGCCTGTTTTAAAGTCGCTTTTTTAGTACAATTAAGAGGAGGCTTTACTTGTAAATTAAAATCAAAAGCTGCATAATTTTTACTAAAATTTCAATTAGAAAGTAGGCATTGATGTGTCTGGTATTTTTATTTCTTTAGAAGGACCTGATGGTTCCGGAAAATCGACAACAGCTGCTAAGTTAGTCCCACAATTACAACAATTATCCCAAAAAGAAGTAATTTTAACTCGTGAACCTGGAGGAAGTTCAATTTCTGAGCAGATACGTCAAGTTATTTTAAATGTAGATAATACTAGTATGGATAGTCGGACAGAAGCACTTTTATATGCCGCTCAACGACGCCAACACTTAGTAGATGTCATTTTGCCAGCCTTAGCCGCTAATAAGATTGTGATTAGTGATCGTTACGTGGATAGTTCCGTAGCATATCAAGGGGCTGGACGCGAAATTGGAATGAAGCAGATTTGGGATTTAAATTTATTTGCTACTGATAATTTGTTGCCCCAGTTGACTTTATATTTTGATGTACCTCCAAAAGTTGGGTTGCAAAGGATTAATCAAGCACGGGCACAAGCTGTGGATCGTTTGGAAAAAGAGACACTTGTTTTTCATCAACGAGTGGCTGATGCTTATCAACAATTAGTGCAACAATTTCCACAAAGAATAGTAAGCATTGATGCACAACAAGATCCGACTCAAGTAAAAGATGAATGTTTGCGAATTATTAAGCAAAGGTTTAAATTAGGAGAATAATCATGAAACTAGTGATTGCGTTTGTACAAGATAAAGATTGCAATAAGCTAACGAGGGCGTTAAATAAAGCCCAATTTCGCTCAACACGTTTAGCAACCACGGGCGGGTTTTTAAAAAGCGGGAATTCGACGCTCATATTAGGGATTGAAGATGAACAAGTAGATAAAGTGTTGACTATTATTAAGGAACATTCGCATACACGTAAAGAATTTTCAACTAGTTCAATGGCAACTAATATGTTAGGTGAAATGCCTAATCATCCGATTGAAGTAGTTGTTGGTGGAGCGACTGTTTTGATTGCACCTTTAGAAAAGATGGTTCGGTTTTAATGACAGCAATTGTATCGACACAAGCACAGATTACTAAAGAACTAGCACAAACGATTGTTGCGCAGCGAGTATCACATTCTTATCTTTTTGTGGGTGCTAATCAAATTCAAACTAATGAATTAGGATTATGGTTTTGCCAGGCATTGTTTTGCCAAAATCCTCAAGCCGGTTATCCATGCCTGCAATGTGATTATTGTCGCCGGATTGCCCAACATGATTTTCCGGATGTGGTATTAGTCCAAAGCGACAAGCAAAGTATTGGTGTGGACGAAATTCGAAGTGTCAAGCTAGAAATGGGGCAAACAGGTGTAGAAAGTGCTCATCGAGCTTGTGTAATCATGGGTGCTGAGAAGTTAACAGTGGCTGCTGAAAACAGCTTGTTAAAATTTTTAGAAGAGCCTGCAGGAGCAATAACCACAATTTTATTAGCCAATTCAACCAATAATTTTTTACCGACAATTTTATCACGTGTTCAAATTATTCGACTAGCAGCTGGGCAAGATGAGCAATTAACACAAAAATTGCACAGTCAAGGTTACTCGCAGCCCGATATTGATTTAATTCATAAGGCACATTTGGAAAATTTGGTAGCTGCTGAAGATGCAGAACATTTTACTAAATTAAAAACCCAAGCGCAGTCTTGGTTCAAGTTGTTGATTACTAATCCACAACAAGCATTTATTGCAGTGGCAGCTTCTATTTTGCCCGTAATTGAAAATCGGATTCAACAACAAATTTTTTTGAGTTTGTTAGAATGGTACTTTTCTCAGTATTTACAACAGCAAGCTCAACAATCAACTTGGCACCAGAGTCGGCGGCTAGTTGAACAATTTCTACATGCACAAAAGTTATGGCAAGCCAATGTCAGTTTTGAAAATAGTTTGGAACAGCTAGCTTTAATAGCTGATTCAATTATCAAAGGAAGTTAACAATGGCACAAAAAGACTATTATGCAAAATTTGCCGCTTTGCAAGATGTGGCGCAGGATTTAACATCTGAGCTAGCGGTAATGAAAGATGATATTTCTCACGTTTTAGAAGAGAATGCGGAATTAAAAATTGAAAATGAACACTTACGCTCTCGCTTGGCGGAATTAGATGCCAAAAAAACTCCCGAATTACCTGAAGCTCGACGAACCTTAGAGAAATTATATGAACAAGGATTCCATGTTTGTACTGTATTGTATGGTGCACATCGGGAAAACAATGAAGAATGTGCTTTTTGCTTGGATGTTATTTATGGGGAGCGAAATTCAAAGTGATTGTAGAAAGACAAAGCTTTACTAACCAGCCGTTGGGGTGTTTATATTTAGTACCAACGCCAATTGGTAATTTAGACGATATGAGTATACGGGCAGTGCAGACCTTACAATCGGTGGACTTAATAGCAGCCGAAGATACTCGAAATACACAAAAATTATTAAATCACTTTCAGATTCAAACTAAGCAAATTAGCTTTCACGAGCATAATACTCAACAGCGAATTCCAGAATTATTAGAAAAGTTAAACTCAGGAATGAATATTGCTCAGGTTAGTGATGCGGGGATGCCATCAATTAGTGATCCTGGTAAAGAATTAGTTGCTGCTTGTATTCAGCGCCAAATCACAGTAATCCCCTTGCCAGGACCAAATGCGGCATTGACAGCATTAATTGCTTCAGGAATAGCACCGCAGCCGTTTTATTTTTATGGTTTTTTGCCGCGGAAGTTGAAGTTGCAACAACAAGCTTTAAGACAATTGCAACAATTGACAGCGACTTTTATCTTGTATGAATCACCTTATCGCATTCGCAAAACGATTACTACTTTAATTCAATATTTAGGGTCCGAACGCCAAGTAACTTTAGCACGTGAATTAACTAAAATCCACGAAGCTTTTTTGCGCGGGACTTTAGGTGAAGTACAAAGTTATTTAACAGAACATCAACCACGGGGTGAATATGTCATAATTGTTCAAGGTTATCAAGAAACTGAGCAAATTCAAACTATTAGTTCTCAACAACTGTTAGAGTTAATACAAAATCAGATTAATAGTGGGCAAAAGCCTAATTCTGCTATTAAGTCTATAGCTAAGCAATATCAACTGCCTCGGCAGCAAGTTTATAATTTATATCATGGATTGGATGAGAATAAATGAGCAAACAATATGTAGAAACAAAAGTAATTCCTTTTTATAGTACTAATGCTACGCAAGAAATGAATATTTCGTCCCTATTTAATGAAATGTTACTAGTGTCAGAACATCAATTACATGCAGTGGGAATTGATTCCCAGCAGATGGTTCAGCACGGAATAGGTTGGGTTGTTACAAAATATCATTTAGAAGTACAGCGTTTGCCATTAATAGATGAGCAAATTAAAATAACAACACAAGCCAATAGTTATAATAAATTTTTCTGTTATCGTACTTTTACTGTACAAGATGCTGCGGGCAATGAACTATTAACACTCATTAGCAATTGGGTAATGATGGATATCAAAGAACGGAAATTGATGCCGATAGTTCCTAAAGTAATGGAAAAAATAGATTGCGAATATTCAGAGGATGTTTGGCGTTTTCCACGTATAAAAAGAATTAAAGACGCAAAACAAAAAAAGCAATATCAAACACGATTTTTTGATATTGATGTCAATGGACATGTGAATAACGCAGTTTATTTGGATTGGATGTTAGATTCTTTGGGCAGAGATTTTTTGTTGAGTCACCAAATTAAAAGCCTAGATATTAAATATGATCGCGAAGTAGCTTATGGACAGACAGTACAAAGTTCTGTGCAGTTAGAAAATAATAGCTCTTATCATCAAATTAGTAGTGATCATAAAACTAACGCTCAAGCACAAATTGAATGGACAAAACGTAATGACTAAATTAGAGCATGGAATATGCAATAGCAACAGATCCAGCAATTCTGTCTGTTAGATAATTAGATTTGACCCTGCCATTCTTGCATAAACTTTGCTAAAAATTCCTGCATAAAAATTGTTCGTTGCTGAGCTAAATGATATCCAGCAGGTGTATTCATGGTGTCTTGGAGTTGGAATAATTTTTCATAAAAATGATTAATTGTCGTAGTAGGATGCTGACGATATTGAGAATGACTAGTTAACTGGCGAGGCTTAATCTTAGGATCATAAAGAGGCTGATTTTGTTTGCCACCATAAGCAAAAGCCCGTGCAATACCAATTGCTCCTAGAGCATCTAGACGATCAGCATCCTGTACATATTGCCCGATGAGTGGTAATTGATAGTGATAGGCCAAATTATCCGCAAAAGACATATGGGTAATAGTTGTAAGGACTTGTTCTTGTTCAGATGGAGCACATTCAGCTGTTTGAAGTAATTTGGTAACACGCTTTAATGCTTGGGGTGATGAAGTGACTATTTTTTCATCAATGGTATCGTGCAAATAACTAGCTGCAATTAAAGTGTCATTGGTAGTTGGTTGGTGATCTTTGTTCCACAAATTTTGGGCTAGATGAGCAACTCTTTGCACATGATAAAAATCATGACCACTAGTATCGGCTTTAAGTGTCTGATATGCGTATTGCTTAATTATATTTAGTTTGATAATCTTTCACCTCACAATTATTATATCAAATCAAAAGTTTGTTATAATGAATTAAGAGTATTAAAGGAGCAACTTTATGGCTGCACAAACAATTTTAGTTACTACTACCGAAAAAATTCCAGGCAAAAATTATGAAGTTATTGGCGAAGTATTTGGCTTAACCACTCAGTCTAAAAACATGATTAGTGATTTTGGAGCTGGTTTAAAAAGTGTTGTTGGTGGTGAAATTAAAGCCTATACGAAAATGTTACATGAATCTCGAGATAAGGCCATATCGCGTTTGCGCCAAGCTGCCCAAGATCAAGGCGCAGATGCTGTAGTAATGATGCGTTTTGATTCAGGTTCGATAGGCAATGACATGCAATCTGTGGTTGCCTATGGAACTGCAGTGCGTTTTATTGATGAGTTTTAAATAAGAGGAGCAAAAGATGCAAAATAACGTTGTTTGTCCAAATTGTGGTAATTATGTTGCTGCTGAGGCCACTACTTGTCCATATTGTGGTGTTGCATTAATGAACACTAACTATGGTTATTATGATAATAATCAGACACAATCAACAAATATGACTTCCAATAATTTTCCAAAGGAAACTATTCCAGATTCCACTCCAGATATAAGTCAAAATAGCACTACTCAAAATGATTACGTCTTAGAGCCGTTATCTTTAGCAGGGATGTTAACAGGCTTGCTTTCGCTAATTGTTCAATTTGGTGGACTCACAGGAGGGATTGCCATTGTTCTTTCCGCTTTAGCCTTGAATAAACGAGTTCAAAGAAAAAACAAGGCCTTAGCAATCGCGGGAATTTTATTAGGAATTATTAGTATCATTTGTTTTATTGTCGAATTAATGTATTTGAGACATACACTTGATTCAACAATGCATCTATTAAGTAGTCTGCGAGGGTTAATTCAACAATTGACCAATCATTAGACTTTGAGGTGGCAAAAGTGAATCGAATTTTACTGATTGAAGATAATGCTGATATTTTACAAGCGATGCAATTAGCATTATCTAAGTGGCAATATCAAAGTTTTGTCATCCAAGATTGGCAACAAGTAGGGATAGAATGTCAGCAAATAAATCCAGATTTAATTGTCATGGATATTACATTACCAATGTTTGATGGCTTTTATTGGACTAAGCAGATTCGCACTTTTTCACAAGTGCCGATTATTTTTGTTTCTGCAGCCCAAATGGATCCCAATGCAGTCCGGGCAATTGCTAGTGGAGCAGATGATTATTTAGTTAAACCCTTTTCGATGGATGTATTTATCTCTAAGATTCAAGCTATTTTGCGCCGAACACAACAATCTTTGCAAGAAGAGCTAACTTTTCAAAACTATCATCTTAATATGTTAACTAATGAATTACGCTACCAGCAAACAATTATTAAGTTATCCCCAACAGAAGGCTTAATTTTAAAATTATTTTTTTTGCAACCCAATCAAACTTTATCTAAAGAAGATTTACGGCAAAAAATTTGGCAAAGTGGAGAATTTATCGATGATGCAGTATTAAATGTGAATATTAGTCGTTTACGCCAAAAAATTGCACCGGTACATTTAAAAGAGCACTTGATTACGGAACGCGGTCGTGGTTATCGATTGGAGACGCAATGAGTTATTGGCAAATCGTTATTAAACAATGGCCTTTAGGTTTAGGTTATGTGCTTTTAGTCGGTTTTTTAGGTGGTATTTTTGGATTATATGATGTCTCTTGGAATATTTTAATTGATATTGTGCGTTATACTTGGTTTATTGTGGTAGCGGTAATTTTGCTGCGAGCATCTTATCAAAAACATCAAATTCAACAATTAAACCAATTACGCATTCAAAAATCTATGCCACGGCAAAATTTTAATAATCCGGTTTTACAAGCTTATAGTCAAACTTTGCATGAAGTTCAACAAGAATATCTGAACTCCCAACAGCATCTAGAGCAACAACAGTTAGAACAACAAAATTATTTGCTAACTTGGAGCCACGAAATGAAAACCCCATTGATGGCTTTAATGTCTTTGGCTGATAGTCAAACTTTAATTCCGAGTGCTCAAGTACAACAGCAAATCGTTCTAATTCAAAATAAAATCGATTTGTTGCTCAATTATGAGCGCTTAGCTGACTTCAATCATGATTTGAATTTTGAATGGGTTCAACTTCAAGCATTGGTAACACCTATTATTCAAAAATATGCCATCTTTTTTGCCAATAAACATCTACGTTTACAAAATTTTATTGGTGAAATTAAATTATTAACTGATGCTAAGTGGTTGACGGTGGTTTTGGAGCAGATAATTTTTAATGCAATTAAATATTCACAACCACAACAGCAAATTACAATCAAAGTATTGAAAAATCAGCTGCTTATTCAAGATGAGGGCATAGGTATTGCAAGTTCGGATTTGCCCAGAGTGTTTGAACCAGGATTTACAGGACACAATGGTCGTGAACAACAGATTGCAACTGGAATGGGGCTGTATATTGCTCATCAGATTTGTCAACATTTAGAAATACAATTAACAATTGCCTCGCAAAAAGGCAGAGGTACTACAGTAAAATTAACTTTTCCCCATAATCATGTGCGTTAATAACAAATTGTAAGATTCCTAACTAGACTGTAACTGTTATCTAGTTAGGAATTTTTTTATACTAGGATTAACAAAGGGGGAAGAAGAATGAGTTTATTAACTTTAAGACATATACGGCGGGCTTTTGTTAGTGGTAAAAATAATCAAATAATGGCGTTGAAAGATATTTCCATGGAAGTTGAAACGGGAGATTATGTAGCTATTATGGGAGAATCAGGCGCTGGTAAAACGACTTTATTAAACATTATCGCTACTTTAGATCAAGCTTCCAGTGGCACTATTATCCTTAATAATAAAGATTTAAGTCAGCTTTCAGAAAAGAAAGCGGCGAAGTTTCGTCGCCAACACTTAGGATTTGTTTTTCAAAATTTTAATTTATTAGATACGTTTAGTAATCAAGATAATATTTTTTTACCATTAGTTTTAGATCGGCAGCCTTTAGAAATTATGCAGCAACGATTAATACCTTTAGCTCAGCAATTAGAGATTAATGATATTTTAAATCGATATCCTTATGAAATTTCTGGTGGTCAACGACAACGAATTGCTGCTGCGCGAGCTTTAATCACTCATCCACAATTGTTATTAGCAGATGAACCTACAGGAGCTTTAGATTCGCAAAACTCACAACGGCTGCTACAAGTTTTTGACCAAATTAATCAGGCAGGTCAGACCATTTTAATGGTAACCCATAGTGCTGCCACGGCTGCCCATTCTCGAAGGACCTTATTTATCAAAGACGGCATTATTTATCATGAATTGTTTCGAGGAAAACAAAGTGAAGCAGACTATTTGCGTAATATTAATAATAGCTTATCAGCTTTAATGACTACTGGAGGTGAATAGGATGATTCATTATCGATTAGCTTGGAGCAGCTTGAAGCGAAATAAACAACAATATGGATTATTTGTTTTTGCGAGTGCTATCTTAGTTGCTTTGAATTTTATTTTTCTAGCTCTTATAGCAAACACTTCATTGAAAAATGCTAATGGTGGCAATTATATTGTAATTTATATTTACGCTTTGTTTTAATGTTATCAGTGATTTTTATGTTTTATGTGGATAGTTTTATTATGAAACAACGCAATCAAGAACTAGGATTGTTTAATATTTTGGGCTTAACTCGTTCAGATTTACGACTCATTATCATAATTGAAGATATTCTTTTATATTTAGGCACTATAATCTTGGGTTTATTGATGGGAGTAAGCTTTTTAAAATTAGCTTTTCTTTCGCTACAAAAATTAATGCAAACACAAAATTTGCATGAGCAATTTTCTAGACAACCGTTTTTGCAAGTGATTGGTATTTTTGCTCTCTTCTTTATATTAATTTTAATTTACAATTTATTTCGTTTACGTAAAGTTAAGCCAATTGATTTATGGGGTCAAGCAGCACAAGGTGAGCGCCAACCAAAGAATCATTGGATATTAGCAATATTAGGCGTATTGACTTTGGCGGCTGGATATTTCATTGCAGTGACTGTCAAGCCTAGAATAACAAGTTTTACGCAATTTACACTGGCTGTCATTTTAGTGGTAATTGGCACATATTTTGTCTTTATTGCTGCTAGTATTAGCATGTTACAATTTTTAAAAAATCGAAAACAATTTTATTATCAACCTAATCATTTTATTTCGATTTCGGGGATGTTTAATCGAATGAAACAAAATGGTGCTGGTCTGGCTTCTATTTGTTTATTGTGCACGACAATATTGGTTACAATGATTGCTACTATTAGCATTTATCAAGGTGGTCAAGATGTTTTAAATTCATGGAATCCTTATGATATTATGATGACTACTAAACAACCTTTAACAGTTCAAAATCAACAAACGATTAAGAGCTTAGCTAAGACTAATCAAATTCGGCTTGGACAGCAGCAACAAATGGCAATGACTGAACCGACAATGGGGAATCTAACTAAACAGAAATTTCAAAAAACGGATCTGAGTACTAGTACTTGCACTTTATCAACACTCACAATTAAAGACTACAATCGGATTCAACACCAACATGTGCGTTTAAAGGCCAATGAATTATTAATCGTTAGTTCTAATAATAGTTATCAAGCCTCGAAAATTTTAATTAAGGGACATCAATATCAGATAAGACCTGTTTCTTCATTCAAGTTATACTTTAATTATGAACGGACAATTTTAAAGCCGATTTTTATTATTGCTGCAAATCAAAAAATTGCGCAACAAATTAATCCACAACCTTGGATTTTTGTTAATGGAATCAATATTACAGGTCAGCATCAAAAACAATTTGTGCAACAATTACAAAGCACTTTTAAGTTAGATGAGAGTTTTAGTTCGCGCTCACAATTGAAAGAAAGTTTTAATAATCTATTTGGTGGTTTTCTCTTTTTAAGCATTATTGCTTGTATATCGATGCTATTAGTCACAGTACTAATGATTTATTATAAACAAGTCGCTGAAGGTTATGCAGATCGTGAACGTTTTCAAACTATGCAGCAAGTGGGATTAAGTAAGCAAGAAACTCGGCAGGCGATTCATAGTCAAGTTTTGCTAGTGTTCATGTTACCGATTATTGGTGCAACGGTAAATATTGCCTTTGCCCTGCCAGCTATCAGTAGTATTTTAAAACAACTAAGTTTGTATAATGATCAATTAGTTATTTATGTTGCACTGTCGACTTTAGGAATTATGTTATTAGCCTACTTGGCTATTTATGGCTTAACCACTAAAGTATATGAGCGTTTAGTTCATGCTTACTAATTGCTCAAAATTAAAGAATTAAACTCAGCAGGGATTGCTAGAGAGTAATTCTTTTTTATTTACAAAGATTTGCTTATTATATCCAGATTACTTGTTTATTAAAATAGCTAGTTGATTTGATTATTTATATTAATAATTTGACTCTCAGATAATTTAGTTCGGAATCGGATGATTACTTTTTTTAACATAATTAGCATACTGAGAATCTTTGTTAGGAAAATTAAGAACAGTGGCTTATCCTATCTATATAGGAGGTGCGGTAATGATTTTTGGTCAACGTTTACAGAAAAAACGGCAATCATTACATTTAACTCAAGTTGAAGTGGCTCAGCAATTGCATGTTAGTCAACAAACTATTTCTAGTTGGGAGCAGGGCAAAAGTTATCCCGATATTGATAGTTTAATTAAGTTGAGCGATTTTTATCAAATTTCTTTAGATGTTTTGCTTAAAGAAGATGTCGGAGTGAAAGAATCAATCAAAAAGAATGAAGTTTTCCATTTTTTAAAACCATTATTATATAGTATGTTATTGCTTAACTTATTTTTGCTAGTAATCTTAATTTTACATCTTTATCAACATGAATATCTTATGACGATTTATTTGATTTTGACAATTGTTTTAATTGTTAATTCAGTAAGTCTTATTTATCTCGCAGCTTTTATTAAAGATAAAATCCGCAAAAAGGCAAACTCCACTCATAAAAAACAACTATTACTAGTAATTGCTTGCTGGGGTGGTTTAGTAGTAATGTTTTTATTTTTAAAATCTTATTTATATGCAGGTATTTCTACTGGGATTGCGCTTGGCGTCATATTAGTTGAGTATTTGCAACAACGATATTTTTGAACTGTAAATATTATAGCGGATATTCAGGTGTACAACTTTGGAGCAATGCAAGCTCTAGATAAAGTTAGATTTACCATCCATATCAGACAAATGGCTGTTATATTATTAAAATTTATTAGAGTGTAATGTTGCCAACTGGTGATACGAGTTTGGGCAAAAGCTTAAACACAAGGCATCAGGCGATATTTGAAGCGACCATCAGAGGTCGCTTTTTAATTATTTTGAAATTTATTCTCAATTAATGCTAAGATGATTGTTAGACATTATTTATCAAAGGAAGTTTTATTTGTTATGGCAGATGATATACAAGCAACACCAAGGCATTTATCCCAAAAGCATCATATGACCATCCATTGGAAAGATTCGATTGCTGATGATAATATTTGTGCGACTAAAGCTAGTCTAAATGAACGCGCTGGTGTAGTTGGCAGAGTAGGAATCATGTTACTGTCTTGTGGTACAGGGGCTTGGCGAGTGCGCGATGCAATGAATGTTGTTGCACGAGCTTTAAATTTAACCTGTTCTGCAGAAGTAGGTTTATTAACTATTTCTTATACTTGTTTTAGCCAAAATTTAAGTCATTCGCAAATTTTAACTTTACCTAAAAGTGGTGTAAATACTGATAAGTTAGGACGAATGGAGTCTTTTGTACGTAATTTTGCTCAAGAATGTACGCATTTAACTATTCGCCAAATTCATATTAAGTTAGATAAAATCCAAAAACGTCCCGGTAACTATAATACATTACAAGCAGCCTTAGCCGCTGCGGTAGCTTGTAGTGCTTTCGTGTTTTTGCTAGGCGGCGGTTTAGTGGAAATGTTTTGCTGTTTTGTTGGTGCGGGCATTGGCAACTGGGTCCGCAAAGAAATGACCAATCACAGTATTACAATGTTAGCTGATATTTCTGTGAGTGTAGCAGTAGCCTGTTTGGCATATTTAGCATGTTTTAAATGTTTAGAATTATTTTTTGGCATTTCCTTACAACATGAAGCTGGTTACATCGGGGCAATGTTATTTGTGATTCCGGGTTTTCCTTTTATTACTAGTATGTTGGACATGTCCAAACTAGACATGAAATCAGGTCTGGAACGCTTAGCTTATGCGTTAACAATTATTGTTACAGCAACTTTAGTAGGCTGGATAGTTGCTTTAACTGTCCATTTACGGCCCAAAAATTTCTTACCTTTGAATTTGAGTCCCATGTTGATGTTATTTTTACGATTAATAGCCAGTTTTTTTGGCGTTTATGGTTTTTCAATTATGTTTAATAGTCCACGGAAAATGGCTTTTTGGGCAGGCATTTTAGGAGCATTAGGTAATACTTTGCGTTTAGAATTGGTTGATTTGACTCATATTCCAGCTGGTACAGCAGCCTTTGCAGGCGCCTTTTTAGCGGGAATTTTGGCTTCCTTAGTAAACAAAAAACATGGATATCCGCGCATTTCTTTGACAGTACCAGCAATTGTAATTATGATTCCTGGATTATATATTTATCGCGGAGTTTATAATATTGGCATTAATTCCATTGGAGTTGGTGCTTTATGGTTATCAAAAGCTGCAATGATTATTATGTTTATTCCATTAGGTTTGTTTGTTGCACGTGTGTTATTAGATAAGAAATGGCGTTATTGCGATTAGAAGTGTTTAAAGGCACTTCTTTTTTATTATGTAGACCATAAAATTGCTACATAAATATGTTGGAGGAATAAAAATTTGCAGTTGAAACAACTAACTTTGATAGGTAAAACAACTCTCACTACAGCAATAATGACTATTGTCTGGTCGCTAATTTCGGAAATGGGAGGTGAAGTTGTATCAAAAATAAATCATCATTCAGAAAATTGGTCCGTTATCAGTTGTGAGTTACTACTAGAAGGCATTGCCATTTTTTTAATGTGGCTGACTTATTATCGACATCCTAAAATTTGGGCTTTTGCTGATCAGCAGTTGCAAAAAAGATACTTATTGGGATTTTTGTTTGGGACGATTTGGTTTGCCTTATCATGGTCAATTTGTGTTATTTTAGGAGGTTTTAAAGTTCAATTTATTGGCAAATTTAGTAATTTGGGTTGGTTCATCGTATTTTTGGTAGGTTTTGCTGTGCAAAGTATGTTTGAAGAATTAATCTGTCGAGGCTATATAATGGGAAAATTTTTAGAATTAAATTTGCCTAAAACAGCAATAATTGTTAATTCACTGTTATTTATGTTATTGCACACTGGTAATGATGGCTTTAGTTTACTGGCAGCCTTAGATTTATTATTTTTTGCCTTCGCAATGTCTTTGTTGCGTTTGCAAACTCAGAGCCTTTGGTTTGTTGGGGCGTTTCATGCAGCATGGAATTTTGCTGAAGGAGTTTTATTTGGAACTGCAGTTTCAGGCACTACGAAACAGGCAATTATATTTAATTCAATCAGAATGTCACATAAATCCTTAGTCAATGGTGGTATTTTTGGCGTAGAAAATAGTTTAGTAAGTGTGATTTTAGATGGAATTTTATTATTAATTATAGTGGGATATGTTTATTGGCATCACAATTATCAACCAATTGATAGCTGAAAAAATTTTATTATTTTTGATTTTTATTATTGTTTTACAATAATTAAATATTGAAGTACAATAATTAAAACGTTTAAAGGATGTGATCATTTTGAAAGCAATTAATCAAATTACACTTAAATTTTTGGCGATTGTCGTTTTCATTGGTGAAATTATGATGCTTATCAGTGGTGCCGGGACATTAGCGACTGGAATTGTTAAACTAATTAATCCCAAGCAAGTGCACATGAATGTGGAAATTTATAATCTTCAACTAACTTCTAAATTTTGGCACCAAAATCTCATTGGGTCTATAGGGTTATTAATATTGAGTGTATTACTTGCTATGAGTTTAGCTGTTGGGTTGGATTCCCTGCGCAAAATCATTCTTAATATTGAGCGCCAACAATATTTTTCGCTTGCTAATTTACGAGCAATTCGCTGGATTCTAGGTGCTAGTAGTAGTGTGTTGATAATTGAATGTATTTTGCAAATTTACGCAAAATATCAGCATCTACTAGTTACCAGCAATAATATCTGGTTGCCTTTGATAGTTACAGGGATGATTTATGTAATTGAGCAATTGTTTGTCCAGGGCTTACAATTGCAGACAGATAATGATTCTTTTATTTAGGTAGGCAAAATGATTAAAATCAATTTAGCAAAAGTAATGTTAGATAAACGAATATCTTCGAAAGAATTAGCTCAACAAATTGGTATTACTCCAGCTAATTTATCAATCTTAAAAACCGGGAAGGCACATGGTGTCAGATTTGCCACCCTAGAAAAAATTTGTGCAGTTTTACAATGCCAACCCGGAGATATATTGGAATATGTGAATGAAACTCAAAAACCGCATAAAAGCTAGTTTAATTTACTAGTTTTATGCGGTTTTAAATTAGAAGATTGAAGTCAAGCTTTTAAAAAGTTGAGCACGCTAGCAACTTCAGCTTTCACTCCATTAATTAAGGAACTTTCATCAATAATAAATTTAGGACTGTGATTAGAATATGGATAGCCTTCGGCTTCATCCCCGCCACCTAACAAAAAGAAACAAACTGGAGCTACTTTGGCATAAGCAGAAAAATCTTCACTGGCACTCATCATTTGACCTTGAGGAACCATTGCAGCTGGTAAAACGTCGAGGGCACTCGCTTTAACCAATTGACTTAACTGCCCATCATTAATAACGGCAGCATAAGCAAATTGATAATTTAAGTCGTAACTAGCACCATATGTGTCACAAGTATTGTGGATGATTTTTTTAATTCTTTGTGCGATAGCTTGACGAGTATCTTCACTAATAGTTCTCACTGAACCACCAATAAAGGCAGTGTCTGGTAAAACATTAACTGCGACTCCTGATTGAAATTGGCCTACAGTTACTACGTTTAAATCTTTTGGTGGGGTAAAACGCGAAGTAATTGTATGCAATTGATTGACAATTTCTGCACCGATAGTAATAGGATCAATTCCTTCTTGGGGCATCGATCCATGACTTCCACGTCCTTGGATAGTAACTTCAAAGGCATCAGCTCCTGTTGTGGCAGCTCCTTCAGTGACAATATTAATACTGCCGGCCTTTAAGCCAGTCATGATGTGTAACCCAATCACAGCGTCTATATCATGCAGTTGGCCGCTAACTACAATTTCACGAGCTCCTCCTGGGACTTGTTCTTCTGCATGTTGAAAGATAACTTGAACAGTTCCATGTAATTGATCACGTAAATCATTTAAAACTTTAGTTGTGGCTAACAAAATAGCTGCGTGGGTGTCATGACCGCAAGCTTGCATAACCCCTTGATTTTGAGACTTAAAAGCTAAATCTGTTTCCTCTGTTACGGGCAATCCATCAATATCCGCCCGAATGAGGATTTTTTTACCCGGATATTGACCAACAATTGTTCCTAAAACACTAGTTGGAGTAGGTTGCGTTATCTTAATATCACCAAATGATTTTAAAATATCAATGATATAGTTACTAGTTTTAACTTCTTTAAAAGATAATTCTGGATATTCATGAAAATGCCGCCGCCAGTTAATCATTTCTAATTGGGGAATGAGCTGAAACCAAGTTTTTTCTTGCATGTTAGGCTCCTTTTAATAGACTTGCTTTCCTTTTTTGTAAACAGCTTTATCAGCTTGCTGCATAGCTTTGATATCAGTGAGTGGATTTTGATCTAAGACTAAAAAGTCAGCATATTTATTTGGTTCTAAAGTGCCGTATTCGTGATCAATTTTCATTAATTTGGCTGAATTTTGCGATGAAGTCAATAACGCTTCGTATTCACTAAATCCGTGTTCAACCATTAATTGTAATTCTACTGGAGTCATCGAAAAATCATTAAATGGTGTTCCAGCATCTGTGCCTAAAGTGACTGCCACTCCACGTTCATGGGCATGAGCTATATTTTGACATAAATCATCTAAAGCGTCTGCTGCTTTTTTAATTTCCCAATCTGGTAAAATGCCATGTCCATATTCTGGTATGGCCCAATCAGCAACAATTGTTGGTGTTAAATAGGTTCCTTGTCGGAGCATCATGTCAATTTCTTCATCATTTACATAAAATCCATGCTCAATTGAATCGACTCCTGCTTTAATAGCATTGAGAATCCCTGGGTTACCTTCAGCGTGAGCAGCTACAATATTACCTTTATGATGAGCTTCTTCAACAGCAGCTTCAATTTCGGCTGTACTCAATTGAGGATCATTCATAAAATCATTCTTAGTCATTACGCCACCTGTAGCCATGACTTTAATTGCTTTCGAGCCGATTTTTTGACCCTGACGGACAGCTTTGCGCATTTCGTCAGGGGAGTCGACTAAATGACCGAAGTTAGCAAAATCACCATGTCCGCCAGTCATGGAATAAGGACGTCCAGAGGGCATAATTTCGGGTGCTTGTTGGATTTGGCCTTCAGCAATTAAATGGCTCAAAGTGATATCGATATCATAAGTACTACCACACTCACGAATATAAGTGACACCAGATTTCAGCAAAGTATGCAAATTATCTATTGCATGTACGGTAGAAGAGATAACATTAGCGGCCGTTCCGCCATCACCAGTATTGGGATCCATTGTAATATGCGTATGACAATTAATGAGTCCAGGTACAATGTATTTGCCATTCAAACTGACATTTTGGTCAGCGGTGGGTTGCTTTTGGTTTCCACAATCGATAATTTTACCAGTTTGGTCATCAACTAACATCCAAGCATTAGTTTTTAAAGCTTCATTTTTACCATCAAACAGTGCAAAGTCAGAAAAAAGGGTTGTCGTCATCATCAAAATCTCCTTGTATTAAATCTTTTTAATTGAATATTATAATAATGATTATTAAGTTTGAAGTCAAATTAATTTCAAATAAGTGTTGACTAACATGAAAAACATCTGTATTATTACGTTAAATTTTTCTAATAAATGTTAATGATAAGGGGTAGGCCAATGCAATTTATTATCGCGTTTTTAATAGTTATGGTCTTTATGATGATAGGAGAATGGGTTTCATCAATCACTCATGCCTATATTCCTTCAGTTTTTGTTACAGCAGTTTTATTTGTTTTAGGATTTTGGACTATTTTGCCAAAAAATATTGTAGCTTCTGCGTCATTTGGGACCAATTTTAGTTCCATCTGCGTTGGCTTATTATTAGTCCATCTGGGAACTTTAATGAGTTTAAAGGAATTATTGCAACAATGGCGGGCAGTTTGTATAGCCTTATTAGGTGTAGTAGGAACTTTAGTTTTAACATTAACAGTTGGTACTTGGATTTTTAATTGGCACACAGTAGTAGCTGCGGTACCACCTTTAACTGGAGGATTAGTATCAGCATTACTCATGTCTAACGGACTCAAAGCACAAGGAATTCAGTCTTTAGTTGCTTTGCCAGTTTCAATGTTTGTTTTTCATTCATTAGTTGGTTATCCTTTGACTTCTTGGCTTTTAAAGAAGGAAGGTCGAAGATTAGTTACAGAATTCAACCAATTACCAGCCATTGAGCAAGAAGTAGTTCCAGACAATCAGGATGATAATGCTCATATGGACAAGGACTTATTTAAGAAATTACCAACAAAGTATAAAACAGCGGCTTTTACGTTGGTGAAAGTAGCCTTAGTTGCATTATTGAGTAGCTGGATTTCTAGTTTGACACATGGGAATTTGAATTCAAATGTTATTTGTTTAATTTTAGGAGTTATAGCGCACCAAGTTGGTTTTTTAGAAACTAATGTTTTGAACAAGGCGGGAGTTTATAACTGGTTAATTTATGGTTTGTTAGCGTACATTTTTGCACAATTAAGTATTACTACTCCTCAACAAATGGGCGGTATCGTAATTCAGATTGTTGTTCTGATTGCATTAGGCTTGTTAGGGATGTTTATTGCTTCGAGTCTATTAGCTAAACCTTTTAAAATGACTTGGCAGATGGCTTACGCTTGTTCATTGACTTCGTTGTTTGGTTATCCTGCAGATTACATTTTAACTTCAGAAATCTCTCATGAAGTCGCTAATAACAAAGAAGAAGAGAACTATTTATTAGCAAATATGATGCCTAAGATGTTAGTTGGTGGCTTTGCCACAGTTTCGGTAGCTTCAATCATTATTGCTTCAGTTTTCTTGAAATTATTATAGATTGATTAAAGTGAGCTAGAACAAATTTTTTGTTCTAGTTTTTTTTGATGTAAAATTGACACCGTGTCACTTTAATGCTATGTTAAATTTTGACCAATAAGTTATCAAAGGAGAAACTTTATGCCAAGTTCAACTTTTACTAATCTTAAACCAGAAAAAAGGCAACGTATATTCCAAGCTTTATTGACAGAATTTTCCCAATATCCATTGTCCCAATCACAGGTGGCACGGATTGTGAAACAGGCAGATATTGCTCGGGGGTCTTTTTACAAATATTTTACTAATCTCCTTGATGCTTATCAGTACGTCTTGCAGCAATCTATCTTTCAGTTACATACCAAACTTGCTCAAAAATTAACCGTCGATAATCAAGACACTATTGCTAATTTTTATCATTATACTGTGGAATTTGCTCATCAATTAAAAACTTCTCAATATAAAGATTTTTATCGTTTATTTTGGCAAGAAAATCAATATTATTTACAGTCACATGCAGCTATTGAAATGACTAATTTTAAATTTTTTCAGCATCTAACTTTGAAGGTGGCTAATCAGGCAATTAAAAATCCCCGACAAAATCAGGTAATTATCCAATTGTTAAGACAAGTTAGTCATGAGGCAATTAAAGAGATTCTCAGTGGGAAAGATGAAGAACAAGTATTACAAAATTTAAAAATAATTCTCAAAGTAATTAGTGCTGGTCTCCAGCAAGAAGAGGGATAAATATGTATTTAGCAATTAAAGAAATGAAGCATAACAAATTTCGTTATGGGTTAATTATCATGATGATTATGTTGATTAGTTATTTGATTTTTATTTTGACAAGCTTAGCCACAGGGTTAGCCGAATCTAATCGGCAAGCAATCGATTCTTGGCAGGCAGAAGCAATTGTTCTCAATGCTGATGCTGATGGTTCATTACGCAAAGCTAGTTTAACTACTTCTCAGGTCCAAAAAATCACTAAAAACAAAGGACCAGCGAGTGTTATTGGAGAATTATCAGTTACTGCTTCCCAAAAGAAGTCACAGCACAAAGCGGCAGCAGAATTATTAGGTATTAATAAATCCCAATTTATTTATCACGATTTAAAAATTATTGCTGGAAGAAATTTTAAACGTAATTTTGAAGCTGTAGTAGATCAGAGTCTGGCTAATAAAGGTTATCAATTGGGAGATGACATTACAGTTGCTGCTAATACGCCTAAAATTAAAATTGTCGGCTTCACTAAAAATGCCCAACTAAGTGTGGCTCCAGTTATTTATACTTCATTAGCTACTTGGCAACAAATTAAATATGGTGGTGCACCTATAGCCAATAGCAGTGCTGTGGTGTTTAAAAATAATTTTTCAGATAAATTAAACGCCGATACAGAAAAATTAACCATGGCTCAGTTTATTCAAAAATTACCAGGTTATCAGGCACAGAATTTGACCTTTGAATTTATGATTGGCTTTTTGTTGATTATTACTTTAATAATTATTGCTATTTTTTTGTATATTTTGACAATTCAAAAATTACCAATCTTTGCTGTGCTTAAAGCACAAGGAATCCCCACACGTTATCTTATCAAAAATACAGTAATGCAGGCTTTTTTGATTACAATTATAGGCTTAATTTTAGGTGTCATCTTAGCAGCGATTACTAAACTGATGTTGCCAAAAGCAGTACCAATGAGCTTTAATTATCAGTTGTTGTTTGGGGCCACTGTGGCTTTATTAATAATGTCTTTATTAGGATCTTTGATTCCAACACGAACAATTAAAAAAGTTGATCCAGCCGCTATGATTGGAGGTAATTAGATGACAGCAATTTTAATGCAGCAAATTAATAAGACTTATGGCCATGATATTAGCCAAGTACAAGCCTTAAAAAAGATTAACTTTCAAGCAGAATTTGGTCAGTTAATTGGAGTAGTAGGTCCATCTGGTTCTGGTAAAAGTACTTTTTTAGAAATAGTAGGTGGCTTACTAACACCAAGTGCGGGCACTATTCAAATTGATAATCAAAGTTATCATGATTTATCAGCCGCAGCACGTGAAAAATTACGTTTGAATAAAATTGGCTTTGTCTTGCAATCTTATAATCTAGTACCTTATTTGACTATTCAAGAACAATTTGAACTAGTCAACCGTGTGAAAAAAACACCTAATATGAATCGAGATACCTTTCACCAAGTTATTGAACGCTTGCAAATTGAACCATTACTAGATAAATATCCCGATGCTTTGTCGGGAGGACAACAGCAGCGAGCGGCCATTGCACGTGCACTTTATGCTAATCCACAAATTATTTTAGCTGATGAGCCAACAGCTTCTTTAGATTCGCAAAAAGCATTTGAAGTTATGAATATTTTTCGCGACTTGGCACATAGTACTAATAAAGTAATTATCGTAGTAACACATGATACGCGCTTAGAAAAATATGTTGACCAATTGTATAACATCAATGATGGGCAAATTAAGTTAGTAAAATAAAAGCGACTTCGAAGATAATCTTATCTTGAAAGCCGCTTGTTTTAATTATTGTGTGATGAAAATATTGATTGAATTATGAGCGTTCAATTAGGAATTAATATATTTGGCCAATTCCCGATTTTTCAGACCAGCACTGATGCCAACTAATAATTTGATTCGAGCCTTTTGGCCATTAAGGCCACGACAAAAGGTAACGCCCATTTTTTGAAGATTAACCCCACCGCCTTCATAATCGTAAACTGGTTCAGCAATGCCATTGAAGCAACGTGAGACTAAAATAATAGGAATTTGACGATCTAATAATTGTTGTAAAGCAGGAAGAACTTGGGGCGGTAAATTCCCAGCACCTAAGGCCTCAATGACAAGACCGCGAGTTGAATCTTGATTCAAGGCAGTAAGCAAGTCACCATTCATCCCCGCGTAAGCTTTAATTAAATAGACATTTGAACAAATCTGGTCAATGGGGAGACATTTTTCTGCAATTGTATTTTGCACATAAACAACATAATCATCGGAAATAATCCCAATAGGACCAAAAGTAGGTGTGCGAAATGTAGCTACATTGGTGGTATGAGTCTTAGTTACAAAACGAGCAGCATGAATTTCATCATTCATCACGACAACAACGCCTTTATTAATTGATGCTGGCGAGCTAGCGACCATAATAGCTGTTTTGAAATTATAAAGCCCATCACTACCAATTTCATTGGAAGAACGCATGGCTCCTGTCACTACTACAGGCATTTGACTATCAAGTGTTAAGTCTAAAAAAAACGCTGTTTCTTCTAGGGTATCAGTACCGTGCGTCACAACTGCCCCAAAGAAACCGTCAGCTTGAGCCTGCCGTAAGCGCAAGCTGAGTTGTAACATATGTTGTGGGTCCATATGAGGTGAGGGTATATTAAAAACCTCTTCTGTTACTAATTGTAAATTTTCATTAGTTGGTAATTGCAAACTAGTGAGAGGGTTTTGGGTATTAGGCTTCACTTTACCAGTTTCGTCTTCAGACATGGAAATAGTTCCGCCGGTATGCAAAATTAAAATCTTTTTCGTCATTAAATAACCACCTTTTTTGAACTAAGCTGATTTTACCACTAACTAGATTATTTGTGATATGGTAGTCATGTTATATAAATCTGGGGTAGGCAATAAAGCGTTAAGTGCTGGTGGAACGGAATGTGAACACCGGACGAAAAGAAGGCTAACTTCTTGCGATTTTATTGCCGCATTCGCCACGATTAGTGGCAGCTCCAAAAAGGAGATGCTGAAGATGAACAAAATTCAGTCAATGAGCAAAACGATGGGCTTAACATGGTTAGCAATATTAATGGCCTTGCAAATGATTTTAGGTCGTGTACATGTTGGCCCTAATTTTTTGAAAGTGGGCTTTGGCTTTATTGCTACAGCTTTAATTGGTTATTACTTTGGTCCGTGGAAATCCATGTTGGTCGGCTTTATTAGTGATGTGATTACTAATTCTTTATTTCCTGATGGAGCCTTTTTTTGGGGATTCACATTATCAGCTGTCGTTGGAGGGTTTATTTACGGAGTTATGCTTTATCAAAAGCCCGCAACGATTGGACGCATATTATTAACTACGATACTTGTGGTGTTAATAGTTGATTTGGGCTTAAATACAGAGTGGGTCAGCATTTTAGGCAAAGTCAACTTTATGACAATGTTTTGGATTCGGATTTGGAAAGAACTAATATTTATTCCCATTCAAACAGTCATTTTAGTATTTGTCTTTAAGTGGCTCAAACAACACCAATATGATTAGTGCGATAATAAACTAACTATGATCAAGAGCGAAAGCTCTTTTTTTGTTGTCTTGAAATAATCTTTGCAAGTAATTATGCTAAAATATGAAAAGTATAAGGAGATAATCATGAAATTATTAGCAATTGATACTTCCAATGCTCCGCTGATAGTAGCGGCGGCACAAAATAAGCAAATATTAGTACAAACTAATGACACTAATCAAAAAGCCCATAGCACTAACTTAATGCCTGCAATTGACCAAGTAACAAAAAAAGCAGGTTGGCAGCCACAAGATATTGATCGCGTTGTAGTCGCGCAAGGACCTGGGTCTTTTACCGGTGTTCGAATTGCAGTCACAGTAGCCAAAATGTTGGCTTGGACTTTAAACAAAGAATTAGTTGGCGTTTCTAGCTTAGCAGCTCTAGCCAGAAATGTTCACGATACTACCGGTTTAATTGTGCCGTTATTTGATGCGCGTCATCAAAATGTCTTTGCGGGTGTTTATCAGAACAACCAAGAGCAATTAGTTTCTCAGTTAATCGATAAACATACTGCTCTAAAATCGTTACTGAGTTACTTACAAAAACAAACCCAACCAATATATTTCTTGGGAACAGGGGCTCAAAACTATCATGAATTAATTACTGCAACTTTAGGTTCACAAGCAATCATCTTGAATGAGGTAGCCCCTCAAGCCAGTTCTTTGGTGGAATTAGGCTTAAATCAACAACCAGTTTTAGATTTAGATGCTTTTAGTCCAACTTATTTGCGCCAAACACAGGCAGAAATGGTTTGGGCTCAAGCTCATCCACATTCCCAATCAACAAATTACGTGGAAGATGTTTAAGGAGAGAAAATGGCAAAAGATGTTTTAATTTTAGCATTTGAAAGTAGCTGTGATGAAACCAGTGTTGCAGTTGTGAAAAATGGTCAAGAAGTGTTATCAAATATTATTGCGACTCAAATTAAGAGCCATCAGCGTTTTGGCGGCGTTGTACCAGAAGTAGCCAGTCGTCATCATGTTCAACAAATTATTCATTGTACAGATTTGGCCTTAAAGCAAGCACAAGTTAATTATGAAGATTTATCAGCTGTTGCAGTTACTTATGGACCTGGGTTGGTAGGGTCTTTACTAATAGGTTTAATGGCTGCTAAAGCTGTAAGTTGGGCACACAAATTACCTTTAATCGGTGTAAATCATTTGGCAGGACATATCTATGCAGCTAATCTTGTTACTCCAATTAAGTATCCCGCCTTGGCACTAGTTGTTTCTGGTGGACATACTGAATTAGTCCAAGTTAGTGCTCCGGGTGCGTTTACTATTTTGGGTGATACACGCGATGATGCAGTGGGTGAAGCCTTTGATAAGGTGGGACGAATGTTAGGCGTTAATTATCCAGCAGGAAAAACCATTGATCAATGGGCGCATGAAGGCCAAGATACATTTGATTTTCCACGCGCAATGTTGGAAGAGGATAATCTGGATTTTAGTTTCAGCGGTATCAAAAGTGCTGTAATTAATACCTTGCATCATGCAGAACAAATTGGTGAAACTCTTAATAAGAAAGACGTGGCTACAAGTTTTCAAAACGATGTCGTTGAGATTTTAGTTACTAAAACAAAACGAGCTTTAGCAAATTATCCTAGTCAACAATTAATTGTCGCAGGTGGCGTAGCTGCTAATTCGGGTTTGCGTGAACGGATTCCAAAAGAAATCAGTCCGCAAATAGAGGTAGTTTTCCCGCCATTACGCTTATGTGGTGATAATGCCGCCATGATTGGTGCTTTTGCGTATGTTAAATATCAACAGCAACAATTTAACTCGCTGGCTTTAAATGCTAATCCTAGTTTAGACTTTGAATATCTAGATAATTAATAAAAAAAACTTTTAAAAAAGACCAATCTGTGCTATTTTAGATAGGTTGGTTTATTGGTGTGGCATAGTCTGCAACCGGTTTACTATTTAAATTTTATTAAATTATTGAGGGAGGTCAAAATGGTCGGAATTGTAATTGCCAGCCATGGTAAGTTTGCAGAAGGCATTATGCAATCTGGTTCGATGATTTTTGGTGAACAAGAAAAAGTCCAAGCTGTGACTTTTATGCCAAGTGAAGGCCCAGATGATTTGCGGGCACATTTAGAAGATGCTATTGCAAGTTTTGATAATGATGATGAAGTATTATTTCTCATTGACTTATGGGGTGGTTCACCTTTCAATCAAGCTAATGCTTTGTTTGAAGAACATAAAGACAAGTGGGCTATTGTAACAGGTTTAAACTTGCCGATGTTAATCGAAGCCTATTCTGCTAGAATGTCGATGGATTCGGCACAAGAAATTGCTCAGCATATTTTGGGTGAAGCTAAAGGGGGCGTGAAAGTGCGTCCTGAAGCTTTAGGAGAATCTGAAACAACTGAGTCTAAAGCAACTAAGCCTGCAGTAAGTAACGCTGGGGCACCTGGCAAGTTAGAATATGTTTTGGCACGGATTGATTCACGATTGCTGCATGGTCAAGTAGCCACTTCATGGACCAAAACGACTAATCCTACACGGATTATTGTCGTCTCAGATGCTGTAGCACAAGATGATTTGCGGACTAATTTAATTAAACAGGCTGCTCCAGTTGGGGTGAAAGCTCATGTAGTGCCGATTAAGCAAATGATTAAATTAGCACAGGATGATCAGCATTTTGGAGGACAAAGAGCAATGTTACTCTTTGAAACACCACAAGATGCTTTACGTGCAATTGAAGGCGGCGTGCCTTTAAAGACTTTGAATGTGGGTTCAATGGCGCATTCCACAGGGAAAGTGCAGCCTAATAAAGTGTTGGCTTTTGATCAAAATGATATTGACACTTTTAAAAAATTAAAAGACTTAGGTGTTCAATTCGATGTTCGAAAAGTACCAGCTGATTCACAAGATAATATGGATAACATTTTAAGCAAAGCACAAAATGAATTGAATCGCTCAAAAAATTAATGTAAACGGAAAGCAGAGGCAAAATTGAAATGCAATTAAATTTCATTCAAATTATTTTGGTCCTCCTCATCGCGTTTTTAGCGGGGATGGAAGGTATTTTGGACCAATTTCATTTTCACCAACCAGTTATTGCTTGTACTTTAATAGGTTTGGTTACAGGTGATTTAACTCCATGCTTGATTTTAGGTGGAGAGTTACAAATGATTGCTCTAGGATGGGCCAACATTGGCGCTGCGGTTGCACCAGATGCAGCTTTAGCATCAGTAGCTTCAGCAATAATTTTGGTTTTAGGCGGTCAAGGCAAAGCTGGGGTTTCCACAGCAATTGCGATTGCTGTGCCGTTAGCAGTAGCAGGTTTGTTACTGACTATTTTAGTACGGACTTTAGCTACTGGAATTGCCCATATTATGGATGCTGCAGCTAAAGAAGGTAGTTTTCGTAAAATTGATTTTTGGCAGGCAATTGCGACCTGTTTGCAGGGATTGCGGATTGCTATTCCAGCAGGCTTAATTTTGGCCATTGGTGCTGGTCCTGTCAAAGGATTGTTAGCGTTAATGCCTGCTTGGCTAACTGACGGTTTAGCCATTGGTGGTGGCCTAGTTGTTGCAGTTGGTTATGCAATGGTTATTAATATGATGGCAAGTCGGGAAGTATGGCCGTTTTTTGCTATTGGTTTTGTCTTAGCGACAATTAAAGATTTAACTTTAATTGGTTTAGGTGCTATTGGTTTGGCAATGGCTTTGATTTATTTGGCATTATCTCAAAGCGGTGGCTCTGGTGATGGCGGCAATAGCAATGTTGGTGATCCTGTCGGCGATATTATTGATAATTATTAGGAGATGAAAACACACAATGGCCGAAAAAATTAAATTAACTAAAAAAGATCGAATTGCGGTTTGGTGGCGTTCGACTTTCCTACAGGGTTCATGGAACTATGAAAGAATGCAAAATGGTGGGTTTGCGTTTTCTTTAATTCCTGCTTTAAAAAAATTATATAAAACTAAAGAAGACCGCTCAGCTGCTTTAACACGACATTTGGAATTTTTTAATACGCATCCTTACTTAGCTTCACCAGTCTTAGGTGTTACTTTAGCCTTAGAGGAGGAGCGCTCTAATGGAGCTCCCATCGATGATGTTACTATTCAAGGTGTAAAAGTCGGAATGATGGGACCTTTTGCTGGTATTGGTGATCCAGTGTTTTGGTTTACAGTAAAACCAATTATTGGATCTTTAGCAGCTTCTTTAGCAATGAGCGGTAATATTTTAGGACCAATTATTTATTTCTTGGCTTGGAATATTATTCGGATGTCTTTTATGTGGTATACCCAAGAATTAGGTTATCGGGCTGGTTCTAAAATTACAGATGATTTATCAGGTAACTTATTGCAAAATATTACTAAAGGTGCTTCCATTTTAGGTATGTTTATTTTAGGCTCTTTAGTTAACCGCTGGGTAACTGTGAAGTTTACCCCGGTGGTTTCCAATGTTGCCCTTGATAAAAAAGCTTATATTCACTGGGATCATTTGGCCGCTGGTGGTAAAGGAATTCAACAAGCCTTATTACAACAACAACAAGGTTTGTCCTTAACAGCTCGTAAATTAACTACATTACAAGATAACTTAGATCAGTTAATTCCTGGTTTAGCAGGTTTGTTATTAACATTCTTGTGCATGTGGTTGCTCAAAAAGAAAGTTTCACCGATTGTGATTATCTTAGGATTATTTGTTTTAGGTGTTGTTTTCCACGTTTTGCATATCATGTAATTAAAAAGAGTCTGAGAAAAATCTCAGACTTTTTTATATAATGCTATTATTTGCCAAATAAAGCCGTAGGACTTTATCATGGAAATAATTTATTTTATTGGAGTTTTGCTGATGGTACAATCAATAAATACTAAAGTCGATTTAACAATGAAGGCAACTTCACATATGGGATTTGAAACTTATGGTCAAATTATGATTGGTGATCGCGGTTTTGAATTTTATGATGAGCGTAATGTTCAAAATTATATCCAAATTCCGTGGACCGAAGTTGATTATGTGGTAGTCTCAATTTTGTTTGGTGGTAAATGGATTCCACGTTTTGCTTTAAAAACGAAAAAAAGTGGGATGTTTACTTTTTCGGCTCGTGATCCTAAAAAAATCCTTCGGGCAATTAGAAATTATATTGCCCCCGAGAAAATTGTTCGTTCATTAAGTTTTGGGCAAGTTTTATCTCGCTCACTTAAAAAAATATTTTCTCGCTAATTATTCCATCAAGTTGGCCCATTTATCTTCGGCCAACTCTTTTTGTGTTGTCAAGTCATCAATTTGCGCTTGCAGATCTTGCAGTTTAGAATAACTAGCCAAGTTCTCGGGATCAGTCATAGCTTGATTGATAGTAGCAATTTGGTGTTCGTAATCATCAATTTGTTGTTCCAAAGCATCAATTTGGCGTTGTTTTTTGCGTTCTTCTCGTTGGTGAGCTTTGGCTTGTTCATATGTTTGACTGCCAGTATTGTTATTATTTTCCAATTGGGGCTTGGTTTGTTGCTCGGAATCAGTTTTAATAGCAGCAAGGGCTTGATTTTCAGCCTTTTTAGCCAGATAGTAATCGTAATTTCCTAGATAAATCGTGCTGGTTTGGGGTTCTAATTCTAATATTTTAGTTGATATTTGATTAAGCAAATAACGATCATGGGAAACAAATAAAACAGTGCCCGTAAAATTTTGCAAAGCATCTTCTAAAACTTCTTTGCTTTGAATGTCTAAGTGGTTTGTCGGTTCATCCATAATTAATAAATTATCGTGCTCTAAAGCTAACTTACAAAGAGTTAAGCGCGCTTTTTCACCACCCGAGAGAGAATGCACAGTAGTAAACACATCATCATCTCTAAATAAAAAGGAACCTAAAACACTGCGGATATCTTTCTCATCCAATGTAGGATGCTCATCCCAAATTTCGTGTAAAACGTCCTTATGGGAATTTAATTGATTTAAGGTTTGATCATAATAACCGATGTCAACATTAGTACCCCATTCAATTGTGCCTTGTTGTGGTGGCAGCTGGTTAATTAAAGTTTTAATTAGTGTAGATTTTCCCACACCGTTAGGACCAATAATGCCTAGACGTTCTTGTTTTTTTAGGTTAAAACTAATATCTTGAGCTAAAGGTTTATCTGGATAACCTGTTTGTAAATGACTAACTTTAAGGACTTCATTGCCACTCATTCGCTCGGGTGTAAATTGAAAATGAACTTGTTGGTTATAAGCTTGTGGACGTTTTAAAACGTCCATTTTTTCTAATTGTTTACGGCGGCTTTGTGCTTGTTTAGTACTGGAAGCCCGGACAATATTTTTCTGAATAAATTCTTGAGTTTTTTTGATTTGCTCTTGTTGTTTTTCATAAGCTTTCAAAGCTAATTCGAAGTTTTTATCCCGCTGTTGTAAATATTTGGTATAGTTGCCCTGATAATGAGTTAGAGTTCCTTGTTCTAAAGCATAAACTTCATTCACCGTATGATCTAAAAAGTATTGATCATGAGAAACAATTAATAATGCACCAGAATAATTTTGTAAATATTTTTCTAACCAATTAAGAGTATCAATATCTAAGTGATTAGTAGGTTCATCTAAAACCAAAAGATCATGATGCTCTAATAATAATTTTGCAAATGCTAGGCGTGATTGTTCACCACCCGAAAGATTTTGTGCAGGTTCATTAATACGTTCTTCACCAAAACCAAAACCAGCTAAGACGGAACGTATTTCTGAACGATAGCCATAACCGTTTTCATCTTTGAATTTAACTTGTAAATGGTCATAGCGTTTTAATAATTGTTGATACTCAGTAGTTTTTATTTGGTTAGCCTGATCTGCAATTTGTTGTTCCATTTGATGCAGCTGTTTTTCTTCAGCTTGCAAATAGGCAAAGACACTTTCCATTTCTTCATAAATTGTATTACCTGATTGAAAAGCAGGATTTTGAGCTAAATAGCCAATGCTAATACCATTTTTATAAATCATTTGCCCATCATTGGGCTCATTTTCTTGAATAATTATTTTTAGTAAAGTTGATTTTCCCGCTCCATTAGGACCGACTAATCCGATACGAGCTTGGTCAGAGATTTGAAAATTCACTTTAGAAAATAAAATCTCTCCACCAAAACTGCGGGAAATATTTTGACCTTGAACGATTAACAAAATAAGGCTCCTTTGTATATTTTTTCGTAAATTTATTTTAACATATTGACATTGTGATATTGAATGCGTAATACTGTAAGGAGCATAGAAATAAATTCACAAGAGGAATATATTATGAAACAGTACAAAATACCTAATGCAACGATTAAGCGATTACCACTTTATCATCGCTATTTTCAATTTTTAAAAGACTCTGATAAGAAAAAAATTTCATCAACAGAATTAGCGGAAGCGGTTCAAGTTGATAGTGCCACAATTAGACGTGATTTTTCTTATTTTGGCTCTTTGGGAAAACGCGGCTATGGTTATGAAGTTGAACCCATGCTAGAATTTTTTAAAAAGTTATTAAATCAAGATAAGACTTCACAAGTAGCCTTAGTTGGTGTTGGTAATTTGGGTAATGCACTTCTTAATTATAACTTTTCTCAGACTAATAATATCAAAATTGCAGTGGCCTTTGATAAAAATCCACAAATTATTGGTCAAAAGATTAATGATGTCCCTATTTTGGACACTGAAAAGTTAGCTGAGACTATTCAAAACCAAGAAATTGATGTAGCGATTTTGACAGTTCCAGCTAATAATGCGCAAAAAGTTGCTGATGAGCTTGTACAAGCTGGGATTAAGGGCATTTTGAATTTTTCGCCTTTAAGAATTTCAACACCACCAACAGTGCGAGTGCACAATGTCGATTTAGCTAATGAATTACAAACATTAATTTATTTTTTAGATAATTATCGCTAGGAGGCAATGGCATTGATGGAACCACTGTTTTTAAAGCCTGTTTTTCAGGAAAAAATTTGGGGTGGCCAAAAGTTAGCACAAGAATTTAATTATGATTTACCCGAAGGTAAAATTGGCGAATGTTGGGCAATTTCTGCGCATCCTCATGGACCGTCGCAAGTGGAAAATGGTCCTTATGCGGGCAAATATTTAAATGAACTATGGCAATCTCAACCAGAATTGTTTGGTAATCCACAAGGTAAAGTTTTTCCATTATTAACAAAGATTTTAGACGCAGAGGATAGTCTATCTGTCCAAGTTCATCCAGATAATGCTTATGCCAAGGCACATGAAGGGGAATTGGGTAAGACTGAATGTTGGTATATCATTGCTGCAGAGCCAGATTCGTATCTCATTTATGGACATAATGCTAAAAATCACCAAGAAATGAAAGATATGATTGAAAGTGGTGATTGGCAGCATTTTTTGAAAAAATTACCCGTTCAGGCAGGAGATTTTGTTTTTGTTCCTAGTGGAACAGTGCATGCCTTGAATAAAGGTATTGTAGCCTTAGAAACCCAGCAGAGTAGTGATACGACTTATCGGTTATACGATTATGATCGTGTGGATATGAAAACTGGGAAAAAGCGTGCTTTGCATTTGCAACAATCAGAAGATACAATAACTGTACCTTTTGTGGCACCTAAGCTAAAGTTGCAACAGCAAAAAATTGGTGCTAATAGTGTTATAACAAATTATGTTCAGCCCCCAATTTCACCATTCTTTGCAGTTTGGGGCATTCAAGTCCATAACGATCAAATACAGTTTCAGCATCAATTGGGTGCTTATACACTGTATTCTGTGATTGCTGGTGCGGGTGTCTTAACAATTGCTGATCAAGAATACCAATTGCCCTTGGGGACTCATTTTATAATTCCAGCAACGATTAAAGATTGGAAAATATCCGGCGCTAATATTCAATTAATTGCTTCAGAATCAACAGAAGAGTAATATGGTATTTTAATAAGTTAGGTTGGGGTAAGGATAAAAATTTTCCCAGCCTTTTCTTATTACCAGTTTAGTCTATAAAGTAGTCGTATTGCTGAGAAATTTGCAATTAAGGAGTTTACGTGAAGGATATTTATAAAAAAATAGCTTACCGAATTGTACAGATTTTAGTAGTGATTTTAATTGCAGCAGTTGCTTATTTTTATCTGCAATTAGCAATTACAGGACACTTAGATCGTGATTATTTAGCGATGTATAATGAGATTATTAGTAACCCCATAGCAACAGCAATTAATGTCTTAATGTTAATGGTATTTGTAATCACATTAATTGCACTGATTGGTGATTATTGGTGGGGGATTGCTGGCAGTATTAGTCTGTTTGCAATAATGATTTTTGTTGATTATCAAAAAATAGTCTCTCGCTCTGAGCCCTTATTGCCTTCAGATTTAATCATGGCCAAACAAGTTGGCGGTCTTATTCAGATGGTTAATTGGTTGTCAATTGTTGAACTTATTTTGTTTATAGCTTTAATGTTAGCTGCCGCCTATTTTTTGCGTAAATTTACTAAGAAAATGTGGCTGACTAAACATCGAATAATTTGGCCACTGAGAGTAGTAGTAGCAATTGTTGGTATTTGGGCGTTTGTGTTCTTTTTTCAGTGTGGCAATACTAATTCTTTAGCTTATAAACAATTAACTGATCTAGAGATTTATAATGACAATCACAATCCATTAAATGTTTATCGCTCAGATGGCACTGTGATTGGTTTTGCATTTAATGTTCGTTCAGATCCGATGAAACGTCCCAATGGTTATAGCGAAAAAGTAATTGCCAAGATAGCTAATCGTTATCGGATAGCTGATGCTGAGAAGGCTGATATAGGCAAGCAACCAGCTAATATTATTTATATTTTGAATGAGTCATTAACTAATCCACGAACTACTTCTGATCAGTATCCACTTCAAGAAGATTCCCCATTAAGCTATATTGACAATATTTTGCAAAATCCTCAGGCCAATCAGGCTAGTGGATATATGGTATCACCCGAATATGGTGGTGGAACTGCAAATATCGAATTTGAAGCAAATACAGGTTTTTCTAATTACTTTTTAAAGAGTATTCCTTATCAAGATATTTTGCCGAAAAAAGCCTATTTTCCTAGCGTTATGCACTACTTAGAAAATTATGGCTATCATTCTGATGCTTATCATCCTTTTGCCGGAGCCATGTATCAACGCCCTCAAGCCTATCAAGCATTAGGTATTCATCAATTTAAAGATCAAAAGCGGCTTAAAGGACTGCATAAAAGTAAATTTGGAGAATATTACACTGATAGTTCTACGTATCCAAATATCTATCCCCAACAAAAAAAGGCAAAACAATTAAGCTTAGTTATTACCATGCAAAATCATATGCCTTATATCACTAATGTTGGGTCTCAAAGTGATTATCAATTAGAAGATCCGATTAAGAATAATACTGATAAAACTAACAAAATGCAAACTTATTTGCAGGAACTTCATCAGTCAGATCAAGCATTTTCTAAGTTAGTGGATCATTTTAAGAATTCAGATCAAAAAACTTTAATTGTGATGTATGGTGATCACTATCCTGGAGACGGCTTGTATGATGATTTAGCATCAGATATTTTGACAGTGCATGCGACTCCTTTTGTGATGGTTGCTAATTTTCCTTTGAGCAACCACCAATATGGCTATTTTTCACCTAATTACATGTCTTTATTGATGTTACAACAACTAGGCTATCCTTTAACGCCGTTTTATAATTTACTTGATCAATTACATCAGCAAGTTCCTGTCTTAACTAAGGCAATTCAGATGGATGACAGCGGCAATCAGTACACTAATTCACATTCTAAGAAACCCAAGTGGCAAAAATCGCAAGCTTATCGTGATTACCAAATGGTAGAATATGATATGACTTATGGGAAAGGCTATGCAAATAAATATCATATGTTTACAGTATCTAAATAATAGAGTCAAGGCAAAAATTGTCTTGGCTTTTTTGTCTGGAAAATGAAAAAATAAAATTTTTTATGGTTAAATACTTGCATACTTTTTCAAACATGATAATATATAAAGTGTTGTTAGCACAAAGTGATAGAGAGTGCTAAACGTGCTAAAAAATTAAGATAAATTTGGAGGGATTACTTTGTTAAAGCCATTAGGTGATCGTATCTTAGTACAAGTCGATGAAGAAAAAGAACAAACTGTTGGTGGAATTGTTTTAGCAAACAATGCTAAGGAAAAGCCACAAACAGGAGAAATTGTAGCCGTAGGCGCTGGTGACAAAGCACCAGATGGAAAAATTATTCCTATGACTCTTAAAAAGGGCGACAGAGTTATCTATGACAAGTATGCCGGCTCCGAAGTTAAATATGAAGGCAATAAATATTTAGTTATGCATGAAAAAGATGTCATGGCTGTTATTGAATAATAAATAAATAAAATTTAATTGAGGTGTAATGAAGATGGCAAAGGAAATTAGATTTTCAGAAGACGCTCGAGCAAAAATGCTCAAGGGTGTTGATCAATTAGCAGACACAGTTAAGACAACTATGGGACCAAAGGGTCGTAATGTAGTTCTAGAAAAATCTTATGGTTCTCCTAACATAACTAATGATGGTGTTACAATTGCTAAAGATATCGAATTAGATGATCATTTCGAAAATATGGGAGCTAAGTTAGTTTCTGAAGTTGCTTCCAAAACCAATGATATTGCTGGTGATGGTACCACAACTGCAACTGTTTTGGCACAAGCAATTATTCGTGAAGGTATGAAAAATGTTACTGCCGGTGCTAACCCAGTAGGCATTAGAACTGGTATTGAAAAGGCAACAAAAGCTGCAATTGATGAGTTGCATAAAATTTCTCATAAGGTTGATGGCCGTGACCAAATTACACAAGTAGCTTCTGTATCTTCTTCTAGTGAACAAGTTGGTGAATTAATTGCTGACGCGATGGAAAAAGTTGGTCATGATGGTGTCATCACCATTGAAGAATCTAAGGGTATTGAAACAACATCAGATGTTGTTGAAGGTATGCAATTTGATCGAGGCTACTTATCTCAATACATGGTTACAGATAATGATAAGATGGAAGCAGATTTAGAAAATCCTTATATTTTGATTACAGATAAGAAGATTTCTAATATTCAAGATATCTTGCCATTATTGCAATCTATTGTTCAACAAGGAAAAGCACTTTTAATTATTGCTGACGATGTTGACGGTGAAGCATTACCAACTTTAGTTTTGAACAAGATTCGTGGTACATTTAATGTTGTAGCAGTTAAAGCACCTGGTTTTGGCGATCGTCGTAAAGAACAATTAGAAGATATCGCAATTTTAACCGGTGGAACTTTGATTACTTCTGACTTAGGATTAGAATTAAAAGACACAACTATTGATCAATTAGGTCAAGCAGGACGTGTAACTGTAACTAAAGATAATACAACTATTGTTCAAGGTTCTGGTTCTAAATCCGCAATTGAAGAAAGAGTCAACTTAGTTAAGAAACAAATCGAAGAAACAACTTCTGATTTTGATAAAGAAAAACTTCAAGAACGCTTAGCTAAATTAGCTGGTGGTGTTGGTGTAATCAAAGTCGGTGCTGCAACAGAAACTGAATTAAAAGAACGTAAATATCGGATTGAAGATGCTTTGAATGCTACACGTGCAGCAGTTGAAGAAGGCTATGTTGCTGGTGGTGGTACAGCATTGATGAATGTTATTCCAGCTGTTGAAAAGTTATCCCAAACAGAAACTGGCGATGTTCAAACTGGTATTAATATTGTAAAACGCGCATTGGAAGCTCCTGTACGTCAAATTGCTGAAAATGCTGGTAAAGAAGGTTCAGTTGTTGTTGAACACTTGAAAGGCCAAAAACCTGAAGTAGGTTACAATGCTGCTTCTGATAAGTGGGAAAACATGATTGATGCTGGAATTATTGACCCAACTAAAGTTACACGTTCTGCATTGCAAAATGCAGCTAGTGTATCAGCATTGATTTTAACAACTGAAGCAGTTGTTGCTGATAAGCCAGAACCAAAGGCTGATGATGCTGCTGCCGGTGCAGGTAACCCAGCTGGCGGTATGGGCGGTATGATGTAATTTAATAATTTAATATATTAAAAGGTCTCTAAAAGCTAATTGCTTTTAGAGACCTTTTTTAAAAGTTAAATAAGTTATTTGTGTTGACGGATTATTTGCTGTTCCAATTTTTGAAAATTACCAACTTTATAGTGAGGAGCATAAGCTTTCCAATCTTCATAATTAACTGCGATAATTTTATGATTGGAGTCTCCAACAAAAAAATGCAAAAACATCGGGTCCTCACTCATGTTTGAGGACCATAAATAGTCGATATTAGAATAGTTGATAACATAAAAGTCTTTTCGCTGGAGTGTCTGTTGATATTGACAATAATCTTGCGATAATTTGTTGGTTTGATAGTAATTAAGTGAGATTTTGTTAAAATAAAATCCTAAAAATAACAATGCAAGTAAACTTAAGGGAGTTAATATCTTATAGTAATGTGGTAAACGTGCTGTCAGATTAATTACTAACAAGGCGATTATCAAAGTATAACTGCCAAAAATACAACGGGGACCAAATGGGGTAATTACAATAAATGGTAATAAAGCTACAATTGCATCAATTATAAGCCACCCATTGATCAGTTTTAATTTTGAATAATTCGGATAATCAGTTTGATAATAAAAATTAACTAAGATAATTGCCAGCAGTATTATTAATAGTAGAATAACGCGATAATGACTTACAAAGGTTTTGAGATAAGGCAGTAAAGCTGCTTGTTGCGAGTCTATATGGCGATAGCTGTCATGGCCAGCAAATAATAATTTGATATAAGCTCCATTGATAAACATCAAAAATGCGCCGATTAAGTTACCTATAAAAATCCACCGAAAATATTTTTGGAAAAATTCAGGACTAAAATGACGGCGGAAAAAAATTAAAAGTAAAAAATCGTTGAAGCAATTTAACAAAGTTATATGTTCTGCTAAAAATTGGCTTAATATTGCAGCTAATAAAATTAAGAAGCTAGTGGATTGGGAAAAATTAATTTTTTTATTTGGTTGATCATAATAAGCACAGATAAGATAAATAAAAAATAAAGGAAAAATAATGGATGGAACATAGTTAGCAAAACCGGCATGCCAGCCCCAGATTTGGCGAAAAACATCTTTGGGAGCTAATAACAGCCCAATAGCCATTAAAATAGCTCCAATTACTTGATAATCACGCTGGAAAAGTATACGCGAAATTAAATTTACTAGATAGGTAATAAGTGCGGCACAACTTCCATAAATACAAAAAGAAATTAACTTGGAGTGAGTCATTAAGATAACTAATAAATCTCCTAAATAACGACCATCGTAAGTTAAAAAAGTCCCACTACTAAAATAATGTGTCCCCCAAGCACTCCACCAATTTAAATCATCGCCAACTAATGGCATCCAATAACCAATTAATCCAAAAATAACAAAAATTATTAGATAAATTAAGGGCCGGATTCTGTTACTTGTACGCATAAATCTTACTCTTTTCTATTTAATTATTTTTCAGCTTATAAAATATATTGCCATAAGGACATTATACTAATCATTAGCAAAGTATCAATTTCAATCCCCTTTAAAAAGAAATTTTAGACGATACTTGTTTTAAAGAGACATTTAATTGATAATAGCTATATCTGTCTTGAAATAAGTACTTAATGTAACATGAAATTTATCATGTATATTATGAAGGAGCGCATAATGAGAATAGTGTTTGTAGGCGATGTAATGGGTGAAATTGGAATGCGGGCCGTTAAAATGTATTTGCCCTTAATTAAAGCTAAGTTTCATCCCCAAGTAACAATTGTCAATGGTGAAAATGCTGATAATGGCCGTGGAATTAAAGCTACACAATTCAAAGCTATCCTACAAGCAGGAGCTGACGTAGTGACACTGGGTAATCATGCTTGGGATAAAAGAGATGTTAATGAACTCTTGGCAACTAATGATAATTTGTTGCGTCCAGCTAATTATCCTGGGAAAAATACTCCTGGTCAAGGTATGGTGATTAAAAAGGTAAATCAACAACAATTAGCGATTATCAATCTGCAAGGACGCGCTTTAATGAATCCATTAGATGATCCTTTTATGATAGCAGATCAGCTTTTACAACAAGTTCCCAAAGAAACAAAAATTTTTGTTGATTTTCATGCGGAGGCAACCAGTGAAAAGGGTGCTTTAGCACATTATCTTGATGGTCGTGTAGATGCCGTAGTGGGTACGCATACCCATGTTCAAACTAACGATGCCCATGTCTTGCCGAAAGGAACGGCTTTTTTGACTGATGTAGGGATGAGTGGTTCTTATGATGGCATTTTAGGAGTGAAAGCAAGTTCTAGTGTGCAAAGATTTTTAACCCAGCAACCAACTCGTTATGAAATTGATGATAATGGTCGCCCACAAATTAATTATTGTGTACTTGATTTAGAAACGCATAATCATATTCAAGTAGGACAAATCAATCCAGACCACCCTTTAGATGTTTAAATTAGCTAATTTTAGTTATAATAGTAGATATAATTTGTAAGAGGTTGAATAGTAATGCCACAAAAAACCAAAGATACACCAATGATGCAGCAATATCTGAGTATTAAAAAAGATTATCCGGATGCTTTTTTATTTTATCGGATTGGTGATTTTTATGAAATGTTTTATGATGATGCCATTAAGGGCTCACAGATTTTAGAATTAACATTGACTGCCCGTAATAAAAATGCTTCTGATCCAATTCCAATGTGTGGGGTTCCACATCATGCAGCAGACAGTTATATTGAAATTTTGGTTGATAAAGGCTACAAAGTGGCAATTTGTGAACAGCTCGAAAATCCCAAAGAAGCTAAAGGGATGGTTAAGCGGGGCATTATTAAGTTAGTCACTCCGGGAACTAATTTAGAAGATAAACCCAATCAAAGTAAGGAAAATAATTATTTAGCCGCTATCTTTGCAGTTAAAGATGAATTTGGGTTTGCCTATACAGATTTATCGACAGGCGAAGTGAATGTAACTAGCTTTACCGATTTTAAACAAGTTAAAAATGAATTGCTTAATTTGCGTTGTAAAGAAGTCGTAGTTAGTCCTGACTTTGATACCGCACTAGCGGAGCAAATTAAAGATTTAGGTATTTTAATTTCTCAAGAAACTCCTCAAAAAAGTTATGCCGAAGTGGCTTTTGTCACGCAATCTTTAAAAGAACAATCCACTAAACAAGCTGTAAATTATTTAATTGCTTATTTAATTGAAACCCAAAAACGCTCTCTTGCTCATCTACAAATTGCTAAAGTTTATGCTGCCAATAAATATTTACAAATGGACCATAATGCGCAAAATAACTTAGAAGTCTTTCGTTCATTAAGAACAGGAGAAAAATCGGGGACTTTGGCCTGGCTATTGGATGAAACTAAGACTGCTATGGGAAGTCGCTTACTGAAGCAGTGGTTGCGGCAACCATTGTTGGATCAACAAGCGTTAATTAAACGTCAAGATGTTGTGCAAATATTATTAGATAATTATTTTCAACGGAGTTCTCTACAAGATTATTTAACCAAAGTATATGATTTAGAGCGTTTAGCAGGACGAGTAGCTTTTGGCAATGTTAATGGACGTGATTTGATTCAATTAGCTACTTCATTACAGCAAGTTCCCAAAATCAAAGCTACTTTACGAGATTTGAATGAACCAATTATCAATCAATTAGTGGAGCAATTGCCTGATAGTCAAGGAATTTTGAATTTAATTGAGAAAGCCATTGTTGATGATCCACCGATTTCAATTACAGAAGGTAATTTGATTAGAGATGGTTATAATAAGCAGCTGGACCAATATCGTGATGCTATGAAAAATGGCAAAGATTGGATTGTACAATTACAAGTTCAAGAACAAAAACTGACAGGTATTAAAAATCTTAAAATTGGTTTTAACCGAGTTTTCGGCTATTATATTGAAATAACTAATGCTAATAAAGCTCAAGTGCCCGAAGATCGTTATCAGCGCAAACAAACACTGACAAATGCTGAACGTTATATTACGCCAGAATTAAAAGAAAAAGAAAGAATCATATTAGAAGCAGAAGAGAAGTCCACGATTTTAGAACATCAACTATTTGTTCAGATTCGTGATCAAATAAAACAACAAATAGCACCTATTCAAGTATTAGCACAAAAACTAGCTTGGCTGGACGTGTTGCAGGGATTTGCAGTTATTAGTGAACGATATCATTATATCCGGCCTCACTTTACTGATAAGAACCAAGTTAATATTATTGATGGCCGTCATCCCGTAGTAGAAAAGGTTCTCGGCAAGCAAAAATATATACCTAATAGTGTGAAGATGAACGCTAGAACTTCCGTTTTATTGATTACTGGCCCTAACATGTCTGGTAAAAGTACCTATATGCGTCAAATTGCCTTGATTGTCATCATGGCTCAAGTAGGTTGCTTTATTCCAGCACAAAAAGCTGAGCTACCGATTTTTGATCATATTTTCACTCGTATTGGAGCAGCAGATGATTTGATTTCCGGAAATTCTACCTTTATGGTAGAAATGATGGAAGCCAATGATGCTTTGCAGCATGCAACAGCGCACTCATTGATTATTTTTGATGAAATTGGTCGCGGAACTGCAACTTATGATGGGATGGCTTTGGCTCAAGCAATTGTCGAATATTTAAATAATCATGTTCATGCTAAGACTTTGTTTTCTACCCATTATCATGAATTAACAGAGTTAGCCAGTGAACTTGACTCAGTGCAAAATATCCATGTAGACGCCACACAAGAAAATGGGAAATTGGTTTTCTTGCATAAAGTGTTACCTGGTCCTGCCGATAAATCTTACGGAATTCATGTGGCCAAGTTAGCAGGCTTACCAACGGAATTATTACAACGGGCTCAAAAAATTCTGACTAGTTTAGAAAATCAGTCACTGACAGTTAATCCTGTGGATAAGAACACCCCCCAATTACCTCAGTCACAAGTGAAAGAACCAAAACAGCAACTGTCGTTATTTAGCGAACCACAGCCTAGTCATAATCAAGCTCTATTGCAGCAGCTGAAAGATGCAAATTTGATGAAAATGACACCTTTAGATGCTATGAATTTGTTGGCTCGTTTGCAAGACGAATTGGAGGATTAAGGAGGTTTTATATGGCACATATTCAACGCTTATCACCAACTTTAAGTAATCAAATTGCTGCTGGTGAAGTAATTGAGCGACCGGCATCAGTTGTCAAAGAACTAGTGGAAAATGCAATTGATGCTCAAGCGACCCAAATTGATATTGTCGTAAAAGATGCAGGAATTTCTTTAATTAAAGTGACGGACAATGGTAATGGAATTGCTGCAGATGAAGTAGAACTAGCCTTTCAACCTCATGCTACCAGCAAAATTAGTTCGAACCAGGATTTATTTAATGTAAAAACGTTGGGATTTCGTGGTGAAGCTTTAGCTAGCATTGCTGCCGTAGCCAAAGTTCATCTAACTACAAGCACTAACGGTAGTCGCGGTGTATTGGTGCAAATAGCTGGGGGCCAGCAATTAAACAAGCAAACTGTTGCAGCTACTAAGGGAACAAGTGTAGAAGTGAAGGATTTATTTTATAATACTCCTGCACGTTTAAAATATATAAAAACTGTTAATACTGAATTAAATCGAATCATTGATATCGTTAATCGTTTGGCTTTGGCACAACCACAAATTGCTTTTACTTTAATCAATGAGCAACGTAATTTAATTCGAACCTCGGGTAACGGAAATTTACAGCAAACAATTGCCGGAATATACGGACGTAAGGTTGCTGAACAAATGGTTTCCTTCGAGCAACAAACTTCAGATTTTAGAATCTTTGGCTTTATTTCTTTACCACAGCAAACAAGAGCTAGTCGTAATTATATTTCTTTATTAGTGAACAATCGTTATATTATTAATTATCAGTTAACCAAAGCTTTGCTTGCTGGTTATGGTTCTAAGTTAATGGTTGGACGGTATCCCTTAGCAGTTGTCCATATTAAGATGGCACCCTTGTTAGTTGATGTAAATGTGCATCCGACTAAGCGTGAGGTCCGTTTAAGCAAAGAGGATCAGCTTATTGATTTGATAACAACAACAGTCGCGGCCAAGTTACAGCAATTGAATTTAATTCCCGATGCCGTTCATAATTTACCTGCTAATTTTGCAGCTGGTCAACAATTAGACTTTAAAAGCTCGCCTAAATTAGAACCAAAGCCCTTAGCTAATTCACAGATTGCCGAACCACAAACAAGTACTGTCTTATCAGATGATTTAGTAGCCGCAAAGGCTATTCATTTGCAACCAATTTTTCAAGATGAACAGCATCTTCAAGAGTGGGATCAACATGTGGCCCAGTTTAAAGCAGCCAACGCTACTAAAACAACAACAGCAACTAATGAAAAAGTGACCTCACTAATTTCAGAAACAAAATTTCCAGAATTACGTTTTTTAGCACAAATTCATGATTCGTTTTTGGTTGCGGAGAGTGATGATGGCTTTTATCTAGTAGATCAACATGCTGCTCAAGAACGAGTTAATTATGAAAAATTCCGCCAAGAAGTAGGTCAAGTGAGCCAAGATCAACAACAACTATTGGTACCTTTAGTTTTGGATTATTCCAATTCAGATGCCGTGATTGTTAAAGACCACTTAGATATTTTACGTAGTGTGGGCTTAGAAATTAGTACATTTGGTCAAAATAGTTTTGTAGTACAAAGCCATCCAACCTGGATTGTAAAAGGGCAAGAAGAGGCCACGATTCGTGAAATTATTGATTATGTCTTAAAAGACGGTAAAATTAGTATAGCTAAGTTTCGTGAACAAACAGCTATCACCATGAGTTGTCGTTTGTCAATTAAGGCCCATGATCATTTGGATCAAGCTCAGGCCCAAGCTATTTTAGACCAATTAGCCCAAGCTCAAAATCCGTATAATTGTCCCCATGGACGTCCCACCCTGGTTCATTTTAGTAACCAAGATGTCAAGAAAATGTTTAAACGAATTCAAGATCCCCATCAATCACGATGGACGAAATGAGGTTGTATTGTGTTTGAGTATTTAAAAGGTACTGTTACTTATGTTTGTCCTCAATATATTGTCGTCGAAGCTAGTGGAGTTGGTTATCGTGTTTTAGTAGCCAATCCTTATCGTTATCAGCAAGATCGAGTTAATACAGTTTATGTACAACAAATAGTTCGTGATAATGATCAATCATTATATGGTTTTTTTGATTTGGCTGAAAAACAACTTTTTCAACAGTTGACATCTGTTTCAGGTATTGGCCCTAAAAGTGCTTTAGCCATTTTAGCTGATAATGATCACCAGGGTTTAATTCAAGCTATTGCCCAAAACGATGCTAAATTTTTGACTAAGTTTCCTGGTGTTGGTAAGAAAACTGCTCAACAAATTATTTTAGATTTAAAAGATAAGTTACCCCAACTAAATGTGGACCCTAATCTTGATACACCAACATTAGATTTAACAATGGATTCAGAAAATTCCGCCTTTAAAGATGGTTTACAAGCTTTGATAGCGTTAGGTTATAGTAATCGAGAAATTGAAAAAATTAAGCCACAATTGCAAAAACTATCAGGTCAAGATGCAGGGGAATATTTAAGAGCCGGATTACAATTATTAAGATAATGGAGGTGGTTGAATGAGTGAAACAGAAATTACCAGTGATCACGTCTTAAGTGAACAAGAGGCGGCAGTTGAAAAAACGCTGCGACCGCAATATTTACGGCAATATATTGGCCAAGATAAAGTTAAAAAACAACTACAAGTGTATATTCAAGCTGCCCAAAAGCGCAAAGAAGCGCTGGACCATGTATTATTATATGGTCCTCCTGGATTGGGAAAGACGACATTAGCTTTGGTAATTGCTAATGAACTTCAGGTTAATTTGCGTTCAACCACAGGTCCGTCAATTGAAAAAGCCGGCGATTTAGTAGCAATTTTAAGTGAACTGCAGCCGGGGGATGTTTTGTTTATTGATGAAATTCATCGTCTGCCGAAAAATGTTGAGGAAATTTTATATTCAGCAATGGAAGATTTTTTTATTGATATTGTAGTTGGCCAAGGTTCAGATGCGCATTCGATTCACTATCCTTTGCCGCCATTTACTTTGATTGGAGCGACAACAAGAGCTGGTCAACTATCAGCGCCTTTAAGAAGTCGTTTTGGGATTATTGAACATATGGCTTATTACGATGAATCAGAATTAACTTTAATTATTAAGCGTTCAGCTGATGTATTAAATATTGCCATTGCAGATGAAGGTGCTCATGAAATGGCCCGCCGCTCACGAGGCACTCCACGAGTAGCTAATCGATTATTAAAGCGAGTACGAGACTTTGTCCAAGTGGCTGGACAAAAGCAAATTACCGCCCAAAATGCTGCCAGTGCCCTCAATCAGCTGCAGGTTGATACTGCAGGTTTAGACCAAATCGACCGCAAATTATTGCAGATGATGATTGACTTATATAATGGTGGCCCCTTAGGTCTTAAAACAATGGCCGTTAACATCGGTGAAGAACAAGAAACTGTGGAAGCAGTTTATGAACCTTATTTGCTGCAACAAGGTTTTTTAAAGCGGACACCGCGTGGTCGAGTGGTTACTGTCAAGGCTTATCAACATTTGGGAATTAAACCACCACAACAGAATGGAGAATAATGATGCTTACTTTGGATGATTTTGATTATGATTTACCTCAGGAATTAATTGCACAAACCCCCTTAAAAAAACGTGACCAATCGCGCTTGTTGGTTTTAGATCATCAAAGCGGTGCTTATCAAGATCGACATTTTTATGATGTCTTAGATTATTTGAATCCTGGTGATGCTTTGGTGATGAATGATACTAAAGTATTACCAGCACGCTTATATGGAGTTAAAGAAGATACACAAGCTCATTTAGAAGTATTACTATTGAATAACACTGAAGGTGATGATTGGGAAGTTTTGATGAAACCCGCGCGACGGGCACCGATAGGAACTAAGGTGGACTTTGGCAATGGCAAATTAACCGCTACCGTAACGCAAGAATTAGATCATGGCGGACGCATGATTCATTTTGATTATGAAGGCATTTTTATGGAAATTTTGGAAGAATTAGGAGAAATGCCTTTGCCACCTTATATTAAGACTAAATTAGATGATCCTAACCGTTATCAAACCGTTTATGCCCGCGAAGAAGGATCAGCTGCTGCTCCCACGGCAGGTTTACATTGGACCAAAGATTTATTACAAAAAGTTCAAGACAAGGGTATTAAGTTAGTCTATTTGACCTTACATGTTGGCCTAGGAACTTTTCGGCCGGTTTCTGAACAAAATATTGATGAGCATAAAATGCATAGTGAATTTTATCGGTTAACTGCCGAGTCTGCTCAAATTTTGAATGAAGTACGCCAAAATGGCGGTAAAATTGTAGCTACAGGTACAACATCTATTAGAACTTTAGAAACAATTGGCACCAAGTTTGATGGCGAGATTAAAGCTGATAGCGGTTGGACGGATATTTTTATTAAACCTGGTTATCAGTGGAAGGTTGTAGATGAATTTATTACTAATTTTCATTTACCTAAATCAACCCTTGTCATGTTAGTAGCTTCATTTACTGGTCGAGAAAATATTCTGAATGCTTATCAACATGCTGTAGCAGAAAAGTATCGCTTCTTTAGTTTTGGAGATGCAATGTTTATCAAATAATTTTAGTATGAGGTCGTTATGGTACAACCAATTAGATATCGTTTAATTAAAAAAGAAAAACATACAGGAGCGCGTTTAGGAGAATTAATCACGCCCCATGGAACTTTTCCCACACCAATTTTCATGCCCGTAGGCACTCAAGCTAGCGTGAAAACAATGGCTCCTGAAGAACTAAAAGAAATGGGAGCTTCAGTGATTTTAGCTAATACTTACCATTTATGGTTGCGCCCTGGTTCACCGTTAGTTAAAGAAGCTGGGGGCTTACACCAGTTCATGAATTGGGATCGAGGAATTTTGACTGATTCTGGTGGTTTTCAAGTTTTCTCTTTAGCCAAAAGACGTGGGATTAGTGAAGAAGGGGTCACTTTTAAAAGCCATTTAGATGGTCAAAAAATGTTTTTATCACCAGAAAAGGCAATTCATATTGAAAATGATTTAGGTCCAGATATCATGATGAGTTTGGATGAATGTCCGCCCTTTTTTGAGTCTTATAATTATTTAAAAGCTTCTGTAGAACGCACATCGCGTTGGGCTGAACGGGGATTAAAAGCCCATCGTAATCCAGATACTCAAGGTATTTTTGGTATTGTTCAAGGAGGCGGTTATCAAGACTTACGCCAACAAAGTGCCCATGACTTAACAAGTTTGGATTTTGCCGGTTATTCGATTGGCGGTTTATCAGTAGGTGAATCTAAAGCGGAGATGAACCATGTTTTAGATTTTACAACGCCATTATTGCCAGAAAACAAACCACGTTATTTAATGGGAGTTGGAACAGCTGACTCTTTAATTGATGGTGTGATTCGCGGCATTGATATGTTTGATTGTGTTTTGCCGACTCGAATAGCTCGTAATGGAACTTGTATGACATCACAAGGCCGTTTGGTTGTCAAAAATGCTCAGTATGCTCATGACTTTACACCTTTAGATCCTGAATGTGATTGTTATGCTTGCCGCAACTATACGCGCGCTTATATTCGCCATCTATTACAGGTGGATGAGACTTTTGGAATTCATTTGACTAGTTATCATAACCTGTACTATTTAATTCATTTAATGGCCCAAGTTCGGCAAGCAATTGTTGATGATAACTTACTAGAATTGCGTGACCAAGTCTTTGAAAAGTATGGCTTCAATCAAAAAAATGCTAAGAACTTTTAGCATAATAGTGTGCAAGCGCTAATTGTTTGTTAGAATGGAGTAAAGTTAAATTTTTAATGAGGTGAAAGAATTGAAATTATTAGCAGCAGCAAATAATAGTGGTAGTTATTCGATGATTTTTATTATCATTATAATGTTTGCCTTAATGTACTTTACAATGTATCGTCCCCAAAAGAAGCAACAACAACAGCGTCAAGAAATGCTCAACCAAATTAAAGTTGGCGATCCGGTTGTAACTATTGGCGGTTTGCATGGGGTAATTGATTCAATGAATGATACCGATAAAACAGTTGTTTTGGACTGTGATGGGATTTATTTAACGTTTAGTCGTTCTGCTATTCGGACGGTAAGTCGAAATACTGCAGCTGCATCTGCGAATAGTGATTCCGCAAAAGCAGAAACAAAAGAAGCAGATACCCAAGCTGATTCTGAGGCAAAACCAACTACAGCTCCTGCAGATGCTGCTGAGCCAGTTAAAGAAGAAAAAGCACCTACGACAGATGCACCAAAAGCTGACAACGCTGAAGCTAAGCCAGAAGATTAATAAACATGTAATAAATATTACAGCCCAATAATTTAATTTTTGACACGTTACTATGAATTAAATTATTACTATCAAGACACTAATAATCCAAGCTTAATAAGAGCTTTAGGTTAATTAGTGTTTTTTTATAAGTGTTGTAAAATAGTTTTAGCCATCGTTTATTGTGGATTCTAGAACTTAGCGGTGTAAAATATAATTAGCTTTACATTTAATTTTTAAGATATGTCAATTAAAGCAATCAACTTAATTATGAGAGTGATCTTTTTATAAAAGCTGCAGGAGAAGATTATGGCAAAAGAACAACGAACAATTTTTATTATTTTTGGCGGCTCTGGCGATTTAGCCCATCGCAAGCTATATCCAGCTTTATTCAAACTTTACATCAAAGGCTATTTAAGAGAACATTTTGCGGTGATTGGTACTGCAAGAAGACCTTGGAGTCATGAGTATTTTCGCCAAACTGTGATGGAATCAATTGGAGCTGACATCGGCGATCAAGAAAAGATTTCCGCTTTTGCACAGCACTTTTACTATCAATCACATGATGTCAATGATGCAAGTCATTACGTGGCCTTAAAAAAATTAGCATTACAATTGAGTGATCAATATCAAACTCAAGAAAATCAAATTTTTTATATGGCGGTGGCGCCACGCTTTTTTGGCACGGTAGCTAGTCATATTAATTCTGAAGGTTTATTAACGAAAAGTGGCTATAATCGATTAGTAATTGAAAAACCCTTTGGACGTGATTTGCAAAGTGCTACGGAATTAAATAATAGCATTGCCGCTACCTTTAAAGAGGAGCAAATTTATCGAATTGATCATTACTTAGGAAAAGAAATGGTTCAAGCATTACCAATGCTGCGTTTCACTAATCCGATTTTGGAAGCTATTTGGAATCATCAATATTTGAGCAATGTTCAAATTACACTTGCCGAAACCTTAGGTGTTGGCGAACGTGCTGGTTATTACGAAACAGCAGGTGCTTTGCGCGATATGATTCAAAATCACGCTTTACAGATTTTGGGTTTGATTGCGATGGAAAAACCAGCCGAATTTTCTTCAGCAGCCGTTCATCAGCAAAAAAGTGCGCTATTTGCGCAATTGCCGCTTTACTCAGCTTCAGAAGTTGATCATAATTTTGTTCGTGGTCAGTATGGTGTCGATAAAAGGGGAAACCAAACAGCATATCGTCAAGCAGATAATGTTGCTGATAATTCCAATATTGAAACTTTTGTTGCCGGTAAAATTATGATTGATAATCCACGTTGGCGGGGAGTGCCCTTTTATGTGCGCAGTGGAAAAAGATTGCGCCAAAAAACTACGCGCATTGATTTGGTCTTTAAAACTAGTAGTAATAAAATTTTTACACGTGATCAGTTACGTAAAGGTAATACCCAACCAATGGTTTTAAGTATTTTTGTTGAACCGACACAAGGAATAAGCTTAACTATTAATGGCACTAATCCAGGTATGGGTTTACATCCTTTTTTGCACAAGTTGAACTTTCAACAGTCTGCTGAAGAAATGACTAATTCGCAAGAAGCCTATGAAAAATTACTGATTGATATCATTCAAGGTAATCAGACTAACTTTACTAATTGGCAAGAGCAAGAATATACTTGGCGTTTTATTGATCAAATTCGCCAGCGTTGGGATCAAGTAAAAGCTGAATTTCCTAATTACTATAGTAATAGTTTTGGTCCTCAAAGCAGCGTGGAATTGTTAGCACATGATGGTAATGAATGGATTTGGGGACCAGAATCAGTTCAATGAGTTTTTTAGAATTACCTGAAATTATTAACGATAGCCGCCAAATTATTCATGTTGATATGGATGCTTTTTATGCTTCTGTAGAAGAACGCGAGCATCCACAATATCGCCAAAAAGCTTTAGTGATTGCGCCTGATCCACGTCAACATAATGGACACGGTGTAATTACAACGGCTAATTATCGGGCACGTCAATATGGTGTAGGCTCAGCGATGCCAGCTATTAAGGCTGTGGAATTAATCCCATTTTCAGAATTACTATTTACTTCGCCTAATTTCACTTTATATCGACAAGTATCAAATCAAATTCATCAAATTTTTACCCAAGTAACAGATACTTGGGAGCCAGTAGCTTTAGATGAAGCATATTTAGATGTAACAGCTAATAAGTTGCATTTAAATGATCCGATTCAGATTGCTTTAATTATTCAAAGAACGATCAAACGTCACTTGCATTTGACTTGTTCTGTGGGAATTTCGTACAATAAGTTTCTAGCAAAAATGGCATCTGATTATGCTAAGCCCTTTGGGAGAACAGTAGTAACCAGCGCACAAGCACGGAACTTTCTGGCACCTTTGCCGATTAGTAAATTTCACGGTATTGGTCATGCGACTCAAGAAAAGTTAAATCGATTAGGGTTGCAAATTGGCCGAGATCTCCAACAAACATCATTTGATTTTTTAACTAGAAAATTTGGTAAAACTGGTTTTATGATTTATCAACGTGCGCGCGGTATTGATAATGAGCCAGTTAAGGCACAGCGCCAAAGTAAATCTATTGGGCGTGAGCAAACCTTTAATCGGCCAGTATTTAATGATCAGCAAGCACAAAAAATATTTCAAAAAATGGCACAGCAGGTAGCTAAAAATCTTCAACAAAAACATCTTATTGGGCAAACAGTTGTGATTAAAGTGCGAACGGTAGAATTTGTCACTTATACACGGCGCCGTACTTTAGCACAAGCTACAAGCGATGCAGATGTTATTTTTCAAACTAGCCAGGAATTATTTGCACTTTTGAATTTGCAAACACAACCCCTGCGATTAATTGGGGTGACAATGACTAATTTACGGGAACAAAGTTTTGAAGAAATCGAATTATTTTAGGAGGAATCATATGAATACTTTTGGAGAAATTATTGACCAAATTGCAATTTCATCTAAGATTATCATTCATCGTCATGTTAATCCGGATCCAGATGCTTTAGGATCCCAATTAGGCTTGGCAGAAAGCATCCGTGCTACTTATCCACAAAAAAATGTCTTACTAGCTGGTGAAGGTGTTGGGGATTTAGACTGGATTAGTACAATGGATACAGTGAAGGATACTGATTATCAAGATGCCTTGGTCATTGTTGTAGATACAGCTAATCGGCCTCGGATAAGTGATCAACGATATCATCAAGGTGCAAAATTAATTAAAATTGATCACCATCCCAATGTTGATCCTTATGGAGATTTACGCTATGTCAATACCAGTGCTTCAAGCTGTTCAGAAATTATTGCAGATTTAATCAATACTGCGGGAAATAAACTGCGGATGACTGCAAGGGTGGCTGCAAGTTTATATACCGGAATTGTAGGAGATACTGGACGCTTTTTGTATCCTAGTACGACAGTTCATACTCTAGCAGTAGCAGCTCAGTTAGTGAGTTTTGATTTCGATGCGAATCTCATTAATTTAAAAATGGGGGAAATAACTTTAAATCAAGCTCGCTTGCAAGGATATGTTTATGATCACTTAGAAGTTGATGATAGTGGAGCGGCTAAATTAATTATTCCGCAATCTTTATTAAATTCATTGGATTTAACAACTGATGATGCCCATGTGATTTTCTCAACTCCTGGTCGCCTGAAGGGTGTTCATAGTTGGGTGATGGGTGTGGAACAATTAGATGGCACTTATCGAGTACATTTGCGCTCTCAAGGACCCGCGATCAATGATTTGGCCGCTGCTCATCACGGTGGTGGTCATCCTCTGGCTAGTGGAGCTAAGGCACAAGATGAAGCTGAAATGCAACAAATTTTTACAGAACTGATTACTTTGCAACAACAATTTAAATAATGAGGTTATATTCTATGGCAACATTTGCCGAGTATCATTGGCCGAATTTTATTAATTCGGCATTAACTAAAATCAACTTTCAACATCCCACACCTGTGCAAGAACAGGTTATACCAATAATTATGGCCGGTCGAGATGTGATTACGCAAGCACAAACTGGTAGTGGTAAAACGCATGCTTATTTACTACCGTTACTTAGTCAGATAACGTCTGATTTGCAGGTACAATTGGTAATCACTGCGCCTAGTCGAGAGTTGGCCTATCAAATTCGGACTGCAGCTGAAACTATTATCCAACAAGCACCCCAAACTTTACACATTGGTTTTTATGTGGGCGGCACCGATAAACAAAAACAAATAAAACATTTGCAACAATGGCAACCACAAATTGTTATTGGCACACCAGGTAGAATTTGGGATTTAATCAATAATCATGTTCTACAAGTTCAAACGGTTAAATATTTTGTGATTGATGAAGCAGATATGACATTAGATATGGGATTTTTGCCCAGCGTTGATAAGATTGCCAGCAGCATGCCCCAAAAATTACAAACGCTAGTTTTTTCGGCTACAATTCCCCAAAAATTACAACCATTTTTGAAAAAATATTTACATCAACCAGTTATTGAAAGACTGGAAGTACCAACAATAATTGCACCTAATATCGATAATTGGGCACTATTTACTAAAGGCCGCGATAAGAATGCAGTTTTATATCAACTTCTCACATTGGGACAGCCTTATTTAGCCTTAATATTTGCCAATACAATAAAAGCGGTTGATCAAATTTATGATTATTTAGCAGCTCAAGGCTTAAAAGTAGCGAAAATCCATGGCGATTTAACTCCGCGAGAACGAAAAAGAACAATGAAAGCTGTTGAACAAATGGAATATCAATATGTAGTTGCTTCTGATTTAGCAGCTAGAGGGATTGATATTCCTGGTGTTTCCCATGTTATTAATGTTGAAATACCTAATGAAGACGAGTTTTTTGTTCATCGTGTAGGTCGAACAGGTCGTAATCAAATGAGCGGGATTGCCATTACTTTATATGGTCCTGATGAAGAAGACAAAATTGCGCATTTAGAACAACTAGGTATTAAATTTAGTTATAAAGAAATTAAAAATAAAGAAATCGCAACAGCTAAGCCGCATGATCGCCGTAAACAGCGGACTGCACATAATCAAACATTAGATCCTACTTTAAAGGGATTAGTTAAGAAAGAAAAGCGCAAGAAAAAGCCGGGTTATCGTAAAAAAATTAAGCAGGCAATTCAAAATGATCGCCAACAAAAACGAAAATTGGAGCAACGTTCAGAACGCCAACGCTTGCGTAAGCTGAAAAAACAACAAAATAAGATTTAAAATTTGACTTTTAGCTTAATTGTGATTATTATTTGTGTGGACATATTATTAGTTGGATTTTTTTCAGAGAGGATAGGTTGGTGTGACTATCTAAAAATTGGCTAGTAATGCTACCATAAATCGATACAACTAAGAAAATTTAAAGAGGCAAACGACAAAATCGTTGCAATCAAGGTGGTACCGCGCTGGGGCGTCCTTGAACGGCAACGATTTTGTTTTTGTTTGGAGGCAATATAAATGAAAAAAATGTCTAGTGCACAAGTACGGCAAATGTTTCTTGACTTTTTTAAAACTAAAGGACACACAATTGAACCTAGTGCATCTTTAATTCCTCAAAATGATCCAACATTGCTTTGGATTAATTCGGGAGTAGCAACGCTTAAAAAATATTTTGATGGAGAAGTTATTCCCAAAAATCCGCGTCTGACTTCGGCCCAAAAGAGTATTCGTACCAACGATATTGAAAATGTTGGACGCACTGCTCGTCACCAGACATTTTTTGAAATGTTAGGTAACTTTTCTGTGGGTGACTATTTTAAAGATGAGGCAATTGCTTGGGCTTGGGAATTGATGACCAGTCCAAAGTGGTTTGATTTTGATCCTGAAAAACTCTACATTACAGTTTATCCGAAAGATACCACAGCTTATGATTTATGGATTAAACAAGGTGTTAGTCCGAATCATATTTTTAAAGATGAAGATAACTTTTGGGATATTGGCGTCGGTCCTAGTGGTCCTGATTCAGAAATTTTCTTTGATCGCGGGCAAGAAAATAATGATGTCGCTGAAAATGACCCTGAAAACTATCCTGGGGGCGAAAATGCTCGTTATCTGGAAATTTGGAATATTGTTTTTTCACAATTTAATCATTTGCCAGATGGGCGTTTTGTTGATCAACCACATAAGAATATTGATACCGGTATGGGATTAGAACGGATTGTTTCCGTAATTCAAGATGCTCCGACTAACTTTGAAACTGATCTGTTTATGCCGATTATTCAAGCAACAGAAAAACTAAGCGCTAATAAACATTATGCTGCTAATCTTGAAGATGATGTAGCTTTTAAGATTATTGCGGATCATGCACGTGCAGTTACTTTTGCGATTGGAGATGGGGCGATTCCATCTAATGAAGGTCGAGGCTATGTTTTACGCCGCTTAATTCGGCGGGCAGCCTTAAATGGACAAAAATTGGGTATTAATCATGAATTTTTGTACCAATTAGTGCCAGTAGTTGGTAAAATTATGGAAAGCTATTATCCAGAAATTTTACAACAAAAAGATTTTATTCAAAAAGTTATTCGCTCAGAAGAAGAACGTTTTGCAAAGACTTTGAGTGAAGGTTTAGATTTATTAAATGCGGAAATTGCACAAGTGAAAGCTAACAATAGTGCTGTCTTAAGTGGACAAGCAGCCTTTCGTTTATTTGACACTTATGGATTTCCTTATGAATTAACAGTTGAATATGCCCAAGAACAAGGCTTGAGTGTCGATAAAGATGCGTTTAATGCTGAAATGGAAAAGCAAAAAACACGTGCTCGGCAAGCTCGCGGTCATCAACAATCTATGGGCTCACAAGACAAGTTGTTGATGTCAATTAAAACTCCAAGTAAATTTGTCGGCTATGACCGCTTCAGCAGTGATCAATGTACTCTCAAAAATATTATTGCTCATGATCAAGCTGTAGACCAGATTGCTGAAGGATCGGCGCAATTAATTTTTGATCAGACTCCTTTTTATGCTGAAATGGGTGGTCAGGTTGCTGATGTTGGAGTGATTAAGGATAGCAACGGCGAAATAGTTGCACAAGTTGATGATGTTCAACATGCTCCAAATGGTCAAAACTTACATTTTGTAACTGTTCAAGCACCTTTAACAATTAACGAACAATATCATCTAGAAATTGATGAAACTTTTCGCAAAAAAGTTCGCCGTAATCACACTGCCACTCACTTATTAGATCAAGCGCTAAGAAATGTATTAGGTCCACATACCCATCAAGCCGGTTCGTTAGTAGAACCAGATTATTTACGCTTTGATTTTACTAGTTTAGAGAAAGTGACAGCTCAACAATTGGCTCAAATTGAACAAATTGTTAATGAGCAAATCTGGAAAGAAATTCCGGTGGAAACTATTGAAACTGATTTAGATTCTGCCAAGAAAATGGGAGCTATTGCTTTATTTGATGATAAATATGGCGATCAAGTCCGAGTCGTCAAGATTGGTGACTTTTCGCTAGAGCTTTGCGGTGGTACTCATGTTGCCAATACTGCGGAGATTGGTTTATTTAAAATTACCGCGGAAGCTTCCACAGGTGCGGGCGTACGTCGAATTACAGCTGTAACGAGTCAAGAAGCTTGGCAATATTATGAAGATCAAATGAGTACTTTAACAGCAGTAAAAGAGCAATTAAAAACTGCACAAACTAAAGATATTCCTGCAAAAGTGGAACAAATTAATACAGAATTGAAGACTACTCAAAGACAATTAGATAATTTGCAATCGAAGTTAGTACAACAACAAGCAGGCAATATTTTAGATCAAGTGGAACAAGTTGGCCAATGGAGCTTGACAGCGGCTATTGCACCAGTTAAAGATATGAAAGAATTACGCCAAATTGCTGATGATTGGAAAAATAAGAATAATTCCGATATCCTAGTACTAGGAGCTAAAAATGACGCGAAAGCTAATTTATTAGTTGCAGTTGATGAAAAAGCAATCACGGCTGGTATTACAGCCGGCAATTTAATTAAGCAAATTGCTCCTAAAATTAATGGCGGCGGCGGCGGTCGTGACCAATTGGCTCAAGCTGGTGGTAAAAATCCTGCTGGTTTACAGGATGCAATACAAGCAGCTAAAAAATTATTAAATTAAGTTTTTATTGATAGTTTAATTAATAGTTGTGAAGTGGTATTTAATTGCTAAAATACAACCAGTAGAAAAATAATATTTGTGGTTATTTTGTTTTTTGAGTATGATAGGGGATATAAAAGGGGTGAAAGCTTGTGAGTTCATTAGACAATACAATGAGTTTTGATTTTAACGAAAGTCGTCGTCAAGATGTGCGCGATACCTTAAAAAAGGTCTATCAAGCATTGGAAGATAAGGGCTATAATCCTATCAACCAGATTGTTGGTTACTTATTATCCGGTGATCCAGCTTATATTCCACGGTATAATGATGCCCGCAACTTGATATTAAAGCATGAACGTGATGAAATTATTGAAGAATTAGTGCGTTTTTATTTGGAACATGACCATCATGAGGTAAATAAGTGAGAATAATGGGATTAGATGTTGGCTCTAAAACAGTCGGTGTAGCTGTGAGTGATTTATTAGGCTGGACTGCTCAAGGAGTTGAAATTATTCGAATTAATGAAGATCAAGAAGAATATGGTTTAGAACGCTTAGCGCAATTAGTGAAAAAGTATCAAGTTGAAAAATTTGTCGTCGGCTTTCCGAAGAATATGAATAATTCTATTGGTGAACGTGCTGAAAAATCACGAAATTATGGTAATATGATTGCTGAAAAATTTAATTTACCAGTAGATTACATTGATGAGCGTTTAACAACTGTTCAAGCTTCGCGAATGTTAATTGAAGAAGGCGACGTTTCCCGTCAAAAAAGGCATCAAGTTATTGATGAACTAGCGGCAGTAATGATTTTGCAAAATTATTTAGACCGTTTATCATATCAAAATTCACAACCGCATAATTAGAGAGGTTAGTTATGGCAAATCCAATAGACAATGATGATCGTGAAATTATCCTAAGTGACGATCAAGGTAATGAAGAAGCTTATCGTGTATTATTTACTTTTGATGCAGAAGATTATGGCAAATCTTACGTCTTGATGTATCGAGCTAGTGATGAGACTGAAGATGAAATTGAAATCCAAGCTTTTAGTTATACACCTGATGAAAATGGTGATGTGACTTCTGGTGACTTGGAACCTATTCAAGATGAAGCTGAATGGGATATGGTTCAAGAAGTGTTGAATACTTTTTCTGCTGACGATCAGCCAGACGAGCAATAAAATACGAATATTAGGGTGTAAGAATGGTAAGTGGATTAATTATTCTGATTCTAGCATATGGCGTTTACGTTGGTGTTAGAAGAGGATTAGTGCTGCAGGCAATTTATACAATTGGATATACAATTAGTTTTATTTTGGCCTATCTAAGTTGTCGTTGGTTAGGACCTAAATTGGATTTAATTGTGCCGTATCCATCAGCTTCCCCGCATAGTTATTTTGCATTTTTTAGTCAAAAGGTTAGTTTGAGTTTAGATCGCTCATTTTACTGTGGCATTGCCTTTTTACTGGTGTTATTTGGGGGTTGGATTATTACACGGATTATTGGGGCTTATTTATATGATTTAACTTTTTATCCTTTAGAAGCCGATCTTAACCGTGTAAGTAGTGCTTTATTATCTTTTGTCTGTAATTATGTAGCTATATTTGTAGTCTTATATGTTTTAGCATTAGTACCTATTTATGGCTTACAAAAAGCACTCAATCATTCCTGGCTAGCATCAATTATGATTCGCTACTCGGCATTTTTGACACATTCGTTTACCCAATTACTTTTAGCAGTTCCCTAATATTTAATTAACAATAATGTAATTAAAAGGCTGGCAATTTTTGCTTTGCCTTTTTGTTGCATTTAAAGGAAAAATAAATGAATAAAAGAATTTTAAAAACTTTAGAATATCAAAAAATAAAAACAGCCCTGGAGCAATTTTTGATTACTGCCCAAGGACAAGAACAATTACAAAAATTGTTTCCGAGTGATAAACAAGCACAAGTACAGAATTGGCTCAATGAAACTAAAGATGGCGTGGATATTTTACGACTGGGACATGAAATTCCTGTAACCCCTACACATTCAATTAATGCAGAACTACAGCGCTTGAAAATTGCTGCCATTTTAAATGGTAATGAATTATATCATATTAACCAAATTTTACAAACCGCCAAAAATATTAAAGATATTTTTACCGAATTACGCAGTGATGGTGTTAATTTAAGAGCTTTATATGAAGTTGTAGATCAGTTAACCAGTTTGCCTAGTGTGGCTGAGCGGCTGGCACAGTCGGTTGATCAAACGGGGAAAATTTTAGATAATGCCTCACCAGAATTAAAACGAATTCGCAAAACACTGCAAAATGCTCAACAGCGAGTACGTGAGCGCATGGAACAGTATTTGCGTGGATCAAGTAGCAAATACTTAAGTGAACCAATTATCACTATTCGTGAGGGGCATTTAGTTTTACCGGTTAAACAGTCTGCTCGTAATCACTTTGGCGGTGTAGTTTATGATCAAAGTGCTAGTGGACAAACAGTTTATGTTGAGCCGCAAAGCGTGATTGCACTTAATAATACTGTCCAAGAACAACAAATTGCGGAAAAACAAGAATTACAAAAAATTATGCAGGAATTAAGTGATTTACTACGACCTTATCAAAGTGAATTACGCCAAAATGCTTGGTTAATTGGTCAATTAGATTTAGTTAATGCCAAAGCAAAGTATGCAGAACAATTGCGGGCAAGTGAACCTTTGTTGACGAATGATAATCAAGTTGATTTAAAATCTGCTCGACATCCTCTGATTGATCCACACCAAGTTGTGCCTAATGATATTAAACTCGGCATAGATTATCAAAATTTAATTATTACTGGGCCCAATACAGGTGGTAAAACCATTGCCTTAAAGACAGTTGGTTTATTACAATTAATGGCTCAATCAGGTCTGTTTATTCCAGCAGCTGAAGAAAGTAAAGTAGCCGTCTTTCAGCAGATATTTGCAGATATCGGTGATGAGCAGTCAATTGAACAAAATTTAAGCACTTTTTCTTCACATATGGATAATATTATCAATATTTTACAACACACTTCTGCCGATAGTTTAATATTGCTAGATGAACTAGGAGCTGGTACTGATCCACAAGAGGGTGCTGCCTTAGCTATTGCGATTATTGAAGCCTTTAGTAAGAAAGATTGCACTTTAATGGTTACTACTCACTATCCAGAATTAAAAGTTTTTGCCTATAACTTTAAACGGACTATCAATGCTTCAATGGAATTTGATCAAGAGTCTTTGCAGCCAACTTATCGCTTATTAATTGGAATTCCTGGTAGTAGTAATGCTTTTGATATTGCTAATCGTTTAGGAATGGATCAGCAAATTGTTGAACGTGCCAGACAATTGCAAAGTGGGGAAAGTCAAGATTTAAACGCAATGATTCAAGATTTGGAAAAGCAACGTAAAAATTATGAAACTTCCGCCTTCAATTATCAGCAACAAGCCCAAGAATTACAACGAAAATCAGCTGCAGTCGCTGCAAAAGAAGAAAAATTGCAACAACAAAAAGATCAAATTATTGATCAAGCCAAGCTTCGTGCGAATCAGTTAGTAGAACAATCGCAACAACAAGCTGATAAAATCATTGCTCAATTGCGACAATTACAACAACAAGCTGATACTGTGGTTAAAGATGATCAGATAATAAGTGCGCAAACGCAATTGAAAAAGTTACATCATGAACGGCAATTACAGCAAAATAAGGTGTTGCGTCGAGAAAAAAAGAAGCAAGCTATTAAAATTGGGGATGACGTTCATGTTGATTCTTACGATCAAGATGGGGTAGTCATTGGCCAAGATAAAAAAGGCAATTTTGAAGTGCAACTAGGAATTTTAAAAATGCGCTTACCCAAAGAACAATTGACTAAAATTAAACCCGAAAAACAAGAAAATCAACAACAAGTATCGCGTCAACGAGCTCATAGTGCCTTACCATTACAGTTGGATTTGCGAGGCGAACGTTATGAAGAAGCAATGGCTGACTTAGATCAGTATATTGATTCAGCTTTATTAGCAAATTATAGCCAAGTCACGATTGTTCATGGTTTTGGCACTGGGGCAATTCGTAAAGGCGTGCAAAAATATTTACAAAATAACCCGCGCATCAAAAAGTTTGGTTATGCGCCCGCTAATGCTGGCGGACAAGGAGCAACGATTGTCAATTTAGGATAAAGGCAAATAATTTTGTGAATAGTATAAATCTTGTTAGAATAAGATTAATTATGAGGAGATGATATGATGGTTGAAGAAGTGACTGATCAAAATTTTCAAGATGAAACTGGTCAAGGCTTAGTTTTAACTGATTTTTGGGCAACGTGGTGTGGTCCTTGTCGGATGCAATCTCCAGTTGTGGAAAAGCTTTCTGGTCAATATGATGATGTAAAATTTACCAAAATGGATGTTGATGCTAATCCTGAGACACCAAACTCATTTGGTATTCAAGCTATTCCAACTTTATTATTAAAGAAAGACGGTAAAGTTGTAGAAACAATGGTTGGTTATCAAAGTGAATCTCAATTAAAACAAATAATTGAAAAACATTCTTAAAAGAAGAACCGCTCAAAATTTGAAGCGGTTTTTTTTGTCATAAATTTATTGTTGAATGGACGATTTTAAATAATTTGTTCTGATTTACATTTTTGCTATAATGTATGTAATTGCCGTCAATTTAAAAAAGTAATCCAAAGTGAAATCGAAGTGTTATACTAGCAATTGTTGATAAAAGGAGTAATGAGCATTGAAAAAGTTTTTTCAACAGCATCCAGCCATGAAATTTATTGGACAAACGATTTTTTATTTTTTAATTATCATGGCCTTGGTTTACTTATATAGCTATGCTGGCATCAATAATAGTGGCTTTATTTATAACGAATTTTAGGAGGAACATTTTACTGTGAGTTATCAATTAACTAATATTTTGACAGCAATTGATCAAGTAGCACTGAATAATCCTGACTATTGCTATCAAGATGACCAAGGTACTCATTCTTATCAAGATTTATACCAGCAAACAAATTGTTTAGCTGCTTATTTACAGTCATTATCTTTACCTGCAGGAGCACCGGTGATTGTCTATGGTGACCAAAATTTTCTGATGGTGGTTACAATGCTCGCTGCAGTAAAAGCTGGGCATGCTTATATTCCCGTTGATGCCCATTCGCCTAAAGAGCGTTTAATTCAAATTAATGAAATTGCTCATCCGGCGGCTATTTTAGGCACGATTGATTTACCAGTTGCTTTGGAGACCTTGACAATTAATGCGGACCAATTGCGGGCTCATTTGGACTATCAAGATACTGAATTAGATCGTTCCCAAAGTGTAAGTGGTGATCAAAATTTTTATATTATTTTCACTTCCGGAACAACTGGAGTGCCCAAGGGAGTCCAGATTAGTCACAATAACTTGTTAAGTTATGTTAATTGGACCGTTAATGATTTTAATTTGCACGACAAAATTCGTTGTCTTTCACAACCGCCGTACTCTTTTGATCTGTCAGTGATGGATTTGTATCCGACGTTGGTTTTAGGTGGACAATTGCTGGCAATTTCTCATGACACGACAGAGAACTTTGGAAAATTATTTAAAGTCTTACCTACATTAGACTTAGAAGAATGGGTATCTACACCGTCTTTTGTTGAACTTTGTCTCTTAGATAAAAACTTTAATCAAAAAAATTATCCACACTTGCAGCATTTTCTTTTTTGTGGAGAAGAATTAACACGCAGTACTGCTAAAGCTTTATTACAACGCTTTCCGCAAGCTCAGATTTTTAATACCTATGGGCCGACAGAAGCTTGTGTTGCTGTAACAGCAGTAGAAATTACTCCACAAGTAATTGAGCAAAATCAGCGCTTGCCAATTGGATTTGCTAAGCCAGATACTTCAATTACCGCGATTGATGAAAATGGTCATGATAGTTTTGAAGGTGAACTGATTATTAGTGGTCCAAGCGTATCTAAGGGATATTTAAATAACCCACAAAAGACTGCCGCTGCCTTTTTTATGAAAGACGGTACGCTAGCTTATCGTTCTGGTGATTTAGGATCTATCAAAGCAGATGGTTCCATTTATTATCGGGGACGGACAGATTTTCAAATTAAATTGCATGGTTATCGCATTGAATTAGAAGATATTGATCAGAATTTGTCAGCTTTACCTGCAGTGGATCAGGCAATTACGGTTCCACGTTATGGTGCTAATCATAAAGTTAATCAAATTATTGCCTATGTGGTCTTGAATCAACCATTAGCTAATCCAAGCGCTACTTTGAAAGAACAATTATCACAAAATGTAATGGAATATATGATTCCGCAACGCATCGAGGTGCGCGAACAATTACCTAAAACTGCCAATGGCAAGATTGACCGTAAAACGCTGATGGCAGAGGTAAATAATCATGATTAATCTACAACCATATCAAAATCCCCAGTATTTTATCTTGTTACTGGTAGCATTACTGCCATTAATGTTTGGCTTATATCATGGTCATCGCTGGCGGATTTATGAGAGCTTTGTTTCACTATTATTTTTGTTTTTTATTTTTGATGCAGAAAAAACTAATCAAGGGATTGCCTTAATTGCTTATACAGTTATTCAAACATTAATTGTCAAATGTTATTTTAGTTATCATACTAATAAAAAATATAATAATAGTTTTTGGATTTTTACTTTGGCAATTGTCCTATCGATTTTACAATTAGTAATTGTGAAATTTACACCGTTGTTTGCTCATGGGCATGATTCTATTGTGGGATTTTTAGGAATTAGTTACTTGACTTTCAAAACGGTTGGGATGATTATGGAAATCCGGGATGGTGCCATTAAAGAATTTAATTTGTGGAAATTTTTGCATTTCTTGTTGTTTTTCCCGACAATTTCTTCTGGGCCAATTGATCGTTATCGGCGTTTTATTAAAGATTATGATCATGTACCCAGTCAAGATAAGTATGTTGAGCTAATTGGTAAGGGATTGCATAATATTTTTCTGGGATTTTTATATAAATTCTTATTAGGATATTTATTTGGAACATTATGGTTGCCACAAATTCAGCAATTAGCATTAGCTCAACGGCATACGGTACCGTTTGGTATCTCTATTTATTTAATCGGATATATGTATTGCTATAGTATGTATCTCTTTTTTGATTTTGCCGGTTATAGTTTATTTGCGGTAGGGGTCAGTTATCTCATGGGAATTGAAACTCCAGTGAACTTTAATAAACCCTTTGCTGCACATAATCTCAAAGAATTCTGGAATCGTTGGCACATGACTTTATCATTTTGGTTCCGTGATTATATCTATATGCGTTTTGTCTTTTGGGCAATGAAACATAAGCTACTCAAAAGTCGTATTGCGATGGCCAATATTGGTTATTTACTACTTTTCTTAACGATGGGTATTTGGCATGGAGAAACCTGGTATTACATTGTATACGGACTGTTTCATGCGCTGGTTTTGATTTTAACTGATGCCTGGCTTAGATTTAAGAAGAAGCATCGTCAGCATATTCCATCTAACTGGTTTACCAAGTATTTTGCAATTTTCATGACATTTAACACAGTTTGTTTCAGTTTTTTGATTTTTTCAGGAATTTTAGATAAACTATGGTTCAATTAATAGGAGGATTTTGAATAATGGACGTAAAAACAACAGTTTTAGATATTTTGGCAGATTTAACAGGTAGTGATGATGTGAAGACCAATTTGGATCAGTCTTTATTTGATAGTGGTTTGTTAGATTCAATGGCTACAGTACAGTTGTTGTTGGAATTACAACAACAATTAGATATTGATGTACCAGTATCGGAATTTGATCGTCAAGAATGGGAAACACCAAACAAAATTATTGCAAAGGTTGAAAACTTGACAAATGAGTAATCTAAAAAAGCTGGGCAAAATTGTCGCACCGATGGTTTTGGCCGCTATTTTGGCCATTGTAGTTTTATATGGACCGTGGCATTTTCCCACAACGTCAGCCACTGTTAAAAGAGCTTCTACTTCTTTAACTGCTAATGTATTACGTGGGGATCAGATTAAGGATCGAGCGTTAGATGACGGTTACTTGATGATAATGGGGTCATCAGAATTATCACGTTTTGATTCATTGCATCCTTCGGTATTGACTCAGAAATATAATCGCGGTTATAAACCTTTTTTGTTAGGCTCAGCCGGTACGCAGTCGTTGACTCATTTTTTTTCGACTGAAGCGATGGGAAAACATCTTGATAATAAAAAGGTAGTTGTCTTTATTTCTCCACAATGGTTTGTTAAAGCAGGTGTTGATCCGCGAATGTTTGGGAGTTACTATTCCAAACAGCAAGCTACGTACTTTGTAATGCATGCTGATCCTCATTCTCGTGCTGATCGTTATGCGGCACAGCGATTATTATCAATGCCATCTGGTAAATCAGATACCGATATTGAAAGCTCTTTAAAAGCAATTGCTTCAGGCCATGCTATTAATAATTGGGATAAATTTACTGTAGGACAATTGGGTAGTGTAAATTTGCGTCATCAAGATCAAATCTTTACACGTTTAGCAATTGATAACCATGAAGATTTGATTGAGCGCCGGGCAAAAGTTTTGCCTACTCAGTATGATTATCAAAGACTAGATCAATTAGCTTTTGTTTTAGGTAAAGAACATACAACTAGTAATGAATTTGGCATTGACAATAAATTTTATCAGCGTAAATTGAAGCGCTATGTTAAAGGTTTAAAAAATAGTCAAACTGATTTCACCTATGAGTATGGTCCGGAATTTTCAGATTTTCAGCTTTTATTAAATCAATTTAAACGGCATCATGTCACTCCGTTATTTGTGATTACACCGGTGAATGGTGCTTGGATGGATTATACTGGTTTGCGTCCACAAATGCTTGATCGTTTTGATCATAAGATTAGATATCAATTAGAATCTCAAGGCTTTCATCATATTGCTGATTTGCATAATGATGGACGTGTTCCTTTCTTCATGCAAGATACAATCCATGTAGGCTGGCGCGGTTGGCTCAAAATTGATCAACAAATACATCAATTTGTAAAGCAACCGGATAAAAAAAATCATTATCAAATGAAAGATTATTTTTATAGTCAAAAATGGCAAGAACGGAATCCAAGAACTATCCCTAGTCATCCCTAGAATATTGGGTGTATAATAAAATATTGAGTTAAAGGATGTGATAAGCAGCTCTCACATCCTTTTTTATATAGTAAAGGGAGGATAATATGAATAATCGGCCAATCGGTTTATTAGATTCAGGTGTCGGTGGATTGACAGTTGTGAAACAGATTTTGAGGCAGCTGCCTCATGAAAGTACAATTTTTATTGGCGATCAAGCACGTTTACCATATGGTACTAAAACTCCCCCAGAAATTATTAATTTTGCGCGTCAATTAGTGCGATTTTTAATTTCTAAAAATGCTAAGATGATTGTGATTGCTTGTAATACCGCTACAGCAGCTGCATTGCCTACTTTAAGGCGTGAATTTAATCTCCCTATCATCGGAGTTATTGCTTCAGGTAGTCAAGCTGCTGTAAAGCAAACTAAGAATCAACGAGTGGCAGTGATTGCCACGCCAGCTACTATTAAGTCACATGCTTATAGTGATGCGATTCAGCAATTACAAGCTAATATTCAAGTTAAAGGTTTGGCTACTCCCGAATTTGTTACCATAGTTGAAAATAATCAATATCGTGCTCAAGCTACCCAACAAATTGTACAACAGACTTTATCGCCTCTTAATGAATTTGCTATGGATACTTTAGTTATGGGTTGTACACATTTTCCCTTGTTGCAACCGCTAATTCAACAAGCAGTGGGTCCTAACGTTCAGTTAATTGATGCGGGTGGCGCTACAGTACAAGCAGTCAGCACCCAGTTGCAGCAATTAAAGCTGAAAGCTAGTGATAAGCAAATTCCGCAACATCAATTTTATACAACGGGAAAGACGGAGCAATTTGTTAAAATTGCTAATGACTGGTTACAGCCAGCAGTTATTACTGCTCAACATGTGGAAGTCACAGCTTTGGAGGAAAGTTAATGTCTGAATTATTAATTGCTACTAAAAATCGTAATAAAGCACATGAATTTGCGGCGGCTTTGAATGATAAGCAGTTGCAGATTAAGACACTACTGGATTATCCTAATTTTCCAGAAATTGCGGAAACTGGTTTAACTTTTTCAGAGAATGCGCATTTAAAAGTAGCAGCTGCGATTAAAGAATTAAATATACCCACTTTAGCAGATGATTCGGGACTAATGGTTGATTATTTGCATGGGCAACCAGGAGTTCGTTCGGCTCGTTATGCTGGAGATCATAATGATGCAGCTAATAATGCCAAATTATTGGCAGAATTAGCAGGAGTACCCTTAGAACAGCGTCAAGCACAATTTGTTACGACTATTGTTTATTGTAATCCGAACACTAATCAAGAAATTGAAGTAGTTGGGCAATTGACCGGTCAAATTCTACCAGTTCCACGCGGAAATAATGGTTTTGGCTATGATCCCTTATTTTATGTACCTAGTTTAAATAAAAGTTTGGCTCAGTTAACAATGGAACAAAAAAATCGCATTAGCCATCGTGGCCAAGCGATTAAAAAGTTTGTTGCTGAATATCAAAAATTGAAATAATTATTTATTTATTGAGTTAAGTCTAAAGTATTTTCGGGCATGGAGATGTTGGCTTGCTGTAAAGCTGCTAAATAAGCTTCCAAGAATTGACGCTTGACGGCAAGTTGAGCGCCATTTTTTGTACTTAAACTAATTTGATAATGCAACAATCCTGCTTGTACATCAATCGGTCCAATTATTTGTGGAGCTTGAACCAGATCGGCAATTTTAGGAGTTAAATCTTTATTAACTTGTGTGATGACTTGTGTAACTTGTTTAATATTAGTTCTGGGAAATAATTGCAAATCAATTATCGTAGTCATATTGCCACGAGAAAGATTTTTCACAATAGTTATATTGCGATTAGGGATGTAGTTTAAAGTACCATCAGCACTGCGAATTTGAGTTGTTCGTAAGCCAATATAAGCTACTGTTCCAGAAATATCGCCCACACTCACTGAATCACCAACATCAAATTGTTGCTCTACTAAAATAAAGAAACCTGTAACGACATCACTAACAAATCCTTGCGCACCAAGACCTAAAGCTAAACTGAAGATTCCAGCTCCAGTAATTAAGGTACCAACCGGGGCGCCCATAATTGATAAGACCATATATATATATATAAAAGCCAAAAAATAAAAATAAATATTTTGAGTCAAAGTTGCAATTGTTCGAGAACGGTTAGAGCTTGTCGTATTGATTCTTAAATTATAAGTTACACGACTGACTACTCTTTTACCAAATTTATAAAGCAACCAAAAAAATAATGACAACAAGATTATCTTAATCACATTGCTCAGCAAAGTATTAAAAAGATTAATCCAATATTGAGGATTATTGATTTGTTGAAGGAACAATGGCTCCTTATTTGAATTTTGCTGTTGATTGTTATTCACAATCGAATTATATTTATTCAATAAATTACCCAATTTTCCACTCCCTAAGTTAATTTCTACCTTAAAGTATAACCTCTCTGATTGCTGTTGTCATGAAATGATGATAAAATTTAAATGATGACAAAATGAGGAGGAAGACATATGACAATGGGTCAAATAGCCGCATTAATTGCAGCCATTGCATTTGTAATTTTAGTAGTTTACTTAGGGATGATGCTTTTTCAGTTGGCTAAAGTATTAAAGAAGCTCCAAGCAACTGTAGAAGAAACAACTAAGACAGTGAAGACATTAACAATTGATTTTGATAAGATTGCCCATCAAGGCAACGACTTAACCGCAAAAGTTAATGATTTAATGGCTGATGTGAATGGTAAAGTGGGTAAGTTAAATCCATTCTTTCAATCATTAGAAAACTTTGGTAACAGCTTGGAAAGAGTTAGTGACAAAACTAATGAGCCTAAAACTGCTAAAAGTTGTCGAGTATCACCTTGGTTAGCTAATAAAGTTGCCAAAAAGGCTTGGAAAATCTTTCGGAAGAAAAAATAATTTAGTGAAGAAGCGATAATATGTCAAAAACAAAATTTGCAATTGGCGCTTTAATGGGAGCAGCTTTGTCTTACTGGGCTATGAACAAGTATTCTGCACATAAAGATGAACTAATTAGTTTTGTAACTGATAAGTTTGAGCAAATGCCAAAGATTAATAAACAAAAGATGGAGCAGGCCTTTAAAGATGATACTGCCAAGTTGCAGCAAGCATTAGATACTGATAATTCAGCTGAAATAGATACTAACTTTGATGATATCAAATTGGATGCCGATAAAATTCAGTTAGACAAATAATTTACTTATTAAGAGTGGTTTTGTACCACTCTTTTTTTGCGCAAATTTTATTAACTAGTACCACACATAATTATTTAAACATTCGGTATAATATATGTAATTATGATATTTTAGCGATATAATCACTTACTAAGTAAGGAATTATTGGTTCATTTTATTTATTGCTAAGAAAATGAGGGTTTAATTATATGGATAAGATTCTTATAGTAGATGACGATACAATTTTAGTACACGAAATAATGTCTGAATTTAAGAAATGGGACTTATTAGTTAGTACTGTCCAAGATTGGAAAAACGTTTTACAAGAATTTATTAAATTACAACCTGATTTAGTGATTATGGATGTTAAATTGCCTAACTATGATGGCTTTTATTGGTCTGATAAGATTAGACAATTATCCAAACTACCCATAATTTTTTTAACAGGGGTTGATCAAGAGCCAAATGCAATTCGTGCAATGGGTAACGGAGCAGATGATTATTTAATTAAACCATTTTCTGTAAATGTGTTGTTATCTAAAGTTCAGGCTTCTTTAAGAAGATATCAAGTTTATGGAAAAACTCAAGTTAATACTCAATTGAAATTTGGCAAATATATTCTTTATACTATGAGTAATGAAGTGACTGATGGCAATAACCGAGTTTCTCTATCTCCTACAGAAGGAAATATTTTAAAATTACTTTTTTTGAGTGATAATTATTTGATTTCTAGTGAACAATGTCTTCAGATTCTTTGGCAAGGTGGCCTTTTTTTGGATAATAAGGCTCTGCGTGTGAATATGAGTCGTTTAAGACATAAGCTGAGAAAGATTAAATTGGATATTATCAATGTTAATAAAGGGGGGTATCGTTTACTTGACCAAAAATAAAATTATGGTTTCTTATTGGAAACAACTTATTGTCAATAATGTAGCCATTATCTTCATTTACGTCTGCTTTATGCTGTTACTTTTATTATTAATGATACTTTATAAAGTACGCTTAATTATTTGGTGGGATTTATTACGTTTTAGTCTATTACCAGTTGTTTTTTATTTTAGTTTTCGTGTTTATCAGGAACATAAAAAAGTAAAGAATCTCCAGCAGCTTTTAGCTAGAGGCAAATTGCCCCCAGTATCTAGACATAGCTTAGTTGAGATGAATTATATAATTGAAATCCAAAAATTGAAAACTGAATATTATCAATCAATCAAAAAATATAAAGATCAACTGCAAGAACACCAAGATTATCTGACTCATTGGTCTCATGAAATTAAGGTTCCAATTACTGATTTGCTGGTTTTATCTGAGAATAAAGAGCAGGTATCATCTATTCAAGTGCATGAACAAGCTGTTTTGATTAAGCAACACTTAGATTTAATGTTAAATTATGATCGCTTGGCTGACTTTAATCATGATTTAAGGTTTAATTGGGTTTCTTTAGAATACATAGTTAAGAATATTATTGCTAAATATTCGACTTTTTTTATCAATAAGCAAGTTCATTTGGAATTAAATATTTCCAATATTAAAATTTTAACTGATCAAAAATGGATGCAGGCACTTTTAGAGCAGATTATTTTTAATGCGATTAAATACTCCAATAAGGAAGGTAGTATTAAAATCAATTGGTCTAAGGATACCTTAAGAATTATTGATAACGGAATAGGAATCGCTTCAAGTGATCTTCCTCGAATATTTGAGCCAGGATTTACTGGTATTAATGGTCGTAAAAATGATACAGCAACTGGTATGGGGTTATATTTGGCTGACCAAATCAGCCGTAAACTGAATAATAAATTAAAGATTAGCTCTATTTTAAATCAAGGAACAACTGTCAACTTAGTTTTTCCAAAAGAACACTATAGTGACATTACTAAACTGTAATATAATTGCTAGATTGTAATTTTTTAATATTGATTGTAACTTGTAAGCCATGATAGTTCCTCTTAAACTAAACCTGTAAGTTAAATTACTTACAGTCATAGGAGGTTAGTCATGGCTTTATTATTTTTGCAAGATATTAAAAAAAGTTTTCATCAGTCCCAAGATGGTCCTCAAGTAGAAGTCTTAAAAAGTATTTCTTTATCTGTCGATAAAGGCGAATATGTAGCAATTATGGGTGAATCTGGTTCTGGGAAAACTACCTTATTGAATATAATTGCAACATTAGATCAAGCAACTACAGGTACAATCAAAATCAATAAGCAAGATCTTAATGAGTTATCAGAAAATAAGCGTGCCATTTTTCGTAGAAAACATTTAGGTTTCGTTTTTCAAAATTTCAATTTGTTAAATACTTTTAATAACCAGGACAACATTCTATTACCTTTGGTTTTAGACAAAGTACCCTATAAAAGAATGGAAAATAAATTATTACCTTTGGCAAAGTCTTTGAATATTTCTGATTTACTTCAGAGATATCCTTATGAAATTTCTGGTGGTCAAAGACAGCGCGTAGCGGCAGCACGAGCTTTGATTACGAATCCGGAATTAATTTTGGCAGATGAACCTACGGGAGCCTTGGACTCGTATAACTCAGAATTGTTATTAGATTTGTTTGAACAAATAAATCGGCAGGGACAAACAATTCTTATGGTAACCCACAGTGCCGCTGCTGCTAGTCATTCGCAAAGAACACTATTTATTAAAGATGGTCGGATTTTTCATGAAGTAATTCAGGGACAACAGTCTAAAAAACAATATCTACAACAGATTACCGAAAGTGCGACAATGCTATTAAATGTTGGGGGGACTGTTCAGTGATTCAATGGAAATTAGCGACACATACGATTACAAAGAATCGTGAACAATATTTACCTTTTATCCTAGCTAGTACCATGTTAATAGCAGTTAATTATATTTTTTGGTCGACTACATTAAATACTAGTTTAAAACGAACTATTAACGGTAATGTTGCAGTTAATCTAATGTTTTTGGGTACAATTTTTGTCACATTAATATCAATTATTTTAATGCTGTATATTAATCGCTTTCTAATAAAACAAGAACTAAATGAGCTAGCTTTATATAATATGTTGGGCTTTGCAGTTAAAGATCTGAAAAAAATTCTTTTAATACAAGTTATACTTCTATTTATGATTAGTACTAGTCTGGGATTAGTTTGTGGGGTAGTTTTTGGAAAAATATTTTTCCTAGTACTCAATGCTTTAGTACAAGGTTCACATATAGTTGAACAGTTTAAAATAAGCAGTTTTGTGCTAGTTATATTAACGTTTGGCGGCATTTTCTTGCTATTATTTTTAAATGATATAAAGAATATTTATAAGATTAGTCCTGCTAATTTGTGGCAGGAGAGTCAAAAGGCTGAGAGTGAGCCTCAAGGTAATTTACTCGGAGGGATAATCGGGATTGCTCTTTTGACATGGGGCTATGGGATTGCTGTCAGAACTCAACCTAATATGAAATCAATGCTTCGCTTCATGTTAGCAATTATTATAGTCGTCTTAGGAACTTATCTATTCTTTATATTTTCTAGTATTGTGTTCTTAAAGTTTCTTAAAAACCAAAAAAAGTTTTATTATCAGCCTAGTCATTTTATTTCAATCTCCGATATGTTGTATAGGATGAAACAAAATGGCGCCAGCCTAGCTTCTATTTGTTTACTCTGTACTGCAGTTTTAGTAACAATAGTTGGCACAATGAGTTTGTATGTTGGTCAAGAACACCTAATAAATAATTGGAATCCTTATGATTTTGTGATTTCCCAAAAGACACCAGTTTCGCAAAATGCATATAAACTATTGGAACAGACAGCTACTGAACAACATGTAAAAATAAAATCAATTCATAAATTGGCAATTACTACACCAGTACCGATAAGTATCAAAAATACCGGCATTACTCCTGGTTTTAAGGGAGCCAGTCACCAAATGGCAACTTTAACCGTTGGTAACTACAATCAGTTAGAAAATACCAATTATCATTTATCGCCTCACAAAATATTGATTTATAGTGAAGATAAACCAATAATTCCAAAGAAAATGTTTATTAATGGACAAGAATATCAAACCCAGGTAATATCACACTTTAACTTTGCATTTAGTTATCAGCGCTCCACTTTAAAACCACTGTTTATTATAACCGCTAATCAAAAAATTGCTCAGAGTGTGAATCCAAATTCCTGGTTATACGTACTTGGCTTTAATACGGGTGGTACTACCAAACAAGTAAATAAGTTTGCTGTAAAATTGCCAGGAGCTTTACGATTAAAGACCGATAATTATTCGGCAATTCCAATAGTTAAAAAGGCAATCCATGCTTTGTTTGGGAGCTTATTATTTATTGGTGGTTTAATCAGTCTCACCATGATCTTAGTTACTGCATTATTAATTTATTATAAACAAATTTCTGAAGGATATGCCGATCGGGCAAGGTTTCAAACAATGCAGGAAGTTGGGTTAAGTTTGGATGAGACTAAGCAAGCTATTAGAAGCCAGGTATTAACATTATTTATGTTTCCGATTTTAGGAGCAGTGATTAATCTAATGTTTGCTTTTCCTGCTATAAAAAATTCGTTATCGTTATTTTCTATGTATAACTTGCGTTTATTAGTGGTTGTGACATTAGTGACATTATTTTTATTGATAACATATTACTTAGTAATTTATGGTTTGACTACCAAAATTTATACCAAAATTGTAGAGCAACGATCACACAATTTGGAGTAGGAGGTACGAATGAAAAAGTTTTTTTCGAGTATTTTGGTAATATTAGTGATTATTTGTTTTTTACCTTTTGTTCTTCCACTATTAACGCATGATCAAACTAATAAGTTGGCAATGGTAGTAGACTCCATCAATCCAATCTTATCAAAAAAGGAGTTATATGCCAAAGTGGCTACATCCAAACCCTTTATTATTGAAAAGCCCCAGCGAGTTAGTCAAGAAAAGAATTATTTATATCGTGTAACAGCTTATGATAAAAATGGAAAGTCCCGCAAATTATTATGTAAATCTTTTGGTCAGCCAGCCAAAATTCAAGTCGGAGATTATCTTTTAATTAAAGCTAAAGGTCAGACTGTAAAGTTTTGGAAAATAATTAATAGAAATAAAATCCCTAAAAATATCATTCAAGAGATGAACTAATTAGCCATTATTATCAAGATAAAACTGAAAGGAGGTGATAACTATAATAGAATTTAGATAGAAGTTAGTATCATTCATATTATTGTTAATTGCGGCAAGATAAAAATACAGATTTAAATTATTTTTTATTATGTAAAAAAATGACCACTATTAGGTGGTCATTTTAAATTCTCAATTATTTAATTGGTAAAATTTGTAATTCTTTTGTGGTATGGGTAAATGGTTCATTACCATCTTTAGTGAGATAAATACAATCTTCAATTCTGACGCCTGCTACACCTTGGATATAAATTCCCGGTTCAATGGAGAAGCACATACCAGGCTTAAGAACCATATCATTGCCTTCCATAATTGAAGGAAATTCATGAGTAGAAGTACCAATACCATGTCCTAAGCGATGAATGAAATATTCACCGTATCCAGCATCTGTAATAATTTTACGTGCAACCGCATCTAATTCAGCTGCGGTAATTCCTGGCTTGGCAGCATCCATAGCTGCTAATTGAGCCTCTAAACAAACATTATAGATATCTTTTTGCTTATCAGTAGGCTCACCAAAGGCCACTGTCCGTGAAGCATCACTCATATAGCCTTTGTTCACTGTTCCTAAATCAAAAAGGGTCAAAGCATTAGCTTGAATCTGAGTTTTTTCAGGGCCACCATGAGGATCAGCAGCATTCACTCCAGATTGGACAATAGTATCAAAGCTAGTATGCATAACACCTTTTTTCATTAAGCCATATTCAATTTCAGCTACTACTTGTTGTTCAGTTCTAGCTGTTGACAAAGCCTCAAAGCCTAGCTTGAATGCATAGTCAGCTTGTTCACCAGCTTCTTTCATAATAGCAATTTCATCAGGTGTCTTAAATAATTTTAATTGATCTAAAAATTCTGAGGCATTGCCAGGGAAAGTTGCAGTAGGAAATTGCTTTTGAATAGCTTCATAGCGTTGGTAGGGTAGGTCAGCTTTTTCAATAGCCCATTTGGTAGTATTATTTGTGCGTTCTTTAATGTGGCTAGCAATAATTGCAAAGGGATCTTCATGATCTAAATAACCATAAACATCATGGCTCCAACCAGCCTTTTTAGCCGCTTCCACTTCTAGTTGTGGGGTAAATAAAAATGGTTCAGCTTCAGGGAAAACAAATAAGGCTAATACTCTTTCTTCAGGATCGCTGCTAAATCCAGTAAAATACATGATATCAACGGGATTACTAATATAAGCAACATCATAATGAGAATCAGCAACCCATTTTTGTAAATTCTGTAAGTGATTCATACACAAGACCTCCTAATTTCTTACTAAAATTATAGCACTTTTACAATAAAATTATCATTGAAAGCCTGAAGCGCTTGCAATTGTTTCTGTTTTTTGATAAATTAGTTATGAAAATCTTTGAAAAGAGTAGTTTTCAGAAAATGTAAATCGAGGTAGTTTTTATGAATAAATCAGACAAGGAAATCACTATTACCGACGTTGCTCGCCAAGCAGGTGTGTCAATGGCAACGGTTTCTCGTGTTGTGAACGGTAACAATAATGTCAAAGAAACAACGCGAAAGAAAGTTATGGAAGTTATTGATAAATTACATTATCGTCCTAATGCAGTGGCGCGAGGATTAGCAAGTAAGAAGAGTACTACTATTGGTGTTATTTTGCCAAGTATGACTGATTTGTTATATGCTAATTTAGCTAAAGGGATTGATGATGTTGCTTCCATGTATAAATACAATATTATTTTAACTAGTTTAAAAAATGGTATTGGTAGCGAACAACAACTTTTTAATGATTTATTAGCTAAACAAGTTGACGGTATTATATATATGGGTGAAGATATTTCCAATGTTCTTTACAAAGAAATGTCCAATTCCCGTGTTCCGATTGTTTTTGCTGGTGCCATTGATCCTGATGGTGAATTTGCCAGTGTCAATATTGATTATGTAACTGCAGTACGGGATGTCATTAAGCTGTTAATTGATTCTGGCAATCAAAAAATTGCCATGGTTACTGGTAATTTAGATAGCCCTATTAATAGTAAATACCGACTCAAGGGTTATCAACAAGCATTAGAACAAGCAGGGCTGAAATATTCTTCAGCTAATGTTTTTGAAACTGTTTATAACTTGACAGCAGGTGCTGCTGCTTGGGATGCAATTCATGATAGTGGGGCTACTGCAGCCTATGTTTCTAATGATTTGTTAGCTGCTGGTGTTTTAAACGCTGCTTTAGATGCTGGAGTGAGAATTCCAGAAGATTTTGAATTAGTTACTGGCAGCAATACCATTTTATGTGATGTAACACGCCCGCAAATGACCTCAATTGCGCAACCTTTATATGATATTGGAGCAGTGGCTATGCGGATGTTAACTAAATTGATGAACGATGAAAATATTCAAGATAAAACCATTCGCTTACCTTATAGCTTAATTAAGCGCGGTACTACTAAAAATTAAGACAAATAAAAAGACAATGCCTGTCAAAATTCATGCATTGTCTTTTTTTGTCTCAATCTAAGGAGCAGTTGAGCCACCGGTAGCAGTAGCTGTAGTAGTACTTTCGTTGGCAGTTGCTGTAGTGTTTTCGCTAGTATTGCCACCATTGGGTGTGGTAACAGCAGGAGTATTAGGTGTGGTAGTTGAGGGATAGTTGTTATAGCCATTGCCATTATTTCCACCGAATCCACTAGTTGTTGAATTCGTATAAGAATTATTGCTTTCACTATTAGTACTACTTTGAGAATTGTTACCCCAAACCGTACCTGAATAGTTACCAAATATCGAATTTGACGTAAATGATTGCCCATAACCGATGCCATTGCGATGACTGGATTTGTTAGTCTTATCGCTAAGGTAGTTAGTGACTCCATAACCATTAATTTTACCAAAATAATGATCCCAAAATAGCTTATAATTACTATCCTTACCGCCAATTCCAAAATGTTTGCTTAAAGGTTTGGCGTGTGTTTTATAGAATAAACTGGTGGAAGTAGGACTAGATAGGTAAGTTTTATAACCTTCATAAACAGTACTTCCTGGTAAGGTTCCCGTTTCAGTTAATACTTTTTGCTCGTTGACAGTAGTAGGTTGAGCCATTTTCTGATCAGCTTGCAAAATTTGTGGGTTTACTTGATAAACGCTATTTATGAGATTGGCCCAGAGACTTTGGTTGGTTTCTGTTGAATCATCAGCCAGATTATAATTGTGGCCATAAAGGTTATCATAACCAATCCAAGAAGCTAAAGTGACACCAGGTGTACTACCAATAAACCAATTATCACGAAAGTCATTTGAAGTTCCGGTTTTACCAAAGGTATTCTTGTAATTAAAGTTTAATTGATAGGTCAAAGAGGAAGCTGTTCCTTCTGTAATGACAGAATGCATCATTTTTTGCATAATGTATGAAGTCCCTGGTTGAAAGACACGTTGCTTTTTGGTTGGATGCTTATAAATGACATGATGATTAACATCAGTAATCTTATCAATGTAATAAGGAGTAACATGCACGCCTTGATTGGCAAAAGTCGAAAAGGCACTGGCAGCTTGAGCTACAGTAAAACCATTCCGTGTTCCTCCTAAGGCAATTCCGAGTTCTTGATATTCCTGATTGCTAAGCTTGAGCCCCATTTTATCCATATAAGGTTTAGGATTAGTACTTTTTTGTAACTGACGATACAAGTTAACCGCAGGAATATTTAGAGACTGTTCTAAAGCCTTATCTGCTGGAACAAATTTATTAGCAATTGTATTATCAAAATCTGTAGGAGCGTATTTTTTAAATTTAGCTTTAAAATCTGCCAACATCGTTTTGCTGCCGATAAGTCCTTGCTCAACAGCAGGAGCATAGACTAACATTGGTTTGATAGAAGATCCTGGCGAACGCTGGGTATCAAAAGCGTGATTCAATTGATTTTCTTGAAAATCTTGCCCACCAACAAATCCTAAAACAGCTCCAGTATGATTATCAATCAAAACACTCCCGTTTTGAACAGGTTCTTTGACTTGAACAATTTTGCCGGTATTAGGATCGGTGGCAGTAGACTGGTGAACTGTTCCCAATAAGTTAGCATTTTGCTGAAAGGCACTTTGCATATTGTCATAAATATTCTTATCAATAGTTGAATGCACTTGATAATCATGTTCACGCATTAGTCGGTTGGCTCTTTGACTATACGCCTGATAAACATCTTTATCCTTAATAACATCAGCGTATTTGACATTATCTTCTTTAGCTAACTGTTTGATAAGGTGAGTTTGTAGTTGCTCAGTTAGTAAGTTATAAAGATACCCATATTTAATTTTAGTTTTGGGAGCAGGTTGATGAGCAGCAAATTGCGAAGGTAAGTCGACTTTTTTAGCAGCTTGGTATTGAGATTTAGTAATATCATTATTCCGATACATTCTAAACAAAACTACATTTTTGCGCCGTAATCCTAAAGCAATATTAGGGCTAACCCGGCCTTCATCATCATAAGGTGTGTAAACAGAAGGGCTCTGAGGCAAACCGGCGATAAAAGCAGCTTGGGCTAAGGTAAGATTGTTGGCATTAGTGTTAAAAATTCCTTGTGCAGCAGTCTGGACACCAGCAATATTTTGACCGCGATTATTCCGACCCATAGGGGCAACATTTAAATAAGATTCGAGAATTTGGTCCTTAGTAAAATGCTTTTCAAGTCTAGTAGCTAATAAAATTTCAGTAGCTTTACGCTTCCAAGTAGTTTCTGAAGATAATAACTGCATTTTAACTAATTGCTGAGTTAAAGTCGAACCACCTGTCTGGGTACCAAACCCTGTAATTTCTGAGATAATAGCACGAAAGATTGATTTGGGCACGACCCCATGATGTCGATAAAAGTTCTCATCTTCAGTAGCAACGACTGCTTTTTTAAGATTAGGAGATATTTGATTAAAAGCCACTTTTTGGCGTCTAATGTCACTAGGTACTCGTTCCATTTTAACGTTATGTGCGAAATATAAAGTAGTTGATTGATCTACTTTTTCAATTTGATTGCGTAAACTAGTGTTGCTTTGGATGGGTTCTTGTTTAATAATGGCGCAAAAATATCCGGTTGCTAAACCTAAGCCTAACCCCATAAGTAAAATAAAACCAACGATAGCTGAAAGTATTAATTTGCGGATAACACCAATGGTTAGATTGATTTTGCCAGCTAGGGTAGTAGGTAAATCTTCTTTATTAACTACAGCATATTTTTGTGGCTGTGGTTGTTTATTGTCAATAAAATGATTTTGCTTAGGGTGCTTTTGTGCGTGAACGCCGATAGGTTCACTAGTGTCTAAAAAACGATTTTTGAAATTTTTAAAAATACGTTCCCACCAAGGATCTCGCTTACTCAAGAATAAAACCTACCTTTTATATTTGTCTTTAATATTATATAACAAGATAATTTTTCTGTATGCCTTACGAGAAAATTTTCTATTTTTCTTAAGTTTAATAGTTATTATTGTTCTTTATCATTACATAAGCTTAAGAGGAAGGCAACCAATAAATGAAAGGTCTTTTAAACTAATAATTTAATTATTAGTTGAGCCCAAACCTAGCGGTCTATCGAAAAAATTTTCGTGGATGTCATGAATGACCAAATAGCTGCTTGCGAAAAAACATTGTACATAATTTCACTGTTTAAGCAACAAGCTGTGTATTTGGTTTTATAATATGTTAGCATAGTACTAATGCTTTTACGGGAGCGCTTGGTGTTTTTTACTAGGCGTTTTATTTTATCTAAGGTAAGGTGCTGCTGATGAATAAAGAAACAAAGCGTGCAATTTATATTTTGATTTTTGGTAATTTTTTGATTTGTTTAGGAATTAGTCTGGTAATTCCTGTCGAACCATTTATCAAAAAAATGTACGGCTATTCAACAACGGATATTGGTATCATGACCTCTTTGTATGCTTTTGCGCAGTTTATTGCCTCGCCAATTATAGGGCGTGCTTCTGATCGTATTGGGCGCAAGTCTGTTATTGTTTGCGGTTTATCACTTTATATGATTTCCGAGGCTATTTTTGCTTTGTCTAATAGTCTCTGGCTTTTTGATATTTCCCGAATTATTGGGGGGCTTTCTGCAGCCATGTTTATGCCCACTTCGATGGCGATGGCTGCCGACTTAACTGATAAAAAGAATCGGGCCAAGGTCATTGGCTGGATTTCTGCTGCTTTTAGTGGAGGCTTAATCTTAGGCCCTGGTATTGGGGGTATGTTAGCTAATTTCTCAATTAAAACTCCGTTTTGGGCTGCAGCAGTTTTAGGTTTATTAAGTATGATTTTTACGCTGATATTTTTGGTGGATGAGCCAGTTGCAAAAATCCCAACTACTCAAAAGGTTAATTGGCATAAATTCTTAACACCGATGATGATTATTTTGTTTGCAATGATTTTTATTTCGTCATTTGGTTTACAAGGTTTTGAAAGTATTTATAGTATTTATGTTAATCAAGTTTTTAAATTTAGTATGGCGACAATTGCTTTGGTGCTTACCTTAAACGGAATTTCTTCATTATTCTTTCAAATTGTAATGTTTGATTGGTTAACACAGAAGTTGGGTGAATTACGTTTAATTGGGATTTGTTTTTTGTTAGGTGGAGTGTGTACAGTTTGGATTACACAAGCTCATAGTCACTTAGAAGTCATTGTAGCTACCTTAATTGTTTTCACTGCTTTTGATGTTTTGCGCCCAGCGATTACAACACTTTTAACGAAAACTAGTCAAGCCAATCAAGGATTAATTAACGGTTTAAATATGTCTTTGACCAGTGTTGGTAATGTTGTAGGTCCCATTATGTCTGGGGTTTTAATGGATCTTAATCCGCACATTCCTTATGTAGTGGTAGCAATTATTCTATTTATTTCATTTGTTATCACACTGATAGTGCAGAAGTTTGCTCGTTCTCAAGTAAAATAATTAACCATTTTTTAATATGAAAGAGGGCTGAGATAAAATTTATCTCAGCCCTCTTATTTGAGTTCAGCGAATTTATTTGGAACTAGCAATATTGCTTAAAATTTCCGCATCAATTGCAGTTAATGTTATTAAAGAAGACTGGTTCTGGGAGATGTTAGGTAATAAATTGCCAAAAGAAAAACTATTCTTTAAAAGCGCACTATAAACACTAGGGCGCAAGCTTAGACTATCTGCTGCGATGCCTGTTTGGGTTTGATAGGCTTGTAAAACTTTTTTAATTAACGGATTAGAATTAATTTTTAGATTACCATCTTGATAATTAGTAGTAAAAGTCACATGATATTTAAAACTGAGCGATTGACATCTTTGATAAAAAGATTTTTGTTGTTCTGGTGATAGTTTCTTTAAGTTAACCTGAATAGTACCGCCACTGGTACGATGATAAATTATTTTCATAGTTTGGGGATTAGTAAGATGGTGCAGCAAATAATTTAAAACTTGTAAAAAATTTTGACTACTTTCATCAAGATTAAGTTGGAGCAAAAAAGAACATAATAACTGCTGTGATTTGAGCGAGTCCTGGGAAATATTGTTAATTGTGACTGTCACTTGACGTTCAGCAATATCTAAATGGCCTTGAATCTGGTGGTAATTAATAAAGTTAAACCACTTTTGATGGATATCACGCCAATTAACTGTTAATAGTTGAGCTTGTACCTTGTGACTGAGATTAAAGTTTATTTGTTCTAAACAAGAGCTAACAGGAGTTGTAATCGGCAAAAATTGAAAATAAAAAATAGTAGTATTGTCGTAAGGTGAATTGTTGGCAGTCACGATACTTGCACCAGGGGCTGCTTCACGAGCTAAATAATCATTTAAAGCGTGGTTTTCGTCGTCCTTATCAGTAGAAATAATTAAACGTAATCTCTGATGAATTGAGCAATTACTGTTTTTTAAAAGTTTAAAAGCTTGATAAGCAGCCACAACTTGTTCAGGGCGATTTTGAATATCATTAACTAAAATAGCAAAAATATATTCACCGTGACCATATTCAATTTGTCCTATATTTGGCGTAATCACTTTGGTTTTAAAAAAATCATTTTGCCCCCACTTTAAAGTTTGGGTAATAATTTGTTGCGGATAAGAAAGATGTTTTAATTGTTCTAGATTTTGTGTAAGATTGCTTTCTGCGTTAATAGCCAGTTTTTGCCAGTTCATAAGAATCCTTTCTTTTAATGCTGAAGGGGAAAATAATGATCGATATCATCTAGATTTGGGAGAATCTGTTGGGGATAAGTTACAGCCGGCAATATCGAAATAGGATTGACTTTGGTTTTGGGTTGTGGCAGCCAAGCCCGTAAATTTAACTGTAATGAAATGTTATTTTGAGCCGGGGAACGCTTTTTTTCTATTTGTGGTGCTAATTGTTGTGGTTCTGGACACGCATTAATTAAGAGATTATTTAAGTTGGTCCAGCCAAAATTATTTAATTGAGCATAGCTTTGACCATTCACATTTTGCAAAGCTGTTATATGATAAACTTGATTAAATAGCAAGGTACCAATCTTGTTGTGATTAGCAGAAGGATTGTCCCACAGTGTCCGATTTACTAAGGTATTTTTCAAGACTGCTTTTTGTTGCCAAAAAGGTGCCAAGTTATGAATTAAATCGGTTTGCACCAATCCGGACATATTAATAAAGCGATTTGCATCAATTTGAAAGAAGACCTGATTTTGCACATTAACAATTTTTTGCACATGAACTGTGGTTAATGGCGACAACATCCCTTTTTGTGGTGCTTGAGGATAAGGGTTTTCCCAAAGCGGTGCTGCTTGTTCATTATAATAAACTGCATCAAAATTAGCATCATCTTGTTGCGAATGTTGAGTCAATCTTTGATAATAAGCAGCAGTTGCAGGAAAATTCGTCACGACGCCGTCAATAGGTAAGTTCACAAGCCAATTCCATTGCTTGGGGTTTTCATTCATTTCGTCCCAAACATAGACTTGTTGACCAATAGCGTGGAGTTGGTTAATTAATTGTGGATTTAATAAGGAGGATGAAACATTTACTGCATTAGAATATTGAAAAACTTCAAAGTCTAATCGTCCTAGACTGCCGGCAATAAATATCCGAGGAATTTCGGGCATTAATTCTTGTAGATTCTTTAAACTTGCCAAGGAAAAGGAATGAACCATAACCCGATTTTGCATTTGATACTTTTTGATTGCATTAACTAAGAGTAATTCCATATTTTGCGGATTACCGTGTTTGGTTTTTTTAGTTTCAATTAAAAATTTAACATTGGGTTCTTTTTGATAATGAGCAAATAACTCATCTAAGGTGTAAATACTTTGACCATTACTTTGCTTTAATTGCGTTAGTTGACTAGCAGAATGTTCTGAAACAATAACATTTTGCCCAGTTACGCGAAAAAGGTTGCGATCATGAGAAATAACTAACTGATTATCATTAGATTCGTGAACATCTAACTCCACCCACTGAGCACCTTCACCAATAGCAGTGTCGATACTTTGAAAACTTTCTTCAGGCGCTTTAATTGGATCACCTCGGTGGCCAACAACGATAAACCCAGTATTAGAAATAAATAAAATTAATAGTAAAATAGTAATTGAAAACTTTTTAAACATAATTGACCTCACCTAGGAGCTATAGTATGCAAGAATATCAAACTTTAGATTTAATCGAGCAAATTACTCGTAATAATGATAGTAAATATTTTGAATTAGGAAATATTTTTCTGAATGGTCGAGCGGAATTGGCAGCTGAGCGAGGATTTATTAAAGAAGTTCGAATTTTAGAGCTTAACATCCCTCGTTCGACAGCTGTTAAAACTTATGAAAAATATATCAATGATCATTATACATTTCCAGATGTTGATTTTGACCATTGGGAAGAATGGGACAAACCTGCTGGCAAAATTCAAGACGCCTTTAACGAAATCTTACGGGCAAATCACATTAATTAAATCTATTTGAAGATAAAGCAGTTATTCTCTGCCGTCAATTTTATCATGAAATGAGAGCGAGAATTTGAAAAAAGTATTATGAAGGAGGATCTGCTGTGGAACAATTGCATATTATTCATACTAATGACTTGCATTCTCATTTTGAAAATTTCCCCCGAATTGCTCGTTATATTAAGCAGCAGCGCTTGTTAGATCAACAACAGCAGCGGCAAACTTTTTTATTTGATATTGGGGATGCTTCTGATCGAGTGCATCCTTTGACCGAGGCTACAATGGCTCAAGCTAATATTGAATGGATGAATCAACAGCATTATGATGCAGCAACGATTGGTAATAGTGAAGGGTTATATTATAATCATTCAATCCTAGAGCATATGTATGATCACGCTAATTTTCCGATAATTTTGGACAATTTGTATGAGAAAAATGGCAACCTACCAGCATTTGTACAACAATCAAAAATTTTTACTACTAAAGTAGGTACTAAAATCGGCCTTTTAGGTTTAACAGCACCTTATATGTTGACTTATCCGCTTTTAGATTGGAATATTAAATTAGTTCAAGATGTACTACCGGCTTTAATTAATAAACTTCGACCCCAAGTAGATATTTTAATTTTGTTGTCACATTTAGGTATTAATACCGACCGCTATCTTTGTCAAAAATATCCCCAATTAGATTTGATTATTGGAGGACACAGTCACCACTTATTGCCAAAAGGAGAGCTGCATGCAACAACCTTATTGACTGCTGCGCAAAAGTATGGACATTATATTGGTAATATTTATTTGACAGTCAACAATCATCAAGTTCAGTCAACAACGGCTCATACCATCGAAACAACAACAATACCAGAACAGGTCGAAGATAAGCAAATTATTGCCAACTATCAAAATCAGGGTGAAAACTTGCTGAAATCACGATTAGTGGCACATTTACCTTACCAATTAGATGCTAGTTCAACTGGAGCTCATCCAGCTATAAATACTGCTTTAAAAGCGATTGAGTGGGCAACAAACACACCAGCAGCAATGCTAAGTACTGGATTGTTTTTAACAGATTTGGCAGCAGGAGTAATTACTGAGAATGATTTGCATCAACAATTACCACATGCTATTCATTTGATGAAAACTACTCTTTCAGGGCGAGAATTCTGGCGATTAATGATGGAAGTTACCAAAAATCGTAATTTTTTGCGTAATTTTCCACAGAAGGGGATGGGCTTTCGAGGAAAAATATTTGGCGATCTTGTGCTTGATGGAGTTGCTGTTAATGAAGCAACCCGCCAAGTTTTTTATCAGGGACAAGAATTAATTCCAGATAAAGAATATAGCATTGCTTTATTAGATCATTATTTATTTATTCCCTTTTTTCCAACATTGCAGATTGTTGGTGATAATCAACTTATTTATCCTGATTTTTTGAGAACGACCTTTGCTAAGTATTTAGCACTAAAATATCCTTTAAAGGCTGGTGAGAAAAATGGCAGCAAATGATTCTGTGAAAGATTCTAAAAAAGATTCCATATTGAGTAAAAGTATCGCACACGCAATTGCAGCTTCAAGCGATGAAACAGAAGCTGAAGTAGTTGCGGATGTAGTTCAAGTGCGGGATAACAAAGTTAAAATAAATCAAGATGTATATACCGTTGCTATTAATCAGGGCGATAATTTAGATACACGACGTTTAGCGATGCGTTATAATGCGGTTTTACGTAAATACGATTATATTGTTGGCGATTGGGGATATGGACAGTTAAGGCTACGGGGCTTTTATGACAATGAGCGGCCACAGGCTAAAATTGATCAAAAAATAGCAACGTTGCAAGATTATTTGTTAGAGTATTGTAATTTTGGCTGTGACTATTTTGTTTTGGAGCGAGAACAAAAAGAACCCCTAGAACCAACTAAACGCACGATTATTCAAAAGAAAAGTATTAAACATAATCATCATAAACAAACTCCTAAATATCGCAGGCGGCGCGTCAATGACAATAAGTCAGCACTGTCCAATAGTAAGCCACCGTCTAAAATTAACGCTAACAAAACACATAAGAAAGCACCATTTAAAATACGAAATTTAAAATAACTAATGTTGAGGAAATTAATTATGGGAAAATACCAAGGATATTTAATAGATTTAGATGGAACAATTTATCGTGGGCGGCAGCCAATAGCTGCCGCTCATCGTTTTGTTAAACGGTTACAGGACAAGAATGTGCCGTTTGCTTTTTTGACTAATAATACGACAAAAACACCACAACAAGTAGTTGCTAATTTAAGTCAAAATCATCAAATAAATGTTTTGGAAAATCAAATCATTACACCATCTTTAGCCACAGCAAGTTATTTAATTGCAGATAGTGATGATATTACGCAAAAATCATGTTATATTATTGGGCAAATGGGATTGCAATCTGCTATTTTTGCAACCGGCATTAAGTATGATGAAAATAATCCTGATTATGTAATTGTCGGTTTGGATTTTGATGTAACTTATCATAAATTTGAATTGGCTACTTTAGCTATTAAACGGGGTGCAAAGTTTATTGGGACTAATGCCGATACTAATTTGCCTAATGAACGTGGACTAGTACCCGGTGCTGGTTCTTTGATTTCACTAGTAGAAACTGCCACACAGCAAAAGGCAATTTATATAGGTAAACCGCAACGAACAATTGCTGATTATGCCTTGAAGGTCAAAGGTTGGCAACGCGATAAAGTTGCAATTATTGGCGATAATTACAATACTGATATTAAGTGCGGGTTGAATTCCAATATTGATACTATTTTAGTTTATACTGGAGTCAGCACACCTGAACAAGTCGCTCAGCAAAATAAGCAACCAACTTATCAAATTCAGAGTTTGGATGAATGGGATGTTTAAGTATGCTCTTTTTAAATTTTATTTTTGATCTTACCTTAGCTTTATTTACTATAACCAGTGCAGTTATGGTTACAATTATAGCTAGTAATTTAATTTTTTGGCTTGATGCACATTATTTGCAATTAGATTTAGTTGTTAATCTTAGTCAAAAACAAATCTGGCATAATTATCAACAAGTGCTGGATTATTTAACGCGTCCTTGGATTTCAAAACTAAAAATGACAAATTTTTACTCCTCAGCTTCCGGTTTGGAACATTTTCGAGAAGTTAAAATTTTATTTATTTTGGCGCTTGTGGTATGGATTTTATGTTTAATTTTACTGACTTGGTGGTGGAAAAAAAGTCAATTGCAGACCTTAACAGTCATTAATAATCGATTTATTATGGGTTTAGGATTGATATTTGTAGTTGTGGCCTTTCTAGCTGCCATTGATTTCGATGATATATTTATTGCTTTTCATCGGCTTTTATTTAGAAATAACGATTGGCTATTTGATCCAAATACAGATCCCATAATCAAGATATTACCCGATACATTTTTCGCGCATTGTTTTTTATTTGCATTTGTAGTATTTGAATTATTAGTATTTAGTTTTTGGCTTTACGGACACAAAAAAAGCAAACAGGTTACTTAAGGCCTAGTTTGCTTTTTTTGTTTTGCTAAGAAGCTTTTTTGGATTTGATAAAACCAATCAATGCTGGCAAAACAGAAATAAAAATAATTCCTAAAACAATCATGGAAAAATGTTCTTGAACAAAAGGTAAATTACCAAATAAATGCCCACAAACAAGACATAAACTAACCCAAATAAAAGAACCAATTAGGTTGTAATGAAGAAATTTTCTATATGATAACGCACCGCCACCGGCGACAAAGGGGACAAAAGTTCTTACAATGGGAATAAAACGGCCCAAAGCAATTGCCTTACCACCATGTTTATCAAAAAATTCTTGTGCTTGGAGCAAATATTCTGGTTTAACAAATTTGTGAAACCAAGATTTATTTTGGAGCCATTGGTTTAAATACTTGCTGATAAAAAAGTTACTTGAATCTCCACCAATAGCAGCTACTAAGAAAAGAATAAACAAAATCCAAAAATTTAGTTTACTGTCATTGTTAGCGGCTAGTGCGGCAGCTGCAAATAAAAGGGAATCACCTGGCAAAAAAGGTAAAATAACAGCTCCAGTTTCGACAAAAATGATTAAAAATAAAATAATATAGGACCAGTTGCCAAATTGATTGACTAAACCAGCTAAATGGTGGTCAACATTCATAATAAAATCAATTAATTGCATAATTGCTCCTTTGTAGAGTGATTTAATCAATATTTTAACTGTTTTGACACTTAATTAAAAATTAAATTTAATTAAACATGGAAGAACTGTGACCAAAATGAGTTTTTTGAGGATAAAGTTCTTCAATAGCACTGTTGACTGCAATTGGACCTTCAGCAAATCCTAAAGCAATAAGACGCTGTTTACCAGGATAAATAATAGCATCACCAGCGCCATAAACTTGCGGTAAATTAGTTTGCATTTGCGAATTGACTGTTATAAAAGGTCCTTGTAAGTTGAGACCCCACTGGCGTAATAAGCGAGAATCGTTGGTCATACCATAGTTAACTAATAGTTTATCAACAACAATCTGATTAATTGTTTTATCGCCAACAGTCTTATAGGTAACAGTTAATTTTTCAGAATCAAGATTACGCTGAATTCCTGTAATAATATTAGGAGTTAATAATTTAACTTTTGAAGAATTCAACATTCTTACGCTTGATTCCAATGCTCGAAATTGCTCTCTTCGATGTAAAAGATACGTTGTATGAGCAACTTTATCAATTTCTAAAGCCCAATCTACGGCTGCATCGCCGCCACCAGCAACCAAAACATCACAATCGTGATACTCATTAATATCTTTAACAAAATAATTAAGCTGCTTGCCTTCTAATGCAGAATCATAATCAAAAGCTAATTTGCGTGGTTTAAATGGACCGTTGCCAATTGTAACAATAATTGCACGTGCGTAAAGATCATTTTGTTGATTAGTTATTATGCGATAACAATCATCTAATTTTTCAAAATTTTGCACAGTGGTTTCTAGACAAGTCTCATAAGTAAAATGATCATCATTTACTAATAAGCTTTTTGTCAATTCGACACCGCTAACACCAAATTTTCCTGCAACATCATAAATTTTTTTTTGTGCATATAAATTACTTGGTTGACCTCCAAGTGTGGGCATACTTTCAATTAAGACAGTTTGTAAATCACGCATTGCTGCATAAAAGGCTGTAAATATACCTACTGGTCCACCACCAATAACAGCAACATCAAATATTTTTTTTGTCACCAAATTCACCTCATTAATTTATAATATACTTAACTAGCATACTATATGTTAAGCTTAAATTCGGAGGAAGTGTTTATGAAATTAAAAATTGGTGATATTGTAACTGGTAAAATTTCGGGAATTAGAACTTATGGGGCATTCGTTAACATTGATGGTGTCGCTGAACAAGGATTGATTCATATATCGGAATGTAAAAATGGCTATGTAACTAATTTGGAACAAATTTTTCAATTAGGTCAAACAGTCAAAGTTGTGATTTTAGATATTGATGAATATACTGGAAAAATCAGTTTATCAACTAGAGCTCTACAAAAAACATCATATAATCCGGAACATTATCATAAAAAAAGGTATTGGACTAATTATAAAAATAAAATTGGTTTTCAAACAATTGCTGCTATGAAGCCAATTTGGGTACAAGAAGTATTAAAAAATATAAATTAATTCAATTTTTTTGAAAAAAGTACTTGCGCTAGAGTAAAAAAGTTGGTAAGATATTTTCTGTTGTCACGGAGAGCAAAAAGAGAGCTAAAAGAACAAAGCGATAAAGATAAAAAAAGTTCTTGACAAGCCACCGAGCAGCTGATATAATAAAACAGCTGCTAAATGACAGCGAAGGTTGATCTTTGAAAACTGAATAAAGTTTCTAAACGCAAAAGTGCAGGGTTCAATAAGAACCTGTCAATGAGAAAAGCAATAAAGAAAAGACAAGAACGCGAGTTCAAGTCATGAGCAAGAGAAAGAACTACAAAAAATGAGAGTTTGATCCTGGCTCAGGACGAACGCTGGCGGCGTGCCTAATACATGCAAGTCGAGCGAGTGAAATTAAGGAAGTCTTCGGGCGGAATTAATGGAACGAGCGGCGGATGGGTGAGTAACACGTAGGTAACCTACCCTAAAGCGGGGGATACCATCTGGAAACAGGTGCTAATACCGCATAAACCTTCTGGTCACATGACGAGAAGTTGAAAGACGGTTTCGGCTGTCACTTTAGGATGGACCTGCGGCGTATTAGCTAGTTGGTGGAGTAACGGTTCACCAAGGCAATGATACGTAGCCGACCTGAGAGGGTAATCGGCCACATTGGGACTGAGACACGGCCCAAACTCCTACGGGAGGCAGCAGTAGGGAATCTTCCACAATGGACGCAAGTCTGATGGAGCAACGCCGCGTGGATGAAGAAGGTTTTCGGATCGTAAAATCCTGTTGTTGAAGAAGAACGGGTGTGAGAGTAACTGCTCACATCGTGACGGTAATCAACCAGAAAGTCACGGCTAACTACGTGCCAGCAGCCGCGGTAATACGTAGGTGGCAAGCGTTGTCCGGATTTATTGGGCGTAAAGGGAGCGCAGGCGGTCTGTTAAGTCTGAATGTGAAAGCCCTCAGCTTAACTGAGGAAGAGCATCAGAAACTGGCAGACTTGAGTGCAGAAGAGGAGAGTGGAACTCCATGTGTAGCGGTGAAATGCGTAGATATATGGAAGAACACCAGTGGCGAAGGCGGCTCTCTGGTCTGTAACTGACGCTGAGGCTCGAAAGCATGGGTAGCGAACAGGATTAGATACCCTGGTAGTCCATGCCGTAAACGATGAGTGCTAAGTGTTGGGAGGTTTCCGCCTCTCAGTGCTGCAGCTAACGCATTAAGCACTCCGCCTGGGAGTACGACCGCAAGGTTGAAACTCAAAGGAATTGACGGGGCCCGCACAAGCGGTGGAGCATGTGGTTTAATTCGAAGCAACGCGAAGAACCTTACCAGGTCTTGACATCTCCTGCAAGTCTAAGAGATTAGAGGTTCCTTCGGGACAGGAAGACAGGTGGTGCATGGTTGTCGTCAGCTCGTGTCGTGAGATGTTGGGTTAAGTCCCGCAACGAGCGCAACCCTTGTTACTAGTTGCCAGCATTAAGTTGGGCACTCTAGTGAGACTGCCGGTGACAAACCGGAGGAAGGTGGGGACGACGTCAAATCATCATGCCCCTTATGACCTGGGCTACACACGTGCTACAATGGATGGTACAATGAGAAGCGAACTCGCGAGGGCAAGCATATCTCTTAAAACCATTCTCAGTTCGGATTGCAGGCTGCAACTCGCCTGCATGAAGCTGGTGCGGGTTGAATTCCAAGATCAGCATGCCGCGGTGAATACGTTCCCGGCCTTGTACACACCGCCCGTCACACCATGAGAGTTTGTAACACCCAAAGCCGGTGGGGTAACCCGTAAGGGAGCAGCCGTCTAAGGTGGACAAATGATTAGGGTGAAGTCGTAACAAGGTAGCCGTAGGAGAACCTGCGGCTGGATCACCTCCTTTCTAAGGAAAATAAACGGAAGCACTTTGTAGAAACTTTGTTCAGTTTTGAGAGGTCAACTCTCAAACAAAGAATAAAACGAGTGGCAAAAGCTTTTGGCCTATAGCTCAGCTGGTTAGAGCGCACGCCTGATAAGCGTGAGGTCGATGGTTCAAGTCCATTTAGGCCATCGATCCAAAAATATGGGGTTTAGCTCAGATGGGAGAGCGCCTGCTTTGCACGCAGGAGGTCATCGGTTCGATCCCGTTAACCTCCATTGGCAGGAAACTGTCAATGATACCTTTGAACCTTGAAAACTGAATATTAAGAGAAACGATATGCAAAAGTATATCACGAGAAACTGCGCGAATCGAGAGATTCAAGAAAAGAAGTAAGAAATAGGTTAAGATGATAAGGGCGCACGGTGGATGCCTAGGCACTAGGAGCCGATGAAGGACGGAACAAACACCGAAATGCTTCGGGAGCTGTAAGTAAGCGAAGAACCGGAGATATCCGAATGGGGAACCCGGCTGAGGTCAAGCTCAGTCACACATTAATGAAATGAAGTAGTTAATGTGGGGAAGACGTGGTGAACTGAAACATCTAAGTAGCCACAGGAAGAGAAAGAAAAATCGATTTCCGGAGTAGCGGCGAGCGAAAAGGAAAGAGCCCAAACCAACGAGCATGCTTGTTGGGTAGTAGGACTGGTAGACGAGGAAAAAGGCTTGCGATAGTCGAAGCAGTTGGGAAGCTGCACCGAAGAAAGTGACAGTCTTGTAGACGAAATCAAGAGCACTCAACCAGGATCCTGAGTACGCGGGGCACGTGAAACCCCGTCGGAATCTGGGAGGACCATCTCCCAAGGCTAAATACTCCCTAGTGACCGATAGTGAACTAGTACCGTGAGGGAAAGGTGAAAAGCACCCGGGAGGGGAGTGTAATAGATCCTGAAACCGTGTGCCTACAAGTAGTCAGAGCTCGTTAAAGAGTGATGGCGTGCCTTTTGTAGAATGAACCGGCGAGTTACGTTAAATTGCGAGGTTAAGTTGAGAAGACGGAGCCGCAGCGAAAGCGAGTCTGAATAGGGCGCAAAGTAGTTTGACGTAGACCCGAAACCAAGTGACCTACCCATGTCCAGGTTGAAGGTGCGGTAAAACGCACTGGAGGACCGAACCCACGTAAGTTGAAAATTGCGGGGATGAGGTGTGGGTAGCGGTGAAATTCCAAACGAACTTGGAGATAGCTGGTTCTCTCCGAAATAGCTTTAGGGCTAGCCTCGGGAAGAGGATTATGGAGGTAGAGCACTGTTTGGACTAGGGCCCATCAAGGGTTACTGAATTCAGATAAACTCCGAATGCCATTAATCTATACCCGGGAGTCAGACTATGAGTGATAAGATCCGTAGTCGAAAGGGGAACAGCCCAGATCACCAGTTAAGGTCCCAAAATCCATACTAAGTGGAAAAGGAAGTGGAGCTGCATAGACAACTAGGATGTTGGCTTAGAAGCAGCAATGCATTCAAAGAGTGCGTAATAGCTCACTAGTCGAGTGACTCTGCGCCGAAATGTACCGGGCTAAGTATGGTACCGAAACTGTGGGTGTAACTAGAAATAGTTATGCGATAGGAGAGCGTTGTAAGCACGAAGAAGCCAGATCGTGAGGACTGGTGGAGCGCTTAGAAGTGAGAATGCCGGTATGAGTAGCGAAAGACCAGTGAGAATCTGGTCCACCGAATGACTAAGGATTCCTGGGGAAGGCTCGTCCGCCCAGGGTAAGTCGGGACTAAGACGAGGCGAAAGGCGTAGCCGATGGAAAACAGGTTGAGATTCCTGTACTGATCAGTTCTGTTTGAGCAATGGAGGGACGCAGGAGATAAACGTGAGCATGCAGCTGGAAAGCATGTCCAAGCAGTGAGTCTGGGAGTGAGTTAAATGCTTACTTCTAAGGACGAGCTGTGATGGGGAGCGAAATATAAGTAGCGAAGCACGAGAGTCACACTGCCAAGAAAAGCTTCTAGTGAGGAACTGGTTACCCGTACCGCAAACCGACACAGGTAGTCGAGATGAGAATTCTAAGGTGAGCGAGTGAACTATTGTTAAGGAACTCGGCAAAATGGCCCCGTAACTTCGGGAGAAGGGGTGCTGGTGTAAGAGCCAGCCGCAGTGAAAAGGCCCAAACAACTGTTTATCAAAAACACAGGTCTCTGCCAAATCGAAAGATGACGTATAGGGGCTGACGCCTGCCCGGTGCTGGAAGGTTAAGAGGAGAGCTTAGCGTAAGCGAAGGTTTGAATTGAAGCCCCAGTAAACGGCGGCCGTAACTATAACGGTCCTAAGGTAGCGAAATTCCTTGTCGGGTAAGTTCCGACCTGCACGAAAGGCGTAATGATTTGGGCACTGTCTCAACAATAGACTCGGTGAAATTATAATACCCGTGAAGATGCGGGTTACCCGCGACAGGACGGAAAGACCCCATGGAGCTTTACTGTAGCTTGATATTGAATTTTTGTGTAACATGTACAGGATAGGTAGGAGCCGAAGAGGTCGGTACGCTAGTATCGACGGAGGCACTGGTGGGATACTACCCTTGTTAGATGAAGGTTCTAACCCGCGCCATTGAAGCATGGCGGGAGACAGTGTCAGGTGGGCAGTTTGACTGGGGCGGTCGCCTCCTAAACAGTAACGGAGGCGCCCAAAGGTTCCCTCAGAATGGTTGGAAATCATTCGCAGAGTGTAAAGGCAGAAGGGAGCTTGACTGTGAGACAGACAAGTCGAGCAGGGACGAAAGTCGGGCTTAATGATCCGGTGGCACCGTATGGAAGGGCCATCGCTCAACGGATAAAAGCTACCCTGGGGATAACAGGCTTATCTCCCCCAAGAGTTCACATCGACGGGGAGGTTTGGCACCTCGATGTCGGCTCATCGCATCCTGGGGCTGTAGTCGGTCCCAAGGGTTGGGCTGTTCGCCCATTAAAGCGGTACGCGAGCTGGGTTCAGAACGTCGTGAGACAGTTCGGTCCCTATCCGTCGCGGGCGGAGGAAATTTGCGAGGATCTGTCCTTAGTACGAGAGGACCGGGATGGACATACCGCTGGTGCACCAGTTGTTCTGCCAAGAGCATCGCTGGGTAGCTATGTATGGAAGGGATAAACGCTGAAAGCATCTAAGTGTGAAACCCACCTCAAGATGAGATTTCCCATTCAGTAATGAAGTAAGACCCCTCAAAGAAGATGAGGTAGATAGGTTGCGCGTGGAAGGTTAGTGATAATTGGAGCGGAGCAATACTAATCGGTCGAGGGCTTAACCGAGCGCAGAACGGACTCTTAATATTCAGTTTTGAGGGAACGAAGGTTCTTTCAGAGGCAAAGTGTGGTGGCGATAGCGAGAAGGATACACCTGTTCTCATGCCGAACACAGAAGTTAAGCTTCTCAGCGCCGAGAGTAGTTGGTGGGAAACTACCTGCGAGGCTAGGACGCTGCCACGCTTTGATTCTCATTGGAAGTTTAGCTCAGTTGGGAGAGCGTCTGCCTTACAAGCAGAGGGTCACAGGTTCGAGCCCTGTAACTTCCATTGAGTCGCTAGCTCAGTTGGTAGAGCAACGGCCTTTTAAGCCGTGGGTCGTGGGTCCGAGCCCCACGCGACTCATTATGCGGGTGTGGCGGAATTGGCAGACGCGCTAGATTTAGGTTCTAGTGTCCATTGGACGTATGGGTTCAAGTCCCTTCTCCCGCACTTGCATAGTTCTTTGAAATTGTGTATATTATCTTTATTGTATTGCCGACTTAGCTCAGCTGGCAGAGCATCTGTCTTGTAAACAGGGGGTCGGAGGTTCGAATCCTCTAGTCGGCACTACGCGGAAGTAGTTCAGTGGTAGAACATCACCTTGCCATGGTGGGGGTCGCGGGTTCGAATCCCGTCTTCCGCTTTCATTATTTTGCCGGGGTGGCGGAACTGGCAGACGCACAGGACTTAAAATCCTGCGGTAAGTGATTACCGTACCGGTTCGATTCCGGTCCTCGGCATTATAATGAATTTGCACCCATAGCGCAATTGGATAGAGTGTCTGACTACGAATCAGAAGGTTGTAGGTTCGACTCCTACTGGGTGCATCAATTTCGGGAAGTGGCTCAGTTTGGTAGAGCACCTGGTTTGGGACCAGGGGGTCGCAGGTTCGAATCCTGTCTTCCCGATTAGCATATTCTGCTAATTTGGCGGTGTAGCTCAGCTGGCTAGAGCGTCCGGTTCATACCCGGGAGGTCGGGGGTTCGATCCCCTTCGCCGCTATTTCGGACCTTTAGCTCAGTTGGTTAGAGCAAACGGCTCATAACCGTTCGGTCGTAGGTTCGAGTCCTACAAGGTCCACTATATTGTTTTGGATCCTTGCTTAGTTTCAAATTTATTATCGCGGGATGGAGCAGTCTGGTAGCTCGTCGGGCTCATAACCCGAAGGTCGTAGGTTCAAATCCTTCTCCCGCAATTGGTCCTATGGTGTAGTTGGTTATCACGCCTGCCTGTCACGCAGGAGATCACCGGTTCAAGTCCGGTTAGGACCGTATAATGGCTCGGTAGCTCAGTCGGTAGAGCAATGGATTGAAGCTCCATGTGTCGGCAGTTCGATTCTGTCCCGCGCCATTGTAATTATTAATTTGCGGGTGTAGTTTAGTGGTAAAACCACAGCCTTCCAAGCTGTTGTCGCGAGTCCGATTCTCGTCACCCGCTTTGGGCCTATAGCTCAGCTGGTTTAGAGCGCACGCCTGATAAGCGTGAGGTCGATGGTTCAAGTCCATTTAGGCCCATTGGAGAAGTACTCAAGTGGCTGAAGAGGCGCCCCTGCTAAGGGTGTAGGTCGCGCAAGCGGCGCGAGGGTTCAAATCCCTCCTTCTCCGTAGGAAATTTTTTTCCGATACTATTATGGTGAATTTTGGAGGATTACCCAAGTGGCTTAAGGGAACGGTCTTGAAAACCGTCAGGCGTGTAACAGCGTGCGTGGGTTCAAATCCCACATCCTCCTTAGTTTCAAATTTATTATCGCGGGATGGAGCAGTCTGGTAGCTCGTCGGGCTCATAACCCGAAGGTCGTAGGTTCAAATCCTTCTCCCGCAATTGGTCCTATGGTGTAGTTGGTTATCACGCCTGCCTGTCACGCAGGAGATCACCGGTTCAAGTCCGGTTAGGACCGTATAATGGCTCGGTAGCTCAGTCGGTAGAGCAATGGATTGAAGCTCCATGTGTCGGCAGTTCGATTCTGTCCCGCGCCATTTATGGAAGGGTAGCGAAGTCTGGCTAAACGCGGCGGACTGTAAATCCGCTCCTTCGGGTTCGGTGGTTCGAATCCACTCCCTTCCATTTTAATAGGGATATAGTTTAAAGGTAGAACTACGGTCTCCAAAACCGTCGGTGTGGGTTCAATTCCTACTATCCCTGTTAATATTGTTTTGGCGGTATTGGTGAAGTTGGTTAACACACCGGTTTGTGGCACCGGCATACATGAGTTCGAGTCTCATATACCGCCCTTTTTAATGGGTTATAGCCAAGTGGTAAGGCAATGGACTTTGACTCCATTATGCGCTGGTTCGAATCCAGCTAACCCAATTTTTGTCTGGCGGTATAGCCAAGTGGTAAGGCAGAGGTCTGCAAAACCTTCATCACCGGTTCAAATCCGGTTACCGCCTTTGGCTATTAGCCAGTTGATTATTTTTGCCGGTGTGGCGGAATTGGCAGACGCGCTGGATTCAAAATCCAGTTCCTGTTAAAGGAGTATCGGTTCGACCCCGATCACCGGTATTAGGTTGCATTTTGGAGTTTTATATAGAAGTCTATAGAACCAGATATCCTGGTTTTATAGGCTTTTTTGTTTGGAAGAATTCTATAATAATAGATAGAAAAATATAAATGGCGGACTTTTGGCGGACCTGGCGGATTATTTAGGTCCGCCAACCACGGTATTTTAAGAGGCTAGTTGTGATAATCCCTTGGGTGCCATGAGTTTTGGCTATTTCCCGGTATCGAACCTAAAATGCTATAAATGCTGTTATAGCAACGCTTTACTAATTCGCAATTAACCATTAATAATTATATGTTAAAGAATATTTGATAAATCATATTCACAATAATCTTGAGAATCGTATAATTATTATTTGATAATAAATCAAATTATCTTCAATACACTATATTTGGTATCTTACATAATTACACTACAATATGTAGCATATTTATGATATTATATATTGGTTCTGATGATAAGGGGAGGAAACAAATGATGATAGTATTAAGCGGCATGATTGGCGCAGGAAAAAGTAGTTTGGCTACTATTTTGTCTGAACATTTAGGCACTCAAGCCTTTTATGAACAAGTAGATGATAATCCTGTTTTGCCATTATTTTATGCCGATCCAAAAAAATATGCTTTTTTGTTACAAATTTATTTTTTAAATAAACGTTTTGCATCAATTAAAAGAGCTTTAGCTGATGATAATAATGTTTTAGATCGTTCAATATATGAAGATTCGTTATTTTTTCATATTAATGCTGATATGGGAAGAGCTACCGAACAGGAAGTTGAAGTATATGATGAATTATTAGATAACATGATGGAAGAATTACCATATGCTGCCCATAAGAAGGCTCCAGACTTGTTAGTACATCTTGTGATTTCCTATGATAAGATGTTAGACCACATTAAAAAGCGTGGTCGCTCTTACGAACAGCCAGAAAATGATAGCACATTAGTTGATTATTATCATAATTTATTAGAACGTTATGACAAATGGTATGAAGACTATAATTATAGCCCTAAAATGAAAATCGATTGTGACCAATATGATTTTGTTGAAAATACAGCTGATAGAGCTGAGGTATTAAAATTAATTGATGAACAATTAAAAATTCGCGGCACCTTATAATATCAAAAATTCAAGCAGCCATTGGCTGCTTTTTCTGTTCATTAAATAGGTTTTAAGCTAGGACTTTGGTATAATAAATTGTATTAACCTGATTTGGGGAGTGCTACAAAATGAATGTTGGTATATTTACAGATACTTATTTTCCGCAAGTTAGTGGTGTAGCCACATCAATTCAAACTTTAAAAAATGATTTAGAACGTAAAGGTAATACGGTTTATATTTTTACAACAACTGATCCACATGTTGCTAAAAATACAATCGAACCTAATATTTTTCGATTAGGGAGTATTCCTTTTATTTCATTTACCGATCGGCGTATAGCTTATCGAGGTATGTTTCATGCTCTCAAATTAGCCAAAGAACTTGACCTAGATATTGTCCATACTCAAACTGAATTTTCCTTAGGTCTAATTGGTAAATTTGTAGCTCATAGTCTCAAAATTCCTTGTGTTCATACCTACCACACAATGTATGAAGACTATTTACATTATGTATTAAATGGTCATTTACTAAAACCGTATCATGTTAAACAAATGTCCAAACTTTTTATTTCCGGATTGTCTGGAGTAGTGGCACCTAGTAAGCGAGTTTATGATACCCTGCAAGGATATGGGATTAAGACACCGATGGAGATAATTCCTACAGGTGTGGATTTGTCAGAGTATACTCGTCCTATTGATACTGTTGCTTTAAAACAACAATTGAACTTACAAGACAATCAACCGATTTTATTAACTTTGAGTCGAATTGCTCATGAAAAGAAAATTGAAATTTTAATTCAAAGTATGCCCAAGTTATTAAATTATTATCCAAACCTAGTTTTATTGATTGTTGGTGGTGGACCCGATATGGATGATTTAGTTGAATTAGTGACTAAATTGAATTTGACAGAAAATGTCTTATTTGTAGGAGAAGTTAATCATGAAGATGTAGCTCCTTATTACCACCTGGCAAATTTATTTGTTTCTGCTAGTGATACGGAGTCCCAAGGGTTAACTTTTATTGAAGCAATGGCTACAGGTTTAAAGTGTGTTGTTCGTTCTAGTCCATATACAGATGATTTGTTTGATGATCCTTCACTAGGTGTTACTTATAGTCATCCGGAAGATTATGTAGGATTAGTATTACAATATTTACAGCATGAACACGTATTTGATGATGTCCAACCACGGCAACAAAAGTTATATAGTATTTCTTCAGATTGCTTTGGTGATCATATTTTAGAATTTTATCAGGATGCATATAAATATTTTTTGCGCAAGAAATTGGCAAATGAACCACTCAAGGATGGTCAGTATTATGACGATTAAAATCACAATGTTTTCATCAGCTCAAAAGGTTGCTGGTCAAGGAGTTGGCAGTGCCTATGCAGAATTAATGCGTCTTTTAAAAACATATTTAAAAGATGATTTTGAAATTCATATTAATGATTATCATTCTAGTGACATTAGTCATTATCACACTATTGATCCCCAATTTTATATGTCAACTTTTTCTAAAAAACGTGGTCGTAAAATTGGTTATGTACATTTTTTACCTGAAACATTACAAGGAAGTTTAAAAATACCACGAATTTTTCAACCATTAGTTGCTAAATATGTTATTAGTTTTTATAAAAGAATGGATCATATTGTAGTAGTCAATCCAAGTTTTATTCCTAAATTAGCAGCATATGGAATTGATGAAAGTAAGGTTACCTATATTCCTAATTTTGTGTCTAAAAAAGAATTTTACCCGCTTTCAGCTTCTGAACGTGCAAAAGTCAGAAAAAAATTAGGCTTAAGTCCAACAGATTTTGTGGTTTTTGGTGATGGTCAAGTACAAAAACGCAAAGGTGTGGACGACTTTTATCAATTAGCCCAAAAAAATCCACAAATTAAATTTATTTGGGCCGGTGGCTTTTCTTTTGGCCGCTTGACTGATGGATATGATCATTATAAACAACTAATTAAAAATGCATCGCAAAATATGAATTTTACTGGGATCATTAATCGGCAAAAATTGAATGCGTATCTAAACGTGGCTGATTTATTCTTGCTACCTTCTTTTGATGAACTCTTTCCCATGTCAGTTTTAGAAGCTTTTAATACCCATACACCAGTACTTTTACGCGATTTAGATTTATATCATGATATTATTAGCGGCTATTATCAGCCAGCTGAAAATTTTCAAGAGATGAATCAAATTATCAATCATTTAAGTACTAATAAAGAAGATTTGTTACAATTAGCTCAAATGGCTGCTGCTGGTGCTAAATATTATTCTGAAGAACATTTGAGTTCTATTTGGCGTGAGTTCTATTTACAACAATATAATCTAAAAAGAGGCTAATCATGAGTCGAAAGAATCAATTATCTGCATTAATTATGTTGATTATTGGCTTAGGTGTTTTTGCTTTTGAGATGCATAATACTAATCTTCAAGCCTTATGGCACCAAGCTTTGCATATGAATTTATTTTGGCTAGTAATCGCCTTTTTAGCGATGTTTATATCGTATTTTTTTGAAGCTTTAGTTTTAAAAGTTTTATTAAAAAATCGAGAAGATTCTTTGCACAATTGGTGGAATATCTTACGAATTCCGTGGATTCAAGCTCTTTTTAATGCCATTACTCCTTTTTCTTCAGGAGGACAGCCAGCACAATTAATTGCTTTGTTACAATCAGGAGTTGAAGGTGGGCGTGCGAGCTCAGTTTTATTAATGAAATTTATCATTTATCAAACCATTGTTTTGGTTAATTTTATTTTTGCTATGATTTTTAAATTTCAAAGTATTGCGCAACATTATTCTGCTTTAGCTTACTTAATTGCTGGTGGGTTTATAATTCATGTTTTTACTATTGGTTTATTATTAATGATTATGTTTTATTATCGTTTAACTAGAAAATTAGTTATGGGAATAATGAAAATAATTTCTTTATTTGTTAGTCATCAAAGAGTTCAAGTATGGACTAACAAAGTATTGGACAAAATTGATACTTTCTATCATGAAAGTTTGGTTTTGAAAAAAGAGGGTCGTAAAGTTTTATTAGCAACTTTATTGACGTTTATTCAGCTTTTGTTTTATTATTTGGTAGTCTATTTTACGTTACTAGCTTTACATGTTGATCAGGCTAATTTGATTGATGTTTTGATTATGCAAATTATGATTGTCATGATTACTTCAATTTTTCCAGTTCCTGGTGGTACTGGTGGAGCAGAATATAGTTTTAAAACTTTATTTGCTCGTTTTGTAAGTGTGCCCAGTCAATTATACTTAGGGATGTTTATTTGGCGTTTTATCACTTATTATTTGGGCATGTTTCTCGGCATTATTGCAGTAGCATTTAAACCAATTAACGAACGCAAGAATACACAAGTGCGTGGAGGCAAAACTTTTGATGAAGAACCTAGGAAATCGAATAATTAATTTTCTAAATACTAAATTAGGCTTTTTTACGTTGGCTGTTTTATTATGTTGGATAAAAACATATTTTATGTATCTAACTAAATTTAATTTAGGTGTTAATGGCAGCATGCAATCCTTTTTGCTGTTTTTAAATCCAATTCCAACAACACTTTTGCTGTTGGGCATTGCGATTTATATGAAAGGCCGCAAATCTTATGTTTATATGTTGATTATCGATTTAATCACGTCAATTTGGTTATTTGCAAATATTCTTTACTATCGGGAATTTTCTGACTTTTTAACAATGACTTTGATGAAGGGGTCAAGTTCGGTTTCTAACAATTTAGGTAAAAGTATTATTGGTATTATTCGGCCTACCGACTTTTTTGCGTTTATTGATATTGCTATTTTGGTAATTTTATTGGCATTCAAATTTATTAAAATTGATATTTCTAAATTGAATGTCCGTATTCCTATGACCATTACGGCTATTGCATTGGTTACATTTGGCATTAATCTAACTTTAGCTCAACAAGATCGTTCAGGATTACTAACAAGAACTTTTGACAACAACTATATTGTTAAATATCTGGGCTTGAATTCTTTTTCAGTATATGATGCAGTTAAAGCGGCTAAAACTAGTGCAGTTAAAGCTAATGCTGATAGTTCTGATATGAAAACAGTGAAGAATTATATCAATAATAACCGAGTTGCCTCCAATGTCCAATATACTGGAGTAGCCAAAGGTAAAAATGTTTTTATTATTCATTTAGAAAGTTTCCAACAATTTTTAATTGATTTTAAATGGGATAACCAGGAAGTTACACCAAATATTAACAAGTTATATCACTCTAAAAATACTATTGGATTTGATAATTTCTTTAATCAAGTTGGACAAGGAAAAACTGCTGATGCAGAGTTAATGCTAGAAAACTCTTTATTTGGCTTGCCTGAAGGAGCAGCAATGGTAACTGATGGAACTTCTAATACCTTTCAAGCTGCACCAGCTATTTTGAATCAAAATGGCTACACGACTGCATCTTTTCATGGGGATGTTCCCAGTTTTTGGAATCGCGATAATACTTATAAATCTTGGGGTTATGATTATTTCTTTAGTTCCAAATATTACAAAGATAAAAAAGATTATAATATCGGTTATGGTATGAAAGACAAAATCTTTTTGCGTGATGCTGCTAACTATGTTCAACAGTTGCCACAACCTTTCTATGCTAAATTAATTACAGTAACTAATCACTATCCTTATATGCTGGATAAAAAGAATCAAACAATTCAGAAAACCAATACCGGTGATAGTACTGTTGATGGCTATGTCCAAACAGCTCACTATTTAGATCAATCCATTGGTGAATTTATGGCATGGTTAAAAGCTACAGGACTAGATAAAAAGAGCGTTGTTATTTTTTACGGGGATCATTATGGAATTTCGGCTAATCATAAAAAAGCTGTGGCCAAGTTATTAAATAAGAAAAATTTTGATAATTTTGATAATGCGCAATTTCAACGTGTACCATTTATGATTCATATGGATGGTTTACAAGGTGGCATTAATCATACCTATGGTGGTGAAATTGATGTTTTGCCAACCATTCTTAATTTGTTGGGCGTAAAAAATGATGATACGATCCAATTTGGATCAGATTTATTGGCACCTCAGCGGTCACAATTAGTAGCTTTTCGAAATGGAGATTTTGTTGCGCCAGATTTTACGAAAGTTAATGGTACTTATTATGATACCAAAACAGGTAAAGTGGCTGGTTCTTTAACCCCAGAACAGCGTCAAAAAGTTGAACAAATGTCTAATCGAGTAGATACCGAATTATCCTTGTCAGATAAAGTAATTACAGGAGATTTGCTCCGCTTTTATACACCACAAGGTTTTAAAAAGGTTGTCAAAAAGGACTATAATTATAGTAAAAGTAAGGGTCTCAAACAATTACACAAGCAAAATCGCTTACAGAAAAATAGTATCATGATGCAAAATCATGACAAATCACTTATGAACTACTATCATACGGATGCTCCAGAATTGAATAAAGAGAGGTAAAACAATGGCCAATGATGAGTTAGATAAATTAGTATCCAAATTACGTGCGCAAAAGATAAGAATTACTGACCAGAGGTTAGTAATTTTAGAATATATGATAACTCACCATAATCACCCAACTGCTGAAGATGTCTATAACGATTTGAAACATACTACTAATAACATCAGTATTGCTACTGTTTATAATAATTTGCGCTTTCTATCAAAAGTAACACCTATTAATGAATTGACCTATGATGATAAGTCAATTCATTTTGACTATTTTCATAAAGAACATTTCCATGCAATTTGTGAGAATTGTCATCAAATTTTTGATATTAATTATACTGATTATCCAGCCTTATTAAAAAAATTAAGTGCCGATTCTTCCTTTCAAATCAACAAAATAGAATTAAATATTCAAGGAATTTGCCCAAATTGTAAAAAAGTACTTGCGCTAGAGTAAAAAAGTTGGTAAGATATTTTCTGTTGTCACGGAGAGCAAAAAGAGAGCTAAAAGAACAAAGCAAGAAAGATAAAAAAGTTCTTGACAAGCTACCGAGCAGCTGATATAATAAAACAGCTGCTAAATGACAGCGAAGGTTGATCTTTGAAAACTGAATAAAGTTTCTAAACGCAAAAGTGCAGGGTTCAATAAGAACCTGTCAATGAGAAAAGCAATAAAGAAAAGACAAGAACGCGAGTTCAAGTCATGAGCAAGAGAAAGAACTACAAAAAATGAGAGTTTGATCCTGGCTCAGGACGAACGCTGGCGGCGTGCCTAATACATGCAAGTCGAGCGAGTGAAATTAAGGAAGTCTTCGGGCGGAATTAATGGAACGAGCGGCGGATGGGTGAGTAACACGTAGGTAACCTACCCTAAAGCGGGGATACCATCTGGAAACAGGTGCTAATACCGCATAAACCTTCTGGTCACATGACGAGAAGTTGAAAGACGGTTTCGGCTGTCACTTTAGGATGGACCTGCGGCGTATTAGCTAGTTGGTGGAGTAACGGTTCACCAAGGCAATGATACGTAGCCGACCTGAGAGGGTAATCGGCCACATTGGGACTGAGACACGGCCCAAACTCCTACGGGAGGCAGCAGTAGGGAATCTTCCACAATGGACGCAAGTCTGATGGAGCAACGCCGCGTGGATGAAGAAGGTTTTCGGATCGTAAAATCCTGTTGTTGAAGAAGAACGGGTGTGAGAGTAACTGCTCACATCGTGACGGTAATCAACCAGAAAGTCACGGCTAACTACGTGCCAGCAGCCGCGGTAATACGTAGGTGGCAAGCGTTGTCCGGATTTATTGGGCGTAAAGGGAGCGCAGGCGGTCTGTTAAGTCTGAATGTGAAAGCCCTCAGCTTAACTGAGGAAGAGCATCAGAAACTGGCAGACTTGAGTGCAGAAGAGGAGAGTGGAACTCCATGTGTAGCGGTGAAATGCGTAGATATATGGAAGAACACCAGTGGCGAAGGCGGCTCTCTGGTCTGTAACTGACGCTGAGGCTCGAAAGCATGGGTAGCGAACAGGATTAGATACCCTGGTAGTCCATGCCGTAAACGATGAGTGCTAAGTGTTGGGAGGTTTCCGCCTCTCAGTGCTGCAGCTAACGCATTAAGCACTCCGCCTGGGGAGTACGACCGCAAGGTTGAAACTCAAAGGAATTGACGGGGGCCCGCACAAGCGGTGGAGCATGTGGTTTAATTCGAAGCAACGCGAAGAACCTTACCAGGTCTTGACATCTCCTGCAAGTCTAAGAGATTAGAGGTTCCCTTCGGGGACAGGAAGACAGGTGGTGCATGGTTGTCGTCAGCTCGTGTCGTGAGATGTTGGGTTAAGTCCCGCAACGAGCGCAACCCTTGTTACTAGTTGCCAGCATTAAGTTGGGCACTCTAGTGAGACTGCCGGTGACAAACCGGAGGAAGGTGGGGACGACGTCAAATCATCATGCCCCTTATGACCTGGGCTACACACGTGCTACAATGGATGGTACAATGAGAAGCGAACTCGCGAGGGCAAGCAGATCTCTTAAAACCATTCTCAGTTCGGATTGCAGGCTGCAACTCGCCTGCATGAAGCTGGAATCGCTAGTAATCGCGGATCAGCATGCCGCGGTGAATACGTTCCCGGGCCTTGTACACACCGCCCGTCACACCATGAGAGTTTGTAACACCCAAAGCCGGTGGGGTAACCCGTAAGGGAGCCAGCCGTCTAAGGTGGGACAAATGATTAGGGTGAAGTCGTAACAAGGTAGCCGTAGGAGAACCTGCGGCTGGATCACCTCCTTTCTAAGGAAAATAAACGGAAGCACTTTTGTAGAAACTTTGTTCAGTTTTGAGAGGTCAACTCTCAAACAAAAGAATAAAAACGAGTGGCAAAAGCTTTTGGGCCTATAGCTCAGCTGGTTAGAGCGCACGCCTGATAAGCGTGAGGTCGATGGTTCAAGTCCATTTAGGCCCATCGATCCAAAAATATGGGGGTTTAGCTCAGATGGGAGAGCGCCTGCTTTGCACGCAGGAGGTCATCGGTTCGATCCCGTTAACCTCCATTGGCAGGAAACTGTCAATGATACCTTTGAACCTTGAAAACTGAATATTAAGAGAAACGATATGCAAAAGTATATCACCGAGAAACTGCGCGAATCGAGAGATTCAAGAAAAGAAGTAAGAAATAGGTTAAGATGATAAGGGCGCACGGTGGATGCCTAGGCACTAGGAGCCGATGAAGGACGGAACAAACACCGAAATGCTTCGGGGAGCTGTAAGTAAGCGAAGAACCGGAGATATCCGAATGGGGGAACCCGGCTGAGGTCAAGCTCAGTCACACATTAATGAAATGAAGTAGTTAATGTGGGGAAGACGTGGTGAACTGAAACATCTAAGTAGCCACAGGAAGAGAAAGAAAAATCGATTTCCGGAGTAGCGGCGAGCGAAAAGGAAAGAGCCCAAACCAACGAGCATGCTTGTTGGGGTAGTAGGACTGGTAGACGAGGAAAAAGGCTTGCGATAGTCGAAGCAGTTGGGAAGCTGCACCGAAGAAAGTGACAGTCTTGTAGACGAAATCAAGAGCACTCAACCAGGATCCTGAGTACGGCGGGGCACGTGAAACCCCGTCGGAATCTGGGAGGACCATCTCCCAAGGCTAAATACTCCCTAGTGACCGATAGTGAACTAGTACCGTGAGGGAAAGGTGAAAAGCACCCCGGGAGGGGAGTGAAACAGATCCTGAAACCGTGTGCCTACAAGTAGTCAGAGCTCGTTAAAGAGTGATGGCGTGCCTTTTGTAGAATGAACCGGCGAGTTACGTTAAATTGCGAGGTTAAGTTGAGAAGACGGAGCCGCAGCGAAAGCGAGTCTGAAGAGGGCGCAAAGTAGTTTGACGTAGACCCGAAACCAAGTGACCTACCCATGTCCAGGTTGAAGGTGCGGTAAAACGCACTGGAGGACCGAACCCACGTAAGTTGAAAATTGCGGGGATGAGGTGTGGGTAGCGGTGAAATTCCAAACGAACTTGGAGATAGCTGGTTCTCTCCGAAATAGCTTTAGGGCTAGCCTCGGGGAAGAGGATTATGGAGGTAGAGCACTGTTTGGACTAGGGGCCCATCAAGGGTTACTGAATTCAGATAAACTCCGAATGCCATTAATCTATACCCGGGAGTCAGACTATGAGTGATAAGATCCGTAGTCGAAAGGGGAACAGCCCAGATCACCAGTTAAGGTCCCAAAATCCATACTAAGTGGAAAAGGAAGTGGAGCTGCATAGACAACTAGGATGTTGGCTTAGAAGCAGCAATGCATTCAAAGAGTGCGTAATAGCTCACTAGTCGAGTGACTCTGCGCCGAAAATGTACCGGGGCTAAGTATGGTACCGAAACTGTGGGTGTAACTAGAAATAGTTATGCGATAGGAGAGCGTTGTAAGCACGAAGAAGCCAGATCGTGAGGACTGGTGGAGCGCTTAGAAGTGAGAATGCCGGTATGAGTAGCGAAAGACCAGTGAGAATCTGGTCCACCGAATGACTAAGGATTCCTGGGGAAGGCTCGTCCGCCCAGGGTAAGTCGGGACCTAAGACGAGGCCGAAAGGCGTAGCCGATGGAAAACAGGTTGAGATTCCTGTACTGATCAGTTCTGTTTGAGCAATGGAGGGACGCAGGAGATAAACGTGAGCATGCAGCTGGAAAAGCATGTCCAAGCAGTGAGTCTGGGAGTGAGTTAAATGCTTACTTCTAAGGACGAGCTGTGATGGGGAGCGAAATATAAGTAGCGAAGCACGAGAGTCACACTGCCAAGAAAAGCTTCTAGTGAGGAACTGGTTACCCGTACCGCAAACCGACACAGGTAGTCGAGATGAGAATTCTAAGGTGAGCGAGTGAACTATTGTTAAGGAACTCGGCAAAATGGCCCCGTAACTTCGGGAGAAGGGGTGCTGGTGTAAGAGCCAGCCGCAGTGAAAAGGCCCAAACAACTGTTTATCAAAAACACAGGTCTCTGCCAAATCGAAAGATGACGTATAGGGGCTGACGCCTGCCCGGTGCTGGAAGGTTAAGAGGAGAGCTTAGCGTAAGCGAAGGTTTGAATTGAAGCCCAGTAAACGGCGGCCGTAACTATAACGGTCCTAAGGTAGCGAAATTCCTTGTCGGGTAAGTTCCGACCTGCACGAAAGGCGTAATGATTTGGGCACTGTCTCAACAATAGACTCGGTGAAATTATAATACCCGTGAAGATGCGGGTTACCCGCGACAGGACGGAAAGACCCATGGAGCTTTACTGTAGCTTGATATTGAATTTTTGTGTAACATGTACAGGATAGGTAGGAGCCGAAGAGGTCGGTACGCTAGTATCGACGGAGGCACTGGTGGGATACTACCCTTGTTAGATGAAGGTTCTAACCCGCGCCATTGAAGCATGGCGGGAGACAGTGTCAGGTGGGCAGTTTGACTGGGGCGGTCGCCTCCTAAACAGTAACGGAGGCGCCCAAAGGTTCCCTCAGAATGGTTGGAAATCATTCGCAGAGTGTAAAGGCAGAAGGGAGCTTGACTGTGAGACAGACAAGTCGAGCAGGGACGAAAGTCGGGCTTAATGATCCGGTGGCACCGTATGGAAGGGCCATCGCTCAACGGATAAAAGCTACCCTGGGGATAACAGGCTTATCTCCCCCAAGAGTTCACATCGACGGGGAGGTTTGGCACCTCGATGTCGGCTCATCGCATCCTGGGCTGTAGTCGGTCCCAAGGGTTGGGCTGTTCGCCCATTAAAGCGGTACGCGAGCTGGGTTCAGAACGTCGTGAGACAGTTCGGTCCCTATCCGTCGCGGGCGGAGGAAATTTGCGAGGATCTGTCCTTAGTACGAGAGGACCGGGATGGACATACCGCTGGTGCACCAGTTGTTCTGCCAAGAGCATCGCTGGGTAGCTATGTATGGAAGGGATAAACGCTGAAAGCATCTAAGTGTGAAACCCACCTCAAGATGAGATTTCCCATTCAGTAATGAAGTAAGACCCTCAAAGAAGATGAGGTAGATAGGTTGCGCGTGGAAGGTTAGTGATAATTGGAGCGGAGCAATACTAATCGGTCGAGGGCTTAACCGAGCGCAGAACGGACTCTTAATATTCAGTTTTGAGGGAACGAAGGTTCTTTCAGAGGCAAAGTGTGGTGGCGATAGCGAGAAGGATACACCTGTTCTCATGCCGAACACAGAAGTTAAGCTTCTCAGCGCCGAGAGTAGTTGGTGGGAAACTACCTGCGAGGCTAGGACGCTGCCACGCTTATTAATCCGGTTTAGCTCAGTTGGTAGAGCATCTGACTGTTAATCAGGGTGTCGTCAGTTCGAGTCTGACAACCGGAGTTTTTTTATTTGGAGAGTTGTCCGAGTGGCTGAAGGAGCATGATTGGAAATCATGTATACGGATTATTTCTGTATCAAGGGTTCAAATCCCTTACTCTCCGTTGGTTTCGGAAGTTTTTCTGGAATTTGGTATGACCCGTTGGTCAAGTGGTTAAGACACCGCCCTTTCACGGCGGTAACATGGGTTCAAATCCCGTACGGGTCATTGATTATTGGAAGTTTAGCTCAGTTGGGAGAGCGTCTGCCTTACAAGCAGAGGGTCACAGGTTCGAGCCCTGTAACTTCCATTTTGGCTTATGACCCGTTGGTCAAGTGGTTAAGACACCGCCCTTTCACGGCGGTAACATGGGTTCAAATCCCGTACGGGTCATTGATTATTGGAAGTTTAGCTCAGTTGGGAGAGCGTCTGCCTTACAAGCAGAGGGTCACAGGTTCGAGCCCTGTAACTTCCATTTTATGTTTAGACCTTTAAGTGTTGATAATTATATCAACGCTTTTTTCGTTAGAATTATTATTTTTTCTATCAATTATGTCTTCTACAAATTGATGACAAACCAGCATCCTGAGCTTGTTTTAATTTGGTTATAACTGATTAAACAAGCGGTACATCATACTCGAACTTATGTATGCCGGTACCACAAACCGGATGCAATCTTTAATAAGGACAGTTTTGAGTCAGCAATTGCTTTATTAAATTTGTTGCTGATTTTCAATTTTTATCTAGAAAATAGGTAAAGGAATTTTACGGTAAAATATTTATCAACGACAAGAGAATTCTAAGTATTGGATATTTATCGTTTAAAAATTTATTTTTTAAATATTTAGTTAAAAATAAACTAGCTATGAAGATTGCTAAATAAATAAAAAATTTGATTATTGATAAATAATGGAAGAAATACAACGATCCCAGTGCAAAGATAATACAAATACTTGCTAACAATTGTTCTTTAAAACTTTTGCTGAGTACAATCATCGTAACTAAAATATTAATCAAGATTGTAGTTACTATCGCATTAGCAGATGCAAAATGAAATAAGGAATAAATCAACAAAAATGTTGAAAATATAGGAATAACAAAAATACAAAGCAGTGGTCTTGATTTCTCAAAACTATTGGCAATAAAGGCAATTAACAGCTGACATATAAACAACATCAGCAAATATAGCGAAAATTGGTTAGAATAATTTTTTAAGATTATCAGAAAGGAAACTAGCGAGTAAACGCCATTAAAATAATTATTAGGGTGTAAAGGTATAAAGAATTCAATATAAATAATAATTAATGCAACCATAATAAAGGCTAATTTGGTACCACTGTCAAAATGATAAGGATATTTTTGTGTTAAAACTAACGGATAAGTAATGACGCTTAAAAACGAAATAAGTGTTGATAAGATCAAGCGAATTGCTTTCATTTAGAACCTCCAGAGCTATTATATTTGAAGAAATTTTTAGTTTGGTGTACTGTTTTATTATTGAATTTAAAACAGGAGTTAAAATTAATGCTTGAAAAAACGTTCTATAAACAATTATTAAAAAGTTCTTTTAATATCCCAATCAAGGTCAATTATTGGGATCAGACAACTGAAATTTACGGTGATGGACAGCCGCAGATTACAATTACCTTTAATGAATCTATTCCAATGAAAGACATTATGAACAATGCTTCTCTAGCTTTAGGGGAAGCATATATGGATAAAAAGATTGAAATTGAAGGCAGTATCGAAGATTTAATTTTGGCTGCTTATGATAATAAAGAGAGTTTCTTTTATAACAAAAAGCTCAAAAAAATAATGCCTCATCGTAAGCATACAGAAACTGATAATGAAGAATACGTACAAGAACATTACGATTTGGGAAACGATTTTTATAAGTTATGGTTAGATGATACCATGACTTATTCTTGTGCTTATTTTGAACACCCAGATGATGATTTACAAACTGCTCAATTGAACAAAGTTAATCATATTATTAAAAAGTTAAATCCGCAACCAGGAAAAACGTTATTAGATATTGGTTGTGGTTGGGGTACTTTAATGTTAACAGCAGCCCAAAAGTATCATTTAAAAGTTACTGGTGTTACTTTGAGTGAAGAGCAATATAATTTTGTAACACAAAAAATTAAAGATTTGAATCTAAATGATACAGCGGAAGTTATCTTGACTGATTATCGTGAATTAGTTGGTCGTCAGTGGGATTATGTAGTTTCAGTTGGAATGTTTGAGCATGTTGGTAAAGAAAATCTTCCGGAATATTTTTCTGATGTTGCACAATTTTTAAAAGAGAATGGTGTGGCGCTTATTCATGGAATTACTCGTCAAGGAGAAGGGGCAACTAATGCTTGGATTGATAAATGGATTTTTCCTGGTGGCTATGTTCCTGGCGTTGTGGAAAATATTCAAAGTATTTTGGATGCTGGTCTGCAATTGAGTGACATGGAAATGCTACGACGTCATTATCAAAAAACTACCGAAATTTGGGATAGTAACTTCAATCAGCATCGTCAAGAAATCACTCAAATGATGGGAGAGCGATTTGTGCGAATGTGGGATTTATATTTGCAAGCATGTGCTGCCTCTTTTGCATCAGGGAATATTGATGTTATACAGTATTTGTTAACCAAGGGTCCATCTGGTCAAAAGTTACCGATGACACGCGATTATATTTATCAAGATAAATAATTTTTTTAATTAGCTTTTTATGATAACATAGGGAAGTTAATTAAGTTCCTGATGGGACCATTAGGTCTACCTGTAACCGAATTAAGGGGGAAATATATTTTGGAAAAAGAAAGACATTTTTTTACATCGGAATCTGTATCGGAAGGACATCCTGACAAGATAGCTGATCAAATCAGTGATGCCATTTTAGATGCCATTATTGCTAAGGATAAAGACGCACGAGTTGCTTGTGAAACTACTGTAACCACAGGATTAGTACTCGTAGCAGGTGAAATTACAACCAGCGCTTATGTGGATATCCAAGGGATTGTGCGGAATACTGTTCGGCGAATTGGTTATACAAATTCTGATTATGGTTTTGATGCTGATACTTGTGCAGTGATTGTGGCATTGGACCAACAATCACCAGATATTGCCCAAGGAGTTGACGATGCTTTAGAAAAGCGAGAAGGCCAAACTGATCAAGATCCTTACGATCAAATTGGTGCTGGAGATCAAGGGTTAATGTTTGGTTATGCAACGAATGAAACTGCAGAGTACATGCCTTTACCAATCGTGTTAGCTCATAAGTTGACTCATCAAGTAACGCGAGTTCGCAAAAATAACACTTTGAATTATTTGCGTCCTGATTCTAAAGCACAAGTAACAGTTGAATATGATGATGATGGCAAACCTCTAAGGGTAGATACTGTAGTTTTAAGTACCCAACATAATCCAGAAGTACAATTAAAAGATTTAAAGCACGATATTATTGAACAAGTAATTAAAAAAGTGATTCCAGCTACTTTATTGGATGATCAAACCAAATTTTTAATTAATCCTACAGGCCGGTTTGTTCTAGGTGGACCTAGCAGTGATACAGGTTTGACCGGCAGAAAAATCATTGTCGATACTTATGGTGGTTTTGCTCATCATGGTGGAGGAGCTTTTTCAGGAAAAGATGCTACTAAGGTTGACCGTTCTGCTAGTTATGCAGCACGCTACGTTGCCAAAAATATTGTAGCCGCTGGAATTGCTGATCAAATTGAAATTCAATTAGCTTATGCAATTGGGGTTGCTCGTCCCGTATCTATTGATGTTAATACTTTTGGCAGTAGTAAGTATCATGATGAGCAGATAGTCGCTGCAATTCGAAAGGTATTCGATTTGAGACCAGCCGGGATTATTGCAATGTTAGATTTAAAACGTCCAATTTATGAACAAACAGCTGCTTATGGACATTTTGGACGGACTGATATTGATTTACCTTGGGAAAAATTGGATAAGGTCCAAGAGTTGCAACAAATTATAAAGGAGTAATTGAACGCTTGTGAAAAAAACAAATGTAAAATTAGTAACAGTTGCTGTTTTTATTGCAACTTTTATGACAGCAATTGAGGGAACGATTGTCTCAACGGCAATGCCCACCATTATCGGGGATTTACACGGTTTAAGTTTAATGAACTGGGTGTTTTCAATTTATTTATTGATGAGTGCTGTGACGACACCAATTTATGGCAAATTATCTGATCGCTATGGACGCAAATTATTGTTAAACATCGGTTTAGTAATTTTTGTCGTTGGTTCGTTCCTTTGTGGCATATCACATACAATGCTGCAGCTAATTTTCTTTCGTATTCTACAAGGGTTAGGTGCAGGAGCTATTCAACCATTAACATATACTGTATTAGCAGATATTTATCCAATTGAAAAAAGAGCTAATATGATTGGTTTAAATGGCTCTTCTTGGGGAATAGCTTCGATTGTGGCACCGTTATTAGGTGGTTTTATCGTTGACAAATTGAGTTGGCATTGGGTTTTTGCAATTAATATTCCGTTTGGTTTGTTAACTATTATTTTAGTGCAGTTCTTTTTACATGAAGATATTAAACCACAGCACCATGCCATTGATTATCAAGGTATTGTGTTATTAACATTGTCCTTAGTATTTTTGATGTTAGGTTTACAAAATCTTAACAATGCACATACCTTTGTTTGGAGTTTAGTTTTATTAGTATTAGCCGTGATTTCTTTGATAATCCTAGTTAAAGTGGAACGGCACCAAGAAGATCCCGTTTTACCAATTCATTTATTCACCAATCGAGCATTTGTAATTCAAAATGCAACTTTGTTATTGATTTCTGGATTTTTAATTGGTTTTGAGGCTTATTTGCCAATCTGGATGCAGAGTGTGCTTGGCCTTTCGCCATTATTAGGGGGATTTGCCGTAACTCCTAGTTCGGTTATTTGGCTGGTTGGGTCTTATGTTTCTGGAAAAATGATTATCAAATACCCACCACATCGATTGACAACAATTGCGTTATTATTTTTGCTCACTGGTTGTATCTTTTATCTATTATTACCTTTAAAAACAGCCTTTTATGTTTTCTTATTAATTTCTGCAATTTATGGTTTTGGCTTTGGTTTAGCTGTCACAACTTCCACAGTAACTTCGCAAAGCGTGGTTTCTCCTGAAGAAGTTGGTACTGCAACGAGTTTCAATACCCTAGCGCGGAGCTTGGGTCAAACATTGATGGTTTCAATATTTGGGATTGTAATGAACTTAAAATTAGTCCAAGGTGTTCAAAACACGCCAGGATTAACATTTAACATGGTTAATAAGATGATTAATCCGTCAACTGCCGGTTTGGTTCCAGCCAAATATTTACAACCGGCTCGCCAAATAGTCTTTTCCGGTTTACACAGTATTTATATAGTTGGATTTATCATTTTGCTATGTGCATTTATTATTAATCTCTTTGATGCTAAGAATCAGAAGTTATTGATTGATTATCAAAAACAAGATATTTAAAAAGTAAGGTGTTAGCACTAGCTAGTATTGTTCCAGCAAGTACGTCACTAGGAAAGTGAACTTGAAGGACAATACGACTAAGAATCACTAAAATAGCGATTAAGTCTAATAGATAAAGACTTAATCGTTTTTTGGTGTTTTGTTTAATAATTATTTGTAAAGCTAATATAAAAGTTGTAATAGCAACGGCATGTCCACTAGGAAAACTGTAACCACCAACAGTTACTAAATGCGGTAAAGTTGGTCGAGGACGTTGAAATAAATATTTAAAATAATGATTACCAATCGTATTAATTAAGACGATAGTAATTAAAAACCAGCGTTGGCGGCTGTGCAGAATTAATCCGCAGATAAAACTGAGGATTACAGTCATTATTGGCATTCCTAAGTTAGTAATAATTTTAAAGAAAGATAAATAAAGATTATTAGGCGCATGTAACAATTGGAAGAAAAAATTATCAAATTGTTGAGTAATTTGTAAATGTAAAACGACAGCTATTGCAATGACAATGAAGCTTAAATATAAAGCGCCAATTTTTAAAATTTTGTTTACGTTTTGGTTCATTTAGGTAAAACTCCTTGTTTTATTTAGTGATAGTTAGTAGTATAAATAATAAGAGATAAATTGGATTTGGAGATTTTATAATTGAATTGTAAAAGTTTTTTGATGAGAAAGCAAAATAACCATAAAAATATGAAGCATAAGTTTATTTACCAGTTATCAATGGTTAGTGTTAGTTTATTGACGGCTGGAGTTATCTGGCAAGGTAACATCAATTCGGCCGCTGCTGAGAATAATGTGTCAATGACTATTAGTGTAGATAATGCTGATAATCCTGAAAATATTATTACTTCTAATGGTTATGGTGACCAAACATTCTTGAATTATTTAGGTCTTTCCGCTCAAAGGCTGGCTAATAATAATGATTTATACGCTTCGGTAATGATTGCTCAAGCTTTATTAGAAAGTGGTTGGGGAACTAGTGGTTTAGCGCAAGCTCCTAATTATAATTTATTTGGTGTTAAGGGTAATTATCAAGGACAATCGGTTGATTTTAGCACTCAAGAAGATGATGGAACCGGGAATCTGTTTTCAATTAATTCTGGTTTTCGGCGTTATCCATCATATAAAGAATCACTAGAAGATTATGTACGTGTATTACGTTCTAATGAGCAATTATACGGACCAGTTTGGAAAAGCAACGCAAAAACTTATCAAGATGCTACTAGAGCTTTGACTGGACATTATGCAACCGACACAACTTATGATCAGAAGTTAAACAGTATGATTGAAAAGTATGACTTGACTCGCTTTGATCAGGCACCAGAAGTTAATAGTCCAGTTAGCGCTAATGATATCGTAGTAAATAAAGTTAACTGGGTAGTTAATCAAGCACAAACTTTAGTCACTTCAAAAAATGCTTATCAAAAACAACAAGCACCAATTATTATTTTGAATCATTATAACCATCCAATTGTGCAGGCTAGCTTAAGTCAACCACAAGAAGAAACTGTCATGCCAACGCCGGCTCATGATGAAATTGCCGAAGAAATTAACTTTAATAAAGAAATTACTCAGGCTGCAGTTAAACCTTCTAATTCAATAGTAAAAAGTTATAGCAATATAGCTCCAAAACAAAAAGTTATACCTGTTAAAAAAGCAACCGCAGTTACGTCAAAGGCCGAACCATCAGTTCCAGTCGATAAAAGTAATTTGCCACAATCAGAAAATGAAGAAAATTCAATTTCAGAGTTGAAATAATGAGCCTAGTTATTCTATAATACTAGTTATTATTAATTATATTTAATAAACAAAGCGAGAAACTAGTAGTTAACGTTAAATTGGCAGAGAGTGGAAGATTGGTGTGATTCCATAATTTGATGTTGATGAACTCATTCTCAAGTTTAAGTATTGAATAAAGTAGGTATTTACGGGGTATCGTTAATTACATAAGCGTTGCATTTTCAATGCAAAACTTAGGTGGTACCGCGGTCATTCGTCCTATTGCAAAGAAGCAATAGGACTTTTTTTATAAGGAGGATTATATGAGCTATAACCATAATGTAATTGAAAAAAAGTGGCAGGCCTATTGGAAAGAACACCAGACCTTTAAGACCACAACCGACAAAAATAAAAAGAAGTTTTACGTTTTAGACATGTTTCCCTATCCATCTGGTAAAGGGCTACATGTCGGTCATCCAGAAGGATATACCGCAACTGACATTATTGCCCGCATGAAAAGAATGCAAGGCTTCAATGTCTTGCATCCGATGGGCTGGGATGCTTTTGGTTTACCAGCAGAACAATATGCCATCAAAACTGGTAATAACCCACGGGACTTTACTCAAAAAAATATTAATACTTTTAAAAAACAAATTAATTCTTTAGGATTTTCCTATGATTGGGACCGTGAAGTTAATACAACAGATCCCAGCTACTATAAATGGACGCAATGGATTTTTGAGCAGTTGTATAAAAAGGGCTTAGCTTATGAAGCTGAAATTCCAGTTAATTGGAGTCCAGATTTAGGCACTGTGGTTGCTAATGAAGAAATTATTGATGGTAAAACTGAACGTGGCGGTTTTCCAGTTTATCGCAAACCAATGCGGCAATGGATGTTAAAAATAACTGCTTATGCGGATCGATTAATTGATGATTTGGATTTATTAGATTGGCCTGAAAGTATTAAAGATATGCAACGCAACTGGATTGGACGCTCTATTGGGGCGGAAGTAACTTTTGCTATAGCTGGAACAGATTTAACCTTTGATATTTTTACAACACGTCCAGATACAATTTTCGGTGCTACTTACATGGTTATGGCACCAGATAAAGAATTAGTGGCCCAAATTACTACACCAGAACAAAAAGCAGCTGTCGAAGATTATCAAGCACAAACAGCACGCAAGAGTGATTTAGACCGGACGGACCTAAATACCGAAAAAACCGGTGTCTTTACTGGAGCTTATGCTATTAATCCTGTTAATGGTCAACAGGTACCAATTTGGATTTCTGATTATGTATTAGCAACATATGGAACAGGAGCTATTATGGCTGTTCCTGCTCATGATCAACGGGATTATGACTTTGCTCAAAAATTCCAATTGCCAATTGTTCCAGTAATTGCAGGTGGCAATGTGGACGAAGCTGCTTATACAGGAGACGGGAAGCATATTAATTCAGGTTTTTTAAATGACTTAGACAAAGAGCAAGCCATTGCCAAAATAGTTGCCTGGTTAGAAGAACATCAAGTCGGTCAAAAGAAAGTCAACTATCGCCTGCGTGATTGGGTCTTTTCACGGCAAAGATATTGGGGAGAACCTATTCCAGTTATTCATTGGGAAGATGGGGAAACAACACTAGTACCAGAGGATGAACTACCGTTAGAGTTACCAGCAGAAGCAGATATCAAGCCTTCTGGTAGTGTTGAAAGTCCTTTAGCTAATTTGACTGATTGGGTGAACGTTGTTGACAAAAATGGCCGCAAGGGCCGGCGAGAAACTAATACTATGCCTCAATGGGCAGGTAGTTCTTGGTATTATTTACGTTATGTGGATCCGCATAATCAAAATGCAATTGCTGATTTTGACAAACTTAAAGAATGGTTACCAGTAGACTTATATATTGGTGGCGCCGAACATGCTGTTTTACATTTGTTATATGCTCGTTTTTGGCACAAATTCTTATACGATATTGGTGTAGTCCCAACTGTCGAACCTTTTCAAAAGTTATTTAATCAAGGGATGATTTTAGGTGAAAATCACGAAAAAATGTCCAAGTCTAAAGGTAATGTGGTTAATCCTGATGATGTAGTTGCCGAATATGGTGCTGACACTTTACGCGTTTATGAAATGTTTATGGGACCACTAGATGCCTCAATTTCTTGGAGTGAAGATGGTTTAGCAGGTTCATATCGTTTCTTAGAAAGAGTTTGGCGCTTGTACATCAATAATGATGATGATAATACTTTGCGCACTGATTTTATTTTGGATCAAGACAATCCGGAATTGAAAAAAGTTTATAACGAAACTGTTAAGGCTGTCACAGAACGTTATGAGAAGTTACAGTTCAATACCGCCATTTCACAAATGATGGTCTTTTGTAATACTGTTCAAAAGGCTAAATTCTTCCCTAGAGCATATGCAGAAGGATTAGTGAAATTGTTAGCACCTGTTGCACCCCATATGATGGAAGAATTGTGGCAAAAGTTAGGACATCAAGAATCAATCACTTATGCTAATTGGCCAACATATCAAGCAGCTGACTTAGTCGAACAAGACGTTGCTGTAATCTTTCAAGTTAATGGCAAATTGCGTGATAAAGTAACTGTTCCTCTAAATACTGATAAAGCGCAACTGCAAAAAATGGCAGAAAATAATGAGCGTGTACAAAAATTTATTGGTGATAAAAAGATTGTCAAAGTAATTGTTGTTCCTAACAAAATTGTTAATATTGTAGTAAAATAAGAGCTTCGATATCATTCAGAGAGGACGATTCAATGGATAATGATACTCAAACATCCATTACTTCTGAGTCTAATTCGCAAAGTAAAGCGTCTTTGATTAAAGGCTCAGCATGGATGACAGCTGGGAGTATTTTTTCAAGAATTCTCGGTGCAATCTATGTTATTCCTTGGAATAATTGGTTTGGCTCCTTATTAACTGCCAAGTTAGCTAATTCGCTCTTTGGTAAGGGCTACAATATTTATAGTTTGTTTTTGATTATTTCGACTGCGGGGATCCCGGGAGCAATTTCGAAGCAAATTGCCCATTATAATGCAATTAATGAATATGCTACGGGTAATAAACTGTTTAAACAAGGATTAAAGATTATGGCCATTACAGGAGTAATAACAGCTGCTGTTATGTACTTCGGTGCTCCCGTTTTAGCAGTGATATTATCTGGTGGCGATCAAAATGTAGTGCCTGTTTTACGAGCTTTATCTTGGGCGTTGTTAATTATTCCCATTATGAGTATCGTACGAGGATATTTCCAAGGCTACGAACAAATGGCGCCGTCAGCTATTTCTCAGTTTATTGAACAAGTGGCTCGAGTAATTTATATTTTGGCCGCAACGTATTTTATTATGAAAGTTCAAAAGGGAAGCTATATTAATGCAGTAGCTCAGTCTACTTTTGCTGCTTTTATTGGTGCTATTTTTGGCCTGGGAATTTTGATTATTTATTTTATCAAACAATTACCACGTCTACGTAAATTATCGCAAGGCAGCAATAATGAAGTTGATACTAGTGGGCAAAATTTCTTTGTAGAAATTTGGAGTCAAGCACTGCCATTTATTATTTTAGATTCTGGGATTATTTTATTTCAGATTTTTGATCAGCAAACTTTTAATTTCATGATGAACACAGTGCAACATTTGTCGACAGATACTTTGAATGCACTATATGCGCTGTTTAGCTTTAATACAAATAAAATTATTATGATTATTGTTTCATTGTCGACTGCTTTGGCAGTTACTGCCGTACCATTGTTATCTGCTGCCTATTCACGGCATGATGCTAAGGATGTGAATGAACAAATTGGCAGTACTTTGCAGCTATTTTTCTTGGTGATGATTCCTTCGGCCTTAGGGATGTATGCAGTAGCTAAGCCGTTATATATTTTGTTTTATCGCTATGATCAATTAGGAATTTATATCTTGCAATTCAATTCTATTATTGCCATTTTGTTAGCCTTGTTCACGGTATTATCGGCTATTTTGCAAGGCCTTTATCAAAATGGGCTAGCTATTAAGTACTTTTTAGTGGGGTTTGGAGTCAAGATTATCGCCCAATACCCATGTATTTATTTCTTTCATACTTTTGGGCCATTGCTGGCTACAGGTATCGGAATGTTAGTCACTTCAATTTTGATGTTTCGCTTATTACAGACTAAATTTGGCTTTGATATCAATCAAACAATTCGGCGAACCTTTGGTATCTTACTGTTATCAGTATTTATGCTAGTTGTAGTAATATTAATTGATTGGATAGGATATCACTTTATTTCACCAGATAACCGGATTTTATCGGTAGCGTTGTTGGTTGTTGAAGTTATTGTGGGTGCTTTGATTTATAGTTATTTAATCTTAAAAGTACGTATTGCGGAAAAGATTGTCGGACCAAAAATTGCTACATTGCGTCGCAAACTTCATATTAAATAAATAAAAAGTCCTGAAATTTGACAATTAGTCAAGTTTTAGGACTTTTTTGGTGTTATCATTTTTTATATTAAATTTAATAAATAGTAATTTTCAATCTCGAAAAATTAGGTACTATTAATCTGTATCTAATAAAGGTTTGAATTGCCAATCAATAAATTGTTAGCTAAACTATAATTATATTGCAATATTTAGTTTTTATTTAAATTAATAAGATAACAAGTTATTTAAATATATAAATTACTTGTTACAGGAGGTTGCAATGAGTGATAACTTATCCCTAATTATAGATTATATAAATAATAACTTTAGATTTGGAGGAAGATTAAATATTGATAAAATTTATGATTTGATTAACGAATATCCAATTTCTAATATTGAAGAAAAACTTGTATGGAAAGAATTAGACTCACTAAATATAAGAGTTATTGATTATTCTTTATCTTTCAAAGAAATATTTTCTACTTTAAGAGAAATTATTAATTCTAATAGAGAAATTAATGAAATTGATTTATTAAATTGGTTTAAAAAGGAAAAAATTAATTCAGAAACTAAAACACAGATTCGTCAAATTTTAAAATCTTCTGGTTATACGATAGTTGTTAATAGAGATAGCGAAAAAATTAATAAAGACTTTGATTTTTTAGATGATTTAGACTCAGAAAACTTGGATGACATACTTAGTAGCGAATCATTTAAAAAAGAAAAATCAGGATTAAGGGATGTGATAGATAAGAAATATAATTTAGAATATTTATCAAATTACCAATCAAATGATAAAAATAGTCAAAATCAAATGGAAGCACTAGATAATCTTGTAAGAGCAAATAAAAGACTTGTATCTAAAGTTGCAATGAGATATAAAAAATTTTCAACTTCATCTTTTGATTTTAATGATATGTGCCAAATTGGTGTGGAAGGACTTATAAAAGCGGCTAAAAAATTTGATTTAAGTAGGGAAAATCAGTTTTCAACTTATGCAGTGTATTGGATTAAACAACAAATTATAAGAGGTATAAATAATTTTGGTAATACTATTAGATTACCCGTTCATATGATAGAAAAGATTAATAAATATACATTAGTAGAAAATGAATTTTGGAGAGAAAATGGTCGATTAGGATCATCAGAAGAATTAGCTGAATTGCTTGGTATATCAACAAAAGAGTTATATGATCTAAAAAAATATAGAAATTTATTTAATGTTATGAGTTTAGAAAAGCCTATTAATAATGATGGTGATAGTGTTTTAATTGAATTTATTCCAGATAATAATAACTATTGTTCACCTGAAATATATGTAGACAAAGAAGAACTTAAAAGTGAAATTAAGGCATTGTTTAAAGAACAATTATCTGATAAAGAATCTAAAATATTAGATTTACGCTTTGGTATAACTGATGGTAAAAAATATACACTTGAAGAAATTGGGAAAATTCAGAGAATAAGCAGAGAAAGAGTTAGACAAATTCAAAATAAGGCTATCAAAAAATTACAAAATCCTATAGTATTAGAAAGGCTAGAAAATTTCTATTATGATAAAAGATAAAATTGAAAAAATAATAAAAGAGAATGGAAAGTCTATTATCGTATTAAAGGGATTCGATACAAGCAAACTTCCATCGAATAATAAATATTTTTCTTTTAATATTAATAATTATGACGAAGTAAATTTAAAAATTATTAGCAATCAAGTGGTAGATGAAATCATTGATAAAAGAACTTTTGATGATGATTATAACTGGATGACTATTGAAGAATATCAATTGTTTAAAAATCAAGAATCAATAAATAAAATGCCAATTATTGTTCTTGAGAATAACTTATATGATAAACAATTTCCATATATGCAAACGCTATCTAATATAGAAAATATTTATCAATACTTATATTATCAAGAAGATAACGAACTAGAGCCAGAGCAAAAAAAATTATTAGAAAATATCTCTTTTTTTTATGGTAAAATTGATTATTCTAAACAAAGTGGAAATTATTATGTTACTTATCCAGAAATAAGAAGTGATATAAAATCTTATAAATATTATGAAGATATACCAGTTATTGTGGACTATTCTAAAAAATCTCCAAAAGAAAATGCAGAAAGCATTGAACTCTCAGATGATGAAATTCCGTTTTTAGATATGGAAAAGAGACTTCTTCAAGATAACAATAGTTCAAATATAATTTTTACTTTCTCTGGAGATCCACAGACTTTACCCAATAACTATTTAGAACGTTTGAACATTCTAAAAAAATTAACACAAGCACATTTTTTCTTTAAAACTCTTTCAATTAAAAGAGAAGTTATTGCAAATGAACAAAATTATTTAAAAATTTTAAATGATGTGTATGGTTATAATGAATTTCGTGAAATTTATTTTTATAAAGATATAGAAAACCATTCTAAAGATACTATTAAAATTTCGCAAGCACAAATTATCGATGATATAGTAAAGCAAGCAGAACAAGCAATGGATGGAGAAGCATTTCATGATGTTTATATAACTGCATCTACTGGCGCTGGTAAATCTATAATGTTTCAAATACCTGCTTTGTATCTAGCACAAAAATATAAGAATGATAAACCCCTAACTTTGGTAATCTCACCTTTAATAGGTTTAATGAATGATCAAGTTAATGATATGAAAAATAAAGGTGTGTATACTTCAGCAACAATTAATGGTAATACACCCCCTTTTGAAAAAGAAAAAATTTTAGAAAAAGTGCAAAGCCAAGAAGTAGATGTATTATATTTATCACCAGAAACATTACAAGCTCGTAGTAATATTAAAACTATTATTGGTAATAGAAATATTGGCGTAGTTATTGTTGATGAAGCCCATATTGTTACAACATGGGGAAAATCCTTCAGAGCTGATTATTGGTATCTAGGCATATATCTGGCTAAATTAAGAAAAGAGTACAGTTTTCCAATTGTGACCTTTACAGCAACTGCAATTTATGGTGGCAAAGAAGATATGTATTTAGACACAAGAAATAGTTTGAATATGATAAGTCCTATTTCGTATTTTGGTAAGGTCAGACGAGATGATATATTAATGAATGTTCAAAGTAGTGATAAGTACTTAAACGTAGAAGGCAGAGATTATAGAAAAACAAAAAATGCCCTTGCTTTAAAGCATCTAAAGTATGCAACAAAGAACAAACAAAAGTCATTGCTTTATTTTCCAACAGTAAAATTGTTAATTGATTTTTATAATTTTATTGATCTGAATGAACCAGCTATAGCTCAAAAAACAGGTAAATACTATGGTACTTTACAAAAAGAAGAAAAAGACGAAGTATTATCAAAATATAAAACAGGAGAATTACAATTTGTTTTAGCAACTAAAGCTTTTGGAATGGGAATTGATATTCCAGATATCACTAATGTTTATCATTACGCTCCAACTGGAAGTGTTGTAGATTATATTCAAGAGATTGGCCGTGCTGCACGTGAGAAAGATAAAATTCCTTATGGATTTGGGATGATTGATTTTCTTTCTAAGGATATGAATGAAGTTAAACAACTTCATGGTATGTCTGCTATTAGAAAATCACAAATTATTGAGGTAATGAGAAAAGTATTATCTATTTATAAAGAAAAGGGAAATAATCGTAATCTAATTATTAGTCCTGAAGATTTTAAATATATTTTTGTACAAAATAAACAAGATGAAAACTCATTGGATAATAAAGTTAAAACTGTACTATTAATGATAGAAAAAGATTTTTCATCACCAAATAAGCTTGGATATTCTCCTTTTGTAGCTAGACCACGAAGCGTATTTGGTAATGATTTAATATTTGTTACTTCAGAACTAGAAGAAAAGTTTATTAAGTCTCGTTTGGAAAGATATTTTTATAAAAAGTTTGATTTAACAAGTAAAACATATTCAGCTGTCTATCAAGTTAATCTGAGTGGGATTTGGGAAAAGTATTATAAAAGAATGTCATTTCCTAGTTTTAAATTTGCATTGTTTAATCAAGAGGAACGTGACAAATTACAACATAAAAATTTATTTGAAAAATTTATATATGCTTCAGGTGTTGAAACTATTTTAAACAATAATAATTCAATCGATAATATATTGTCCCAATACCATATTATATTAGATTCCTTTGAAAACTTTGTAAATGATAAAAAAATAACTGGTAATGAATTTACTATTATTGAATTGGGAAATTACTTTATGCGTTCATTAAAAATATCTGATAAATTTGAAGCTAGAGCATTTGCACAAACAATTGTTAATTCTGCATTTGAGTTTGGAAAAATTAAAGAAATGAAATTTATATCTGAGCGTCCTAATAGTAATGTTGATAAACCCAAATATAAAATTTATCAAGATTGTGATATTTTTACTAAATTTATTATTAGAACAATTACTTCCATTCTTAAACCAACTGATAATTATCTTCAAAAAAGTGATGAAATATTCACCTTTTATTTTAGATCTCATGGAGATGATATTGATGCCAGAATAGCCGCTTTAGGTATTGGAGAAGCTCGAAAATTATTAAATTATCAAGTGATTGGTGGTAATAATCCACAAATATATTTACGAATGAACTCAATTTATCCACTTGAGAAGGCTATTAAACAAGGTGATTTTTATCAAAATAGTATTTTACAAGATGTTCAAAACAAACATTATACTAGTGTAGAGATGTTGAAGTATCTATTTACAAAAAAACAATCCGAGACAACTCCTAAAGAAAGAATATTAAATTATTCAAATTGGTTTTGGGATGTTATTGAAGATTACTTTATGGGTATACTTCCTAATAAAGTTAAGTATAACCTCAGTGATAGAATAAAAAGCTAACATATATTTAAGATTTACAAAAAGTCTAGAACTAAACCTTACAAAAAAAGATTTATAATAAATTTATTTTAATTTTTATGTTTTTAAATCTACATTAATAAATCACATTTAGCATATATGTTTTATTTTAAATAAATAGTTATTATACAAAAATTAAATAATACTTGTATAATAGCTATTTTTATGTCTAATTAAGTTTTTTACCAACCTTTTTCATTTCTCAACCTCATTATATGGTGAAAAATCAAAGAATTCGACAACTGAAATTCCTAATCCAGAACAAAGTTGGCGTAGAGTATCAGCTTTGGGTACACCGGTAGGTCGATTAATTAATGAAGCAATTGTTGATTGACTGACTCCTGATAAAGTGGCTAAACGATTAATTGTCAAATTTCTTTCACTTAACAATTTATATAGACGATTAATTATTAATTCATGATCATTCATAGTAATACTCCTAAAAAATGCGCTCTTTAGTGTTAATTACCATAAATATTATCTTTAAATTTTATGGAAGACTTTTGATTTGTCTTTAAAAAATAACGTTAAATAATTAAACTCAAATTTACATTAGATTCTATTTTTGAATTTCATTATATAGTGGAAAATCAAAAAATTCCGTAACGGATATATTTAGACCATAACAGATAGCTCTAACAGTCGAAATTGTTGGACTTTTGATGGAATCATCAAAAAGATTATTAACAGTAGATTGCGATAAATTTGATAAAGTTGCTATTCGATTGATAGTCAAATCTCTTTTTTGAAGATAATCAATTAGCCGTTGATTAATTAGTTGTGCATAAGATACACTCCTAAGTAAAATTAGTAAGATCGTATAATATTACAACAAATAATAAAATAATTTTGTAGAACTGTTTTGCCTTTAGTTATTTTAAGAGTTTTATATATTTTTTAGCTTGTAAAATAAAAGATTGATGGACAAGCTGAAGTTTAGTGGGCTACAATCTAAATAGCCGCATAAAATTATAAATGGGGTAATTTAATGAAATATTACAATGCTGGTATTGTTTCTCAAAGTTTATGGTATGAAGAATTTAATCTGTATCTTAATTATTTAAACCAAGGCAAAACTTACTCAGAAGTCAAAAATTTGAGTGATCAAAAAAATATTTTTCAAGCTAGCTCTACAAACCGTGCACAAAGAATGTCACGGGCTTTAACTAATAGAATTATTGCTATTCCACAAGAAGTTCGAGAGATTTATTTTCAACTAGATGTCACTAATCAAAAATTAGTTGATTTCTTAGGAATTATGCTAACTAATCGATTATTACGAGAATTTATGTATGAAGTATATCGAGATGAATTAATTCTAGGTGATCGTAAATTAGAAGATGCTGAAATTCAAGCTTTTTTAACGCGTAAACAAGAAGAAAATGCTCAAGTAGCTTCTTGGCAAGAGGCAACTATCCATCATCTGAAATCTACTATTAAATCTCTTTTGAGAGAAACAGGATTAGTAAAGAAGAATCAACGAAAGAATTCTGATGACGTGACGCCGATAATGCTAGATATCTTCTTAATTCAGTCATTAAAAGCAGCACATTTGGACTATGAATTAAGTACATTGGAGGGATCTTAATAGTGGAAAAAAGAGAAACTTTAGAAGAAAAATTTCAACGTTTAGAAAAAAAAATTTCTCAAGCCAGTTTTCAAAATAATGCTGGCTTATCTAATGAAGTAGGCTATTATATTTTTGCCTATAATCCACATGAAGAAATGCAAGTCCGCGAAAGAATAAATTATTTACAAGCCAATCCTATTGGCAATCTTAACATTCAAGTTTTTAATATTTTTGATATTGTGCTTGATTATATCAATCAATTTCATTATCAAAAACCATTGATGCAGATGGAATTAGCACACGGGTTGACAGAAGTAATAGTGCAAATTAATAATATTTTGGAAATGGATGAAGATAATAATATTATTGTGCAATATATTAACAATCACTTAGCTGATAGTAAATCTGTTATCTTTTTGACGGGCATTGGTCAAATTTATCCAATTTTGAGAGCTCATAAAATTTTGAATACTATGACTCAAATTATTGATGAATATCCAGTAGTTATGTTTTATCCTGGCAGTTATGATGGATTGAGTCTTAAGGCTTTTGGGAAAGTTGAAGATAGTAATTATTATCGAGCATTTAGTATTTAAGGAGAAAATAAAAATGATAATTAAAGATATATTCAAAAAATCCATTGATCGAGATATTAAAGGTGTTGTTAAAGTTGGTCAAATTCAAGATGATATCAAAAAACAAGAGTTAGAAGAATATGTTGTAACCAAAGAATTACAACAACATTTTGCTAGTTTTTTTGATGCTTATCAAAAAAGTATTGATGGTAATACAGACAATATGGGCGTATGGATTGATGGATTCTTCGGTTCTGGTAAATCGCACTTTTTGAAAATTTTATCTTATCTTTTAGGTAATGAACAAGTTGCTGGAAAATCAGCTTTAGATTACTTTAAAGAAGACAACAAAATAGTTGATTCTTTTGTCTTGGGACAAATGGAACAAGCAGCACAAATACCCACAGATGTGATCTTATTTAATATTGATTCTAAAGCAGATGCTAATGCTGGCAAAGATCATAACGCTATTTTAAATGTTTTTGTTAGTGTTTTTAATGAGATGCGTGGTTATTCGACAAAGAGTCCATATATTGCAGATTTAGAAGAAGACTTAGAGAAAAAGGACTTATATCAACAATTTCAAAGTAAGTTTGCAGAATTATCTGGTATGGATTGGTCAATAGGTGTTAATCATTATAGCTTTCAAATTGCAACAATTAAACAAGCATTAGTGGAAATTAACTATATGAATGAAGAAAATGCTCAAGGATACATAAACTTGTTAAGTACACCTTATGAAATTACCATTGAAGAATTTGCTCAAAAAGTTAATCAATATATTCAAGAGCAAGGTAATAATCACCATGTTGTCTTTTTGGCTGATGAAGTTGGACAATTCATTGGTGATGATGTTAATCGGATGTTGAACTTACAAACGATTGTTGAAGAATTAGGTGCCCAAACGCATGGTAAAGCTTGGGTTATTGTGACTTCCCAACAAGCAATTGATCAAGTTACTGATAACATTAATGGTCAAGATTTTTCGAAAATTCAAGGGCGCTTTAAAACGCGGATTTCTATGAGTTCAGCTAATGTTGATGAAGTTATTAAAAAAAGAATTCTGCAAAAAAATGATAATAGTACTCAACGCTTAGAAGAGCTTTATACTGATAATCGTCATAGCATTAATAATAAAATTGACTTTGATTCTGGTATCAAACGCCCTAAATATGATTCACCAGAAAGTTTCGCAGTGAATTATCCTTTTGTGCCTTATCAATTTAATTTATTACAAGATGTTTTAAATGCTATTCGTTTACATGGATCAGATGGAAAGCATTTGTCAGAAGGGGAGCGTTCCATGCTGGCAACATTCCAAGAAGCTGCTCAAGCCTATGAAAATCAGGAAGTTGGAGCTTTGGTTCCGTTTAGTTTATTTTTTGAAGGTTTGGCACAATTTTTAGACCATAATCATACTTTAACAATTAACCGTGCTCAAGAAGATAATATTATTAATCCTAATCATGAGCAAAATCCCTTTGCAGTTCAGATTTTAAAAACACTTTTCATGGTGAAGTATGTGGATGGCTTTGACGCAACACCTTATAATCTGACAACATTATTGCTCGATTCAATCGATTCTGATCGTCAAGATTTAGAAATCAAAATTAAGCAAGCTTTAAGAGATTTAGAAAGTCAAAATTATATTCTGAAAAATTTAAATGCCTATGAATTTTTAACAGATGCTGAACAAGATGTTAATAATGAAATTAAAAATGAAGAAGTGAGCGATTCAGAAGTTTCTAAAATATTGGGAGCAAGTTATTTGTTTGTTGACCAAATTATTACTAGCAAATTTACTTATCCTAAATTAAAAGGACGATATATCTTTGGCTTTAATCGAAATATCGATGATATTCCCATTGGTGCTAGCAACCGGGAACTAACAATTCAAGTATATTCACCTTTAAGTATTCAATACAATCAACAGGAAGCAGAATTACGTCGGATTTCACTTTCACCTGAAGAACCTAAAATTGTTATTGACTTACCTGATGATAATGAATACTTGCGTTATATACATCGAGCTGAACAAATTAGTAAATTTTTGCGAAAAAATAATGCTGGAAATACTGATGAACGAAGACAACAAATTATTATTGGAAAATCTCAAGAACGTAGTCAATTATTAGACTCAGTCAAGAGCTTAATAGCTAATGCTTTGGAAGATAGCAATATCTATGTAAACGGGGAGAAATTAGACCATAATAAGGATTTTGCCAATACCTTAGCACAAGCTCAGCAAATGTTAATTGATGATACTTATCGCCAATTGTCTTATATTACTGCTGCTAAAAGTGAAAGAGATATCTTACATCTATTTGATGCACAAGAAATGGTTCAAGATAATGACAATGAACAAGCAATCAAAACTGTTTTATCAAAAATTACAGAAATGGTCGGAATTCAGGGGAAAGTTTCTTTAAGAAGTGTTATTAGTAAATTTGAAAAAATTCCTTATCATTATACTGCTGAAGATATTGAGTGGATTTTGGCTAAATGTTTTGCAGCAGGTGACCTGCGAGTAGAAATGAATGGTGAGAAATTAACCTTATCGAAGGCACAAGCAGATAAGCAAGTTGCCGTGGTATATTTTACGAAGAAGCAATATCTAGATAAATTAACATTCCAACCAAAAAAAGAAATTCCCCTTAAGCAAATTAAGGCTGCAAAAGAATTCGCGGCTGATATTTTAGATAAAAGGTTTGTTGTAAGCAGTAAAGATGATCCAGAAAAAATTATAAATAGCTTAACTCCAGAGATTAATAATAAAATTGTTGAATTAAATAGTTATCTTAATCAAAAACAAATGCCGGGTGATCAGTATTTACAGACTGGAGTTAATTTGTTGACTAAGCTGCAACAGGCAATTGCACAGGATATTTTTTATGAGCAAATTCCAGGGATGTTGGAGCAATTGTATGATTGGAAGGATGATATGGAAGACCATGGTATTACAGACTTCTATCATAATGAAAACAGTCAAGACATTTGGAAAAAAGTTCAGCGAGATTTAGATAAGTATGAATTAATAAAAATTGGAGTTAACGATGATAGTGAGTTACAAGCAGTTGTGGAAGAAGAAAAGAAGTTATCTAACCAAGATAATTTAAGAGATAATTTACCCAAACTTAATTTATTACACAAAAACTTTATTGAACAATTTAGTAAAATGGCAGATGAAAAGCTCAAAGATTTTCAGCAATTTTGTTTTGCACAACAACAAAACTTAGAAGCACAAGTACGAGAAGCTACTTTGGATTCTGATGTAAAAAGTAAATTAGAAGAAAAAATTGCTTTTGAAATAAATCAAAAACAAAAAGAGGTAGAAGATAAATCCTATAAAGATTTGAACATAATTGTGTGGGGAAGTGAAGCAATTAGAAATATTAGTAAAAAACTGCACCAAGAGATTCAAGTCAAAGTGCAAGAGTACGAACTAACTCCTACTTCAGGTCCAAACGGTACAGGCTCTAACAATAATGAGAGTAAGGGAGTATCTACTTTAACTACAGTCTCACTAACACAAGTATTAGGTAATAAAAAAATAAAAATCACTAATGAAGCAGATATTGATAATTTAATAAATAATTTAAAAAATAAGTTAATAACTGAATTAAAAAATAATGACCAATTAAATATTACACCTTAAATAAAGGAAATTAATTATGGATAAAAATTGTATAAGAAAATTTGCTGTGCAAGCACGACGTGACTTAATTGAACAAATAACTAATCAAGCTAATTTATTAGGAATTGACAAAGATGGAGCTGCGGAAGAATTGCCAAGTTCCACTTCAGAAATAAAATTTTATAAAGATGAACATAGTGCAGGCATTACTGGACAGCAAATTCAATGGCGACAAAACTTAGTTCATCGTTTGGAGGAACGTTCTAAAAGTACTGATTGGGAAACAGCTTTTACAGATACAATTGAAGAAGTATCTTATACTTGGTTTAACCGTATTATTGCTTTGCGTTTTATGGAAGTTAATGATTATTTGCCTAGTCGAATTCGGGTACTATCTAGTGAAGAAGGCCGTAATGAACCTGATATTGTTTTTTATGCTGAAGATCATGAACTGCAATCTGAGTTAAACATTGTAGAAAATAGTGATTTAGAATTAATTAGAAGAGCTAAAGCTAGTGAACGTGGTAATGATTTGGATGCAATGTATCAGATGCTGTTTTTTAAGCAAGTAGATGAATTGAATAAAATCCTTCCAGGTCTCTTTGAACGTACTTCTGATTACATGAAATTATTGTTCACACCCAGATATAATACAGGTGTTATTAAGAATCTTATCGACCAAATTCCCGAAGTTTATTTTGATGTCCGCCAAAAAGGCCAAGTAGAAATTATTGGTTGGCTATATCAGTTTTATAATGAAGAACCTAAAGCTGAGGTAATAAGTTTACCTAAATCGCATAAGTACCGTAAAAATCAAATTGCACGTGCCACACAAATCTTTACTCCTGATTGGATTGTAAAATACATGGTACAAAATTCATTAGGAAAATATTGGATACATCATTTAATTTCTAATGGAGATGTTAGGAGTGAAAAACAAATTGCACAAAATTATGGTTGGCAATATTATATGGAAGACGCAAAACAAAATGATGATTCTACTGCGTTAACAAGCAAAGTAGATAAATCTATTAAAAATATTTCTGTTAAAGATATAAAAGTAATAGATCCTGCAATGGGTTCAGGCCACATTTTGGTTTATTCATTTGATTTACTTATTCAAATATATGAATCTGAAGGATACTCTAGCAATGATTCTGTTAAGAATATTCTTAATAAAAATCTTTATGGATTAGAAATTGATACAAGAGCATATCAATTAGCTTATTTTGCTCTCGTAATGAAGGCACGTGAATATTCAAGAAAAGCCTTTAAAAACATTGAAAGTATTAATTTATTTACAGTTTCAAAGATATCTGAAGATTTTCAATCATACAATGATGTTCTTAGTTTATATTTAAAATCTGACCAATACGAAGAATTAAATAAGCTAAGACAGATATTTAATCATAATAATTCATTAGGTTCATTGCTTAATGTAGATAAAATCAATGTAAAGTTAATCAAAAACATTATTGATAGTCTTGAAAAGACTCAAAATGGACAACTATCATATGAAATACAACATTTAATCACTATAATTAAAAACTATTATTCACTTGTTAAGATACTACAAATGAAATTTCATATTATAATTGCTAACCCGCCTTATATGGGTTCAGCTCGAATGAATAAAGATCTATTATTGTTTTCTAAGAAATTTTTTCCTAATTCTAAATCTGATCTTTATTCAATGTTCATTGAGAAATGGAATATGCAAATGCTACCTGGAGGATATAACGCCATGGTAACAATGCAGTCTTGGATGTTTTTGTCTAGCTTTGAAAAAATGCGTATTTCTCTTTTAGATAACTATACAATTTCTAATTTGATGCATATGGAAAACAACGTTATGGGAATAGCTTTTGGCACTGCAGTAACAATTTTTAGAAATATGATTAATCCCTATTTTGTTGGCACATATCACCAAATTAAAACACAAGATATATCAGATGATAATATTCCACAAAAATTACCAATTATTGGTAATCGATATAATCGTTCAAATCAAACAAATTTTCAAAAAATCACTGGGAGTCCGATAGCTTATTGGGCCAGTGATAATCTGATTCATGATTTTGAAGTTGGAACAACAATGAGGTTTATTGCTGAATCCAAGGTTGGATTACAAACTGGTGATAATAATAAATTTATTAGACAGTGGTTTGAAGTGAAACTTTACAATGTTAGTTTTGACTCACATAGCATAGAAGAATCTATAAATTCTCATAAAAAATGGTTTCCTTATAACAAAGGTGGTGCTTATCGTAAATGGTATGGAAACTATGATTATGTAGTAAATTGGGAGAATAATGGTTATGAAATTAGAAACTTTAAAGATGAAAATGGTAAAACTAGATCGAGACCTCAAAATACAGAATATTACTTTCGTGAAGCAATAACTTGGTCATTAATAACAAGTGGTAAATTGAGCTTACGTTATAGACAATCAGGTAGTATACACGATGTATCAGGTATGTCTGCTTTTTCAAATACAAAAGAAAATCTTCTAATTGTTATGAGTATATTAAATTCTAAAGTTGGCGATTATATTTTAAAACTTATTAATCCTACTATAAATTTACAAGTGGGTGATTTAAAGCGATTTCCAATTTTAAAACCTTCTAATTCAATAGAAAAAGTTATTAATAAGCTTGTTATAAAAACGAAACTAGACTGGGATTCTTTTGAAACTTCCTGGGATTTCCAACATCATCCTTTTTTAAATCATATCGCTGAACATAAACAAAATTGGTCATTAGAGGAATCGTATCATCAGTGGAAACAAGAAGCTTTAGATCGTTTCAATCAATTGAAATCTAATGAAGAAGAACTAAATAAGATTTTTATTGATTTATATGGTTTACAAGAAGAGTTAACTCCTGAAGAAGATGATAAAGATGTTTCAGTTCGCAAGGCTGATCAATTACGGGACGTTAAATCATTTTTATCTTACTTTATAGGTTGTGTCTTTGGTCGCTATTCACTTGATGTTGAGGGATTAGCTTATGCTGGTGGTGAATGGGATAGTGCTAAATATCACTCTTTTACTCCCAATACGGATAATATACTGGTTTTAACAGATGCAGATTATTTTGGTGATAATCGTGACATTATTTATCGTTTGAAAGAATTTTTAAAAACCATTTTTGGCGATGATAATTTATACAAAAATTTAGATTTTATTGCATCTACTTTAGAACCTAAAAAATTTGATAAAGGTGTTGAAGCAACCGATATTATTCGACAATATTTCTTGAATGATTTTTTCAAAAAGGATCATCTTAAAATTTATCAAAAACGCCCAATTTATTGGGAATTAAATAGTGGACGTGCACAAGCTTTTAAGGCTTTGATTTATTTGCATCGTTATAATCCAGATACAATGGCGATGGTTCGTTCGAGTTACTTGCACGAGTTACAACAGGCTTACGAGAATACGTTGAAAATGCGTCAAGAACAGTTAAAAATGGAAACTGATAAAAAACAAATCAAACTATTTAACAAGGAAATTTCTAAATTAAAAAAGCAAATTGCTGAAATTATTAAATACGATCAAGAGTTACAACATGTGGCTAATCAAAGAATTGAACTTGATTTAGATGATGGTGTACTCGTTAATCATAAAAAAGTACAAGCAGAAACTAAGATTTTGACGCCAATCAAATAAAAATGATCCTACCTAATTCTTAATTGAATTAATGTTAGGATCTTTTTTGTGCCAAGAAAAGTGCCAAAATTTTCATTTAAAATGAATTGTTTAAAATTGATAGTATTTGATCATTATCTTTATTTTCTAATTCTTTGATAATGTGCAAATAAGTGGATTGGGTAGTAGTAGTATTGCTATGCCCAAGGCGTTTAGACACTGATAAAATACTAACACCTTGATAAAGTAAAATCGAAGCGTGCGTGTGTCGCAAACCATGGAAAGTAATGCGCGGCAGATGCAACTCTTTCAATTTATTTGTCAAAATATTATTAATTTGTGCGCTATAGTAAATTTGACCATTGTGTTCAAAAATTAGTTCATCTTCTTTGATATGATTAGCATTAATATAGATATCTAATAAATTCAGTGTGTGATTATCAATGGGGATTTTTCGCCGAGAAGATTTGTTCTTAGTTTTTTTAAAACCGGTTCGATATTTATAATCCCAGGTTCGATCCACTTTAATAGTACTATCTTCATAATTGATATGATTAGGCGTTAAGCCAGCAATTTCTCCATAACGCATGCCAGTTAAAGCAGCTAAATAAATCATTAATTCTCCGGTTTTATTACAATCTAATTCATTTATTAATTTTTTCCAGTCAGCATAATTTAAAAATTTTTGAGCAGCAAGATAGTTTTTTCCGGTAACTACTGCTTTACGGGTAGGGTCCTTATTAATGATTCCTTCATCTAAAGCGTCTAATAAAGCAGCCCTAATATGCTTATGAAAACATGAAACTGTCCTTTTAGCATGGGTTTGAGAAAAAAGATTGATTCGCTCTTGATAAATATCTTTGTTTAAATCTTTAAGCTTGATATTACCAAAATATTGGCGGATATGTTTGGATGTATTTTGATATTTCATATAAGTGATATTTGATACATAATTTTGTTTATATAACATAATCCAATTGTCAAAATAGATAGCTAGAGTTTGATTAGCGGTATTATATCTAGAAAACATTGGTTGCTTGATTTGTACTTCAGATGCTGCTAAAACAGCGTCTGACTTTAATTTGAAACCTGATTTACGAAATTTTTTGTATTTTCCATCAGTATCTTTGTATGATATTTCATACTGCCAAACCTTTCCTCTTTTTTGATAACTTACCATAAAAACCTCCATTTTTAAATTTTGTGCTTACTTTTTGCACAAAATTGGCACAATAGTTCCCAGAATACCATAAAATAGGGAGGTGATAAATTATGTTCAGCGATATGATTTAAAAATGGATGGTGCTGGAAATCCCAGGAAATTTCAAAAGAATCCCAATCTGTTTTAGAGTAATTTATATTTTTACATACATTTTTATTTATATAATGTTGTTTTTTTTCAATAATTGGAATATTTCCAAAATCACTTACTTGTACATTAATCGTAGGATTTAATATAGACAAGATATAATTACATACATTTGTACATGAAAAACCAGTAATGTAAATTAATAAATTATGATTATCAGAAAATGCTTCATTACCTGCAGTATCATGTATTGACCCTTTTTTTCTGAATCTAGCATTAAACTTTCCTGATGTTATTTTAGGCCAAGTTATTGCTTCACGAAAGTAATAACCTTCGTTTTTAGGTTTAGAATTGCTAGCAAGTATTTTACCTATTGATAATCTGAATAATTTATCATTTTTTATATCTTTTCCATCATTTTCCCAATTAACTACATAATCATAATTACCATACCATTTACGATAAGCACCACCTTTATTATAAGGAAACCATTTTTTTTCTGATATCTTTGCTTCATAATGATTATTCGCATCGAACTTAATCTTTTGATAATTAACTTCATTCCAAAATCTGAGAAACTTATTATTATCACCAGTTTGTAATCCAACTTTAGGTGTTACTAATGAATCCATAGGACATCCAACTTCAAAATCATGAATCAGATTATCACTTGCCCAATAAGCTATCGGACTCCCAGGGATTTTTTGGAAATTCGTTTGATTTGAACGATATAAGTATTTGCAATTAGGGTCACTAATGGCTTCTAACACTTTATCTTTTTGAATTTCCATACCACCTTTAAAGTCAGACAATTTTAGATAAATACCAGTATCAGTATTGTTTTTTGTATTTTTTAGTACAAAAGTATTGATCGGAACTGTAGCCTCTTCGAATGCTGAATACTCTAATTGAATCAAACTGTCAATTTTCTTAGTATCTAAAATCTCTGTACGCAGTTCTTCATATGATTTAATAAACATCCATACAAATGGCGTCATAAATGCTGCATAACCATCAGGCTTAATCATATTAGCGTTATGGTAAATGAAAACTGAAAAAAGATCGCGACTATAATTTTTATAATATTTCTTCAGATATTTTTTAAGTTGTGGATTGAATTTATTTAAGTATGGAGGGTTAGTGACAGCTACATCATACTTTTGTAACAATACCTGAATTATTTTGAACATTTTGAGAATTTTTGCTTTGGACTCATCAATTTTGTATAAATCTAGTTCATCATTTATTTTAATTCCTTGAACTAATTTGATTAAATCATTGATAGGACAATCATGATCTATTTGAATAATTGAGCCTATTTCTCGCGCATCACTAAATATAGAAACAAGTTCTTTAATTTGTTCAGTCAAAGAAGGATTAATTGCTTCTAACCTCTGGTAAAACTCATCACTTACACCATTGACATCTTCAAAATAAAATAAATTAGGCTTTATATTACTTTGAAATGCGTGGCGATCATATTCCCTAACTTTCATCATCAAAGAAAAATAAGCAAGTTGAAAAGCCCGTTTATCAATATCTAATCCGTATAAATTATTTTCCACAATTAAATGAGCTGCTTCGCGTTTGGTATATCCTTGCTCTTGATAAAATTGTAAAAACAAATCAAATGCATAAATCAAAATATGTCCTGACCCCATTGCATTATCAATTAAGGTATAATTTTGCAATTTTTGATTTTCTACAACAGGAATTAAATGATTTGGCAATAAGAATTCTAAACTAGCATTAATATTGCTATCTGGATGGCGTTCTAAATAATATTTTCCCAGAGAATTATCGACCATGTACCGTACTACCCAATCGGTTGTAAAAAGTTGAGTAGCTGCAGGAATATCACTTTTCTTCACTGCTCCACCAGTAATATTAACTACTTGGTCATGGGGTTCTTCATTATAAAACTGATATAGCCAACCAATAATTTCTACTTGGCCTTTTTGGCGGACATCAAAATAAACTTCGGGAATTTGGTCGATAAGATTCTTAATAACACCTGTATTATATCTGGGTGTGAGCGATATTGATAAACATAGGCTTAAATTTTATTTGAATGGTGTATTAAACTTCTTTCTTAACAATATTTTCAATTTGTTATTTACGGTATAATATTAACTAAGATAATAAATAGGGGAATAAAATGGCTGAATTAAACGTAAATAAAATTATTACAAAATTAAATCAAGCTTTTGAACAGCAGCGTTTAATATTTTGGTATGACTCTGATGCTGAATTTGCTGATAATATGGATGTTATTAGTCAAGGCTTAGATGCAGAAGTTATTCTAATGGCTGAACGAGAACAGTTCAAAACAAAATTATTTTTGGAAAATCATCCTAATACAAAATATTTAATTTATGCAACTTTTGCACGTCCAGATATTGAAAATAATTTTTTGACAGATGTAGAAGAATATTCATTAATTTTTACTGCCGATGTTTATCAATTACTTTTACAAGAATTGAATTTACCCACTAATCAATTGCCATTTATTAAAGAGCATTTCAAATTTTTCGGTAATAAATCTCGTGTTGCCAGATTTAAAAAGCATTTAAATAACACCGTCATTAATCATCCTGAATTAGGTATTATTGCTAGTGTCTTAAGAGTAGACCAAATCCAGGTTAATGCGTTTTTAAAGAAAGTACTTGCTGCTGGAATAGATAATAATTCCTTTTTATCGGAGTTTTATAAATACAACGTATTAGATTATTTTTGGCAATTAATTAACCAAGAATTTGGTTTTGTCCCTTCGGATAATAATCTAGTAGATTTAGTATGCGCTCTATATATTAATTATACTTATTCGCAAATGGAATTAGATTTACCCCAAGCATTTGATAATTATAAAATGGATCACTTAACCAATGTGGCTACTTTTATGTCTAGTTTTGCTGATTCAGCTGCATCGCAAAATATTTTTGATGAATTAAGTGATTTTGTTTGGCAAAAATTGAACTTGGCAAAATTTTTACAGAAAATTCATATGGAAAATTTATTACAACTTAATTTTTATGCCGGTGTTGATCGATTGATTTTATTGTGGATAAAAAGGCGAGTTTTAGTAGGAGATTTAAATTCTCTTGTAGGTGAACAAGATCTATTAACTATTTGTCAAGAGCGACAAAAACGAACTCGTGAGGGGAGATTTAAAGCACAATATCGATTATTAACTTTAGCTATTTATATTTTGAAACAAAAGTTTGTGCCTTATGAATCGACTGCTGAAGCAATTGATAAATATTTACAAACAGATTACCAAATTGATAGTTGGTATCGATATTTTATCGCTACTTATCAAAAAGTGGGTGATCCTAATAGTTATAAAGAATTAAAAGAACAAGTTTCGCAATTTTACTTAACACGATATTTAAACGAATCTATTAAGTCATGGAATAATAGTTTTTCTTATCGAGATTCTCAAGGCAAACATCAACAGTCAAATTTTTATCACAATTATATACGTCCACAAAAAGATCGAGTCGTTGTTATTATTTCTGATGCCTTACGGTTTGAAATTGCTAAAGAATTGCAGTCTACGTTAGATCAAGACGATCGTATTCAAATGAATATGGATTATTTAATTAGTACTTTGCCGTCAGTGACTTATTTAGGCATGTCAGCATTATTGCCCCATAAAAGTTTAGAATTAACAGATGATTTGAATATATTAGTTGATAATAAGTTAGTTGATACCCGACAAAAAAGAGCACAAGTATTAAAAAGTTATAATGCTGATAGTGAAGCTTTTGGTTTAGATGAATTATTAAAATGTACTAGTGCAGAATTAAGAACTAAGTTTGTAGGTAAAAAAGTAATTTATATTTATCACAATCAAATTGATGCTATCGGTGATAGTGCCAAAACGGAAGATGAAGTATTTAACGCAGCGCAGCAAGCTATCAATGAACTGAAGCAGCTCATCCATGCTCTGAGAACAATTAATGTCAGTCACGTATTAGTTACTGCTGACCACGGTTTTGTTTATCGAGATAGCCAAATTTTAGAATCAGATAAAATTGATTTGAATTTAACTAATCCTTTAACTAAGAAATCGCGATATGCTTTAGCAAAGGAAAAAATTGAAGAAATGGGGGTAGCTGTATTATCTTTAGGTGAAGTCTTACAAAATAGCGATGAGCGCTGGATTTATTATCCAAAATCAGCCAATGTGTTTAAGACAGTGGGTTCGCAGAACTATGTTCATGGTGGCAGTTCTTTGCAAGAGATGCTCTTACCAGTTTTAGATATTAAAATGTCCAGTAGTCGCTCACAAGCCCAATATGTCGAATTAAAATTAGGCAATACTAATCATCGAGTTACTGCTTTAGAAGTCACATTACCATTTATCCAAACGGCTCCTATTAGTGATACAGTTTTAGCCAGTGAATTCAAGATTTATTTTGTTGATGAATTGAACCAAATAATATCTACTGAAGCTCACTTACTAGTCGATAATCAGGATTCTCGTATTGAATCTAGAATGTATCGGTTAAAATTATCGATTAAGAATCAATCTTATGATAGGCAAAAGGATTATCGTTTAGTAATTGAAAATATAACGGCTGGTACTAAAGAATTTGAAACATTTCAGATGGATTTAATCATCAGTAATGACTTTGGCTTTGACTTTTAGATACGATAATTGAGGTAATTATAATGGATGAAATTTTATTGCAAAAACTAACTGATCATTTTTCTGGACGCTTTGTTCGTAAAGATTTAACTGCGCGTATCAAAGAAGGTGCTAACGTTCCAACTTACGTTTTAGAATATCTATTAGGGATGTTTGCTAACAGCACTGATGAAGAAACAATTGAACAAGGTGTTCAACGTGTGCGTACAACTTTAGCAAATAACTATGTACGCCCAGATGAAGCAGAAAAAATTAAAGCCAGAATTCGTGAATTAGGTATTTATACTGTCATTGATAAGGTTACTGTCCATCTTAATACGCAAAAAGATCGCTATGAAGCCACTTTCAGTAATTTAGGTATTAAAGAAGTAGTTATCAATTCTAAATATCCCAAAGATTATGAGCGCTTATTGGCTGGAGGAATTTGGTGTATTGCTAGATTAGGATATCATTTTGATAAGATTAAACACGATTCACCATTTATCTTACAAAAATTAGATCCTATTCAAATTTCAGGTTTAGATATGTCTGAGGTATATCAAGGCCGTAAAGCATTTACTACTCAAGAATGGATTCAACTTTTGTTGCGAACTATTGGATTAGAACCAACCCAGTTTAGTCAGCGAGAACAGTTATTACTATTATTACGCTTAGTGCCATTTGTAGAAAATAACTATAATTTAGTAGAACTAGGACCACGTGGCACGGGGAAGTCCCATGGGTATAAAGAACTTTCTCCCAACTCGATTCTAGTATCTGGTGGTCAAACAACAGTAGCTAATCTGTTTTATAATATGAGTCGTCATCAAGTAGGGTTAGTAGGTATGTGGGACTTGGTAGCTTTCGATGAAGTTGCTGGGATTAATTTCAAAGATAAAGATGGCGTTCAAATTATGAAAGATTATATGGCTTCTGGTTCATTTGCTCGTGGTAAAGATGAAATTCAAGCTAGTGCTTCCATGGTTTTTGTGGGTAACATTAATCAAAGTGTCGATACGATATTACAAACTTCGCATCTATTTGATCCATTTCCTGAAGCTATGGCCAATGATTCTGCCTTTTTGGATCGCATACATGCATATTTACCAGGCTGGGAAATTCCGAAATATCGTCCATCTTTTTTTGCTCAAGATTATGGCTTAATTACGGACTATTTTGCAGAAATAATGCGTGAATTGCGTAAACAAACTTATGGAGATGCTTTTGATAAATATTTTTCTTTGGGCAATCAATTAAATCAACGTGATACAATCGCTGTTCGCAAAACTGTTTCTGGATTAGTGAAGTTAATTTTTCCAGATGGAATTTATACGAAAAACGATATTGAACAAATTTTGTCATTTGCTTTAGAAGTCCGCAGAAGAGTTAAAGAGCAACTAAAAAGAATTAGTGGAACGGAATTCTTTGATGTTGAATTATCATATAAAGACAAAGAATCATTGACAGAAAATATTGTTACTGTTCCTGAAGAAAATAATTAGAAATTAATATCAAGTAAAAGTAAGTTAGATAAAAGTGGAATTAATAATTATATAGATGCTAGATAGTCCATGGAGACGGCCTTTCTTTATCTGATTTCTAACAGTACTAAAATCATTTCTAACATTCATGTAAATCAGCATAATTTTATTATTAGCGTGATTAATATGAATAATTTAGCAAGGGCACAATATTTAACTTTACCAACATATATTTCATTAATCTCAACAACATTAAAAAACACTTATTGCCAATTTAGTGATATTAGGTAATTTTATAATTACTGGATTAATTAAAAAAGTTTCGAAATTAGATGATACTATTCAAGTGACTGTTGACATAGGAGCCAAACAAGTTTTACTACCTGTACAATCTTTAGACGAGCTCGACAGTATTTCATCAAAACTAAAAAGTTAATTAACGTTTATTTTTTATGATAATCCTGAAAATGCGGTTAAACGGGTACTAGGAATTGTTTAGTTAGAATTTAATTTGGAAAACCAAAAAAGTATCGACTAACAGTTGAAAAATTGTTAATCGATACTTTTTGTGGATTTATTTTGTTTTTACTTACAAACTGCCATTATGAACTTCGGCAATGCTGTCAGCCAAAATGAACGCATCTTGATCAATTTGAAAGATAATATCTAGCATTGTACCGTAATTTTGAGTATCTGCTACCAACATTAACATCTCTTTAGATTCATTGGAATGACCACCACGTACATCAAAGATGGTACTCCCAGTCTCGATGACATCAGTGAGTTGCGTTTTAATTTCATCTAAGTGGTTTTCACTCATGATATAGACTACGAGCTTTTTATCAAAGCCGGTTTGCACATAGTTTAGAACAATTGTAGAAATACCAACCGATAAAATAGCTAAGAAGAATTGCTCCCATCCGGAAACAAAGATATTTCCCAGACATACAATCCCATCAATTACGAACAAACTATTAGCATTGCGAATATGAAAATACTTGTTCAAAATCATTGGTGGAACAGTGGTACCTCCAGCGGAAGAACCTAGGCGATAAATAATTGAAAGTCCTAATCCAAATAAAATACTGCCAATAATATCAGATAATAAGGGATCTTTAATGACTAATGTATCTGGTGTAATAGCCAAAAAAATAGGTAAGACGATGCTGCCAAAAGTAATTTTTGCAGCTTTCATCTTATCTAAAAAAATCATTGTGAGAATCCACATGATAATATTAAAGCCCAGTAAGGTTAAAGATAACTGAATATTAAATAATTCTTTCACCAGAATTGCAATTCCAGTAGCACCACCAGCAGCAATTTTGTGCGGTTCAAAAAACATCGAAACACTAACAGCAATTAATTCCAAACCAACGAGAATGCTTATGATACGGCCAATCTTTTTGAAGTATAGGTTTTGTCTTATTTTTTTCATAATAACATTATGACAAAATTTTTAAAATAATTCAGCAAAAATGCATATTTTTGTGTATAATATATTTTGTACTGCGGATGTAGTTTAGTGGTAAAACTCCAGCTTCCCAAGCTGGCGTCGCGAGTTCGATTCTCGTCATCCGCTTTTTTAGTATTTTGATTGGGTCTATACATTGCTCTTAAATTGGTGCTGTAGGTCTTATAAGCCATGCCAGTTTGTATCACACACTACCAAATGAAAAAGCGATAGATATTTTCAATGTTTTTTGAGAATTTCTATCGTTTTTTAGTTCCTTAGTTATGAAATTTTCTGACTAGTTTATATTTTTGTTATTCAAAACTAAAGAATAGAAGCTTATTCAAATTGACTTCATTTTAGCTATTAAAAGGTGCATATAATTTCTAGTTAATACTGACAATTCATATCTATACAATTAAATATTTACTAACTAAGTTAACATATTTAGCACTAATTTTTAATTATCTATTTCCATCTTTCTTTATATTTAATATATTTTCATAATTGTTTATTTGATTTAAGTTATAGTTAATGATTTCTGATTTTGTATAATTATTTGGTCTAAGATTTAAAATTTTTAGCTTTTTCCAAACTTTTATTAGGGTACACTGTTTTGTTGTTCCTGGTAAAGCAGTTATATAATCATGAGATAATTTGGTGGCGATACATTTTGATATAAATACTTTACTAACTAAATAATCAATTATTCTGTAATATAAAGTTTTATATGAAATACATTGTAAATTTTTTATAGATTCTCTAGATTTCATTTCATATAGTATCGAATATAGGACATCGTCAGGCATTAAAAGGTTTGCAGCAAAACAATTAGCTTCATTTTTCTCTGATGTTTTTTCAGGTTTATAATCGTTTTCTAATATATTTGCTTCTTTATTATTTATTAATAATTTTTGATGTAATAAATGATGTCCTAATTCATGAGATTGCGTAAAAGCTTTTATGATTGGATCTTTGATACTGGTACTGATTATAGTATATTCATTAAATTCATTAGTTAAACTATACCCTAATATAAATTCATTTTTTATTGGATATTCGAAGTAGTATCCTAATGAAGATAATAATAGTTTTAAAAAGGGCTGTGCAGTATAATCTGCTAAAGATTTTTTAAGAGTTTGATCTTTTATAAATTGCTCAATTAGTTGTGCTTTTTTTATAGCTTTTACATATGTCATTATTGCAGACCTTCTTTCTTTTAATAATTATATTTATAACGAAAGATAATATTGTATGATTAAATATAAATTCCGTATATCCTATATTATATATTAGAGATCGCGTGTGTCAATATTGAAGTTATACTCTTTCAATAAAAGAAAGTTAAATACGAGATGGACATTGTATTCGTGTACTAATTATAATCTAAGCTCTTAAATAAAGATTTAGTTGAAAATTTTATTATTTTCAGTTAAGATTATCATGCAAAGAAATAAGGTAAAAGGTGATTATTTAAGTGAGATTGGGTTAGTGTAAACCAATTATAATCTATGCCTGTCGCGTCTTTGTGACATTTAAATAATAATAATTAAGTGGATTATTAACAATCAATCAGAGTGGTACCGCGGGAAATCTCGTCTCTTTCATATATATGAAAGAGACTTTTTATTTTTAAGGAGGAAAAAACGTGAATATTAGTCAAGCCAAAGAATTAATACAGCAAACGTTAAGTGCCGGTTTATTAACTTTAGGAGATCTTAATCTTAGTGAAACACAAATTGCCCAAATGATTGAAGTCCCTAAAGATTCTAAGATGGGAGATTTTGCTTTTCCTACTTTTCAACTAGCAAAACAATTACATCAAGCACCAGTTCAAATAGCCCAAAACTTAGTTAAACAATTAGATACTTCGGCTTTTGCTCAAGTACAAGCACAAGGTCCTTATGTTAACTTCTTTTTACAAAGAAATTCGATTGCAAAAACCACTATCACTCAAGTTATTGAACAGGGTAGTGACTTTGGTAATCATACAATAGGACAACAAGCTAATGTCGTTATCGATATGTCTTCGCCTAATATTGCCAAACCAATGTCGATGGGGCATTTACGTTCGACAGTTATCGGGAATTCGATTGCGCTCATTTTAAATAAATTAGGATATCAACCAGTCAAGATTAATCATTTAGGCGATTGGGGGACTCAATTTGGTAAGTTAATGGTGGCCTATAAAAAATGGGGCTCTGAAGAAGAAGTTAAGCAAGATCCCATCACCAACTTACAAAAATACTACGTTAAATTTCATCAACTAGATAAAGAACATCCTGAACTAGATGATGAAGCTCGTGAATGGTTTAAAAAATTAGAAAATGGCGATGAAGAAGCCACTTATTTGTGGAAATGGTTTCGCTCTGAATCCTTAAAGGCTTTTATGAAAGTTTATGACGAATTAGGAATTAGCTTTGATTCTTATAATGGAGAAGCCTTCTATAATGACAAAATGGACGAAGTCGTTGATTTATTAGCGCAAAAAGGCTTGCTGCAAGAAAGTCAGGGAGCAGAAATTGTTGATTTAGGTCCCGATTTACCGCCAGCATTAATCAAAAAATCTGATGGGGCAACTTTATATATTACAAGAGATTTAGCGGCAGCTTTATATCGGCAGCGAACTTACCACTTTAAAAAGGCTTTGTATGTAGTTGGTAGTGAACAAAGTGTTCATTTTGAACAATTAAAAGCAGTCTTGGCTAAGATGGGTTATGATTGGGCTCAAGACATTGAACATATTAAATTTGGCTTAATCACTTCTGAAGGGAAAAAATTATCAACTCGTGCTGGGCGTGTCATCTTGTTAGAAAATGTATTACATGATTCAGTCAAATTAGCACGCAATCAAATTGATGAAAAAAATCCAACATTGGCTAATAAAGAAGAAGTGGCCCATGAAGTTGGCGTTGGTGCGGTTATTTTTCATGATTTAAAGAATAATCGGACTGATAACTTTGATTTTAACTTGGACGAAGTGGTTCGTTTTGAAGGTGAAACAGGTCCATATGTACAATATACCCATGCTCGGGCCATGAGCATACTGCGCAAAGCTGATTATCAAGAAACCAAAACTGATATCACTCCAGATCAAATTGATGATCAAACTTGGGAAATTTTGAAATTTTTGGCTAATTTTCCTAATATTATCCAACAAGCTGCTTTGCAACGTGAACCTTCCGTCATTGCTAAATATGCCTTGCGTCTAGCTAAGGCTTTTAACCATTATTATGCACATACTAAAGTTTTAGTTGCAGATGAGCAGCTCTCAACTCGACTAGCTTTAGTTAAAGCAGTAACAATTGTTTTAAAAGAATCTTTGCGATTGTTGGGTGTTCAAGCACCTGATGAAATGTAATTAAAATTTATCCCATAATATTAGCTAATTGAAACTAATATTATGGGATATTTTATTAGTAATTAGGCCTGTACCAGTGCTTGAAATGAAGCTGGTGCTTTTATGGTTACTGTTTGTTTTTGTTGAGTAAAAGGTAGTTGATATTGCAATTGATAAGCGTGAAGATACATTCTAGCTGCGGGTGGTCCATACAAGGGGTCACCCAAAATAGGCAGACCAATTGATTGTAAGTGGACGCGAATTTGGTGAGTTCGACCTGTGTGTAATTGCAATTTAACTAAAGCATATTTTTGATTATGTTGAATAATTTGATAATCTGTTTGGGCAAATAATCCTTGAGAATTAATTTGACGTTTGCGTGGATCACGGTTATCGCGACCAATGGGTGCGGTAATTGAGCCATGATTAGGTAATGTTGCATTATATTTAGTTACTGCTAGATAATAACGTTGCATAATTTTTTGAGATAATTGCCGATTCATTAACGGTATAATGAGCGGATTCTTGCCAACCATGATTAAACCACTGGTCATTTTATCAAGGCGGTGAATCATTAACGGATTATACCCTAAATAAGTTTTAATTTGATTGAGAAGAGTTTGGTTTTCTTGAGGTTGATTAGGATGAGTCTTAAGACCTGCTGGCTTATTAACTATTAAAAAATCTTGATTTTCTTGACAGATTGTAAAAGTGATTTGGGGAGCAGGTAAATAAGTTTGTAAATTAATCTTAGCTACAAAGGCTAAATCGATATGATCACCATTATGCAATAAGGTATTGAAAGATTGATAGTGATGATTAACGAGGATGCTGCGGTTAACCCTGAGTTCATGTTGCCATTTACGAGGGATAAGCCAAGAATTCAAGGCAGCGCGCAAGGAAAGTGGCTGGGGCAATTGTTTAATTGTAAAGTGTCGTTCTAAGATCACGGTTAGACTCCATTCTATGGTAAAATATGAATTATGAAACATATGGAAAAATTAACATTTAAACAACATTTAAAAAATGGAACCCAAAGATTGATTAAATTTTTACATTATTGGACCAAACGTTATCATTTAGTGCGTTGGTTAATATTACTGGTTTTAATAATGTTTCTAAGTTTAAGCGCTATTTTAACTTTTCGAGCAAAAACCGCCAATATTGAAAATTTGAAAGCATCCTTACAGACAACAACTACCGTGATGGATGCTTCTAATCAAAAAGCTGGCTCCTTATATGCGCAAAAGGGAACTTATGTCGATTTGGATCGGATTTCTCCAGAAATGCAAAACGCAGTTATTTCTACAGAGGATCGGACTTTTTGGACTAATTCTGGTTTTAGTTTGCGCGGTTATGCACGAGGGGCATTAGGGTTTATTTTGCATCATCAAATTAGTGGTGGGGGTAGCACTATTACCCAACAATTAGCTAAAAATTCACTTCTGACTCAAAAACAAACTTTAATGCGCAAGGCCGAAGAATTTTTCTTGGCCGTGGAAATTAACCACGTTTATAGCAAAAAAGATATTTTATCGATGTATTTAAATAATTCTTATTTTGGTAATGGCGTTTGGGGAGTACAAGATGCTTCGCAACGATATTTTGCAAAAGATGCTCATGAACTTAATGCTAGTCAAGCTGCTACTTTAACTGCAATGTTACGAAATCCTAGTTATTATGATCCGATTCGCAATCCCCAAAATTCACAGCAACGACGTAATTTAATTTTGCAGTTAATGGTCGACAACCACAAGTTAACTACTAGTCAAATGAAAGTAGCACAACGGGCACCTTTAAATATAACTAATGGTTATCAACGGCAAAATGGTTATCGCTATCCTTCATATTTTGATGCGGTTATTGCAGAAGCAGAGACAAAATATCATTTAAGCGAAAATGATATCTTGAATAAAGGCTACACTATTTATACATCTTTAAATCAAGATGTCCAACAGCAAATGCAAGATAGTTTTGATAATGACGATTTATTCCCTGCTAATGCCAATGATGGGACTTTAGTCCAAGGAGCGTCCATTGCGATTAATCCTCGTAATGGAGGTGTTAGTGCCGTTGTAGGTGGGCGCGGACAACATGGATTCAGAACCTTAAATCGGGCTACCCAAATGAAACGGCAGCCTGGTTCAACGATTAAACCGCTAGCTGTCTATACTCCAGCAATTGAAAAAGGCTATAAGTTGGATTCGTTATTACCTAACCAGGTTACTAGTTTTGGCAAAAATCATTATACACCGACCAATGCTGATGGTTCTTCTTCTGATGAAATTCCTTTATATCAAGCTTTAGCTCAGAGTGAGAATATTCCCGCAGTCGCTTTATTGGATAAAATTGGTGTGAACAAAGGGGTTGCCTCCGTAGAAAATTTTGGTATTAAAGTACCGAAATCCGATCAGAACTTGGCCTTAGCTTTAGGCGGTTTGCAAACAGGATTAACACCATATCAATTAGCACGTGCCTATACGGCTTTTGCCAATGAAGGGCGCTTAGCCAATACCCATTTTATCACAAAGATTGTTGATGCTACTGGCGCTGTGATTGCCCAAAACCATAATGACACTCCCAAATTGATTATGAGTAAGTCCACTGCTAAAACGATGACCAGTTTAATGTTAGGGGTATTTGATCAAGGAACTGGCCAGAGTGCCAAACCTTATAATCACCGGCTAGCAGGCAAGACGGGTAGTACTGAAGTTCCTGCAGAGTATGGTGCTGGAACCAAAGATCAATGGGTTGTTGGCTATACTCCAGATATTGTAGTTGCTACTTGGGTCGGTTTTGATAAAACTGATCAAAACCATTTCCTGCAAAATAGCAATGAACAAGGTGTTGCTCCTTTATTCAAAACGGAATTAGAAACCATTTTGCCTTATACCAAAAATACTTCTTTTAAAGTAGAAGATGCGGCGACTATTGCACAACGCAGACAACACAATTCACCACAAAATTGGTTTAATGATTTTAATGGTGAGATGCGAAAAAAAGTTGAAGATACGATTAATAATTTTAATAATACCCGCCAGGGTGTCAGTCAATGGTATAATCAAATCAAAGGTCTGATAGGACATTAAAAAAGGAGAATGCAATAAATGATTAACGTCTACGATACCGCTAACCAATTGGAGAAGGATTTGCGTCAAACCCCTGAAATTTTAGGTTTACAAGGAGCATTTAGTCAGATGAAAGCTGATGCTATGGCTTATAGCATGTTTCAAAAAATGCAAAAAATGCAAGCTGACTTTCAAGAAAAGCAAATCAATGGGCAAGAAATAAGCGATGAAGAAATTAAGAATCTACAAGATTTATCAGGACAATTGACTAAATTTGATTCTGTCAAAAATTTGATGGAACAAGAACGAAAAGTAAATGCCATGATGGAAGAATTAAATAAAATTATTTCTAAACCACTTGCAGAAATCTATCAAAGCTAATTAGTTTAAGCGGCACTTGCTTCGGCAGTGTCGTTTTTTTGTAGGAGGAATAAAAATGAAATTTATTCATACAGCTGATTTACATCTGGAGAGCCCTTTTAAAGGTTTAATGCAATTGCCTTCTGCCATTAAGAAAGCTGTAGAAAATTCAATTTATCAAGCGATGGATCAGCTAGTGGCCACGGCGATTAAGCTTTCAGTGGATTTTATCATTATTGCTGGGGATGCTTTTGATGATGCAACTCGTGATTTACATGCGCAATTTTATTTACAACGTAAATTTCAAGAATTAGCTCAGCACCAAATTGCTGTTATTATGATTTATGGCAATCATGACTATTTGACTTCTTCACAAGCGGTAGTTTCTTATCCAGATAATGTTTATGTTTTTGGACCGGAAGTAACAACTACCACCTTAACGCTTGCTGATGGTCAAAAGGTAGCTTTTAGTGGTTTTAGCTATAATCAAAATCATATCCAGACTAATTTAGCTCAAACATATCCTGCTAGATTACCTAATGTTGATTATCAAATTGGTATTTTACATGGAGAATTGGGACAAAAAAGTAATTATGCACCTTTCACTTTAGAAACTTTGCAAAGTAAAGGTTATGATTATTGGGCGCTGGGTCATATTCATCAACGTCAAATATTGAGCCAAAATCCCTATGTTGTTTACCCGGGTAATCTACAAGGCCGCCATCGTAACGAGTCAGGTGACAAAGGGTATTATCTGGTTGATTGGGATGGAACTACTACCAAGTTGAAGTTTATTTCAACAGCTGCGATTATTTGGCAAAATGTTCAAGTAAGTGTTGCACAGATTTCCAATTTAGATAATCTAATATCTAAAATTCAAAAAGCTGTATTCAATGATAAAAATACCTTGGTAGATTTAACTCTGACAGATTTTGAACAATTAGACCATGATTTGCAAGCACTCATTACTTCAGGTGAACTGTTGGCTACTCTCCAAGCAGATGTACCCGCTGAACACTTTAATTATATTTATCATGTGCAACCGCAAGTGAAATCACAGACAATTTATCAAACAATTGACGAAAAGTATTGGCAAAGTGCAGCAAATCAGATTTTTACGCCAAATAATTTATTAAAACACTTAGGCAAATTACAACAAGTCCCAGTTGTCAGAGAAACTTATCAGCAGAAAGATTTTTTATCTGAATTGCAGCAAAGAGCAGTAAATATCATCAGTCAAAATAAGATGGAGGAATAGTGTGAGAATTACAAAATTAAATATTTATGGATTTGGTTGTTGGGTAGATACCAAGTTCAATTTTCAAACTGATTATCAGGTGATTTGTGGCGATAATGAGACTGGTAAAACCACTATTCTATATTTTATTCGTTCAATTTTATTTGGCTTTGCTTCTGCTCGTGGTCAAGAAAAGTATTGGCAATATCTACCGCGTCAAAGTAGTAAATATGGCGGTGAAATCGAATTAATTGATAATGATAGTAATTATTGGCTGGTGCGCCGAGTAAAAAATAAAAATAATGAAGAGTTAAAAATTTTTAAAAATAATCAAGAAACAGACCCAGCCGAATATGCAAAATTATTAGGTCCTGTAACGGATACCTTATTTGCTAAAACTAATTTTGTAGATCGTAAAGCTTTAGAACAGGTTTATCATCTTTCTGATGATGAACTATTAGAACAAATATTAGCAATGGGAGCTGTAGGTTCGAATGAATGGCTCAAGTTGCAAAAAAAGTTAATTAAAGATGCTGATCAAATATATCGTCCCCGTGGTAAAAAATATGAATTAAATCAGTTACTGGAAAAAGCCGATGATTTGCAACAACGTTTAAGTCAAGTCAACAACGAAAACAAACAATATCAAACATTGGAAGCTCAGTTGCAAAAGTTAAACCAACAGGTTTCAGAGGTACAAACCCAAGTACAAACTGCCCAGCAGCAATTACAGTATTGGCAAAATTTGCAGAAAAATTGGTCTAATTATGTCGAATTGCAAAATTTAACTGCTAATTTAACAGATTCTTCTGAGATAGATAATCAAGATTGGAATAAATATATTGAATTAAAGCAACAATTAGCCTTGGAACAGCAAAATATTGGTAACCTAGAACAACAACGCCAAAATATTAAATTTAGTCCAGAACAAACCGCTCAACTTAATTATTTTATTGCCCATCAACCAAAAATCGAGCAATTACAACAGCAACAAGAAGAACTGCGATTTCAGCAACAGCACTTAGAAGCTGAGATAGTTGTGCAACAAAAACAGTTACACGAACAACAGACACAACTTTTACAACAAAATCCCCAGTTGACTGCTGAAGCACAGCCGTTGACCAGACAACAAATACAAGAATTTCAAAAATTAGTTAATCAAACTGATGTACAAGTTGCTGGAACTCAAGGGCTTAAAAAAGTGGTAATTGGCTTGATTGCTGTTGTTGTGACTGTAGGCGGTCTCGTTATCGGACATAGTTTGCTACTAGCGCTTTTGGGATTATTAATTAGTTTAGGTGTTGGCTGGTGGCTTTTAACTATGAGCACTACTAGTTCTAGCAATGTGCAAGTTAGAACTAAAATTCAGAGTTTTAAACAAAAATATCACCTCGATAATCTTACCGATCAAGAAGTAATAACTCTTCAAGGAGTTATCGGGCAATTAGCTAATCTAACTAACCAAATTCAAAAAAATCAATCTCAAATTGAACAATATCAAAAAAATTACCAACAGTGGCAACAAAGCGTGCAGCTGTTATTAGACAATGCTAATAAGAACTCAAAGCCAGTAACTTTCAGTGAATTTTATCAGACTGGTCAACATCTCTTACAATTACAGCAACTGCAGCAAAATACCCTAGAACAAATTAATCCACAAATAACAACTCTTAAATTGCAGCAAGAGCAGCAACAGCAACAATTGAATAAAATTTTGGCCAAATATCATGTCACTAGTTTGGTGGATTTCGAACAATTACAAAAAGATACTCAGCACCAACAGCAAAAATTGCAACGCCGAGCAGTTTTACAAGAAACTTTAAAACCAATCATAAAAGCGCTGCAGACTATAGGCAATCAAGCTAACTTAGATAATAAATTACAACAAGCTCAAAACAAATTACAACACCAAGAGCAAATTTTTAATCAAATTCAAAGTCAACAAGCACAGCTAATGGCCCAAGAAAACCAGCTAGCTGATGATAATCAATATCAACAGGTAATCCAAACAATTGAGTATAATAATACTGCAGTTGCGACTGCTTTTTCAGAATGGATCAGTCAAGTAATGGCTGCTGAATGGATTAATGAAACTCTCAATCAAGCAAGTGCTAATCGTTTTCCTAAATTAATGCAACAAGCAGAGTATTTTTTTCAACGATTAACTAATAATCGTTATCGCCAAATTGAATTTATAAATAATAATTTAACAGTTTTAAGTGTTGCGCATGAACGCTTTGAAGTTCATGAATTATCACGGGGGACCGCTGCGCAATTATATTTGGCGTTAACGTTGGCTTTTAGTTTAGAAATGGCCGATTTGACAGTTTTACCCATTTTGATTGATGATGCGTTTGTGGATTTTGATCCGATACGAAAAGCTAACATTGGTGAAATAATTCAGCAAATGGCGAAGACGACCCAGATTATATATGTTTGCACTGATACACAAGTTACAACTTTATTTGACCAAAAGCATATTTTAAATTTGAAAGGACTGTGAGAATAATGCTTAAAAAACTAGCCGACTTACAGGCAGGCAATGATTTTGAATTTCCAGTTTTACTTAAGCAAGTAGATGTCAGAACAGCACGTAATTCGAAAAAATTTTTGGCAATCGTTTTTGCGGATGATACTGCCGAACTACCGGGTAAATTTTGGGATGCTTCAGCACAAGATATTAAGGATTTTGTAGCAGGAAAGGTTGTTTTGTTAACTGGCAAATGCGAATTATACAACGGTTCTCTACAAATAAAAATTATTAATATGAAAATTGCTGAAGCCAATACGTATTCTTTGAATCAATTTATAAAACATGCTCCGTTAAGTCAAAAGCAAATGCAAGAACAAATTAATGAACTAATATTTCAAATTACGCAACCAAAATGGAATCGAATTGTGCGCTTTCTCTTCAAAAAGTATCAACAAAAATTTTTTGAATATCCAGCAGCCAAGTCTAATCACCATGATTATGTTGGTGGTTTGGCTTATCATACTCTAAGTATTGCTAATTTAGCGCAAAAGGTTTGTCAACAATATCCTCAAGTCGATCAATCATTATTACTAGCTGGAACATTATTGCATGACTTAGGTAAAACAATTGAGCTAAGCGGTCCTTTAAATACACAATATACACTAGAAGGCAATTTATTAGGTCACATAGTCATTATGGATGGGGAAATTGTGGCTGCCTGTCAACAAATAAATATTGATTCTAATGATGAAGAGGTAGTCTTATTACGTCATATGATAATTGCCCACCATGGACTTAATGAGTATGGTTCACCTAAAAGGCCGCAACTGTTAGAAGCAGAAATTCTCCATGCCTTAGATGAACTTGATGCTACAATTACAATGATTACTAAAGCAGAAAAACGAGTAGCAACGGGAGAATTTACGGAACGAATTTTTGGCTTGGATAATCGGCGGTTTTTTGTACCAAATGCTCTTGCTTCAAATAATGATGATATTAAAAAATAAATAAAAAGACAAAATAAAAAAGCATATTGTTAAAATATGCTTTTTTATAAACAATTATTATTTACTTGATGATTTAGCATTCTTGTTGCTGTCTTTGCCATTTGACAAGTAACCAGCCAAGATGTTCTTCATATCGTTATCTTTAATCGAAATATCAGAACGTTTCAGAACTTTAGAAATAACTTTTTGCATTGTTACGGAATCTTGCATCCGTTCTGCATAAATTTGATTTTCTAGTTCTTGTTTGTGACTATTTAAAGTACCTTTACTTGGGCGTTTGTCCATCTTAATAATATGATATCCATAAGATGATTTGACAGGTTCTTTAGTGTATTGACCTTGTTTTAATTTCAAAGCAGCCTTTTTAAAGTTTGCATCAAGAGATGTATCACTATTGTTGAAGGAAGGCAACTTACCACCATTGTTCTTGGTACCAGTATCAGTGGAATACTTCTTAGCTAACTTATCAAAATTACCACCGTCATCTAATTGCTTGATAACATCTTTAGCGGTATCTTCATCTTTAACTAAGATATGCTGAACGGTAACCTTAGGAGTATATTTCTTCCACTGCTTATTTAATTCAGCTTTCGAAATAGAAGTTTCTTTACGAACGGCAACCTTAGTTAACAAGTTGGTCCGGATAGTGTCTTTGAACGAAGCAGCATCCATACCATTTTGTTGCAAAAGACTATCAAATTGAGAACCGTATTTATCTTTATATTGATTATATTCTTTGTTGACTTCTTTATCACTGACATTTTTGCCATATTGATCTTTCAAAGCTTGAGAAATAATCATTTGCTGGAGGGCTTGTTGACCAGCTTGCGACTTCTTCATCTTTTGGTAAAGTTGTTCTTGAGTGATTTTACCACCCTTCATAGTAACAACAGCTTTGTTGCCTGAACAACCAGCAACTAATGATACTGACAATAATGCAACAATTGTCAATATTATTTTGTTAAATTTCTTTGACATAACTTTCACTACACATCCAATCTAGTTTTATCTCGTTAAGATAACAACTACCAAGATAACATATTTTTGATATTTTTAATACCATAAAAAATTAATTTCACATAAATTTCACTAATTTTTCGGTAATTTTTGTTTTAATTCATTGGCGGAATTCATGATTTGTTGCAAATCAGCATTAATTTGAGTTTCACTGTGACTAAGAGTTTGCTGAAGTTCCTTGACAGTAGGAATCACATCTTGTTTTAATTGAGTAGTAATGCTTTTAAGCTGCTGAGGCCAAGAACTTACTGTACTGTTGGGATGAGCAACTTGAGGCTGTTGTCGTTGCCAACTGCTGAAACAACCAGCTGCTGTCCCAACTAAAAATCCGGATAATAAACTTTTCATAATTATTCTCCTATGTGTTCGATAATTTTTTGAGCAATATCGTTAAGCTGTTGCTGATTATATTTATCAGTATTATCAGCCCACTTCATTTGAAAACCATCATTATCAGTATAACGTGGTACTAGGTGAATATGAGAATGAAAAACTGATTGATAAGCAATTTTGCCATTGTTAATACTAATGTTCATGCCTTGAATATCCGAATTAGCGGCTTTAATAGCACGAGCAACTTGAGGTACCCGGGAAAAAACTTCTCCAGCATATGAGGCATCATATTCAAAAATATCTTGAACATGTTTTTTAGGTACGAGAAGTACATGACCAGGTGTTACTTGTGAAATATCCAAAAAAGCTTTCACCACATCATCTTCATAGACGGTATAACTGGGGATTTCCCCAGCAATAATTTTGCAAAATACACAGTTTTCTGTTGTAGTACTCATTAGTAAAACCTCCTTAATTGATGAATAAAAGATTCCATCTTATATATATTTAATGCTATCATAAATACAGCTGATTTAAAGAGAGTAGGTTTAAATTTATGACTTTAAAAATAACAAATTTAACAGGCGGATATGGTCGAATCCCAGTTTTAAAAAATGAAACATTTACCGTGGAAAATGGACAAACTGTTGCTCTAATTGGTCTTAATGGAGCCGGTAAGTCCACAACAATTAAACATGTCATGGGTTTGTTGCAGCCACAACAAGGAACCATTACATTAGATGGTTTATCATTAAAAGATGATATACAAGCTTATCGGCAAAAAATTGCTTATGTACCAGAACTTCCGGTTCTTTATCCAGAATTAACTTTAAAAGAGCATATCGATTTGACGATTATGGCTTATAATCTTGATTCTACAGCAACTTGGAAGCAAGCCCAAAAACTTTTAGAAATTTTCCGCTTAGATAACAAGTTAAATTGGTTTCCAATCAATTTTTCAAAGGGGATGAAGCAAAAGGTCATGATTGTTTGTGCTTTTATTACGCAAGCACAATTATTTATTATTGATGAGCCCTTTACAGGATTGGATCCGCTAGCTGTACATGATTTGTTGAATTTAGTCCAAGAGAAAAAACAATCCGGGGCAGCTGTTTTAATGTCAACACATATTTTAACTAACGCGGAACAAAGTGCTGATTGTTTTGTTTTGCTGAATCACGGTCAAGTACGCGCACAGGGAACATTAACTCAGATTCAACAAGAATTTGGCATGGATGCGGCTAATTTAGATGAATTATATGTCCAAATGTCCAAGGAGGAAGCTGACGCATGAAATCCTTGTGGCAACAGCGATTTATAGCTCATATACGAGAACAAAGCAAATTCTTAAAATTAGTATTTAATGAATATTTTATTATTGCCATTATTTTTATGATTGGAGCTGTGGGTTTTTGGTATTCACAAGCTTTGGATACTTTGCCAGCTAATAGTTGGTGGACAAAACCTGTTGCTATTATCATTATGGGGATTGTCACTTTGCTATTTCAACCAGTCACTTTATTACAAAGTGCTGATACAACATTTTTGCTGCCCCAAGAAAAATCTTTGCCGCGTTATCTAGCCGCAGCCCGAAATTATAGCTTGTTACTTCCATGTGCTTCATTATTGTTGACTGGATTTTTTTTAACGCCTTTTCTAGCTCGAGGAGCCAGTTTTACAATTTCACAAGTAATTTTGTTAACTTTAACAAGCGTATTGCTTGCAGTTGCAGTAATTACTAATCAATTAAGTTCTTTATACAATCATCACACCCTGAATTATTTACGTGGGGAAAATATTGGTGGTGTCTTGATTTTATTGGCAATTTCTACTTACTTGAATAGTTGGCTAGCTTTAATATTAGCAGTTATTTGGCTAGCTGTTAGTGAATATCGCTGGCATTTATGGTTTAAAACACGCGTTTTCAATTGGAATTTAGCAATTACCAAAGAAAAAGGACGCTCTTATCAGTTAAAACGATTCTACAATTTATTTACTGATGTACCAGGAATTGCTAGTAAAATTGCCCGGCGTCAATGGCTTGATTGGTTGTTTAAACCAATTGCTCTACAACAACAAAACACTTACTTATATTTATTCATGCGTGGCTTTATTCGTAATACTGAGTATAGTGGGTTGTTTTTACGCTTGACAATTGTTGCTTTGTTATTGATTTATGCGATTCATAATTATCTTTTAATTACTATTATTGTCGCTTTATTTTTATATTTAGTTGAATTTCAGTTATTACCACTTTATAAGAATTATGATGCGATTGTCCTGACGCAAATTTATCCATTAACTCCAATGCAAAAACAACAAAGTTTTAAGAAGTTGTTAGTTGGGGTCTTATCTTTACAGTGGTTGTTGATGGCAATTGCCTTAGTAATATGTCATGGAATAGCGATTGAGGTTTTAGTTCCATTATTTGTCAGTTTACTAATGGTTGGATTTTTAGTGGAATTATATTTACCGCGACAATTAAAAAAATTAAATAAAAATTGAGGAATATATTATGCGTTTGAGAAATAAACCTTGGGCAGAACAGTTAATTCAAGAACATCCTGAATTAATTAGTGTTAATCCCACAGATATGGCTGGAAAGTGGCAAACTAAGTTTGCTCAAGTGCAGCCAATAGAATTAGAATTGGGTTCTGGTAAAGGAAAGTTTATTATTGAGAAAGCTCAAAAAAATCCGCAAATTAATTATTTGGCCATGGAAGTGCAAACAGCAGCTTTAGGGATGATTCTAAAACGTCAAATAGAATTACGATTACCGAATCTCCAATTGTTGCAAGCCAATGGGCGTGATGTCAACAGTTTGTTTGCTAGAGAAGAAATCACTAAATTATATCTGAATTTTTCTGATCCCTGGCCTAAAACTCGACATACCAAGCGCCGCTTAACTGCGCCTAATTTTTTAGAGCAGTATCAAGATATCTTGTTAGCACCAGGAAATATAGAATTTAAAACAGATAATCAAGGTTTATTCGAATATTCTTTAGTTAGTTGTAATAATTTTGGCATGAAGTTTGATGAAGTGCTGTTAGATTTACATCAAAGTGAGCGTGCAGCTGCGAATATTACTACTGAGTATGAGGAAAAGTTTAGTAAAAAAGGGCAGCCCATTTATTTTTTGGCAGCCCACTTTAAATGATTTTATTAAAAAAGGGACTGGTATAAATTTTATTCCAGTCCCTTATTGTTTTGATATTATACTCGTTGAATATCGAGCAATTGTCCGGTTAAGGCAGAAGCAATAAAGTGATATTGAGCTTCTTCATCATCTTGGACAGCTGTAACGCCGCCTACTAAAGCCCAAACATCTTCACCATCAACATTAACTTTTTGAAACATTGGCTCCACCCAAGTAGTAATGATGTTTGTATCTTCGCCAAGGTTTGTCTTAATCCGTTCAACAACTTGTTTACTATCAATTTCGTGTAATAAGTACATTGCGCCAGCACCCATTGCTGCGAGTGCTCCGGTAGCAACTAATGTTGTTTTTGCAATACCTTTTAAACTCATAAATAGACCTCCTATATTTGATACTTCTATTTTATCATTATATAATACTTAGTTGAGACATTTGACAATATTTTTTTAATTTATCGTAGTATTATATAGAAAAGGGAAAGGATTGATTTTATGAAAAAATTAGCAGATTATCAAACTACTAATGTTCAAGAATTAACTAAAAATGGTAAGTTTATGTTGTTTTTTGAAGCAGATTGGTGCCCCGACTGCAAATTTATTGAGCCTCTGATGCCTGAAATTGAAGCTGAATATCCTGAATATCAATTCATTGAAGTTGACCGTGATGAATATATGGATTTGGCTAAAGAATTAGGAATTATGGGAATTCCTAGTTTTGTTGCTTTTGCTGATGGTAAAGAAATTGGCCGCTTTGTCAATAAAGATCGTAAAACAAAACAAGAAGTTGAAACATTTATTAACTCATTAAATTAGAAGGATTTGGTGGCCGGAGTGTTAATTAGTTCATATAACCCAGATGTTTTAGGTGATGTCTTAATAGTTGTCACAGGAGCAGATAGTTCGCAACAAGAATATTTACAAAAAGCCAATATTGTCCAAATTACTAATGATCAAAGACAAGTTATTGGCTATAATTTTTTTGATATGGCACAATCGCTTGGATTAAAGTCACAAGATTGTGGTCAAGTGTTTTTAACAGATTCACAAGTGCAAATTTTAAATGACTGCTTAAAAAATAATGGAATTGAGGATGTCTTAGTAGCTGATTTAACTCCGAAATTTGTGGTTGGCTATGTTCAATCAATTGCAGCCCATCCTAATTCAGATCATCTGCATATTTGCCAAGTAAAAACAGACGCAGACCAATTAGAGCAAATTGTTTGTGGAGCTCCCAATGTTGATCAAGGCCAAAAAGTTGTTGTTGCCAAAGTTGGTGCCATGATGCCTAATGGACAAATTATTTTTCCGGGACAATTGCGGGGAATCGATAGCAACGGGATGCTTTGCTCAGCAAAAGAGTTGGGCTTGAGTCAAGCACCAAAAAAACGTGGTATTTTAGTATTAGATGATCAGTATCAAGTAGGTACTGCGCTTGATTTGCAAGAATTAAATCAAAATTATAAGTAAAAATTTGGAAGGAATTTCCTATGGAAATTACAATTTATCATTTTGTTGGTATCAAGGGCACCGGGATGAGTGCTTTAGCTTTGATTTTACACGATTTAGGTTATCAAGTTGAAGGTTCCGATATTGACAAGCATACTTTTACTCAAGAAGGTTTAGAGCAGGCTGGAATTAAGATAACACCTTTTAGTAGTGATAATATTCACCCTCAAATGACAATTATTGCTGGTAATGCCTTTGGAGCGGATAATTCAGAACTTAAGCGCGCGCATGAGTTGGGTTTAACAATTTTAAGTTATCCCGAAATGGTTGAACAGTTAATTCAGCATTACACTTCAATTGGTGTGGCCGGTGCGCACGGAAAAACCAGTACCACTGGACTATTGGCACATGTGTTAAGTGGCATTGATAAAACCAGTTATTTAATTGGTGATGGAACAGGAAAAGGAATCAAAGATAGTAAATTCTTTGTTTTTGAAGCCGATGAGTATCGGCGCCATTTCTTAGCTTATCACCCCGACTATCTTATTATAACTAATATTGATTTTGATCATCCGGATTATTTTAAAGATTTTGATGATGTTGTTGCAGCCTTTCAAACGGAAGCTAATCAAGTAAAAAAAGCGCTCTTTGTTTGGGGCGATGATCAAGCATTACAACAATTATCAACTCAAAATGAGGTGCCAATATATTATTACGGTTTATCTGATCAAAATGATTTTCAGGCTATCAATATTGAACGTAATACTCAAGGAAGTTCGTTTGAAGTATTGCATCATGGCCAAACATTAGGTCGATTTACGATTCCGTTATTTGGTGAACACAACGTTTTAAATAGTTTAGCAGTTATTGGCATTAGCTATTTAGAAAAAATTAAGCCGGAGTTGACACAACAGGAATTATCGACTTTTAATGGAGTAAAGCGGCGTTATAGTGAAAAACAAATTGGGGATATGATTTTAATTGATGATTATGCACACCATCCTTCAGAAATTAAAGCTACATTGGATGCTGCTCGACAACAATATCCTGATAAACAATTAATCGCTGTATTTCAACCACACACTTACAGCCGCACAAAAGCTTTGTTAAATGGTTTTGCTCAAAGCTTAGATTTAGCTGATCAAGTCTATTTAACTAATATTTTTGGTTCCATTCGTGAGCAACAAGGACAAATTAGCAGCGCCGATTTAGGCAATAAGATTGTTCATGGTGGTCAAGTCATTACACTGGACGATTTGTCACCTTTACTGCAGTATCATAATGGAGTAATTATTTTTATGGGTGCTGGTGATGTTCAAAAGTACGAAGTAGCTTATCAACAAAAATTATTAGCTAAAAATTAATTTTTTAAAATTCAAAATATTACTGCACCTGTAGGGGTTAAGACTAAATGTTGTCTTAACTCCTATTTTTATTTACTTCCTATATATTATTGTCAAACATTAAAGCTAATTACTGATATAATATATTTATAAATTAAGGGGGTATTTAAATGGTGATGAACCCAAATAAAGCACAAGATGTTTGGAAAGATATTGGCGAACATGTTCAATTTACTGTTTTAGAATTAAATCGTCAAAATCAAGAATTAGAACAGCAAGTAATTCAAGATTTTGCAGATCGTTATCAAGCAATTTTGCGATCTTTGCGAATTCGTGATGCTGATGGCGATTTGAAATCAGCGTTTGGTTTTAGCAGTGATGCTTGGGATTATCTGTTTCCCAATGCCCCAAAACCTAAAGAATTAGAGCCTTATCAAACAATTAGTGGTCCTAAATACTCAATGCCAGCAACTAAAGGTGACCTTTTCTTCCATATTCGCGCTAAAGATGAAGCCGTAGTTTATGAGGCAAGTAATCAATTTCGGCGATTTTTAAAAGATATCACTACGGTTGTTGATGAAACTAAAGGCTTTCGTTATTTTGAAGGTCGAGCGATTATTGGTTTTATTGATGGTACAGAAGCTCCTTCAGTCGAAGATGCTGCGGATTTTGCGATTATTGGTGATGAAGATCCGCAGTTTGAAAATGGTTCTTATGCTTTCGCACAAAAATGGAAACATAATATGGACTTTTGGAGCCAATTAACTACTGAGGCCCAAGAAAAAGCAGTAGGGCGTGAAAAGTTTGGCGATTTAGAATTAGATGATGATCAAAAAGCAGTTAATGCTCATAATGTGACTTCTAAGGCTGAAGTTGAAGGTGAAGAACAAAAAATTGTGCGAATGAACGTACCATATTCTGATCCAGCTCAAGATAACACGGGCACTTATTTTATTGGTTATTCGCGTTATTGGTCTGTTACTAAGTTAATGATGACCAATATGGTTAATAAAAATGACTTTTTACTTACTTTTTCAGAAATTCTCTCTGGTCAATTATTCTTCATTCCGTCTCGACCATTATTAGATCAAATTGCTGACGGTCAATTTAATAACTAACGATACAAATAGGAGCGGAACAATATTTTGTTCCGCCCTTATTTGTTAATAATACTTATTTAAAACTTCGAAACTAGTACAATTAAGTCAGGATTTTGGCAGATAAGATTATATTTGATAGAATAAGTATCAGAGAAATGAGGTAAATTAATGGAGTCCAAAAAATTAGTTTTAGTTGATGGCAATAGTATTGCTTTTCGTGCTTTTTATGCCATGTATACTGTTTTAGAAAAATTTAAAAGTCCAGATGGTTTGCATACCAATGCGATTTATGCTTTTAATAATATGTTGGATTTAATTTTGTCCAAAAGTCACCCAACCGATATGTTAGTTGCTTTTGATGCAGGTAAAGTCACTTTTCGCAACCAACTATATGATGATTATAAGGGCAATCGCTTAAAGACGCCTGACGAATTTCGCGAACAATTACCATTTATTAAACAATTATTAGCAGCTCGAGGCATCAAAACTTATGAATTAGAGAATTATGAAGCTGATGATATTATTGGGACAATTGCTACACGTGCTAATAAAGAAAATTATCAAACTGTCATCGTCACGGGTGATCGCGATTTAACCCAGTTGGTAAATGATAATACTACGGTTGCCGTAACTATTAAGGGTGTCACAGATTTAGAATTTTATACTCCTCAGCATTTTCAAGAAAAGTTAGGAATAACTCCTCAGCAATTAATTGATTTAAAGGGTTTAATGGGTGATAACTCCGATAATTATCCTGGTGTTACTAAAGTAGGCGAAAAAACAGCTTTAAAATTATTAAAACAATATGGTTCTATGGAAAACTTATATGATCATGTTGAAGATATGAAAGCCAGCAAATTAAAGGAACACCTCATTCAAGATCGTGAACAAGCATTCTTATCCAAAAAATTAGCGACTATTAAAACTGATGCACCCATTGATTTGCAAATTTCAGAATTAACTTATGAAGGTATTCAAACTGAACCTTTAAAGCAGTTCTACCAAAAAATGAACTTCCAATCATTTCTGAAAAAAATGACTACTGGCGAAGAAGATACTGCAGCAACTGCTGAAGATAATATTAAATATATTGAATTAAATGCTGATACAGTTAACCAGTTGGTATCTTCCAAACAACCAGCGGTTGTAGTAGTGGAAATGGTCCATGACAATTATCATACAGCACCTATTATCGGATTAGCTTGTGGTAATGATCAAGGGATTTTTGTCAGTGATAATTTAGATATTTTACAAGATAGATCATTAAAAAATTGGTTAAGTAATGCTCAAATCAATAAGTCAGTCTTTGACTTTAAACGTACGTATGTTGCCTTAAATCGGCAGCAAATCTCACTGGCGGGGGTTGATTTTGATGCTTTGTTGGCATCTTATCTCCTAGATGTTAATGAAAATTCCAATGATTTGGGTCAATTAGCGCAAGCATATGGTTATCAAAATTTAACACCGGATAATCAATTTTATGGTACTGGTGCCAAGTTAAGCATCCCACCACATTCTGAATTATTGCAACATTTGGCGGCCAAGGTGGATGCGATTCAATTTTTACAAAGTAAGTTACCTTTACAATTACAAGAGCATGACCAAGATCAATTATTTGATGATATTGAATTGCCGTTATCCAAAGTTTTAGCTGAGATGGAAATTGCTGGAATTACTGTCAGTCGCACAACTTTAGAACAAATGGAACAAGACTTAGATCAACGTTTGCGAGATTTAGAAACAACTATTTATCAATATGCAGGGCATGAATTTAATATCAACTCGCCTCAGCAGTTAAGTACCGTTTTGTTTGAAGAATTAGGCTTAAAACCAATCAAAAAAAACAAACGAGGTTATTCTACTTCTGTAGATGTGCTCGAAAAATTACAAGGACAATCACCAATTATTGCAGAAATTTTGAATTATCGCCAAGTAGCCAAAATTCAATCAACCTATGTCTTAGGTTTAATGAATTCTATTGCGCCTGATCAAAAAGTGCATACCCGTTATCAACAAACCTTGACTCAAACTGGTCGGTTATCATCTGTTGATCCTAATTTACAAAACATACCAGCTCGTGATGAAGGACGGGAAATCAGAAAAGCATTTGTACCACGTCATGCAGATTGGGAAATTTTTTCCAGTGATTATTCGCAAATTGAATTACGAGTTTTAGCTCATATTTCCGGTGATCAAAATATGCAACAGGCCTTTGCAGAAAATTACGATATTCATGCACATACAGCTATGCGAATTTTTGGGTTAGATAACATTGATCAAGTGACTCCCGATATGCGACGTCAAGCCAAAGCAACAAACTTCGGCATAGTCTATGGAATTAGCGATTATGGTTTGTCGCAAAATATTGGGATTTCACGTAAGCAAGCGGCGGAATTTATTGCAGCTTATTTTGAACAATATCCAGACGTCAAAAACTATATGGATCAAACTGTTCAAAAAGCGCGCGAAGAAGGCTATGTAGAAACAATAATGCATCGGCGCCGTTATTTGCCAGATATTCATTCGCGCAACTATCATATTCGATCATTCGCAGAAAGAACAGCTATGAATACTCCCATCCAAGGCAGTGCTGCTGATATTATTAAGATTGCAATGATTGATATGCAACAAAAGTTAAAAGATGAACATTTACAGGCAACAATGCTTTTGCAAGTCCATGACGAATTAATCTTTGAAGCACCAAAAGCAGAAATTCCAATTTTAGAACAACTCGTGCCCAAGATTATGGATTCAGCAGTTAAATTAGATGTGCCTTTAAAAGTAGAATCAGCTCATGGACCAAATTGGTTTGATGCTAAAGGATAGGTGAAAATATGCCAGAATTGCCAGAAGTTGAAACTGTGCGCCGCGGATTAAATCAATTAATCAAGGGCGCCAAAATTAGTGATATTAATATTCGCTATGACAAAATCATTGTTGGTTCAACAACAGATTTTAAACAGCAGTTAATTGGGGCGACAATTGTTGAAGTGTCACGCAGAGCCAAATATTTGTTATTTCATTTTGATAATAACTTGACCATGATTAGCCATTTGCGCATGGAAGGCAAATATCAAGTTCGTGATTCTCAATCAGAATTTGATAAGCATGTGCATGTGATTTTTTGCTTGGAAGATGGTCGTTTTCTAGGGTATCGGGATGTGCGCAAGTTTGGTAAGATGCAATTAGTAGACCGTAGTACAGAAATGCAGGTCAAATCTATTGCAGCACTAGGACCAGAGCCACTGACACCGCAATACACATTGGCATCCTTACAGCAAGGATTACAAAAAAAGAAAAAATCAATTAAAGCTACTTTGTTAGACCAACATGTGGTTTCGGGATTAGGGAATATTTATGTTGATGAAGTTTTGTGGCGCGCAAAAATTCATCCCGAAGAACCAGCTAATAAGGTGACCGCAGCACAAATTACAGATTTGTATCCAATTATCAATGACGAAATTAAGACGGCAATTGCTGCTGGAGGCACGACTATTAGAAGTTATGTAGATGCCACTGGTCATCAAGGAAACTTTCAACTGCAGTTAAATGTCTATAAACAAGAAGGTAATCCTTGTGCGCGCTGTGGTACACCCATTGAAAAAATAAAAGTGGCTGGCCGTGGGACTCATTTTTGTCCTCATTGTCAGGTACTAAATCAATAATGCAATTATCTGTAGGAGTTACCGGTGGGATTGCTACCGGGAAATCAACTGTCACTAACATTTTAGTGCAACAAGGATTTAAAATTGTTGATGCTGATCAAATTGCGCGCGAAGTGGTTTTACCACAAACTCCAGGTTGGCAGCAAGTTGTTCAACTTTTTGGTACACGAATTTTACAACCCAATCAGGAATTAGATCGTGTTCAATTAGGTCAAATTGTTTTTAATAATCAGCAACGCTTAACACAACTTAATCAAGTTTTGCAACCACTTATTCGGCAGCGTTTAACTGAGTTAATTCAGTCGATATCTGATGATAATATTCCAGTCTTTTTTGAAATACCATTGTTATTTGAACAGCATTATCAAAATTTATTACAGAAGACATTGTTAGTTTATGCAACGCCAGCTGTACAATTACAACGTTTACAAAAACGCAATAACTTAACTAAACAAGCAGCACAACAACGTATTAATAGCCAAATGGACTTACAGCAAAAAAGAAAATTGGCTGATTTTATTATCAATAATGATGGTAACTACCATCATTTAGTACAGCAAGTACAACGATTTGTCACTTTACTGACATAAAAGGAGTGTTTCCAATGATTTGTCCACATTGTCATCAAAATTCTTCCCGAGTAATTGATAGTCGACCAAGCGATGAAGGTCGAGTTATTCGCCGTCGCCGAGAATGCGAAAATTGTGGTCATCGGTTTACAACATTTGAACGCATTGAGCAATCTCCAGTGTTAGTAATTAAAAAAAATGGAAACCGCGAAGAGTTTAATCGGGATAAAGTATTACGTGGAATTGTTCGGGCTGCCGAAAAGCGCCCAGTAACATTAGATGAGATGAATCAAATCGTTGCTAAGGTGGAAACCAAAATTCGTGCTACAGGAGAAAATGAAATTGATTCACGTCAAATTGGAGAATACGTAATGCAAGAATTAGCGCAATTAGATGACATTGCCTATATTCGATTTGCGAGTGTTTATCGCCAATTTAAAGATATTAATGGCTTTATGAAAGAGGTACAAGAAATGATGGCTAATCACCAACAAAATAATTCTCAGGCTGATGAAAAATAAAATGGCGGAACAAATGATAGATCCTTTATGGGGATACTGGGTGACCAGCAGTGATTATTTGACTGACTATGATCGACGAGTCCTAATGGATCTTTACCAACCATTGGTGGGAAGTGATGCGATTAGTTTGTATCAGTTATTATGGAATCAAAGACAGGTACTACTCTCGGAAAGAAAACAACACGCCCAGTTATTGAATTTATTGGATATTGATGTACAACACCTTTACCAAGCACGGATTAAGCTAGAAGCCGTTGCTTTACTGCATACTTTTTCTACGAAGGACACCTTGGGTTCATATCTAATCTATCAATTGCACGCACCTTTATCTCCCCAAAAGTTTTTTAGTGATAATATTTTAAAAACTTTCTTATATGAAAAAATTGGCCATTATGAATTTTCACGTTTACAAAAAAAATATCAACCGCAAGCTTTACCACAAAATCAACAATTAACCGATATTACTCATAGCTTTTTGGATGTTTTTCACTTGTCAAGTTCAGAAATTTTAAAAATGTCCGAACAATCTACGTCAACTGTTACTACTCCAGCTCAACCGCAATATACTTCTCAACAGCTGGCCAGTTTTGATTGGCAATTGCTAGCTGATTATACTGCCAGTTACCATGTGAGTTCTGAAGATATTGCTCAACACCAAAATGAACTGTTTAATGTGCACGCATTTTATGGAGTTACTGAAATCGAAATGGCAGATTTAATTGCCAATACTCTTAATGTTACGAATAATAAGATTGATATTCAACGATTACAAAATATTGCACAAAAACGTTTTGAAGATCGCGTCAATATCAAAGCTCATAATGAACAAAATAATCAAAAAACAGAAATTGGCCCAGATGATGCTTCCCTATTAAAAAACTTCACTGCCACAGAACGTCAATTAATTAAACAAGCTAATCAGTTGGCTCCAGCAGAATTTCTTGCAGTTAAAAAACGACAAATGAATGGTTTTGTGGGCTCTTCTGAAACTGGAGTTTTGCGCCGCTTACAACAACGCGCAGTTTTACCATTACCGGTGATTAATATTTTGATAGATTATATCTTAGACAATTCGGCTACATTGACACAAAGTTTAGTAGAAAAAGTAGCCAATGACTGGGCACAAAATGATATTAAAACTGCACCAGAAGCAATACAACGCATTAAAAATCGTACGCATAATCGATCTAAAACGAACTCCACTGCACGCAAGTCCCCGTATAAAAATTATCAACCACATAAAGAGCAAGTGACCGATTGGACAAAGCATCAAGCCAAAAAAGTTGATCCAGCGGAGTTAGCTGAATTACAAAAACAATGGCATGAATTTAAAAATAATTCATGATAGGTGAACATAATGAAAGATATTGCCAAGGAATTTTCGGATGTAATTGCAAAGCGTCATTGGAGTGAAAAATATCAGAAATTAACACAAACAGCCCTGCAAGATTCTGATGTACAACAATTTATTCAGGAACATCAAGACCAACTAAATGCAGATATTTTGAATAATAATTTAGATGCAATTTATGAGTTTGTTCAAGCAAAAAGCAACCGAGATAAGTTTGCTGTTGGTTATGAGCCTAAGTTGATTATTGCGAACCATGCAATCCAAGTTGTATACCAACCCAATCAACAATTAGTAGCGCAAAAAAAGCAACAAGAATTAGAGCGCAAATTCATGACGATTGACATGGCAAGTGATATTCGACAGGCAAATCTGGATGATTATGCTCAAGGTGCTGCTGGTCGCCAAGAATCCTATGCTGCTGCCTTGAACTTTATTTTAAAATATAGCCAAAAACAGCCACAATTTATTCCGGGACTGTATCTATATGGAAAATTAGGCGTGGGTAAAACTTATTTGTTGGCTGCCATTGCACGAGAACTAGTTGCTAAAGATGTTTCGGTTTTATTGATGCATTTTCCCACTTTTGCTGTACAAATGAAAAGTGCTATTCAAGATAACTCCGTTTTAACTAAAATAGATCAGATTAAAGCTATACCAATTCTAATGTTAGATGACATTGGAGCAGATTCATTAAGTTCGTGGATTCGGGATGAAGTTTTGGGAGTTATTTTACAATATCGGATGCAAGAAAAATTACCCACTTTTTTTTCATCTAATTTATCAATGACGGAATTACAAGCGCATTTGGCCATTAACCAGCGCGGCGATCAAGAAGACCTCAAAGCTGCACGAATTATGGAGCGAATTCACTATTTATCACATGAAGTTATTGTCAGCGGTCCTAATAGACGTTTTAATTAAGTGTTGCAATTTTTTGATTTTCGTGGTTTAATGCTGTTATAACATAGATATCTTCAAATCAGGGAGAGTTAACCAAAGACTGAAAGTAACTCATGGAAGATTTCTTACCAAAACCAGATTGAATGACTAGTGGTTAGTCGCTTTAGAGACTTATAGAGATGAAGCTATTGGCTTCAATATGGGTGGAACCGCGTATAAAATCATACGTCCCTCGGAATTTTTTCCGAGGGATTTTTTAATTGGAGGAAAAAAGATGACAAAAATTTCATTAGAGTTTCCAGATGGATCAAAGCGCGAATTTAATGAAGGCGTAACACCATTAGAAGTAGCTGCTTCTATCGGCAATAGTTTGAAAAAGTCAGCTGTCGCAGCCCAAGTTAATGACTTTTTAGTAGACGTTGAGCGTCCAATTGTCCAAAATGCTAAAATTGAAATTATCACTAAAAAGGATAATGAGGCTGTTGAAGTTCAACGAAATACTGCAGTTTTCTTAATGGGAGCTGCTTTACAGCAAAAGTATCCTGAAATTCGTTTTGGTGAGCGTCAAATTAATAATGATGGTTTCTATTTAGATACAGATAAAGATGAAACACAAGTAAGTGTTGATGAACTAGAAGACATTATGGAACGGATGCAACAAATTATCCAATCTAATCCTCAGATTGAACGTAAATTAATGGATAAAGAAGATTTGGTGCAAAAATTCAGTGATGATCCTTACAAGTCAGCTTTAATTTCTGCTTTTGATAGTGTTCAAATTCCAGTATATCAAATGGGAGATTACTTGGATTTTGGAGAAAAAGCATTACTACCACAATTAAAAGATTTGAAATATTACAAGTTATTATCTGTAGCTGGAGCTTATTGGCAAGGTAAATCCAGTAATCCAATGTTACAAAGAATTTATGGGACTGCCTTTTTGAATGAAGAAGATTTACAAGCAGATTTGAACCGCCGTGCCGAAATTAAAGAACGTGATCATCGAACAATTGGTCGAGACCTAGATTTATTCTTTGTTGATCCAAAAGTTGGGGCTGGTCTAGCTTATTGGATGCCTAAAGGCGCTACAATTCGCCGTGTTTTAGAGCGTTATATTATTGACAAAGAAGTTGCTGCTGGTTATGAACATGTTTATACGCCAATTTTGATGAATCTCAATGCTTACAAGACTTCTGGTCACTGGGAACATTATCGAGAAGACATGTTCCCACCAATGGATATGGGTGAAGGAGAAATGTTGGAATTACGGCCAATGAATTGTCCTTCACATATTGAAATTTATAAACACCATATTCATTCTTATCGAGAATTGCCAATTAGAATTGCAGAATTAGGAATGATGCACCGTTATGAAAAATCTGGAGCATTATCAGGACTTCAACGAGTTCGAGAAATGACATTGAATGATGGTCATACTTTTGTAGCGTTAGATCAGATTGAAGATGAATTTAAAAAAGTGCTTCAATTAATGATGGATGTTTATCGTGATTTTGATATTGATAACTATACTTTCCGTTTGAGTTATCGTGATCCTGCAAACACTGAAAAGTATTTTGATGACGATGAAATGTGGAATAAATCACAAGGAATGTTAAAATCTGCCATGGATGACATGGGCCTTGATTACTATGAAGCTGAAGGTGAAGCAGCCTTCTACGGTCCAAAATTAGATGTTCAAACTAAGACTGCTTTAGGTAATGAAGAAACTCTATCAACAATTCAATTAGACTTTATGCAACCAGAACGCTTCAAGTTAACTTATGTAGGCGAAGACGGCAAAGAGCATCGTCCAGTTATGATTCACCGTGGAATTGTTTCTACCATGGAACGCTTTATTGCTTATTTAATGGAAATGTATAAAGGTGCATTCCCAACTTGGTTAGCTCCAATCCAAGCAGTAATCATCCCAGTTAAGAATGATTTACACTTAGATTATGCTCAAAAATTACAAGCTGATATGCGTAAATTGGGATTACGGGTGAATATTGACTCGCGCAACGAAAAGATGAATTATAAAATTCGTGAAGCTCAAACTCAAAAAATTCCTTACACAGTTGTCATTGGGGACCAAGAAGTGAATGATGCTACTGTATCAGTTCGTAAGTATGGCGAACAAGATAGTGTACAAGAAGATATCAGTATGTTTGTTGATAGTGTAGTCGCAGATGTTAAGAACTATTCTCGGACAGGCAAATAGAAAACAATTGATGTGAATATTAAGACAGTAAAGCTGGGATTTTATCCCAGCTTTTTTGTCTTTAATATTAAGTAATTCTTTATTATTATTTTTATTTTATTTAATAAAGTTCGGAGATTTCAGCAGATAAATTTGATATTATATAAAACGTACCAAATTAATAATTTGATGATGGAGGAAAGCACGATGCCTGAAGTTAATATTTTAGCGACTACAGATATTCATGGCTTTATTGATAACCAAAAAAATAGTTCGGCTTTAGCGCTGCTAGCTATTAAACAGCAATATCCGAATGCCTTGCTAATTGATAATGGCGATTTTTTTATAGGCAATCCCTTAACTAGTTTTTTTAGTGAGCAATCCACAGTATCACCATTAGTTAATTTTGCTAATGATACAGCCTATGATGTCATGATTCCAGGAAATCATGATTTTGATCACGGTTTGAACTACCTACAAAAACAAGCAGCAGCTTTAAAGGCTGATTATTTGTGTTGTAATGTTTTTACAAATGCCGGCCAATTAGTCTTTAAACCATTTGTAATTAAAGAAATAGCTGGTGTGCGAGTTGGTATAATCGGAGTTTTGACTAGTGGGATGTCCATGATCAGTGATTATTCTTTGTTAAAAGGACTGATTATCAAAGATGCGTTGGCAGAATTACGAAAAAACGTTACGCAACTACGTCCACAAGTGGATTTATTAATTGTTGCCTATCACGGAGGTATTGAGCGCAGTCTCCAAACTGGTAGTCCAACAACTTATGCTACTGGAGAAGACGAAACTTATAAACTTGTAACTAGTATCGAAGGAATTGATGGCTTTATTTGTGGGCATCAGCATTGGATTAATCAAGGTGTTGTAGGATCGACAGGTGTAATTCAATGCGGTTATGCGGGTAATTGCTATGGACAGCTTCATTTTGAAATTTCCCCACAAAAAGATATTTCTGTGTCTACTGCCATTATTGAGACCAAGGATCTTCCGCTGAGTTCAACAACTTATTATGATAATAATGAATATCAACAGTGGTTAGAAGCCAAAGTTGATGTGACACAATTAACAAATTTTTTACAGCAAAAATTTAATCGGAAAAATTTAGGGATTTTTTTGGATTTACAGGGTTCGACTAACCAAACATTGATTGACTCTTTCACTATTCCATATGGTGTGCGGATTTATCACCTTAATTCGCAAGAATACCAGCAATTTTCTCAACGACAATGGTCTCTTAAAGTTGAAGACTTTGCTGAGTCGACAACCGATTTTCGAGTTTTAACTAATTCTTATGATATTTGGGATTATCGGTTGGAAGAGCAATTTGTTGACAATATTTTTGGTGAATACTTAGTTTATTTAGGGTTAACACAGGAGGATTTAGCCTAATGGGGATTGTTGGAATTGTAGTTGTAGTTGCTTTGTTGTATTTTTTTAGTTTTGATCGTCAAAATATTGACTATAAATCAATTTTATATTTATTTGGTACAGAAATTATTATTTTGTTTTTTATGTTAAGAACTGCAGTGGGTGATTGGCTATTAAAGGGTTTGTCTGGGAGTTTGAACATCATTACTGTTTCCAGTAAAAAGGGGGTTAATTTTGTTTTTGGAGATTTGAAAAATCCTCAAGCTACTTCCCAATTTTTTTTGGACGTTTTATTGCCGTTAATCTTTATTTGTGCCTTAATTGAATTATTACAATATTTTAAAATACTGCCATTTATTATTAAATATGTTGGTAAAGTGTTGAAAAAGTTGTTTCATATTGATGAAATTAATGCCTTCACTATTTTAAGTTATCCTTTTGTCAGCAACGGTGTGTTTGTACCTTTTAAGGAACAAATGCAATCGATGAGTGATAATCAGTTATTCACACTTTCAATTTATACCATGTCTAATACAACTGTGACAATGATTGCTTCGTATATGCATATCATAAAGTCAGAATTCATTATTATTGCTTTAATTTTAAATTTATTCACTTCTATTATTGTTGCCAAAATTATTGCACCATATGACATTTCAACAGTGGAGTATGAAATATCAACTACCAGTACCAATAAAAAGTCTCTGATTACTCGCTTAATTGACAGTATGAATTTGGGCTTTCGCTTAGCGATCAATATTTCAATTTCGATTATCGGATTTGTTTCTTTAATTACTTTTATTAATATTATTTTTAAAGCCGTTTGTGGGCATTCTCTAACTGCAATTTTGGGATATATTTGTGCTCCAGTGGCATTTTTAATGGGTATTGATCCTCATTCGGTTATTAATGCAGGTACAGTGTTAGCAACAAAAGCCTTTACCAATATTTTTGTAGCTATTAATGAAATTAATTTACACACAGTTCCACTCAAAACTCAAGCAATTGTAAGTGTCTTCTTGATTTCTTTTGCTAATTTACCTAATTTGGGAACCACTTTAGGAATTATGCATACCATGACTAATGAAGAACGTGGCGAAGTAATTGCCAAACATGCGCTCAAGCTATTTTTAGTGGCTACTTCAGTTAGTATCATTAATGGAGCTTTAGCTGGAATTTTTTATTCGTTTTAAATAATTGGTCTAGCTCCATTAATTTTGTTATTTTCTTGATATATTAGGATAGTTGGCAATATGATTAATAATTGGTATAATTAATCTATCTTAATATATAAAGGATGATTCATTACGCAAGAATTAACAAAAAAATTATTACAAGAGAAATTTCCTACCCGTGAAGCCATTACAACTGAAATTATTAATTTACAGGCAATCTTAAATTTACCAAAAAGTACAGAAGCGTTTATGAGTGATATTCATGGTGAGTTTGCCGCTTTCGATCATGTGCTGCGTAATGCTTCCGGTAATATTAAAATAAAAATTGAAGATTTGTTTAATGGCCGTTTAACACCTAAAAATCAACAAGAGCTAGCATTTTTAGTATATTATCCATCTCAACGTTTGAAAATTATTAAAAAAAATTTTGCTCAGGCTGAGGATTTACGACAGTGGTATCTTGATACTTTTGCTCAGTTGTTAGAATTACTGAAATATTGCTCTACTAAATACACACGTTCCAAGGTGCGAAAAGCTTTAGCACCAGAATTTGTTTATATTACTGAGGAGTTGTTATATGGTGATTTTGCATCAACAGATAAGCAAAATTATTATGCTCAAATAACAACAGATATCATTAATCTGAAATCAGCTGATCAATTTATTATTGCATTATGTCATACAATCCAACGGCTTGTGGTTGATCACCTACATGTTGTGGGGGATATTTATGATCGAGGACCACATCCTGATAAGATTATGGATCGGTTAATGAAACATCATTCAGTAGATTTACAATGGGGCAATCACGACATCCTTTGGTTAGGAGCGGCTGCAGGATCGCCGTTATGTGTGGCTAATTTATTGCGGATTTGTGCCCGCTATAACAACTTGGCTATTGTTGAAGATGCCTATGGAATTAATTTGCGTCATTTATCTCTATTAGCAGAAAAATATTATCAAGATAATCCGGGTTTTGCCCCCAAACTGAATCCGCAAGAACCTAAGCCTTCTAATGCTGAATTAAGTCAAATTAATAAAATTCATCAGGCTATTGCAATTATTCAGTTTAAACTAGAAGGCCAAGCAATTGATCGTCGCCCAGAATTTAAAATGCAAGACAGAAAAATTCTAGAAAAGTTAGACAAGCATCAACAAAAAATCACATTAAATGGACAATCTTATCCAATAGTTCATGGTTGCTTCCAAACTGTAGATTATCAGCATCCATATCAGTTATTACCCCAAGAACAAACCGTGATTACGCAACTAACACAAGCATTTGTGCACTCTGATAAATTACGCCGGCATATGGATTTTTTTATGCAAAAAGGCAGCATGTATCTAGTTTATAATAACAATTTATTAGTTCATGGTTGTGTACCTGTTGATGAGCAAGGAAATTTTGAAGGTTTGACGATTAATCATCACTTATATTGTGGTAAAGAATTATTTGATCTATTAGAAGATAATCTGCGTAGTAGTTATGCCGATTCTCATCAAAGTACTGATTTAGCAACGGACTTGTTATGGTATTTGTGGACTGGTCCTGTATCGCCATTATTTGGGAAACGGGCCATGACGACTTTTGAAAGATATTTTATTGCCGATACTGCTACTCATTTTGAAAAGCCCAATAGTTATTATCAATTACGCCATCAATCTCAATTCATTACTAAAGTTTTGCATGAATTTGGTATTACTGATAAAACAGGGCACTTAATTAATGGTCACACGCCTGTTAAAAAGGGGCATTCACCAATTATGGCTGATGGTAAAATGTTGGTCATTGATGGTGGCTTTGCTGAGGCGTATCACCAAACTACCGGAATTGGAGGGTATACTTTACTGTATAATTCTTATGGTTTGCAATTAGTAACCCATCAGCCTTTTACTACGCGAGAACAAGCAATTAAGCAATTAAGCGACATTGTATCAACTAAAAGAGTTGTCGAACAAGAAGTTGCTCGTAAAACCGTAGCAGAAACGGATATTGGTAAGCAATTAAAACAACAAATCCAACAATTAGAAGAATTATTAGCTACAGAGTAATTAATAATATATTTTATTATCAATAGCTAATACCATCACTAGAGAAGGATTAACTAATTGCGTGTGTGGTAAAAATGCAGTAAAGTGAATTTAGAAAACGATTTATGGAAAGGAAGAATAATATGGAAAAAACTTTTTCTAAAGAAGAATTAGCACAATATGATGGCAAGATTAAGTCTCAAAAATATGTAGCCATTGATGGTGTGGTTTACGATTTAACAAATATTAAGGCTTGGAGTGGTGAGAATCATCACGGGCACGTTGCTGGTAATGACTATTCTCAAGAAATTTTGAATGCACCACATAAAAAAACTGTTTTAGAAAAATTACCAATTGTTGGTAAATTAGCAGATTAATAGTAATAAAAAACTTGACAGTAGCTCTTTATTTTTATATAGTATTAGTTGAATTGAACAAGCAGAAGCCCCCGCTTCTCACCTACGCTGCAAAGCCTCTAGGTATGAAAGAATAATCGACTAGATATTGATTGCGGGTGCTTTTGCGCCCGCATTTTTTTGTGAGTGAATTTTTTCGGAGGTGGATACCAATAGCTGCTAATAATAGCAAAAATAACATGATCGTGAACGAGAAGATTCGGGCACGTGAAGTGCGTTTGATTTCTGTAGGCGGAGAACAACTAGGCGTTAAGAGTAAAATGGAAGCTTTAAAATTAGCTGAACAAGCTCATTTAGATTTGGTGTTAGTTTCACCAAATGCTAAGCCGCCAGTGGCTCGAATTATGGATTATGGTAAGTATCGGTTTGAATTGCAGAAAAAAGACCGTGAAGCAAGAAAGAAACAAAAGACAGTTAGTATCAAGGAAGTTCGTTTAAGTCCAACAATCGAGCAAAATGATTTCGATACTAAGTTGAAAAATGCTCGCAAGTTTTTAGAAAAGGGAGCAAAAGTCAAAGTTTCGATTCGATTCCGTGGCCGTGCTATCACTCACAAAGAAATCGGTCGAGATGTTCTGGAAAAAATGGCCCAAGCAACGAAGGATATTGCTACTGTAATTACTCATCCAAAAATGGATGGTAGAAGTATGTTTTTAATGCTTGCTCCCAGTGCTGATAAAAAAAAGAATTAATGTAGGAGGATATTTGTAATGCCTAAGCAAAAGACACATCGTGCATCAGCAAAACGTTTTAAATTTACTGGTAATGGTGGTTTGAAACGTCATCATGGTTATACTAGCCACCGTTTTCACGGCAAGACTAAGAAACAACGTCGTCAATTATCACAAGCAGCAATGGTTAGTGCTAGCGATATGAAGCGGATTAAACAAATGTTAACTACTTACAAATAAAAGTACTTCAATAAAATGAATTTCTAGGAGGAATTTTTATGCCACGTGTTAAAGGTGGAACAGTAACTCGTAAACGTCGTAAGAAAGTTTTAAAACTCGCTAAGGGTTATCGCGGTTCTAAACATATTCAATTTAAAGCTGCATCAACACAACTTTTTAACTCATACAATTATGCATTTCGTGATCGTCGTCAAGTAAAACGGGAATATCGTAAATTGTGGATTGCACGGATTAATGCAGCTGCACGGATGCATGAAATTAGTTATAGCAAATTAATGCATGGTTTGAAATTGGCACAAGTTGATATTAACCGGAAGATGTTGGCTGACTTAGCAGTTAACGATCAACGTGCATTCAAAAAATTGGTAGATACTGCTAAAGATGCATTAAAGTAATAACCTCATAAAATTTTATCTTGCATGATAATTATCATTGGTAATTGTTAAGAATTATAGTTTTGTGAGCATTAGGATATTGATGGTTGGATAATTGGGGCTGGAGCAAAATTAAGTTTTGTCACAGTCCCTTTTTGTAAATTAAGTTATAAGAAGATGGGATTTCAAGCCCATTCTCTTATAATTATTAGGAGTGAAGAGCCCTGGGAATCTTGAAGCCAGCTGTAATGATTACTCAAATAATGCAAGTTGATCCCCAAGAATTCGTTGATCAAGGCATTAAAGTGATTTTATCTGATTTAGACAATACACTAGTACCTTGGAATCAAAAACAGCGGCTTGATCAACGCTTGCTAGATTGGAATCAGAAATTAAAAGCACATGATATTGAGTTAGTGATTGTTTCTAATAATAATGAACAACGAGTATTGTTGGCAGTGCAAGGCTTAGCGGTGAAGGTTGTTGCACGAGCACTGAAACCTTTACCTTTTGCTATGAAAAGATATTTACGCTCACATCATGTGTCCACTAATGAAGTGGTAATGGTAGGCGATCAATTGCTGACGGATGTTTTGGCTGGTAATTTAGCAGGTATTCGGACAATATTAGTAAAGCCACTAGTGCCAACTGATTCCAAAAAAACACGAATTAATCGGTTGATAGAGAGACCATTAATGTGGATAAACAGTCGTCTATATCCACAATTAAAGTGGAGGAAACATTTGCATGAATGAAATTGAAACACTGTATTGTATAGGGTGTGGAGCACAATTACAAGCCGATGATCAGCAACAAGCTGGTTATATCCCTGCTAACACTTTAGCAAAATATTTAAAGCAATCTGCAACTCAAGATTTATATTGCCAACGTTGCTTTCGTTTACGGCATTATAATGAAGTTTCACAGGTGCCTATTGAGGATGCTCATTTTAAACATCTCTTGGCTAAAATTGGTCACGAACAAGCCCTAGTAGTTTATGTCGTTGATTTATTTAATTTTTCTGGTAGTGTTATTCAACAACTTAAACGGTACATTGGCAATAATCCCGTATTATTAGTAGGGAACAAAGCAGATTTAATTCCAAGTTCCTTTAATCGCAATAAATTAAAAAATTGGCTGCAACACCAAGCAAAAATATTGGGTTTGCAGCCATTAGATATAGAATTAGTGAGTGCCAAAAAACTGACTAATATTGATCAATTGCTGGTGAAAATTTCGCAGTTACGTAAAAATAGAGATGTTTATGTAGTAGGAACAACTAATGTCGGTAAATCAACACTCATTAATGCGATTATTCGTTCTCATTCAGGCTGGCAAGATTTAATTACAACTTCGAATTTTCCTGGAACAACTTTGAATGAAATTCGCTTGCCCCTAGCTGACGGTGGAGAATTAATTGACACACCAGGGATTGTGCATAAGAATCAAATTTCTCAATTTTTAAGTCGCAAGGAATTAAAATATATTGCCCCTCAAAGTGAAATCCACCCGCGAATTTTTCAGCTACAAGCACAACAAACTTTATTTTTGGCAGGTTTAGCAAGATTAGATTTTATATCGGGGCCCGCCGGTTCTTTTGTTGTTTATGTTGATAATAATCTTTATGTTCACCGAACCAAATTACAGCAGGCAGATGAATTTTATCAAAAACATCTAGGTGAATTGTTAACACCGCCAGTTTCAGCTGAGACCTTTCCACCTTTGCAATCACAGACTATCACAACTAAAGAAAAAAGTGATATAGTTTTTTCAGGTCTGGGATGGATAGCAGTTCCAGAACAAGTCCAGGTAAAAGCTTACTTACCGCAAGGGTTACAAATAGAGGTTCGTTCATCTTTGATTAATTAAGTGTGAGGTAAATAATGATAACAGCAAAACAACGTCAATTTTTAAGAGGGCGTGCACAAACAATTGCCCCAATGTTTCAAGTAGGTAAAAATGGCATTACTTCTAGTGTTTTACGCCAAATACAGACACAAATTAATACGCAAGAATTATTAAAAATCTCAATTCTTTCTAATTCAACGATTACAGCAGATGAATTAATTGATCAAGTCCGCCAGTTTGATTCAAAGATTCAATATGTTCAAGACATTGGTCATACTGTAATCTTATATAAGCGTGCTCCGCAAATTGCAAAACGACATTTAAGTTTAGAAGTTGATCAAATTGCGAGGTAATAAAATGGCAACAACAGTAATAAAGAATAATCCAATTACCAAACCTAAATTACAAGTTGATAGCACCGGTAAACAAAAACGAATTGGCATTATGGGAGGAACCTTTAATCCTCCCCATATTTGGCACTTAATGGCTGCTGATCAAGTATTGAATCAATTGGGTTTAGACAAAATTTTGTTTATTCCAGATGCCAATCCACCACATGTTGATCATAAACAAGCTATTGATGCTAATGATCGAGTAGAAATGGTTCGGCGAGCGATTAGCAATCATCATCATTTTGAATTAGGATTGATGGAGATTAATCGTGGAGGCGTGAGTTATACTTATGATACAATTCGAGCTTTGACGATTGCTCATCCGGAAAATCGTTATTATTTAATTATTGGTGGCGATATGGTAAATTATTTACCGAAATGGCATAAGATAGAACAATTAGTCCAAATGGTCCAATTGGTAGGTGTTTGTCGAAAAGGCTATGAGCAAAAATCAAATTATCCAATAATTTGGATTAATATGCCTACCAGTGACATTAGTTCGACGTGGATTCGAGATACATTAAAACATCAAGGCTCAGTACGTTATTTTGTACCTGATGCTGTTTTAGAATATATTAAGGAAAAGGGGCTTTATCAAGATGAGTCACACAAATAGCGCTTTTGACTTTGCTGAGTTAAATCAACAAGTACGCGCACAATTATCTGATTACCGCTATCAGCATTGTGTACGGACGAGTGAGCGAGCAGTTCAATTAGCAAAATTAAATAATTGTAACCTTGATAAAGCACAAATTGCGGGCTTAGTACACGATTATGCCAAAGAACGCAGTGATGCTGACTTTATTGCAATGATTAAGCAAGAAAAGTTAGATGCTAATTTATTAAATTATGGAAATGCTATTTGGCATGGAGTAGTAGGAGCTTATTTTATTAAGTATGAATTAGGAATTTATGATGAAGACATTTTAAATGCTGTCCGCCGTCATACTACTGGTGACATTAAAATGACAACCTTAGACAAAATTGTTTTTATGGCTGATTATACTGAACCAGGGCGTGATTTTCCAGAGGCAACTGAGGCACGCCAAATTACTGATCAAGATTTAGATGCTGGTGTGCGATATCAATTGGAGCATACTTTGGAGCACTTATTACAAAAACGTAGCCAAATATATCCCCTAACAATTGAAAGTTATAATGAATGGGTAGTTAATAAATAAAAGTGAGGTATTTGATTGAATAGCAAAGAGATTATGCAAGCAGCCGTGAAAGCTGCAGCAGACAAGCGGGCTGAAAATATCATTGTTTTAGATATGCAACAAACAAGTTTAATGGCTGATTATTTTGTGATAGCTTCTGCAACTTCACAACGACAAGTACAAGCCATTGTTGATAATATTACAGAACAAGCAGAGTCTGTTAATCATGTAGAAGGCCAAAAAGATTCACCTTGGATTTTAGTGGATATGGGAGACGTGATTGTACATGTCTTTACTCAAGAAGCGCGTGAATTTTATAAGATTGAAAGTCTTTGGTCTGATGTTCCTACAGTAGATGTTACTGAATTAATCGATTAAAATGAAAATTTGTGGAATTATTGTAGAATATAATCCCTTGCATAATGGTCATCTTTGGCAAATTCAACAAGTTAAACAGCAATTACATCCTGATGTTTTGATAGTGGTAATGTCTGGTAATTTTGTTCAACGAGGCGATTTTGCGTTGCTAGATAAGTGGCAAAGAACGCAGATGGCTTTGGATGCCGGGGTAGATTTAGTTGTTGAATTACCGGTGTATGGGGCTGTGCAACCAGCTGATATTTTTGCAGAAGAAGCGCTACGTCTGTTACAACAATTGCAAGTGGATACTTTAGTATTTGGTAGTGAATATCCAAAATTAGACTATTATCAACTTGCTCAACAAATTCAACAGGTCACTAATACGTCAGATCAGTTTGTTGATTTTCGTAATACTTATGCAACTCAATTTAATCAAATAATTGAACAAAAATTAGGTATGAAGATTACAAAACCAAATCAATTGTTGGGCTTGGCTTATGCGCAAGCTTGCTTAAAGTTGAGTTATCAGGTGCAATTATATCCACTAAAACGCAATGGCCAAGCTAAACACAATGAAAGTAGTCTTCATGGTAAATATTCTAGTGCTTCGGCGATTCGACAAGCTCTTTTAGCTGGAGAAGATTGCCAAATATCATTACCCATTGCAGCAAGAAAAATTATCGCTTCTTCAAAACTTTATAGTTGGAATGATTTTTTTGCTTTTTTAAAATATCGCTTATTAACTGCTAGTATTGCAGAATTAGGTGAAATTTATCAAATGAATGAAGGCCTTGAGTACAAATTTCAGCATGAAATTGTATCAGCAGTGGACTTGGCCGATTTCTTGCAGAAATCTAAGAGCAAACGCTATACTTATGCACGTTTGCGTCGGTTATGTCTTTATACTTTATTAAATATAACTACTGAACAAATGCAAACCATGCGTAAGCAGCGTTACTTACACGTTTTGGGTTTTAATTGGCGAGGACAACAGCATTTACACACTATTAAAAAAAATTTATCTATGCCGTTGATTACCAAAGTAACACAAAAATTAGGTAATGGTAGGGGGTTAATGGCGCGTTCAGTTGCTGGTGATCGAATTTTGAATTTGGTGGGGGCGCCGGAACAGAATTTTGGCCGTCAGCCGTTGATCAGAAAGTAGGTTTTTATGTTAGTTTATACGACAGCTCAGCTAGAAAAATATCGCAAACATCCGTTAACAATTCAACAAACACTCAATTTGGAAAAAGATTTGCAGCAACGAGATGCGCAAATCATTGCTGTTAAGCCGGTAACAGTCAATGGAACTCTTGGTTGGGAAAAAGGACTTATTTATAGTCAATTGTCTATAAAAACTCAACTGACTTATCCATCAACAAGAAGTTTTGAACCAGTAGTATTACCAATTAATATCGATGTACAGGAATTTTATAGTTCAGATTTGAACACGAACAATGATACAGATAGTCAACCAGAAGAATTAATTATTCCTTTGGAAAATGAGCAATTAGACCTTCAATCAGCAATTGAGGATAATATATTATTAAGTATTCCTAGTCAGGTTTTAACAACCGAAGAACAAGCAAAGGGAACAATGCCCAGTGGCAAAGAATGGACAGTGATTTCAGAAGATCAATATCAAAAAAATCGCAAACAAGCTGGTAACTCGCAGTGGGATAAATTAAAAGAATTGTTACCCCCTGATGACGAATAAGCTATAGAAGCTTTTATTTTGAAACTAATTTTGATAAGATTTGAGTGTAGTCAGTCATAAGGAGGCAGATTTTTAATGAGTAAACCAACAATTGGTGTTATTGGTATGGCTGTAATGGGTAAAAATTTAGCTTTAAATATTGAAAGTCGTGGTTATACAGTAGCCATTTTTAATCGGACTAGTTCTAAAACTGAAAAAGTGATGGCCGATCATCCTGACAAAAAGTTAGTGCCTAGTTATACACTGACAGATTTTGTTCAATCTTTAGAAAAGCCGCGCCGGATTCTTTTAATGGTCAAAGCAGGTAAACCAACGGATGCCGTTATTGATCAATTATTACCATTATTAGATCGTGGTGATGTTTTAATTGATGGTGGAAATACCTTTTTTGAAGATACCATCGAGCGTAATGCCCGTTTAGATAAATCGGGGATTAATTTTATTGGTATGGGTGTTTCTGGTGGTGAATTAGGGGCACTTCAAGGTCCGTCATTAATGCCTGGTGGTCAAAAAGAGGCTTATGATTTAGTAGCACCGATTTTAAATCAAATAGCTGCTAAAGCTGAAGATGGCCAACCATGTGTTACCTATATTGGTACTAATGGAGCTGGTCATTATGTCAAAATGGTCCATAATGGAATTGAATATGGAGATATGGAATTAATCGCTGAAAGCTATAACTTAATGCGCCAAGTTGGCCATTTAAAGCCACAGCAATTAGCAGATATCTTTTCTGACTGGAATAAAGGAGAATTATCTAGTTATTTGATTGAAATAACTGCCGATATTTTGACTCGAAAAGATGATCACGGTTCTGATAAACCAATTGTAGATTTGATTTTAGACAAAGCTGGTAATAAAGGAACAGGTAAATGGAGCTCACAAAGTGCCTTAGAATTGGGAGTTTCACAATCATTGATTACAGAAGCTGTGTATGCACGCTATATTTCTACTTTTAAAGATGAACGTTTAGCTGCTAATAATATTTTACCAGCTACTAAATTACCACAAATCAAAGTACCAGCCGATTTTACTGAAAAAATTCGCCAAGCATTGTACTTTAGTAAAATCATGAGTTATGCACAAGGATTTGCTCAATTAAAGGCCGCTTCTGAACATTATAATTGGGATTTACAGTATGGTGAAATTGCTCAAATTTGGCGGGCTGGATGCATTATTCGAGCACAATTTTTACAAAAAATTACAGCCGCTTACCACAAAAATGCTGATTTAGATAATTTATTATTAGATGATTACTTTAAGGACATTTGCGATAAGTATCAAGATGCTACTCGCGAAGTGGTTTCTTGGGCTGTGCAATCAGGTATTCCAGTTCCAGCTTTTTCTGCGGCAATTGCTTATTACGATTCTTATCGTGCAGCTGTTTTGCCAGCTAATTTAATCCAAGCACAACGTGATTATTTTGGCGCACACACTTATCAAAGAGTTGACGAAGATGGGATTTTCCACTATCCTTGGTATGAAGAACAATAATGAATGGAAATGTTTTATTTTTATAAGTTAAAGGGCTAGGACGAAAAAAGTATTTATCCCAGCTCTTTTTTCTGGTTGTAATTAGCTAAGGATATTTTTAGGGTTTGCTCATTCAGATAGATGCTAATGTGGTAAGATAATGTTGAAATGTATAATATAATTAATTTTTATTAAGATTTGGAGTAGTGTAATGGCAAAAATTTTAATTATTGAAGATGAAAAAAATTTATCTCGGTTTGTTGAACTAGAATTACAGCATGAAGGCTATAAAACACGAGTTGAATTAGATGGACGTAAGGGCTTGGATGCTGCACTAGCAGAGGATTGGGATGTTATTTTATTGGATTTAATGTTACCAACCCTAAATGGATTAGAAGTTTGTCGGCGAGTTCGTCAAGAAAAAAGCACTCCTATTATTATGATGACTGCAAGAGATTCTATTATTGATCGTGTTTCCGGCTTGGATCATGGGGCAGATGATTATATTGTCAAGCCCTTTGCGATTGAAGAATTGTTAGCACGTTTGCGAGCTTTGTTACGGCGAATTGATATTGAAGACCAAAAAATGGCCCCTCATTCTACCAAGATTGAATACCGGGACTTAGTTATGGATAAAGAAGCTCATACTTTAAGCCGTAATGGTAAAGTCATTGAGTTAACTCGGCGCGAATATGATTTGTTCTTAACTTTACTGAATAATATGGGTAAAGTATTAAGTCGCGAACAATTGCTAAAGAGTGTTTGGGGCAGTGAAATGAAACAAAATGAGACCAATATTGTGGATGTGTATGTGCGCTATTTACGTAACAAAATTGATCTTCCTGATAAAGAAAGCTACATTCAAACTGTTCGTGGAACAGGTTACGTTGTTCGGCCATGAAGGAAAAAATAGCAAATTGGCGATTGACCATCCGCTTTAAATGGACCTGCTTATTAAGCTTGGCCATTTTTATGGTTTTTGGATTATTTGCGACTTTAATTTATACTTCTATCGAACAAGCTTTGTTGCATAATGAAGAAAATAATGTTCGTGATACGGTTTCAGCAGTTGATAGTCGCTTTAATGTTTATCAAGCTCCCTTAACCCGTCAACAAGTGCAACGACGCTTGGCCCCTAAAACTAAGCGCAATTTTCATGATACACATGGACGATTAGTTACCGAAAGTCCAGAAGACTTTTACCGCGATAGCTTAACTAAGCAATTAGCTCGTGGAGATTTGTCTTTGGTATTATTTGACACTCATGGCAAACCCATATTTAAAATGGGTAATATTGACACAAAGTTCGAACGTACTACAACGACCAAAATCACAGTTGTCAAAAGGAATGCGCAACGTCTAAAACATTTACGAGCCTTGATGCCTATTTATTCTGAACGTACTAAGCAAATTATTGGATACGCTAAAATTACTAATGGTATGCGCAATTATCATCGAACTTTCCGGCAGTTGAATCAAAAGATGTTATTAGTTATTTTGTTTGCGATATTATTGAGTATTATACTTGGGTATTTATTAACTCAACCGCTAGTTCGAAGAATTAAACAAATTAATCGAACAATCGACCAAATTAATGACGATCCTGATTCCACAGCTAGAATTCCACAACAGCGCTCTAATGATGAAATTACAGATTTAGTAGATCGATTTAATCATATGTTAGATCGAATGCAAGATTATACTAATCAACAAAAAGAGTTTGTAGAAGACGTTTCGCATGAATTACGGACTCCCGTAGCAGTAATTGAAGGGCACTTAAAATTGCTACAACGCTGGGGAAAAGATGATCCACAAGTTTTGGAAGAATCGATTGATGCTTCGGTTAGTGAAATTGATCGTATGAAAAAGTTGATTCAAGAGATGTTAGATTTAACACGAGCTGAACAAATTGAAAATAATTATGTTAATGAAACAACTCAAGCCAACGAAACTATTCATCAAGCGTATAACGATTTTGTTATGTTGCATCCTGATTTTAAAATAAACTTAGACGATACAGTTCCACCTAAAACCATAGTTAAAATTTATCGCAACCATTTAATGCAAATTTTAGTTATTTTATTAGATAATGCGGTTAAATATTCACGTGATCGTAAAGAGATTAATCTGTCTGTTTCTACAGAGAGTAATATGTTGGCAATTGCCGTACAAGATTTTGGTGTCGGTGTTAAGCAAGAAGATTTAAAACGGATTTTTAATCGCTTTTATCGTGTCGATAAAGCTCGTTCACGTCAAAGTGGTGGTAATGGACTAGGTTTATCGATTGCTAAAAAAATTGTTGAAATGTATAAGGGCAATATTTCGGCCGAAAGTGCTGTTGGTTCTGGGACTATTTTTCGTGTAAATTTACCTTTGACTTCTAAAAAAAATAAACATTAAGTTCGCTATCAAGGCGAACTTTTTTAGTTACAAAAGAAATTTAATATATAAAATGAAACAAAAGCTTATAAATGTTTATTGTTTTGTTTTGCTAAATTTCCTATACTAAATAAAGGATGTGAATTAAAGGAGTTTTTATTTAAAAAATTGTATCCGTTATCATATTGCTGATGTGTATTTTTACAATCAGCAGTGGTGGTCAAAAACAGTCACTACAACCTGCTCAACAAATGACAAAACAAAAACATTTCTATAAGGGTGAACTAATTAAAGCTGGAGGTCAGCTAGAGTTTGTAGATTATCCCGATAATTTTGCTGATTTAGTGAAAAAAGAAAAAGTGCCACGCAATCTAAAGGGAATAAAGAAGTGCTTGCACATCCGTCTACGCTAGCAACTTTACGTGTTAATAAAATACTAGCAGGTCATTATTTGCGACCAGAATTCAAAGCTTTGTTTATGGGTGAAAGTTAACTGCTAATTCTCTACAAGCAGCACAATCTTCGGAAATTGTAACTGTTATGGATAGTGATTCACCTTTACTACAATTTGACCAGCAATATGCAATAGTTCTCACACCTGTATTAAAGGGAACCAATGGCATAAAGAACCTTATTATATGCCTGTATATTCGGGGAAAAGTATTTTTGTCAAGAATAAAAACGGACAGTACTTATTAGAAATAACGGTTGTGGTAGTGGCTTTGAACCTGAAAATTCTGAAGCACATATTGATCAACGGATGAACGCCTTAATTTAAAAGCATACACAAAAATAATTCTGGAAAGGATTTTTATGATAAGAAAATATCGTTTACTAGCCTTAATTTCGATGATTATAATCTTCTTCGTGAGTGGTGGCTGTGCTAGTGCCCAACAAGCGCACAAGACTTCTACAACTAACATGTCTAACTATCAAAAAACTCTCAAGCAATCTCAATTAAAGGGCAAACAACAACAAGCCATTTTAAAAAATCTGACAGTTTCCACCTACGACAGCCCAGCCAGTGATGGACTGGGTCGAAGTAATTATCAACAAATGGTAAAATTATCAGATGCAGTAGTTCAAGGAGTAGTTACTAATTGGATTACATTACCATCAGAGAATAATCAACCACCATTCACAATATTGCAAGTGAATATCAATCGTTCATTAGTTAAAAAAAGTCATAATTTAGTTGGTAAGTCTATTTATTATTATCAAGTAGGTGGATTACAAGGAAAGCAAAAAATCATTGCGCAATTGAATAAAAACAAATGGTCTAATACCTTATCTGCTCAGCAACGCCGACAGGTTAGCTTGTTTGAGAAGGAAGGATTACCGATTCCTACCATTGGTACACAGGTAGTATTGGATTTAAATAAAGTTTCTCAAAAAGACTTTCCCCAAATGAAAGGAGTCATCCCTGCTAAAAATATTTATAATTTGGTCTGGGAAGAACAGAGCTTATGGCTAAAAGATAAACAAACAGGTAAATATCAACTGGCTAATAGTGATTTTATTAAAAAATTAGCTAATACTGATTTTCAGCAGCAACGAAAGGCCAGTGGCCGCGGTCCTTATGAACCAGCACAAGCAGAGCAATTGCAAATTAATCAAAAAATTACTCAACAAATTAATCAAAAGATACAATAAAAGCCTTGGATAAAATGATCCAAGGCTTTTTTAATAACTATTTGTTTTTGTGTTGCTGTTTGCCCGCATTGCGCTGGCGGTTACGTTGATGAATAATTGCTTCTTGTTGTTTCACAGCTGAATTATTAGTTGCAGTGGATTGTTGGCTACCCATCTTTTTAAAAGTATCTTCAGTAACAACAGTAACTACTGGATGTTCTTTAATATCGGCATCAACTTGTTTACGTACTCGCGGAGTAATTACAAAATCATTGAGTAATTGTTGAATCACAATGATTACCCCACCGATTAAGAAGTACAGTGCTAAAGCAGCTGAAGAAACCATACTAATAAAGAAAGTCATTGCTGGACTCATTAACAACATCATTTGCATTTGTTGCTTTTGCTCTTCTGGAATTGTCTTGGTGGACATCCATGCTTGAATAACATAGAACAGTGTTGCAATAATAGTAATAATCAAACTGGGTTTAGCTAAAGGTGCGCCCCAAAAAGTAGCTTTGGAAATTTCAGGTGAATATTGCACAGCTTGATAAATGGCAATAAAGACTGGAAATTGTAATAACAATGGTAAACAACCAATACCACCAGTTAATTTAATATTATTTTTTCGGTAGACTTCCATCATTAATTGACTAACTTGAGCTTGTTCTTCTTGCGTTGTGGCATCTTTTTGATGCTTTTGAATCAGCTGCATTTGCGGCTGAATAACTTTCATTTTTTCTTGCTGAACTACAGATTTTTTGGACTGCATTAAGCTCAAGGGCAGTAATACCAAGCGAACAACAAAAGAAATAATAATAATACCCCAAGCGTAACTTTCTTTGCCACCAATAGTTTTAGATGTATATAAAATTAATTGCTGAAAGGGCACGGCCAAATATTTATATATAAAACCATAAGGACCTCCAGTAGGAGGTTTTGTAGCGGCACTAACGCCTTGCCGCGAACAAGCAGCAGTTAAGAGCACTAAGCCCAGAAGGCCAGCAAATAATAAAATACGACGAACAGATTTCTTCATTAAGCTATCTCCAAATTTAGTTTATGATACCGAAAATTTTGTATATTGAGCTAAAGGTTGAGGCTCAACACTGACGTGATCAACTTGAGCAAATTGACTAGGACCTTTTTTAACAATTGCTAAAAAAGTCATTAAGTTTTCAGCAGGTCCTTGAGCTTCAATGTGCACACTACCGTCAGCTCGATTAGCTACGGAACCTACAATACCATATTTTTGAGCATAAGTTAAAGTCATATAACGAAAACCTACTCCTTGAACTAATCCATAAACATCAATTGCGACATGTTTATCGGTCAATTTAATCACCTCACAATAATCTTATTATAACTGAAAGCGGCTATAAACCAAAATATCTGGTAAAATAAATCTGAAAGGAAGTTATTATGGAATATATTACATCAGTTAAAAATGAAAAAATTAAAGAAATTAAAAAATTGGCGAATGCAAAGGGTCGGCGTCAACAACAGCGCTATTTAATTGAAGGAGAACATTTAGTACATGAAGCTCTTATTAATGATATTGTGATTGAAGAATTGTTAGTTACCGAAAATTTTTTAAATCATGATGAGCATCATTTGGTAAAACAATTATATGATCAATGTGTTCAAATTGGTGATTCGGTTGCTAAACATCTTAGTGCAACAGTCACTCCTCAAGGAATATTTGCTGTAGTTGCTTTGCCGCCCACAGATCCTAATATTGATTATCAAGGTAAATGGTTGTTATTAGATCGGATTCAAGATCCAGGCAATGTGGGAACTATGATTAGAACTGCTGATGCTGCCGGCTATCAAGGGGTTATCTTAAGTAAAGATAGTGCTGATTTATTTGCTCCTAAAGTTCAGCGCTCTATGCAGGGGAGTCAATTTCATTTGCAGCTTTTAACAGCCAATTTACAGAAAATAATTACCAGCTTTAAGCAAAATCGTGTAACAGTTTATGGAACATTAGTTAATGAACAAGCTCGAGATTACCATCAAGTACAAGCACCCAAGAATTTAGCATTAATTATGGGCAATGAAGCTCAAGGGATGAACAATAATTTAGCTCAGTTGGCTGATGAAAATTTGTATATTCCTTTAATTGGTCAAGCTGAATCCTTGAATGTCGCGATTGCAGCTGGTATTCTAATGTTTAATCTTTAATAATATATCGAGGTCAGTAAAATATGAAAGTTCCGGATTGGCATCAAGATCAGCAGTATTTGGAATTAGTAAGTGATTTGTTGGCTCAACCTGAGATTCAACGCTTACAGACAATTAAGCAACACCATTATTCCAATCGCTTGGAGCATTCGATTAGTGTATCTTATCGTAGCTATTTATTAGGTCAGAAATGGCATCTGAATACTCGGGCTTTGGCTAGAGGTGGCTTATTGCATGACTTATTTTATTATGATTGGGATCCTAAACAAATGGATTTTCGGACTCATTCCTATGTTCATGCACATATTGCGCTCAATAATGCCGCTAAGTTAACTACTTTGTCACCAATGGAAGCTGATATTATAGTTAAGCATATGTTTGGATCTACTACGCAAATGCCTCGTTATTGGGAAAGCTTGCTTGTTGGTTTAGTTGATGACGAGTGTGCGATTCAAGAAGCGATGGCACCCAAATTATTATTATGGAAAAGAAAATTACAATTAAAATAAAAATTGAAATTTTGATGAGAAAGTTTTAGAATGTGATTAATGACGATGAAGGAAAATAGTAGTACCAATATAGTTTATTAACAGGGACAATTGATGAAGTGAGAACAATTGATTAAACTAGGTGTGAATTCACTCTGGAGTCACAAACGTTAGTCGGCGTTATTCGACAATTAAGTGTGTCTATATCGATAGACAAACTAGGGTGGTACCGCGAAGCTTCGTCCCTTTCAGGGACGAGGCTTTTTATTTACTGAAAAATTATTTTAGGAGGCAATCATGGAACTTAAAAAAGTCTTAGATGATTTACATGAGCAAGGTTTACAGCAAATTAAAGCTGCCAAACAATTAGATACATTGAACGATATCCGTATCAAATTTTTAGGCAAAAAAGGCCCCTTAAGCCAAGCTTTAAGAGGAATGAAAGATTTGTCAGAACAAGAACGTCCACAAGTTGGTGCATTGGCCAATACAGTACGCAATGATTTACAAGCGGCTTTAGACCAAGCTCGGCAACATTTAGAAGAACAAGAAACACAACGCAAATTGCAAGCAGAAAAAATTGATGTTACCTTGCCAGGGCGTCAGCGTCATTTAGGTACTAAGCATGTCATTACTCAAGTAATGGATGATATTGAAGCTTTGTTTATTGGATTAGGATATGAAGTAGTCAATGGTCCTGAAGTTGAAGAAGATCATTATAATTTTGAAATGATGAATTTACCTAAAGATCATCCCGCACGTGATATGCAAGATACTTTCTATATTACTAAAGAAATACTAATGCGGACACAAACTTCGCCTGTACAAGCTCGAACATTAGAGAAACATGATTTTTCCAAAGGGCCTTTGAAGATGATTAGTCCTGGAAAAGTTTATCGGCGCGATACTGATGATGCCACTCATTCGCATCAATTTAATCAAATTGAAGGTTTAGTTATTGATAAGCATATTACAATGGCTGATCTAAAAGGAACATTGGAATTAACTGCACGTCATGTCTTTGGACAAGAGCGTAAAATTCGTTTGCGTCCAAGTTATTTTCCTTTTACAGAGCCATCAGTTGAAGTTGATGTTTCTTGCTTTGCTTGTGGGGGCAAAGGATGTGCTGTATGCAAACATACCGGCTGGGTTGAAGTTTTAGGAGCTGGGATGGTCCATCCGAACGTTTTGACTAATGCGGGTGTAGATCCCAAAATATATGGTGGCTTTGCTTTTGGATTGGGGCCCGATCGTTTTGCAATGCTGAAATATGGCATTAATGATATTCGTGATTTCTATTTAGATGATGTCCGTTTCTTAGAACAATTTCAGGGGGAATAGTAGATGAAGATTTCAACAAATTGGTTAGCTGAATATGTAAATTTGCCGGAAACGCCAGCACAAATTGCAGAACGGGAAACCGTTACAGGAATTGAAGTTGATGAGATTATTCAACCTAGTGCGGGCTTGAAAAAGTTAGTAGTAGGTAAAATTATGCAAGTAAAGTCGCATCCTGATGCTGATCATTTGCATGTTTGCCAAGTTGATGTAGGTCAAGAACAACTAACACAAATTGTCTGTGGTGCTCCGAATGTACAAGTTGGACAATTAGTGATTGTAGCCTTGCCGGGGGCTAGAATTGCTCACAATGAAAAGATTAAGAAAGGCAAATTTCGCGGTGTGGAATCATTAGGCATGTTGTGTGCCCTTCAAGAAATTGGCTTTGATGAAGCGGTAGTTCCAGATGAATATAAAGATGGCATTTATGTCTTTCCAGCAGATTCACAAGCAAAAATTGGTGAACCAGTTTTTGAATATTTAGGAATGGATGATACCATTTTAGATTTTGATATTACACCTAATCGTGCTGACACATTAGGTATGCGGGGCACAGCTTGGGAAGTGGCTGCCATGTATGATGAGAAACCACATTTTGATCAGCCTCAAGTACACGAAAGTGATGAGACAGCTAACGATTTGTTAACTGTAAAAGTTGCTGATGAAAATTTGGCTCCAACATATCGTGTTCGCATCGTTAAAAATGTTCAAGTTCAAGCCAGTCCTCTATGGCTGCAGCGTCGTTTATGGAATAATGGGATTAAGCCGATTAATAATGTAGTAGATATTACTAATTATGTGATGTTGGAATACGGGCAACCTTTGCATGCTTATGATTATGATCGTCTCAATTCTAAACAATTAATTGTTCGCTTAGCTCAAGCTGGTGAACAAATTACCGCTTTAAATGGTAATAATTATGAATTAGACTCACAAGATATTGTAATTGCTGATGAACAACGTCCTTTAGGCTTAGCAGGAATTATGGGAGGCAATGAAAGCAAAATTGCTTCCAGTACCACTACAGTCGTTTTAGAATCTGGAGTTTTTGATTCAATACGGATTCGTAAAACTGCTCAAAGACACAATTTACGCACTGATGCTTCTACACGTTTTGAAAAGGGAGTAGACTTAGCTGCTACAGCTGAAGCATTAGATGAAGCGGCATCCTTACTAGAAACATTAGGTTCGGCTACTGTTCTTAATAACCAAATTGTGGGTAGTCAAGCACCTTTAGATCCGATTGTGGTCCAAGTTTCTCCTAAACATATTAATCATGTCTTAGGTACCGACATTACTACAAGTGAAATAAAAGCAATCATGGAACGTTTAGGATTTGCGGCTAGTGGTAATGACGAGCAGATGACAGTTACAGTGCCTTTGAGACGTTGGGATATTAGTATCGAAGCTGATATTATCGAAGAAGTAGTGCGGATTTATGGTTTTGATAAGTTGCCAAGCACACTTCCTGTCGGTCCACAAACAGTTGGTGGCTATAACCAGCATCAACAATTTTTGCGACGTGCTCGTAGCTTAATGCGTTCATTAGGTTATGATGAAGCCATTAGTTATGCTTTAACTACTCAAGAAAAGGCAACAGCTTTTTCAGATATACATCAATGCGTTACTAAAGTTGACTGGCCTATGACCCATGATCACGAATATTTACGTCTTAATTTAATTAGTGGTTTGTTAGATGATATTTTATATAATGTGGCACGTAAACAAATCAACTTAGCTTTGTTTGAGCAGGGAAGAGTTTTTCCTAAAAATGATGAACAAGCTGTTCGTCCGCACGAAGTGGAATTTATCGCAGGCGCAGTAACAGGAAATATTGAAGATCAGAATTGGCAAAATTCGGCCCGTTCAGTTGATTTCTTTGCTGTTAAGGGTGATGTTGATCAATTATTGCAAGGTTTAAATAAAAAAGCTCAAATTTCTTATCAAGCCACCGATAGTATTGCCCAATTACATCCTGGACAAACTGCTTTAATCTTGATGAATGAGCATGTTGTTGGTTTTATAGGCACAGTTCATCCAGGTTATGCTAAAAAACTTGGTTTGCCAGAGACTGTGGTTTTCCAATTAAATCTTGATGAAATTGAAGCTTTACCTGATAAAAATAATATCTATATTCCAGCTGCTAAATTCCCAGCAGTTACACGTGATATTGCAATTTTAGTACCACAAACTGTCACTCATGCAGCCTTAGAAGCGGCTATTGCGCAGGCAGGAGGGAAATACCTAACAAACATTAAATTATTTGACATTTATGCTGGTAAAAATATTAAATCTGGTTATAAGTCAGTTGCTTATGATTTAACATTCCAAAATCGCGAAGCTACTTTAACTGATCAACTAGTTAATCAGCATTTTGAACGGGTTAAACAAGTTCTTCAAGAACAATTTGGAGCAGAAATTCGTTAATTTTTCCGCCATTATGGTTAAACTTGTGTATAATTATTGTTTGAGATTAACATTTGGAGGAACCATCTTTGGCTAATTCAGACAAAAATAATAAACCTGATGTACCAGAAAGAAATACTTCTATACAAAGAAAGCGGCAACGTGATTCAGAACATCGTGTTGTTAATAGTATTGCGGGCTGGATTATAGCAATCATTGCTATTCTAATCGTAACTTTTGGTGTTTTAGGCTACAATTACGTTCAAGAATCATTACAGCCGATGAACAGCAATAACCATCAAGAAATAGAAGTGAAAATTCCTATTGGCTCATCCAATAAGGAAATTGCTTCGCGTTTGCAGGAAAAGAAAATTATTCGCAGTGCAACTGTTTTTAATTATTATGTCAAATCTCATAATTATACTGATTTTCAGGCCGGCTATTATACTTTTAAGCCTTCGATGACACTTACTCAAATTGTCGCACGTTTGCAAAAGGGTGGTAGTTCTGAGCACATTGCCCGTCCTGATAATAATGTATTAGTACGAGAAGGTGTAACGATTGAACAAATTGGTGATGTCATTAGTAAGAATACCCCTTATAGTAAAAAGGAATTCTTAGCATTAATGAAAAATCAAAAATTTATGAAGCAATTGCAAAACACTTATCCGCAATTATTAGACTCGACTATGAAATCTAAGGATGTTCGTTATCATTTAGAGGGTTATCTATTTCCTGCTACTTATCCATATTATTCGGGGATGTCATTAGAAAAACTGGTGACAGAAATGGTAGCGAAAACTAACCAAGAATTAACACCTTATTATGATCAGATGAAAGCAAAAGATTTAACTGTGCAGCAGACATTAACTCTTGCTTCTTTGATTGAACGTGAAGGTGTTACTGAAAAAGATCGGCGCCTGATTTCTGGAGTGTTCTTTAATCGCTTGGATCAAAATATGCCTTTACAGTCCGATATTTCTGTAATGTACGCTATGAATAAGCATAAACGCCATTTAAATGGTCATGATGTTAAGATAAAATCACCATATAACTTATATAAGAATCCTGGATTTGGCCCAGGTCCGTTTAATTCACCAAGTATTAATTCGATAGTGGATGTCTTAAATCCATCTGAGCGTGATAAAGGGTACTTGTTCTTTGTAGCTGATTTGAAAACTGGAAAAGTTCTCTATTCTACAAATTATGCAGAACATTTGAGAAATGTTGCGTCAATTAACCAATAGTATTGGTGTGTTCTAATTATTTATGGTATTATTAGTGCAAGTTTTGTGTTTTATAAAATTTTAAATATTGAATATATAAAAAGGGGTTGAGAAAATATTTTGTCTCAATCCCTTTTGATAGGAGAAAGTTGATGTCTCAGCAAAGTTCATCTTCAAAACAACCATTGATTATTGGTGTCAGTGGAGGATCTGGTAGTGGTAAAACAACCATTGCCAGACGCTTAATTAAAGAACTTGGCCAACAATCAATTGCATTATTACAAATGGATTCGTACTATAAGCAATTAGATTTACCTTATGAGCAACGCAAGCTGCAAAATTTTGATCATCCATTATCTTTTGATACAGACTTATTAGTAGCTGATTTACAACAATTGCGGAACTTTGAAAGTATTGAAGTTCCAATTTATGATTTTGTTAAAAGTAATCGTACAGCTGAAACTCGCCATCAAGAACCAGCCAATGTGATTGTTTTAGAAGGAATTTTTGCTTTGTATGATCAACGTTTGCGTGATTTGATGGATATTAAAGTATTCGTTGATACTGATGATGATATCCGTTTGATTCGCCGGATTAAACGTGATGTAGAGCATCGAGGCTACACTTTAGAAACTATATTTGACCAATATTTAGAACATGTTCGCCCTATGTATCAACAATTTATCGAACCTACTAAACGCTATGCTGATTTAATAATTCCAGAGGGTGGAGCTAATGAGGTGGCGATTGATTTATTAACTTCTAAAATCAAATATTTAATTTATCAAGGGCACAAATATAATAAATAACAGTTGACAGTGGGCGTATACCTGCTTATATTGGAATGCATATTATAAAATGGGGTGTAAAAATTGGCTGAAAAAAGATATCCAATGACAGCTGAGGGGAAACAAAAGTTAGAACAAGAATTAGAAGACTTGAAATTAAAAAAGCGTCCAGAAATCATTGAACGAATTAAAGTTGCCCGAGGTTTTGGTGATTTATCAGAAAATTCTGAATATTCTTCCGCTAAAGACGAGCAAAGTATCGTGGAATCAAGAATTTCGGAGATTATGACGATGTTGCAATATGCTGATGTCGTTGATGTCAATGAGGTAGATGCTAACGAGGTTTCAGTAGGTAAAAAAGTTACCTTTCAAGAAGATGATGATGAACCTGAGACTTACCAAATTGTAGGAGCTGCTGAATCCGATCCGATGAATGGTAAAATTAGCAATGATTCACCAATTGCCAAGTCTTTATTAGGCAAAAAAGTTGGCGATCAAGTGTCGATTGAGACGCCAGGGGGATCTTTTATCGTTAAAATTACTAATGTTGAAAACTAATCACTGGATTAAATCGTTTCCATATTGTATGATTTTAATTGGTGATGAATATGAAAATAACAATAAGTCCAGTAGCACAACAATGGTATCAAGAAAATATTGATTTGAAACCTGGAGATGGCTTACATTTTTATGGTAAAGTATACGGCAAGACTAATGTCCATCAAGGATATTCAATAGCCTTCGCAAAGCAAAAACCGCAACAACCATATTATGAGGTTGTTTACCAACAGATTAGTTATTATTTTAATGACGAAGATGTATGGTTTTTCACAGGTTATGATTTGCAAATTGATTATGATGCCAAGGTTGATAGTCCAACGTATACTTTTGTTGATGAGACATCTAAATAATTGTTTTTAATAGATGATTATTAATTTGAGAAGTTTTTGGACGAATAATAAGGGTTGGGGTACAATGATATTTGGTCCCTGACTCTTTTTTGTTATAATGATGCGTATACTATTGAGGAGATTTGATTAGTGAAATTTTTAAAGCGACTTAATAAGCCTAAGACTACTCAGTCGATTTTGCCTTTTCGTCTAAATGTACTCTTAGTAATTGTTTTTGTTTTATTTGCGTTATTGATTGGCCAACTGGCATATTTGCAATTATTAAATGGTTCCAAGTTTCAAGCAGAAGTTGAACGCTCTGATAAAACAGTAATTGCAGGTAATGTTCCTCGCGGTTTAATTTATGACTCTAAGGGGCGCCTGATTGTTAATAATGAGCCTAGTAGTGCTATTACTTATACACGCAGTGCTTCAGTAAAAACTTCAGATATGTATCAGATTGCTAATCGATTACAAAAATTTATTCATGTAGATGATTCTAATTTAACTAGCCGTGACAAGGCTGATTATTATTTGGCCAAAGAATCTAATTATAAAAAAGTTACCAAAGTTATCAATAAAAATATGACCGAAGAACAATTGCAAGCTGAACCAGATCGCGATGAGTATCGGCGAGCTATCACTTATGTTAAAAAGCAAAAACCAGATTTAAGTCCTGCACAATTACAAGCCGCAGCTATTTTTGCTAAAATGAGTGCGGCTTATCAATATTCAACGGTTTACATTAAAAATTATCAAGCAACACCACAAGAAGTGGCTCAAGTCAGTGAACATCAAACTGAACTTCCAGGAATTCAAGTGGGTATTGACTCCCAACGTTCATATCCAATGGGAGATTCAATGACTAGTATTATTGGAAAAGTTTCTACAGAAAAGCAAGGCTTGCCTGATAATCGGATTAATGAGCTCTTAGCTGAAGGTTATTCGCGTAATGATCGAGTAGGTACAAGCTATTTAGAGCAAGAATATGAGCCGATTTTAAAGGGGAGCAAGTCACAAACTCAAATTTCTGTAGGTACCAATAATCGACTTACTGATTCTATTCAAAAATATAAGGGTGAAAAAGGAGATAACCTGAACTTAACTATTGATGCTGAATATCAAAAGAAAGTTGATCAAGCTGTCCATAATACATTCGATTCTGCGCGTGCGAATGGAGTTACCCAATATTCTGATGGTGCTTATGCAGTAGCCATCAATCCCAAAACTGGGGCCATTTTAGCAATGTCGGGTGTTCACTATAATCCCAAAACAGGCAACATGACTGATGATTCATTAGGTGTAATCAATCGTACTTTTGTTATGGGGTCAGCAGTGAAAGGGGCTACTGTTTTAGGTGGCTTAATGTCTGGTGCTATTTCACCGGAAAATAGTGTTTTACCAGATTCACCAATTTATTTACCAAGCACACCAGTTAAAAAATCAGTTTACCCTATCGGAACATTTGGTGCTTTAAGTGCGCAGAAAGCCTTGGAATTTTCTTCTAATATCTATATGATGCGTTTGGCTATGCGAATGGGTAATGCGAAATATGTGCCAAATAGTTATATTCATATTGATGATGATATTTTTCAAAAATTACGGGGTTATTACAACCAATTTGGTTTAGGTATTAAAACTGGCATTGATTTACCCGGTGAAAGCAGTGGAATTGAAGGACCTACGATGAATAGTGATGGGATAGTTAAAGTGGGTTCAGCACTTGATGAATCTTATGGGAACTATGACGCCTATACATTAATTCAAATGGCACAATATGTTTCTACCATTGCCAATGGTGGCTATCGTATGCGTCCGTATTTAGTACAGTCCATTCAAAAAACTCGAGACGATGGTTCGTTAGGAGCAGTTGTCAACCAAACTCAACCGCAAGTTTTGAATCGGGTTGGTTTTAATAATAGTCAATTGAATGTGGTTAAAGACGGATTTTACAATGTAGTTCATGGCAATGGTGGTTGGACAACAGCCAAACAGCTAGCTAATGTTAAACCTGCCATTGCCGGGAAAACTGGAACGGCACAATCATTTTATTATGACCCAGATAATCCTTATAACACTAATCCAGCTCAAACCATTACTTTAAGTATGGTCGCTTATGCTCCTTATAATGACCCGCAAATAGCAGTTGCGGTAGTCATGCCAAATTTAAGTAGCGAAAAAGGCGAGTATAATTTAAATCTGGTTAAGAGTATGATTACTAGTTATTTTGATTCAGATACAAAAGATTCCCAATAATACTGGAAAATTATTTGTATAAATGGTAATATAACAGAGTTGCATCGTATTCAAGTGAGAAAAGAGGTTTTAATATGCGAGTAAATATTACATTAGAGTGTACCGAATGTCATGAACGCAATTATTTAACCAGCAAAAACAAGCGTAATAATCCTGACCGCCTGGAACTTAATAAATATTGTCCGCGGGAACGTAAAGTGACATTACATCGCGAAACTAAATAAAGACAACAGGCCAAACCTGTTGTTTTTTTATTAGGTAAAGGATTATTATTTTTAACAATATGATGACAATTTACTTATTCATCTTTTAAATTTGAATCATTGTAATTCAAACACATTTATTTAAGGAGATTCAATGGGAAATAAAAATGAATTCCGCAAGCAACAATCAACCAAACTCAAAAATTGGTGGAAACAAAATCAAGTAGTTCCATCTACTTTGTATCAAAATTTATTTGCAGCACCTTATTTTCAAACAGCACAAACAATTGCAATCACCGTTAGTATGGCCACGGAATTACCAACGCAACCAATTATTCAACGTGCTTTACAGTTGGGGAAGAGTATTTATATTCCCAAAACTTATTCGAATTATTCAATGGATTTTTTTAATTTGCAGGCACAAAAATCAATATCACGAACGGCTTTTGGAGTCTGGGAGCCAGAAGAAATTGATCCATTAAATTCAGTAGGGGCCGATTTGACTATTGTTCCTGCTTTAGCAGTTGCTTTAGACACTAAACAACGTATCGGCTTTGGAGCAGGTTATTATGATCGATATTTAGCGCAGCATCCACAAACTCAAAGTGTTGTTTTGGCTTTACCACCTATTGTTTTTCAACACGCTGATTGGGAAATTGATGTACTGGACTATCCTGTGAATCATGTTATTACAGAATCGAGGCTCATATGAGAAAAATTCAACAGCGACCATGGGCAACTTATGTAATTTTAATAATTCAATTAGTTGTCTTTGGTTGGGAAATATTTAAAGGCGGCAGTCAAAACATTGCAGCATTATTAGCCTCTGGAGCCAAAGTAAATAGTTTGGTGGCCCAAGGGGAATGGTGGCGATTAATAACACCAATCTTTGTGCATATTGGTTGGCAACATATTTTAATTAATTCGTTAACTTTATATTTCATGGGTCAACAATTAGAATTTTTGTATGGTCCCTTAAAGTTTAGTATTATTTATTTATTAAGTGGTATCGGCGGCAATTTAATGAGTTTTGCTTTCGGAAGTCAGAACTCCATTTCTGCTGGTGCTAGTACTTCATTGTTTGGCCTATTTGGTCTGTATGTAGCTTTGGGAATTATTTTCAAAAATAATCAAGGAATTCGTCAATGGTCACAGCAATTTTTAATATTGATTGTATTTAATTTGGTTGCAGATATTTTTATTGGCGACATCGATATTTGGGGTCATGTTGGTGGAGCACTTGTGGGATTCTTGGTTGGTTGGATTATTACGATTCCACAAATGAAGAATGCATTACCAAAATTATGGCGTATAATTAGTACAGTAGGATTAATTGTACTAGCAATTGTTTTGTACAGGATAGGAGTAGTTCGCGCATGAGAGAAACCAATATTCATACCTTATATGATGTGCAGCAAGTACTTAAGAAATTTGGTATTTATGTATATGTTGGTAAACGGATTTGGGATATTGAATTGATGGCGATTGAACTAGATCGACTCTATCATGAACAAGTGATTGATCAAGCAACTTTTATAACTTGTAAATTAGTATTGAATCGGGAACATAAAATTGAAGAACAAGGAATGAAGAAGGACAATGGAAAACCAAAAGTTAATTGGAATTGATTTAGGCGGTACTACTACGAAGTTTGCCATTATGACCGCTCAAGGCGAAATTCAGCAACGCTGGAGTATTCAAACAGACATTTTAAATAATGGTAATAATATTATTCCTAATATTATTGATAGTATTAATCATCATTTACAAATGTATCAAATGCAGCCAGAACAATTTGCTGGAATTGGGATTGGAACTCCAGGAAGTGTTGATTATCAGGCCGGAACTGTTGATAGTGCTTTTAATCTGAATTGGGATCGGCCAATGACAATTAAGCAGCAAATTGAAGCTGGTACCAAAATGTCTGTCAAAGTAGAAAATGATGCCAACGTTGCAGCCTTAGGTGAACGTTGGCAAGGTGCTGGTAATAATGCCGCTGATGTAGCCTTTGTAACCTTAGGAACAGGTGTCGGTGGTGGCATTATCGTTGATGGTCACATTGTTCATGGCAATGGTGGTTCAGCTGGAGAAATTGGTCATATGACAATTGATCCGAATGGCTATACTTGTACTTGTGGTAAAAAGGGCTGCTTAGAAACAGTTGCTTCTGCTACTGGCGTTGTACGAGTTGCTCGTGATTATGCACAAGAGTATGCTGGAAATTCACAATTAAAGGCTAACCTTGATAACGGTGATGATATTACTTCCAAAGATGTCTTTGACTTGGCTAAACAAAATGATCTACTTGCATTACTGGTGATTGAATATGTTTGCAAGCAATTGGGACTAGCTTTAAGTACGGTTGCGGTCACTTTAAATCCAGAATATATTGTAATTGGTGGTGGCGTTTCCAACGCGGGTGATTTCTTATTGTCGCATGTTCAACAAAGTTATGAGCAGTATGTTTTTACCGCTATTAAAAATACTACAACTTTGAAATTAGCTACTTTAGGTAATGAAGCCGGCGTAATTGGGGCTGCATCATTAATCTTAGATAAATAAGTCGGGAGTGGAGATTGTGTCATTTTTGAATTCATTAATACTTGTTATTGCGATTTTTTTGATTTATTACGGTGGTTCATGGCTTTATTATCGTTTACGAGCCAAGCAATTAGGTGGTGAGCTCGATAATGAACAATTTGAAGCAACAATGCGGAAAGCACAATTAGTTGATTTGCGTGAAAAAAAATATTTTGATGCAGGTCATATATTAGGTGCGCGGAATTTGCCTTATACACAATTAAAGATGCTGACTTCAGAATTACGTTCTGACTTGCCAGTTTACTTATACGAACAAGGTAGTACGCTCAGTATTAGGGCAGCCTTAAAGTTAAAAAAACTTGGTTTTCAAGATGTTAAATGGTTAAAAAAAGGCTTCAATGAATGGAATGGGAAAACCAAAAAAACAACGAAACTTTAATTATTCAGTATATAAATAATTAGAACAAACAAAGAGGGGTGAGACAAAATTTGTCCCACCCTTCAAGCTTACTTACTATTAGTTGGCATGATGTGCTGAGTGTGCTTTGCGGTTAGCTTTTCTGCGATTAGCTTCAATTCGATCTTCTTCATCATTTACAGGTTTAATAACTTTTTGACGATAGGTTAAAGCTGAACCTAATACTGCGCCTGCAGTTGCTAAAGATCCAATAACAATACCTTTAATGACTCCATGTTTTTGTGCCATCAATGTCCACCTCCTCTTATCTTTCAACTTTTATTATCACGAACCTGAACTGTAATTTCAACTAAAATTGCTAATTTTTAGTAATTGTTAGGAGAACTAATTTGAAAAAGAAAAAGGTTATTATTATTGTTGGCCCTACAGCAGTAGGCAAAACAGCTCTCAGCATTGAAATAGCTCATAAATTTGCTGGAGAAGTTATTTCAGGCGATTCCATGCAAATATATCAGCACTTAGATATCGGCACTGCTAAGATTATGCCTAGCGAAATGCAGGGAGTTAGACACCATTTAATTGATATTTGCGATATTAATCAACGTTATACTGTTTATGATTTTCAACAAGAAGCTAACCGGCTAATTACTGCGATTACTCATCAACAAAAATTACCCCTAATTGTCGGTGGCACTGGTTTTTATATCAAAGCTTTAGTTGATAATCTCAATCTGGGCGGTGACAAAGAGCGCCAAGACACAACTAATATTCGCCAAGACTATCTGCAAAAGCTAACCCAAATAGGAGCTAGAGAATTGTGGCAACTGTTGCAACAACGAGACGCTGTAGCTGCAGCACAAATTGCTCCTCAAAATACTCGTCGAGTTATTAGAGCGTTAGAGGTTTTGGATTTAACTGGTCAACAATTTAGTCAACAACAACAACAGCATGCGAACTTTGACTATTTAATTATTGGTTTAACCACTGAGCGCACTTTATTATACCAGCGCATAAATCAACGAGTTGATGAAATGTTAAATAGGGGTTTAATTAATGAAGCACATTGGCTCTATGAGCAAAGAAACCAAGCTCCACAAGCGAGCCAAGGTATTGGTTATAAAGAATTATTTCCTTATTTTGCTGGAGAAATGTCACAAATAGATGCAGTCGAATTGATAAAACGAAATTCGCGTCGTTTTGCGAAGCGGCAATTAACTTACTTTAGACATCAGTTAACTATTCATTGGTTTGACTTAATCAAATATCCCCAACAATTACAACAAATAACTGCACTTGTCGAAAAATTTAAGGAGTGAAATTATGAATTGGATAGAAGATTTACCGTCTCAAATTCAACAAGCTGTTCAAGAAGTTGATCAACAAATCCAACCACAAATTGCAAAAGTTAATCAGCAGATTGATAATAATCAAGCCAAAGTTTTACAAGCATTTACTCATCAACAAATGTCAGAAAGTCATTTGTCCGGTTCCACTGGATATGGTAATTATGATGAAGGCCGAGAAACTTTAGATCGAGTTTATGCAGAAGTTTTTCATACGCAAGCTGCTTTAGTGCGGCCCCAATTTGTTTCTGGAACGCATACGATTGCTGTAGGATTATTTGGGTGCTTGCAACCAGGACAAAAATTACTATATTTAACAGGTAAGCCTTATGACACACTCCAAGAAGTTATTGGTATGAATAAGCGGCAAGCTGGAACCTTAAAGGAGTATGGGATTGAATTTAAATATCAACCCTTAACTACCGATGGCATGGTTGATTATTCTCATTTAGCACAGACTTTAGCAGATTTTCAACCCAACGTTGTTGCTATTCAGCGCTCGCGAGGTTATGAAGTACGTCCCAGTTATACGGTGGCCCAAATTGCAGAAATGATTGCTTTTGTTAAAGAGAGATTGCCAGAAGTAATTGTTTTTGTTGATAATTGTTATGGTGAATTTTCTGAAGAACAAGAGCCTACAGAATTTGGCGCTGACTTAATGGCTGGGTCATTGTACAAGAATGCTGGGGCAGGTTTAGCTACTACTGGAGGTTATTTGGTAGGTAGAAAGGACCTAATTGAAAAATCCGCCATTAGGTTGACTGCTCCAGGAATTGGAAGCCATGAAGGGGCTACCGGTCCTTATTTACGAGGAATGATTGAAGGATTTTTTTTGGCACCTCAAGTCACTGGAAGTGCGATTAAAGGAGCAATTTTTGCAGCAGCCTTATTAGAAAAGCTAGGTTTTGTAGTAACACCAAAATGGGATGAACCACGGACAGATTTAATACAAACAATTATTTTGGGTAGTGCTGACAAAATGGTGCAATTTGCACGGGCCATTCAAAAGTATTCACCAATTGATTCCTTTGTTCAACCAGAAGCTAGTCCAATGGAAGGATATGAAGATCAAATTGTTATGGCTGCGGGAACTTTTGTTGAGGGTTCAACAATTGAATTATCTGCTGATGGTCCAATACGACCACCGTATGCTATTTATTTGCAAGGGGGATTGACTTATTCCCATGTGCGTATAGCGGTTGCGCATGCTTGTGCAGATATTTTATAATACATGTCAGCAAAGCTAACATCAAATATTGACGCTTAAATTTTTAATTGTTATATTAGTGCTATGTTTGAGGTTAGAATATGAATGAAAAACAAATCCGAAAAAATATGGCTATTTTACCAGTTAGTTCGATTTCCAAGTTAACAGGCCTTTCACCTCGCCAATTACGCTATTATGAACAGTTTGATTTGGTTCATCCTAAACGGAGCAAGGGTAATCAACGCCTATATTCCTTAAATGATATTGATTGCTTATTGGATATTAAAGATTATCTAAGTTCTGGAATGACAATGGCCGAGGTTAAACGGGTAATGCTTAAGCAATCGCCAATTGCTGATCAAGAAACAGCAGAAGTTAGTGATACAGCTGCTCGCAAGATCTTTAGTAAAGAAATGTTACAAATCGGACGCTGGAACATTCATGACTCAAATAATTTATATTGATGAGGAGATAATATTTCATGGCCACTTCCAAGTATACAGCTGATGATATTCGTAAAATTGCTCAAGAAGAAGATGTTGCATTTTTACGACTAATGTTTACTGATATTAATGGAGTTCTCAAAAATGTTGAATTACCAATTGATCAATTAGATAAAGTTTTAGCCAACAAAGCAACTTTGGATGGTTCTTCGATTGATGGCTTTGTACGAATAGAAGAAAGTGATATGTTGCTTTATCCTGATTTGAATACGTGGCTGATTTTTCCTTGGAGTGCTGAACATGGTAAGGTGGCCCGCTTAATTTGTGATATTCATACCGCTGACGGTAAGGAATTTGCAGGTGATCCGCGTAATAATCTGCGGCGAGTAGTCGATAAAATGCACCGATCAGGTTTTACAACCTTTAATATTGGTCCAGAACCGGAATTCTTTTTATTTAAGTTAGATGAAAAAGGGCAACCGACATTAGACCTTAATGATAATGGAGGCTACTTTGATTTTGAACCTGTCGATTTGGGGGAAAATTGTCGCCGCGATATTGTTCTAGAATTAGAAAAAATGGGATTTGAAGTTGAAGCTAGTCACCATGAAGTTGCTCCAGGTCAACATGAAATTGATTTTAAATATACTGATGCTATTGCTGCTGCTGATAATATTCAGACCTTCAAGTTAGTTGTTCGAACAGTGGCACGTAAACATGGATTACATGCAACTTTTATGCCGAAACCATTAGAAGGTATTAACGGCTCAGGGATGCATATCAATATGTCCTTATTTAATAAAGATGGTAATGTCTTTTATGATCCAAATACAGATAATCAATTATCTGAAACCATGATGTATTTCTTGAATGGATTGATGGAACATGCGCGCGGTTTAACAGCCATTAATAATCCGACGGTAAATTCTTATAAACGTTTGGTTCCAGGTTTTGAAGCACCCGTTCACATTGCTTGGTCGGGTAAAAATCGCTCACCATTAATTCGTATTCCTATGGCGCGCAAAAACGGTACTCGTTTGGAAATGCGAAGTGTTGATCCAACGGCTAATCCATATTTAGCGATTGCAGCTATTTTGGATTGTGGATTAGAAGGTATTAAGGAACAAAAAGCACCTGTAGCTCCTGTTAATCGTAATATTTACACAATGAGCGAAGCGGAAAGACAAGCTAATAAAATTTATGATTTGCCCTCTACTTTGCACAATGCAATTAAGGCCTTGAAAAAGGACCCTATAGTAATCAATTCTATGGGTGAACATTTATATAAAAGTTTTGTAGATTCTCGTGAATTAGAATGGGCTGCGTATCGTCAGACTGTTTCGGAGTGGGAAAGAGATCAATATTTGAAGCGATTTTAAATTATTGTTGACAAATGCTATTTGATTTTTTTATAATAGTATTTGTTTGTCGCAGTGGCTCAGCTGGATAGAGCAACGGTCTTCTAAACCGTAGGTCGTGAGTTCGAATCTCACCTGCGACATTTAAGCAATGTTTAACCACAACTCAACTAAAGAGTTGTGGTTTTTGTTTTGCTTTGAAACGTTGATAAAAAGGGGCTTACACCCATGTTAAAGTAAAACAGATTTATGTGCATATTGTGTGCAATTTTCAAGGAAATAAAATTTGTGTGCATATTGTGTGCATATTTTTAGGCATTAAAAAGCCTAGAATTTGGCACTTATGAGCGATACTAAAAAAGTGCACATTCAATTGTGTGCACCTTAAATTTCACTGATAGCTTTCAATGCTTTTTGATTGTCTTTATCCCGTTTGTCTTTTAGCAGATGGACGTAAACTCTTAAGGTTATGCTAGTGTCTGCATGACCAAGTCTTTCAACTATATAATCGACGCCGACGCCTTGGCTAATCAAAATTGAAGCGTGAGTGTGTCGTAGGCCGTGAAAAGTAATAATATTTTTTGCATTAACCTCAGGGCTTTTTAACGCTGATTCAAGCACTTTATTAGCACCGTTGTCGCTTACTATATAGTGTCTATTGTTTAAAAATACTAGTTGTTTTTCATTACGGAAGCCTTGCTTGAAAAAGGTCTTAATTTGTTCTTGGTTCAACCGCTGCAAAAGTTCTACTGTTTTTTGACTGATAGTAATAGTTCTAACAGATCCCGCTGTTTTTGTCGGTTTGAATCCAGATCTAGTTACGTAATCGTAAGTTTTATTAATTGAGACAGTTTTAGATTCGAAATCAATATCTGGCCACGTAAGTCCAACTATTTCGCCATAGCGACAACCTGTGGCTAATGCAAATAGTATTTCATAAAATGATATTGATTTGAGTGAAAGATGCTCATATGCGTATTTTTTGAGCTTTGAAGCCTCGTCCGATTCTAAGTATTTATGCTCGTTTGATTTTGGTTTAGATCCATTAATTACTACTTTTCTAGTAAAGTCAAAATCAACTATTTTTTCTTCCTGTGCATCCGCAACTGCTGCACGAATATAGCCGTTAATCCTTGCCACAGATTTTTTTGAGCGAGGTACGTTTTTTCTACTATTATTAGCGTAATCATCAATAAATTTTTGATAGTCAGAACGTGTAACATCTTTTAACAGCGTGTTTCCGAAAAAATCATGTATCAATTTCGCCGTTTGAACGTATCGTAGCTCGGTATTACGAGTAAAACGACCAGTCTTATAAGTTTTTATCCAATCACTAAAATACTCGTAAAACGTAATGGTTTCTTTTTTTGAAAGGTTAGTTGTATTTTTTTGAGATTCTGCTATTGCAGCTTGTTCGACGGCATCGCGTTTTTTATCAAAAGATTTACTTGTAGAACGCTTATTGCCCAATTTATCCCTATACCAAATACGATAGCACCATTTTTTGCCACGTTTAAATATTTGTGCCATTTGCTTATTCCCCCAATTTTAGATAAAATTGAGTATGCGAAAAGGCATACTCTATGTATTTTCGTGGTAGTCACATCTCAAGCTTTGATCGGTGAGGGGATGTGGCTTTTTTACTATTTTATTTCATACTTGTTTGAGTTTTTCCACTTACTTTGCCATCTGTAAAAGTAAGTATAAAGTTAGCTCCTAAATCACCCTTAATGTCAGAATTATATGTTAATTGCTTGCTATTGTGATTGGCTATAGAAGTTTCACTGTATCCATTTGGTTGACCAAATTTATTAATAATATCTGATTCAGATTGCCCATTTTGGATTGAATTAAAATCATCAAGACTAATCTTTTTATTACGGGTTACTTTTAAGCCTGAAATTCCTTTTGAAATTGCCTTTCCGTTAGAAAAGCCAATATTGAAATTACCACCTAATGAACCGCCTTGAATTTTATTCCAAATTTTCTCATCTGCTTTAACGTTTTCGATAGTTTGACTAGATGTAGTGTTTGGTTTACCAAATTTAGATTCTATCTCACTATCAGTAGTACCATCATTTTCTCCAAGTTTAATTGCTTTATAGTCTTCTAAACTTGGACCATTTGTTTTAGGGTTCTTTTCTTTTTCAGGACTGTTAGAATTTGAATTATTAGTAGATCTAGTTTTAACGGACTCTGTTTTATTAGACTCATTAGATTTATCTGATTTTTTATTTGAATTATTACCGAGTCCTCCTCCAATACTAAATACTAGAATTATAGCAATTAACCAAAACCACCACTTTTTGTAGAAGGGCTTTTTTGGTTTTTGAGGTGGCATAGGTGGCTGTTGATTACCACCATTAGGATTTTGATAACCGTCATTATTTTGTGGTTGGTTATAATTTGGGTTAGGTTGTTGATAGTACCCTTGTTGGTTATTAGGATTAGGTTGTGAATTATAATTTGGTTGTTGATTATAATTCTGATTGGGCTGTTGCGGTTGGTTATAATTTGGTGACTGATAATTACCGTTTCCATTATTGTAATTAGGATATTGCGGATTATAATTACCGCCTTGATTTGGTGGATATCCATTATTATTTGATTGCTGTTGATTATTATTATTACCTGAATTAAACTTTCGCACTTTTATTCCTCCAAAATATGTACAGCTTTTATAGTCTTCAGTATTTGGACTTATGAGTAGTTCTTTTTAGCTAAAGCTTTTTTAAATTTAACCAAGATTTACATATTTTAATAAAGAACAACTGGTTGTTTAGTTTTATAAACTATGGTTTGACCTTCGTATAGTTTTTCTCCTAATTTGGATTGTTCATTTGGATTGCTTAAATATACTGTGGTAAACCCATTTTTATCAATTCTTATTAAATTAAATGTTCCATTAGCCGTTTTTGCTTTTTTTCCATATGCCATAGAATCACCAATTCTTATTGAAGAATAAGCTGAACCAATATACTTTTGAATTTCTTCAACTGGTTTTTGGCCAAAGCTTTTAGCTAATATTTGCTCATCTTTTATTAAATTTTGAGCTTTAGTTTGTTCAACGATTTTTTGTTTTTCCTGTCGTTGTTTCTTTAGAACTTGTTTTTTAATATTGGTGGAAGACCCATCGATTAAAATATAATTATGAAAATCTAAATCATCTTTTCCATAATATAATGTGTCCTCGCCATTATTTTTAAATTCTTTTGAATTAAGTGGCTTTCCCAAAATTTTAACTACTTGATCCTCGCTCATGCCTAAACTTATATTTGTAAAATTATATTTTTTGGTTTTGCGTTTTTTATTCTTATATTTTTTAGAAACCTGTATAGCTTTATGCTTATTATTTTTATTAACTGATTTAGAATTAGCGGTAGGTTTAATAGTTTTTTTAGACGCTTTTTCTGTCGGTGGATGCTGTGTAATACCTTCAATTATTCCGCTTATAAGTGCCGACCCAACAAATATAATTAAAATTAATGAAACAATGATAAACCATGGTTTTTTATAAACTGGCCTCAATTGGATTCACCACCTTTCTAAATTCCCACTATATAAACTACAACTTTGCTTATTATTCTAACGTTTTCTAAATCTTCATAGGAGTAACTCATTGGAAAAAATAGTTATCATTTCTTTTGATTAGCCTTATCAACCTGACTGCTGATTAAAATTTCAGACTTCGTCGAATTAAAAGCCGGAAGCATGTATTTTTAATTATTTTTGTTCGTTTAAATATCATATTCCAGCAATTAAAAAATGACAGCAACCATTAGCAGAGTAAAAATAGTAGTTTTATTTTTCCACATTACTTCTCCTGATTTACAGCTTTTATAGTCTTCAGTGTTTGGACTAACTAGATATTAAAAATTCGTACTTTATATTTTTTGAATATTGGTTGATTAAGTGGTTGCTGGTTAATATTATTTTGAGGCGAAATATAAACTGAATTTTGATAATTAGAATAATTATTTGACGGTGTTGTTTGCTTATTTTTTGTATGAAAAGTTCTCATTTTTTCCTCCAAGCAATAATATGTATGATTTTAACGTTTTCATTATAGGGCTTTCAAGATGTTCTAGCCATATAATAAAAGTCCTCCAATTGAATACTATTTTACCATTTTATAAATTAATAGACGAATAGCGGTTAGTTGAAACAGCTACTATAATTCTTGCATTGCTCCAGACTAAAATAGATAATAGTAATATCATTAATATAAGGAGAGTTGATAATATCAAAACTTTAATTATTGTAGCGCATCCGCAGATTGATAACTCTTCAACTGAACAATTCTTAAAACGGGGAGCAGAATTAGTACAAGCTGACTGGCATCATTTGGATGAGTTAGTTACGTTTTCTATTGCTAAAGAACGTCAACTATTAGTAGATGCTCAGCGTATAATTTTTCAATTTCCGATGTATTGGTATACAGCTCCTGCTTCTCTAATTAATTGGCAAACTAAAATTTTATCAAATAAATTTTTACAAACATCATTAAGTGGTAAAGAATTAGGTATAGTAGTAACCACAGGTCAACCAGCTAAAGCATTTAAAACCGGCGGTGCAGTAGGGTATACATTAGATCAGATTTTAACTCCTTATCAAGTGCTGGCGCGACAAGCCCAAATGAAATTTTTATCGGTATTTGCAATTTACCAATTTTATTATCTTTCAGAAACAGCGCAACTCCAATTATTGATGGATTATCAACGGTATTTAAGCCAACAATTTCCAGATTCGCTAGAAAATCGCAGTCAATGGTATTTACAATATTTTACTCAACATCATTTAGCTGATAATGATAATAAAAATTTGATTAAAGCAACCTTTTCTCAGATTACACAAGAGTTAGATAATGCACAAACTACCTTAAATTTAATTAAACAAGACGAGGACGATACCCTTGAATAATCAAAGTGACTGGCTAATTAACCAATTAGAGCAACTAATAGATACGGAAACAAGTTACGAAAAGCGTGCTTTTTGGTACGGTTTAAAAACCACGATTAAACAACAACAATCACGAATGCAACAAATTCAAGCTGAAATTGATGGTCAATTATGGAATCACGAACAATGGTAAAATATTAGTAGTTATCCGTAACAAATTGCATTACAATAGTAATATTGATAAATTATTTAGGTGGTAATTATATTTATGAAGAAAAAAACTATGAAGCAAATGATAAAAAAGAGCCGTCTTAATCGCAAAAAAATTTATGCTCAAGTAACTTTTTCTGATGGACGAGTTTTGCAAATTCCAGTTTATGCCGATGACCAAGTTGCCATTGACAATTTAAAGCAACAATTACGTGAAAAGAATGGCACATTTACGGATAGCAATAATAATTTGTTTGATTTACACAATTTGGTTCATTATCAGTTTATTGAATAAAACTATTGACTAGGGTAGATTTTTTTTGTATGATTAAACAGTTGTAATTGTGAACCCACAGCTGCAACCGCACATGCTAGGTTTAAGCGTAAGCACCTAATGTGGCGAGTCTAAGAATGGAGGTGTACACATGTACGCAGTTATCAGAACTGGCGGCAAGCAATATAAAGTTGAAGAAAATAAAGCAATTTTTGTAGAAAAACTTGACGTCGAAGAAGGTCAAGATGTTACTTTTGATCAAGTATTGTTAGTAGGCAGTCGTTCAATTACGATTGGCACACCAACAATTGAAGGTGCAAAAGTTATCGGCACTGTTGAAAAACAAGGCCGTGAGAAAAAGGTTGTTACTTTTAAATACAAACCTAAGAAGCATTCCCACAAGAAAAAGGGACATCGTCAACCTTATACAAAAGTTGTTATTAAAAGTATCGAAGTTAAATAATAATTTATGATTAAAGCAGTGTTTAAATGTAATCCGCAAGGAAATATTAGTAGTTTTAAGATTACTGGTCATGCACAATCTGGTCCTTATGGACAAGATATTGTTTGCTCAGCTGTTTCAGCAGTAAGTATTGGAACAATTAATTCTCTGCAGGATGTGGCTGGTGTGCAGCCTCAAGTACAGATGAACAACGAAATGGGTGGTTATCTGGAATGTCAAGTCAATTATGCTGACATTAAAGAGCATGATCAAGTTGTGGCTGCTGTTACATTAATGGATAGTTGCTATCAAATTAGTACGTCTATTGCTGCTAATTACAGTGATTTTATACAAATCACCTTAGATAAATCCGCTTGAAGAGGGGGTAAAACCTATGTTAGAAATGAATTTGCAATTTTTCGCTCACCATAAGGGGGGCGGATCAACTGCTAACGGCCGTGATTCAGCTGGTCGTCGTTTGGGTGCAAAACGTGCAGACGGACAGCATATTAATGCTGGTGCGATTATTTATCGTCAACGAGGCACAAAGATTCATCCTGGCGAAAACGTAGGCCGCGGCAAGGATGACACCTTGTTTGCTTTAAAGGCTGGAGTTGTTAGATTCCAGCGTTTAGGCCGTGATCGTAAGCAAGTTTCAGTTGTTACTGAAGATTAATAAAGTAAGCCGCGGAAGCGGCTTTTTTTATACTATTTTGGTCTTAGATATTTATGAGTCTGGCTTGCTTTTATATGAGATAAATTGATATAGTATAGACATTATATTAGGGAGTTAATTATGATTTCAGTTAATGAATTTAAAAATGGCTTAACCATTGAAGTAAATCAAGAACTATGGCGCATTGTTGAATTTCAACATGTTAAGCCGGGTAAAGGTGGAGCTTTTGTTCGTTCCAAATTAAAAAATTTGCGTACAGGAGCCGTTCAAGAAAAAACTTTTCGAGCAACAGAAAAAGTCCAACCCGCACAAATTGATAATAAAAAAATGCAATACTTGTATGCAGATGGTAATAACTATGTATTTATGGATACTACTACTTACGAACAGATTTCTTTGCCTCAAGAAAATATGGGCGATGCATTAAAATATTTGACGGAAAACATGGAAGTGAATATTATTATGCATGGTGGAGAAACACTAGGAATTGATTTACCTAATGTAGTTGATTTGAAAGTTGAATCGACTGAACCTGGTATAAAGGGTGATACTTCATCAGGTGGTTCTAAACCAGCTACAATGGAGACAGGTTTAGTAGTACAAGTTCCATTTTTTGTTAACGAAGGCGATGTATTGACAATTAATACCGCCGATGGAACTTATAGCTCACGAGCTAATAAATAATTGCTTTTTTGGAGGGCTTGTTAATGGCTGATAGTAAATATATTATAATTGACCCAGAAAATAAGAATGATTTAGGCAATATCAATATTTCACCAGATGTTTTAGAAGTGCTATTGGGCATTTCAGCATCTAAAATATCCGGAGTTTATGGGATGCGTGGCACCTTAGCAGATTCTATATTTGGACGTGAAAAACATAGCAAGGGTGTTACAGTTTCTTATGATGAAGCTAATCATAAATTAACAGCTGATGTTTATGTATATTTAGAATATGGTGTAGCTGTACCCCAAGTGGCGTTGGAAATGCAAAAAAGTTTAAGTCAACAATTGCAGTATATGACAGAAATAGAAATGGCCCAGGTTAACGTTCATGTGGTAGGATTAGTTGCAGCAAAGGCGGAAAAGCAAGTATCCTCAAGCAAATAGCAAAGAAAAGTGGGAATAAAAGTGACTGTAACTAGACATAAAGTTCGCGAGTTAGCATTTCAGACTTTGTTTTTATTAAGTTCTAATGATACTGACTTGGACAATGCTTTACAGGAAGTTTTGCAGGCATCAAAAATTAATAATTGTCCCGAATATTTACGATTTTTGGTTCAAGGAGTTTGGCAAAATCGACAACAACTTGATCAAGACTTGACTCAGTTTTTAAAAAAGGGCTGGTCCTTAAAGCGGTTAAGCCGAGTAGATGTTAATATTTTACGAATTGGTTTATTTGAAATCAAAGAAAGTCAAGCTATACCAGCTAAAGTTGCAGTTAATGAAGCTTTAGAGCTAGTAGATCAATACAGCGATCCAGAATCTAAAAAATTTGTAAATGGGATTTTATCTAATTTCATCCCTGCTGAATAAATTTTTGGTTACATTATTAAAAAAGGCGGGAATTATCCAATCCCGCCTTTTTTTGAAGAAGGAATTAAATGGCGACAGTTTTATCAGGAACGTTAGTAGCACAACAGCTAGCAACCAAATTACAAAAACGGATTGGTCTTTTACGCCAACAACAGGTTATACCAACGTTAGCAACAATTATTGTTGGCAATGATAAAGCCAGCTTATTGTACGCTAATAGACAGCAACAGACAGCCAGCAATTTAGGTATCAATTACCAATTAATTACACTTTCACAACAAACCACAGAACAACAATTACTGCAAGTAATTCAAGAACTAAATCAAGATGTTACAGTAGATGCGATTTTAATTCAAACACCGTTACCAGCAGCAATTAATCCACAGGTAATTAGACAACAAGTTGCTCCCATAAAAGACGTTGAAGGCCAATCAGCGGAAAGTATTGGACGTTTGTGGAATGGGCAATCAGGCAATTTACCCACGACAGCAGTTGCCATTATGAAGTTATTGCATTTTTATCAAATAGCTGTCAGCAAAAAGCATGTGGTTATTGTGGGACGTAGTTCCATTGTGGGGAAACCTTTGGCCGCTTTATTGTTGCGTGAAAATGCCACAGTCACTATTGCTCATTCGTATACTGATAATTTGGCAAGTTTAACGCGGCAAGCTGATATTTTGGTAGTTGCGATTGGTAAAGCCAATTTTATTACAGCTAAATATGTACATCCTGGGTGTATAGTGATTGATGTGGGTACTAATCGCGACGCTACTGGCAAAATAGTTGGCGATGTTGCCTTTCAGCAAGTGCAAGCAGTTGCTCAGATGATTACCCCAGTTCCTGGAGGAATTGGACCCTTAACAGTGATGAGTTTATTAGAACAAGTAGTAATGATTGCAGAAAGACGAGAAAAACAGCATGGTAGATAAGCAATATTTGACTGTGACCGCTTTAACTAAATATTTAAAGCGAAAATTTGATGCAGATCCGTATCTCAAACGAGTCTATTTAACAGGGGAGATTTCTAATTTTAGATTGAGGCCTCGTCATCAATATTTTTCACTAAAAGATGAACATGCAAAAATTTCAGCAATTATGTTTCAAAGTGCTTTTGCAAAAATCAAGTTTCAGCCTGAAGAGGGAATGAAAGTTTTGGTCAGTGGCTATATATCACTGTATGAGGCTTCAGGACAATATCAAATTTATGTAGATCATATGGAACCAGATGGTATTGGGGCCTTATACCAAGCATACGAGCAATTAAAAAAGAAATTGCGCCAAGAAGGTGTATTTGATTTACCTAAAAAGAGTATTCCTAAGTTTCCCAAAAAAATTGCCGTGATTACAAGTCCCTCGGGAGCAGTTATTCGTGATATTATCACTACTACTCAGCGGCGATATCCATTGGTACAGTTAGTTTTATTCCCAGCACAAGTTCAAGGTAAGGCGGCAGCAGATAGTTTAGTTCAATGTTTAGAACAAGTAGAAAAAATAGGCGATTTTGATACTGTAATTATTGGACGTGGTGGTGGTTCAATTGAAGATTTATGGCCATTTAATGAAGAAAAAGTTGCGCGAGCAATCTTGTCATTAAAGACTCCGGTCATTTCGTCGGTAGGGCATGAAACTGATACTACAATTGCGGATTTAGTGGCCGATTTAAGAGCTGCTACACCAACAGCCGCTGCTGAATTAGCAACTCCAGTATTACAAGATGTTCTTTTGCAAATCCGCAAACAACAAACTATTATCGTACAAACTATGAAAAACCTTTTAGCAAAAAAGCGCCAGTTGTTGCAGGTGTATCAAAATAATTATATTTTTAAGAACCCCCAGAATTTATATCGTGATTATGCTCAACGGGTTGATCAATTAACTAATTCTTTACAGGATTTATTTCATCAGAAATTGCAGGTTCAGCAACAAAAATTACAAATTCTGCAACAATCCTTACAATTTCAAATACCCAAAATTGCTGATTATCAACAAAATGTAAATTTTTTAAGTCAAAATTTACAGCAAAATTTTGGTAATTATTTAAAAGAACAAAGACACAAAGTGGTTCAACAAGTTACGAATTTAGATAATTTGAGTCCTTTAAAAACTTTAAAGCGTGGATATGCAGTTGTGACTGATCAACAGCAAGTAATTACTAAAATTGAGGCATTAACTCCTGATCAACAAGTTCATGTGAAGTTAGCTGATGGTAGTTTTCAAGCACAAGTATTAAAAATTGAGGCCAATAATAATGACAAATAATAAAAACGATAAAACTTTTGAAGAAAACCTAGATGAATTACAAAAAATAGTCGATAATTTGCAACAAGGAGAAGTCCCGTTAGAAGAAGCAATGGATCAATTTCAAAAGGGAATTAATCTGAGCAAAATTTTAGAAAAAACTTTATCAGAAGCTGAAAAAAAGTTGACTAAAGTGATGACTGCTGATGGACAAGAAACAACCTTTCAATTAGACACTAAAGAAAGTTCTGAAGAACAATGAATCAATTTATAGAGTTTCAACAACAGTATTTGAAACAGTTTAATGACTATCTGCATCAGCAATTAGTTCAAGAAGTTCACCAACCACAAGTATTAGAGGGGATGCTGTATTCACTCGATGCTGGTGGCAAAAGAATTCGTCCCTTTCTGATGTTAGCAACACTTAAATCATTGCAAGATAATACAATAATTACGGAATATTTTAAAATTGCAGGTTCCATTGAACTTATCCATACCTATTCCTTAATTCATGATGATTTGCCTGAAATGGATAATGATGATTACCGGCGTGGCCAATTAACTAATCATAAGAAATTCACACCAGCCCGTGCTGTTTTAGCAGGTGATAGCTTGTTAACACATGCTTTTATCTGGTTAACAGCTAATCAACTACCATCTGAAATCAAAACCCAATTAGTCCAGATTTTGGCACAATCTGCAGGTGCTAATGGAATGATTGCAGGTCAAATGATTGATATTATTAATACAGGCAAAAAGTTATCTTTAGAAGAAGTAACTCATCTGGATAATCAAAAAACTGGCGCTTTAATTACAGCAGCGGTACAAATGGGTGCACTTTGTGGACAGGCCAGTGCTGATGTAATGGTCCATTTACAGCGTTTTTCGCAAGATTTTGGTTTGGCATTTCAAATTTATGATGATTTGTTAGATGTGACAGGTAGTCAAAGTCAATTGGGTAAAAAAGTAGGCAAAGACCAATTGGAAGGTAAAAATACCTATGTACGTTTATTAGGTATTGCTCCCGCACAGAAGAAGTTAGCAGCAATTGTACAAGCAGCACGGCAAGAACTGGCTGCGGTTCATCTAGATAAGAGTATTTTGGCAGATGCTCTTAAATATTTTGATTGAGGAGTTTTGATTTGAAGAAAGAACGAGTTGATGTTTTAGCTGTTGAACAGAGTTTATTTATTTCTAGAGAACAAGCCAAAAGAGCTATTATGGCGGGTGAAGTTTATAATGCTGATAATTTGCGCTTGGATAAGCCAGGTGAAAAAATTGCCAGTGACAGTCAATTGCACTTAAAAGCTGGAGCTCACCAACAATATGTTGGGCGGGGAGCTTTTAAACTTGCTAAAGCATTACAAGTGTTTCAAATAGATTTAAAAGATCGATTATGTTTAGATATTGGTTCATCTACTGGTGGATTTACTGATGTAGCTCTGCAAAATGGTGCCCGCAAGGTTTATGCTCTCGATGTCGGCTATAATCAATTAGCATGGAAGTTGCGTGAGGATCCACGCGTTATTGTTATGGAACGAGTTAATTTTCGCTATAGTAAACCAGAAGATTTTACGCAAGGATTACCGGAATTTGCAATGACAGATGTTTCCTTTATTTCTTTGAAGCTCATTTTACCACCGTTACAACATATTTTAATTCCGGGACAAGATGCAGTTTGTCTAATTAAACCACAATTTGAAGCAGGACCAGAAAATGTAGGTAAGCATGGTGTGGTCCGGGATCATCATGTTCATGAAAAAGTTTTACAAGATATTATTAATTTTTCTTTGGAACACAATTACGATGTTTTGGGCTTAGATTTTTCGCCAATTACTGGAAGTGAAGGTAATATTGAATTCTTAATTCATTTACGTTTGAGTCAGCAACTAGGTCAACAAGCGGCCCAAGTCAATATTACCGACGTTTTGACTAGAGCATATGAACATTTAAAGCAAAGATAAATTTTGAGGTAGTAAAATGCTACAAGAATTAATTATTCAAGATTTTGCAATTATCAAAAAAATTGATATTCAATTTTTTAATGGTCTCACTGCTTTAACTGGTGAAACCGGTGCTGGTAAGTCCATTATCATGGATGCTTTAGGTTTATTAATGGGTAACCGTGGATTAAGTGAATATGTCCGTTCTGGTTGTCAAAAGGCGCTAGTACAGGGACTATTTACTGTCGAAAAAAATAATCAAACTTTGGTTAATCAATTTTGCCAAAAACATGGTATTGACTTTAGTGACCAAAATCTAATTATTCAACGCGAATTACAAACGAATGGACGCAATATTTGTCGAATTAATACTCAATTAGTACCGGTTTCTATTTTAAAGCAATTAGGTAAATATTTAGTAGATATTAGTGGACAAAATCAAAGCCAAAGTTTGTTAGATCCTAGTACACATGTGCACTTATTGGATGAGTTTGGAGCTGAACAAATTGCTCAGCCTTTAGCGACTTATCAATCTCAATATCAAATTTATCACAAATTAAAAAAGCAATTAGCTAATTTGCAAAATAATCAACAACAACGAGCTCAGCAACTAGACATGTTGCAATTTCAAGTACAAGAAATTCAAACTGCAGCTTTACAAGTCGATGAAGAAGAAAAATTAATCGATGAACAAAAAAAGCTCGCTAATTTCGAAAGAATTCATTCTAGCTTACAAACAGCCTATACGTATTTAGCGCAAAACAATACTGGAATTGTTGAACAAGTAAGTGATGTTTTGAAAGCAATGCAAAATATTAGTGAGTATGAAGATGAGTATGCTCAAATTGCCCAAGAAATTGAAAGTGCTTATTATGATTTGCAAGATAGTCAAGAACGTATTACTCAACAACTGGAACTACAAGATTATAATCCAGCGCGATTAGATGAAATTGAGCAACGTTTACAATTAATTCATGATTTAGAAAAAAAGTACGGTAATACTGTTGCTGAAGTAATAGCCTTTGGAGAAAAGGCACAACAGCAATTACAGCAATTGCAGCAAGAACAACAAGATCCACAACAATTACAAGAAAAGTTGCACCACCAAACTCAACTATTGCAAAAAGCTGCACAACAATTAAGTCAAAATCGCCACCAAACAGCTAAACACTTAACTCAGTCGATTGAAAAACAATTAAAATCAATGTATATGGAAAAAACCACTTTTGAAGTACGATTAACGCCGCAAGATTATACCGAGCAGGGTAATGAGGTCGTTGAATTTTATTTGCGGACTAATCCAGGTGAACAACTTAAACCATTAGCTAAAGTAGCCTCGGGTGGTGAATTAGCACGCATTATGCTAGCGTTGAAGACTGAATTAGCTCAATATCAGCCAGTGGGGACATTAGTTTTTGATGAAATTGATACAGGTGTCAGTGGTAGAGTAGCTCAAGCCATCGGCGAAAAAATGGCGCAGATTGCTCAGCATGTTCAAGTATTATGTATTACTCATTTACCCCAAGTAGCAGCAGTGAGTGATCAACAATATCTTGTAAAAAAAGAAATCAGCAGACAACACACAGTAGCAGCTATTGCCAATTTGAATCCGCAAGAAAGAGTTGATGTAATTGCACATATGCTAGAAGGAACAAAGGTAACTGCAATTACTCGACAACATGCACAGGAATTGTTACGTTTAGCACATGATAACTAGATACACTTGTTTTTGTTTCTAAAAATAAACTGCGTAACTTGAAAAAAGTTACTAATTAGTGCAATATAGTAAGTAATAATTTGTAAAAGGTTAGTGATGTCGTTGGCAAAGGGAATGCTGATTGTTTTATCTGGTCCATCGGGTGTTGGCAAGGGAACGGTTAGACAAGCAATGTTGAAAGATGCTACAAATAAGTTTAAATATTCAGTTTCCATGACAACCCGGCAAATGCGTCCTGGTGAAAAGAATGGTGTTGATTATTTTTTTTGCAGTAAGGATGAGTTTGAAGAACAAATTCGCCAAGGTGAAATGTTAGAATATGCACGTTATGTTGATAATTACTATGGTACTCCTTTGCGGTATGTACAAGAAACATTAGATGCTGGTACAGATGTTTTTTTAGAAATTGAAGTGAACGGTGCCATGCAAGTTAGAGAAAAAATGCCTAATGGGGTATTTATTTTTTTGACGCCGCCAGATTTGTCTAGTTTACGCAATCGAATTACACATCGTGGCTCAGAAGATACAACTACAATTGATAAACGAATGGAAAAAGCTAGACAAGAAATTAAAATGATGTCAAACTATGATTATGCAGTTGTTAATGATGAAGTTCCGCGAGCTGTAAAGCGAATTGAACAAATTGTTAATAGTGAGCACTTGCGGGTTCCTCGCGTAATTGATAGTTATCGTAAAATGATTGGAGATAAATGATTATGATTTCATACCCATCGATTGATAAGTTACTAGATCAAGTTAATTCTCGTTATTCGTTATCTGTGTTAGCAGCAATGCGGGCCCATGAAATTGATGATGGTGATTCCAAAATGTTAACTAAGTATGAATCACCACGTTCTGTGGGACAAGCATTAGAAGAAATAGCAGACGGTAAAGTTAAGGTTGACCCAAGTTCAATTCTTTCAGAACGTAAAGCTGAAAGAGTTGAGCGGATTGAAGAAACCAAACTAGAACATCAAGAAGGTTTGGAAAATAAAAAAGATTAAGAACTTCTCCATCATGTACCTAACTGATGGAGTTTTTTTATATAAATAGATAAAAGGAGACCCACTTGTACGCACAGATTATAGTTGATGTACCCACGCAACAGACTAATCACAGTTTTGATTATTTGGTACCTTCCAATCTGGAAAATACGATTCAAAAAGGGATGCGCGTAGCAGTTCCTTTTGGACGCAGTCAGCGGCTGGTACAAGGATTTGTAGTTGGTTTAAGTGCCCACAGTAAGTTTTCTGGGCAACTTAAAGCAATTGATCACTTACTGGATTTGCGTCCAGTATTAAATGAAGAATTATTACAATTGTCGCAGTGGATGTCGCAGCAAACTTTTGGCTTTTGGATTTCGTGTATGCAGACGATGCTACCAAATGTTATGAGAGCCAAGTATCAAAAAATTGCGGTAGCTTTGACACCACAAATCCAAAATAATGATTTTTTTCAAGGCCAATCAGCACAAGTTATCGATAATAGTATATCTGTGAATATGCAAAAACAACTATTTAATTGGCAAAAAAAGCAATTAATTGACATCAAATATCTAGTTAAAGACCAAGCCAAGCAATTAAAACAATGGTTTATTCAACGTCAAGACCTTGATTATGCTCAAATATTGACAGAACTAAAGCCACAAGCTAAAAAGCAACGCAAATTAATTCAATTATTTATTGATCAGCCTAATTTACAACAAATTAGTTTGCAGCAATTATTACAAAAAGAACATTTTACTGCTGCAACCATTAACGCAGTAGTAAAAAAGGGCTGGTTGACTAAAGTTAAACAAGTAGTTTGGCGCCAGCCCACAGAACCTAAAATTACGCCTACTCATGATTTAGTACTGACAGCTCAACAACAGAATGCTTACCAAAAAATTATTAACGCACAAAATCAAGTAGTGTTATTACAAGGGATTACTGGGAGTGGCAAGACTGAAATCTATTTACAAGCAATTAAATATTTTTTACAACAAAAAAAGACAGCTTTAATGCTGGTACCTGAGATTTCGCTAACACCACAGATGGTAAGTCAAGTACGCGGGCGTTTTGGACATTTGGTAGCAGTGTTGCATAGTGGATTATCTAGCGGGGAACGCTATGATGAATGGCGACGGATTGAAACTGGGGCAGCGCGCGTGGTTGTTGGGGCGCGTTCTGCAGTTTTTGCACCTTTAAATAACTTAGGAATTATTATTATTGACGAAGAACATGAGGCTAGCTATAAGCAAGAAGATAATCCGCGCTATCATGCGCGTGATATTGCTTTATGGCGTGGAAAATATCATAATTGTCCTGTGGTTTTGGGTAGTGCAACCCCTAGTCTAGAATCACGGGCTCGTGGACAAAAGGGTGTTTACAAGTTGGTACATCTTAACCAACGAGTTAACCAACACGCGTTACCAACAGTTGAAGTTGTTGACTTAAGAATGCCAGCTAACTTGACTAAACAACCGGACTTATCCTTGCCTTTAGTTCAGGCACTCAAAGTTTGCTTACAACGTCAAGAACAGGCAATTTTACTCTTAAATCGACGGGGATTTTCGTCATTTTTATTGTGTCGTGAATGTGGATATGTGCCACAATGTCCTAATTGTGATATTTCTTTAACTGTCCATTTACAAGAACATTGTTTAATGTGCCATTATTGTGGACATAAAGAAGCCATTCCCACCGTGTGCCCGCAGTGTAAGAGTAAAAAAATTCGTTTTAGTGGTACTGGAACGCAAAAGGTAGAACAACAATTACAAACTATTTTGCCTACAGCTCGTATAATCCGGATGGACAATGACACCACTAAGCATAAGGGAGCTCATCAACAATTATTAGAACGATTTGAGCAAACAGGTGATATTTTATTAGGAACGCAAATGATCGCGAAAGGACTTGACTTTCCTAATGTTACGTTAGTAGGAGTTATTAATGCTGATACTGGATTAATAACCAATGATTTTCGCTCTAGTGAGCGTACTTTTCAGTTATTAACCCAAGTAAGTGGCCGTGCGGGTCGTGCTCAAAAAACAGGTAAAGTTTATATTCAAACTTATAATCCTCAGCATTATGCGATTAAGTTAGCAGCGCAACAAGATTATGAAAAATTTTACCAGCAAGAAATGCAATTTCGCCATCAAGCTGGTTACCCGCCTTATTATTATTTAATTAAAATTACAATTTCGCATCATTCACAAGCACAGGCTTTTAAGATGGCTTATAATATAGCTAAACAAGTACGCACCGTCTTAAAAAAGGATGAGCAGTTATTAGGTCCGACAGAACCAACGATTGCACGGATTAAAAATCGTTATTATTATCAAATAGTAATTAAATATCGGATAAATCCTAATTTATTAAAAGTTTTACATCAAATCGTTAATAATGTTCAAATTGATAAAAAAAGAGGTTTTTTAGTTGCAGTTGATAATGAACCTCAACAAATGGAGTGATTGAGATGACAAAAATTATTTTTATGGGAACACCCGAATTTGCTGTGCCCATTTTAGACGGCTTAGTCCAAAATGACTATGAAATTGTGGGAGTAGTAACGCAACCAGATCGTGCAGTAGGACGTAAACAAAAAATCAGCTATTCACCAGTTAAAAAGTATGCTGTGCAACATAATTTACCCTTGTATCAGCCAGAAAAATTAGCACATAGTGCTGAGTTAGCTGAGTTAATTGCTTTACAAGCAGATTTAATTATTACAGCAGCTTTTGGCCAATTTTTGCCGACAAAACTTTTGCAATCGGCCCAAATTGCACCGCTTAATGTACATGGCTCTTTATTACCTCGTAATCGAGGAGGAGCCCCTGTACAACGGGCAATTATGAATGGCGATTTGAAGACAGGAATCACAATTATGTACATGGCCGCCAAAATGGATGCTGGTGACATTATTAGTCAACAAGCAATTGACATCAAACCTACAGATACAGCTGGTAGTTTATTTGAGAAATTAAGTATTATTGGCCGAGATTTATTGCTAGCTAGTTTGCCGCAAGTCATTGCCGGCACAAATAAGCGTGTAACCCAAGATGAAAGTTTAGTCACTATAACTCCTAATATCAGTCCAGAAGAAGAGCAAATTGATATTTCACAGCCAGCAATAGTGATCAATCGCCAAGTTAGAGGACTTAATCCTGATCCAGGGGCTTATTTATTTTTAAATGAGGTCCGCACTAAAGTATTTCAGACAAGTGTTGGTAAAGAAACCACTGATTTATTACCTGGTCAAGTAGTTGTGAGAACGAAAAAACAATTGGCAATTGCGGCTGGTAAGCAAACAGTAATTTATTTAGAACAAATTCAACCGGCTGGTAAGGCAGTTATGCCAATTACTGCCTTTTTAAACGGCAAAGGGAAGGATATCCAAGTTGGCGAACAAATTATTAAATAATAATCCTCGATATTTAGCAACCCAAATTTTAAATCAAGTTTTAAACGGCAGCGGCTATTCCAATGTGTTAATTAATCAGTATTTAACACAATATCAGCTAGTCAGCGCTGATCAGCGTTTGTTAGTACAATTAGTTTATGGAGTGTTGCAACATAAGTTGACTTTGGATTACTTTTTAGAAAAATATCTGCAACAACAAAAGCATCTCCAAACATGGGTACGTAATTTATTGCGCATTTCGGTTTATCAAATGCGTTATTTGGATCGGATTCCTGAACGCGCCATTTTTTACGAAGCGACTCAAATTGCCAAAATTATTGGTGGTCAAAAGGTTGCCGGATTAATAACTGCCGTTTTGCGTAATTTGCAACGTGACGGCTGGATGACCTTCGACAAGTTAGATAAGCAAAAGCGCTTAAGTATCGAATATAGTGTGCCCCAGTGGATTATTAAACGGCTCGTTAAGCAAGTTGGTTTGGAAAAAACTACCCAAATTTTAATTAGTTTAAATCAACCACCTAAGACTTCTATTCGTGTTAATACTGCTAAAATTAGTCGCTCAGAGTTACAACAACAATTAGAACACGACAATTTTCAAGTGCATCCTAGTGCTGTTAGCCCAGTCGGTTTAGTTATTGACCAAGGATCTATTATTCATAGTCAATGGTTTCAAGCTGGCTATTGTACAGTGCAAGATGAAAGTTCGATGTTAGTTGCACCAGCTCTACAAGCACAAGATAATAGCCAAATTTTAGATGCTTGCGCTGCTCCAGGCGGGAAAACTACACATTTGGCAACTTATATGCAATCTGGTATGGGTCAAGTGACCGCTTTAGATTTGCATGCTAATAAATTGCGTTTGATTGAGCAAAATGCTCATCGTTTGGGTGTGGCTGAACAAATAACTACTTTAGCAATGGATGCACGTCAAGTCGGTCAACAATTTGCTCCTCAAACATTTGAGCGAATTTTAGTCGATGCGCCTTGTTCAGGATTGGGGTTGTTAAGACGCAAGCCTGAAATTAGGTATACCAAACAAGAAAGTGATCTTTTTGATTTGGCTGCAATTCAGCTAGCAATTTTAGAAGCAGTAGATCCATTATTGACTGTAGGCGGATTATTAGTTTATAGTACCTGTACGATTTTTGAACCTGAAAATCAACAAGTAATTGCTAAATTTTTACAAAATCATCCTGAATATACCGCAGTCAAGGTCCAAACGGACTTAGCTTTAACTAAGATTCATCGTGGACAATTTGTTCAAATTTATCCTGATGATTATGAAACAGACGGCTTTTTTATTGCAGCATTAAAAAAACAGTAAATCAGATCAAATACCCAAAAATGAGGTAATAATTATGGATATTGCTTTTAAAACTGATATTGGCAAAAAACGTCAAACCAATCAAGATTATGTTCAAGTATATCGAAACCAAGCTAATGTAGTATTTGCGGTAGTAGCAGATGGTATGGGCGGGCATCGAGGCGGAGATGTCGCTTCTGATATGGTCGTTAATCATTTTGGAACTGAATTTCAGAAAAACACATCACGTGATATCAAAGAAGTTTCACATTGGGCCAATGATATTTTAGCGCTTGAGAATAAGCGAGTAATTGCTTTATCGAATCAGGATAGTGAATTAACGGGAATGGGGACCACCATTGTCGGGGCTTTTGTTTTTCCAAAGCAGTTAGTGGTCTTTAATGTTGGTGATAGTCGTTGTTATTTATTAAGAGATGGTAAACTGCAACAATTGAGTTTTGATCATTCATTGGTAAATGAACTTTTAATTTCAGGAGCGATTACTGAACAAGAAGCTAAGCATCATCCTAATAAAAACATTATTACACAAAGTTTGGGTGTTTCTCCCGATGTCAGTCCGACTTTTGGCACTTTTGATTTACAAACCAGCGATCAATTGCTGCTTTGCAGTGATGGTCTATCTAATATGGTAGATGACGAGCAATTAGAACAAGTGTTACAAAAAAAATTAACAGCCCAGCAAAAATGTGATTTGCTAATACAAATGGCCAATGATGCTGGTGGAAGCGATAATATCACAGCTTTAGTGGTTGATATGCAAGGTAATAGTGAGGTGGTCGCCCATGATTAATAAAGGCGATTTAATTGCTAATCGCTATTTAATTGTCGACACTCTGGGAGAAGGAGGGATGTCGAATGTTTATTTAGCAGAGGATACTTACCTACATCGAAAAGTAGCACTGAAAAGCCTGCGGGCTGATTTGCAAAATGATGAACAAATTCGTTTGCGTTTTCAACGCGAATCGCGCGCTATGAGTAAGTTGTCTAGCCCTTATATTGTTAATATTTTGGATGTGGGCGACGAAGATATACCTTTTATTGTAATGGAATACGTTCCAGGTGGCAGTTTAAAAAAATATATTAAGCATCACTTTCCGATACCATATCCACAAGTTATTAAGCTAATGGAAGAAATTTTGCAGGGTGTAGCAGTAGCGCATCAACATGGGATTATTCATCGTGATCTCAAACCGCAGAATGTTATGATTACTCCTGAACAACATGCTAAAGTAGCTGACTTTGGGATTGCTCTATCACAAGGAGAGCAATCTATTACACAGACCAATTCGACTATGGGATCAGTACACTATATGGCACCAGAACGTGTGCGAGGTCAACAAGCCAGTGTCCAATCGGACATCTATGCTTTGGGCATTATTCTTTATGAAATGTTAACTAATCATCTTCCTTTTGATGGTGAAACATCACTAGCCATTGCTTTAAAACATTTCAACGAAGCAACCCCTAGTTTGCGACAAGCTCAACCTGATATTCCCCAAGCTTTAGAAAATGTTGTTTTTAGAGCAACTGCCAAAGATCCGAGTGTGCGTTACACAAGTGCTTTAGCAATGGCTACTGATTTAAAAACGGTTTTGTCACCACAAAGAGCGCATGAGCCAGTCTTTGTGCCATCAAATGACGAAAAAGAACGGAATGATTCTGAAGAGACTAAAGTTTTGCCCGAATTAGTAGATGATGACAATAAAAAAGATGTTCCTCCGATTAAAAAAAAGAATTCTAATAAAAAATTTTGGTGGCTTATGGCAGCTTTATTAGTAATTTTATTTTTGATCGGATGGGGGTGGTTGAATGCTCGTCAAGAAGTAGCAGTTCCAGATGTTACTAACCTCAATGCAACTCAAGCACGAGCAGTATTAAATAACTCACAATTAAAATCTCGTGTTAGTGCCAGTGAACATAGTAATCGCGTGGCTAAAAATGATATTATCCGTTCAGTCCCTCCCAAAGGAACGCATGTTAAATCTGGTACTACGATTAAGCTAGTTCGCAGTTTAGGACCGGTTTTGAGGACAGTTCCCAATGTTGTAGGGCAAAATTATTATGAAGCTCGTAATCAACTCACAAGTTTGGGGTTTAGAGTTAAACGGATTAATCGTTATTCACAAACTGTGCCAGCAGGCAATGTTATTAAGCAAACGCCGCGGGCTAAAAGCCGGATTGCATCTAAAAAGAAAGCTGTGCGTTTAACCGTTTCTTTAGGACAAAAAAATTATAGTTTTGCTGTTAAAGATTTAACGGGTTATAATTTACGCGGAGCCCAAGATTACGCTAACGAAGAGGGATTGCAATTGGTAGTCAAAACTGTACCATCTAGTACTGTTGAAAAGGGCAACGTAGTATCTCAAAATCCCATTGCTGGCACAAGAATTTTACGTGGGGCTTCATTGGTCGTAAATATTTCTAGTGGCAAGCCTGATAATAGTGATCAACATAATAATAGCGATGCTAATACTAATCCAACAGGCACATCTCCACAAACTGTTACTAGGACGATTAATTTACCATTTAATGGACAGGATAATCAAAGCAAGAATACCTTTCAAATTTATATTAAAGACGCTAATCACAATTTGAATGATTTATATAAAGAAACTGAGATTGATTCTACAACACAAATTACAATACCCTTTCAACTTAACAAAGGCCAAACAGGGCAATATAAAGTGGTTCGAGATGGGATTGTTTTAGATTCGGAAAACGTAACGGCAGGTTGATGTATGCAAACAGGAAAAATAATTAAATCCAACAGTGGTTTTTATGATGTTCAAACTGCTAATCAAGAAATTATTCGTACGCGAGCGCGGGGTAATTTTCGTCAAAAGAAAATTAAACCGATTGTAGGTGATTGGGTTGAGTTCGAAAATGATTATCTTTTAAAAATCAAACCCCGCAAAAACGAAGTGGTACGTCCCTTAATCGCGAATGTTGATCAAGCTTTAGTAGTTATAACTGCTGTTGAACCGCAATTTTCTACTAATTTATTAGATCGGTTTTTGGTAGTTTTAACTGCCCAAAAAATTAAACCGCTAATTTATCTCAGTAAGATAGATTTAGCCCCAAAGCAACAGCAAACACAGCTTATAGAACAATTAAAATATTATCAAAGTTGTGGTTATCAAGTTTTTATATCCAACGAAGTTAAACAAAATCCTCAATCATTGATTGCCGCCTTAGATAATAAAGAGACCGTTTTGGCTGGACAAACAGGTGCTGGCAAATCAACATTATTAAATCACTTAATTCCCAATCTTAATTTAGAGACAGGCAGTATTTCTACTAGCTTAAATCGTGGTAAACACACTACCAGAATGGTTACATTATATCCGTTTCATAAGGGCCTTATTGCTGATACACCTGGATTTTCTTCGCTTACTTTGCAAAACATTACGCGCGAAAACTTGCCACAATTATTTCCAGATTTTGTTTCCTTAAAAGATAAGTGTAAATATCGAAGCTGTGTCCATTTAAATGAACCTGATTGTGCCATCAAGCAAGCTGTTGACAGTGGTAAAATAATGAACAGCCGATATCTGAATTATTGTCAATTTCAAGCAGAAATTGCTCAAGAACGTCCAGTATATTTAAAAACTGATAAAAGGAGTAAAAAAAAATAATGGCTAATCAAACTTTAATTGCCCCCTCAATTTTAAGTGCGGATCGGTTAAATTTGCAGCGGGATATTCAAGCGGCCGATGCAGCCGGAGCTGATTTATTTCATATTGACTTAATGGATGGTGTTTTTGTTCCTAATTTAACTTTTGGTCCAGATTTTATTAAGTCAATTAATCAAATCACACAAGTACCCCTAGATGCGCATTTGATGGTGTCAACTCCAGAGAACTATTTGGATAGTGTAGTGGCCGCAGGAGCCGATTTAATTAATGTTCATGTCGAAAGTACAAAGCACATTTATCGTGTTGTGCAACGTATTCAAGAATTGAATGTGCGTGCGGGTGTAGTTTTAAATCCGGGAACTAGCATTGCCAGTATCGAACCATTGTTGCATATTGTTGATAATATTTTGGTGATGACTGTGAATCCTGGCTTTGGCGGGCAAGTATTTATTGCAGAAATGATAGATAAAGTTAGTCAATTAGCAAAATTACGGACAGCTCATAGTGATTATACGTACAGTATTGAAGTTGATGGCGGAGTAAATGAGCAGACAATTAAGTTATGCCAGCAAGTAGGTGCTAATGTTTTTGTAGCGGGTTCGTATGTATTTGGTCATGATATTACTCAGAGAATTAATAATTTAAAGCAGGCGTTAATCAATGAAAACAGTTAATCTTTTACTAGGCTCTACCAGTAATTTACCTGATTTAACGGCAATCTCTGGCCCGTGGGTTGGTGTTGATCATGGTACTTCTATTTTGTTGCAAAATCATATTACTCCAATAATTAGTGTAGGAGACTTTGATTCTTTGAATGTAACTGAACGCCAACAAATGGAATCACAAGTTAATGATATTCGTTATTCTAATCCCATTAAGGATTACACCGATTCACAAATGGGTTTACAAATAGCTCTGCAAGATTTGCAGGCCGAACAAGTCAATATTTATGGTGCTATTGGTGGGCGGATAGATCATGAATTAGTGAATATCTTTTTACCATTAGATTTAACTCTGGGAAGTAATATTCATAAAATTCGATTGATTGATCGACAAAATATAATTGAATATTTTACTCCTGGTAATTATGAAATTAAATATTTACCCAATATGAAATACTTAGGCTTTTTTAATTTAACTGCAGTTAAACAATTAGAAATTAAAGATGCTAAATATAAGTTACCGGCTACTGACTTTTTACGCCCAGTTTCTTTGGCCAGCAATGAATTTGTTCAGCCAACTGTCCATTTTAGTTTTGCGGATGGGGTTGTGGCCGTGATTCAAAGTAAAGATATTAAACAATAAAAAAACGACTAGCTTTTGCTAGTCGTTTTTTGTTTACTATTATTTAGACACGAGTAACTTTTCCAGATTTCAAAGCGCGTGCGGAAACCCAAACACGTTTAGGTTTACCATCAACTAAAATCCGTACTTTTTGGAGATTAGCTTTCCAAGAACGCCGTGATGAATTCAAAGCATGGGAACGCTTGTTACCAAAGCGAGTTCTGCGTCCAGTGATAATATCTTTTGCCATGGGACAAAACCTCCTTGTCCGACTTAAAATTTCTTTTTATGAACACTTAAATATGTTACCATCTAAAAATAGAGAAAGCAAGCAAGAATTAAAGTAAAATTACTTGACAGGTTTTTTTGCTGCTTTCACAATTTAGTATGCTATGATAGAATCTAGTAATGATACGTGAAAAGCGGGGTGTTAGTTTTGGCAGTATCGATTCAAACCAAATATGGTAATGTTGATATTTCTAACGAAGTAATTGCAACAATTGTCGGTTGTGCTGCAACTGATATTTATGGAATTGTTGGTATGGCCAGCAAAAATCAGTTGCGTGATGGTTTTAATACAATTTTAAAACGAGAGAATTTTGCCAAAGGCGTTGTTGTTCGCCAAACAGAATCTGGCACGATAGTTGATGTTTACATTATTGTTGGTTATGGAGTTAAAATTTCAGAAGTGTGCCGCAATGTTCAAAGTAAGGTAAAATATAATCTTGAAACTTTACTAGGTGCACCAACAGCCCATGTTAATGTATATGTTCAAGGTGTTAAAATTTTAGAAGAGGATTAACTGGAGGAATCTCAATTGTCAGTTAACGTAATTACTAATAATGAATTTAAAGATATGATTCGCATGGGTTCACATCGTTTGGGACAAAACGCTAAATTTGTGAATTCTTTAAATGTTTTTCCAGTTCCTGATGGTGATACAGGAACAAATATGAATTTAACCTTTCAATCAGGCTACCAGTCTGTTAATGAATCAACATCAACGCATGTTGGTGAATTAGCCCAATCCTTGTCTAAAGGATTATTAATGGGTGCTCGTGGTAATTCAGGAGTAATTACTTCGCAAATTTTTCGAGGTTTTGGAAAAAATATTGAATCTAAAGAAACTTTAACGGCTCAGGAATTAGCAGCTGCTCTGGTAGCAGGAGTTCAAACTGCCTATAAAGCAGTTATGAAACCCGTTGAAGGTACCATTTTGACGGTTGCTAGAGGGGCATCAGAAGCTGCTGCTAATGTAGCTAAAAGTAGTGATGATATCACGCAAGTAATGTTAGCTGCAGTTAATGGTGCGAGAAAGGCCTTGGCAACGACACCAGATTTGTTACCAGTACTCAAAGAAGTTGGAGTAGTTGATTCTGGTGGTCAAGGATTAGTATTTATTTATGAAGGATTTTTTGAAGCTTTGGGTGGTAATTTAGAAGCCAGTGAATATCAGCCTGATGAAACAGAAATGGATGAAATGCTGAATGCAGTCCATCATCAGGCGGTACAAAATCAATTTAGTAATGATGATATTCAAAATGGATTTTGTACGGAGATGATGGTAACACTGGGCGTAAATGCTACAAGTAATGATACCTTTAATTATGATGATTTTCGGAATTATTTAGATGGTATCGGAGATTCTTTATTGGTTGTTGCTGATGATGAAGTTGTGAAAGTCCATGTGCATACACAACATCCGCAAAAAGTATTTACTTATGGTCGTCGTTATGGAGAATTGGCCAAGATTAAAATTGATAATATGCGTATTCAACATGAAACCATTGTTGAAGACCAACCTGTCAAAGAGCAACCACAAATTGATTATGGTATTATCGCAGTAGCTTCTGGAACTGGTTTAGAAAAATTATTCCAAAGTTTAGGTGTGACAACAATTATTAGTGGGGGTCAAACTATGAATCCCTCAACCAAAGACATCGTGACTGCGATTGAACAAAGTAATGCTAAGCGCGTTTTGATATTACCTAATAATGGCAATATTATAATGGCAGCTAAACAAGCTGGACAAGTGGTTGATATTCCAACGGCAATTATTCCAAGTAAGTCAATTGCTCAAGGGATGACTGCTTTGTTATCTTTTGATATGAATGCTGACTTAGAGCAAAACGAAGCTAATATGACGGATGCTTTGAGTACGGTCAAAAGTGGACAAATTACTACTGCTGTCCGTGATACTGAGATTGGCAATTTGAAAATTAATAAAGATGATTTAATTGGTTTAGTTGACGGTGATATTGTAGTTAGTGGTCAGGATCTGCTCCAAGTTAGTCAAGAAATGGTTGCTAAAATGGTCGATGAGGATAGTGAAATTGTCACTATTTTAATTGGTGCCGATGGTAGTCAAGAAATGGCAGAAAATATTTCTCAAAACATTGTAACTGCTTTTCCAGATTTGGAAACTGAGATTCACAATGGCGATCAACCAATTTATCCATATTTAATCTCAGTTGAATAGTCCCAGTAGAACTAAAACACAAGTCAATTAAAAATAAGACATTAGACAAAGTGAAATTTGTCCGCTTAGTTCAGAGACGAATGATAATTTTGATTGATGGACTATAAATCCTGCTATGACTTAGTTAATTATTGATACGCAAAGAATGCGGGACAATATTTTGTCCCGTTTTCTTTTTATTATAAAAAGATTAGTGGTGTATTATGTCAGATTTATTAAAATCAGTCAGCTATTTATCTGGTGTAGGAAGCAAAACTCAGCAAGCACTGGCCGAATTAGGAATTTTCACTATTCAAGATTTATTGTATTATTTTCCATTGCGCTACGAAGACTTGTTGTTAAAATCAGTGGATGAAGCAAGTGATCAAGAAAAAATTGTGATTAAAGGTGTAGTGGCTAGCAATCCAGTTTTACGGCGTTTTGGTTATAAAAAAACAATGTTAGTCGTGCGGATATTGTTAGATACAGAAACCATACCTATAACTTTTTTTAACCAACCATGGCTACAAGATAAATTTTTAGTGGGCCAAGAAGCATTAGTTTATGGACGTTGGAATGAAGCTAAAAGATCATTAACAGGAATCAAAGTTTTAAATCAAACCTCCTTTGACCAGGAAAGTCTAGCTTCTATTTATCCGACAAATAAAAAAATTCATCAAACTACACTAATTAAATTAATTAAACAAGCAGTTACTAAATATGCTAATCAAGCTTTAGAGATTTTTGATTCTTCATTAAGAACCAAGTACCATTTGCTTTCAGAAAGTCAAATTATTAAAGGAATGCATTTTCCTACAGATGCGCAACAGGCTCAATCAGCTCGGCGTAGTGCCAAGTTTCGCGAGCTTTTTCTTTATCAAGCTCGTCTAGCTCAATTGAAGCAAGCTAATGCGCAAGATGTGTCAGGATTACGCGAAGAATACAATGAGTCTTATGTTGAAAAATTTATCCAGCAATTTCATTTTTCCTTGACTCTGGCTCAAAAACGAGTTTTACACGAAATTTTGCAAGATATGAAATCTGATCAGGCAATGAATCGCTTATTACAAGGCGATGTTGGTAGTGGCAAGACAGCAGTAGCTGCGACTACAATGTTTGCCTCCATTACGGCTGGGTTTCAAGCAGTTTTGATGGCTCCGACTGAAATCTTGGCACAGCAGCACTATTTAAAATTGAAGCCCTTATTCGCACAATTTCAATTAACTACTACTTTATTGACAAGCTCGTTAACACCTGCGCAACGAAGCCAAGAACTTTCCAAAATTAAACAGGGTCGGTATAATATCATTATTGGGACGCAGGCACTTTTTCAAGATGATGTAACTTATAATCATTTGGGCTTAGTTGTAATTGATGAGCAACATCGTTTTGGTGTGGAACAGCGCCGGGCTTTACGTCAAAAAGGCAGTTGTCCTGATGTTTTGTTGATGACTGCTACACCGATACCGCGCACACTGGCCATCACATATTATGGTGAAATGGATTTGTCAATAATTGATGAATTACCTGCTGGCCGAAAAAAAGTTGAAACTTATTGGCTTCGTTTTAATAAAATGGATCAAGTGCATCGGTTTTTGCAAATCCAACTGCAACAACACGCCCAAGTTTTTGTGATTGCGCCGCTAATTAGTGAATCTGAGAAAATGGATTTGCATAATGCCGAAGATATTTATGAGCAGATGAAAGTGGAGTTTCCCCAAAAGAAAATTTCTTTATTACACGGACAAATGGCTGCAGATGATAAAGAAATTGTGATGCAGGATTTTCAAAAACAAAGAATTGATATTCTCGTATCCACAACTGTGGTGGAAGTCGGGGTTGACGTACCAAATGCAACAGTAATGGTGATTTATAATGCTGATCGTTTTGGATTATCGCAATTACATCAATTACGTGGGCGCGTAGGCCGCGGAAGACGACAATCGTATTGTATTTTGATTGCTGATCCGCATAATAAAACAGCTATAGAGCGGTTAAGAATTATGACACAAACTAACGATGGTTTTAAATTGGCACAAAAAGATTTACAGTTGCGTGGCTCAGGAGATGTTTTTGGTAAAAAGCAATCCGGTGTTCCTAACTTTAAAGTCGCAGATCTTCTGGCTGATGAGCAGATATTAATAGCTGCTCATCAAGAAGTAGAACAATTATTTGCTCAAGATCCACAATTACACAAACATCCTGAATTACGAGCTTATTTAAAATCACAAAAATTACAAACTTTAGATTAATTATGAGGTAAAAAATGAAAATAGCAGTAGATACTATGGGCGGTGATCACGCACCAGAAGTGGTTATTAAAGGTGTGGAACGTGCACGCGATGAATTTTCTGATTTGGAATTTCTTTTGTATGGGGATGAAGACCAAATCAAACAATATTTAACTAATACTGAACGGATGACAGTTGTCCCTACTCAAAGTGTAATTTTAGGTACGGATGAACCAATGAAAGCTATTCGGCAAAAAAAGGACTCTTCGATGGTAATGGCTGCACAGGCAGTTAAACAACAAAAGGCAGATGCTTTGTTCTCATTAGGAAATACAGGAGCTTTACTAGCCGCCGGAATTTTTATAATAGGTCGTTTAAAAAATATTGCTCGACCAGCTTTGATGCCAACCTTGCCCGGAATGAGCTTAGAAAAGGGATTTAATTTTTTAGATGTTGGTGCCAATGCTGAAGCAAAAGTTAATTATTTAATACAATGGGCAGTGATGGGCTCTTTTTATGCGCATGAGGTTAAGGGATTGGCTAATCCGCGCGTAGGCCTCTTAAATAATGGAAGCGAATTTGACAAGGGGGATAAGCTGCACCAAGAAGCTTATCAGGAACTAAGTAAAATTAAAGAAATTAATTTCATTGGTAATGTTGAAGCTGATGGGTTATTACAGGGCGCAGCTGATGTTGTTGTTACAGATGGTTTTACAGGTAATGCCGTGTTAAAAGCTATTGAAGGCAGTGTAAAAGTGCTGATGTCGCAGTTAAAACATGCTTTATTAAACAATGGTTCACGTGCTAAAATTGGAGCTCTTTTAGCTAAGCCTGCTTTGAGCTCAATTAAATCCACGTTCGATGTGGCATCTTATGGTGGAGCTGTCTTAATGGGCGTAAAAGCACCGGTAGTTAAATCGCACGGTTCATCAGATGCCCGAACAGTATATTATGCTTTAGTCCAATTAAGAATGATGTATAATAAAGGAATGCTGAATCAGGTAATAGAGTATTTTGATCAGCAACCTCAAAATTAATATTTTCTGTGGAGATGATTAACATGACTGAAAAAGAAGTTTTCGATAAAATTGCTAATTTATTAAGTGAACGTTTTGATGTAGAACAAAGCAGTATTACAATGGATACCGATTTTCAAAATGATTTACAAGCTGATTCTATTGATATGGTTGAATTTGAATTAGAATTAGAAGATGATTTTGGCGAAGAAATGCCCGATGAAGAAGCAGCCCAAATCAAAACAGTTGGGCAAGCAGTTAAATATATTACAGCACACCAACAATAATATTATTAGAGTAAACAAGGAAGTAAAAATATCTGTGAAAGGTATTGACCATGATTGATCAAGAATTAGTTGATTTATTAAAAGAGCGTTACCAGATTGTTTTTAAAAATTCCAATTTATTACAAGCAGCATTAACACATTCATCTTATGCTAACGAGCATCGAGAATTACATTTATCTGATTACGAACGTTTAGAATTTTTGGGTGATGCAGTTTTAGAATTAAACGTTTCAGAATATATTTATAAAAAGTTCGCCCAATTATCTGAGGGTCAATTAACCAAATTACGCGCTGATATTGTTTGCACTGCAAGTTTTTCTGAATTTTCACGCGAAGTAGGTTTCCCTAAATATATTCGGTTGGGTAATGGTGAGGAAAAAGCGGGTGCCCGCAATCGAGATACTTTGCTAGAAGATGTGTTTGAAGCTTTTAATGGGGCATTGTATCTTGATCAAGGTAATGAAGCAGTGGTTAAGTTCTTGCGTCAAACAGTGTATAATCACATTGATGCTGGGGAATTTAGTGATGAAAATGATTTCAAAACTGAATTACAAGAAGAGTTACAATCTCAAGGTGACGTCGTTATTGATTATTTAGTTATTGGTGAATCTACTATTGAAGATAATCCTTCTTTTACAGTACAACTAATAGTTAATGGGACACGATTGACTACTGGAACTGGGCACAGTAAAAAAGCAGCTGAACAGCAAGCAGCTCATCGGCAGCTACTAAAGTTACGCTTAGATAAGTAATTCGGTAAAATATAACCGGCGAAAGCTGGAACAAGAGGGATATTTTTGGCGTTAAAATCTTTACAAATCAGTGGCTTTAAATCATTTGCTGACTCAATAACAGTTCATTTTGATCAAGGCATTACTGGAATTGTTGGTCCAAATGGCAGTGGCAAGAGTAATTTGACAGAAGCGTTACGGTGGGTAATGGGAGAACAATCAGCCAAAAGCTTACGTGGCGGTAAAATGGAAGATATTATTTTTGCTGGTAGTGATAGTCGACCACCATTAAATCGAGCCGAAGTGATTTTAAAATTTGATAATCATGATCGTCAATTAAACATTGATCGCGACGAAGTCGAAATTCGACGTCGTCTTTTTCGTGGTGGAGAAAGTGAATGCCTCCTAAATAATCAAAAAGTCCGATTGAAGGATATTGTTGATTTATTTTTAGATTCAGGACTCGGTAAAAACTCTTTTTCTATTATTTCACAAGGTAATGTAGAAAAAATTTTTAATAGTAAACCTGTTGATCGCCGTTTTATTATTGAAGAACCAGCTGGTGTTGCTAGTTTTAAAATTAAAAAGCAACAAGCCCAACAACAATTACAGCAAACTGATGATAATTTGCAAAGAGTAAGTGATATTGTGCATGAATTATCTCATCAAGTGGAACCGTTAAAACGCCAGGCTAGTATTGCACATGACTACCAAGAACAAAAGCAGAAATATGATCGCTTAGAACAGTTGATTTTAGCAGATGAGATTCACACCTTAAACCAGCAAGAACAAAAATGGCAAACGCAAAAGCAAGAAGCTAAACACCAGTTAAATCAGATTAGTCAACAAGTTTCGCAATCAGATGAAAAAATTTCGAAATTGCAAAAATTAAATCAAGAATTGACGAGTGAAATTGATACTAAACAAACTGAGTTAACCAATCTTAGTCGTCAATTAGAAGTTCTAAATGGTCAACAAGCCTTAGCCAAGGAACGCTCAGGTTTTAATGAAACTAATCATGCCACTTTAGTTAGTCAACAAGCACAATTGCAGCAAAAATCACTTGAAGTAAAAGAAACTTTGCAACATCAGCAACAACAAAAACAAGACTTAGAGCAACAAGTCCAAGAGCTTAAGCAGGCAATAGCTAATATTCAAGCAGATTTTAATTTGGATCCACAACAAATTAATCAAAAAATTGCTGATTTGCAGGCAGATTATTTGGAAATGCTGCAACAGCAGACTTCCTTGCATAATCAACAAAATTATTTACACAATCAATTAAAACAATTACAGCAACAACAAGAAGAATATCACCAACAGCAATTATTATTAGAGCAGCAGCAACAAGAACTTGAGCACCAAATTAAGCAATTAGAACAAGATCAGCAGCAAGCGCAATTGCAATATCAGCAACAACAAAAGATTGATCAACAAGCACAGCATCAAAGGCAGCAAGCACAACAAGAATTGCAAAAAGTACAACAAAAATATAATCAATCTTTACAAATTTGGCAGCAGCATCAAGCTGAGTATCACTCTTTAAATAAAATTGTGCAGCAACATCAAGGTTTTTATCAAGGTGTGCGCGCAATTTTAAATCAAAAACAAGCATTGTCAGGAATTATTGGTGTTATAGCAGAATTAATAACGGTACCGGAAAAATATCAAATAGCTATTCAAAATGCGGTAGGTGCACAATTACAATCAATTGTGACAGAAAATGAGACTGATGCTCGGGATGCAATTAATTTTTTGCGGAAAAATCGTGCTGGGAGAGCTACTTTTCTTCCTCAGACAGTTATTAAGTCGCACAAAATAGCAAATAGTAGTATTCAAGATTTGCGACAAGCTTCCTATTTTATGGGAATAGCTAGTGATCTGATAACATATCAACAAAAATTAGCTAACATCATGGAAAATATCTTTGGTTCATTACTAGTTGTGACAGATATTGATGCGGCAATTAAGGCTAGTAATTTAACAGCTCATCGTTTTCGAATTGTAACGTTAAAGGGTGATATTATTAGTCCTGGTGGAGCGATGACGGGAGGCCAGTCGAAAAACAATATTGATTTATTATCCCAGAGAACAAAGGTTTCCAAGTTGGAACAATGGTTGCAACAAGCACAATCACAACTACAAGAACAGCAGCAAAATATCAAACAAAGACAAGAGCAAGAAAAAAAATTAACGGAACAAATCAAGCAAACTCATGAACAAAGTCGTTTGTTGGAATCTAAGATACAACATCTACAAAATAATTTACAATTAAAACAGCAAGCATATAAAAGTAATCAGCAGCAATTAACAGCACGCAAGTTTCAAATTAAGCAATTGCAAAAACAGATTCAAGATCTACAAGACCAAACACAAACCAATAAAAATAGTAATCAAATAATATCAGAAAAAATTGAGCAACAACAACAACAAGTCGCGCAAAATAAAGCTTTGTTGACTGATTTTGATGCACAAAAGCAAGTTTTCGAATCACGTTTGCATACTTATAAAACTCAATTAGCGTTAGCTGAAAACAATTTACAAAATCAACAACAGCAACAACAAGATTCCCAAGCGCAGCTTAGCCAGTTACAAAAACAAATTAAGCAAGTTGAAGCAAAATTACTCCAATTAAGTCAAGATAAGCAAGGATTATCACTTTCCACACAAGATATGCAACAAAAAATTAGTGAAAATCAAACTGCGATTGCTAAATTAAAAACTAGTTTAAAAGCTATTCAGCAACAGCGAAATCAGATTAATGAGCAGATGCAAAAATTACAGCAACAAGCAACGCGTTTATTTGATTTACAAAAAAATTGGACTGATCAACAAGAAGATATTGCTATTAATTTAACAAATGTTACCAATCAAATTAAGCAAAAATTGACCATTTTAGAGCAAGAATATCATTTATCATTTGAAGCGGCATATCAACGAATTTCCACAGATTGGCAGTTGACAGCTGCTCAAGAACAAGCAAAATTGTTAAAAAAAGGCATACAAGAATTAGGAGAGGTTAACTTAAGTTCCATAAAAGAGTATGATCAAGTCAAAGATCGTTATGAATTTTTGACCAAGCAGCAAAATGACTTATTACAGGCACGTCAACAATTACAAAATACAATGAAAGAAATGGATCAAGAAGTAGCCCAACGTTTTGAAAAAACATTTAATCAAATTGCGGCAACTTTTGAAGTGATTTTTCCTAAAATGTTTGGTGGTGGTCATGCACAATTAGTGCTGGATGATCCCTCAAATATGTTAGAAACAGGTATTGAAATAATTGCCCAACCACCAGGCAAAAAATTGCAGCGTTTAAGTCTTTTGTCGGGTGGTGAACGAGCGTTAACAGCAATTACTTTATTGTTTTCTATTTTGAAAGTGCGTCCAGTAGCGTTTTGCGTGTTAGATGAAGTTGAAGCATCACTAGATGATGCCAATGTGGAACGTTTCGCAAATTACTTGAATAAGTATGATGATCAAACTCAGTTTATTGTGATAACCCACCGTAAAGGAACTATGATGCATGTCAATCGTCTTTATGGTGTCTCTATGCAAGAATCAGGAATTTCTTCAATAATTACGGTAAAATTAGAACAACAGAAAGATGAGGCTTAAAAATGGGATTATTTGATATTTTTAAGAAGAAAAAAAACGTTGCTGAACGCAAAGAAACTGAAGAACAATCTAAAGAATCTTTGGATACCGAGCAAGAACAAAAATCATTAGACGAAAAAACAGAAAATCTTGATATAGATACTGAAAATAATGTTTCTGATGAGAGCTCAGCATCTAAGGATATTTCAACAACTACTATGGCAGATCCACAACCATCTTCTACACCCAAAACACCTGCCGAACCACAACCAACATCTGACAGTGCTGGTGTTAAAGAAGATAATGACATTGAAGTTGATGATACTGCGTCTGCTTCAGAAACTGAGCCAGTTGATGAGCAAGAAGAATATGATGCTGGTTTACAAAAAACGCGCCATAGTTTTCGGGATAAATTTAACGCTTTTATGGCCAATTTTCGTAGCGTAGATGAGGACTTTTTTGAAGATTTAGAAGACTTGTTAATTCAATCAGATGTTGGTTATGAAATGGCCTTGAAAATTTCTGATTCTTTACGAACTGAAGTCAAACTAAAAAATGTCAAATCACAAAAAGAAGTTTCGCATGTAATTGTAGAAAAAATGGCACAACTTTATCAAGAAGATGCTGCCGACCATGATTTTACTTTAAATGTTGATTCTCAACGACCATTAAATATCATTTTATTTGTGGGAGTTAATGGTGCTGGTAAAACTACAACAATTGGTAAATTAGCAGCCCAGTTTAAATCTCAGGGTCAAAAAGTGCTTTTAGCCGCTGGTGACACTTTCAGAGCGGGAGCGATTGAGCAACTGCAATCTTGGGGTGAACAAGTTGGTGTAACAACTGTTGCTAGTAAAGCTGGTGCTGATCCAGCAGCAGTAGTATTTGAAGCTATTCAAACTGCTAAAAAAGAACAATATGATATTTTATTAGTAGATACAGCAGGTCGGTTACAAAATAATACTAATTTGATGAAAGAACTAGAAAAAATTAAACGGATTATTACTCGTGAAGTTCCCGATGCTCCCCATGAAGTCTTGTTAGTAATTGATGCAACAACTGGTCAAAATGCTTTAAGCCAAGCCAAACAATTCGAAAAAACTACACAAGTAACAGGAATAGTTCTAACTAAATTAGATGGTTCTTCGCAGGGTGGTATTGTCTTGGCCATTAATGATGAATTGCATATTCCAGTAAAATTGGTAGGTTTAGGAGAAAAGGTTCAAGATTTACAAATTTTTGATCCACAAAAATTTGCTACCGGTCTCTTTAGTAACTTGTTGACGGAAGAATAGTTATGAGTGAGAATATTGAAAAAACTACACAAATTAATATGTTGTATGACTTTTATCAACCATTATTAACAACTAAACAAAATTTGTATATGCAGCTGTATTATGGTGATGATTATTCATTGGGAGAAATTGCCCAGTTACAACAAGTGAGCCGCCAAGCAGTTTATGATAATCTACAAAGAACTGTTAAAATTTTAACTAAGTATGAACAACAACTTCATTTATATCGCAATTTTTTGCGACGAGAAAAATTATTGCGTCAGTTACAAAAACAAGTAACACAAAAATACTCCGATGATGTAGACTTAATATCGGTAACCAATGAATTAATGAAGCTGGAATAGGAGAAAACAGAATGGCTTTTGAAGGATTAAGTGAACGACTCCAAAAAACTTTTTCTAAATTACGAGGCAAAGGCAAAGTTACAGAGGCCGATGTTCGTGAAATGATGCGTGAAGTCCGCTTGGCTTTATTGGAAGCGGATGTTAATTTTGATGTAACCAAGACTTTTATTAAAACTGTTCGTGAACGGGCGATTGGCAGTGAAGTTTTAGATAGCTTAACACCTGCCCAGCAAGTCATTAAAATTGTTAATGAAGAATTAACCAAGATTATGGGTTCTCAAGCAGTTTTACTTAATAAGGCAGATAAAATCCCAACGATTGTTATGATGGTCGGGCTTCAAGGTGCTGGTAAAACGACCTCCGCAGGGAAATTAGCCCGTTATCTTAAAGAAGAGCAAAAGGCACGTCCGCTCTTTATTGCTGCCGATGTTTATCGTCCCGCAGCAATTGAACAGTTAAAGACAATTGGACAGCAATTAGACGTTCCAGTTTATGATGAAGGTACTCAGCATAATCCTGTAGACATTGTTCAAAATGGACTGCAAAAAGCAGCTGATGATAAAAATGATTATGTCTTAATAGATACTGCTGGTCGTTTAGAAATTGATGATCAATTAATGGATGAATTGAGCCAGATTAAAGCGATTGCTCATCCCAATGAAATTTTATTAGTTGTTGATTCGATGACGGGTCAAGCTGCTACCCATGTTGCAGAAGGATTTAATGAACGCTTAGATATTACCGGTGTCATTTTAACTAAGTTAGATGGTGATACCCGTGGTGGTGCGGCACTTTCTATTCGTTCCGTAACCGGGAAACCAATTAAATTTATTGGTTCTGGTGAAAAGCTGGATGCCTTAGAAGTATTTCATCCTGATCGAATGGCTAATCGAATTTTGGGTATGGGCGATATGATGACTCTCATTGAAAAAGCCCAAAAAGATTACGATGAAAAGCAAGCCGAAGAATTAACCCGCAAAATGCAGGAAAATAATTTTGATTTTAATGATTTTGTTGATCAATTAGATCAAGTTCAAAAAATGGGGCCAATGGATGAAATCATGAAGATGATTCCAGGAATGGCTAATAATCCTGCCTTGCAAAATGTTAAAATGGATCCGCAAGATTTAGAACATTTGAAGGCCATTGTTTATTCTATGACTCCGCAAGAACGTCAAAATCCTGACTTGTTGAATCCTTCTCGGCGGCGGCGCTTGGCTTCAGGTGCTGGGCGGCCAGTTCAAGAAGTTAACCGAATGATTAAACAATTTAAGCAAATGCAAACCATGATGCAAAAGATGAGTAAAGGTAATTTTAACGGAATGGATCAAATGATGGGTGGCGGCTTACAAGGTAAAATCGGCAAAATGGCAATGGGCTCAATGGTTCGGCGTAATAAAAAACGTAAAAAGAAACGTTTAAAAAAGGTCAAAAGATTTAAATCATAACTGTAAAGAAAAAAAGCTTTACAGTAGCTTTGATTTTCAGTATAATTACTAACGTTAAGAAATTATTTGGAGGAATTTGATAATGGCAGTTAAAATTCGTATGCGTCGTATGGGAAGTAAGAAACGTCCATTTTACAGAATTGTTGTAGCAGACTCACGATCACCTCGTGATGGTCGTTTTATTCAAGAAATTGGATACTATAACCCATTACGCAAGGAACAATTTAAATTAGACGAAGCCGCAGCTTTAGATTGGTTGCAAAAGGGTGCACAACCTTCTGATACTGTACGTAACTTGTTATCTAAAAAAGGTATCATGAAACAACTTCATGAAGCTAAACTAGCAGCAAAGAATGCTAAATAGGCGTGTGTTAGAAGATGGCAACTAATATTACAGATTTTATTAAAGCAATCGTTTTGCCGTTAGCTGATAAGAAAGACCAAGTTGTAGTGACGACTGAAGAACAACCTGATTTTCTGGTTTATGATTTGCACGTAAGCTCAAAAGATGCAGGTCGAATTATTGGCAAACAAGGGCGAGTTGCACAAGCTATTCGCACAATCGTATATTCACAAAATCATGATACTACTAGAAAAATCAAGCTTAATATTATACCGGAAGCTGATAGTGAGTAATGAAGTTATTTTGTGAAAACTGTGCTATTGGCATGCATGTCAATATATTTTTTGTATAGGATATTATCAATAATAATGTCTGTGATTAATTGCCTCCATGAACGAAATCTCGTTTTTGGAGGCATATTTTATAAATTATTTTTATATTTTGGCCATTTGGAGGTTTAATGGAACAATTACAATATGTCCGTATTGGTCGGATTATTAATACACATGGGAATCGTGGTGAATTAAAGGTTGTAGCTACGACAGACTTTGCCCTAGAACGCTTTGCTGAACAAAATAAAGTTTTTATTAAGATGCACAATCAATATCAGCAATTTACTATTCAAAATGCTCGTATGCAACAAAAGTTTTGGTTACTTAAATTGACTAATATCGAGAGTATTAGTGAGGCCGAAGTCTACAAAAATTGTGATTTATATGCTGATACAACATCGATGCCAGAGTTAGAAGAGGGCCAATATTTTTATAAGGATATTATGGGAATTAATGTTAAAGATGTAAACCACGGTTTTTTAGGATCAGTCACTGATATTATGAGTTTAGGACCAAATGATGTCTGGACAGTTCAAGATAAACATGGTCGTGAAATTTTAATTCCAATTTTGAAGTCGACATTAGTTGAAGTAAATTTGACAACACAGTTGGCAACAGTTGACTTGCCAGAAGGGTTAATTGATGAAGATTGATATATTAACGCTTTTTCCTAAAATGTTTCAAGCCCTCGATGAATCATTACTGGGAAAAGCCCAAGCCAAGGAGCTCTTAAATATTAATATTTGTGATTTTCGTCAATATTCCACTGATAAACACCATCATGTTGATGATACTCCTTATGGTGGCGGCGCGGGGATGCTTTTAGAACCTCAACCAATTTATCGAGCAATGGATGCAATTAATGAAGCTGATCCGAATTTTAAACGTGTAATTCTCATGGATCCGGCAGGGCAGCGTTTTGATCAAAGCATTGCGCAAAATCTTGCGCAGGAACAACATCTAGTATTTATTTGTGGTCATTATGAAGGTTTTGATGCCCGAATAGAGAAGTTAGCTACTGATCGTCTGTCAATTGGTGATTTTGTCATTACTGGCGGAGAAATGGCAGCAATGATGATGATTGATGCGTTGGCTCGATTTGTACCGGGAGTTTTAGGTAATCAAGATTCAGCATATTCGGATTCTTTTAGTGCAGGTTTATTGGAATATCCGCAATACACCCGTCCAGCAGAATATCGTGGGATGAAAGTGCCCGAGGTATTACTCAGTGGTAATCATCAAAAGATTGCACAATGGCGACATCAAGAATCATTAAAGAAGACTTATCAATTTCGGCCAGACTTAATAAAGCAAGCTGACTTGTCAACTGCCGATCGGCAATTTTTAGCAGATTTACAACAAGATGATAATTAACTTTACAATTTTGATAATTATGTTAGTATATAATTTGTGTGTTTACACAATACAACGATATTCCGCTGTAATGTTTAGATTTACATGAGTATCAGTAAGGGAGAAATTTTTATGAGTAAGAGTCCATTGATTGACCAAGTTACTAAGTCACAATTACGTGATGATATTCCTGATTTCCGTGCTGGCGATACAGTTCGTGTTCATGCTAAAGTCGTTGAAGGTAGTCGCGAACGTATTCAGCTTTTTGAAGGTGTTGTTATTAGACGTCGGGGTTCAGGTATTAGTGCTACTTATACAGTACGTAAAATTAGTAGTGGTGTGGGTGTAGAAAGAACTTTCCCATTACATTCACCACGAGTATCTAAGATTGAAGTAATTCGTCATGGTCGCGTTCGTCGTGCCAAACTATATTACTTACGTTCATTACGAGGTAAGGCTGCTCGTATTCCTGAAAAGCGTCGTAATTAATTTAGTAAGTAATAAAAACACTTCTCGAGTGAGAAGTGTTTTTTTATTAATTATATAAAAATAATCATAATTAGAAAATGTGCTGGCGATATAAGCCGACAACTTTACCTAAAATAGTTGCTGTTTGTAAAATAATAGGATCAAATTCGTCATTTTCAGGTTGTAATCGAATATGATCACTTTCTTGATAAAATCTTTTACAAGTAGCTTCATTGTCACTATTCATTGCAATCACAATTTCGCCATTTTCGGCGGTATTTTGTTGATGCACAATTACTTGATCACCATTTAAAATTCCGGCATTAATCATGCTGCTACCCTGAATTGTGAGCATGAATAACTGTCCATCTATTGATTGCAAATCTGGAGGTAATGGAAAAAAGTCAGTGGCATTTTGTTGAATGGCCAAAATGGGTTCACCAGCAGTGACTATTCCTAAAACGGGAATTTGTGCTTGCTGAACATTAATAGCGGCTAAGCCAGTATTAGTTATTTCCAAAGCACGAGGTTTTGTAGGGTTTCGCTGTAAGAAGCCATGATTTTGCAAGCGAGATAAGTAACCGTGAACGGTTGAAGTTGAAGATAATCCAACTTCTTCACAAATTTCACGAACAGTTGGTGGATATCCACGACTCTTAACATAATCATAAATGCATTGTAAAATATCTTTTTGTTTAGAACTGATTGTTTGACCCATCGTTACACTCCTAGTATCTTTATTATTAGAGTACCATATGCATTAAGCAGTTTCAAACATATGTTCGTAAAATTAAGGGGAATTATCAATGGTCGAATTGAATGAAAATAAACGACAAGCAGAATTAATTAATAGAATTAATATTTTAGCTCATAAACAGAAGCAATCCGGTTTAGATCCTGAGGAAAAACAAGAACAGGCAACGTTAAGAAAAGAATATTTGGCTAATTTTCGCAAGGGATTTAAAGACCAAATTTTGCATACAAAGTTATATGATAAAAAGGGGCATGAGATTACCCCAGAAAAAGTGCATAAAATTCAAAAAAATAATGGCTGGAGACAAGATTAATTTTGCTAAAATAACAAAAATCTTATAAACTAGAAGAGTATCTATATATTGAAGGTGGAGTGGAAATGGCTATTACAATTACTGTTGGAATTGTTATGTTAATTATTGGATTAATTGGAGGATTTTTCGGTGCTCGAGCTTATATGAAACACTATTTACAAGAAAATCCACCTATTTCAGCTGATATGATGCGCCAAATGATGGCGCAAATGGGGCAAAAACCTTCGCAAAAGAAATTAAATCAAATGATGCAACTCATGAAGAATCAAGCGAAGAAATAATTAAACTCAATCAGACTGAGAAAAGTAGCGGAAGCTGCTTTTTTTGTTATTATAATTTGTTAAAAATCTTACTAAGGTAATGCTAAATCTTTTTTGGGAGGTGTATGGAGTGGAGATTTTTCAAAAATTAAGTTGGTTTTTTCATAAACAAAAACGACGTTATTTTATAGGAATTATTTTTTTGGCTTTAACAGCAGTGACTAATTTAATTATTCCTAGAACAATTGGACAATTTGCTGATTGGACCAATCAACATCAATTAACACAAAAACATATCTTGATTGCCCTGGCTGCGATTTTAATAGCGGGCATTGGGCAATATTTGTTTCGCTACGGTTGGCGAAATCAAATTTGGGGTGGAGCGGCCGATTTAGAACAACAGTTGCGTAGTCAGCTATTTTGGCACTATTTAAATATGGATGAAATGTTTTTTAAACGGCATCGTGTAGGTGATTTAATGGCTCGTTCCACCAACGATATCTCTGCTGTACAAAATGTTGCCGGTGTAGGCATTTTGACTTTGGCGGATTCAATTATTACGGGCGGAATGACGATTGTTGCAATGGTTTTATTTGTTGATTGGAAGCTAACGCTCGTTGCCATTTTGCCATTACCGTTATTAGCAGTTATGGCTTGGTATTTAGGGGCAAAATTACATTCTCGTTTTTCTCAATCACAGGCAGCTTTTTCCCAATTAAGCAATAAAACACAAGAAAGTATGACAGGTATTAAGGTAATAAAGACTTTTGGTCAAGAAAAAGAAGATATTGCTGATTTTAATCAACAAGTAGCGTACACGATTGATATTAATCGCAAAGTAAATCTGATTGATGCTATGTTTGATCCATTAACTGGATTAATTATTGGTCTCACTTTTGTAATTACTATCCTTTATGGTTCTCATCTAATTATTGGACATATTATTAGTATTGGACAATTAATTTCATTTGTGGGATATATTAACGCGTTAATTTGGCCGATGTTTGCGATTGGCCGACTTTTTAATGTTTTGGAACGAGGAAATGCAAGTTATGATCGTATTCAAAGTATTTTACAAGAGCAATCTTTAATTACAGAAAATTCACAAGGCTTAACTAAGGTTCAACGAGGAGAGTTACAGTTTAAGATACAATCTTTTTCTTATCCGGATGGACAAACAACTGTTTTAACTAACATACACTTTGAACTGAATCCTGGAAAAACTTTAGGAATAGTAGGTCGTGTGGGAGCCGGTAAAAGTACTATTATTAAGTTAATTTTGAGACGATTTGATAGTTATCGGGGCAAAATAATCTTAGATAATCATGATATTCGCGATTATTCTTTAAATGCTTTATTATCCAATATTGGTTACGTTCCCCAAAATAGTTTTTTGTTTTCTACTACAGTAAAAAATAATATTCGCTTTGCAGACTATGATAGTGAAGACAAAAAAGTACAGCAAGCTGCCCAAGAAGGCGCTATCGATGAAGATATTCAAAATTTCAATCAAGGATATCAAACTTTAGTAGGTGAACGTGGGATTTCATTGTCTGGTGGGCAAAAACAACGTGTATCAATTGCACGGGCTTTGTTAACAGCTCCTAAAATTTTAATTTTAGATGATTCTACTTCTGCAGTAGATGCTAAAACTGAAGTAGAAATTAACCAAAATATGCGACGTTTAGGCAATGACCAGCAGTCTCGCATTATTATTACACAGCGATTGCGTAGTGTAATGGATGCAGATGAAATTTTAGTTTTAGAAAACGGACAAATCATTCAACGAGGAACTCATCAAAAATTATTGCAAAGTTCTGGTTGGTATCAAGATATGTGGAAACGTCAGCAAATGAATTACTAATTTTGTAGAAAGAAGGTTACTATGGAATCTTCCAATAAATATCGTAGTATTGCGACTAAAGAACAATTTAAAATTGTTCGACGAATTTTAAAAGTGGCTGCTAAATATTGGCCTTCCTTTTTAGTTGCAGTCATTGCAGTGATTGTCCAATCGACCATGAATATTTTGTTGCCACGATTTCTGCAATACTATATGGACCATTATTTGGTCCGAACAACTCTAGCAGAAAAGATTATTTTATTTAGCGCCGTGATTTATTTATTTGGTGTTATTATTCGGAGTTTTGGCCAGTTTTTTACTACGTTTTCTTTTAATATGGGCAGTGAATATATGCTAGAAGATATGCGGCGGTCCTTATTTTCTAAATTACATCATTTAGGTATGAGTTACTTTGATCGGACACCAGCAGGTTCCATCGTTTCACGAGTTAATAACGATACAATGTCTTTGTCAGATTTTATGCAGGTTTTTTTGTCAGCTTTAGTGGGGATTTTTTCAATAATTTCAGCTTTGATTGCCATGTGGCTGACAGATAAGTGGGCAGCTGTGGCAGTTTTAGCCTTTTTGCCATTATTGATTTTCTCAATTTGGGTTTATAACAAATACAGTTCGAGTGCTTACCGTTACATGCGTCAGAAATTAAGTGAAATTAATACTAGGATTAGTGAAACAATTCAGGGGATTGACATTATTCAAAATTTTCGGCAGCAACGAAGAATTCAGCAAGAATTTGAACATACTAATCACGAATATTTGTATGCGCGAAGATCAATGATTAAAATTAATTCTTTATTGTTATCGCCCATTGTTAATTTACTCTATACTTTGGCATTAATTGCGGCAATGTATATTTTAGGATGGCATGCTCATATTGGCTTTGTTCAAGCCGGGATGATTTATGCATTTACAACCTATGTAAGCCAATTTTTTAATCCTATAACTAATATGATGGATACTTTATCCTTTTTTCAAGATGGTGTGGTGGCCGGTTCTAGAACTTTTCATATTTTAGATAGTCAAGAATATGGTCCCCAGCAAAATAAGGATGCACATGGACAAATTACGAAGGGGGCAATTGAATTTCAGCATGTGAGTTTTGCTTATCCTAATGGTCCAGAAGTTCTGCATGATGTTAGTTTTAAAGTTAATCCAGGTGAGAGTTTGGGAATTGTTGGTCATACTGGCAGTGGTAAAAGCACAATGATTAATATTTTATTGCGTTTTTATGAATTTCAAAAAGGACGAATTTTGATTGATGGTCAAGATATTCGTAATCTATCAATTAATGAAATTCGACAAAAAATTGGTTTGGTATTACAAGATTCATATTTGTTTTATGGAGATATTAACTTTAATATTCGCTTATACAATCAAAACATTACAGACGAGCAGATTAAGGCTGCCGCTCAATTAGTTCATGCAGATGAATTTATTGAACAATTGCCACAAAAATATCAGACTCCAGTGACACCTGGTGGTAATGGATTATCAGCTGGACAAAAGCAATTAATATCTTTTGCCCGAACAATAGTAACAGAACCTTCAATTTTGGTGTTGGATGAAGCAACTGCAAGTATTGACACCGAAACGGAGGATTTAATTCAAAGTGGCTTAGATCAATTGCGTCAAGGTCGAACTTCGGTTGCCATTGCACACCGACTTTCAACTATTAAAAATTCCACCAATATCTTAGTTTTAGATAATGGACGTGTTGTAGAATATGGTAATCATCAACAACTGCTAGATAAAAAAGGTTACTATTATGAATTGTATCGTCTTCAAGAACAAGAAACTTTTTAACAAATAAAAACTCATAAATATTTGCTCTTGATTAAGCAAAATATTTATGAGTTTTATGCATCAATGTTTACGTTTGGCTGGAACATAATGAAAATTAGGATCAATTGAATAATCAATTTGTTGCCAGGCAGTTTGCATTTGTTGGTTAACTGCTTCAATATTTTCATCATTAATTTTTAGTTTACGATCAATATTGATAGGTTTACCGAATTTGACTGTGCTGCGCTGGCGTAATAAAAATTTGCCAAATGTTAAAGGACCTTGATAAACTACAGGAACTAAAGGCTTTTTAGATAACTTAGCAATCAAGACTGCTCCTCCCTTTAAGTCACTGGAAAAACGTGTTCCTGAAGGAAACATAATTAAACTCAGGTTGCGCGCAGTAAGATCACGAACAGGGGTCTTAATTACTGAAGGACCGGGATTTTTGCGATCTACAGGAAAGGCATTAGCGTGTTTTAAGATAAAACTTAAAATGGGATTTTTGAAAAGTTCTTTTTTAGCCATGAAAGCACAAGGTAATGGACTGACTGCTAAAGCAAATAAAATTGGTTCCCACCAAGTGCGGTGAGGGGCAACCATAATAAAGGATTCATCTTTAGGCAAGTTATCTAGGCCTTCAAAGTGTGTATTACCATTTATTAAAGCCACAATTACACGTACAATCGGTACTAATATTTGATAAAACATTAAATCAACCTCATTTCAATCTTTAATTATTATATCAAAGTTAGGAAGGTAATAAATGACAAAAACCTTAGAACAAGTTCCTGGATTTTCAGTTAGTATTTTCCAGGATACCCAACTTTTTAGGAGCTCTATTGATTCTGTGCTGTTAGCACATTGGGTTCATCTGAAAACTCAACAGCAATTAGTTGATTTGTGTAGTGGCAGTGGCATAATTGGCTTATGCTTAGCACAAAAATTTCAAGTCACAACGCATCTATTTGAGATTCAAGAATCCTTGGCCAAATTAGCACAAGAATCAATTAATTATAATCATTTAGACGCTAAAGTCCAACAAATAAATACTAATATTAATAAAGTTTTAGATTATCTAACCCATGATAGTGTAGATGTCATTACTTGTAATCCGCCATATTTTTCTGCACGTGCACATTTTAAATTAAGCAAATCGACTTCACAAAATATTGCTCGGCATGAATTATACTTTGATCAAGAATTATTAGGACAAACAGCTAGTAGTTTGTTGAAAGATAATGGCAGTTTGTATTTAGTCTATCGACCTGATCGTTTATTAGAGCTGAGTCAAGTATTACAAAAATACCATTTACCGATTAAAGAACTATTATTTATCCATCCACATCAGCAAGATTTGGCCAATTTAGTTCTGATTAAATGTCGTAAAAGTATGCGCACCAATGGTTTAAAAGTTTGGCCGGATTTAATATTGTATAATGAAGATGCAACTTATACTAACCAATTACGGGAATTTGTTCATGGATAAATCACAATCTTATTCTGTTTATATTGTACATTGTGCTGATGGTACTTATTATACAGGTATCTCTAATGACGTACCGGCCAGAATTCATGCCCACAATTTGGGCAAGGGTGCCAAATATACCAAAATGCGACGACCAGTTCAATTAGTTTATCAAAAATTAATTGGTGATCGTTCTGCAGCCTCAAAAAGGGAGTGGGAGATTAAGCATTATACTCGGGCGCAAAAAATAAAACTATTTCATTTAAAGTCTTGATTATTGTGAGCAATTACAGTAAAATTTTTAATGGCATTAAATACACACGTTAATTTTGATTTTGCGGGTGCGCTTTATTTATTAAGTGTGACAATTTTGTAGATTAACGGCGGAAAAAACCAATGGAGGAATTTAATATGTCTGTATTATCAATGAAACAATTATTAGAAGCAGGTGTGCATTTTGGCCACCAAACACGGCGCTGGAACCCTAAAATGAAGCCTTATATCTTCACACAGCGTAATGGTATTTATATTATTGATTTACAAAAAACAGTTCACATGATTGATGATGCTTATAATTTTGTGAAAGATGTTGCTGCTGACGATGGTGTGTTCTTGTTTGTTGGTACAAAGAAGCAAGCACAAGACTCTATTGCTGAAGAAGCAACTCGTGCTGGTCAATACTATGTTAACCATCGCTGGTTAGGTGGAACTTTAACTAACTGGGATACTATTCAAAGCCGGATTAAACGCTTAAAGCAAATCAAGAAAATGGCTGAAGATGGCACATTTGAACGTTTGCCAAAGAAAGAAGTTGCTTTGTTAATGAAGCAACAACAAAAATTAGAAAAATTCTTAGGCGGCATTGAAGATATGCCACGGATTCCCGATGTAATGTTCATCGTAGATCCACATAAAGAAAGTATTGCTGTTAAAGAAGCTCATAAATTAAATATTCCAATCGTTGCAATGGTTGATACCAATACTGATCCTGATGATATTGATGTTATCATTCCTGCTAACGATGATGCTATTCGTGCTGTTCGCTTAATTACTGCTAAAATGGCCGATGCAATTATTGAAGGTCATCAAGGTGAAGAAACTGATGATGTGCAAGAACAAGTTGCACCAGCTAGCGATTCTGAAGCTAAAGCTGATATTGAGCAAGTTGTTGAAGCTGATGCTGAACAAAACGCTGCTGATTCAGAAAACAAATAATTAATTCAATAAAACTGTCTTGTTGACGATAGACTCAAGATGGTTTTTATTATGTAATACCAATAGCCAGGAGGAAAGTTAAATGACCAAAATTACTGCTGCTCAAGTCAAAGAATTACGTGATAAAACTAGTGTAGGAATGATGGATGCTAAAAAGGCTTTAGTTGCTGCTGATGGTGATATGCAAAAAGCCATTGATGAATTACGCGAAAAGGGTGTAGCTAAAGCAGCTAAGAAGAGTGATCGAATTGCTGCTGAAGGTTTAGCTGCAGTTAAAGTTGTTGACAACCACGCTGTATTATTAGAAGTTAATTCTGAAACTGATTTTGTAGCTTCTAATGATAAGTTTACTAATTTGGTATCTGCTATTGCAACCGCCATTGTTGAAAATAGCCCTAAAGACTTAGCTGCGGCTATGGAGCTTACAACCGCAGATGGCGAAACTGTGGATGCTGCAATTACTAATTTAACTGCAGTTATTGGTGAAAAGATTACATTGCGTCGTTTTAAAGTTGTTGAAAAAACAGACAGTCAAGTATTTGGTTCTTATTTGCATAATGGTGGTAAAGTAGCTGCTTTAGTTGTATTAGATGGTGCAGATGAAGCTGCTGCTCATGATGTGGCTATGCATGTTGCTGCTATTAATCCTGAATATTTGAATCGCGATGAAGTACCAAGCGATGTAATTGAACATGAACGTCAAATCTTTACTGAAGAAACAATTAATGAAGGTAAACCAGAAAAAATTGTACCTAAAATTGTTGAAGGACGTTTGAACAAATATCTTTCTGAAATTAGTTTAGCAGACCAAGATTTTGTAAAAGATCCTGATCAAACTGTTGCTAAATTCGTTGCTTCTAAAGGTGGCAAATTAGTTTCTTTCGATCGTTACCAAGTTGGTGAAGGAATTGAAAAGAAACAAGAAAACTTTGTTGACGAAGTTATGGGTCAAATTAAATAAAAAGCGCATAGCGCTTTTTTTTTGGACTTAATTAACGTTTAAGCAGCGATTATGGTAAAATAATTAAAAGAAATTGAAGGAGCTTATAAATGACTGTTAAATATCAACGTGTTGTCTTAAAATTAAGTGGTGAAGCTCTAGCAGGTGAAAAGGGTTTTGGTATTAATCCTCCCGTAATTGGTGCTATTGCTAAGCAAATAAAAAAAGTTCATAGTTTGGGCGTCCAAATTTCTATTGTCTGTGGTGGTGGCAATATTTGGCGTGGTGAAACAGGCGCTGAAATGGGAATGGAACGTTCACAAGCTGATTATATTGGCATGTTAGCTACTGTGATGAATGCTTTAGCCTTACAGGATGGTTTAGAGAATGTTGGTGTTCCTACCAGAGTGCAAACTTCAATTGAAATGCGCCAAATTGCAGAACCTTATATTCGCCGTCGGGCTATTCGGCATTTAGAAAAAAATCGGGTAGTTATTTTTGCGGCTGGTACAGGCAGTCCTTATTTTTCGACAGATACCACATCCGTTTTACGGGCAGCTGAAATTGATGCAGATGTCATTTTAATGGCTAAAAATGGTGTGGATGGTGTTTACTCGGCAGATCCTCAAAGTGACCCCACCGCAACTAAATATGATAACTTAACACAACTAGATATTATCAATAATAATCTTGGAGTGATGGACTCTACTGCTAGTTCTCTATCAATGGATAATGATATCCCACTAGTAGTATTTAATCTTAATGAACCGGATAATATTTTGCGAGTTATTCAAGGTGAACAGATTGGAACAACAATTCAAGGGGGAAAAAATAGTGACTAATGCAATTATTGAAGATGCAAAATCACATATGAAAAAAAGTGAAGAGGCTTTACAGCGCGATTTAGGTAAGATTCGTGCAGGCAGGGCTAATGCTAGTATTCTTAATGGAATAACGGTTGAATATTACGGTGCTGAATTACCAATTAACCAAGTTGCTTCTATTAGTATTCCAGAAGCTCGTGTGATATTAATCACACCTTTTGATAAAACAGCATTGAAAGACATTGAAAAAGCACTTTTGAAGTCTGATATTGGAATTAATCCAGCTAACGATGGTAGTGTTATTCGGTTAGTAATTCCGCAATTAACTGGTGAAAGACGCCAAGAATTAGCAAAAGAAGTTGGAAAAATTTCTGAAATGGCAAAAGTTAGCATTCGTAACTTACGCCGCGAAGCAATTGATAAGTTGAAAAAGCAACAAAAGAATAGTGAAATCACAGATGATGAATTCTATGATTTAGAAAAACAGGTCCAAAAGGTAACTGATAATAGCATTAAAAATATCGAGAATATTTCTGCTAAGAAGTCGCAAGAGTTGGTAGAAGGCTAATTTATTTTGACATAATTGGCGATAAAGATTAATATTTTCAAGTGAAGGGACTGAATTGACGATTGTCATAGTCCCTTTATATATTTATTAAAATTATTTGGGAGTTAATATGGTCAAGCTAAAATTACCAAAGCATGTAGCGATAATTATGGATGGCAACGGCCGCTGGGCTAAACAACGTAATTTACCGCGTATTGCTGGACATCAGGCTGGAATGAATAATTTGCAAACAATTGCAACAGCTGCTAGTAATCTCGGAATTGAAGCCTTGACAGTGTATGCTTTTTCAACTGAAAATTGGAGACGTCCGACAAATGAAGTTAATTTTTTAATGCGGTTACCAATCGATTTTTTTGATAAATTTATGCCTGATTTAATGAAAAATAATGTTCGAATAATGATTACAGGTTTTTTGGAACAGTTACCAGCTAAAACTTTGGCTGTTTGTCAACGAGCTATTGAGCAAACAGCCAATAATGATGGAATGATTTTAAATTTTGCATTTAATTATGGTGCACAAAGCGATATTATTAATGCGATGAAATTATTCTATCAAGATGTTGAATCTAATTCTAGAAACATTGCTGATTTAAATGAAGATGTTTTTTCTGGTTATTTAAAGAGTGCGCAATTGGGCAAATTACAAAATCCTGATTTTTTAATCCGCACAAGTGGTGAACAACGTTTGTCAAATTTTTATTTGTGGGAATTGGCTTATTCAGAAATGATTTTTGTGGATGAATATTGGCCTGATTATTCTGTTAGCAATTTGGAACGGGATCTGAAGAAGTATAGCCAGCGTGATCGGCGTTATGGTGGCTTAAATGAAAAGAATAAATGAGGTAAAATATTGAAAAAAAGAGTAATTACAGCTATTGTGGCTTTAGCAATTTTTATTCCAATTATTATTGCTGGTGGAGTATGGATTGATATTACTGCTTCTGTTTTAGCAATTGTAGGACTATCAGAAATTTATATAATGCGCAAGCGAATCATTGTTTCGTTGGATTTTTTTATTGGTGCTATTGGGGTATTACTGTTATCACTTCCAGAAAATGCTTTAAGATGGTTGCCAAGTGATTTTTCTCGCTTTGATTTAGCCTATGTTTTTGTTGCGCTACTCTTAGTCTTAATGGTCTTTACTAAAAACAATTATAACTTTGAAGATGCTGGAACAACTATTTTATCAATGTTTTATATTGGCAATGGATTTCATTATTTAGCTGCTATTCGCAATTCGGATTCTGGCGGACTATCCTTGTTATTATTTGGCATGATTATTGTTTGGGTAACTGATAGTGGTGCTTACTTAGTTGGGCGTAAACTGGGAAAACATAAATTATATCCAGCAATTAGTCCCAATAAAACTTGGGAGGGCTCAATTGGCGGAGTTTTAGCTGCCATTATATTTGCGTTGATTTATATGATTGGCTTTAATCAATTTCGTAATATTACAACTATGAGTCAAAGTGTTCCAATGTTAATTATATTAACGATTATTCTTTCGGTAGCTGGGCAGATTGGTGATTTAGTGGAATCAGCTTATAAACGTTTTTATGGCGTCAAAGATTCTGGTAAAATTTTGCCAGGACATGGCGGAATTTTGGACCGTTTTGATAGTATGCTTTTCGTTTTGCCGTTAATCCACGCCCTTGGTTTTATTTAAGACAAACTTTGGAGGTAGATTTTTGATAGCCATAATTACATTTATTATTGTTTTCGGGTTGATTGTTATTGTCCATGAATTTGGTCATTATTATTTGGCCAAGAAATCTGGTATTTTAGTGCGTCAATTTTCCATCGGTATGGGTCCCAAATTAGTTTCTTATACCAAAAATCATACTCTTTACACTATTCGATTATTACCCCTAGGTGGGTATGTCATGCTTGCAGGTGCAGAAGATGACGATGAAGAATTAAAGCCGGGGACTATTATCGGTTTAAAGCTTAATGCTGATGAGCAAGTCATTAAAATTGATAATTCACAACAAACTAATGATGCTGATTTAATTCCATTACAAGTTTCCCAAAGTGATTTACAAAAAGATCTCTATATCGAAGGCTATATTAGTGGCGATGAGCAGACTTTACACCGATATGCAGTTCATCATGATGCTACTATTGTTGATGAAACAGGAACTGAAATGCAAATTGCACCACAAGATGTACAATTTAATTCAGCTAGTTTATTGAATCGCTTTTTAACTAACTTTGCTGGGCCTTTTAATAATTTGATATTTGGAATTATTGTTTATATTATTAGTGCCTTTTTGATCGGTGGTCCCTTAAGTTCTGGCAACAAATTAGGCGAAATTCAACCCAATTCGCCCGCTGCTGCTGTTCATTTACAAGCGGGAGATCAAATTACCCGAGTAGGCAATCAAAAAGTCAATAACTGGGAACAATTAGCTCAAGAAATTGCTAAAAGACCTAAAAAAGCAACACCTTTAACTGTTCAGAAGGCCAATCATAAGATTGTACAAGTGACAGTTCATCCTAAATCAGTGAAAAATGGTAAAGAAGTTATTGGACAAATTGGGATTATGCCTCAACGAGACCATCGGTTTGGTCCTACTTTGAAATCTGGTTTTGTTTCCGCCTTTAGTTCAATGGGGATAATTTTTAATGCTTTGAAGCAGATGGTTACTGGTGGCTTTAATATTAATCAATTAGGTGGTCCAGTGGCTATATATTCCCAAACTTCACAGGTAGCAGCTATGGGATATAAGCAGGTTATTGTATTTATTGCGTGGTTGTCTATTAATTTAGGAATTATGAATTTATTACCCATACCAGCTTTAGATGGTGGTAAATTATTGCTTAATATCATTGAAGCTATTCGGCGGAAGCCGGTTTCCCAAAAGACAGAAATAATTATTAATTTAATTGGTGTAGCATTTTTAGTTATGCTTATGGTTGCTGTCACTTGGAATGATATTACAAGATTTTTTATTAAATAAAGATAGGTTTTGAGGAGGAGTTTTGAGATGAAACAATCGCAAGTCATGATCCCGACACTGAAGGAAGTCCCGAGTGATGCTGAAGCTGTGAGTCATCAATTAATGTTAAGGGCAGGATTTATTCGCCAAATTTCTGCAGGAGTGTATGCTTATTTACCACTAGCTTTACGGGTATTACAAAATATTGAACGCATTGTCCGCGAAGAAATGGAAAAGATAGATGCTGTGGAAACATTAATGCCGGCTATATTACCAGCTGAATTATGGCAGCAAAGTGGGCGTTATGCTACTTATGGTGATAATTTATTTAAATTAAAAGATCGCCATCAGCGTGATTTTATTTTAGGACCGACACATGAAGAAACCATGACTTATTTAATTAAAGATGTCTTGAATTCTTATAAGACCATGCCTAAAGTGTTGTATCAAATTCAAACTAAATATCGTGATGAAGATCGGCCACGTTATGGCTTATTACGCGGACGCGAGTTTATCATGTATGATGGTTATTCATTTACCTCCAATACAGATGATTTAGATAAAATATTTGATCAAATGGAACAAGCTTATCGCAAAATTTATGATCGCTGTGGTCTTGATTACCGGGTTATTTTAGGTGATTCAGGTGACATGGGTGGCAATGGTTCTAAAGAATTTTCAGCCATTGCGGAAATTGGTGAAGATACAATTGTTTATTCAGATATGAGTGATTATGCTGCCAATATTGAAATGGCTACCAGTATTATCGCAGATAATCCTACTGAAAAATTTGCACCTCTACAGTCAATTTCAACACCAGGAGTAACAGCAATCGACTCTTTGGTTGAACAATTGCAAGTTGAACCTCAACGAATTATCAAAAGTGTTGCTTTGATAATAGATGAGAAACCAGTTATGGCTTTAATTAGAGGCGATTACGATGTTAATGAAGTCAAACTGAAGAATGTTTTACACGCTGATGATATTCGACCAGCTACTGATGAAGAAATTTCACAAATTTTCAAGAGTACTCCTGGATTCATGGGTCCTGTTAATTTATCATCTGATATTTCTATAATTGCAGATTTATCTGTTCGCAATTTATGTAACGCTATCAGTGGAGCTAATCAACAGGACACACACTTAGAAAATGTCAATTTTGAACGTGACTATCAAGTAGAGCAATTTTCAGATATCAGAACAGTAAAAATGGGAGAACTATCACCCGATAATAAAGGAACATTACAATTTACACGTGGCATTGAAATTGGTCATGTTTTCAAATTAGGAACTAAATATTCACAAAGTTTTCAAGCTGACTTTTTAGATGAAAATGGTCATCCACAACCAATTATTATGGGATGCTATGGAATTGGTATTAGCCGATTATTGTCCGCAATTGTTGAACAACACAACGACCAAGATGGAATGATCTGGCCTTTAGAATTAGCCCCATATCAAGCTCATATTATTATTGTTAATACTAAAAAACAAGAACAAAAAGACTTAGCGGCAGCGGTAGAACAAACATTAACTCATCATGGTTTTTCCGTTCTAGTTGATGATCGTAAACAACGTCCGGGAGTAAAGTTTGCTGAATCTGATTTATTTGGTATCCCTGTACGTATTATAATTGGTAAAAAAGCTGCTGACGATATTGTTGAAGTGAAGTTGCGTAACCAAGATGAGGCTATTGAAGTTTCACAAACTGATTTAGTCGATACAATTAATATTTTGTTAAAAAATTATATGTAATTTGCTGAGGTGATTATTTGACGGATTCTAAGCAACAAGTTTTATTTCAAACTCTTTTAACTCAGCTTGACTTACCCGAAAAAATTGGTGCAACTGCATTATTTAAAACGGCTAAAATTCAAAAAGTTCAAGTCCACACTGAGTCCCAGCGCTGGACTTTTATTTTTGAATTTGAAAGGATTGTACCAATTGCTGATTTGCAGGTATTTTCCAACCAGTTAAAACACAGTTTTGATAATATTCAGGATGTTGATTTTCGAATTATTACCACTAATTCCCACTTTGACCAACAACTTTTAACAGCTTATTGGCCATATATTATTGAACAAACTAATCCTAATTATTCAGTTATGAAAGAATTAGCCCAGCAACAGGGGCCCAAGCTGATTGATAATAACGTGGTTTTGAGTGTTGATAATGATGTATTACGTGACTATTTAACTCAAAAATATTTGAATGATATTGAAAAAAGTTATCGTGATTTGGGTTTTGCGCCTTTTCGAATTAAAGTAGTAGTTGATGCTTCAAATACTCAAGCACGGGTAAATGAATTACGGCAAAAGCAAGAACAACAGCAACAACAAATGGCAGCCACAGTAGCTCAAAAAAAAGCTAGTCAACCGACTGCAGATAGCACTGGATCAGCCACTAAAGTGTTAGGAAAAGTAATTGATAATTCAATTTCAACGATACCAATGGAAGAAATTACTGATGAGCAACAATCAGTAGTCGTTCAAGGTTACGTGTTCAAGGCTGAAATTCGCCAATTAAAAACCGGTCGGCAATTGTTGATTTTAGAAGCAACTGATTATACTTCCTCATTTGTTATCAAAAAGTTTTCCAAACAAAATGATGCCCATGATATTTTTGCAGAATTTCATGAAGGTATTTGGTTAAAAGTGCGTGGCTCTGTACAAGAAGACAATTATTCTCATGAGTTAACAATTAACGCTTATGACATAAATATTATTAAAAAGATAGGCCGCCAAGATACTGCTGCTGATAAACGAATAGAATTACATGTGCATACTAATATGAGTCAGATGGATGCTGTAAGTTCCACTAAGGATATTGTGAAACAAGCAGCCGAATGGGGCCAACCAGCCATTGCCATTACAGATCATTCGACTGCCCAAGCTTTCCCTGATGCTCATAGTGCTGGTGAAAAATATGGTATCAAAATAATTTATGGCGTTGAGGTCAACTTAGTAGATGAAGGTGAGCCAATTGCCTATAATTTGCGAGATCAAGAATTAAGTACCGCCGAATATGTAATTTTTGATGTTGAAACTACGGGTTTATCAGCGGTCTATGATTCTATTATTGAATTAGCCGCAACCAAAATGAAAGATGGCAAAGTGGTTGGTGAATTTGATGAATTTATTGACCCGGGCCATCCCTTATCCGCAACTACGATTAATTTGACTTCAATTACTGATGAAATGGTCAAAGGAAGCAATAGTGAAGCCCAAGCTCTGGAAAAATTTCAAAAATTTGTGGGCGATGATATTTTAGTAGGGCATAATGTTACATTTGATATTGGTTTTTTAAATGCAGCTTTACATCGGAATGGTCAACCTAGTGTTAATGTTCCGGTAATTGACACCCTAGAAATGTCCCGGACTTTACATTCCGAATATCGTAATCATAAGTTAGATAGTTTGGCTAAACGTTATTCTATCCAATTAGAGCATCATCACCGCGCTAACTCGGATGCGTTAACAACTGGATATTTGATGTACAAATTATTAGAAGAAATGCAAAATCGTTTTCAAACTACCAATGTTCAACAATTAAATGAACACATTGGTGGCCAGGAAGCATATAAGCAAGCACGACCTTATCACGCAACACTACTGGCTACAACTCAAGCTGGATTGAAGAATTTATTTAAAATTGTTTCTATTTCAATGACAGAATATTATTATCGAACTCCGCGTGTACCGCGCAATATTTTGAATAAATATCGTAAAGGCATTGTGGTAGGCTCAGCTTGTAGTTCTGGTGAAGTTTTTACCGCTATGATGCAAAAGGGATACGATGAAGCCTACCAAAAAGCGCAGTATTATGATTATTTAGAAATTATGCCACCTGATATTTATCAGCCTTTATTAGATTCCAATATGGTAGCTGATGAAAAATCACTGCAAGAAATCTTGGGCAATATTGTCAAATTAGGTGAAGATTTAGATAAACCAGTTGTAGCTAGTGGTGATGTTCATTATCTAGAAGCCAAGGATGCTGTTTATCGTGATATTATTGTCAAAGCAGTTAAGAGCAATCCTTTAGCCCGCCAAAAATTACCATTGGCTAATTTTAAGACGACTCCTGAAATGTTAGCTGCTTTTAGTTGGTTAGGTGAACAACAAGCTCAAAAAGTAGTAGTTGATAATACCCATACAGTAGCTGACTGGGTTGATGATGACATTACTCCTGTTAAAGATCGGCTCTACACACCTAAAATGCCTGGTGCTGAACAAGAAATTCAAGATTTAACTTATAATAAGGCACAAGAATTATATGGAAATCCATTACCAGAAATTGTCCAAGCTAGATTAGATAAAGAATTAAAAAGTATTATTGGGAATGGCTTTGCGGTCATTTATTTAATTGCACAACGTTTAGTTCATAAAAGTAATAAAGATGGTTATTTGGTTGGTTCCAGAGGTTCTGTCGGTTCAAGTTTAGTAGCAACAATGACTGGAATAACTGAAGTTAATCCGTTACCACCACATTATCGCTGTCCCGATTGTCACTATACAGAATTCTTTACAAAAGGTGAAATTGGTTCGGGCTATGATTTACCTGATAAATCCTGTCCGCAATGCGGTGCATCACTGAAAAAAGATGGTCAAGATATACCTTTTGAAACTTTTTTAGGTTTTAAAGGAGATAAAGTTCCAGATATTGATTTAAACTTTTCAGGTGACTATCAGCCAGTAGCTCATAATTATACTAAGGTACTGTTTGGGGAAGATCATGTTTTTCGGGCTGGTACCATTGGTACAGTAGCAGATCGGACTGCTTATGGTTATGTGAGCAATTATGAAGAATTGACTGATCAAAAATTTAGAGGTGCGGAAAAAGACCGCCTAGCTGCGGGCTCAACTGGAGTTAAGCGAACAACTGGCCAACATCCAGCAGGAATTATTGTTGTACCCGATGATATGGATATTTATGACTTTACACCCATCCAATATCCTGCAGATGATCAAACGGCTGCTTGGAAAACAACTCATTTTGATTTTCATTCAATTCACGATAATATTTTAAAACTTGATATTTTGGGCCATGATGATCCCACAATGATTCGGATGCTCCAAGATTTATCGGGTATTGATCCACAAACTATTCCTACTGATGATCCTGGAGTGATGAAATTATTCTCTGGAACGGAATCTTTGGGTGTTACACCAGAAGAAATTGGTTCTAAAATGGGGACTTTAGGTATTCCAGAATTTGGAACGCGCTTTGTCCGGGGAATGTTAGAAGAAACGCACCCAACCACTTTTGCTGAATTACTGCAAATTTCTGGACTTTCGCATGGAACGGATGTTTGGTTGGGCAATGCGGAAGAATATATCCAACAAGGCATTGTCACTTTAAAAGATGTTATTGGATGTCGAGATAATATCATGATGGACTTAATTCATTGGGGAATGGAACCGCAAATGGCCTTTCAGATTATGGAACATGTTCGTAAAGGTCGCGGTATTCCCGATGAATGGCAAGATGAAATGCGTGCAAATAAAAATGTTCCTGATTGGTATATTGATTCTTGTCTTAAAATTAAATATATGTTTCCAAAAGCTCACGCTACCGCCTATATTATTATGGCCTTGCGAATTGCTTATTTCAAAGTTCATTTTCCAATTATTTATTATTGTGCTTATTTTTCGGTGCGTTGTGATATGTTTGATCTTCAAGCAATGGCACAAGGAAAAAATGCTGTGGAAGCTGCAATGAAAGTAATTAATGAACAGGGAATGGATGCAAGTACTAAAGATAAAAATCTCTTGACGGTGTTAGAAGTAGCTAACGAATGTTTAGCGCGAGGCATCAAAATCAAAATGGTAGATATTGAAAAGTCAGATGCGACTAATTTTAAAATTATTGATGAACATACTCTACTGGCACCATTTATAGCTGTGCCTAGTTTGGGCTTAAATGTTGCCAAACAAATAGTCGCAGCTCGAGAAGAACAGCCATTTTTATCCAAAGAAGATTTGTCTAAAAGAGGTAAAGTTTCCAAAACAATTATCGATTATTTGACGCAAAACAAAGTAATTGATCAATTGCCTGATGAAAATCAACTATCCCTATTTTAGTGTAATTCCTTGAAAAAGTTACTGGTAAGTTATATACTAAGCTATAAGTTGATTTCACATGACGAGTGAGCAGGAATGCTCACTCTTTTTATTGCAGAGCAACGGTCTTATGAGTTGCTGATATATATGATAATTAATACTAAAAATTAAATTTTTATAATAAGGAGTGTTTACTTGGAAGCAGTCACAGATACAATTAAAAAATTAGCACAACCGCTTCTGGAAAGTCATGGATTTTATTTAGTAGACATTGAATACGTTAAGGAAGGGCCCAGTTGGTATTTGCGGCTTTATATCGATAAACCAGGCGGTATCGATATTGAAGAATGTGCATTGATTAATCAAGAACTTAGTGATAAATTGGATGCCACCGAACCTGATTTAATTGACAATGCCTATTTTTTGGAGGTATCTTCTCCGGGAGCAGAACGACCTTTAAAAACTGAGTCAGATTTAAAAATGGCGATTGGTCAATATATTCACGTTAGTCTATATCAAAAACAAAATAATCAAAAAATTTTTGAAGGTACGTTATTAGATTATGATGCTGAATATCTTAATTTAGAATATAAGAATAAAACACGGCGGCAAAAAATTAAAATTTTGCGAAAAAATATAGCTGCAATGCGTTTGGCAATTGAATTTTAAAAGTTAGGGGATAACATAATGAGCAAAGAATTAGTTGATGCATTATCAGCTTTACAAGAAGAGAAAGGCATCGACAAAAATGTTATTATTGAAGCAATGGAAGCTGCATTAGTATCTGCTTATAAACGTAATTTTGGGCAAGCTCAAAATGTTGATGTTAGCTTCAATGAAAAAACTGGAGATTTTCACGTTTATACTGTAAAAGAAGTTGTAGAAGAAGTTGCTGATGAACGTCTAGAAATTAGTCTGGAAGATGCAGAACAAATTAATCGTGGTTATGAACTAGGAGATCACATCAATTTTGAAGTTACGCCTAGTAACTTTGGTCGTATTGCAGCACAAACAGCTAAGCAAGTAGTTATGCAGCGGGTTCGTGAGGCTGAACGTAACAATATTTATAATGAATATAGTCAATATCAAGATGAAGTCATTCAAGGTGTTGTCCAACGACGAGATAATCGATTTGTTTACATTAATTTAGGACGTGTAGAAGCAGTCATGGGGCGCTCAGATCAATTACCTAATGAATCTTATCAGCCACAGGATCGTTTGAAAGTTTACGTTTCTAAAGTGGAAAATACAACTAAAGGTCCACAAATCTTTGTCTCCAGAACTCACCCGGGTTTAGTTAAGAGATTATTTGAACAAGAAGTGCCTGAGATTTATGATGGTACTGTAGAGATAGTTTCAATCGCTAGAGAAGCTGGTGATCGGACTAAGATTGCTGTTCGTTCGGAAAATCCTAATGTGGATCCGGTTGGAACAACGGTTGGTCCACGGGGGCAGCGTGTACAAACAGTCGTTGATGAATTGCATGGTGAGAATATTGACGTTGTCAAATATGAAGAGGATCCTTCTGATTTTATTGCCAATGCCTTGAATCCTGCTGAAGTAATTGCAGTTCAATTTGATGATGAAAATAATCCTAAGTCTTGTATTGTTATTGTGCCAGACTATCATTTATCTTTAGCCATTGGTAAAAAAGGTCAAAATGCTCGCTTAGCAGCTAAATTAACCAGTTTTAAAATTGATATTAAGCCTGAATCAGAAGTTGAATTCGTTGATGACGCATCAACTGATGTTGATGATAACGATGAATCTGATAACTCGGAAGTTATTGATAATCATTAGAGTGCATTTATTTTAAGGTGGTGGTTTGATTTGAAACAACGTAAAGTCCCTATGCGCAAGAATGTTTTAACTAATGAGATGGAACCAAAACGCTTATTAGTTCGAATTGTACGCAATAAAGACGGCGAAGTCACTTTGGATCCTACAGGCAAAAAGCCTGGACGTGGAGCTTATGTTGGACTTGATCCTGTTGCAGTTAAGCAAGCAGCTAATAAGAAAACCTTAGATCGAGTTTTACAAACTAACTTAAGTGACGAATTTTATCAGGAATTATATGATTATGTTGATCACCAAAGAGCACGATTGGATTTGTTTGGCGAATTAGGTACAAAACATTGAATAGACAACAAGTTTTGAATCTATTAGGAATGGCATATAAATCAAGAAGACTTGTGAGTGGACAAGATTTAGTATTACAGGCTATTAAGCAGCAACAAGCACAATTTGTATTTTTAGCCAGTGACCTTAGTTCGGCTTCGAAGAAAGAATTAAAATTTGCAGTTGAGAAGCATGATTTACCGTTTACCGATGAATTTTCTCAATTAGAATTAAGCCAAGCTATAGGCCGTCCCCGTAAAACAATTGCTATCACGGATCAAGGATTTTCTAACCGATTTGAGGAATTAACTAGTATGAATTAAGGAGCGTGAATTTATGGGAAAAAAGCGTGTATATGAACTAGCAAAAGAATTAGCAATCCCAAGCAAAAATTTAGTAGACTTGGCACAAAAACATAAGATTGAGGTTTCATCACATATGTCGGTTTTATCAGACCAGCAACAAACACAATTAACACATATTGTTAAAGGACAAAAAAAGCCACAAACTTCTGAAGCTGCTAGCAGTTCAACCAATAATAAAAATAATCATAGTCAACATTCAGAAAAAACTAAAATTAAAGTAACTGCAATTAGAAAGCCAGAAAAGAAAAAAACAGCTACTAATAATCATAATCAACATGCTGAAAACAATAGTGCCAACAAGCGTTCAGCTACTAATAATCATTCTGTGAATAATACTAACAACAGCAATAATAATCATCGCCGCAATAATAATAAAAATCGGTTTAATCAAAATCGTAATAACAATGATCATCGCTCTGAAATGATTAATCGTGCTAGTGCTGGTCGTAAACATTTAGCACAGTATAAGCAAAATGCACAAGCTTCTGTTGTTGAAGTAGAACAAGCACGCCAAAAACCTGCTAAAAAAGTTACTCACAATAATGAGCAACATCATAACAGTACTTCATCGCGAAAAAATGTTACTTCGCAGCATAATAGTAATAATAACCAACATAATCATAATCAACATCAAAATCATACAAATACGCAAGCAAAACCAGCTAATAAGATAACTAGCAAAACACCAACGCGTAGTGTGGCTTCAGTAACATCCACACCAACTACTGAACAAAAGACTACTGATAATGCTAATAAGCGTCAACATGAATTTACCAACAATCGGCGCAAAAACGACTTTACTAATTATCGTAATCGTCCTAAGCATAAAAATAAAAAGAAATTACGCAAGCAACAAGCAACACAACCTAAGAAACCTATGCCACAGCGTAAAGAACGTCCATTACCAGAGACTTTGGAATATAGCGTTGGGATGAATGCTCAAGATTTAGGGAAAATTTTGCATCGTGAACCCGCAGAAATTGTTAAAAAATTATTTATGCTGGGAATTATGGTCAACCAAAATCAATCTTTAGATAAAGATACAGTAGAATTACTAGCTGCAGATTATGGTATTGATGCCCAAGAAAAAGTTGAAGAAGACATTACTAACTTAGATAACTTTTTTGAAGAAGAAGTTAATAATACAGAAAATCTAGCCAAAAGACCTCCAGTAGTTACAATTATGGGGCACGTTGACCATGGTAAAACTACGTTGTTAGATCGGCTTCGTCATAGTCATGTAACTGATGATGAAGCTGGGGGTATTACTCAACATATTGGTGCTTATCAAGTGCGTCTAGATGATCGTTTAATTACCTTCTTAGATACTCCAGGACATGCTGCCTTTTCGAATATGCGTGCTCGTGGTGCTGATATTACTGATATTGTTATTTTAGTTGTAGCTGCGGATGATGGTGTCATGCCACAAACTATTGAAGCAATTAATCATGCTAAAGCAGCAAATGACCCAATTATTGTTGCTATTAATAAGATTGATAAACCAGATGCTAATCCGCAACATGTTACTGAAGAATTAATGCAATATGATTTAATCCCAGAAGATTTTGGTGGCGATACAATTTTTGTTAATATTTCTGCTAAAAAGGGTACTGGGATTGATGATTTGTTGCAAATGATCCTTCTAGAAGCTGACGTTTTAGAATTGAAGGCTAATCCTCAACAAAAGGCAGTCGGAACTGTCATTGAAGCTCGTTTGGATAAAGGCCGTGGTCCAGTTGCAAGTCTTTTGGTACAACAAGGTACTTTGCATAAGGGTGATCCAATTGTTGTAGGTAATACTTTTGGTCGTGTACGGGTAATGACCGATGATCGTGGACGCCAGATTAAAGAAGCATTACCATCGCAACCAGTAATGATTACAGGATTAAACGATGTGCCTCAATCAGCGGATAAATTTGTTGTCTTTGAAAGCGAGAAATTAGCACGTTCAGCTGGTGAAGAACGGGCTAAACAGGCGCAAATTCAAGAACGCAAGCGGACTAATGCTGTTACATTGGATAACTTATTTGATACGATGAAGCAACAAGATATGAAACAAGTTGATGTTATTATTAAAGCGGACGTACAAGGATCAGTTGAAGCTTTGAGAAATAGTCTAGAAAAAATTGATGTTGAAGGCGTTCGAGTTAATATTATTCATGCTGCTGCGGGTGCCATTACAGAAACAGATGTCACTTTAGCTTCTGCAAGTAATGCTATCATTATTGGTTTTAACGTTCGTCCAACTAACCAAGCTAAAATTCAAGCAGACGAAGAAAATGTTGATATTCGATTGCATAATGTGATTTATAATGCAATTGATGAAATTGAGTCAGCAATGAAGGGTATGTTAGAACCTGTTTATGAAGAAAAAGTTACGGGCAATTTAACTGTGCGAGAAACTTACAAAGTATCTAAATTAGGTACAATTGCTGGCTGCATAGTAGATTCTGGATTAATTCAACGTGACAGTGGAGTTCGTTTAATTCGTGATGGTATTGTCATCTATGAAGGCAAATTAGCTTCTCTTAAACGCTTTAAAGATGATGTTAAAGAAGTTAAACAAGGATTTGAATGTGGCCTTATGATTGAAAATTATAATGATATTAAAGTTGACGATCAGGTAGAGGCCTATATTATGCAAGAAGTACCAGTAGAATAGAGGAGGAATCCAATGAAGTATCGTGTCGGCAGAGTTGAACAAGAGATTCAGCGTGAAGTTAACGATATACTTCTCAAGCGGATCCGTGATCCACGTGTAGACGGAGTTACGATTACCGGTGTTGATGTAACTGGTGATTTACAACAAGCTACAATTTACTTTAGTATTTTGTCAGATACTGCCAGTAGTGCCGAAAAAGCTCAAGCTGGTTTAGATAAAGCCAAAGGCTTAATTAGAAAAGAATTAGGTCAGCGACTTTCAATTTATAAAACTCCGGAATTATTTTTTAAACAAGATCAATCTGTTCGTTATGGGGAACGAATTGATGAATTAATTAAAAAAATGCATGAACAAGAACAATAGCCGGGTAACCGGCTATTTTGCTATAAACTTTATGCTATAATTGAAAGGTTAGATATTAATATTTAGGAGAGAACAATGATGAATGGCATCATTCCTTTATATAAGCCGAAAGGAATCACTAGTGCAGACTGTGTTTATCGCCTGCGCAAAATTCTTCATGAACGCAAAATTGGACACACAGGAACATTAGATCCTGATGTAGATGGTGTTTTGGTTATTTGTGTAGGCCAAGCTACCAAGTTAGTTAACCACTTAATGCAGTCCCCCAAAACTTATCAAGGACAAATCACTTTAGGGCAAGCTACTACTACAGAAGATGCGAGCGGAGATGTAGTGGCGCAAGAAATTTTGAAAGAGCCCTTTACTACTGAACAAATAGTTAAAGCTATGAAGGCTCTCACAGGAAAGATTAAACAAACACCGCCTTTATATTCTGCAGTCCGTGTCAATGGCAAGCGATTATATGAATATGCTCGAGCTCATGAATCAGTTGAACGTCCGACAAGGGAAGTTAATATTTATCATTTTGAAGTATTAAACACTCCTACTTTTTTAGCAGATGTTGGCAAACAAATTATAGAATTTGAAGTCCAATGTTCGAAGGGAACTTATATTCGAACATTGGCTGTCCAACTAGGAGAGTTATTACAGGTGCCAGCACATATGAATCAGTTAACTCGAACTATTGGCGGTACTTTTACACTTAAAGACACTGTTACTTTGGAGCAAATTGAAAAGAGCTTTAATGCTGGCGAAAATAGCTTTTTATTATCTTTGAGTGCCGCTTTTAAGCAATCTAAGCGTTATGATTTATCTAATGAGCAATGGCGTTATGTTCAAAATGGACGATCTTTAAAATTAACGGTTTCAGATTCACAGCTGGCGTTGTTTTATAAGGGTGTTTTAAAAGCAATTTATCAACAGCAAAATGAATTATATGTACCTCAATTAATGTTGTTAAAAAATGATAGGTGATAAAATAATGCAAGTTCAAGAATTAAATTTTCCCCAGCAAATGAATATTATCAATCAAAAGCCCTTAGTTTTAGCTGCCGGCTTTTTTGATGGGATACATCTTGGCCATCAAAATGTAATTAAGACAGCGATTCGCTTAGCAAAAACGAAACAGCTGCCAGCAGGAGTATTAACTTTTGATCGCCATCCTGCAACAGTGTTTGGAACTAATAAATCCCAAGAGTATCAATATTTATCATTGCCAGAGCGAAAATTAGAATTATTGCAAAAGTTGGGCGTTGATATTGTCTATATTGCGAAGTTTAATGCAGAATTTTCTCAATTAACACCAGCAAAATTTGTGCAGGAATTTTTACAACAGTTGAATTTGGATACCTTAGTAGCAGGATTTGATTGGACCTTTGGACCCCAAAATATTGCTAATATGCAACATTTGAGAACATTAGCAAAGCATAAATTCAAAGTAGTTGAAATCCCTAAATTGCAATTTGCGGAACATAAAATTTCCTCTACTAATATAAAAAAATATTTAGCTAATCAGCAAATTGAACAAGCTAATTTATTACTGGGGTATAATTATCAAAATAGTGGTCTAGTTGTTCATGGGCGCGCAGTCGGACGACAATTAGGATTCCCAACCGCTAATCTAGACATATCTGCCAATCAATTATTACCGACTTTTGGAGTATATATAACCAGAGTCCAAAGCGGTCAAAAATGGTATCCCGCAATGACTCAAATTGGCCGTAATTTAACATTTAATCATGGGCAAAATCCGATAACCGTTGAAGCTAATATTTTAAATTTCAATCAAGATATTTATGGTCAAGAATTAAAAATAGAATGGCTGCAATATATTCGTGAAGAAATAGCTTTTGCAAATGAATTACAGTTAATTGACCAATTAAAAAGTGATCAGCAAGTAACGCAAAATTATTTTGAAAAAAAGTAGCAATCAACTTGACACAGTGCTAATAGATTGCTATATTTTATACTGTTAGCACTCATAGATACTGAGTGCTAAAAGCGAGGTGATTTGTTTTGATAACTGATCGTCAAGCACAGATTTTAAAAGCAATTGTGCAAGAATACATTGAAACTGGGCAGCCAATAGGTTCTAAAGCGTTGTTAGATGTTTTGCCAACACATGTTAGTTCAGCAACCATCCGCAATGATATGGCTAGCTTAGAAAAGGCAGGCTTTATTGAAAAAATCCATCTGTCTTCCGGGCGTGTCCCATCTGCTAAGGGTTATCGATATTATTTGGATAATTTATTAGAACCAATTAACGTTTCTGAACAAATATCGGAATTAATTCAATCAGATTTTTCTAAGCCAAGATTTAATAAAATTGATGAAATTGTTGAGCAGTCAGCGCGAATTTTGTCAACTTTAACTAGCTATACAGCCATTGCTTTAGGTCCTGAAAGCAAGAATACTAAGTTAACTGGTTTTAGAATAGTGCCATTAAGTCAGCAACAAATTATGGCTATTATTGTCACTAGTAGTGGTGATGTCTATAATCAAATTTACAAAATTCCAGCAGATTTGCCTAGTGAACAATTAGAATCAGTCGTCCGGATTATTAATGATCAATTAGTAGGAGAAACATTGTCTGAGGTTTCTAAACGCTTAAAGACTGATTTCCCATATTTAGTTTCGCAATACTTGCAAACTCCAGATGGATTTTTGTCCATGTTAGATGATATTATTGATAATGTTTCTGCAGATCATTTCTTTGTTGACGGTAAATCTAATTTGTTCAACTATGTAGATGTCCGCAATAGTTCCAATTTGAAATATCTTTATTCATTATTCGACAATGATCGTGATTTAACCAAATTGTTAGGTTTAGATCAGGATGATCCTGATTTGGATCGAGGACCTGGTATTAGTGTCCAACTTGGGGATGAATTTGATCAGCAGATTTTAAAAAATTATAGTTTAATTACAGCACGTTATAGTGTGGGTGATTATGGACAAGGATTAATTGCATTATTAGGTCCAACTAATATGCCATATTCGCAATTAATTGGTTTGATTGCATCCCTGAGAAAAGAATTAGCAAAAAGATTATTTGATTACTTTAGAGAGATTAATGGTAATTCAAGTTAAATTAAGATAAGGAGGCAAGAAATTGACAAAATCAGAAATTGATGCCGAAGAATTTCCATCAGAAGAGGATTTGAATACTCAAAAGAAATCCATTAAATCAGAAAAAAAGCATTCTCAAACTGTTAAAGAAGATAAACCAAGAGATGAACAAGCTGATAGTAAAAAAGTTGATACTGCTGTAGTTGATAAATTGTTAGATAAAAATCAAGAATTAGAAGCACAGTTAAAAGAGGCACAAGATAAGTATCTACGTGCTGAAGCTGAAATTCAAAATATCAAAAAGCACAATCAACAAGATCAAGCAGCTTTAATTAAGTATGATGGCCAAAAATTGGCAACTGCAATTTTACCATCTTTGGATAATCTACAACGGGCATTAACTGCTCAAGAGCAAAATCAAGATACAAGTAGTCAAGGTATTATTACAGGTGTAGAAATGGTTTTAAAACATCTAAAACAAGCTCTAGCTGAAAATAACGTCGTAGAAATTGAGGCTCAAGATCAAAAATTTGATCCAACGGTTCACCAAGCTGTACAAACTGTACCAGCAGATGACCAACATCCTGCTGAAACAGTAGTACAAGTTTTGCAGGATGGTTATAAATTAAAAGATCGAGTAATTAGACCAAGCATGGTAGTTGTAGCACAATAAAAGAAGTAAAAGGAAGGTATAAGTTTTATGTCTAAAATTATTGGTATTGACTTAGGAACTACTAATTCTGCGGTAGCAGTATTGGAAGGTGGAGAACCTAAAATTATTGCCAATCCTGAAGGTGGTCGCACCACACCATCAGTAGTAGCTTTTAAAGATGGTGAAACCCAAGTAGGTGAAGTTGCTAAGCGTCAAGCAATCACCAATCCAAATACAATTTCATCTATTAAGCGTCATATTGGTGAAGCCGGCTATAAAGTCAAAGTTGATGACAAAGAATATACTCCCCAAGAAATTTCAGCAATGATTTTGCAATATATCAAAGGATTTTCTGAAAAATATTTAGGCGAAGAAGTTACCGAAGCTGTTATTACGGTTCCAGCTTACTTTAATGATTCACAACGGCAAGCAACTAAAGATGCTGGTAAAATTGCAGGATTAGATGTTAAGAGAATTATTAATGAACCTACTGCATCTGCCTTGGCTTATGGTCTAGATAAAAGTAAAGCAGACGAAAAAGTTTTAGTCTATGACCTTGGTGGGGGAACATTTGATGTTTCTATTTTGGAATTAGGTGATGGTGTTTTCCAAGTATTGTCAACCAACGGTGATACTCATCTTGGTGGTGATGACTTCGATAATGCTATCATGGATTGGTTAATAGCAGATTTTAAAGCACAACATGGTGTTGATTTGTCTAACGACAAAATGGCTTTGCAACGTTTAAAAGATGCTGCTGAAAAAGCTAAAAAAGACCTTTCTGGTGTTTCAGAAACTGAAATCAGCTTACCTTTTATTTCTGCTGGTGCTGAAGGTCCGTTACATTTACAAGCAACGTTATCACGGGCTAAATTTAATGAGTTAACCGCTGATTTGGTAGATAAAACTCGAATTCCGGTTGAAAATGCTTTAAAAGATGCTGGTTTAAGTAGTTCTGATATCAATAAAGTTATTTTGAATGGTGGTTCTACTCGGATTCCTGCTGTTCAAGAAGCAGTTAAAAGTTGGACTGGTAAAGAACCTGACCATTCAATTAATCCTGACGAAGCTGTTGCTTTAGGAGCTGCAATTCAGGGTGGTGTGATTACTGGTGATGTTAAAGATATTGTATTGCTGGATGTAACACCATTATCTTTAGGTATTGAGACTATGGGTGGCGTCTTCACGAAGTTAATTGATCGTAATACGACGATTCCTACGAGCAAGTCACAAGTATTTTCAACCGCAGCTGATAATCAACCTGCAGTAGATATTCATGTTTTACAAGGTGAACGTCCAATGGCAGCAGATAACAAAACATTAGGCCGTTTCCAATTAACAGATATTCCTGCAGCTCCTCGGGGCGTTCCACAAATTGAAGTTAAGTTCGATATCGATAAAAATGGCATTGTTAATGTATCTGCTAAAGATTTAGGTACTGGTAAATCACAAAAGATTACTATCAAGAGTTCTTCGGGCTTGACTGACGAAGAAATTGAACGCATGAAAAAAGAAGCTCAAGAAAATGAAGAAGCAGATAAGAAGCGTAAAGAAGAAGCAGATCTACGTAATGAAGTAGATCAATTAATCTTTACTACAGATAAGACTTTAAAGGATGTCAAAGGTAAAGTTTCCGATGAGGAAATCAAAAAAGCCCAAGATGCAGAAGATGCTTTGAAGAAAGCTCAATCTGATAATAATCTTGATGAAATGAAGAGCAAGAAAGATGAGTTAAACAAGATTGTTCAAGATTTAGCAGTTAAGTTATATCAACAAGCACAAAAAGATAATCCACAGGCTGGTCAAGCTCAAGATAATACTAACCAATCAACTGATGGAAAGAGTGATACAGTTGATGGTGATTTTAAAGAAGTTGATCCAGATCAAAAGAAATAATTTAAAATAATTCATCGTTTGGGCCAAAGCTAATCTTTGGCTCATTTCGTTGAAAAGAAAGGCTGGGTAAGATATGGATCCATATGAGACACTGGGCATTGACCGTAACGCCTCAGAGGACGAGATTAAGAAAGCTTACCGTAAATTATCCAAAAAGTATCACCCTGACCTCAACAAAGCACCAGATGCTGAAAAAAAGTTCAAAGAAGTCAACGATGCCTATGAAATCTTAAAAGATCCACAAAAGAGAGCTCAATATGACCAATTTGGTTCCACCAGCAATCAACAAGGTGGTTTTAGCGGCGGTGGCAATCAAGGCTTTGGTGGTTTTGATGATTTTGGCGATTTTGGCGATATTTTCAGTTCAATCTTTGGTGGTGGTTCAAATCGGCGTAGTGATCCTACTGCACCAAAAAAAGGCCGCGATTTAGAATATCGGGTTAAATTAAAATTTGATGAAGCAATTTTTGGCGGTAAAAAAACTATTCATTATAATCGTCAGGAAGAATGTGCTACTTGTCATGGTTCTGGAGCGAAGCCGGGAACTCAGCCTGTAACTTGTCATAAGTGCCATGGTAGTGGTTACATCCAAGTTAGTCAACGGACTCCGTTAGGCATGATGCAAAGTCGTCAAGTTTGTGATGTTTGTGGTGGTCGCGGACAAGAAATACCTGATAAGTGTCCTGAATGTCATGGCAAGGGTAAAATTACCCGCAACCATGCTTTGGAAATTAATATTCCTGCAGGAATTGATAATTTACAACGGATGCGTCTGGATGGACAAGGTGAAGCTGGCGATAATAAGGGGCCTTATGGTGACTTATATATCGTTTTTGAGGTGGAACCGAGTCGAGAATTCACACGAGACGGCGATACAATTTATTCTCATGCAGCTATTTCGTTTCCACAGGCAGCCTTAGGTGATACGATTAAAGTAAAGACAGTGCGTGGTCCAGTAGAATTGAAAGTTCCTGCTGGAACTCAAAGTGGAACTGTATTTCGCTTGCGTGGTCAAGGTGTTCCTCGTCTTCATGGTGGTGTCGGCGATCAACGCGTAACAGTGGAGATTATTACACCAAAGCATTTAAATAATAAACAAAAAGAAGCCCTGCAGCAGTTTGCTAAATTAGGCGGCGATAAAGTTAAAGAACAAGATCGTAATCTTTTTGAGAGAATGCGTGATAATATGAAAGACAAATTTGGTAATTAATTATAAAGGCTGGTGCTTAGTGACCAGCCTTTAATTATACATAGTAAGAATCAGCATTGCTTTGTTTATATTCAAAAAATTGGTATAATGCTTGCTGTAAGTAAAGGAGTGTTTGAATGACCGATCTTGACTTGACTCAAAGACAAAAATATATTCGTAATTTTTCTATTGTGGCTCATATTGACCACGGCAAATCAACTATCGCTGATAGAATTTTAGAAATGACTGATACAGTTTCTGAGCGTGATATGGAAAATCAAGTTTTAGATGATATGGATATTGAGCGTGAACGTGGTATTACCATTAAATTGAATGCTGTAGAATTAAAATATCAAGCTCATGATGGCCATGTTTATACTTTTCACTTGATTGATACTCCAGGTCATGTTGATTTTTCTTATGAAGTTTCAAGGAGTTTGGCTGCATGTGAAGGAGCTTTATTAGTAGTTGATGCGGCGCAAGGAGTCCAAGCACAAACAATGGCTAATGCTTATTTGGCAGTTGATAATGACTTGGAAATCGTTCCTGTTATCAATAAAATCGATTTACCATCAGCCGATGTTACTAATGTCAAAGCAGAAATCGCAGATATGATTGGTATTGATGCTGATGATGCGGTTTTAACTAGTGCTAAAAAGGGTACCGGAATTGCAGAATTGTTGGAACGGATTGTCAGTGATGTGCCGGCACCTACTGGAGATATTAATAAACCCTTAAAGGCTTTGATTTTTGATTCAGTGTATGACAGTTATCGTGGTGTTGTTTTGAGTGTTCGAATTTTTGAAGGACAGGTTAAAGTCGGTGATAAAATTGAATTAATGAGTAACGGTAAGCAATTTGAAGTTACAGAAGTTGGAGTAATGTCGCCTAAAGCAGTCCCACGAGCTAGTTTAATGGTTGGGGATGTTGGCTACATTACTGCCAGTATCAAAAATGTTCAAGATACGCGTGTTGGTGATACAATTACTTTGGCAGATAACCCAACCAAACAAGCACTAGCTGGTTATCGTAAAATTACCCCGATGGTATACTCAGGAATGTATCCTGTTGATAATTCCAAGTATGAAGACCTAAGGGATGCTTTAGAAAAATTACAATTAAATGACGCCTCATTAGAATATGAACCTGAAACCTCACAGGCTTTAGGATTTGGATTTCGCGTGGGGTTCTTGGGCTTGTTGCATATGGATGTGATTCAAGAACGTTTGGAACGTGAATTTAATTTGGATTTAATTATGACTGCTCCTTCGGTTAATTATAAAATTATCTTAACTGATGGCACGATAAAAGTAATCGATAATCCATCTCAAATGCCAGATCCATCAGAAATTAAAGAAATTCAAGAACCTGTAGTACGTGCTGAAATTATGGTTCCTAAGGATTACGTAGGTGCTGTTATGGAATTATCTGAGCGTAAACGGGGACAGTTTCAAACGATGGATTATTTAGATAACTATCATGTTAATGTAATTTATAAATTGCCCCTAGCTGAAATTATTTATGACTTTTTTGACAGTTTAAAATCAAGTACTCATGGATTTGCTTCTTTAGATTATAATATTAGTGGTTATGAAGCTGCCAAAATGGTAAAAATGGATATTTTATTGAATAAGGAGCCGGTCGATGCGCTAAGTTTTATTGTTCATGAGGATTTTGCTTATGATCGAGGACGGACAATTGTTCAAAAGTTAAAGCACATTATTCCGCGTCAACAGTTTGAAGTAGCCATTCAAGCAGCTATAGGAACTAAGGTTGTTGCTCGTTCGACAGTTAAAGCATATCGCAAAGATGTAACAGGTCCTTTGTACGGTGGAGATCAGACCCGAAAAAATAAATTATTAGATAAACAAAAACGCGGCAAAAAGCGCATGAAAGAAGTAGGACGCGTAACTGTTCCACAAGCTGCCTTTATGGCAGTCCTACAAATGGGTGATGACGATTTAAAGAAATAGTAAGGATAAAATTATGAAAAAGTTTTGGAAAATTTTGCTGACACTTTTAGTTTTAATTGCAGCGTTAGCCTTAATTTTTAATGAACCAATCAAAGTGCAATTAGTAAAGCAAGTTTCAAATAGTCGCGTGACCAATTTAACTAAAGATCAGGTGCGTCAAAATAAATTACGTGATGCATCTTTTGACTTTGCTAAAGTAAAGCCAATTACTGTCAAGCAAGCAGCTAAAGCCGCGTTAAAAAATAATGCTGCAGCAATTGGTAAAATTACAATTCCATCTGTTGGTCTTAAGCTTCCCATCGTCAAAGGTGTCGATGATACTGCTTTAGCTACAGGTGGAGGCACTTTAAAGCCCGATGAAAAGATGGGTGAAGGCAATTATGCATTAGCAGGTCATTATATGACCGATAAAGGAGCTTTATTTTCACCAATTGCTCGTGTCCAAATTGGCGATTTAATCTATATTACAGATTTAAAAAATGTTTATACCTATAAGGTCGATTTAAAACAAGTTATTTCGCCACGGGCTACTTGGACTATGAATAATCAACCTGGAACCAAAATGATTACTCTCATTACTTGTGCTGATGGAGGAGCAAATCGGTGGTTAGTTCAAGGAAGTTTAGTAAAGGCAAGAGTTGCGAATCGTTCTACGTTAGCAGTATTTGGATAGGAGTTAATAATTTTGAGTTTAAAGTATCAATGGCATTTGAGAGAACAACCTGAAGATACTCAAGTCAAAAATTTAGCACACGAAACTGGTTTATCAACATTAGTAACACAAATTTTAGTGCAGCGAGGATTAAAAACACCACAACAAGTGCTTTCTTTTTTGCAACCGCAAATTGCAGACTTGCATGATCCTTATTTATTGCATGATATGGATATTGCAGTTGAAAGGCTAACGCAAGCAATTTTTGCAGGAGAAAAAATTTTAATTTATGGTGATTATGATGCTGATGGAATAACTAGTGCGGCTATCTTGAGGGAAGCGATTATGATTTTGGGCGGGCAGGCTACGGTTTTTATACCTGATCGCTTTGTTGATGGATATGGCCCTAATCAAAAGCGCTATGAACAGTTTGTACAAGAGGGTTATCAGCTAATTGTTACTGTAGACAATGGGGTAACCGGGCTTGAAGAAATACAGTATGCTCAGGAACATAAGGTTGATGTTATTATTACAGATCATCACACTTTGCCTCCTAAATTGCCATTAGCAACTGCTATTGTTCATCCTCAATATCCTGGAAGTAATTATCCGTGTCCAGATCTTTCGGGAGCTGGAGTAGCTTTTAAAGTTGCTAGTGCGTTATTAGATGAGCCTCCTGAAGAATTGTTAGATTTAGCAGCTATTGGAACAGTTGCTGATATGGTCGAGTTAAAGAATGAAAATCGGGTACTAGTCACATGGGGATTAAAGCAAATCCAAAATGAACCACGCTTGGGTATTGAACAATTGTGTAAACAAGCACATATCAAATTAGCTGATTTTGATGAAGAAACTATTGGTTTTCAAATTGCTCCACGTTTAAACGCTTTAGGACGCATGGATGATGCTACCAAAGGAGTAGAACTGTTAACTACCTCAGACTTAGAAAAAGCCAAGCACTTAGCCCAAGAGATAGATAAATTAAATCAGCAACGTAAGGATATCACAGCCGAAGTATTTAATGATGCTTATATAAAAGCCCAAGAACAAATCCAAGCAGGTAATCAACTTTTAATTATTGCAGGTGAAAATTGGCATCGAGGCGTTTTAGGGATAGTAGCTGGAAAAATTGTCGATTTAACCAATCATCCGACAGTTATTTTAGATATTTTAGAAGATGGACGAGCTGTGGGATCAGGACGTAGTAACGGTAACTTTGATTTATATCAAGCACTAGCAATAAATCGGAAGTTATATCAAAATTTTGGAGGTCATGCACAAGCTTGTGGTGTTACGTTAGCAGCTAGTGATCTTGAACAATGGCGCCAACAAATAAATGCTTTGTCCATGGTCAAAACTCTAGATACTAGTAAAAAAACATCCCGGCTTTATGATTTGAATCTATCAGTGTCACAAATCAATTTACAGTTATTAGAGCAGTTACAACAGTTAGCTCCTTTTGGCCAGGGCAATCCTTTACCAATTATCAAAATTGACCAATTTGATTCTTTTCAGGCTGAATATTTAGGAAAAAAAACGCAAAACCATGTCAAAATTAAATTACGGCAACAGCAGCAATATCTAGACATAATAGCTTTTGGATGGGGACAGCAACTTAACCAAATTCAAGAATCCGGTATCAGTGCTGTTTATGGTTCCTTAAGGCAAAATAAATGGCGTAAGCAAATACAAGTTCAACTAAACTTGCAGGATGTAGAAGAGCAGGTTTTAAGTACTGATGAAGCACAATCAAGACTTGTCGATTTACGCCAAACACATAATATTAATGTTCAATTGCAACAAGCACAAAATTTAGTGTTTTTTCACCAGCATAATTTTCAAAAAATACAAGATAAATATCCACAATTAAATTGTGTGCTAGCTTCGGATTTAAATACTAATTTAAAGAAAGTTAGTTTGGTGGATCGACCACCCAGTCTCAATGTTTTTGAACAATTTGTTAAACAAAACCAGCATTTGGAAAGAATAGAATTAATTTTTCATACTTACTATCCTGCTTATTATCAATTAAACTTAACACCACAAGTGTGGCATAGATGTTTGAAGTACTTTTTAAATCATAAAAATTTAACGATAAAAAATTTAGCAAGCGTAGCTAAATTTTTAAAACTTTCAAATTTAGAAATTAAATTTGTATTAAAGGTGTTTTCTGAGTTAAATTTTGTTAAAATAGAAAATGGTTTTTTGATTAATCCAGAAAAAATACCACAACAGCAGCTGGTTGATTCCAAAACTTATTGTCAAATACGTGATTTGGCTGCTGTTCAAACCACATTAATTGATTCTCATTTTGATGAAATTATTAAATATACTAATACTATTTAGGAGTTTTCCCATGGATTTTAAAAAATATGTTGCTAGTGTTAAAGATTTTCCAGAACCAGGAATTATATTTCGCGATATTTCGCCATTAATGTACAATGGTAAGGTGTATTCTGCTGCAACCGATAAAATTGTTGATTATGCCCGTGAACGCGGGACGGAGATGATTGTCGGTCCAGAAGCACGTGGATTTATTGTCGGATGTCCAGTTGCTTATAAATTAGGTGTAGGCTTTGCTCCAGCTCGTAAAAAGGGGAAATTGCCACGCGAAACGGTTTCTGTAACTTATGATTTGGAATATGGGCAGGCATCTTTATACATGCAAACAGATGCAGTGAAACCTGGTCAAAAAGTTTTAGTAGTAGACGATTTAATGGCTACTGGGGGAACTTTGGCTGCAACTATTAAGCTAGTCGAAGAATTAGGCGGAATAGTTGTAGGAACAGCGTTTTTAATTGAGTTGACCGATTTACATGGTCGTGATAAAATTAAAAACTATGATATGTTTACTTTAATGCAATATTAGTAGCTAAAGGCTACTATTTTGGAGAGTTGGCAGAGTGGTAATGCACCGGACTCGAAATCCGGCGAACCGATTCGATATCGGCGCGCAGGTTCAAATCCTGTACTCTCCTTTTTTAATTAATTTTTAAAGGCTTTTAAGTTTTTAAGTAATGCTTGTGATTGTTGATAGAACAGCAATTACAAGCATTATTTTTGTTTTTATAATTTTTTAAAAAGTCGTTTAAAATGTTTTAAAATTGGCACCAAGTATCCCAAAAGTATCCCAATTTTAAAAAATGGGATACTTGCTAAGACAATCTTTTTAAAATTTCATTAGCTTTATTATTTGATTTTTCCTTTTGTTTCTTTAACAAATGTTCGTATGCTCGCATTGTAATATTAGAATTTTTATGCCCAAGAAATTCAGATACGTACTTAATTTGCATCCCTTATGCCAACAAATAGCTAGCAAATGTATGTCTCAATTCATGCATTCTAATTTGCTTTTTACGGGGTACTTCAATCTGATCTTGAATATATATTAAACTTTTAGAACATCCATCATTTGAAGGAATAGCCATATCATAAATACAATTTGTTGATTGTTTTGTTTGCCAGATGCAACAAGCCATTCCAATTGAGCAGTATGCAATTGTTCTAAAATGGCTTTAAGCGGATCTAACAGGGGAATAGTACGTTTAGAACTTTCAGTTTTTGTTCTTGATACAATTTTCTTAGTATCAACATAATCGTATATTTGGTCAACTTTTATTGTTTTAGTATTTTGGGCCAAGTTAAACCAGCTATTTCTTCATAGAGCATACCAGTATATGCTCCAGTGAGTATCATGTAGTAAGAGATGGATTGAAGGCTTTTATTTTGATTAGCATAATTAATAAGATTTTTAAATTACTATGAATTAGATAACTCTGGAAATATTACTTATAATACAAAGGATGTAAAAGACGCTAACAGCATATCAAATTTAATTTTCTTGTTGAGCTGCTGAACTGAAGACAAAATATTCATTGAATATTTCTGTTAATCAGTGTAATAAGAGATTACATCTTTCTTTTGATGTATATCCTGGGGTCTAGATACTGATAAACATTTTGTGATTTTTTTACTAGGACATAAATTTGTTGAAACAAAAAACAACTATAGAATATTTGACAGACTAAAAGATGCTTTTCCCACAGCATATATTGGTGACGATTTCCTATATCACTATAGTTATCACTATAGTGCTTCAAATAATGAACAACAATTCCAAAATCACAATATCCCGGTTTTTCAAAAATATGCTGAAAAAATTATAGATTGGTATTAGTAGTTAGTGGATTTAGATATAATATAGCAAAGCAATCACTCTGTTATTATTACTAAGTCTTAATATAATAAACCTTCCAGTTTGAATGACATAATCTCAGCTGGAAGGTTTATTACGTTATAAATAAAATATATTTAAAGACTGAATTAAAGTGCGTTGCTAAGGATCAAGTGAATCAAAGATAATTATCCAAATTAGAAAAATTCATCTTCTGTTTCCCTTTGCAGATGATTAGTATTCTTATCTTGATCTTGTTTAGTTAACTGGAATTTTAAAGACTAATTTTGAGTTAATCCAGTTTGTTTAATAAGTGTTTGCTTTCGTCAATTGCAACACCATCCAATCCCAATACTTTTAATTGCTCATAATTAGTAATATTTTTACGTGGTACAACCACTGAAATACAAGTACTAAATTACTTTATCTATTAAGATAACTCACTGGAAATCAAAGCTTGAGCTTGGTTAATAATTTCTTGTAACTTATTCAGCCATAAATCTTTGTTACTATTATCATAGGATTCAGTAAATTCTGGAATAATACTATTTAAATAGTCCTCCAATATTGGATTATCAGTAGCTAACGCATCAGTTTTATCTGCAAAGTAGTCTTGAATAGTAAAAACGTACACTGCTAAATCATGAGTTGTAAATGCATCTTTCAATATCTTAAGTGTATCTTGTTCACTTTTTTCAATAAGAGTCCACTTCTTTCCTGGTTTTCGTTGCCGAATAATAGTAACAATTTCGTCTGTGTTTACTTCCTTAATCAATGTCATTTTATCATAATACAATATTGTTAGAGAATTGAGTGTACCAATAAAAAGGTGTTATTTTTATATATTTGATGAAACTTTGAAATCAAATATATAAAATTCAGATTGCTATTATATTAACAATCTGGAAGCTATAAACAAATATAAATATCAGTCTGATGAGGACGTAAACATAATGGATGATCTAATAACTTACTTATTAAATTATGCTTTTGATCATGGATATGGTTATGAAATTTTAATGATGCAGAGAATGACTGGCCATCTGTTGCTTATACAGATCTTAATTTGATATTTTAATTATGTATAAATAAGATTTGGTTAATATAGGTAATATTTTATAGATGATATTTGTGAACGGACAACGTCGATCTATTGCCAAACAAAATGAGTTTATTCTTGCGTATCATTTTGATAATAGTCATTCAAATGTGTGTGTAATCTGATTCTTTTTTAAAATATTAATATAGTTGCCTAGATTTATTTGTTTTTTTAGATTTCATTTGATTTGTTTTTCTTTTATATCTATGTTTAATTGTAAGAACTATATAAATTAAAATTGGAGTTACAATATGTTAACTAAATATAAGATTAACTTGATGAAAGAAATTAAGAATCAAACTTGTCCAAGCTCTTATGGATATCTTCTAAGAATTAAAAGTAACGAGTTAATATCAAAAAAATATGTTACAGCTCAATACATTGGACGTAATTCTATTAATTTTTCAATATACGATCTAAGACTTACAATAAGGGGAGAAGCAGAGTTGGAAAATTACTATAAAAAAAGAAATCATAATATAATTAGTTGCTTGGTTGTACCAATTATTGTTTCTGTAATTAGTTCAGTGTTAACGAGTTTTATTAATATTCTGATAAAATGAACAATCTACTGATGAATTAAATCAATGCTTATTTACTTATGAACATGAAAAATATTTTTTATGTGCAACTAGAATAGATAGTTGTCTAAAACACCTTATGTTCTTAACACTTTGTAATTATAAAAAAGAAAGTAGCTTTAGGCAGAAAACCAACAGCTAAAGATTATCTCAACTAAATTTAGAAAGTAGACAACAACTTATATTGATTGTTTATTTAGATTAAGAAATTCAATAGATCATCACTAATGTCTCTAATTCATCTTTTAATCCGGTAATATTTCATTAGTTCATTTCCTGTTTTGGTAGAAATTCCATTTGGTTTAGGAATATTGTTGGAATTGTTAATTTGATTTTTATCCCATTTGAAAAGATCAGTCATATATGCACCAGAAATCAATTTTTTGAAATTATAGTGAGTTTGTTCGTCTATATAATCGAATTTTATAGGTCCATAACCATTATATGCGCTGGCTTCTCTGCCGCCTCTACCGCGATATTGATTAACCATATCTTGTCTTAATAAATTTTCGAGTGAGTATTTTTTATCACTCCGGGCACCAAAATTCAAACCTAAAAGAATCACATTTTTATGTAAGTTTCCAGCTAAATTATCATTAAAATAGGTTTGACTTCTTTTGCCATCTTTATCATTTTCACAACGAGCTTTTGTTAAAAAGGCAGCATCATGACCATCATAATTTTGAGGCCATAGTGCAAAACTAGCAACATGACGATATTTTTCAGCAGATATTTTTTGAAAATCTTCATATGTTACAGGTTGCTCATTTAAAAAAGTATCAATCTTATGGATATCTTTTATTTTCATAATTTCCTCCTTCAGTATTACTAATATTTTATCACTTTCGCCAAAAAACAGCGTTTAGACTTTAACAAACGTCAAAAAAAGATTACAAAATTCAAATCTTATAACTTAATGATTGAATTTTGTAATCATGATAAATTTTTATAAACAATTAAACATTATGACGAGTAAATAACAAAAGAAGCAATATTAATAATAAAATTGGCGTGAAGAATAAAATTAATTTAAAAGCTAAACCAACTAACAATAGACCAATTATTAACGGAAATAAAATTTTAAAAGAGAATTTGAATGATTTCCAACAAATAAATCCTAATAATAAAATGAAGAGTGTTAACATATAAGTTCCTCCCATTGGTAGATAAAGCTATTATAACAGCAATTACTTGGTTATAGGTAAAATAAAATTTCAGTAATTGCGGCTGTCAAGCATACCAACGATATTGAACTATTTCATATAAATGAGATGGAATACCAAATTGTTGAGCAAAAATAATCGCGCTTTCAAAAGAGATATCATTATCTAGACAATACTGCCTTAAAAGATCAATTGCGTGTAAATCTGCTTGATTTTCGGATTGTATTTTTATTCGGTAAAAATCATTATACATATAGCAAGTATTTCCTTCTAACATATGGCCAATTTCATGAGCTAATTGAAAGGGAATTTCAGTTTTATTTTCCCAATTTAGATTAATAAACATTAAATTGCGTTGGGGACACGCAACCGAAGGCCAGATGCTTGGAGCATCATTCATAATAATATAATCAAATTCATGTTGAAATGCATAATTTAATAAATAAGCAATTACACTATTCATTATTATTTTTCCCACCTTCTAAAATTCTACGAATCATTTCTAATTCTTCAGCTGGAATTTCTTTACCTTCATAAGATAGAAGCATTGTATCACTTGTTTTAATTGCTGGCGCAATATCAATTGCAACTGGTTGATTAGACGGACTATTTTCATGTTCTAAAAGTTGATCAACAGAAACATGCAAGATTTTAGCAACTTTTTGTAAATTTTCAATATTGGGCTGTTTGGTTTTCCAATGATAAATGGAATTTTTTCCTAGTCCGGCTTTATCATTTAGTTGTGTTAAAGATAGTCCTTGCATCTTAGCTAGTGTTTTTATTTTTTCAAATGTTGTCATAATATATTACTCCAAAACAACAAATATAATTAGCACACTAGCTAATTTACTCTTGATTTTTTAGCATTTATGCGCAATAATATATTTGTTAGCAATTTAGGCAGTAAATAAGTCATAACTCGTTAAACTGGGCAGGTTTAAATGGATAATGACTAATTTATTGTGTCCTTTTATGAATCTATCTTAGCATTTATGCTAACTATTCGCAATTGACCATAGAAAGGAGATGAAAGAGTTAATTTTAGTTAGGTTGTCTACATAAATGTAATGGCAATCTTAATGACTACTTTAAGGATAGGGAGAATTAAAGTTTATGGATGAAAAAGATATGGTCCAGCACAGTAAGAAACTCATGATTGCTATTATGGGTATTTCTTTGGTGTTATCTACTTCGGGTGCAATTAGTGGGACAATTCCACTGATGGAAAAGCATTTTGCCAATATGTCTACTGCAACTGTTGAATTGATTGTTACAATTCCAAGTGCGGCAGGAATTTTTGTGCCTTTGTTAGCCGGCTTTATTGAAAAAGTAACTGGGAAAAAGTTATTAGCGTTATTAGGACTCGCAGTAACAGCTATTTGTGGAGTTTTACCAGCATTTACTGGAAGCTACGGTTTAATTTTATTTTCTCGAATTATGGTCGGTGTAGGAATTTCATTGTTAACACCACTAAGTGTTTCTTATATTACTGATATTTATGATGAAGTTAAAGCAAACGAATTATTAGGTTATCGAAATTCATTTATAAATATTGGAAGTACTGTTTTGCTATTTTTAGCTGGTTATCTTATTAAAATAAGTTGGCATGCAGCCTATTGGGTTTTTATCTTAGCTTTAATCCCATTGGCAATGACTTTATTCTGGATTCCAAAAAAATTTGATAATTATAGTGTTACAGTTGCTGAAAATGTTGATCAACAAAAAATTAAACAAACGACTAATTGGGCAATTATTGGATATGCTGTTTTATTTGGAATTATGCAGGTTAGCTATATGGGAATTAATTTAAAAATTCCAAGTTATATTGTTAATAATCACATTGGTGATAGTAGTACAGGGAGTTTTATTCTTAGTTTATTGCCGATTGCTGCAATTGTTTCTGGCTTGTTATATAAGTATATTTATAAAGCTTGGGGTAAAAACACAACAGCAATTAGTGCTACTATTGCAGGTATTGCTTTAGGATTGACTTTGGTACTAAATAATTCTTTCTTAATTGGTACTTGTGTTGTAGTTTCAGGATTTTTCTGGGGAATTATGAACCCACATATGACAGAATTATTTGCTTTAAGTTCACCAAAAGGCTCCATGACTTTAAGTACATCAATTGTTATTTTTGGTATTAATATTGGAGGCACTTTAGCACCTTATGTTTTCCAATCATTAGGAAAAATGTTTAAAAATAATTCGCCAGAATCAGGTTTGTTAATTTCTGCAGTAATATGGACAGTCTTTGGGATAGTATTTTTGTTAGCTAATATGATGATTAAGTCTCAAAAGACAACTGGAAAAGAGGATGAAAAATGAGAAAAAGAACAGTTCATTTAGATTTTCACACTAGTCCTTATGTAGAAGTAGGTAAAGATTTTAATAGTGAAGAATTTGCTGCCACTCTTAAAAAAGCTCACGTCAATTCGATTACTTGCTTTGCGCGAGACCATCATGGTTATTTATGGTATAACTCTAAACATCATCCAGAAATGATTCATCCACGATTAATGAATCATAATTTGCTAGCAGAACAAATTCAAGCTTGTCATCAATTAGATATTAAAGTGCCAATTTATTCAACTTGTCAATGGGATGAGTATTGTATGCTTAATCATCCAGAATGGTTATGTCGTACACCTGAAGGTAAATGTATTAATATGGGAGATGCACAGCCTAATTTTAATGATGTGCTTTGTTTAAATAGTAATTACCGGAATTATTTATTTGATCATGTTAATGATGTGATTGATAGTATTGGTGCTACCAATATTGATGGGTTTTTCTTTGATATTTTCTTTTTGGTACCATGTGATTGTCAACATTGTCAAAAAGAAATGCAACGCTTAGGAATTGATCACACCATTGAAGCTGAAAGAATTCGTTATTGTCATTTGATGTTGAAAGAATTTAAACGAGAAATGACAACTTTAATTCATCAGCAAGTTCCTAAGGCGAGCGTTTTCTACAATGGTTCTCATGTTGGACCATATATTAAATCATCTTTAAAATATTATAGTCATTTAGAAATTGAAAGTTTACCTGGTGGTGATTGGGGATATGATAATTTTCCTCTTGTGGATCGCTATGCACGCACTTTAGATAAAGATATTGTAGGAATGACAGGTAAATTTCATACTTCATGGGGAGATTTTCAATCTTTTAAAAATATTGAAGCTTTAGAATATGAAGTATTTCAAATGTTATCTTTTGGTGCAGGATGTTCAATTGGGGATCAACTTCATCCCAGTGGTAAATTATCACCCGCAACTTATGATTTAATCGGTCAAGTATATTCTGAAGTGGAACAACTGGAACCAGAATTAGACAATACTCAGCCAACGGTCGAAATTGGAGTTATTACTCCAGAAAGTATTTGGGATAATGGGATGACCTTAAATGAGTCATTAATCGGATGCAATCGCTTACTAGACGAATTAGGTTATCAATTTGATATTATCGATTTAAAAGCAGATTTCTCCAAATATAAATTGATTATTTTACCTGACATAATTGAATATGATGAAGAAAGTTTTATCAAATTAAAGCAATATATGGCTTTAGGTGGCAAAATTTTATTGTCTTATCAATCGATGGATACGGGTATTTATACGGAAAATACTTTAACTGGCAATTTAATGAAAGGGTATTCATCGTGGGATCGCGATTATATATATCCTAATAATATTTTAGGAAAAGATTTACCTAAAGAAGAACATGTCATGTATGAGCAAGGTATGGCTGTTGATTCTTTGAATTCTCAGATTCTTTTAGAGACTCGCGAACCTTATTTTAATCGTGAAGGTAAGTTTTATTATGGTCATAAACACGCACCTTCCACGGGAAAAGTTGGTGTACCAGCAGCTACACAAAAAGAAAATTGTATTTATTTTTCACACCCAGTTTTTAAGATTTATCGTGATTTTGCACCTTGCTGGGTTAAACGAATTTTGCAAGATGCATTAACTATTTTATTACCTGAAAAACTAGTTAATAAGCCACAAACACGGCCTAATTTATCAGCACAATTGCATGTTAATGGTGAAAAAAATAAATATTTATTACACTTATTAGATTATCCATTAAAGAAAAATGCAACTCAACTATACACAATTGATGAACGAACAATACTATTTGATACAAAATTCAGTATTTTGGTAGGAAATCAACAAGTCAAAAATATTAAACTTTTACGCAGTGGCCAAGAAATTAATTTTAAACAACAAGATAATTATGTCCAGTTTACAGTGCCTAAAATTAATGGTTATGAAGTCGTTAAAATTCAATGTAAATAAAAAAGGATGGTTTAGCAATGAATACAAATATTGAGTGGTTTAAGCAAGCAAAATATGGAATGATGATTCATTGGGGATTATATTCATTATTAGCAGGAGAGCATAATGGACAATCTTCTAGTTATTATGCAGAATGGATTCAATCAAGGTTGCAAATATCTAATACTGAGTATGAAAAATTAGCTTCGGCCTTCAATCCAGTTTTCTTTGATGCCGAAAAAATTGTTAATTTAGCCAAAGAATGTGGCATGCAATATTTAGTTGTTACAACTAAACATCATGATGGTTTTGCGATGTATCATTCCTTAGTTGACTCTTATAATGTTTATGATTTTACCCCGTTTCATCGCGATGTTATTGCTGAATTAGCTGCTGCTTGTCAAAAAGCAGGATTAAAGTTTGGATTATATTACTCACAGGATTTAGATTGGCATGATCCTAACGGTGGAGGTTATCTTTCTAATGATATTGAATCCGCTGGTACGACTTGGGACAATAGTTGGGACTTTCCAAATAGTAATAAAGATTTTAATGTTTGTTTTGAAAATAAAATCTTACCTCAAATTAAAGAAATTATGTCTAACTATGGTGAAATTGCAACTGCATGGTTTGATGTACCTATGACCTTATCTGAGCAACAAAGTCAAACTATTTATGATACTGTTAAAAAATTACAGCCTAATTGTTTGATTAATTCACGATTAGGTAATGGAAAGTATGACTATGTTTCATTAGGTGATAATGAAGTACCAGAAACTAAAGACGTAAATCCTAATGAAGTTGACTATAATTCAATTGAAGGCTTTAAACCATCACCAAATGGATTATATGAAACGGCTGGCACAATCAATGATTCATGGGGCTTTTCTTATCATGATCACAATTGGAAATCACCAGAACAAATTTATCAATATAAGCAACATTTAAATAGTTTAGGAATTAATTATTTATTAAATATTGGTTTAGATGGTTTGGGGAGAGTTCCTATGGTCGCTGAAAGCAATCTTTTAGCAGCGAAAAAATTGGAAAGTGAAACTCTAAATTAATATTTCTATAAAATGGGGCGGGACAAAATGTTGTCCCGCCTCTTGTGTGGTTTATTTATAATTACGTTTAATTTCAACTAATTTGCCAATAATATTAATTTGATTACAATCTTCTTCGGTAAATATGCGTGGTGGATAGCTAGGATTAGAAGCTGTTAATACGATTGATTGATGCTTGCGTGAAATATGCTTTAGTGTACCTTCATCGCCATTAATCACAATTGCGCAAATGTCACCATTATTAAAAGTCGGAGTTTGCTGAATTAAAGCTAAGTCACCGTCTAAAATACCATCACCAATCATTGAATCGCCGATGATTCGCAGCCAGAAATAGTTATTGGTTGGATCAATGTCAGCAGCAACAACTGTGTCATAGCCATCGTAATCTAAATTAGCCAATCCATTAATACCTGCTTTAATTGTTCCAATAATAGGTATATTAATCAAGTCATTAAAATCAGCTTTTTGTAAATTGTGAGAACTATTAATATTTAAATGTCCTAAGAGAAAGTCTGTTGAAACATTGAAAAAAGTAGCAATCTTATCTAATTCACTAGCATCAACTTTTCGTTTACCGTGTTCTAAGCGACTTAGGGAAGTTCGATCTATTCCTAAAAAGTGAGCTAAAGTATCTTGACTAGTTTTATTTTGAATTCTCAAATTTAGTACTTTTGCTCCTATATTGTTTACAGACATCAGTATCTTCCTCACTTCAATATCAATATATCATGTGCAACTATTGCACACAATTATTCGTGAGTAAATCGCACAATTAATCTTGACCGTGAGAAATCAGCACGTTATGATGAAGCTGTATTAAATCAAATTATGAGATATAAGAAAGGAGATTTATTTAATGTTAAATTTAACATTAATTCGTAAATTAAGGATTCAACAAGGACTAACTCAAACAGAAATGGCTAAGCAATTAAGCTTGAAAACGCGTTCAACCTATACACGTATGGAAAACGGTAACACAAAGATAAAAGCCGATGATTTAGAAAAAATTGCTCAAGTTTTAAAGATTGATATTGCAACCTTGTTTGAACCTACTCACCAATCAGCTTTGAAAAATTCAAAATCAGTAGTTAAGGTGCAACATGACAGATAGTATTAATTTTTATCAGCAGGTTGCTCAAAATTATGATTTACTAACTAGTAACGAGCAATTAGTGATTGATTATATAATTCATAGCTCACACATTAATCATTTGACAATTAAAACTATTTCACAAGAATTATTCATATCAAGTGCTACTATCATGCGTGCAGCTCATAAGTTAGGATATGATAATTTTTCACAATTAAAATATTCAGCAGCTGAAGCCAATCAAATTGCCACAAAATCACTACCTACAGAAGAATTTGCTACAATTGTCAATCGAGTAGCGGGAGATTTTGATAAGACTTTACAGTTATTAACTGAAGATAAAATAGCTCGTTTTGCTCACTTTCTTCAACAAGCTCGCCGAATATTTTGTGTTGGAAGTGGTTCATCTGTTAGTGTTATGGCTGATTTCAATCGTAAGATGAAGTTACTAGGTTATTGGATTAATGATTATGCCGAAATATATTCAATTCGTGATATTGCTGAATTAGTACATCCTGGAGATGTTATTGTTATTTTTTCATTAAATGGTGGTAATCAATTAGTTAATCAATATTTAGTGCGTTCGAAAGTACAGGGAGCACGTATTATTTCCATTACTGGTATGAATGCCAAAACGGTAATTAACTTTTCAGATTATAATCTTTTAGTTTACGAAAGTCTTGTACCACGGTCACGAATGCGTTCACGCTTGATGTTAAATGTTGCTGTTGATGTTGTTTTTGAATATTTACTTTCACATTCTGAAAGTTAAATTTAACTTAAAAAGTCAAAAATGTCTCTTGTAGTTGCTTTTAATGAAAACGAATACAATTAAAAATATCATGCTAATATAAAAGCGAATTATGAGAGGAGAGAAGAGAAATGGCATCAACCATTACTACAACTTCAACTTCTAAACGCCGAGAAAAATTTCGTCGAGCGTTTGAGATGTTTGGACGTTCATTTTTATTACCAGTGTCGGTTTTACCGGCAGCGGGAATTTTACAGGGTTTAGGATCAGCTTTTACCAATCCTGATACTGTTAAGATGTATCCATGGATGGCTAATCACGCTTTTCAGTTTGTAATGGGTTTCTTATCTAGTATGGGTTCAGCTGCTTTTAATAATTTACCAGTTATTTTTGCTGTTGGTGTTGCTGTGGGGCTAGCCAAGCATGAAAAGGGTTCAGCAGCTGTTTCTGGATTATTAGGTTTTTTAACATTACATGTAATGTTAAATTTTTTACTGACTAGTACTGGCAAATTAGTAAATACAACAGGAATGAATCCGACAGCAGCTAAATTAGCTCTAGCTGATAAAATGCAAACAAGTGTTTTAGGTATTCAAACTATGGATTTGAATGTTTTTGGAGGTATTATTGTCGGTGTTATTGTGTACTTCGTGCATAAACATGCTATTAAGATGCATGTTCCCAAGGTTTTAGATTTCTTTTCTGGACCTCGATTAGTGCCTATTTTAATTATGCCTGCTATGTCTTTAGCAGCAGTAGTTTTGTTTTTCGTTTGGCCAACGGTACAAACAGGAATTTCCGCTTTGTCAGTGGCAGTTTTAAAATCTGGTACTGTAGGCACGTTCTTTTATGGAGTTATTGAAAGGTTACTTTTGCCTTTTGGTTTACATCATGGTTTGAATTGGCCTGTAAGAACTACAGCTTTAGGTGGAGTTTTTCATATTGCTGGTCAAGAATATCAAGGAACTATTGCTGCATATATGGCAGCATTAGCCCATGGTGGAGCAATTAATCCGATGATTACACGTTTTTCTAGTGGTAAGTTTGTTTATAATATGTTTGGTTTACCTGCAGCAGCTTTAGCAATGTATAGTTGCGCACGTCCTGAAAACAAAAAGCGAGTTGGATCGTTATTATTAGCTGCAGCAGCCACTTCTTTTTTAACTGGTATTACTGAACCAATCGAATTTACTTTTTTATTTGTAGCTCCAGCACTTTATGGAATTCACGCTATTTTAGTTGGAATTACAATGGCTGCTACTTCTGCAATGGGGGCTGCGTATTTAACGCCAACAGGTCATGGTTTAATTAATTTTATTATTTATGGTGTATTACAAGGGCCACGAACTCATTGGTGGATTATGCCGTTAGCAGGAGTTTTTTGTGCAATTATGTATTATTTTGTTTTTCGTTTTGCTATTAACAAATTTGATTTTCAAACTCCTGGTCGAGAAATAGATGGTGAAATCACGTTACATGGTAAAGAAGAGACTCGTCAAAAGATGGGTGTTCATACGCTAAAAGATGAACAACCAAAAAAGGAAAGCTCTAATGGTAAAATGTCCACTCATAATCAAGCAATTGAGTTAATTAAGGCTCATGGAGGACCAGATAATATTGTTAGTGTTGATGCCTGTATTACACGATTAAGAATAGATGTCAAAAATAAAAATTTGGTAGATTCTCAAAAAATTGTTCAGCAGTTAGGAGCAATGGGTTTTAGTGAATCTGGTATGCAAATGCAATCCATTTATGGAGGACATGCCAACGTCTTAAAAATGGAAATTCAAGATATGTTAGGACTTACAGAATAATGATAAAAAAAGCGCTCATCATGACAGATTTAGATGGTACATTTGTATATGATTCACATCGTGTTCGTCCAGCAGATCAAGCAGCATTTAAAGCTCTTCAAGAATATTATTATGTAGGCATTGCCACAGGTCGTTCACTAAAAGAGATTGCTTATATTGAACAACAGAATAAGTTGCAAGCTGATTGTAAAATTGCCTTTAATGGAGCAACAGTTATTAATCAACGGGCACAACAATTAATTTGCCAACCTTTGGCTTACGAAGATTTACAAGCAGTACTACGATATCTGCAACAAAAAAACTTAACTTTTGACGCTTTAAATGGAGAACAGCGAATTGGTAATTTTGCTAGTACCGATGTTCAACGTCTATGGGGGATGGAACTGATTACTTTAAAAGATCCTTTTATGCGTGTTGCTCAAGAAACTATTTATAAGATTAATGTTAGACCAGAAGTTCAACGATTTGAATCAATAGCCAAAGATATGAAAAAACGCTTTAAAAATTTAAGTTTATTTGAAAGTAATGGTAAAAGAATTGAAATTACAGCAGCAGGAACATCTAAAGGACAGGCCTTAAAACTATTACAAAAATCTGTGGCTTTACCAATTATTGGTATTGGCGATTCTGGTAATGATTTAGCAATGTTTCAAAATTCTGATTTAGCTATATGTATGAATCATGCCACACCAAAGATTAAGGCCCAAGCAAAATTAACTATCGACTATTTTTCTGATTTATTAACTTATGAATCAAAATTTGACCAATTGATTAAGGAGGCAGATAATGTTTAAATTTTTTCATAAAGATAATAATATTACTGAACCACTACAAGTTGTGGCAGCAGGTGAAGTTATTGAATTAAGTGAAGTATCAGATCCTGTGTTTTCACAAAAAATGATGGGTGAAGGTTTTGGTGTGCATCCTACTGCTGGTGAAATTTATGCACCTACGGCAGGTAAAATAACGATGGTTGCCGATACTAAACATGGTTTGGGACTAACTTCAAGCAGTGGTTTAGAAATTTTACTACACATGGGTATCGATACGGTTGAATTAAAGGGAGTTCCTTTTAAGATTAATGTTAATGTTGGCGAAGAAGTTCAAGCTGGTCAACTTCTTGGTCAAATGAATATTGAAGCTATTGAGTCTGCTGGCAAAGATCCAACAATTATGGTTGTTATTACGAATACTGCAGAAGTTATTAGTAAACTAACAACAAATGTTGGTAATAAAACAAATGGTGATGTGGCAGCTGAAGTAACAATAAAATCATAATTATTAGACAATACTTGGTAATATAATACTCGAATAATTTCTTTAAAACTGATTGTCTATCAAATATCAAAATAAGTAGTATTCGGATTTATAACAAATATTAGGCTAGTTTGTTTAAAATACGTAAAGAGTAAATTAAAAATCAAAAAGCAAAAACCAAAATAATAAGAAAATGGTTTTTGCTTTTTTAGTAGTTTGCTTATGAAACTTAAGAAGTTTTAAAGTGTTTGAATTTTTTGTTACATTTCATTTATGCTAGTCCTTTTTGAATAGTTACATATTAAAATTCCTTTTCTTTTTTGCTGATTATCACGACGTGAAATAGTTGACCCAAATAATGACAAAAAAATTATTTAATTAAACATCACCTTTAACTTTATTCAATTAATATTAAGTTTATTAAAATAAAAACTTATGTTATAATTGCTAAAATTAAGTAGGGAGGTGGTGTTTTGGATTGGTTTTTATTACTAACACCTGATGAGCAAGAGTTTATTCATCAACTAGTTTTGAAATCAGGATCACTAAAGAAATTAGCATCTTTTTATCAAGTTAGTTATCCAACCGTTCGTCTGCGTTTAGACCGCCTTATTGAAAAAATTAAGCTCATTGAAAATAATAAAAGTAGCAACTTTGAAGCACGTATTATGCAGTTGGTTGTAGATAAAAAATTATCATTTGATTTAGCTAAAGAAATTATTGAATTGTATAAGGAGACAGATAGATAATGGACATCTTAATAAAGATTTTAGTTGGTATGCTATTTGTTGCTGTAATTTATTTAATTGAAAAAGCACTAGTTAGATTTTCTAAATGGTACGGCGCTGTTCCTCTAATAATATGGAGCATTTTTATCGGATATTTACTTTTTACTAAAGGTTTATCACAATTTTTAGGTTTGTTGGTTGTTTGGATTGTCGGGATGTCGGTGTTGGCAGAAATTTGGCAAGATGTATGGCATAAAAAGAAGCATATACAACAAAGAGAGCTAGATAGTATGAAAGCCAAAGATTTTAAAAATAGGTAATAATTATTTTACTTTTTATAACATTACAAACCTGATATAACAAGAGTTTGCGTTTTACAAACCTTAAAAATTATAGTATTGTGAAAGTTAAAGTAATAAATACTAGATCTAGTATTTATTAACAATCTTTATTCACTAAAAGTAAAAATTTAAGGAGGACTTTAAGATGAGTCAAATTGCTTCATCTTGTACGACAATTTTGGTCGGTAAAAAGGCGACAATTGATGGTTCGACGATGATTGCACGGACTGAAGATCATGCCGATAAGCCCGAACCACAACAATTTATTGTAGTAGAACCAAAAGATCAGCCCCAACATTACCAAGCCAAGTTATCTAAGTTAAATATTGATTTGCCAGATAATCCACTACGATATACTGCAACACCTGATGCAGATCGTTCACATGGCATCTGGGGTGGTTCTGGTATTAATAGTGATAATGTGGCAATGACAGCAACAGAAACAATCACCACTAATGCTCGTGTTTTAGCTGCTGATCCATTAGTAAAGGACGGATTAGGTGAAGAAGATTTATTAACCATTGTTTTACCTTACATTCATTCCGCACAAGATGGTATCCAGCGGGTAGGGCAATTACTAGAACAATATGGCACTTATGAATCCAACGGCATGGCCTTTGCTGATCATGATGAAGTTTGGTATTTAGAGACTTTAGGTGGACATCATTGGGCTGCCATTAAAATTCCTGAAGATGCTTATGTTGTTGCTCCTAATCGGTTGAATATTGCTGAATTTGATTTTGATAGTCCAGATGTCCGTTATTCGACAGATTTACCGCAGTTTATTGATGATTATAATCTAAATCCTGAAGGACAGACTGTTAATTTAAGACATATTTTTGGTTCTTCAACAATTAAAGACACTCACTATAATAATCCGCGGGCATGGTATGTACAAAAGTTCTTTACACCCGAGATAGAACAAAATCCGCTCGATCAAAATTTGCCTTTCATCTGTCATGCCAATCGTAAAATTAGCATTGAAGAGTTAAAGTGGGCAATGAGTTCTCATTATGAAAATACTCCTTATGACCGTTATGGAACCGGAAGCGCTGAACAAAAAACGCTCTTTCGTCCAATTGGAATTAATCGGAATGAAGAAAGTCATATTTTACAAATTCGTAACAATGTGCCGGAAGTGGTGGCTGGTATCCAATGGTTGGGCTTTGGTCCGAATACCTTTAATACCTTTGTTCCGTTTTATACTAATATAACAGATACACCAGCAGCTTTTCGGGATGCGAATGCTACTTACAATCCTAACAGTGCTTATTGGCTCAGTCGCACCATGGGAGTTTTAGGTGATACCAATTATTCTTTGTACAGCGAATATCATGCCCAATTTGAGCAAAAAACTTTAGCAGAATTACGAGCAGTGATTTTAGATACTGATGTGCAAATTGAGCACTCAAAAGAGGCTGAACAATTATTAACAAAAGCTAATCAAAAGTTATCTGATATTTATATTAAAAATAGTTGGGAATTATTAGGGAATATGGTAAAATCCGGTTCCGAACGGATGCAGTTAAAATTCACTATTTTTGATTAATAAAAATCCTTTGAACGTCCTGTAAGGACAACTCAAAGGATTTTTTTATAGATTAACTGTATAAGTAAGCACTTTGCCCAAAATTTTAATGTTTTGTGTTTGCTTTATGCGGTAATTTAGTTCATCAATAAGGTTATTAAATGAATTAGGCCGAAATGAAATTATTTGTGTTTTTGAATCATAATAATAGTTTCTAATCCCAAATCCATTATCATTTTGAAAAATAATAATATCGCCGTTAGCTAATTCATGCCAATTTTTAATTTTTTTAACTGCAATTAATGATTTTTTTGGAATAATTTTATTCATGGTCTCAGAGTTAACACGGGTAATAAAAATATTTTTATCGCCGGCATATTTACCTAAGAAATCACTTGATAATGCGATATGGCGCACATTAGATTGGGTAAGATGATCAACATCTTTAGGGTAATTGTCAGATAAATCATAATAGGTATAATAAGAAACGCTAATATGGGGCTGATTATTCGGTTGTGAACGCATGAATAATTCTTGAGGTGTTGTCCCTAAGGCAGCAGCGTATTTGGATATTCCTTTTTCACTCAGTGCACGTTTCTGATTTTCATAATTTGATACTGTATTTTGACTATAACCCGTCAACTTTCCTAATTCAGTTTGAGTGAGATTTTTTTCTTTTCGAATCTCTTTAATGATGGGCCCCAAGGTGTTTTCTCCCATCTTGTCACTTCCTTTTTTCATTGGATATTTTTATCTCTTTTATTGGCTTTACGAGAAAAAGATATCACAAATAGCAAAAAACTACAAATTTATTTTTCACTATTGACATTTTCTATCACTATATGAGATATTAAAGATGGAAAGAAGAGGTGATAAAATTGGCTGATAAAAAAGAATTAAAAGAGGAATTATTACAACCAAAAACCCATGTGCGCCAAGAGCGTTTAGCTCACGAATATAGCACAAGTGAAATGGCATCATTAATTGGTTTAAAAAATCGGCGGCAATATGAACAAAAAGAAAAAGGTAAAGCCCCATTTCATGATTATGAAATGTTAATTATTGCCCATAAATTTAAAAAGAGTATTATGTATTTATTTTATGAATATTAATAATTAGTCCTGTCAGATAATTTTAGTAATTACAAATTATGCATTGATATTACGTTTTACATATTTGTTGATTACTAAAAAGGCATCTAGGTGTATAATATAGTTCCTTGGCAGGGGCAAAAAAGGCCGCGATTTGATTCGCGGTCTTTTTATTCGGGTTGATTGATGGCAAAATCTCCAAATTTACCATCGACTAATTGAGCAATTTCTTTAGCGTTAACGATAACTGAACGACCAATTTTTCCGGCTGATACCGCAATTTCTTGGTCCAGCAGAGCCTGATTATCAAAGTAAATCGGATAATTATGCTGTTCCCGAATACCAATAGGACTATTGGCTCCATGTTCAAAGCCAGAAGTTTTCTTTAAATCTTTTAAAGGAACCATGCCAACTTTTTTATTATTAGATAATTGGGCGAACATCTTATAGCTAATATGCATATTGAGTGGAATAACTCCAACTAATGGTCCCGTTTTATTGCCAGTTAAAACTAAAGTTTTATAAATTTTTACTTTTGGAGGTGCTTGGTTAGGAACAATTTGTTCTACGTCACCTTGTTTTTCGGTAATAAAATTTAAAGGTTGGTATTGAATGTTATTTTTATCAAGAATTTTTTCAACTAAAGTTTTTTGGTAATGCTGTTTTTTTTTTGCTCATAATAACCTCGTTTTGATTTATTATTTTACCCACTAACATTATAATATAATAAATAAAAACTGAATTATGTGAAGAGGAAAGATCATGTTTGGATTTCATAAAAAAGATCGACTGGATTTAAATCAACACGATTTTGAAAAGATTACGGCTCAACTGCGACGAGACAGTCGCCAAATGGCTAAAGCACAAAAGCAATTTAGAAAGTTAGTTAAAGTATATCCATCTTCAAATACACAAAAAGCCAAAAAAGAGGATCATTCTTCTGAAAATAAATCTGAATAAGGGGCAACCATGGAAAAAAATTGGAGTCAGCTACAAATATTAACTAATCCTGAAAATTTTGAATTAGTGACTAATGCCTTAATCATCCAACAAATTACGGGCATTGAAAATCTTAACCATGATCGTGGATTAGCAATTTATTTACCTAGTGAGCAGTTAACAAAAGATTGGTGTCACCAATTACAAATCACCTTAAACCAATTAGGTTTAACAGATTCGGCATATCAATTACAAATTATCGCCAATGTGAATATGCATTGGGGACAAAATTGGGCGCCATATTATCAACCTGTTCGTATTTCACATTTTATGTCTATTATTCCTAGTTGGCAAAAAGACTTAGTCCAAAGTCCTTATGATATTCTCATGGATCCCCAGGAATCTTTTGGTAGTGGTGAACATGCGACTACTAAGCTTTGCTTACAAGCGCTAGAAGAAGTTGTCAATCACCAAGAATCTTTAATTGATGTAGGTACAGGAACTGGTATTTTGGCAATTGCAGCCGCTAAATTAGGCGTTAAAACCCTTTATGGCTATGATATTTCGGATGAAGCCATTGTGGTAGCCCAGAAAAATTTTAATTTGAATTGCCCCCAAGAAAAGTTTCAAGTGGCGATTAATTCGTTACTAGATAATATAACTAACAGCGCTGAGATTATTACAGCTAATATGTTAGAAGAACCCATTAGAGCTTTAATTCCACAATTAGCACCGCATTTAAAAGCGAAAGGGCATGTGATTATTTCAGGTATTTTGGAAACTAAAATTGCAACTATTACTCAGCTTTTAAAACAAGAACACCTTGCCATCATTAAAACTAGTGCAGCACAAGGATGGGGCTGTATAATTGCTCAAAAGGAGCGCGGATAATGCAACAAATTTTTCTTAATCAAACATTAGATGCAAACCAATCTTTAACACTAGCTGATGATTATTTTCAGCATTTAATTAAGGTGTTACGCTTACAAATTAATGATCAATTTTGGGTGGTTGATGCAGTTCAAAATACTTTTAAAGCACAAATTACTGCCATTAATGCTAGGGATTTTCAAGTATCATTGACAGCACAATCTCGCGCCTATAGTGAGTTGCCTGTAAAAACAATAATTGCTTGTGCCTTATCTAAAAAGGATAAAGTTGATTGGATTACTCAAAAGGCTACTGAATTAGGAGCCCATGAAATTATTTTTTTTAAATCACAATATTCAATTATGAAATGGTCAGATACTGTAGTTTCTAAAAAATTAACTCGACTTAATCAAATTGCGCTGAATGCAGCTCAACAAGCGCATCGGCTGTTTGTGCCTCAAGTACATTATTTTGCTACTTTAGAGCAGCTAATAGCTACTAAAAGTGCAGATTTTTGCTTGGTGGCTTATGAAGAAGCAGCTAAACAAAATGAAAGCAGCAACTTAGCCGCCGCTTTGCACACTATTAATCCACAACAGTCAATTTTTTGTCTATTTGGTCCTGAAGGCGGGTTTACGGTTGAAGAAATCGCGCAATTGAGGCAAAATGATTATAATCCATGTGGTTTAGGGCCGAGAATTTTACGTGCAGAGACAGCACCTTTGTATTTTTTAAGTGCATTGTCATATCAAATTGAATTAGATAAGGATCTTTCAAAGTGAAAATAAAAATATTAAAATTTTGGCATTCTGCCTACTGCAAAATTGTTTTATTAGCATTATTAATCGCTGTTACTTTGCCATTAATTGCCAGTAGCTTTCATCTAGGCAAATCTTGGCGAATTGGCCTAATATTTATAATTATAAATATTAGTGTTTCCATTGTTATGGGCAGATGGATAAAAAAATCTCATCAGCCTAAATGGACTTTTGGTATTTTTCCCGGTGCTTTTTTATTTTTAGTATTGATTCATTATACACTCAGTATTTATGCGTATTTGTTCTTCTTTTTATATATACTAGTTGAATATTTAGCTTTTCTTTTGACCAAAAAATATTAAAATGATTATAATATTTTAATTTATAATATTGTGAAAGTTGGTGGTGGGAGATGCCAAAAGAAAAAATTTACACGGCACAAGAAGTTTTTGATCTTTGTGCCTCTTATATGAATGAACGGCATATTGATTATATCAAAAAGGCCTATCAAATGGCGGCTTACGTCCATCGTGATCAAAAAAGAGCTTCTGGAGAACCATATATTATCCATCCTATTCAAGTGGCCGCGATTTTAGCTAATTTAAAAATGGATCCGGATACTATTTCAGCGGGCTTTTTACATGATGTGGTTGAAGATACTAATATTATTTCAGAAGATATTCGAGAATTATTTGGCAATGATGTAGCCAATATTGTTGAAGGCGTAACTAAAATTTCTAAATACAAGTATGAATCTCATCAACAACTTTTAGCTGCTAATCATCGGAAAATGCTTTTAGCAACGGCGCAAGATATGCGGGTAATTATGGTTAAATTAGCCGACCGTCTACATAATATGCGGACATTAAATCACTTACGTGCAGATAAACAACGGCGAATTGCTAATGAAACTTTAGAAATTTATGCGCCATTGGCTGACCGGTTAGGTATTAGTACAATTAAGTGGGAACTTGAAGATTTGTCTTTGCGTTATTTAAATCCACAGCAATATTATCGTATTGTGCATTTAATGAATTCTAAACGTGCTCAACGAGAAGAATATATTCAAGGTGCTATTAAAGAAGTCAAAGATAATATTGATCAGCTGCATATTTCTTATGAAATTAGTGGTCGTGCTAAGCATATATATTCAATTTATAAAAAAATGGTCGAGAAGCATAAAAGGTTTGAAGAGCTGTATGATTTACTAGCTATTCGAATTATGGTTAATTCCGTAAGAGATTGTTATGGTGTGCTAGGAAATATTCACTCAAAGTGGAAACCCATGCCTGGACGTTTTAAAGATTATATTGCAGTTCCTAAAGTTAATGGTTACCAATCTTTACACACAACGGTCATTGGTCCGCAGGGTCGTCCTTTAGAAGTGCAAATCCGCACCTATAAAATGCATGAAATTGCTGAATATGGGGTAGCTGCTCATTGGGCTTACAAAGAAGGTAAAAAAGAAAAAATTGCCCTAGATAATAATGATCACCAAATTGATGTCTTTCGTGAAATTATGGAGATTCAAGAAGAATCTTCGACTGATGCTGATTTCATGAAAAACATTAAAGGCGATGTGTTTAGTGATCGGGTGTATGTTTTTACACCCAAAGGAGAAGTCTTAGAATTGCCTAAGGGTGCAGTACCTCTAGATTTTGCTTATCAAGTCCATACGGAAGTTGGTAATCACACTACTGGGGCTAAGGTAAACGGAAAAATTGTCCCTTTGGATTATAAGTTGCATAATGGTGATTTAGTCGAATTATTAACTCAATCTAATGCCACTCCGAGTCGAGATTGGGAAAATATTGTTTATACTACACGAGCACGTAATAAAATTAAACGTTATTTCAAAAGTGTTGATCGTCAGCAAAATATCGAAACTGGGCGCAATAAAATTGAACGGGAGCTCTTAGATCGTAATTTTGCCCCTAAAAATTATTTAAATAAAAAGGCTTTACAGCCCGTTTTGGAACGTTATAATTTTGCCACTGAAGATGAACTGTTAGCCGCAGTAGGGTATGGTGAAGTATCTGTTATTGGAGTGGCTAATCGCTTAACAGAATCTGATCGAAAAAAGGCTGAGCAACAAAAAAAGGCCGAATATGAAGATCGGATTATGAGCGATGATTCTAATAAAGATGAAAACAACAACGATCACAGTGATACCGCCTTGGAAACAGATGATCGTGAAATTCATATTCAAGGTGTCGAAAATCTTTTAATTCATATGGCTAAATGTTGTACACCTATTCCGGGAGATGCAATCGTTGGTTATATTACTAAGGGACGTGGAATTACAATTCATCGTGAAAACTGCCCTAATATTCAAGAAGAGCAAACTGATCGCTTGATTGAAGCTAGTTGGGGCAACGTTTATAATCATCAATATCTAGTCAAACTAGAAGTTTTTGGTTTTAATCGCAATGGATTATTAAATGATATTTTACAAATTGTTAATAAACAAACGAACATGCTCAATGATGTTAATGGCCGAATGGACCATGATCGGATGGCACATGTTTCCTTAACGGTGGGAGTTCGGAATTTAGAGCATTTGAAAGATATTATAGCGAAGATTAATAATATTCCTGATGTCTATAACGTCAAAAGAGTCATTAATTGAGGTAGAGTGCAATGAAGGTTGTATTACAAAGAGTTCAACAAGCGAGTGTCACAATTAAACACCAATTAGTCTCCCAAATTGGTGCTGGACTATTACTATTAGTAGGATTTGGACAAGACGATAACTCGGAAGTAGTTGATTATTTAGTTGCAAAAATCAGTAAAAGTCGCATTTTTGCGGATGAAAATGGTAAAACCAATTTATCTATTGCTGATGTTAAAGGCGAAATTTTATCTGTGTCGCAGTTTACCTTATATGCCAATACTAAAAAGGGTAATCGGCCTAGTTTTACAGAAGCGCTAGAACCACAAAAGGCCCAAAAGTTATACGAGCTGTTTAATCAGCAACTAGCCAATACAGGTGTGAATGTGAAAACAGGTGTATTTGGCGCTGATATGCAGGTCGAATTAATCAACGATGGTCCGTTGACCATTATTTATGAGAGGTAATTATGGTTTTGCAAAATGCAATTTGGGATTTTGATGGCACTTTGGCTGATACCTATCCAGGAATTTTAGCTAGTTTGCAAAAAACACTACAGGATTTTAATTATCCTATACAGGATGCATCCGAACTTTACCGATTTATTAAATTGCATTCCGTGAAAGAATATTGGCATCAATTAGTTCCTGATGAAAATTACGAAAAAATATATCAATATTTTCAAAAAGTTGACCACCAAATGCAAAAACAAATTTCTTTATTACCACATGCACAAATGACTTTGCAAAAAATTGTGGATCACGGGGGTCATAATTATTTATGGACTCATCGAGACAATTTGGTGTGGCAGTTATTGGACCAAAACAATATTGGGCAGTATTTTGAGGATGTAATTACCAGCCAAGATGAATTTGCACGCAAACCTGATCCTGCAGCAATTAATTCTTTAGTTGCCAAGCATAACTTGTTGACCGTACAAACAGCAATGATAGGTGATCGTTCATTAGATATTCAAGCAGGTCAAAATGCTAATGTACAGACAATTTATTATGATGTGGATCAGTTTCATGATGATCACCAAGCTAGTTATATTGTGCAAGATTTACAAGAAATAGTAACATTGTTTGAAAAAGATTAAAAAAACTCTAAGGCCATTTGCCTTAGAGTTTTTATTTAAAATAATCCATCAATCCTTGCAAAATACAATCTGCCAATTTTTGCCGATAGGCAGGATTAGCGATTTGTTTATAGTCTTTTTTATTATTCAGATAACCACCTTCAATTAAAATAGCTGGTTGCTCATTTTCACGAGTAACTTCAAAGTCGCCAAATCTAGTGCCGCGACTAGGCAGGGCTAAGTGTTTAAATTGTCTTTGAATATTTTGAGCAAGAGGTTGATCTTTCTTTTCTGAATAATAATATGTGGTAACCCCGGTAGCTTGACTCTTATCCGAAGTTGAATCAAAATGCAAACTAATAAAAACGTCAGCATTTAATTTGTTAGCTAGCCGTGCCCTTGATGCAAGATCCATATCACTATCGCCTTTTCGTGTCAAAATAACATTAGCACCAGCTTGTTGTAATTGTTTTTGCAGACGCTGAGCTGTATCGAGAGTATAAGTTTTTTCGTAGTGTTTTTGATTAGTAGTTAAAGCACCTGTGTCGCTGCCTCCATGACCAGGATCGATAACAATGGTCGCTTCAGAAATTTTAGTGGCAGCACTTTTAATAGGATGTTTAGAATTAGAGATTGATACCAGCCAACTAGCAATATAACCAGTGTCACCAGAATTTAATTTAATCTTATAAAAATCACCTTCCTTGCCTAAATATTGCAGAGTTGTTTGATCAGTAATATGAGCAACAACTTTAGCATCAGTATGTGGCTCAGCAAGTATTTTGGTATTATTTTGCAGAGTAGTGACCGAGCGGATATTGAGGTTTTGATCGCGATTATTGTTAATTTTACGGGCTACTTTATCGGTAATAATTAATTCAGAATTGGGAATCCAGCCAACGGTGTCATTATAAAGAATCTGACTCCAATCGTTTTGTGTATATACAATATTGACTTTTTGCAATTGGGGCAATGTTCCCAAAACTTCAGAATTATTGTCTGGATATTTTTGAACATTAGTGTTGGGAGCTTTGATAACGCCAACTGTATTACTAGAGGTATTAGCATCATCATTATTAATTAGCCAACTAGCTACCCAGCCAATTTTATCTCCAGCTAGTCGAACTTGATACCATTGATTTTTTTCACTCAAAATGGTCAATGTTTCACCGCGTTTGACACGAGTCAAAGTTTCATATGAAAGACTGGGTCCGATACGAACATTTAAAAAATTAGCCTTCACGATAACTTGGTTGGCTTTAGCAGCTGCAAATGTAGTCACACTTGAACAGGCAATTAAAACAATAATTGCAGCCCAAACAAAATGCTGCTGTTTTTTTTTCCGAATAGAGCTTCTACGTAATTCCATCAACTAACATCCCACTTAAATATTGAACTTATATTTATCTTATAATAATCAAAACTAAATAGCCATATTATTTCGTAAAACATGATGATATCTCTTATAAGCTAACTTGACATTAGTCACGATGATGGTAGTTTAATAGTTAGATTAAAAGGTCAAAGCAAGAGATTTAGCTTTTGACCTTAATTTTTGCGATGGGACAATTGGCAGTTTGCGATTAGAGACCGGTGTGCTAATATTTATAATGACTAGTTTGAGATAATATTTGAAGGAGGAACTATTGTGCGCTATCAAAAATTAAAAGGTATGGTTGATATCTTGCCAGGAGAAAGTGAACATTGGCAATATTTAGAATCAATCGCACAAAAAGTCTTTAATAATTACCAATATCATGAAATTAGGACACCACTGTTAGAACAATATGATGTCTTTGCCCGTTCCTCTGGTGATAGTTCGGATATTGTTTCTAAAGAAATGTATGACTTTGAAGATAAGGGACATCGCCATGTTGCTTTGAGACCGGAAGGTACTGCAGGGGTGGTCAGAGCCTATGTTGAAAATAAATTGTTTGGCCCAGATCACATTCATCCTTATAAAGTTTGGTATAAAGGACCAATGTTTCGTTATGAACGTCCTCAATCAGGACGACAGCGGCAATTTCATCAAATTGGTGTTGAAGCTCTAGGCAGTGATAGTCCAGCTATTGATGTTGAAACAATTGCAATGGCGAGTGATTTTTTACATGAATTAGGTTTGGCTAATTATAAAGTCGTTATTAACACATTAGGTGACCAACAGACCCGTTCTGCTTATCATCAAGCACTGTTAGATTACTTAATGCCTTTAAAAGAGCAATTAAGTGCGGATTCTAAAGAACGCCTAACAAAAAATCCATTACGTATTTTAGATAGTAAGGATAGCCAAGATCAAGAAATAGTAGCGCATGCACCCTCAATTTTAGATTATTTAACACCAGCAGCTCAAGAGCACTTTGGGCAAGTCCAACAATTATTGGCAGCACTAGAAATTGATTATGAAATTGATGCTAATATGGTACGTGGTTTAGACTATTATAACCATACTATTTTTGAAATCATGATGACTAGTCCTGCATTTGGCAATAAAGAAATGACCTTAATCGCAGGTGGACGTTATAATGGATTAGTAGCTGAATTAGGGGGTCCTGAAGTAGCTGGAGTCGGATTTGGTATGGGTGTAGAACGTCTTTTATTGGTATTAAAACAGCAACAAGACAACTTGCCTGCACCTAATTATCCAGATATTTATTTAGTTGCTGTTGATCAAAGCAGCTCTTTAGAAGTTTCCAAACTATTAGCGCAGCTACGCAAGGCAGGTATTTCTGCTGAACGTGATTATCTAGATAAAAAGGTCAAAGGTCAATTTAAACAAGCAGATCGGATGCATGCCAAATTCACTTTGGCAATTGGAGAACAAGAATTAAAAGAACATAAAGCACAATTAAAAAGAATGCAAGATGGTCAACAAGTAGAAGTTGATTTAACTAAGATTTCTGATTTGATTACAAAAGTACAAGAGGGATAAACATGCAAAGAACAAATTATTGTGGCCTAATTAATGAAGATTATATTGGACAAAAGGTCCATTTAGCTGGTTGGGTTCAAAAAAAGCGTAATTTGGGTAATCTGATTTTTGTAGATTTGAGAGACCGTGAGGGAATTGTTCAATTAGTCTTTAATCAAGAAACTGATACACAGGCTTTTGCCCAGGCAGCACAATTACATTCAGAATATGTAATTAGTGTGTCTGGACAAGTAGTTGCTCGTTCACAAGCAACTATTAATGAACAAATGCAAACTGGGCGTGTGGAAGTTGAAGTTAGCCAATTAGATATTCTCAATACTGCTAAAACGGTGCCTTTTAATATTGAAAATGGGGTAGAAGCCACTGAAGATACTAAACTTAAATACCGCTACTTAGATTTGCGTCGTCCAGAAATGCAACAAGCAATTAGAACGCGTGCAAAAATCACCTCAGCAGCTCACACGTATTTGGATAGTCATGGCTTTATTGATATTGAAACACCGGACTTGGCCAAATCAACCCCAGAAGGGGCACGGGATTATTTAGTGCCTTCAAGAGTTTATCCGGGGAGTTTTTATGCTTTACCGCAATCACCACAACTATTTAAACAATTATTAATGGGAGCAGGTTTTGATAAGTATTATCAAATTGCACGGTGCTTCCGTGATGAAGATTTACGTGGTGATCGGCAGCCTGAATTTACACAAATTGACTTAGAGACAAGTTTTTTAAGTGCTGAACAGATTCAGACTTATACAGAAGGTTTAATTGCCCAAGTAATGAAAGACACACAAAATGTTACTGTCAAATTACCATTTCCACGAATAACGTGGGATGAAGCGATGGCCCGTTTTGGTTCAGATAAACCGGATACTCGTTTTGGCATGGAGTTACAAGATTTAAGTGACCTCTTTGAAAATTCTGAATTTAAAGTTTTCAAAGAAGCAATTGCTAATGGAGGACAAGTCAAAGCGATTGTTGTTAAAAACGCAGCTGACAAATATTCGCGTAAAAATATTGACGCTCAACAAGATTATATTAAACGTTTTGGTGCTCGAGGATTAGCTTGGTTAAAAGTCAAGCAGACAGAATTTAATGGTCCAGTAGCAAAGTTTGTGCAAACAAAAGCTTCTGAGTTAACTAAACGTTTAGAATTAGCTGATAATGATTTGGTATTGTTTGTCGCAGCTTCTAAGAAAGTTTGTGCCGACTCTTTGGGTTATTTACGCAAACACTTTGCTCAAGAATTAAAATTATATGATGAAAATCAATATAATTTCTTATGGGTAGTTGATTGGCCGTTATTTGAGTATGACGAAGGTATCCAGCGTTGGGTGTCTGCACATCATCCTTTTACAATGCCTAATGAAGAAGATCTTGACTTATTAGATACTAATCCCCATCAAGCCCATGCCCAAAGTTATGATATTGTACTAAATGGTTATGAATTAGGTGGTGGCTCAATTCGTATTCATACAAGAGAAATACAAGAAAAAATGTTCAAAGCTTTAGGCTTTACCAAAGAAAGAGCTCAGTCACAATTTGGCTTTTTATTGGAAGCATTAGATTATGGTTTTCCACCTCATGGTGGATTAGCAATTGGATTAGATCGCTTTGCAATGCTTTTGTCTCATCGTCAAAATATTCGTGATGTTATTGCCTTTCCGAAAAATTCTAAAGCTACAGAACCAATGATGCAAGCACCAGCTCCTGTAGCTCAACAGCAATTAGATGACTTAGAAATTGACACTAAAAAGTAGCATAATTGTACTCAAACACTCCCAAATCGGTTACACTAAACGAAAAAGGAGTGTTTTTTATGTATGAAAAGCAAAAACAAGAATTAACCCCTGAGCAATATAATGTTACCCAAAAAAGTGCTACAGAAGCACCATTTAACAACCAATATGATGATTTTTTTGAACCGGGGATTTATGTAGATGTGGTTAGTGGAGAGCCATTATTTGCTTCTTCAACTAAATATGATTCCGGCTGTGGTTGGCCAGCCTTTACGCAACCCATTAAAAAGTTAGCAGAAAAATCGGATACAAGTTTTGGGATGCATCGTACGGAAGTACGGAGTCCTCAGGCTGACTCACATTTAGGCCATGTATTTACTGACGGTCCTAAAGAGCAGGGAGGGTTACGTTATTGTATTAATTCTGCTGCCCTTCGATTTATTCCTAAAGAACGAATGAAACAAGAAGGTTATGAAGAATATTTAAAGTTTGTGCAAAGTCCTAAATCGAAGTCCGCAAATGACTAAGTTTGTGTTAAAGTATGTAACGGAATAAATTGAAAGGTAATAGATTGCATTTATGGATGAAATAGAAAAAATTGCTAGACGTTATCGTAGTGTAGCAAAGCTGTCATTTGCTTTAATCTATGCGTTATGTGTTTCCGTTGCAGTTAATGTGTTTTGGACACCAGGTAAAATCTATGGTTCTGGTGTAACTGGCTTAGCACAACTAATTTCTACAGTAAGTCAACGCTGGCTACCATTTACAATTGGTGTGCCAGTTCTTTATGCGGTGTTAAACTTACCATTGTTAATCCTATCTTGGAAAAAAATCGGTCATGATTTTACTATTTATACAATCGGTGCGGTTATCTTATCCACAATCTTTATGCATATTATGCCACCTGTTCAAATTAAATTTGATCCTATTATTTGCGCTATTTTTGGTGGTTTATTTAATGGTGTTGGTACCGGATTGGCATTAAAGAATGAATTGTCTACGGGCGGATTAGATATTATTAGTATTGTGTTACGCAAAAAATTTGGCAAAAGTGTAGGAACTATTAATATTGCTTTTAATATCTTAGTTGTGATTGGCGCAGGCTGCCTTTTTGGTTGGGTACAGGCTTTGTATACTATTTTGAGTATTTTTGTAAATGGTCGAGTAATTGACAGTATCTATACACGTAATCAAAAACTACAAGTAATTATTGTTACGTCTCATCCAGACAAAGTGATTGAAAAAATACAAGATGAAATGCGGCGTGGAATAACTATTATTCATGATGTTGAAGGCGCTTATCAGCATTCATCTAAAACTATGTTGTTCACAGTTATTTCACAGTATGAACTACCAAAGTTTAGGACAGCTATGCACTGTTCTGATCCTTATGCGTTTGTCAGTATAACAGAGGCAAAATTAATCATGGGACGTTTTTATCAAGAGCATATATATTAATGAGGTGAAAATAAAATCATGTTATTGGGTTGTCATGTTAGTATGAGTGGCTTTGCAATGCTCTTGGGAGCTGCTCAAGAAGCAGTGAGTTATGGCGCTAATACTTTAATGATTTTTACTGGGGCACCTCAAAACACCCGTCGCAAGCCTATTTCTCAGATGAAAATTACTGCTGGACACCAATTTTTGAAACAGCATAACATTAACCGTATTATGGGGCATGCACCTTATATCATTAATCTTGGTAATACTAAAAGTCTTGAAAAATATCAATTTGCGATTAATTTTTTGCATGCAGAAATTGAGCGTTGTGATGCATTGGGAATTGAAGCCTTTAGTTTGCATCCTGGAGCCCATGTTGGATTAGGTGTTGATTCTGCTTTAAAAGCTATTGCTGCTGGTTTAGATGAAGTCTTAGCTCATAATCCTAAAGTCTTAATTGCTTTGGAAACAATGGCTGGTAAAGGAACAGAGGTAGGGATTAATTTTGAACAGTTGGCTAAAATTATTGATTTAACACCGCATAATGATAATTTAGCGATTACGTTAGATACTTGTCATCTTAATGATGCAGGCTACGATGTTAAAAATAACTTTGATGAAGTATTAAATGAATTTGATCGCGTTATTGGTTTAAAACGATTAGCAATGATTCATTTAAACGACTCCCAGAATATTAGAGGCTCGCATAAAGATCGCCATGCTAATATCGGTTTTGGAACTATTGGGTTTACAGCTTTAAATTACATTTGTCATCATCCACAATTAGTCAATATTCCTAAAATTTTAGAAACGCCATATGTTACTTTACAAAAAAACTCTAAAAAAGCTGCAGCGCCTTATGCAGCAGAGATTAACACGTTGCTGACGCAAAAATTTAATCCGAATCTGATGAACCAAGTAAGTTTACTATAACTAAGATTGTAAAAAAGCTAGGACAATATGTCCTAGCTTTTTTAGTTGTGAATTTGCAGCCACTGCTTTAAAACAGTTAGATATTGTTGATGTTCGTCAATAAAGGCCATATGCCGACTATGAGCAAACAACTTCCAAGTAGCATTTGGTAAGTAATCAAACATGGTCTTTGCCACTAAAGGTGTACATAAGTCATTAGTACCACTGGTAATTAAGGTAGGAACTTTAATTGCAGTGAGTTTTTTTGTATAATCGTAATTTTTTAAGTTTCCAGTGGGGGTATATTCATTAGGTCCCCAGGCAGTTTCATAAGCTTGGGTGCCTTGATTTTTGGGACGCTGTAAAACTGCAAATTGTTGTTGTGATTTTTCATCAGTTGCATATAATTGCATAAAATGCTGATTGGCTAATAGATAATCAGTTGCTTGATAATTACCGGTTTGTTCGGCTTTAGTAATTGCTAGTTGATCTTGATGATTCATAAATTTAATCAGGCGATGCTGTTCTTGAGCCCATAATTTAGCTGAAGATAAGGTACTAGCTAAGATTAAACTTTTTATACCTATAGGATGATAGTCACATAAATAAATAATGGCTAACATACCACCCCAAGATTGACCCAAAAGATGAATTTGATCTAATGCTAACAATTGACGTAAATTGATAAGCTCTTCAACCCAAGTTTGGGGATGCCAAAGCGTAGGATCGTTAGGCATAGATGATTGGCCACAGCCTAATTGATCATACATAATTAATTGATGTCCAGTTTGTGCTAATTCATCTAAAACTTCAAAATAATTATGCGTAGAACCGGGGCCACCGTGCAGTAACACTAATGGTGCTTTGTCAGATTGTCGAGTTCCAACAATACGATAATAAGTACGATATCCATGAAAGGGTAGATAACCAGTTTTAATTTTCATTTGTTTTCTCTTTTAAAGTTAAATACTATTTAAATTTAAGCGATTTTCGATAATTGCTGCCGTTTCTTCAATCGAACGATTAGCAACATTAATAACTAGACAACCTAATTTTTGATAAAGATCATCAGCGTATTTTAATTCGGCTTGAATTTTACTGGTGTCGGAATAATTAGTTGTCGGTTTTAATCCGTAAGCAATCATACGTTGTTGTCGAATTTGTTGTAGAACATCTTCATTCGTAGTTAAACCAACAATTTTTTTAGGATCTACTTGCCAAAGTTCTTTAGGTAATTGGACAGACGGGACTAACGGCAAATTCATAACTTTTATTTGTTTATTAGCTAAGAAAAATGAAAGTGGCGTTTTTGATGTACGTGAAATACCTAATAACACTACATCTGCTTCCAGCATACTTTTGGGATTTTTGCCGTCATCATTTTCTGCAGCAAAATCAATAGCTTTAATACGGTCAAAATATTGAGCGCTTAACTTACGTGCAGCGCCAATTTCATGTGATGCTTGTTGATGTGTAAAAGCTTCGATTCTTTTTAAATATGGATTTAAAATATCAAAAGCTAAAACTTGATGCTCTTGGGTTAACTTTTTAACAATTTGGTCATATTCTGGATTATTCAAGGTATAAAAAATAATAGCATGATCCTTTTTGGCTTGAGTGAAAATCTCTTGTAAAGTTTGGGCACTATTAATAAATGAAAAACGCTTTTGTTCAACTTCTAACATTGGAAATTGAGCAATCATAGATCGTGAAAAAATTGTTGCGGTTTCGCCAGATGAATCTGAAATGGCATAAATTATTTGTTTCATCGTCATTTTCCTCCCTAATTTAATTTTAAATTATCATTTTTTTTTAAAAAAAGCTATCAAAACTAGAGAATTATTGTTTCAACTTGGAAATTGTTTTGTTATACTATATAAGAACTGTTGCAACAAGCAGTTACGTAAATAATCGGAAGGAGGGATATCATATGGCTAAGACAGTTGTTCGTGAGAACGAGTCTCTTGATGATGCTCTTCGTCGGTTTAAACGTTCTGTTTCTAAGAGTGGTACTCTTCAAGAATATCGCAAACGTGAGTTTTATGAGAAGCCTAGTGTTAAACGCAAATTAAAATCTGAAGCTGCCCGTAAGCGTAACAAGAAGAGGAAAAGACGTTAAGATTGAGGAGTGATATTTGATGTCCCTCACTGATCGGTTAATGACAGATTTAAAGTCCGCAATGAAGAGTCATGACAAAACGGCTCTATCTGTTATCAGAATGCTTAAATCAGCTTTGATGAATAAAAAAATCGAACTCGGTCACGATTTGAATGCAGAAGAAGAAAATCAAGTTGTTGTTTCACAGATGAAACAACAAAAAGATTCTTTGGCTGAATTCGAAAAGGCTGATCGGGGTGATTTAGTGGCTGATGCCAAAGAACAAATTAAGGTATTAAGCCAATATATGCCTCAACAATTATCTGAAACTGAAGTACAACAAATTGTCCAACAAACTGCAGACAAGGTGGGTGCAACTTCCAAAGCGGACTTTGGTAAGTTGATGAAAGCTGTTATGTCACAGGTTAAAGGCAAGGCTGACGGTACTTTAGTAAACCGCATGGTTAAAGATTTGTTGCAGTAAAAAGGTTGGGACAAAGCATGTCCCAACCTTTTAGTTTACATAAATAGTATGATACTGGGGTAAATAACGATAGGAGCAGATGTGTTTGACTAAAACAACGACGAAATCTTTTAAATTATTTAATAATGATGATGCAGTTATTTTTGGTGTAAATGATGCCAATTTACATTTGTTAGCGGAGCAATTTGATGTAACTATCCATCCTTTTGGTGATCATGTAGATATTCAAGGTGAAAGTACCACCGTAAATTTGGTGGTTGATATTTTGAAGCATCTAGCTAATTTGTTGCATTCAGGGATACAAGTAGGACAAGTTGATGTTGTTAGTGCGGCACAGATGGCTCGTGAAGGTAAATTAGACTACTTTGAAGATTTATATAATGAAGTTTTAATTACAGATGCCAAAGGCAAACCCATTCGCGTACGCAATCTAGGACAAAGAAAATATATTCAAACTATTAAACATCAAGATATTACCTTTGGCATTGGACCTGCAGGTACAGGTAAGACATATCTAGCAGTAGTGATGGCAATCGCAGCTTTAAAAAAAGGCCAGGTCCAGCGCCTAATTTTAACTAGACCAGCTGTAGAAGCAGGAGAAAATTTAGGGTTTTTACCAGGTGATTTAAAAGAAAAAGTTGATCCATATTTGCGGCCCATTTATGATGCTTTATTTGCGATTATGGGGCGTGATCATACTAATCGCTTATTAGAGCGCGGAGTCATTGAAATTGCACCACTGGCTTATATGCGTGGCCGAACACTGGATGAAGCCTTTGTTATTCTAGATGAGGCTCAAAATACTACGCGAGAACAAATGAAAATGTTCTTGACGAGGCTTGGTTTTAATTCGCGGATGATAGTTAATGGTGATTTAACTCAAATTGACTTACCTAATCATTCTCGCAGTGGCTTACTGCAAGCGGAGCAAATTTTACGTAATTTACCACATATTGGGTTTGTAGATTTTCAAGCTAGCGATGTTGTTCGCCACCCTGTCGTAGCTGAAATTATTAACGCTTATGCTCAACATACTAAGGAGTAGTCAATGGATTTAACAATTTATGATGATCAGCATTTAGTTGCTGATAAGCATTTAGAATTAGCTCATAAACTTTTCGAATATGGAGCTCAAAAAATTAATTTGCCCACAGATACGGAAGCTTCCATTACATTTTGTACTGCTGAAGAGATACACAAAATTAACTTAGAATATCGACAAACCGATCGACCAACTGATGTGATTAGTTTTGCTTTGGAAGATGGTGACGACGATGGCATTAATACATTAGAATTAGAACAAGAATTTGGAGTACCCCGCAATATTGGTGATTTGTTTATTTGCCCCGAAGTCGTGAAAAATCATGCCCAAGAATACGGCCATAGTTTTGAACGAGAATTTGGCTATACAGTAGTTCATGGTTTATTACATTTGTCAGGTTATGATCATATTCAAGAAGCTGAAGCTCAAGAAATGTTTGCCTTGCAAAAAGAAATATTAAATGAATTTGGATTGAAACGGTAGTGATAAAATGATGATACCAGAGGATTTATATCAAGCAGCCACTAAAATGTTAACGCGTGCGTATGTTCCTTATTCGCATTTTCCAGTTGGAGCGGCTTTACTGACACAAACTGGAGAAATTTATACGGGTTGTAATATTGAAAATGCGGCTTATGGCTCTACTAATTGCGCTGAACGAACAGCAATTTTTACTGCGGTAGCTGCCGGACAGCGTCAATTTAAGGCGCTCTTAATCACAGGTAAAACGACAGAAGTTATTGTTCCTTGTGGAGCATGTCGCCAAGTAATTAGTGAGTTTTGTACAGATGAAATGCCCGTGTATTTAACCAATCAAACTGGCAAAATCAAACAAACAACAGTTGGGCAACTCTTGCCAGGTGCTTTTACAGCGGAGGATTTAACACATGAATAAAAACTTTCATTCCGGTTTTGTAGCCATTATTGGGGAACCTAATGTTGGTAAATCAACTTTTATGAATCGAATTTTAGGTAGTGAAATTTCTATTATTTCACCAAAGGCGCAAACTACGCGGAACAAAATTCAGGGAATATATACTAATGAAAATGAACAAATTGTTTTTTTAGATACCCCAGGAGTCCATACTCCCAAAAATAATCTTGATAAATATATGGATACTGCTGCCTTTTCTGCTTTAAAAGATGTTGATGTAGTCATGTTAATGGTCAGTGCAACTGAGACAATTGATGACAATGCCCAAAATATCATTGCCAAATTACAAGCCAGTCAATTACCGGTTATTTTGGTAATTAATAAAATTGATTTGGTACATCCAGATGATTTATTACCTTTAATTGAACAGTATAATAGTTTATTTAAATTTGCAGAGACTTTTCCTATTTCTGCTACACAAGGCAATAATGTTGATGAATTAATAACAGCAATTGGCAGCCGTTTACCAGAAGGCCCTCAGTATTATCCAGAAGATCAGTTAAGTGATCATCCAGAATATTTTGTAGTAGGTGAAATTATTCGCGAAAAGATTCTCGAATTAACTCGGCAAGAAGTTCCTCATTCTGTAGCAGTTGTTGTTGAGCAAATGAATCAGCGAGTTAATGGTAAATTGCAAGTTGAAGCAACAATTTATGTAGAACGGCAAAGCCAAAAGAAAATTTTGGTTGGTCAAAAGGGAAGTATGATTAAAAACATCGGCATTCGTTCCCGTGAAAAAATTGAACGTTTATTAGGTGAGAGTATCAATCTTAAATTATGGATTAAAGTACAGAAGAATTGGCGCGATGATCCCCTGTTTTTAGCACGAGCAGGATATTCAATGAAGGATTTAAAATAATGACATTACTCCGAGATCAAACATTTAATGGTTTGGTATTGCGGAATCAAGATTATCGAGAAAATGACCAATTAGTTCATATTTTTACAGATCGCTTTGGTATTATTACTTTTTGGTTGCGGGGAGTAAAAAAGGCTAAATCCAAGCAGCGTTATTTGGCCTTACCTTTTACTTATGGAAAATATCAAGGTACTATTAACTCACAAGGTTTTTCGTATCTCAATGATGGATTAAAAGTTCAACAATTTGCACAAATTGCGAGTGATATTAAGCTGAATGCCTATGTTACTTATTTGAATGACTTAGTATTACGAGCATTTGGTGCAGCCAAACCACAATTACAGTGGTTTCGCAGGTTAACTCAAGCTAGCAAGTTAATCAATCAAGGTTTAGATCCGGAAATTATTACCAATATTTTAGAAATCCAGTTATTAGAACCTTTTGGTGTGGCTCCCAATTTGAAAGCTTGTGTCATTGGTGGAGAAACACGGGGAATTTTTGATTATTCAATTGTATTGAGCGGTATAATTTGTCAAAAACACTGGACAGCAGATGAGCATCGTTTACAACTTTTGCCGAAGACAGTGGCTTACTTACGTCTATTTGCCCAAGTGGATTTGTTGCGGATTGGTAGTATTAAGGTTGACCACCGTATTAAAGGGCAATTACGGCAAACTATTGACGCTATTTATCGTGATAGCGTCGGAATTTATCCTAAAAGTAAAAAATTCATTGATCAAATGTATCATTGGCGTATCTAACTATTGACACCTATTTTGAAGATGCTAGAATAACTAGGTGGATTAAACAGCGAGCGTGAATAGTGAGAGCACGAAGATATTAATGGTGAATTATTAATTTAGAATATTAAAAGTGCAGGTTATTCCTGAAGTAGGGTGGAACCGCGAATAAATTCGTCCCTATGCAATCTTTGGTGTTGCATAGGGATTTTTTGTATGCTTGACCTAACTGGAATGAATGCTGTATTGGATAAAGTGAGGTAGAAAAAGTGGTTAAAAAGTTAAATATCCAAGAAATGATTTTGACTTTGCAAAAGTTTTGGAGCGATAAAGGCTGTATGCTAATGCAGGCTTACGACACCGAAAAAGGGGCTGGTACAATGAGCCCATATACTTTTTTAAGAGCAATCGGTCCTGAGCCTTGGAATGCAGCGTATGTTGAACCATCGAGACGACCAGCCGATGGTCGCTATGGTGATAATCCTAACCGACTATATCAACATCATCAATTTCAAGTAGTTATGAAACCATCACCGTTAAATATTCAAGAATATTATCTTGATAGTTTACGAGCTTTGGGAATTGATCCATTAGAGCATGATATTCGCTTTGTTGAAGACAATTGGGAAAATCCTTCCATGGGCTGTGCTGGTGTTGGTTGGGAAGTCTGGCTTGATGGTATGGAAGTTACGCAATTTACTTATTTTCAACAAGTTGGTGGCTTAAGTGTTAATCCAGTAACTAGTGAAATTACTTATGGAGTAGAACGCTTGGCTTCTTATATTCAAGATGTAAATTCTGTCTTTGATTTGGAATGGGGCAATGGCGTTCATTATGGTGATATTTTTAAAGAGCCAGAATATGAACATTCTAAGTATTCTTTTGAAGTAAGTGATCCCAAGATGCTCTTTCAATTTTTCGATGATTATGAAGGTGAAGCTAAGCGATTAATTGCATTAGGCTTAGTTCATCCTGCCTATGATTATATTTTAAAGTGCAGTCATACTTTTAATTTGTTAGATGCGCGCAAAGCGGTTTCTGTTACTGAACGAGCAGGTTTTATGCATCGCATTCGGTCATTAGCTCATCAAATAGCGCGGGCGTTTGTTCAAGAGCGACAAAAATTAGGATTTCCGTTATTAGATGAAACTACTCGAGAAAAAGTCCTAAAGGAGATGAATGATCGTGACTAAAACATTTTTATTAGAAATTGGTTTAGAAGAAATGCCTGCTCATGTTGTAACAGGTGCTATTGAACAATTACAGCAACGGGTAGTAGATTATCTCAAAGAACAAAAATTAGCACATGGTCAAGTTGAAGCACTTTCTACTCCACGGCGGTTGGCTATTATGATTCATGATGTAGCCGAACAGCAGCCAGATGAAGATATTGCTGTCAAAGGTCCTGCCAAAAAGATTGCCCAAGATGACCAAGGCAATTGGAGTAAGGCCGCTCAAGGTTTTGTCCGTGGCCAAAAAATGACTACAGCGGATATCTATTTTCAAGAACTTAAGGGAACAGAATATGTTTATGTCAAAAAACATATTGCAGGTAAACCGGCAACAGAAGTCTTGGCCGGATTGATTGAACCAATTAAGGCGATGAATTTTCCAACTAGAATGCGTTGGAATAAATTTAATTTGGAATATATTCGTCCTATTCATTGGCTTGTCGCAATGCTAGATCATCAAGTTATTGAGATGAAATTGTTAAATATTCAGGCCGGTAATCAAACTCAAGGACATCGTTTTTTGGGAAGTACAATTACTTTAGCAACAGCTGCAGATTATCAAAAGGTTTTAGCGGATGATTTTGTTATTGTGGATGCCCAAGAACGTAAAAATATCATTCAACAACAAATTGCTGCGATTGCTCAAGAACATGATTGGCAAGTTGACTTAGATGAAGATTTATTAGAAGAAGTAAACAACTTAGTGGAATATCCTACAGCGTTTGCCGGGCGCTTTGCAGATAAGTATTTACAAATGCCCGAAGAAGTTTTAATAACTTCCATGAAAGATAATCAACGTTATTTTTATGTGCGCCAGCAAGATGGTAGTTTAGCACCTTACTTTATTGGTGTTCGTAATGGTAATCGTGAATACTTAGATAATGTGATTGCCGGAAATGAAAAAGTACTGGTGGCTCGTTTAGAAGATGCAGCATTCTTTTTTGCTGAAGATCAAAAAAATAGTCTCAATTATTATGTAGAGCAATTACAACAAGTTACTTTCCACGATAAAATTGGTTCAATGAGTGAAAAAATGGCGCGTACACGCATTATCGCACAAATTTTAGCGCAAAAATTACAACTTTCAGCTGAACAAACAGCAGATGTATTACGAGCTGCCCAAATTTATAAATTTGATTTAGTAACAGACATGGTAGGAGAATTTGCGGAATTACAAGGAGTAATGGGTGAAAAATATGCACTTATTATGGGAGAAAATCCGGCTGTCGCACAAGCTATTCGTGAGCATTACTTGCCTAATTCAGCCCAAGGTCAATTGCCAAAATCTCAAGTAGGAGCAGTCTTAGCTTTAGCAGACAAAATTGAAAGTATTTTGAGCTTTTTTGCAGTTGACTTAATTCCTAATGGTTCTAATGATCCTTATGGATTACGGCGCCAAGCTTTGGGAATTGTCCGGATTTTGCAACATGAAAATTGGCAACTTGATTTACATCAATTGCAAAATGAAATTGTAGCTGCTTATCAAGAAAAGTTATCAACTGTAAAATTTGATTATTTGCAACATCAGGCTGATTTTGATGAATTTATCATTGATCGCATTCGACAGTTATTTAGTCAAGCAGCAGTAGCACATGATTTGATTGATACAGTAGTTGCTTTGCCACAATTAGATCCAACCGCTATGATGGAAGATGTGCAAGTGATTGCTAAACATCGTCAAGATGCTAACTTTAAAGATAGCATTGAAGCATTAACCCGGATTTTACGTATTACACAAAAAGCTAAATTGTCTGCCTCAGAGATTAACGTGCAACCAGCCTTATTCCAAACAGAATCTGAACAACAACTTTATCAAGCTGTTCAAGCAATCGTGCCAGATTTTTCGCACCAAAACTTAGAACAAAAATATCAAGCCTTAACTAATTTACAACCAGTTATTACTGCCTATTTTGATGAAAATATGGTTATGGATCCAGATTTAAAAATTAGAAATAATCGTTTGCAACAATTGAATCAATTAACACAACTGATTAAACAACTGGGCGATTTAAATCAATTAATTGTGAAATAATTGCAAATAAGTATCTAAACGAGTAAAATATAATATTGTATAAGGAAAAGTAGTCGCATTTTTTGATGCGGCTATCTTTTATCTCTCCGTTTGAAGGAGGTGATGCCAGATGTCAGGTAAAATTCCTGAGGAATTTATTGAGGATGTACGGCAGAAAACTAATATTGTTGATGTTATTGAGCCGTATGTTCAACTAAAAAAATCTGGTCGCAATTTATTTGGTCTATGCCCTTTTCATGAAGAAAAGACGCCCTCGTTTTCTGTTTCAGAAGAGAAGCAAATTTTTCACTGTTTCAGCTGTGGACGTGGTGGAAATGTCTTTAAATTTTTAATGGAAATTGAGAATCTTTCTTTTCCTGAAGCTGTGATTAAAGTAGCCGATTTTAGTGGGATTAGCCTACCTGAAGACTATCAAGCAGTTACTGTGCAAAACAGTAATTCACAATTTTCCTTATTAAAACAGGACTATCAAGCTGCTCAGGCTTTATATCATCATATTCTATTAAAAACTACCACTGGAGAACCAGCTTTAAAATATTTACAACAACGCCAATTAAGCTTAGAAACGATTAAACATTTTCAAATTGGCTATGCACCAAAAGAAAATAAAACTTTGGTTAGTTTTTTTCAGGGGAAAAATAAAGAATATGCTGAATTAAATAGTTCAGGCTTATTTTCTGAAGATGATGCGGGTAATTTATATGATCGTTTTCGTGACCGAGTAATGTTTCCCATTACTGATCAAAGTGGAAATATTGTTGCTTTTTCAGGCAGAATACTCACAACTGCTACGGCAACTGATCAGCCTATTGCCAAATATCTAAACAGTCCAGAAACTGAAATTTTTAATAAAGGGCAAACACTTTTTAATTTAGCCGCAGCTAAAAAAGCCATTCGCGAACAAGGCGAGGTAGTGCTTTTTGAAGGCTTTATGGATGTGATTAGTGCCTATCAAGCTGGCGTTGTAAATGGCGTGGCCTCCATGGGGACCAGTCTAACTGATCAACAATTGTATATGTTAAATCGCATTACTAAAAGAATAGTCATTTGTTATGATGGTGATACACCAGGCATTAAGGCTGCTCAACGGGCGTTACAATTGCTCAAATCAACCAATTTTGACGTTGGGGTAGTGGTTATTCCTAACGGCCAGGATCCAGATGAATTTATTAAAGCTCAAGGTGCACCAGCTTTTAAAACTTTAGTGGAACATAAATCTTTAACACCAACGGCTTTTATGATTAAATATTTAAGTCAGCAATATGATTTGAGTAATGATGCTGATAAGGTAGAATTTCTTAACGGAGCCTTAGAATATATTATTCAGGTCCAATCACCGGTGGAACAAGAGTTATATTTAGGTCAATTGGCAGATCAGTTAGGAATTTCAAAGCAAGCAGTTCAAAAAGAATTACAAGATAAACAAAAAACACAAAAAATACTACAACCAGTGGCTGATTATGGGAAATCTCAAGCAGTTATTAATTCACAAGCCAATCATGATTTGGGTTATAATCAGCTGGGCAGTGTTGAAAAATCAGAACGCAATTTATTAAACATTATTTTTCATTTTCCGGAAGTAGTTGGTATACTGGATAAGTATGCGGATTTTAGTTTTGTACACCAGCAATATCAAGATATTTTTGATTGCTGGTTGCGAAATTCTTTGTTGCAAACAGATTTGACGGTAGCCCAGTTTGTTGATTTGGTGCCAGATAATTTACGTGAACTAGTGGTAACTATTGAAATGATGGAACGTCCAGCTGATTATTCAGAAGATGAGGTGCGAGATTATATTGATAATATCAGGCATCATGAGCAACAACAGCAATTGCAAACTTATCAAACCCAAATTAAGCAAGCAGCCCAAATTGGTGATGCTCAGCAAGAATTGCAATTGACCATGGAACTAATAGCATTACGCAAAAAATTAGAGTCACAAAATAGTTAAGGGGGCTTGGCGATGGCGACCAATAAAAAGAAAAAAAGTGTTATTAAATCCAGCAAGGAATTAGACAAAGCGACAACAGCCTTAATGAAAGAATTTCAACAAGAAAAAAAAATTCCTGAAGATGTTGTTGAAGAAAGAATTATTAAGCCTTTTGATTTGAAAAATAATTCAGTTGAGGATTTGATTGATCATCTGCAAGAGCATGGAATGAGCGTTGTTGACAAAAAAGGTGATCCTAGTCAACTAGCTTTAAAAAATCAAAAAGAAGTCAACCATCATGAATTAAATGACATGTCAGCACCTACTGGTGTCAAGATGAACGATCCTGTGCGGATGTATCTGAAAGAAATTGGTCGAGTACCACTATTAAATGCCCAACAAGAAGTCGAATTGGCTCAAAGAATTGAAAAGGGTGACGAAGAAGCTAAGCAACAATTAGCTGAAGCTAATTTACGTTTGGTGGTTTCGATTGCGAAAAGATATGTTGGTCGCGGTATGCATTTCTTGGATTTAATTCAAGAAGGTAATATGGGATTAATGAAAGCTGTTGAAAAATTCGATTACCAAAAAGGGTTTAAATTTTCAACTTATGCTACTTGGTGGATTCGTCAAGCCATTACCCGTGCAATTGCTGATCAAGCACGAACAATTCGTATTCCTGTGCATATGGTAGAAACGATTAATAAGTTAATTAGGATTCAACGCCAATTGCTACAAGATTTAGGTCGTGAACCAACGCCAGAAGAAATTGGAGCAGAAATGGATATTCCGACTCCTAAGGTCAGAGATATTTTGAAGATTGCACAAGAACCAGTCTCTTTGGAAACACCAATCGGAGAAGAGGATGACTCGCATTTAGGAGATTTCATTGAAGATGATGATGCTACTAGCCCTGAAGATCATGCATCTTATGAATTATTAAAAGAACAATTAGAAAGCGTCTTAGATACTTTAACTGATCGAGAAGAAAATGTGTTGCGCTTACGTTTTGGACTTGACGATGGTCGCACTCGCACTTTGGAAGAAGTGGGCAAAGTTTTCGGTGTTACACGAGAACGAATTCGCCAAATTGAAGCCAAAGCTTTGCGGAAATTACGCCATCCGTCACGCTCTAAACAACTAAAAGACTTTTTAGAATAGTCAACGAGGAAGCTGAGACAAAAATGCCTCAACTTCTTTTTACTATACATAGGGAGATTGAAACCTTGAAGTTATCACCACGTTTACAAACTATTATTGAAATGGTGCCACCAATAAATTGTTTAGCTGATATTGGCTCGGATCATGCTTATGTGCCAATTTATCTAGTGCAGCAGCAGCAAATTCAGCGCGCCATTGCTAGTGAAGTAAGTGTCGGTCCTCGCAATATTTCTCAAAAAGATATTGCGGCTGCTCATTTACAAAAACAAATAACTACCCGATTGGCAGATGGACTAACCGGTTTGACCACTAGTGATCGAGTGGATTTAGCAGTTATTGCTGGTATGGGTGGTCAACTTATTGCTCAAATCTTAGAGCAAGGACAACAACAATTAGAGTATATTCCACAACTTATCTTGGAACCAAATAACGATGAAGCATGCGTACGTTCGTGGTTAAATAACCATAACTGGAGTATTGTCCAAGAAAATATTGTGCAGGAAGGACGCCATATTTATGAAATTATTCGTGCCCAAAAATTAGCAACACCAATTACTTTAACTGAACAGCAAATTATGTTTGGTCCACAATTATTGCAAAAACGGGATCCAATTTTTATTCATAAATGGCAAGAACAATTACGTCGTGCTGAATTTATGGCTAATAACTTACAAAATGCTCGACAGCCACAACCACAAAAAATTGCGGCTGCAAAATTACGTATCAAACAAATCAAGGAGGTTTTAAACTATGCCTAATGGTTATGAATTAGTCCAAAAAATTGAAGAGTACGCACCATTGTCTTTGAAAATGCAACATGATCCAACTGGATTACAGCTCGGAAACTTAAACCAACCGGTTCGGCGGGTAATGACAACTTTAGATGTTCGCCCAGAAGTCGTTCAAGAAGCTATTGAGCAAAAGGTTGATTTTATTTTTGCTCATCACCCAGTTATGTTTCATCCTGCACATAACTTAGATACGACTAATCCGCAAAATCAAATGTACTCAGATTTGTTGAGCCACCAAATTACAGTTTATGCGGCACATACAAATATGGACAAAGCTGCCAAGGGGATGAATGATTGGCTGGCTCAGCAATTACAATTGCAACAAGTACAAACATTTTGTTTGGATCAAGACAAAATACCCTTAGGGCGATGGGGGACTTTATCACAAGCAATATCCGTGCTAGAATTATCAAATAAGATCAAACAGCAATTAGCTTTAACTGGTCTGCGCTTAATCAGCAATAACCCGCAAATGTTAGTTCAAAAAATCGGAATTATTGGTGGTGATGGCGGTAAATTTTATACACAAGCCTTAGCTAATGGTCTAGATGTTTTAATTACTGGAGATGTGTACTACCATACAGCTCACGATATGTTGGCTGCTAATTTAAATGTGATTGACCCGGGCCATCATATTGAAGCGATTTTCATTGCTAAAACTAAATCTTTGTTAGAGCAGTGGTCACAAGCTAATAATTGGAACTTGACAGTTTTGGCATCGCAAAGTAATACAGAACCTTTTAAATTTATCTAAAAGGAGTTAATTTAATGAAATATGAAAAATTAGTACCGCGTTTTTTAAGTTATGTGAAACAGAATACGCGCTCGGATGAAAATTCAACTACCGTTCCTTCTACGCAACGTCAAGTTGATTTTTTGTTAAAATTAAAAACCGAATTAGAACATATTGGTTTGAGTGAAGTGGAATATAATCCTACAACAGCTTATTTAACAGCCACTTTGCCTGCCAATCTAGAACAAGAAGTCCCAGTAGTTGGCTTTTTGGGACATGTAGATACAGCAGATTTTAATTCTGAAGGAGTAAATCCTCAAGAAGTTTCTCATTATGATGGCCAAAGTATTATTAAATTGGACCCAAAGGGCAAATACCAATTAGATCCAGAAGTATTTCCTAGTTTAAAAAATTATGCAGGACATACTTTAATTACAACGGATGGCTCTACCTTATTAGGAGCGGATGATAAGGCTGGCGTAAGTGAAATTATTACGGCAATGGAATATTTAATTAGTCATCCCGAGATTAAACATGGTAAAGTGCGGATTGGTCTAGGACCAGATGAAGAAATTGGTCAAGGTGCAAAAAGATTTGATGTGCCAGCTTTTGGGGCTGATTTTGCTTATACTGTTGATGGCGGTGCGCAAGGACAGCTAGAATTTGAAACTTTTAATGCTGCGGCTGCTAAAATTCATATCACTGGCAAAGACGTACATCCAAGTGAAGCCAAAGATATTATGGTTAATGCAACTTTAATTGGAATGGAATTGCAACAAGCTCTGCCAGCACAAGAAGTTCCAGAAAAAACTGCTGGTCGGGAAGGATTTTTCTTATTAACTGATTTTACTGGTAGTGTTGATCATGCCGATATGGCTTACATTATTCGTGATTTTGAGCGTGAAGGTTTAGAAGAACGCAAACAGCTCATTAAACAAATTGTAGCTCAATTAAATGAAAAATATGGTGCTAATACAGTACAAGCAAAAGTTTTTGATCAGTATTATAATATGTATGAAATAATGAAAAATCATCAAGATGTCGTAAAGCGTGCGGAAAAAGCAATGATTAATGTCGGAATTAAACCTCAAGAAGAAGCAGTACGCGGTGGTACAGATGGTTCTATTATTTCTTTTATGGGCTTACCAACGCCGAATATTTTTGCAGGTCCCGAAAATATGCATGGACGTTTTGAGTATGTATCTGAGCAAGTTATGGAAAAAGCAATCGATGTTGTTATAGAAATTATTAAATTAACAGTTAAGGGAGAATAATTATGCCACTAGTTCATATTGAATTAATTGAAGGACGCTCACCCGAGCAATTAAAACAAATGGTACAAGATGTTACAGAAGCTATCAGCAAGAACACAGGAGCACCTAAAGAACATGTTCATGTTGTTCTTAGTGAAATGCAAAAGAATCATTATGCTGTAGGCGGCATCTTAAAATCAGATGAAAAATAGTTTTAATCAATACCGGTTGCACAGTTATCATAAACTGTGACAATCGGTATTTTTACTTTCTAATAAATACAATTAAACATATAAGCTGGAAAATGAGAAAGAGGTTTAGTTTGACTAATGAGATTTAAAGCTATTTAATAAATGTAACTATGTAATTAAGGGAGATTTATATTGTGACAAAAAGATTACTCGATTCGTTTCGACCTGAGCATTATGACATTTATTTAGATATCAATCGTGCAACTAAAACAATTACTGGACAGACTGTAATTACAGGAGAAGCTTTAGATAATAAGATTGCTATCAATCAAAAGTATTTACAAATTAAGCAAGTCCAAGTTAATAATCAAGAGATTAATTTCACAATAGATGATGATAATGAAGTGTTTCAGTTTTCGTTACATGAAGTTGGAGCAGTTAAGTTAACAATTGACTATACAGCTCCTTTAACTGATTCAATGATGGGCATTTACCCTTCATACTATCAAGTTGATGGTGTGCAAAAGCAGATTATTGGTACTCAATTCGAAACTACTGCTGCCCGTCAGGCTTTTCCTTGCATTGATGAACCAGCTGCCAAAGCTACTTTTACATTGGCGATTAAATTTGATGAACAACCAGGAGAGACAGTAATTAGCAATATGCCTGAGGTAAAGATTGAAAAGGGTGTTCACTACTTTGAACCGACAGTGCGCATGTCAACTTATCTGGTAGCTTTTGCTTTTGGTGAATTACAAAGTAAGCTAACTCAAACCAAGAGTGGCGTGGAAATTGGTGTTTTTGCAACTAAAGCTCATCAAGCTAAGGAGTTAGACTTTGCGTTAGATATTGCCAAGCGCTCAATTGAATTTTATGAAGATTTTTATCAAACACCATATCCATTACCGCATTCTTATCAATTAGCATTACCTGATTTTTCAGCCGGAGCAATGGAAAATTGGGGATTGGTCACTTATCGGGAAGCTTATTTAATGTTAGATCCAGACAACGCTTCTTTGGAATTAAAGAGCAATATTGCTACTGTCATTGCACATGAGTTAGCTCACCAATGGTTTGGTGATTTGGTAACTATGCAATGGTGGGACGATTTATGGTTAAATGAAAGTTTTGCCAATATGATGGAATACGTTGCAATTGATGCTCTAGAACCAGAGTGGCATATTTGGGAAACTTTCCAAACAGCTGAAGCACCTATGGCATTGCAACGTGATGCTGTTGATGGTGTTCAGTCTGTACATGTTCAAGTGGAACATCCTGCAGATATCGATTCAATTTTTGATTCGGCTATTGTCTATGCTAAAGGTGCGCGGATGTTAGTCATGGTCAGGGCGTTAATTGGTGATGACGCCTTACGCCAAGGATTAAAATCATATTTTGCGGCACATCAATATCATAATGCAACCGGAGCAGATTTATGGTCAGCCTTAAGTAAAGCTTCAGGAATTGATATCAGTAAAATTATGAATACGTGGCTGGAACAACCAGGATATCCTGTAGTTAAAGCCAGTGTGGTTGATGGTGATTTACAATTGCGTCAACAGCAGTTCTTTATTGGTGATGGACAAGAAACTGGACGTCAATGGGCTATTCCGTTAAAGGCTAATTTTACAGCTCCTCAAATTATGACCGAGCAAAGTATTAAATTAGGCAATTATCAACAGTTGCGCCAAGCAACAGGACAGCCGTTGCGTTTGAACGATGGGAATGAATCACATTTTATTGTGCAATATGATCAAACTTTATTAACAGATATTTTAGATAACGTACAATCTCTTAATGCAATTTCACAATTGCAACTCTTGCAGGACTTATTGCTTTTAGCACAAAGTCAAACCATTTCGTATGCAGAGTTGGTGCCTTTATTACCTAAATTTGCTCAAAGCAAATCTCATATCGTAAATGATATTTTATATCGTATTATTAACAACTTGAAAGACTTTGTGCAGCCTGATTCGCAATCTGAACAAAATTTGCGTACTTTCACTAACCAATTAAGTGCACCACAGATTGAACGTTTGGGTTGGCAATCGCGTCAAGGTGAGTCTAATGATGATCAATTAACTCGACCATATATTTTAAATGCTTCAATTTACGCCCAAAATAAAAATTCAATACAAGCTGCCCACCAATTATTTGGAAAATTTGCGCAGAATCTTTCTAAATTGGCAGCCGATATTCGACTTTATGTCTTAAAAAATGAAGTTCAAAACTTTAGTACACCACAATTGTTTACACAATTATTAAAAGAGTACCAACAAAGTGCTGATGCTAGCTATAAAGCCGACATTTGTGCAGCATTAACCAAAACTCCTGATAAAAATTTATTACAGCAAATTGTTGCAGCTTTTGAAAATTCTGAGATTATTAAGCCACAAGATTTACGAGCTTGGTTTGCAGGTGTCTTAAATAATGCTCACGGTGAACAAATGGCTTGGGATTGGTTGCGCAATGATTGGTCTTGGCTTGAAAAAACCGTTGGTGGCGATATGGAATTTATCACTTATATTACAGTAATAAGTAAAGTATTTCGGACACCAACACGTTTAGAAGAATTTAAAGCTTTCTTTGAACCAAAACTTAATACACCTGGATTAACTCGGGAAATAAAAATGGATATGGCAGTTATTAAAGGGCGTGTTCAATTAATTGAACACGAACAAGCAGCTGTCAACAAGGCAATTGAAGCTATGATTGCTTAAGATAAAAATCCGCTTTAGACTTTCAAATTTAGTCTAAAGCGGATTTTTTAATTACTGATTTAATAAATCTTTAGCCGTAATCAAATCAGTAATCAAGACGTTCGGATATCCCCCCATTAAAGCTGCATGAATAGAAGCTAACTTTTTTCTTCCACCTGCTATTAAAATTGAATATTTTTTATTTTTTAAATTATCTAAGGGAATACTTACAGTTCGACTATCTAATTCTTTATCTGCAATCATCCCATCATCTGTAATAAATCTTGAAAGAATATCACCTACAGCAACTTTTTTTATATGATCTATTTTTTCTTTGTCTAAATATCCGAGTCGAAAAAGCATGGCCGTGGGTAAAGTCGTCCCAACTGTATAGATAGCAATGTTAGAATTAAATCCCTTTTCTAAAACATTATTAATAAATCGATCTTTAACAACTAGGTTTTTGGTAGTAACATCATCAAAAATAACTGGTAATGGTAAAATTTCAGCTTGAGTATGAAAGGCACGACTGAATTTTTGAGTGATATCACTAGAATAATTACTTTCCTGAGAATTAGTTACGCTACCTTTTAGTTGGACAATTTCTATATTTTTATGAAAATTATCATTTAAGCTATTCGCTATTGCCTCCATAGTCTTCCCCCAGCTAATTCCAATAATATCATTATCACGAATAATTTTATCTAAATAATCGGCAGTTTGTTGTCCTAGATATTTTAAAATATTATTTTCATTAGTATTTGTTTGGGTTCCGATGATTGCATCTTTCAGATGATATTTTGCTTGCAACTGTTTTCTAATAGATTCAACATTTTGAAAGGGATCGTGAATTTTTACTTCAACAATATTATTTTCTTTAGCAAACTGCAGTAACCTTGAAATAGTTGGCCGAGAAATTTGCAATTTTTTAGCAATATCAGATTGACTCATTTCATCAATATAATATAGACGACTAATTTTTAAAGCTTGTTCAATTTTCTTTTGATTTTTCGATTGTATCATTAACATTACCTCATATTAATTTTATTGATTGAAATTAATTTCAACATGCATATTTATAAATGTAAAATAAAATGGTACTATTTGTTTGAAAATGAAAGGGGTTTAAAAATGGAGTTAACTAGAGAACAATTAGCAAAATATTTAGATCATACTAATTTACAACCTAATGCTACACAAGAGGATATCCAAAAAACTTGTATGGAGGCTATAAAATATAATACCGCTTCTGTCTGTGTTAATGCACATTGGATTGCATATGTTAAAAAAGAATTAGAAAATACTACTGTGAATCCAATTGCTGTAGTGGGTTTTCCACTAGGTGCAACAAGTACAAATGCTAAAACTTTTGAGGCAAAAACAGCGCTATTAGATGGTGCTGAAGAAATAGATATGGTAATTAATATTGGCGAATTAATTGGCGGAAATGATGAATTTGTTCAAAATGATATTCATTCTGTTGTTCAGGAAGTACATTCAAAAAATAAATTACTAAAAGTTATTATCGAAACTTCTTTTTTGAATAATTCTCAAATTATTAAAGCATGTGAGCTCGCAGAAAAAGCAGGAGCAGACTATGTCAAAACTTCAACAGGTTTTAGTTCTGCTGGGGCTAAGGTTGAAGATGTTGCTTTAATGCGGAAAACTGTGGGTAATCGTCTTGGTGTTAAAGCTTCTGGTGGTATTCATAGTCGTAAAGAAGCATTAGCAATGATTGCCGCAGGTGCTAGTCGCTTAGGTGTTAGTGCAACTGTTAAAATTTTGTCTGAAAATTGATAAGGAGTTATTATTATGACTAAATTTAATAGAATATTTGGAATTGTTTTGGATTCTGTTGGAACAGGAGCCGCAGCAGATGCAGATAAATTCAATGATTTAGGTGCAGATACTTTAGGGCATGTTGGGGATGCCTATCAAGGAAATTTAAAATTACCTAATTTACAAAAGTTGGGTATTTCCAATTTGCGAACTCAAGAAATTGCTGGAGTACCAGCCGCTAATAATCCATTAGGATATTATGGGAAAATGCAAGAAATTTCTGCTGGTAAAGATAGTATGGATGGCCATTGGGAAATGATGGAATTACCAGTTAATAAACCTTTAGATTATTTTCCTAATGGTTTTCCTGATGAGTTATTAGACAAAATTGCTCAATTTTCCGGAAGAAAAATTATCGGCAATCGTCCTGAATCAGGTACTAAAATTATTCAAGAACTCGGTGAGCAGCAAATGAAAACAGGAGATTTAATTATTTATACCTCAGGTGATTCTGTTTTGCAAATTGCAGCTCATGAAGATGTAATTTCAGTACAAGAGTTATATAAAATCTGTGAATATACGCGTAGTTTAGTTAATGGTCCACAATATACAATTGGACGTGTTATTGCTCGGCCTTATATAGGTTCTGACAAAGATCATTTTACTCGAACAGCTAATCGGCACGACTTTTCTTTGGAGCCAATAGGAAAAACAGTACTTGATTATCTTGCAGACAGTAATATTCATACTGTTGGTATTGGAAAAATTAATGATATTTTTTCTGGAAATGGAATTATCGAAGGTTATCATAACGAAAGTAATATGGATGGTATGGATCATTTGGATCATGTTTTGCATGAAAGTTTTACAGGATTTTGTTTTATGAACTTGGTAGATTTTGATGCTATGTATGGCCATCGTCGTAATCCTATGGGCTTTGGTCAAGCGTTAATGGATTTTGATGAACGTTTAGGCAGTGTTTTAGATCAATTAAAAAATGATGATTTATTGATGATTACTGCAGATCATGGAAATGATCCAGGATTTCGCGGCACGGACCATACTCGTGAATATGTACCTTTACTTGTTTATTCACCAAGTATGAAACATCACGGATCTTTAGGAACTCGGCAGACATTTGCAGATATGGGAGCTATTATTTTAGATAATTTTAATGTTACAGGTAATTCTGTTGGGAAGAGCTTTTTAGCTGATTTGAATTAGCAAGAAAGGAGAAAAAGTTATGAAAATGATTAATATAATTGATGAAAAAAGAAATGGAACTGAATTAAATGATGACGAAATTCAGTTTTTTGTTGATGGTGTTGTAAACGATACCATCCCAGATTATCAAATTAGTGCATTACTAATGGCTATTTACTTTCAAGGTATGACCAAAAGCGAAAGATCAAGTTTGACTATGAAAATGATGCAATCTGGTGAGCATTTAGATTTAACTAGTATTCCAGGAATTAAAGTTGATAAACATTCTACTGGTGGTGTAGGTGATAAAGTGAGTTTGCCTTTGGCAGCCATGGTTGCAGCTACTGGAATACCGGTACCAATGATTTCAGGTAGAGGGTTAGGTCATACTGGAGGAACATTAGACAAACTAGAAGCCATTCCTGGTTATCAAGTCGAAATTAGTGAACAAGAATTTCTTAAACAAGTGTCTCAAGAAGGTTTAGCTATTATTGGTGCAACTAAAAACATCGCACCAGCTGATAAAAGAATTTATTCATTACGAGATGTAACAGATACTGTAGATTCGATTCCACTGATTGCTAGTTCTATTATGAGTAAAAAAATTGCTTCAGGAACTGACGCTTTAGTTATTGATGTCAAAACTGGTTCCGGGGCTTTTATGAAGACTTTAGATAAGTCCATAGAATTGGCACAAGCGTTGGTAGAAATAGGCAAAAGTATTGGTATGAAGTGTATTGCGGTAATTTCTGATATGAACCAACCTTTGGGTAACAAGATAGGTAATGCTTTAGAAATTGAAGAATCTATTGATTTGTTAAAAGGACAAGGCCCCGCTGATTTGATGAAGCCAAAGAGCTTTTGGAAGATACTATTACATCAGGGAAAGCTTTAGAACGATTTCGGGCGTTAATTAAAGCACAAAAAGGCGATACCAGAGTAATTGAAGACTATACAGTAATGCCACAAGCTAAATATCGGATTCCATTAATTGCTCAAAAATCTGGAGTTATTTCAGAAATAGAAGCAGATGAAGTTGGAATTGCTAGCATGATGCTAGGAGGCGGTCGCCAAAAAACTGATGATCAATTAGATTATGCAGTTGGGATTGAACTTCATAAAAAAATAGGTGATACAATCCATGAGGGAGAACCCATCTTAACTATTTATAGTGATCAGAAAAATGTTGATGAAGTAAAACAACTATTAACAAATAATATTAAAATTTTTGATCATGCAGAGAAGCTACAAATGATTTATCAGATTATTAAATAAATATAGGAGATCATTATGAGTACTCATATTAATGCTCAAGATGGAGATATAGCATCAACAGTTTTAATGCCTGGAGATCCGTTAAGAGCAAAATATATTGCAGAAAATTTTTTAGAGAATGCTGTATGTTATAATACAGTTAGAAATGCCTATGGCTATACTGGTTTATACCAAGGAAAACGAGTTTCAATACAAGCATCAGGAATGAGTATTCCTTCAATTTCTATTTATGCTACAGAATTAATTACAGAATTTCATGTTAAAAATTTAATTCGAGTTGGTACTTGTGGAGGAATGAGCCCGCAAATTCATGTACGTGATGTTGTTATCGCTCAAAGTGCTAGCACTGATTCTTCAATTATTAATAATACTTTTGGCAGTGGTATTTATTATGCACCAACAGCCGATTTTACAATGTTAATGAAAGCTTATCAGGCAGCTCAAAAATTAAATATCACAGTCAAAGTAGGTAATATTTTGTCTGAAGATCGTTTCTATAATGATGAAATGGATAGACAAAAGTTAATTGATTATGGTGTTTTAGGCACAGAAATGGAATCAGCAGCTTTATATTTATTAGCAGCAAAATATCAGGTTAAAGCTTTGGGAATATTGACTATCAGCAATCATTTGGTTACTGGTGAAGAAACAACTGCAAAAGAGCGCGAACGTTCTTTTAATGATATGATAAAGATTGCGTTAGATACAGCTCAAACAGCTTAAATAAAAAGGAGCCTCTCATGTATATTGCAATAAATATCTTAGGTTTATGTGTTTTTATCGGTGTAGCGTTTTTGTTTTCAAAGAAAAAACATGAAATTAATTGGCGATCAATTATTGTAATGATAGGATTAAATCTATTATTATCATGGTTTTTAACTGATTTTTCTATTGGTCGTGTAATTGTTAAGGGTGCAGCTGATGGATTTAATGCATTAGTACAAGTTGCTTATAAGGGTATTGAATTTGCTTTTCCTAGTATGGTTCACGTTAAGAATATGGATTTTGTTTTTAGCTCTTTAATGCCAATTTTAATGATTGTCCCAATGTTTGATATTTTAACCTATATTGGATTTTTACCATGGATTATTAAATGGATTGGTAAAGGTCTTGCTAAAATTACCGGGCAACCCAAGTTTGAATCATTTTTTGCAGTAGAAATGATGTTTTTGGGAAATACAGAAGCTTTAGCTGTATCTGGACTTCAATTAAAAACAATGAGTAAGGAAAGAGATTTAACTTTAGCTATGATGTCCATGTCTTGTGTAACAGCCTCTATTTTGGGAGCTTATACGCAAATGATGCCTGCGCAATTTATTTTAACGGCTATTCCTATTAATATTATTAACTCCATTATCGTTACTAATATTATAAATCCAGTGCATATCACTGAAGAAGAAGATGTCATTGCAAAGATGAGTGATGAAAAAAATGCTAAGGAGCCGTTCTTTTCATTTTTAGGAGATTCGATTTTAGGTGCAGGTAAATTAATTCTAATTATTACAGCCAATGTTATTGCTTTTGTAGCGTTAGCTGCCTTAATTGATAAAATCTTAGGAATTATACATCCATGGCTAAGTTTGGAACATCTCTTAGGTATTGTAATGTTTCCATTTGCATGGTTAATGGGATTGAATCCTCAAGATTCTTTCCAATTGGCCCAATATATGGGAACCAAGTTGGTTACAAATGAATTTGTAGTTATGGGACAAGTTACAAATACAGTTAAATCTTTAATACCTCATTACCAAGCTGTTTTAACAGTATTTTTAACATCATTCGCTAATTTCTCAACAGTAGGGATGATTATTGGAGCATTTAAAGGTTTAGTTGATCGTAAACGGAATGATTATGTATCTTCTAATGTTGGATTAATGTTAGTATCTGGGATTTTAGTTTCTCTACTTTCAGCTGGATTTGTAGGATTATTTGTCTGGTAAAATTTTATATAAGGCGTGGTTGTTTGTTACGTAGTTTGAAAAGTTATAAAGAGATTAGAACCCAGGTTTTAGCCGGAATAACTAGTTTTTTTGCGATTTCTTATATTATTATTGTCAATCCAATGATTTTAAAAGATGCTGGTATGCCTTTTGATCTGAGTGTTTTTGCTACGATTATTATCTCTATTATTGGCTGTTTAATTATGGCTATTTGGGGACAAGCACCTATTATCTTGACACCTGGTATGGGTGTGAATGCGTTCTTTACTTATACTTTAGTAGTATCTATGCATTTTTCTTGGCAAACGGCGATTGCGGTGTCTATAATTAGTAGTTTGTTTTATATAGTTATTGCTTTTTCAAAATTGAGTGACTTATTATCAAATGCAATTCCTCAAGTCATTAAAACTGGAATAACAGTGGGGATTGGAATGTTTTTGGTGGAGTTGGGTCTAGAAAAGGCAGGGTTAATAGTATCCGGTCATAATGGCTCGCTTTTAGCGTTGGGTTCTCTTCAAAATGCTGGTACTTTATTAGCATTATTTGGCTTGATTATCACTTTAGTCTTATTTCTAATGAAAATACCTGGGAATTTTATTATCGGTATTTTAGTCACGAGTATCGTTGGTTTTATTTTTCATATTAAAGGGCAAACAGCAACAGTACAGTTCTCAAAGATTAATTCTTTACCGCAGATTTTTGCGCAAGGCAATTTTGAAGCGATAGGCGATATAAAATTTTGGTTAGCAGTTTTTTCAATGACCATGATTTTAGTGTTTGAGTCGATGGGCTTATTAGAGGGAATTTTGCCAAATAAAAGTAAGTTTAAGCGTAGTTTTCAAAGTAGTGCTATAACAGCCTTTTTGTCAGGAATTATAGGCACTAGTCCCACAGTAGCTGCAGCAGAAAGTGCAGCTGGAATAGAAACTGGTGGACGGACAGGTTTAGTAGCATTAGTAGCTAGTGTTTTCTTTATGGCTTCTTTATTTTTAGTTGGATTTTTGAAATATGTACCTCAGGTAGCAATTGCGCCAGTGATAATTATTACGGGAGCCACGATGATGCAAAATTTAAAATTGATTAATTTTGAAGATTTTAGTGATTGGTTTCCAGCATTTTTAATTATTGTGCTCATTCCTTTAACTGGCAGTATTGCGACCGGATTATGTTTTGGTTTTATTAGTTATCCCATAACCAAAAGTGTAGTCCATCAAACTCAAGAAATATCAGTTACTATGTGGATTCTCAGTCTGATTTTCTTAATTAATTTAATATGTAGTACATTTTTAACATAAGTAGAAAGTTTTAGCTTATTGCTTTTTGAAAAAAGTCAAATTTTCTACATTTAGAATTCAATTATTTTAACATTAAAAATCACTGTCTTGTATGAGATAGTGATTTTTTATTAATTTAACCTAGCTCCAATCACCGCCACCGTTCCTCAATGCAGAAACCTTGTCTTGCTATGCTCGCCAAGTTTCAGACCCATTAAATGCCCCCCAGTAAAAAATCAAAATTGTAATTATAAATAAAATTTAGAACAAAAGATGAACAAAAGATTAGGATTGTAATTTCAGATAAAACGGTTATGTTATGATGATAATAATGTTATTGAAAACCACAATATTTTAAAAATAATTCATCGTACAAGTTACTATTTAGTATTGTCGACAATAACGTGTTAATCAGCAATAATATTGTGCTCATGCAATTAATATTATTTTTTATAGTCAATAATAGGTCAGTCTATGTAATAAAATTCTCTATACATTACAGCTTAAAGTTAATCAAAGTAATCTAGAAAAAAGTCTAAGTTAAATCTTAGACTTTTTTATTTTGATAGCATAAATTTCATTGAGCCTTATTAAATGATTACCAATTACTAAATTATCTTGATAATAACCAGCAATCTTGCCCTGAATAAACTGCGTCACGAAGAGATTTTTATCAATAATTGCGGGTTCAATAATGACCTCTAAATTTTTAGTTGCTGCTTCGTCATTTACTTTGGGCGTTTTAGATTAATATCTTTTTTATTAATTATAGAATTTACGATAATAGATTATAGTTTTTTTGTTTAAAGCTGTCTCTTTAATTAAAAAAATCTTAGTAATATTTTTTTAGGACTATTGAAATCTAATAAAAAATACTTTTTCATTTAGAAAATTCCTTATAAATACCACTTGAAAAATTAAATTTATTATTGACCTTTAATATTTTTTTAATGTATACTCTCTATATTCTTAATAAGGAGGCTATTACTATGAAAGCTATTGTAACTAAAACTGAAGAAAAAAAGATTTATGAAGATCAAACATTTCCATTATAAATTAGAGATAAAAAGATTAGTGCAAAGGTAAATACCTTCTTTGAGGATGGAGATAAGCATAAATTTTGGATATGAAAGAAGTTTGCAAAATAATAGAGTCGCTGAAATTCATGATGATAATTATTTCTGTTGTTCCTCCAGTTGCGGTAGTTACCATGAAAAATAAGTAATTAAAATTTTAAAGGCTACATGTTATCTCAACATGCGGCCTTAACTATAAGTATATAGTTCAATTAAAAATCAAATTATCTAAAATAATGCGGTATTTTTGTCATATTAATAATAGGTACTAATAATAAAGTGTTTTCAATAGGTCTAAATGCTGGATTAGCATTTACTGAAGCGTTAAATGGCGCTTTAGAGGAGTTTCAACAGAGCTATGAATCTATTTTGTTATATCAAAATAATCCTAGTAATAATGAAAAAGAACTCTATAAGAAAAATTTTTTAAATCAAACAGCTAAAGAGTTTATTCAAAAATTCTTATTTTTGGAAAAATTCTTTTAGATTATAAACTGCAAAAGAAACGTAATAATAATGATCTTAATTCTTTGAAAAAATTAATACGTAAGGTACCGATAAAATATTACGCTGTATCTATTCCTTCAATTAATAAAAAAACTGGAATAAAAATAGTAAAAGTTTTTTCTACAGATACCTTTCCACATATAAACACTCAAATAATTAATCCTAATAATAAGGGAAATCCAATTCTTTTTCCGTGAGGTGTGTACAATATGAAAATAATTTATAACTATGTCCAAACATTCAATAAAATTATTTGGTCTGAAAAAATTCCATTTATATATACGCTTTTTTTGCCAGCTGTATTTTATATTTTTTCAAATTTTCATTATCTTTCTTTTGGTAAAGTTTCGCTCTATAAACTATTATTATCTACAAGTAATTATTTTGCATATATGGTAGTTTCAGTTGCTATAAATGGTGTTTCATTACAGCTTATTAGTTTCAGAGAAAGTGGTTTTTTAAAAACCTTTACTATGATTTCTGGGGGAGAACGAAAATTTCCGGTTTATGGACTATTAATTAGTGAGTTTCTTTTTGGGTATATGTGCATATTCCTATTTGGTATGTTTATTTCTTTTTTTGATATTAAAAATATTATAAAAATTGTTTTAATATATACTTTAATTTATTTATTTACTGCTTTTCCTGTAATGTTTGTTAGTGTATTACTCGATATTTTTCCTTTGCGATTTAATACTAGTAGTGTACTTGCTAATTTAGGCCTTTTTTTAATGATTTGGCTATCTGCTGTTAGAAAAGATACGGGATCTTTTATAGGGGAACTTCTTTTTGGGATTAATCCAGCGGATTATGTTACCCAGGTTGCTTCTCTAATTATTAATTTTTTTCAATATCATAATTTTGTAAATATGTATCAGCTATTATCAGTGTTATCTTTATTTGTTATATATTGTATCGTTGGTTATATTGTAAGCTCAAAAATAAAAATAAATTCTTTATTAATGAGAAATTAAGGATGGTAGATAATATGGAAATTACTTTAAATAATGTTTCATTTAGCTACAATGAGCATTCTATTTTAAAAAACTGTGATGATGAGTTTACTTCTGGTAAAATTAATTATTTGATTGGATATAACGGTGCTGGTAAAAGTACTTTGTTTGATTTAATCAGTGGAATACAAAGGGTTTACGAAGGAGAAATTACAGGAAATACTAAAACTAATGAGATAATTTATCAAACTCAAAATCCTGTTTTTTTTGGATCTTTAACAGGAAAAGATTTAAAGAAATTTATTTTTGGAATTTCTGAAGGGCATAAAGAAATTGATGTTGAGAAATTGAGTACTAGATTTAAGAACTTATATTATGATTTAATGCCTAGAAGATTAGGAGATATGTCCGTTGGAGAAAAAAGATGGCTTTTAATATTTTTAGAAAGCTATCTAAATAAGAGTATATTTTTACTTGATGAACCGACTAGTGGAGTTGATCCTGTATCTACCAAGCAAATTAATGAGCAGTTGTTGGAATTAGCAAATGATCCTCAAAAGATTATTATTGTTACTACACATGACCTGAAACATATCGTAGGAGTTAATTGTTATATTCACTTGCTTAACAATAAAAAGATAAAGAGATTTAATTCTTACGAGTCTTTTGTTAAGATATCTTCTAAATTAGATCCAGAAGATGCATTTGCAATTTTGACTAAAAATGATTAAGGCTGTTCGGATAAATTATAGAATTTACGATAACAAATAAAAGGGCACTTACATTGCTTTTCGACAGCAATGCAGGGGCTTTTTTAATTATCGATATTTAACTGGTAGTGAAATTAAAAATATTACTGGGGTAGGATTAAGTGTTTTCCAAATTTGTGAAGATGGTGGTTACGAAGAAAAATACTTCATTCATTCTCAAAAATATCAAGATGCAGTTCAAGCTGTTAATATAGCTCTAAAATTAGATTTTCCAGCAAATAATACTATTCATTTTGTGGTAGATGTAGATATTCAAGATGGAGATATTGTAATAGTTTATGGAACACGCAACGTTTGTCTTCATGTTTTTAGACTGACAATCTGGGCTTTGGAATGCCACCAAAATGGTCATTTGACCAATTTATCGAATACATAATTGGCAATGTTGATATCGATCAAGTTGGTACTGTCTTAACTTACTATATTTACTGAGTTTGGATTTTAGAATAAAAAAATAAGCCTCATTTAAGAGGCTTATTTATTTGTTAGGTTACGATAATTATCGGTGATATGTTTAATTTCTGCTAGATGCGGGTTCAATAATGTTTGGTTCCACTTGCTTTTTTCAAAAATTAAATATTGATACTTATTATACATTTGCTTTTTAGTATGTGGTACACAAATGACAAAAATATAATAATGATCAGTATTGAGGAAACTTTCGTAACGTTTAAATGACGGGTGAAGAAGAGAAGCAGACTGTAGACTTTTAAAAATAGGATCCTTATTAATATTATAATTGTTATCTCCAGGTTTACTAGATAAATATAGTTCACCCTTATTTTGATTATAAAGACTTAATAGTTCAGGGTTTTTCTGCATGATATCAACAAAGAGTGCTTTTTTATCACTATCTGGAGATAAACTGACCCAGGCCGCATAATAGCCAGATTTAGTATGTCTTAAAAATCCCTTTCTAAAATCTCTTTTTAAGTTAAGGCTAACAATTAAAATTGCTATCACACAAATAATAGTATAAATTATCCAAAAAGTTCTTTGTTGATGCAAAAGCTTTGAAAAACCTGTAGAAAAAACAGTATAAAAATACAACAAGGCAAAAACTATTCCCCAAAATATTAAGAGCCGGCGATAAGTTTTAGGCTTGGCATATTTCCAAACGATATTTCTAATTTGTTTAAGTTCCTGTGTAGAGATATAAGAAAGTAACATTTAAATTATCCTTTAAGTAGTATATTTTATAATTATTAAATCTTATTAATTATAACAATATTCCTAGTAATTGAAATGATGATATAGGAGCTACTTTTTTATTTAAAAAGATCTGAATGGGAACCAGTTTCAATGAAACGTATAAATTCGCCGTCATATTTATAAATCAATAACCAATCTGGTTTAATATGTAAATCACGCTCTGGCTTTCTATTCACCAAAGGGTAATCGTTATAATGTGGCTCTAACGGTTTATCTTGTAACAATTTATAATAAACAGTTTCAAAATCCTCTTTTTTATAATGACCCCCTCGCAGTATCGCTTTATAGTGCTTTTTAAACTGGCGTTCAAAGGCAGGTTTATATACAAAATTAGTCATTTAACCAGTTCAAACCTTCCTCAGGATTATTAAATTCAAGATAATCTTGACTTTTCATAGCTGTTTTTAAACGTGAAGTAGGTTGAGACACCTCAAATGGGATTCCACCTGCTTCAATAGATTTTTTGGCAAATATACGAAATGCCTCACCAGGGGTTAAACCCACGCGTTTAAGGACGATTTCAAAGTCTTTTTTTTCTTTATCATCCATTCTAAAATGTACTTGGCTCTTCATAAGTATCACCTCTAATTTCATGGTACCAGTTGGTACCGAGAAAAAGCAAACATTTTACCTAAAATCAATATCATCTAATATTTCTTCTATACTAACTCTGAATACAATAAACCTTGGTTAAAAATATAACTTTTGTTATGTGTATACTATGTCTAATCTTAATATGTTTCATTTTAGAATGCTATTTATATTACTTGGCATGACTTAATCCACACGGCACTAGAACAACTTGGGAAAACAGCTTATCTCAAATAGCTTTATGAATTATTAGACGGTGCTGTGAAAGTCAAGAACAATAGTAATTGGCTGGCAACAATTAGTAGGGTACTGGAAACTACCCCTAATTAATTGAAGACAATATCCATTAAATAACTAGTTCCTGTAAGGAAAGGTGTAAAGTCAAAACAGGAAATTGAGATTGATTAGAAGATAAAACAAACAGCAGACCGGATTGCGATCGGATTTGCTGCGGCTGATCCACCTCCAACCAACTTGCAAATGAAGATTAATAAGAATATCTAATGCAGTAAGTAAATAATACATAACAAGATAAGAGGTATAGGAAAAGCATTAGCTTCAATAGTATAATTGCTGAAAATCTAAGTTAAATCTTAGACTTTTTTATTTTGATAGCATAAATTTCATTGAACTTTATTAAATGAGTACCAATTACTAAATTATCTTGATAATAACCAGCAATCTTGCCTTGAATAAACGGTGTCACTAAAAAATCTTTGTCAATAATTGCGGGTTCAATAATGACTTCTAAATTTTTAGTTACTGCTTCGTCAATTACTTCAACAATTTCCTTGGCAGCCATTTGTTCAGAATGTTGGCGTTGCCGTACTTCATGATCATGTTTGTGCAGCTGATTTAATTTGGAAGTGTGGTCACTTAAATAAAATCCCTGCCATTTTAACATGCCGCGATCTTGATATTCAGTTAAAAATTTTTGTACTAAACGTGAATCAAATTCAGAATTAGTCATAAGCATTCCCACCAGCATGTCCGCCGACTAAACCGTCACGGTTGATGGCAGTAGCACCAGGTAACAGGCTAGATAATTTAACAATAGATTTAAAACCATATTTTTGGCGAATTGCGTCAACAGTTTGGTCAATTTCTCGCTGCTTAAAAGTTTGGTTGTTCTGCTCAAAAAGGTTAAGCTGTAAATGATTGTCAGTAACTAATTGAGCGCAACTAACAGTTAAATTGCGAACACTTTCTCCTTGCCATTGATCATTAAATAGTTGAATTACAGTTTGGGCTAAAATTTTATTACTGTTGGTAGGGGTAATTTTGGTAGAATGGCCAAACCCTGAGCGTCCAGTTTGTTCTTTGGCCGCATAAGAAAAACCCACGTGCAAATGAATTTCAGAAGCTAATAGGTGGTGAGTGCGAATTCTGGCTCCAACTTGTTCAGCAATTTCGCGTAAGACAATCTCAATTTCTGAACGGGAATGATAATCACGCGGAAGTACTTGGGAGTTGCCGTAAGATTTTTCTGTGGGGTGATACTGCTGCCGAATTAATGCACGATCAATGCCCCAAGCAAAAGCAAATAATTGACTGCCTATTACGCCCATTTGTTCCTTTAACTGATAGGGATTGTAGTGGGCTAAATCATACATACTATTGATACCAAAACTATTTAATTTTTTGGCCGTTCTTTTTCCAATTGACCAGACGGCACTTAATTCAGTTATTGGCCATAATTTGTCAGCAATATCTTCGTAATGCCATTCTCCAATTAAGCTATGAGTATGCTTAGCTTCTAGATCCAGAGCCAACTTGGCCAATAAAGGATTATCCCCAATGCCCACAGTAACGTATAATCCTAATTCTTGTTTGATTTTTAGTTGAATTTTGCGGGCTACTTCGCGGGGACTATGACCAAAGAGTTTCCAACTATCGTTCATGTCAATGAGAGATTCGTCAATGGAGTAGGGGTGAATATCCTCTTCAGCGGCAAATTGTCGAAAAATTTCATTGATTGCTAAATTGTATTTGATATAAAGGTTCATGCGTGGCGGCACAATGATTAACCCTTTATCATGAGGCAAATCACGTCTGCGCGTCACATTACTAATACCAAATAACTTTTTGGCCATAGGACTGCTGGCCAGAACTAGACCACCATTGGTGTTTTGTGCTTCGGACATAACAACTAAAATAGATTTTAGAGGATTAAGACCAAGTTGAATCGATTCTACACTAGCATAAAAGGACTTATTATCAATCATAAAAGTGACTCGTCGCGGCTCATTGCTGTAATCGTACATAGGTAATCGCACCTTTAATTAAGTTTAAATTACACTTAATTATACGAACGTATGTTCGAAAAATCAAGGCCAATATTTTACTAATTGTCAGGTATACTGACTGTTTTGGTTAGATAAGGTGTATGTGGACCTGATGAATAATTAGAAAAGTTAACAGTTATGTTAGCAGTTTTATTGCCGTTGTCCGTTACACTACCAAAGTACCATGCTTCGTCATCCTGATTTTGAGTTGAAAAATTAAAAGTATGATTATTTGGAGCAGTTTCAGGAGAAGAATGCCAATAACTGATTTTATCTGTATTTTTAAATATAAAATAAGGTATATCGTTTTCTAGCAATTGTTTAGCCATTACTTCTGTAAGAATATAATTTGTATCTATTGCTTTTATCGTTTGACTACTATTTTGTTTATCTTTGTTCGTTTGATTGTTATTATTTGTTGAATTATTGGGATTCGTACCTTTAGAATTTTGATTATTTAAAATGGAACTTTGATTTTTGGAAACTTGGATAGACTCTCTTTTTTTATTTTCCTTTTTTTGAGATTTTGAGTATGGAGAATTGATAACTTTTTTTGAATTAGAAACGGAATTCTGATTAGTGTGCCTTAAGTTATTATTTGAAATAGGATTACTAATAATAAAAATAAATAACAAAAGTAGAATAATCAGAATAGAAATAAATAAATACTTTTTCTTACTTTTATAATATGTGTACTGCGAGCGTTTATGATTATCAGAAAAGTATCTTTTCAATTTAGTTAGTTCCTTCCTTCAATATACTTTTTCATTCTAGTAGATAGTTTAAAAATATAATTAGTTTTTTTAAATATATATAAATAATATTACATAAATAGTATTGACATGGAGCTAACTCCAGCCTTTATATTAAAATTTGTGGATATATATTAATTATATATTACATAAATTATAGGAGGCTCCTTAAATGACAGAAAATACTAGATTAGATATTGGAAAAAAGACACTTGCTAATGTTGACGGGCCAGCAGCTGATAACGTGATGAATTCTTTAAAGAATATTGCCCCTGATGTTGGTAAATATATATTCGAATTTGCTTTTGGAGATATTTACAATAGACCCAACTTAGATTTAAAACAAAGAGAAATGGTTACAATAACTAGTTTACTAACGCAGGGAGACACAGCGGCACAACTAAATGTGCATATAAATGCTTCATTAAATGTGGGCTGGAAGCAGGAAGAAATTATTGAAACGTTTATTCAATGTATTCCTTATGTTGGATTTCCAAAAGTTTTAAATGCTATCAATGTTGCAAAGGAAGTTTTTAAAGAGCGTGCATAATACTGAAATTCAGAACATTGATTTTTTATTCCATAAAATTATGGAAGCCAAGCACCTTGTTGCTTTTACTGGAGCTGGTGCTTCTACAGATTCTGGGATTCCTGATTTGGATGAAATCAATAGGATTTTAAAGAATGATGGTTTGTTCAGTTATGTTCATTTTCATATGGGAGTATTTGGATTGTTAAATCCTAATTTTGCAATAAATAATTCTTTGGAATTTTATAGACTGTATAGGAAAACTTTTTTTAAACCTTTTGCACAACCAAATTCAACACACAAGTTTCTTTATACTCTGGAAAAATCTGGAATTCTGAAAAGTTTGATAACAATGAATATAGACACATTACATCAAAAAGCTGGTTCCAAAAATGTGATTGAGTATTGGGGCAACATGAGATTAAACAGATGCAGTAAATGTAATAGAAAATATGATTGGAATTTACAAGCGTACGAAAGAAATCAAATCCCATTATGTACTTATTGTGGTTCAATTATAATTCCAGAGTTTGTTTTACGTAATTTATCAAGTTATAGAAGTGCAGTTAAAAAAGGTGAACAAGAAATTAAGTCTGCTGATGTTCTTATTATCATAGGAACTAAAAGAGATGCTTCTTCTTTTAAAACAAATGGAACTAAATTTGTAATTAATAATACTGATTCACAGATAAGTAATGAAAATATTATTTCGATAAATGGTAATTCAAATAGTGTTTTTAAAATATTTGAAAAGAAATTCAATAAAATGGTTGGAGGCTGATTTTTTTCAGCCTTTTTGTTGAATAAAATATATAATAAGTTAATTGAAAACTATTTCAGTATTATTTATGTTGCAACTTTGATTTATAAGTGTTGATTTTTTTATTTAGAAAATCTATATGTTTTTTGATTTCTAAGTTATCGTTCTCTAATCTTTTCTTTTGAGAATTTAAGAGTGATAATCTTTCATTAATTGTACTATCTCCTTTATATCTTAAAGCAGAGTATATTTTAATCTCTTTTAATGGCATTCCTGTTTGTTTTAGTCTTTTAATAAATTCAATCCACGAGATATCGTTATCACTATAAAGTCTAATGTTATTTTGATCTCTTTTAGGCTTTATAAGATTTTCTTTTTCGTAAAATCTCAACGTATCAATCGTTAAATTAATTTTTTTTGAAAATTCACCGATTCTATAATAATTTTTATTCATAGTTATTAGATCCTTTGTAATAAGTAAATAATTTATTAATCCTTGTAAATATATCATCTATTATATATGGCAGATTACAAGTTTAATCTGAATAAGCTCTAAAAACTTCAATAACATACACAACAAAAAGGACAAGTATACGTATCGTATGAATTAGAGAGAAAACAACTTTATCACCATAGAAACGATTAATATCATAGAACGATGCATGAATAAAGAGTTTTTATATTATTTTTTAAATTAAATACAATATATGATATAATAAGCTTATGAAAACACCAAAGTTTAAAAGTTATAAACGATTAAACGGTCATGATGAATTTGTTGAATTTTACCAGCAATTACCTATCAAAGATCGAAAAAAGTTAATTGCGTTAATAAAAGCGATTCAACAACAAGGATTATTAATAGCTGCTAAGATGGAATGGATTAAGAAATTAGACAGTAACTTATATGAAATTAGATCTAAAGTTGCTTCTAATATCCAACGTGGATTATATTTCCATGACGAAGAAGAACAATATATTATTACGCATGGTTTTACTAAGAATACCCAGAAAACACCGGCACGGGAGATAAAGCATGCTAAGAAACTTCGTGCAGAATACTATCAACGAAAGGAAGATGAAAAGAATGGCTAATAAAACTTATTTAACAGATATTGATGAACTTTTTGCTCAAGACTTACAAGATCCAGCATTTGCCAATGAAGTTAAAGCAGAGTTGAATAAATTAAATAGTGCTGTGGCAGTAAGGAATGAACGTGAAGCTTATGGGTGGACCCAGCATGATTTGGCGGAAAAGTCGGGCTTACCACAGTCAACGATTGCTAGAATAGAAAATGGAGCCAATACAAGCATGGATACAATTTCAAAGATTGCTAATGCGTTTGGTAAATCACTTCAAATTACTTTTTCCTAGGCACATCACAGTAAAAGGACTGACTTGCTTAAAATATAGTATAAATATTGATACTGGTTAAGTGATGAATGAAAAGGATATTAGACAAATAAGGAGAATACTAATGGGGCATAAGGTATTTGTTTCATATAAATATAAAGATGGTAATGTTGCTTCATTAGAAGGATATGATAAGGGAACTGTTAGAGATTATGTAGATTATCTTCAAGATAATAAATTTAGTGGTGATGATTTAAACAAAGCTGAAAATGATGAGGAGGATCTAATGAACAATTTGAAAAGTTCTTACTCTTTTTAGAGATATTGATTTTAAATATCTGTTCACGTTTTGGATTCAGGCAATGAAATTAAAGATCAGTATTAGATAATCTTGCCATTAATATTTATATATAGATATTATCTGTTGTGTTAGTTGTTTTTTATGATGGTATCTACAAAATAACATTACTCTAACCTCGTTTGAAACCCAGTTAGTGAACAAGCACGATTATGATTAATATCAGAAATATTATTCCAACTGTTCCAATTTGATTATGCAATCGTCTTAATAATTTAGTATTAACTGGAGAATCTGGTCGCATATTTTTATGTGCTTGGACGGTCACCAATCGGTAATAAAGTGGGGTACTAATTTGTTGCCAGCTTTTAATTCGAGGTTGCAAAGATAATAATAAATGTTGTTTACATTTGAGTTGGCCTGACAGAGGTTTCATTTCTTTAGTATTAGATGACTAAAGTGTAGCCTAGTCAGGCCTTTTTATTTAAGAATTATTAACTAGCACCATGCGTTAAATATTATTTAAATTCATTTCAGCAACAAAAAAGAATTCATTCATATACATATGTAAATATGTATTCAATTCACCTTTTACATTAGATGATAATATTATCTTATTTTGATAATTTAGCAGCGAAAATGGACGAACCTTTAGATAATGTAAATCCAAGTGACCTGTGTAATATAAGTAATTATCTTATATCACTATTTAATCAAACAAAACGATTTATAGAAGGAGAATATTATCTGACCCAATTCCAATAAGAAGTAGAGGAAAAAATTCAACAAAGAATCAATAAAAATTATTGCATAGAGAGAAAAGCATGCACAGGGAAAAATTTCCTTGTTTATACGATAGCAAAAAAATATATGGAACATGGCAAAAAAGTAACAATAGTATATGGAGAATATTTAACGATGTGCATAATGAATTAAATGCATTATGCTTTGATATTATTCCAATTAAATACTTAATTTACAAGTCAAACTCCATTTTGCAAAATTCTGATGTATTAATGATAGAAGAGGTGCAAAGAACGCAGTATTCACAAATTAAATTTTATATTGATAATTTCAGGGAACAAATAATATACTGTGGAGATAGACAACAATGTCTTAATAGTAGAAAGGGAGAAGAAGAAAGCAATAAACATATCTTTGAAAAATTAATATTTAGAAATTTTGAATATATAAAACTATCTGAAAAGATAAGAAATAATGCTGAAATATCTTCTTTTATAAAACACCTCTATAACTAAAATTATCAAGATAAGTTTGACACAAAAAATGATTTTGATCATAATTTCAAAAATATTTTTGTTGAATACTTGGATAATGTGGATCAAGCTCAGTCATTCGTAAAGGGATTATATGAGGATGACTGGAAAATACTTAATAGCACCCCATCAATATTTGAACTAGAACTATCCAATTACATACAAGACATACAAAACAAAGAGTTCATGAATACTTCACACGCAATTATAGGACAAGAATTTGATAAAGTGGGTACATTTATTGGGAAAAATTTAAAATATGATAAAAAGGTGAAATAATGAATTCTTACACTTATTACCCAGTTTTCAAAACATTATTTTAAAATTTAACAAGAATTAGAAAACAATTATATTTGATAATAATAGATAACGAAGAGATGTTTAAGAATAATCAATTTATAATTATATTTGCTATGACAAGTAGCGCAAAGGGAATCATAAGTGACAGAACTTGAAAAATATCCAACCTTGCGCAGCACACGAAGTGCTTGGGGTTGCATATTTTTTTGCGTGAGTGCTTAGAAAAAGTGCGTACAGCGCAATACCAAATAACAAAAGCGCTTATTAGTTTTTTTAATTTGCCAATAAGGTGGCACTAATAATTGTATTAAATCATTAAATGAGTATTGAATCAAAGTTTACGTTAATTCCCTCCTAAGGAATCTAACTTTAACCAAGTAATATTCATATCCACCAAGGTTTTTAGAATTAGTTCAAATTAAATTTACGATCTTCCAAGCATAAATAAATATTTATGCCAAGGATATAACATGTTTGGATAAAATTTTATTTTGTAATTCTTCTAACATTTGAGCATGATCATTAAATCCTAGTTCTTTAAATTGATCAATTATCTTATCGGTGTTTGATTTATATTCAGTAGCTTGTTTTATTAATTCAAGATAATATTTGCACATCATTCTATCATATGCTTTTCTAGGTGTACTACCAGATATTTGATAAAGTTCATTAATATAAAAGTGTACATTTGCATAATTGCCTCGTTCTAAAGCTAAAACAATGCAATTATTTAAAAAAATAGAAATATCATTTTGATAAATATCTATTTTACTAATAATCTTAGTTCTTTTTAAAAGTATTTTAAAAGTAGCTTGAATAAATTCGTCGCTAAAAATATATAAACAATTAGAGAAAATAGACATTTCAAAATGTCCCCACTGTTCTACGTGATTTAAATAGTTTTTTATAATTTCTTTATCTTCATCAACATCAAAAACTTCTTTATTATGTCTAGCATTTAAGAATAGTTTTAACTCAATTGATAGGCAGCAATAATAGAAATCTCTAGAATTTTTATACTTATTTTGATAATTTAAAATTCTTTTCCTTATTTCAGAATCTCGTTGTTTTACTAAGTTATCAAAGAAATATTTTGAAGTTATTTCTTTTTCTGTATTAGTACTATTGTTTAAATAGAATAAATATTCTTGGATAGAAACATTCATACGTTCCAAATATGAAAATAAAATACTTGTGGCAATATCAGTTTTATTATTTTCAAGCGAAGATAAGGTTGTACGACTAGAAATCCCATCTGCTAATTGTTTTTGTGTGAGACCACGTTCTTTCCGTAATTTTTTAATAAGTTGTCCGTGAGTCAAAATTTGTCCCTCCTTTATAATTGTGACGATTTGCTTTACATCATGATACTGCTTTAATTTTTGGCTGTAAAATTAAATTGTTTTATAAAATAAATTTAATTTTTGGAGGTCATGAATAATGAAAGCAAATTGTCCTAGTTGCGGTGCACTTTTAGTTTGTTTTATAGGTAGAAGTTTATCAGTAGCAGATTTATTAAATTTTATATTCGATAAGTTTGGCAATAATACAAATAATGAAATTATATTAAGCAAATGACACGGTATTGATATGGCGCTGGATGGTTCTTGAGTTAAAAGTTACAGGGCAGAGATGGTATTCTATTGTAATTGGTGGTGATGGCAAATTATAAGATGGAAGCATATGGGAAGTTTTACAAGTTATTTCTAGCAAGAATATCACTAATTTAGTATATGTTATTGATAGAAATAGGGCAAAAAATGATGATTATGTATCTCCTTATTATGATTTGCGGAACAGATTTCTTTCTTATGGTTTTCAAGTTGAAGAAATTAATGGTCTTGATTTTGATTAGATGAATACCGCGTTTTTAAATAAAAAGAATGATAAATGCTTAATAATTATTGCAAATACTATTAAAGGAAAGGGCACAAAGAGAATGGAAAGCAAATCCAATAGTCATTATGCAAAGATATCTTCTATTCAATCTAAAAAGTGGAAAAAGCAGGTGACATTTCAATATGAACAACATACTCTTAATTAATTCATCAAGTCGAGTAGTATCTAATTCAGAAATTTTAGCAAAAAAGGTTTTGAGTGGGATAGATTTTGATGAAGTTTTTTTGAAAGAAAATGATGTGAAAAATATCCAAGATCATAGATTTGATAAAACCTGGCCAAAACAGGTGGACGATTACTATGAAATTTGTAATAAATTAAAAAATGCAAAATTAATAATATTTTCAACACCAATATATTGGTATGGAATTTCTTCCATACTTAAAGATTTTATTGATCGTTGGTCAGAAAGTTTAAAAGTGGATAATGAGTTTAGATATAAAATGACTAATAAAGATATTGCGTTAGTCATGGTTGGAGGTGATCATCCTCGCATCAAAGGATCTAATATTATTGAACAATTTAATTATATTTGTGATTTTTTAAATATGAATTTTATTTTTTCACTTATTGGAGAAGCTGATTCCCCTGGTTCTATTGTCAAGGATTCAATAGCATTAATAGATGCAAAAAATAGATGTAGTCAGATTAAAAAAATAATTAAAGGAGATTTTGCTATTGACAATGTCCAGTAGAGAGGCTTTTCGTGATGAGTTAATTAAGAAAGCCTTAATAGATAAAAAAATAATTGACATTGAAGCTGATCTTGAAGGACAAAATAATAAATTTAAAAAGTATAATTCTGATCACTATTTTAATCTCGAAATTGCTGAATCAGATAGTATTGATATCTGTACAGGTCTAGCAAAAGTGGATTAAAGCTGTTTTTTAGCACCTTAGCACCTTTTGTTGCTTTACGAACTGCTGAAAATTGGTACTACTTATCAAAGTTTAGAAGATTTGGCAATTATACGTTCTATGTCAGACATTAATATTGCGTGTCCATATGGTGAACTGGAAACTAGACAAGTTCTTGATGAAGCTTTATGCACTTCTGAACCTTGGTATATTAGGATTAGGTAGAGACAATAAATATTCAGATTTTGTTAAGACAAAAGAGGTTATTAATCTTATGAAAGAGAAGTAAAATCATGATAAATATTTCCAAATTATTGATAAAGCCAGAATTTCGTAATTTCTTTTTTGCTGATATTATTTCAGGATTTGGAGTAGGTTTGACAACTGTTGGTGCAAATTGGTATGTATTACAATCTACGCAATCTAATAAATTAGTAGGAATGTATTTAACTATTAATGTATTGGCTGGTTTTCTAATGTCGCCATTAGCAGGTATTTTAACAGATAAATTTTCCAGAAAAAATGTGATTTTATGGACTTTTCTTGGCAGAGTACTTCCTATGATTCTTATTGCTATTATAATTAATAGTTATGGATTTTCTATGTTATCAATGTACGGTTTAGCTATTTTAACAGGGGCTGGTTGGATTACATATATGGCAGCTTCAAGAAGCTATATACAATCAATACTGCCCAATAAGTTACTAGGAACTGCAAACTCTTTTATTGAAGTATCACTACAGGTTGGAATGTTTTCTGCTGGAGCAATATCAGGGATTATTTTAAAGTATACAGGTTTCTTAGTTATTTTAATTATAAATATCATAATGTTTATAATTGCTTCACTTTTGATTTTCTTAATAAAAGAGAATGATACTGTATCTAACGAAAGTAGACAAAACAGTACAAATTTTATTACTGGAATTAAATATATTCTGAATCATAAAATGATTCTTAGTATTGGTATTATTTCAATATTGCCATTGATTGTAACGCAATTATTTAATGTATCTTCGCCAGATTATGTTTCTACTATTTTGAAAACTAGTAGTGTTATATATGGTTTTGTCGATATGGGATATGGAATAGGCGGATTAGTTGCAGGATTAGTAACGGGCTTATTAATAAATAAATATATTAAAAGAAATATTATAGTATCTTTCTTCATTCTTGCAGCTATAGCATTATTAAGCCTATATTTTACTCATGTTGTTTTTTTAACAATTATTTGTACATTTGCTTTAGGATTAAGTAATTCATCTTTAAGAGTTGTAATAAATACTATACTGATGGAGCAAGTTGAAAAACAGTTTATGGGTCGTGACATCTATTTGGAATGGCATAGCTCAATTAGTTGAGGTTTTTGCATCTACATTTATAGGTTTTGCGAATGATTCTCTTGGAGCAAATGTAGGTTTTTTATGGATGTCAATTATTATGATAATAGGAGCAGTTTGGAGCTTATTGATACTGAGAAAAGTTAATATTTAATGGAGGCAAGATAGCTATGAATAAAAAAGTACTCATCGTAGAACCTAGTTTTTATGGAGTATCTTTTGTAAAATCGGCAAAGAAAATGGGTTGTAAAGTTATTTGTGTAGTTAGTAGTTTAGCAAATCCAAAGAAGTATGGATATAATGGTTATTATGATGATCTTATTCTAGCAGATATTAGAAGTAGCAGTAGCATATTAAAAGCTATTGGAGAAAGTGAGTATGATAACTTTGATGCAATTATTCCTGCAACTGATTATGCAATTGCCGTAACCGCAAAAGTTGCTCAAAAATTAAAAATGTATGGAAATTCATATTTTGCGGCAAAATGTGCTAGGAATAAAGATTTGGCCCGAAAACAATTCTTGAAAGAAAACGTGCCGTCAGCAAATTTTGCAGTCGTAAAGACTTTGAAAGAGGCGCAAGAAGCCAGCCAATTAATTGGTTATCCCTTAATATTAAAACCAACAAATACGGCTAGTAGTATTGATGTATTTTATATTCAAAATAATGAAGAATTAAAAAGAAAATTTAATCAAATTACAAAATTAAAAAAAAGTTATATGGATTTTAAGGTACGTAATGAATATATATTAGAAGAGTATTTAGATGGACCAGAGTTCAGTGTGGAATTATTTTTAAATAATGATTCAATTGAATTTGCTGAAGTTACCGAAAAACATACAACTGAACCACCCTATTTCGTTGAATTAATGCATATTTTTCCTACTACCATAGAAATCCAGCATAAGAAAGAAATTATTGAAACAGCTTATCAAGCAGCTCGTTCTCTAGATTTTCATAGTGGACCTACTCATATAGAGGTAAAATTAACCAGTAGCGGTCCTAAAATTGTTGAAGTTAATGGTAGACCAGGCGGAGATCATATTACTTCTGACTTAATTTATGATTCATATGGAATTAATATATTTCAAAAAACAATTGATCTATATTTAAATAATCAGGTAAGTATTACACCATCTTATAATGGTGCTGCTGCAATTAACTTTTTGTTTTCTAATAATAGTGGAAAATTTAATTCTATACAGGGAATAAATTATATTAAATCGAGTCCATATTTCAAGAAATTAGAGATAGATGCAATTCCTGGACAAGTTATTTCAAAACCAACAAATTCTGATGATAGGATTGGATATTATATTCTGAGCGGTAAAAATGGAGAACAATTAAAAAATGAGATATCTGAACTTAACAAAAAGATTAAAATTATTATTGATTAATTATTTAATTACTTGATATAACCAATTATAAATAGATTTAGTAGCTAGTTTAAGTTCATGAGCAATCATTTCTAGTAACTAGCTTGGACGTAAATAGTTTAAAATTGTTTGCTTTAGTTTGGCATTCAATTTAGTTTTCCGCCCACATCTTTCCAGCTTATATTCAGCGTTTGCCTGTGCCACCTCAACTTGATAAGGTTGACAGCGAGACAATTCATAAGAAATCGTAGGCAGCAATCGTTTTAACCGCGTAGTCATTTGGGCATTGTCCAGTCCTAGTTCACAAAAAGTTTTGATTTTAATTCGTTCGGATTAATTTTACAATCTACCATATAGTAATTATCGTCAAAAATATATTAGTAGCTTTTGACAGTTATTATTTTTTGATGTTATAGTTTGTTGAACAAACAGAAAGTATTGGAAGACTGGGAGTGAGCATATTTCGGATATCAATTTGCAGGTTTCCCTCACAGGAGGTCATTATTTCCAACGTACATTAACAGATACAGTTGCTTAATTAATATTGGACAAAGTTACTAATTAAAATGATTTAAGCTTCAAGTGTTAGTTATCTTGGTGAATAGAAAGGATTTGGTGATTTTATGAGAAATTTGCATTATTCTTTGCCTACTGGAAATTTGAGAGTTGCATTGGCACAAATGCAATCGATTGATGGTGATATTCAGCGCAATGTAGAACGTGCGGTTGAAATGATTGAACAGGCAGCTGAAAAGAAAACCAAATTAATCGTTTTTCCAGAAAAGTATTTGACCGGTTATGTGCCAGAGCTAATAGCAGCTGACAAAGAAAAATATACTCTTTCAGATAATGATGAGCGTTTATTGCCGTTATATGCTGCTTGTAAAAAGAATCATATAATTGCCATCGTTGGTGCACCAACTCGTGCCAATGGGAATATTTATATCTCTTCTATAGTTATTTCATCTAAAGGCGAAGAAAAGATTCGATATCATAAAATGACTCTTTTCCAAAGTGAGAAGAAGCTTTATACCGGAGATATTAACATGGTAATTTTGAGTTTAGGTGATTGGAAATTAGGATTGGGAATTTGTTATGATGCAGGTTTTTCGGAACACGCAAGATTGTTAGCACAGGCAGGCTGCCATGCATACCTGGTTAGCTCATTATTCAGCAAAGGTAACGGCTATAATGAAGCTAAGATTTGGTTTCCTGCTCGCGCGCTAGATAATACAATGTTTGTTACGATGACTAATTATGTGGGGAAAACAGGTGATTGGCAAACATGTGGAGCTAGTGGTATTTGGAATCCTATGGGACATTTAATTGCTGGTGCTTCCGAGACAGAGCCAAATTTAATTATTGCAGATTTATGCCCAAATGATATTAAAGAGGCGCGACTTGGAGAACAAATGCTGTCAGATTCTAGTTACTATCATGTTAGTGGTTTCAAGATTGTCACTGTTGAAATGGAGTAGGTAAATTGTTGGTTGAAGATAAAATATTGTTGCTATTTTTTTTAAACCATGGGCAATGCAATGTTAAGGAATGCTGCACAACACACCTGTTTTATTTATGATTTATGCGCTGGTTGTCGCTCCAGTTATTGAAGAGTTGCTTTTTTGAGGATATTTGATAAATGTGATATTTTCTCACACTAGTTATCTTGGCATTATTTGTAGTGCGGTAATCTTTGGAGTAGTGCATATCTCGACCGATCCTATTTATTTCTTCTCTAAATTTATCTTGGTAATATTACTAGGAATAATCTATGAGAAAACAAAAAATATTAAAGCTAGTATAATAGTTCATTTATTGCAAGTATTGCTGGTATTTCTTTAATTACTGCTGGTATGGGAATTATGACAACTATGACAGCTAATATTGCTGAAAGAACTCAAGAAATTGGCATAAGACGTTCTCTAGGAGCTTCTAAACAAGATATTACAGAACAATTTTTATTAGAAGGGATTATCCTCACTTTATCTGGTGGCGTAATTTCAATTATACTGGCATTGATAATCCAACGGCTTGTCTCTATGATTAAAATAAATTTAATTATTATTTATACTAATAATATTGTTGCTGTAATTATTATAGTCTTGATAATCGGGACGCTGTTTAGTTGGATTCCTGCTAAAAAAGCTTCAAAAAATAATATTTTAGACTTAATTCGATAGATTCTATAGAAATATAATGAGCAAAATAATATCTATGTAAGGAGTAGTTTCAATGAATATTGCATTATGCTTACAAAAATTAAAAGAAACCAAACACAAACACAAAAATATTAAAAGTAAAAATAGCTGTATAAGTATGGCTTGTTCTTTTAGACAATTTCATAGTAATTATAGTATTCTATGTAAGTGAAGTTATTAATTATTATATTTGTGCGGTTGGTAATCAATTAATATAATAGACTTTAACAAGACTTAACTAAAATAATTTGTGCACCAAATAACCATTTGTGAATAATCTTAAATTAATAAATATTTTTTGATCTTACTAAATAATTTTATTATAAACGTAATATGATTTAGGGGCTATTTATTATAAATAGCTCCTTTTTTTATTTAAAAAGATCTGAATGGGAACCAGTGTCAATGAAACGTATAAATTCGCCGTCATATTTATAAATCAATAACCAATCTGGTTTAATATGTAAATCACGCTCTGGCTTTCTATTCACCAAAGGGTGATCGGTATAATGTGGTTCTAACGGTTCATCTTGTAACAACTTATAATAAACAGTTTTAAAATCCTCTTTTTTATAGTGACCACCTCGCAGTATCGTTTTATAATGCTTTTTAAACTGGCATTCAAAGGCAAGTTTATATACAAAATCAGTCATTTAACCAGTTCAAACCTTCCTCAGGATTATTAAATTCAAGATAATCTTGACTTTTCATAGGTGTATCTGATCCTAATTTACGAAGTTTGTTGACTAACTTGGTAGTTGTTGAGTTAATGAGTTACGTTGCTCAAAGCGAACGTGAAAAAATTAGACAGTGGCAACTGAAGGTATTGGAATAGCTAAGAAAAAAGGAGTTTATATAGGCACACAACAAGAATATTCAGCACATGCTGCCAATCCACAAAAACTAGCAATTTATCATGCTGTTGTGCGAGATCTTAAAGAGCAGAAATCCGTTTTATCAATTAGTAAGAAATATGGCTTAGCACGAGCGACAGTTTATCGAATTAAATCTAATATCTAACAATTATTTCTTAAAATCTAATAAAATAAAAAGGTGTGAGAGCATGGCTCTTACATTAAAACTTTAGTTGCTAATTCCTTGCGCCTCACGTTGGTCGTTACAAGTAGTTAAGAAAAATCCCCAGCCAGTAATATTCTTATATTCATTGAATAATAATTCGAAATTTAGTACAATATTAAGTACAAGGAAGCAAAACTATGACTTTAGCACTAAATCAAAGTGATTTTCGCGCACATTTAAAAAATATTTAGATCAAGTTAATGATGAAGATGAAACTGTATATGTTACAAGATCCAATCAACGTTCCGTAGCAGTAAAAATGGATTGGCTAGAACGAGCTTTGAAGGCGAAAGAAGGATCGTTAGAATATGCAATCGCTCGAAATCAATTAATTAAAAGTCAGGTTTTACCTGACGATAAGATTGTGGAATCAAACGATAGTTATTGAAATCAATTTTAAGAGATGAAAAGACTAAAATTTAAACCCAGAAAAACTTTTAATGCAGATTTAAAGAGATTAGCAAGTTTAGATCACACAATCATTGACGAAGTTCGAGCTAAAAAATTAGAGGTTACAAATGAATATAAAAGAAAATATTATATCTAAGATATTAAAACAAATTAAAAAAACAGAATTATGGAATAGTAAAGAAGAATTTAATATGTCATCTAAAAAAAATATAAGTTATGACTCAATAAATGGAAATTTAATAATTTATATTTATAACAACAAAAAAACATACCAATAAGTTACGAAGCCTTAAGATATTTTGAAATTATTACAATGATTATAAATAAAAGTAATATAAATCACGAAACAAATATATGTTGGAATAAAGATAGCGTAGACTACATTCAATTAATAATAAATAAAGAAAATTATAAAAAACTAGAAGAACTATCTAAAGGAGCATTCAACTAATTATTAATAAAATTAATAATCACGTTCTAAAGCACGTTTACGCGCCATTAGACGTCTTTTAATTAAATCTGGAGAGGAACTAGTACTCTTTTCCTGAACAATGTCCTGCTTAATTACAGAGGCTAATTGAGTTGTTTGTTGCTGATTAGCTTGATCAATTTTAGAAAGCAATAACTCATTTATATTCATTGAATAATAATTTGAAATATTGTACAATGTTAAGTACAAAAAAGGGGGGTAATACTATGACTTTGGCACTAACTCAAAGTGATTTTCGAGCACATTTAAAAAAATATTTAGATCAAGTTAATGATGAAGATGAAACTGTATATGTTACAAGATCCAATCAACGTTCTGTAGCGGTAATTTCCCAAGAAAAAATGGATTGGATGGAACGAGCTTTGAAGGCTAAAGAAGGATCTTTAGAATATGCAGTCGCTCGAGATCAATTAATTAAAAGTCAGGTCTTACCTGACGATAAGATTGTGGAATCTAACGATAGTTATTGGAATCAATTTTAAGAGATGAAAAGACTAAAATTTAAACCCAGAAAAACTTTTAATGCAGATTTAAAGAGATTAGCCAGTTTAGATCACACAATAATTGACGAAGTTCGAGAGGCAATTGATTTGTTAATCGAACAAAGAGAATTACCGCCAGAATTTAAAGACCACAAACTGAACCGACAGATGTCAGAATACAATGAGTTTCATTTACGAGATACACCTAAAAACAACGTTCCCAATGATATCAACGATGTATTAGTTGTTTATAGAATTGATGAAGATGAATTAGTTTTAATTGGTGTTAGAGTAGGCTAACATGACCGTTTATTTCCAGGACAAAATGGTTCTAAAAAATATCGTAAAAATTTGAAATAAGTTATTGGTAAATAAAAAGCCATTCCTATCATGATTAAGAATGATAGGAATGGCTTTTTTATATAATTAGATGACAACTATTTTGATTATCCTAATGCTAACTAATGCTCATCTAACCAGTAAGCAAAGAGTTTTAAAACTACTTGAACAATTATTGGAACGATAATCAAGTATTTGTTTATTAAGGCGTCTATAAGGATCTTAATAAAAAACTTAAAGACAGATATTGCAGAGTATTGATATGAATTAATAAAGAGTATAAGGAAACCCGATATCATGTCGCTTTGCGACCTGCTACATTGGCTGTGCCAATGCGGTTTCTTAGCTCTTCAATTCGATATCAAAATTTGTTGTTTTAATCCCTAATCATGGACAGCTCCATCTAAATGGATTTGCTTTTAAATCAACGTTTTGTTGCTATCCATATATAATGACAATCCGGAATGATGGATAGCACTTTTTGTCCTTAAAAATGAAAGCAGGTAACTTAGGATGGATTTATATGTTAGAAATATTGAACCAGAAATTATGGCAAGTATTCGTTTGAATTTGAAAGATATAAAGAAAAAAGTTATTCCAATGAGTCAAAGTGAATATGTTAATCAGCTTTTAAAACAGGCATTAACTTCTAACTTTTACGAGTATAAGAAAGATATTTTTGATCAAACTATTGGAACCTTAACTGATAAATTTGAAGAATTTATCGAATCTAATAACGAGCTATTAAAGTTATTTGCAGGAATTGAAGAGGAGGATCTTGAAGATGAACAAGGTAAGTAAAAATAATTTAGTTGACCGCCATATTTTTTTATCGACAAGTAATTTGAGCTTTTTAGACGAGTATATTGCTAGTCATGTTACGGTCAATAATTATTCTGAAGCCATGCGAGAAATTTTATATGCAGCAGATATTAACGACAAAAAAGAAAAAGCTAAATTAAATGCGATTGGTAAAGATACTTCAATTATCTTAGAGATGTTAAAAAATAATGATGAAGAGAAATATTTAGAAGCTAAAAAGCAGGTAGAAACAGAAATCCAAAGACAAGTAACTAGAGAATCAAACTCAACAAGTTCTAAATCTGACAAGAAATCTTCTACAAGTACTTCTTCTTCAACTTCTAAATTAGATTTATCTTTTTTAGGATTGTATAATAGCTTATAATTGTCTTGTATTTGTTAATAGGTTAAGTATATAAATACAAATAAGTCACAAACAAGAACAAGGTAAAAAAGGATCTGTAGCAGAGTACTATTCTAAACCTTCAATGGCTAAAGGCTATGGAACAGTCTTCACTTCAGTAGTCAGAAAGGCCAACTTCCAGTTGTACAAGCTGTAGGTGTTGTTTGTATATATTTTTCCTAACAGTTATAACATGAAGTTTTTTTAGAAATTATGGTTTCAAAAAGTGGTCCGATTCCAGTATATGACCATGGTATCAGTGTCTCTTTTATAGCTTTATTACACCCATCTTAATATTTTTAATAGATTTATAAGTTTCTATTTTTTTATTTATTTCTACAAACTCAATATTACTATTTATATCTTTAATTGATTCTTTAGTAGAAGTGATTTTTGGTTTACCTATATCTTTCTCTTTAAATAATAATTGACGATTTAAATTAGACAATTCAAAGGGATTTCCATTAGTTGGTCCAAATATCCATATATTTCCGTATCGGTTAATTTATGATACAATTTTTTTAATTTAATATTTATTTCTTTAATAGTATTTTTTCCATTACATAAATATAATAAATTCTAAATTATATGATCACTATCTTCTATCTCTATAAAAGTTCTCGGAGTTCCTCCGATAGTAATGCTTCCTTTTATAGGTACGACTAGTATGTGATTTTTCACTTTTGGCCTCATAATACACCTTGCTTAAGATTAAAAATAAATAAATTTATAAAATTAATTATTAAATATTATTAATATATGGTATTGTAATTATATCGAAAGTTTTTGGAGTTGATTTCATGAAACTTATTGTTATTAAAAAAGACAGTGAGCGGGCCTCATCAATCTTTGAATATAATTAATTTACTAGAAAAAGTTAGGTTATCCTGACTTTTTTTAATATACTTGGAGGATATTAAATGAAGCAAATAATAAACTTTTCTAGCGATGCTATAGGATTTGAAAATCTTAGTTTTTTATAATTTTGTTAAGAATAATAATTTTAATTTTTCTAAATTAGATTATCAGCATAAAAATTTTGAGCATTTACGTTATTTCTATCTTGATTTAAAAAGAAATATGGAAACAAGAAACATTTATTGCATAGATCAGTTTTAGTTTATAATTGCACGATGATTACAGAAGCCCAGAGAAAGTATGATGATAGTTTGAAATATTTCTATACTCTCTTAACTTTAGATCCGTATTTCCCTGATTATTGGTGCATAAATCAAAATTAGATTATAAAATGGATAAAATAGATACATCGTTTGAATCCATTAATCGTGCTATTTATTTAAATCCTTAAGAAGACTCACTTTATAGATTAAAATCTAAAATAGGAAATTACAAAAAAGCTCTAGAAAATATGAAAATAGCATTATCTATTAATACTATTTCTGAAGAGAGTTATGTTCAGTATTCTGCGCTATTGATATATCTCAAAAATTATGAAGAAGTAAAGAAATTAATTGATATAGTCGATATTTCAAAGAATGATGAGCTAACAGTTAATATTTCTACAGCTTTAAGTAATTTTAATGATACTAATTATGCTAATAAAATACTTGATAATTTTTCGGGTTCTAAAGTGTCTAGCTTAATATATGGAAATAAATCTGTTATTTTATATAATTTGGCACATTATAAATAGTCTTTAGATTATATTAATAAATCATTAGAATTAGACCCTAATAATAATGATTATATTTTCAATAAACTGATTTTATTAAAAGAAAAATATCCTGATAGATTAGAAGAATATTTTGATGCAATAAAATCAAAGATTCCTAATATTAAAAATTTAGATGAATTAAATAATCTATAGAACGGAATATATACTATGAAAAGCTATTTAATATTATTTAAGGGTAACAAAAATTTTAGGCTACTAGTAATGGCTAAATTTTTATCGGATTTAGGCTCTCAAATACAAAGGTTTGGGTTACCTTGGTTAGTCTATAAATATACTAGTTCAGGAAGCTTGATGGCTTTTAATTTCACTTTAACCTTACTACCTGGATTATTATTCGGATTTATAGGTGGTCAAACTTCTGATAATATTAATAAAAGAAAAATTTTATTGTTTGGTGATTTATTGTCTTGTTTTGTAACGGTAGTACTATATTTTTTGAGTTATTTTAATTTTAATATGAATACTTCAGTTATATACGTGTTCATATTAACTTTTCTTTTATCATCTATTTCATCTTTTTATAGTCCTGCTTTTACTTCTATTATTCCTAATATAGTTAGTAAAAAAGATATTGTTGAGGCTAATAGTATTTTTAGTGTTTTTGATTCTATTGCTAGCTTAATTGGACCAGTAATAGCTACTTTAGTTATTAGTTTGTTAGGCGCCTGGATTACATTACTGTTTAACTCTCTTTCTTTTGCTATTTCAGCAATTCTAATATGGATAATGAAAGTTGATAATGTAATAAATAATATATCAATAGAAAGATATCATTTCAGAATTAATTTTCCTTATGTATCTAGAATTTTGAATGAATTTTCATGGTTAAAATTTTTTATTTATATTATGGGAATTTTTTATATAGCATTAGGATGTGTAGGAAGTCTTTTACAATACTATTTTATTAATAATCTACATTTAAAGGGTATTGCTTTAGGCAGTACATTTGTTCTATTTGAATTTTTTCCTGTATTGGGAGCAAGCTTTTGTGTAATTTACTTTATAAGAAAATTAAAATATAGATTAGTTATTACAATAAGTGTTGCTATTTTTTCATTAAGTCTCGTTGGAATGGGTATTACTAATAATTATTTAATAGTTGTTATATCAGGTATTGTCCAAAATTTTTTTGGAACAATTGCTCTAATTAGTTGGTCTTCAATAAGGCAAGAAAGAATACCTAAGGGCAAATTAGGAATTGTATCAGGGATAGGTGTAACATTGCAAGCTTGTCTTGAACCTGTAGGAGGAATTATTTCATCTATATTACTAAGTATGACTAACGTCCAAATTATATTGATATGTTCTGGGTTAATATGCTTTTTCTTTGCTATCTTTATTTATGCATTTTCATTAAGAGACTTGATTGAATAAATAATATTCTAAATTAGAATATAAATAATCAATAAATTAAAAAAATAGATATAGAAATCATCTTTTGAATTCTATATTTATTTTTTAGATATAGAATTTGCAAATTATAAATTTACAATTTAGCAGACAAATACTCTAATTTTGAAAGTCTAACTATCCATTTATCTATTAAACTGTTTTTTCAAAAAGAATATCACTAAGTTGTAAGTATTATATTACGATTTGTAAGATCTGTGCTGGTTTGTACTGCTAATTAAGCAGATCATTGAAATTAATACTTAACTTCAATATAGCTGTTTCTATCTTTATAAACTTCTACTTCATACATATATTTATGCCTTCAATAATCTAGGAACTAAAGCTGATGAGTAACTTAGGTATACTTTTGTGAGACATAGATATTTGATTATTTACAAATATTGATGAATGTTTATTATCTTTTTAATGTTAAATAAATAAGCCTCCTAAATGGAGGCTTATTTATTTGCTAGGTTACGATAATTATCGGTGATATGTTTAATTTCTGCTAAATGTGGATTCAATGCTAATTGGTTCCACTTACTTTTTTCAAAAATCAAATATTGATACTTATTATACATTTGCTTTTTAGTATGTGGTACACAAATGACAAAAATATAATAATGATCAGTATTGAGGAAACTTTCGTAACGTTTAAATGACGGGTGAATGAGAAAGGGATTCGATTGCAGATTTTTAAAAATGGGATCCTTATTGATGTTGTAATTGTTATCACCTGGTTTACTGGATAAATGTAGTTCACCCTTATTTTGATTATAAAGACTTAATAGTTCAGAATTTTTCTTCATGATATCAACAAAGAGTGCTTTTTTATCACTATCTGGAGATAAACTGATCCAGGCCGCATAATAGCCAGATTTAGTATGTCTTAAAAACCCTTTTTTAAAGTCTTTCTTCAAAGTAAAACCACTCAGTATAACTGTTACCACAAAAACAATATTATAAATTATCCAAAAAGTTCTTTGTTGATGCAGTAATTTCGAAAATCCCATAGAAAAAATAGTATGAAAATACAACAAGGCAAAAACTATTCCCCAAAATATTAAGAGCCGGCGATAAGTTTTAGGCTTGGCATATTTCCAAACGATATTTCTAATTTGTTTAAGTTCCTGTGTAGAGATATAAGAAAGTAACATTTAAATTATCCTTTAAGTAGTAGATTATGGAGACTTATTAAGTATAACAGTAATTTCAATTTCTGGAGATAATAGATTGTTTGCTTAGCTAATCGACTTCCGTTATTTCTAAATGTATTGATTTGTAAATATCGCATGTAGCAAACATTAACATTGTAAATATCAATCTACAACAACTTATAAAATAGCTGATTTTGTTTGAATATAAGTTGATAACTTTCTATAAAACTTATTATATGTTTGTAAGAACTTTTTACCGTCAGCTACGAAATTTGAAATATTAGTTAATTTTAAGTATAAGAATTATTATTTAATATTTAAAACTAGTTTCTTCCTATTTATATAGTGCCAGAATTTTTTAACTAAAGTTTATTGTATCTGGAGACAGTATAGAAGACATGTTAGATAATATTGATTTTTGAGAAAGTATTTGCACGCCAATTTAAAAAGCATTATAAAGTGATATTTAAAGGTGGTGACTACAAAATTTTTCAATTATTTACCAGATGAACCGTTAGAACTATATCATAACAATTACCCTTAGTTAATTGAAATTTATATATTAAACCAGAATGGACATTTATTTATGCGTTTCATGGACACTAGTTCATATTTAGAGCTTTTTAATCTGGATCTATTTATAATAATTAGCACCTAAATTGTATTTAAAAGTAATTAACTATCTAATTCATATAGAATATAATGAGGTTCTATTACTAACTAATTGTTTTGTGCATATATTCAAATCAATATATATAAAGTTAAAGTACAATTATTAATTTATTATTGATAGTTTTAAATAATATTTTTACCTATGTAAACTAATTGAGATAGGACTGCGCTTGTTGGTTGCGTAGATGCTCAGATAATGTGCGTGCTTTTTATCTGATTATTATTAATAATTAAAATTAATTTAGAAGGAGAGATTCTAAATGATTTTAGGACAAAGAATTAAAGAAGAACGAGAAAAAAGGGGGTGGACTCAAAATGACCTAGCTGAGTTATTAAATGTTAGTCGCCAATCTGTTTCTAAATGGGAAATTGGGACTGCTTATCCAGATATTGAGCGGCTTATTCAAATCAGTGATTTGTTTCGAGTGAGCTTAGATAGCTTGATTAAAAGAGATGAAAAGTTTCAAAAGAAAATAAAGGTTCAAAATCCTCAAGTTGGGATGACTTTCTGGGATTTTCTTAGTAAACGCTGGTGGATTATTTTTGTTGTTGCTTGGTGTTTGGCCTGGTTATTGCCAGTCATTGTTCATGCATTCAAGTAGTTGATATCTAGAAATAAGGAGCTGAATTAATGTCAGAGTATATTTTATCTACCAAATCATTAACCAAAAAATTTAAAAATAATGTTGTTTTAAATCAAATAGATTTAGAAATTCCCAAAGGTAAGATTTATGGTTTACTTGGAATTAATGGTGCTGGTAAGTCTACTATTATGAAAATTATTACAGGAATTATTCCTCAATATGAGGGATCTATCTTTTTTAATGGTCAGCCTTGGCAGCGTACTATTTTAAAAAAAATTGGTGCTTTGATTGAGTATCCTAGTGCGTATAGCAATTTATCCGCTTATGATAATATGAAAATTGTCGCCTTAGAGGAAGGTATTAATATAACACAAATTGATCAAAGTTTAACTCAATTAAAAATCAATGGAACAGGTAATAAAAAAGTTAAAGATTTTTCTTTGGGAATGAAACAGCGTTTAGGCATTGCTATGGCAATGCTCAAAAATCCTGATTTATTAATATTAGATGAACCATTCAATGGACTCGATCCTTATGGTATTAAAGAATTGAAAATATATTTACAATCGTTATCTCATATAGGTAAAACTATTATGATTTCTAGTCATATTTTGCCTGAATTACAAGATTTTGCTGAATATATTGGTATTATCAACAATGGTTTATTAGTTTATCAACAACAAATTACTAACACTGAAAATTTGAATCAAATATTTTTCGAGAAAACTCAAGGAAGGTAGTAACTCATGCAAACAGCTCTAAAAGTAGAAATCATTAAAACTAAATCTAGTAATTATTTGAAGATAGCATTAATTCTTCCCTTAATTTTCTTAATTTTTACCCTTATGACGCTTCTTTCATCGCAAAATCCGACCGGTCTCTCGGATGGAATAAGTATTATTCAAACAAATATTTTTAACCTTTGGAGTTTGATTTTACTACCTTTTTGCATAGTTATGATTATTAATAGTGATTATCAGCAAGAAAATAGAGCTTTAGGTTGGCAACAAGTAGAAGCAAATAATTGGCCATTACAGCCACTTTATTGGTCTAAAACTTTTAAGTATTGGTTGTTGTTATTTTTATCACATCTGACTTTAGTTTTAGTAGTTGTTATTAGTAATTTATTAACTACTAAAGTTTCTGTCAATGCGGGTTTATTATTAGCCACTTCTTTAGTACTTTGGCTTGGCAGTTTGCCTTTGATTGTAATTAATATGCATCTTTTACGTTATTTGAATGCAATTATCGTTAGTATTCTTAATTTAGCACTGTCAATGGGAAGCGCTATTTATAATATTTCTTTATCTCATTATTTCTGGATAGATCCTTGGTCTTATGCCTCTCGAACAATTGCTTTGCTGCGTATTCAACCGAATGGTACATCTTTTTCTCCTGGTAGTTTTTTTGCTAATGATGTCAGCTTTATTTATTTGATTCTTTTGTCTGTGTCTGTATGGCTTCTTTTTAACTATTTTTTATCTTTTATTATTGTTCGAAAGAGGCAAGGAGGCAATGAACTTGTTTAAATCTAACCTTTACAAGATAAGACATCAGCCACTGTTGTTTGGTATTTTAATTATGTCTATAGGATATGCTGCATATTTTATTTTTAAAATCAAAACTCAACCTACTGCACAAGATTTTTGGTTTAAAACTAGTGTTGTATATCTTAATTGCCTAGAACCATTTTTTCTAAGTTTAATCGCGGCTGTACAAAGAAAATTTGAAGATAAAGCATCTAATTTAAATCGCATTTTATCGTTTCCTCGTAGAACAAGTTGGCTCCTTAGCTGGGCTGGACAAACATATCTCTTATGGTTACTTAATTTATTTGTTATTAATTTGCTCTTTTTGGTCTTTACACATCTTTCAGGTAAATATTATGTTTGCTTTTGGCTGAGTCTTGCTATTTTAGGCATTATTTGGATACCCATAATTGAATTTTTTAGTATTCTACATGGTTATATGGCTGGTTTAGTGACTGGTTTTATTTCTATACCTTTTACCGTATACTATGGCACCAGTCAATTAGGAGCTTCTACATGGCGATTATTACCTTGGGTATATCACGTTAAAATTTATTTGATTCCAACTACACAGCTAGTTAATTTTCTCTTGATTGTGGTTATAATCACATTATTAGAGCAGATATTAGTAAATTGGCGCTTTAACCATTGGGTTGGAAATTAAGGGGGTGTTAGTTATGACAAAAAATCTTAGAAATATTTGTATAATTACTTCTTGGCTAGCGCTGATCATAGTTATTATTTTATATGCGTGCCAAACTCGAACAGTTAACATAAATATGTGGCTATTTCTAATAATTATTCCTACCTTAATATATTTGCCATTATTCTTTAATACTTCAAATAATTCAATTAAATATTTTAAAAGATTAATGATTGTGATATCTTATGTAATCTTTCTTTTAGCAATTGTAACTATGTCCTTAAATGCATCTTATCCTTTTTTAATACGAATAATAATTATTATCTTGAGCTTATTAGCTATTTTTTGTGAAAGTATATTTTGGATTAAAAATAATGAAACAATCTAAAGAAAAAATATATAATAGTCAACTTCGTATCATATCAAAGTAATAGTAATTAAGAAGTAATACAAACTCAAATCGGATAAAAGATAATCATTCCATAAAAGTGTAAAAACAGTTGTGGAATGATTTTTTTGTTGTCAACAATTTGGAGAAAATCACAATAAAAAAGCCCAGGTTGATACCTTAGATTCACATAGGAAGGGTGATTTAGCCAATGCTTTAAATAATTTAATAAATGTTGATCTTGGTTATATTAAATTGGGACAAAGGTTAGATACTTTTTCTGATGGAGAGCTACCGCGCGTTAAATTAGCTAAGATTTTATTGCAAAATCAAACTAACATTTTAGTTCTAGACGAACCAACTAGCGGGTTGCACGAGATAAATGTTCAAAGTCTAATTGATTTACTAAAAGAATTGATCAGAAAAAGAGGTTTAAGCATCATTGTTATCGCACATAATCTTAGAGTAATGGGGCAAGCATGCAAAGCAAGTGGCGTGGCATCCTATAGGTAAGTAAATTAATTACTGGTGCTTCTAGTATGAAGTCGAATTTTACGCTCAAATGACATTAAAGAGGCGAGAATTTGAGAACAAATGTTAGTGGTCCAAAGATTGTCACTATTGAAATACATGTGATATTTTGATTTAAAAAATACTTATATTTTATTTCTATAAAAATTCAAAATAATAAAACTGATTATGGATAAAAGTACTAGGATGATTAATCCTATATGAATATATTTTGTAAAATAACTAAAAATTAACGAGGATAATCCATATCCAATTCCACAAATAATAGTATAAATGGCAAAAAATTGTGGGGAAGTTAAATGCCCCCTAACATTCGATATATTCAAATCCAATAGAGGCATATTTAACAATTCACCCAGTGAAAGGAAAAAAATACCCAGCCATACTAAAAACGTTAGTGATGATGACATTAAAATTAAAAAGAATCCTAATCCAATTGATAAAAAGCCTAATCCTATTACTAAAATGTTCTTTCTAAAATTTTCTGTTATTCCTAATCTTTGCAATGAACGATTAACAATTCCTTGAAGCAAAACTAAAATCAAAGAATTAAAACCAAATAAGTAGCCCAAGATATTGCTCAAATGTAAAGTGGTTTTTACATATAATGGAAGAATAAAATACAATTGCCCATAGATAAACCACATTAAAAAAGAAATGAATAATAGTAATTTGAATTTATGATTGTTCCAGATTTCTTTTAAAATTTGTGAGATATTAACTCGGGAATAATTATTATAGTTAATAGATGATTTGAAAAATAATTGTGTATTTAAAAAGGCTAATAAATAAAAAATTCCAGATATAAAGAGTGGTAGAGTAGTAAAACGCTTTATTAAATAATTTGCAATAATAGGACCAGCTATTGCTGTCACATTAGCAATCCATATCTGAAGGGTATAACTAGAAAATTTTTTATTATTTTCAATTACATGATTACTAATATAAGTTTGGATACTCAATAAATTAAGGGATATACCAATACCAGTAATGAAAATCAAAAAAGAAATAGTGACTGTAGAGCCATGCAATATAAAAATTGAAAAAAGACCGATTGCTGCCAACAAAGTGCCAAATGAAATAATCCTTTTCTCATAAATAAAACATTTTGGAAAAATCAAGGATATGGCACCTCCACCCTTGGTTGCAAAGCTAAATAAAGCAACTAATATCCCTACAATATGTGGCTGCAACCCGATATTTAAAAGTATTATACTCAATAACGGTACAAACAAATAATAACCTATACCCGTAAACAAACGATTATATGATAAAATGGATAAATTCTTTTTAATATTCTTTCTTTTATCTGACTTCAAACTAATAACTCCGCTTTCAGATCAAAACTAATATCGTTAACAACATCATTAGCAATATTATCGGCCTTTTCCATACTAGTACCAGTAGAAAAATATTCAAATAAAGTATTCTTGTTAGATTTTAGGGGTAATATAACATCACCCTCTTTTACTGACATACTAAATGAATGAATACTTTTATTCTTCTTAATTTTATTCAAACCAGTAATATGAGAGATTTTCCCCCAATTACTGGATACAACATAACGAGATGCGCAATAATTCAAATATTCATTTGGAATGTTTATGGTGGTATTATCACCAAGCATAGTACTAAGGACATATTTTATAGGACTAATGTTCAAACTGGATTCAATCATTTCTGGAATGAGGCCACCACCCAATCTAGGGTTAATATCAACATATTCAATATAATTATCAGCACCTAGAATAAATTCAATATGCAGAGCACAATTTTTAAATCCCAATAAATTAATTACCTTTGATGTTTTATTTTTAACACTTGTAATATTTGATATCTCGTCATTAGCAGGGAAATTGGCTCCTACTTCTACGAAATATGGTGCTCCACTAAGTTTACGATTAGTAATGCCGAAGTAATTATTTACACCATTAATATTTAAACATTCTATACTATAAAGTAGTCCTGGAACATAAGTTTCTACTATCATTTCTTTTTTTGAAATTAAGCCACGTCCAAATCCATGAAAATTTTGCCAAGAGTTGAAGGCCATTTTTAATTCATCTAAATTATCACAATATTGTACAGACACACTAGCAGAACCATCAATTGGTTTAATTATGCAGGGAAAACCAATCTTTTCGGGTACATTTTGTAGATCCTCTAAATTAGAAATAAGAAGAGATTTAACATTAGTAAGATGTTCGTTTTGAAGAAGACTGCGCCACGTAAACTTATTACGAGCCTTACAAATAGGAACATAATTGTTATTTGAAATTCCTAATTGCTTTCCAATGTATGCAGCCAACTCTACATACAATTCACTAAAGCTCATAACTAAATCTAATTTTGTTTTAAAAAATCTATCTTTTAAAAAATTGACACATTGCTCTCGTGAATTCATACTGGTTGAAAATTCTAAAACATGGTTTGCCTTATTTAAGGGATTACCCTCTGGAGTATCATAAAATTTTTTATTAGAAGTGAGGACATAACTTGTAATATTATTATTTTTACAATATTCTAATGCTTTAGCTCCAGAGCTCTCCATTCCGGGATTTATTTCAACAAATAAAATTGTTTTACTCATTTTATTACTCCTTATTATCATATTAATAAAAGTATCATCAACGCATTAAACAACGATCATTCTCTTAATAAATCAATAGAAACTAAATTTTCTAATAATATATAAATATAACCATCTTCTACACTTGTATTAAATTTCACAAAATTGATACTTGATATTTTTATAAACAAGTTTGAAGTATTGTAAAAAGCAATGTGGGACTATAATTCAAATCAAAACTAATTTTAATTTGAATTAGTTTTTTTTAGTTTTATCTCATTTTTTCTAATTCACTAAATTATACGTCCAATAAATTAAAGATGCAATTTTTTTAAATACATAATAATAAAGGTTCACCAGATTAGCTAAATTACAGCAAAAAAGTTAGACACTTGGGAACTTCTTAAACTGCATAAACAAAATATTAAAAAAGCAAAAACCATTTTAACTTAATTTTGGTTTTTGCTTTGTTGTTTTAACTAAGCTTTTAGAAATTTCAAGATATAATAAATAAACCTACTTGCTCGCTAGTTTTTTATGACGTTAAGTCTTGTTTTCGATAGGTATTAAGAAAACGATTCATTAAGCTAAAAAATATTTCCTTGGGCGCATTATAATAATAATTGCTCTTGCGTGACATGCTGGATGTTAAAAAACAACTCTTAGATTCTGAGTTAATACAATATTGCTACCTATAATTTGAATGAATAATGGCCTTACTGTCTGCCGACAGCTGGACTGGATTAAATCTAAGGTCTCAATTAATTGTTGCTTATTGGCTGAATTAGATACTACCATTACAATAATTTCACCTTTGGCTTCATCAATTAATGTTAAAATATGGAACTATTGGTGGGAGAACACTTGTTAGGTCCAGAATTATTGATTTTATTAAAGATGGTTTTTAGTTTCTTTTGAAAATAGTTATGTAGAGCGAAGCTTCTCTAAGGCAGCTATGGAGAGACAACTTTCAAGTGACGACTTTTCAAATATTATTACAAGTTACCATAGAACTAATAGTTTTGTACAAATGTCTGAGAATAGATATAATTGGGTGAGAAACGAGCATTTTTATTTAAATGGTTACGATACTTACTATGTAGTAGTTATGCTACTAATTACTATACAAATAACTGTACAATAAATATAACTCTCTCTGATTTATTAAAAAAGGTGAGAACATTAGTGATAAACAGTTTTTCGACACTATTTTTTTAAATAAGGATTTTGTTGAAATGAGTATGAGTACTTACCAAAAACTGTAAATCTTATTTAGAAGAAAGTGGTGTGTTGTAGTGAAAAGAGTGTTGGTATACAATTTATTTTCGAATGTCATGTTTGAAATTGTTGTCTGGATGATATATTTAAAAAGTCAAGGTTGGTCTATAGGTGAAATTGCAATTTTAGAAGGAATGTTCACAATTTCACAATTTGCTTTTGAATTACCCTCTGGTGTTATTTCTGATAAGTTAGGGCACAAATTAACATTAGTGCTTGGTGAAATTAGTTGTTTTATCTATTTATTTGGATATTTCTTTCCGCATATTCATTTAGTTATATATATTTCTTTTATATTATTTGCACTCGGTTTATCTCTTATTTCGGGGACTGATGTTTCTATATTATATGACGCAATTCCTGTAAAAGAAAAAAGTAAATATATTAAGTATTCAGGTATCTTTAATTCTATCGGGATTTTAGGTGTAGCGTTTGGTAATGCTGTTGGAGGGTGGCTAGCAAAGATATCCTGGACAACTCTATTTATTATAGCTATAATTTTCAGATTTTGTGCGATTGTTGCTGCTATGAGCATTAACGAAGATAATTTGGAAAGTGTAGACGAATTACAGATGAAACAAAGTATTTTAAAAAAGATGTATCATTTTCTAAAGAATAGTAAAGAATATCAAAGACTACTTTTAGTGATTTGCTTTTCAGATGCAGCGGTGACTATATCATATCAATATGGGTCATTATTACTTTCTACAATTCATGTTCCCACAGAATTAGTATCGACTATTTTTGGTACTATATCTCTTTTAGGGGCTCTGGTATCATATTCTATTTATAAGATAGTTAAAAAAATTGATGAAAATAAAATAACTTTGTGTCTGATTGAATTAAGTATGCTGCTAGCTTTACTTTTTATTACAAAAAATAAGATAGTTATAATTTTCGGATTGATTATTATAAATGTTTCCTTCGAAATGTGGAATGTAATTTTAGAAAATAAAATTCAGAAAATTGTTTTAGAAGGTATACGTGCCACTTCTATATCGACAATTAATCTTTTTACTTCACTTTTATTAACGATTGGTTCTTTTTTAATAAGTGCTATGTCTAAGAAAATATCCTTGGAATTAACTATTGGTATATTAAGTGGATTTGGGTTATTTGTTTCAGGGTTCATTTTTATTTTCTATATGAGAAAAACGGAGGAAAAATAATATACAAAATTCAAAATAACAATTATAATAGCAATTTTGCGTTATTTTATGATGAATATTTAACAGGACGTGCAAGAAGATCAGCAAATAAAATTTTAAAAATCACAAAGAACTTAGAAGGAACTAATTCTGTCATTGACTTTGTATGTGGAACAAGAACTTTATTAGAAATATTTGACAAAAAAGGATGGAAAACAGCTGGAGTAAATTTATCGAAACAAATGTTAAGTATAGCTAAAAGTAAACTACAAAGTACGGATTTATTTTTGAGTGATGTAACTCTTTTTAAGAGTAAAGATAAATATGATATGGTGGTTTGTACTGCAGACGATTTCAAAGACCTTTTTTCTTTAGCATTTATTCTAAAATGTACTTTGCTATTCATAAATATCACCTCTAATTTTGTGGTACCACAAAAAACAATCGATTTACCTAAAATTAATATCATCGTTAAAAATCTATATAATATTTTTTGATATGTTCTAGCTAATTTAATTCTGGATTATTGAAAAGCACTTGCACATTTATTTTATTGCTGTTATAGTGTTGTAGTACAGGCGGCACGGATGACAGAAATACAATATGAATGATAAGAGGTGGCAACTATGCCAACAAATATTTTAAAAATTAATAATTTAAGTAAATATTTTGGGAAACGTCAAGTTTTACACCAGGTATCTTTCTCAATAAAGAAGGGGCATATCACGGGGTTAATTGGCGCTAATGGTGCTGGCAAAACAACGATTATGAAATCTATTTTAGGAATTACTGAATTTACAGGTACAATTCAGTTAAATCAAGAGCATATCGCAGTTAATAAACATCTGCTGCTGCAAAATGTAGGAGCTTTAATCGAATATCCAGGACTTTATCCATTTTTAACGGGACGTGAACAATTACAGCTCTTTGCTACAGGAGATAATCAGCACCAAAAAGTAGAAGATATAATTGAAAAACTTAATATCAAATCCTTTGCTGACAGTAAAGCCAAAAATTACTCGTTAGGTATGAAACAAAAATTAGGCATAGCTTTGGCGCTAGTTAATCACCCCCAACTAGCTATTTTAGATGAACCAATGAACGGGTTAGATCCGCAAGCAACCAAAGAATTGCGAGATTTAATTGTTACTGAAAAAAATAATGGTACTTCTTTTTTAGTCTCGAGTCATATTCTAAGTGAACTACAAAAATTAGCTGAAGATGTCGTTGTTATTGATAAAGGACGGGTTATTAAAGATACAACAATGACACAATTATTACTGGCTAATCAGCAGTATATCTTAATAGATACTGATAATAATAAGTTAGCCCAGCAATTGTTAACTGCAGCAGGTTATCAATGTACTGAAACAAAAGAGCACTTACAAATTAGCAAAACACCTCAAGTTTCAATTGGAATAATACTTAAATTATTGTTTGAACATAATATTGAGATTAATGATTTTCAACAAAAAGCAGGTGACCTAGAAGAATCTCTCTTAGGAATTCTGAATAATGAATCTGACTTAAGAAAGGAGGCTTAATAATGATTACTTTGATTAAACAAGAAAGTTACAAATTACTGAAACGTCCGAGTACTAAATTTTTTGTTCTATTTATGATTATTTTCCAAGCAATTATCGGTTTTTATGCGAAGAACTATCCAAAAAATATTGCTCCTAAAGAAGCCTTTATGGATAATTTTTATGCTTCTGTGTTGATTGCGATTTTTTTAATTTCTTTAGGCAGCACGATTATTACTAATGAAGTGCAGTATGGAACTTTAAAGACTTTGTTATATCGGAAATATTCCTATAATCAAATTTTAATTAGTAAATGGATTACGTTATTTTTGTATGCGGTTAGTTTGTATATTATTAGTATTTTTAGTTCATGGTTAATTAAAATAAGTTTCTTAGGTCGACAATTTCAATTAACAGATCATATAAATAAGACCCAATATGTATGGCAATCTTGGCAAGCAACTAATATTAGTGAATTTTTGACATTAGTATTTTTAATGAGTTTCGTATTATTATTGGCAACAATGTTTAATAACTCGACTCCTGCAATTATCGTGGGAATAATGGTTTATTTTGCGGCTTCTATTTTTAGTCAGTTAATGTATATGTTATTAGATAAAATCCAATGGTTAAAGTGGTCACCCATAAATATGATGAATTTAGGAGCGCAATTAGACAATAATCATTTGGAAAGATTAACTCATTTAAATTTATCGACCCTTACTAGTGGTTATCTACTATATATGATTATCTTTTTATTATTAGGAGTAGTTATTTTTCGGAAAAGAAATAGTTAAAATGAATAGCTAGAGTTACTTAAAAAAGCTCTATTCGAGTATCACTTCTCATGTAAACCACTTAAAGGAAGTGGCAAATTAGTTAAATAAATGTGTTGTCCTGTAACTTGCAAAAGTTATAATAGGACATTTTTTTGTTTCTGAGTGATTTAGTTCCAAATAGCAACGTCAACAAGAGTTTTTTAAAACTTATGACAGTCTTATAACCAAAAGACAATTACTTATAAAATTTATTCTAGATTAGGCTCGAGGTTCAGTAAGCCTTAACTGTCAGGTAACTGGCGGGTGACTGTCGTGTACAAACTTTAACTTTAAATCTATGATAAGAATATGAATAAAACTTTAATCCCAGAATTAAGAAGGAAAAAGAGTTGGACTCAAGAATATCTTGCTGACAAGTGCGGTCTCAGTGTGAGAACTATCCAAAGATTAGAATCGGGAGAGGACGTTAGTACAGAAACATTAAGATTAGTTGCTGAGGCTTTGGCTGTCAAGGTGGGAGATTTATTTGAATCAATTCAAGATAGAACAAAAGAAGATGAGGTTGAACAGATTAATAAGGAACAAGTTTTACAATTAAAGCAAAGAAACGCCAAAAGAAGATTGATTAAGACAATAGCTATATGGATATTTATTTCAGGAATGATAGTAATTGGATATGCTATTTCTTCTTTTCCTAACAATAATTTATTGCAAATTATTGCGATTCCCATTTGGTTAATTGCTTGGCCAGTTGGTTTTGCAATTTTGAAAGCTTTAGATACTATCTGGTTAACCAATAAGTTAGATAAAAAATATCCAATTACTAGGGGCTTGGATGGTTATCATATAAGGAAATAGTAAGTTATAAAGTTGGTAGTGACACATAGGCTGGATGAGGGAAAGGAAAAGAAATGTTAGAGGTAAATAATCTTAATGTAGATATTGGAAGAAAAAAAATAATTAAAAATATAACTTTTCAAGTTAAAACAGGAGCAATTGTAGGCCTAATCGGTCCTAATGGAGCTGGTAAAACAACCATTATGAAAACCATACTGGGATTGACTAAGTTTACTGGCCAAATTAGTATGGATAACCATCCTATTACAGAAGGCAATCATAAGATTCTGTCTGAAGTTGGAGCCCTCATTGAGAATCCAGCCATTTATCCATTTCTCACAGGACTCCAAAACTTGAAATTATATTCCCATGATAAAAATAATATGCAGCAAATAGTTATTCAATTAGGTCTAGAAAAATATATTGAAGATCTGGCCAAAAATTACTCATTAGGTATGAAACAAAAATTAGGTATTGCGATAGCCTTATTGAATCAACCAAAACTGGTTATTCTAGATGAACCAATGAATGGATTAGATATAGAAGCGACTATTTTAGTTAGAAAATTAATCCAGCAATATGCCCGCTCAGGAACTTCTTTTTTAATTTCCAGTCATATTTTAGGTGAACTTCAAAAAATTATGAGTGAAGCAATTATTATTAATGAAGGAAAACTAGTGATTAATCGAGCGATGAGTAGATTTCAACGTATAAATCACCAGCATTACCAGATTTTAAGTGAAAACCAAAAAATAGCAAGTGATCTATTAGCTAAAAATAATATTCAAATAAAGAAAAGTGGCAACTATCTGTGTATTGATGCAAAGGATGTTTTTTTAGCAGAAGATTTACTTTATAAAAATAATTTGCGATTATTGGAATTATTACCTAAAAAAATAGATTTTGAACAGGTAGTTGTATCTTTATTAAAAAATCAGGAAAGAGATATTTATGAAGAATAGTTTGAGGCAGGAGTTTTATAAATTCAATTATCAAAAAACACCAATATATGGGTTTTTAGCTTTACTAGTCTTAATGATATATACACTTTTATCTGGAAACGTTAATAAAAGTATGATTACTCAGGCTTTTGGAGCTGGTCAATGGTTATCCATCATTATGATAACCATTAGTTCCACATTTTTAACTATGGAATATAAGAATAATACTATGATTACATTACTATATAAAAGCTCAAGTAAGTTGCAGGTTTATCTTTCTAAAATTTTAGTAATGATTATTTACAGTATATTTTTGTTGGTTATAAGTTTTGTATTCACTTTAATTTTGAAAGCGATATCCACAGGTGATAAATTTTCATGGATCGAACTATATGGTCAGAATACTTTATTTAGTGGCTTAATACTGACGTTAATTGGCACATTTATCTATTTGTTGTTTACAATAAGTTTGGCATTTCTCTTAATTACTTTATTTAAAAATAATGCTGCTGTTATATGTTTAGGTTTGGTTATTGCGTTTTTAGGGGCGTCTTTATCAAGTGTTATTATGGATAATTTTCCTCGTTTAATCCCTTTGATAAAATGGAACCCATTAAATATGATATATGTTATGAACCAATTGAATAAAACCCCAATTTTTTCTAATATTTCACATCTTAGTAATTGGCAACTGATCAACGGAAATATAGTTTATATATTGATTTTTAATTTGTTAGGGTACTTATTATTTAAGCGGAGCCGTGTTTAAAGGAGGAAGTCAAAAGATGAAATCTACTTTATATGGCGAATTTTATAAACTGGTTCATAAAAAAATCACCTGGTTTGCACCATTCTTAATCCTTATATCTATGATTGCAATGGGACTTGCTACTGGAAAAACGCAGCCCAAATTACTAGTTATGACCTGTTTTGCTTCTAGTGAGCCAATTTTATTAACTTTGGTGATTGTTGCTTCAAGCACTTTTTCAATGGAAATTCAAAACAATGCTATTTTAACGCTTCTGTATAAATCACCTAGTAAATTGGCTATTTATTTATCTAAATTATTAGTCATTATAATTTATAATTTGATTTTACATTGTTTAGCAATGATTATTACGGGTATTTTAGCAGTGAGTCCGATTATAAAACCAATTATTTGGACAGCAATTTATCAACACCAACAATCATTAATAGTAAATATGTTGTCAACAACGGGCATTGATTTAATTACATCAACATTTATTATTAGTTTGATTTTTTTAACTTCTATTTTAGTGAACTCGAATGCTTTAGTAGTAACTTTGAATATTATAATTATTTTTATCGGCACATATGCTTCTTCGAGCCTTTTATTAATAGGTTATCGATTTTCAAGAGTATTAAGATGGAATCCTCTCAATATGATCAACTTAACTCAGCAATATTATAATGCAGCAATGATCCAAGTTACTAAATTAAGTATCAGTCAGCTTTCACTCGCTACTATCTTATATTTTTTACTTTTCTTTATAATTGGGTATTTAATATTTCGCAAAAAAAGATTTTAGGGTAAATCTTGTAAGCAAAATCATCATACTAATGGATGAGTTTCAACTAAATAAATAAAGCATACTTCATTAAGCATGCTTTATTTATTATGGCCACTACAATTAAGAGGCTGTGAATCCGTTTTAAAGATTTACAACTAAAAAAGTCACGGTTGTAAATCCTGTTTAGCACTTTCTAAGGCGTTAATAGCAGCTTTATAAGTAGCAATCCCATAATCTAGGGTGATTTTTTGTCTTTTATTCATACCTTTTGATTGCCAATCTTGATAACTATCTTGTAGATGTTGTAATAACTCTTGTTTATGTTTTAATTCTTGCTGAATTAAATGAGTGATTTCTTTATCAGATAATTCTGTACCTAAGTATAGGCGCATTAAACAATCAGATTTGTAAATATCTTGTGCTATTGGTGATTTAAGATATTGAGCAAATTCTTTTTTGCCACTATCAGTAATAGTATAAACGTTCTTATTAGGTTTATCTGTTTGGTAAACGCGGGTTTTTTGAATTTTTCCTTCTTTTTCTAAATTTCTTAAAGTGGGATAAATCATACCAATGCTAGCATCAAAGAAATAGGCTAATTGATCTTCAACAATTTCTTTGATTTCATAGCCACTACGACTTTTAGTATTTAATAAACCTAAAACTACATCGCGTCCTTTCATTTTTAACCTCCATAATAAATATATAGTCAATATTAACATAATTAATATTAATTCTTAAATTTTTATTGACAGTCTATATTTATTTAATTATTATTAACGTTGTTAATAATAATTAAATAAATAGGAAGTGGGAAACCTAATGTCTCGAAAAAATATTTTAATAATTTGTGCTAACTGTGTTGGCATTTTTCTTTGTATGTTAGATACAACTGTAATGAACATTGCGTTGCCGGCTATTCAAAAGGGATTATCAGTTTCGCTAAATAATTTACAATGGGCTATTAATGTTTATACGATTATATTTGCAACTTTAACTATTCCTTTAAGTCGATTGGCTGATCGTTTTGGAATAAATCGGTTTTATTTAAGTGGTATGTTTATCTTTCTAATTGGTTCTATTTTATCTGGAATAGCTACCAATTTATCGACTTTAATAGTCGGAAGAGCAGTACAAAGTATTGGTGCAGCAATTGTTTTTCCACTATCAATGACTATTGGGATTTCTAGTGTTTCACTGATTCAAAGAACAACCGTTATCGCTGCTTTGGGTGTTACACAAGGACTTGCTGCCGCTTTAGGACCAACAATTGGAGGAATTATTACTCAATTTTTATCTTGGCGGGCAATTTTCTTAGTTAATTTTCCATTGCTGATACTAGCCATAATTTTGGCTTTTTATTCGCTTGATTTTAAAGAAAATTATATTCAAACCAAGATTGATTATTTAGGATCATTATTAAGTATGGTAACCTTATTTTCATTAACTTTAGCCTTAGTTAAAGGCCGTGAATGGCATTGGAATAGTGCTTTAATTATGGGGTTATTAGCAATTAGTACAATTTCTTTAATACTTTTTATTATTACAGAAAAAACAAGTGCTAATCCTATGTTACCTTTAGAATTATTTCGTGATCGTCAATTTACTGGTTCAGCTGTCGCAATTGTACTTAGCAATTTATTTTTAGTAGCAGTGACCGTTATTTTGCCTACTTATTTTACTCATATTCAAAATAGGACTGAACTACAAGCTGCTTTATTGATAACACCTATATCAGCTATGATTTTTATTTTTTCACCGCTTGCGGCTGTTTTAGTAAATAAAAATGGTCCGCGAATTGTTATTGCCATAGGCTTTTTATTAATGGGGATTGCTTATGTATTGTTTACTAAAATTGATATGACTTCTTTGCCAGCTATAATCACAGCTGATATTTTTTTGGGAATCGGCTATGGAATAATTGCTGGTCCAATCACGGTTTTAGCCGCATCTAATTTTACAGGAACTCTATTGGCAGCATCTCAAAGCTTAGCTGGTGTTTTTCGACAAATCGGCATTGTCTTAGCAGTTGCTATTTTTGTCAGCGGTCTATACGGAAATCTTGCTCAAGCACAAAAAAATTCTATTAAATACTCCCAACAACAGATTGCAACACTTCAGGTGTCTGCTTTACAACGGCGAAAAATTGAAAAACACACTATTATTAATATCAAAAAGCAACAAATTAATACTACAACTACTAAAAATCATTTTTCTTCAGCAGTAAAGAGGGAGTTAATCCAAAGTAACTATCAAAAAATTGTAATGCCTAATCAACAACTACCGCAATCAGTTAAATTAAAAATTTTGCAGAAAATAACAGAGAAAGTAAATCAAAAAATAAAGCAATTAAATCAGGAGATTAATCAGTGTATAGTTAAAATTAAAAATTATTCTTTGCAGCAATATCATCATGCATTTATTGAGTTATATATGTTAACTATTCCTTTTGTCTTTAGTTCAATGATGGTGAGCATATTGTTTATGCGTAAAAAAGATTATTTAACAACTATGCAACAAAAACATAATTAGTAAATTTATCAGAATATCTGAAAAGGTTAACTGACTCATAGAAGTAAATTTCATAGTTAATACAATTTAAAAACGACAAGCTTTCAATAAATACTGAAAACTTGCCGTTTTTAAATTGATGTAATGTTTGATTAATCTGGATCAGCCAAAGATTTTCCTGATTGTATAGCTTTGAACTCAGCAAAAGCAGTGTCAATCGTGTCATATTCTGTCTGAGTTAAAGTTACATTCATTGCTTGTGCATTAGCGGCTACTTGTGTTGGCTTTTTAGCTCCTGGAATAACTACAGTGATATAAGGATTCATAATATACCATGCTAAAACACATTGGGCAACAGTCGCCTGATGGGTCTTGGCAATTGGACGAATTTTTTCAATAGCTTTCAAAACCTTGCTATAGCGCGGTTGTTGAAAATCAGCCATTTGACTGCGAATATCAGTTTCAGGAAAGTGAACATCTTGATTATATTTGCCAGTTAGTAATCCTGATGCCAATGGGAAATAGGGCACAAAACTAATCTTGTTTTCCTTGAGATAAGTCAGTAAATCTGCTTCACGATCTTGATGTAAAAGGCTGAACTCATCCTCAACGACATCAACATAACCATCTGCATTAGCTTCTTTAACCTGATCTAAACTAAAGTTAGAAACCCCAATCGCCCGAATTTTTCCTTGCTCACGCAATCTTTGTAAAGCACCCACAGCTTCAGCTTTGGGAGTGGTCTTATCTGGAAAATGGATATAATAAATATCTAAATAATCAGTTTGTAATCTTTTTAAACTAGCTTCTACTTGTGCTGTTAAAAATTTCGGATCGTTATTAATCTCTTGTTCGCCACTAGAAAAATCATGTGCTCCTTTAGTTGCAATGACGATTTTAGAACGGTCGAAGTCTTTGATGGCTTGACCAATTAACTCTTCAGAATGTCCCAAACCATAAACATAAGCTGTATCTAATAAAGTGATTCCACTTTCTAAACCAGTCTTAACAATATTTAAATCGTTTTCATCTTTTAAATTAGGAAAAAGATTATAACCGCCAACAGCATTAGTTCCTAAACCTAACGGAGTTGCAGTTACATCTGTTTTACCAATCGTAACATTTTGTACCATGATATACCTCCTTGTAATCGGTTTACTTCTGACTTAATTATAGCCAAAAAATCTATAATTGTATATTAGCATTATAGTTGCAAAATATAACGACTCTTAACCTGAAAATTTAGGGAAGAGTCGTTATTTAAACTGGAGTTATATATTTTTGTTGTCATCCATTCTGTGATTTAGGAATGATAATGTTCTGTTTAGGAAATTTTGGTATTAATTTATTCACTAATATTGAACAATGATTAGTGAGGTGAGTAAATATCATGCAGAGAATTTTTAAATTATATCTTAAACGTGAAGGAATAGGCAAAATAGGAACATATTTAGCGATTATTTTGTTATCAGCAACCTTAATTACTCTAATAATTGTGCAAGGATTAGCTAAAGATGAAAAACTTGGTGAAATATTACCTATGATTTTTCAAGGATCTCCAAAAGTTCAAGGGATAGTAAATTTTTATATTTTTGAAATTTTGTTTATTCGCGCAGGAGTAATGCTTCTTCAAGGATTTTTAGCATTGCAAATTATTGCTTCTACTTTTGTTAATCGTCAAATTGTTCAACTAGCTGCTGCCCCAATGACCCGTGCAAAAATTTATTATGGAATGATTGCAGTTATTGGATTTATAACTGGGATAATTTTGATGTTTACTCATGGTGTGGGATTATTATTAATTTGTTGGTATTTACATGTATTTAAGTTTAATGGTTTTATTTTATTGCTAATTAAAGATTGGTTTTTGGATATTTTGTTTATTAGTGCTAGTTTGTTTTCGTGTGCAATTGCCATGATTATTAAAAAAGCTGGGTACATTATTAGTACTTCAATTGGTCTAATTATTATTCTTTGTAATATGGCCGTCGCTAGTTACTCATCAGAAAGTAATTATTTGTTATTTATTGTTTTAGTAATTACCACTATTATAAGCTGTTTGGGAAATCTATTGGCACAACAATACTTTAATAAACAAGATATTTAAATATAGTTTGAAAGGAATTTCTACATGGAAAAATGTCCTGTACTTTTAGCAATGAATAATGTAACTAAATCTTTCAACGACAATATTATTTTGAAAGATATTAATTTAAATTTTGATAGCGGCAAAATATATGGTTTGTTGGGTCCTAATGGCGTAGGAAAAACAACTTTAATGAAAACGATTGTGGGACTTAATGTTATTGACAGAGGAAGTATTGTCTTCCACACAATTGATATTACCAACGGTAACCATGAACAAATGCGCTCTCAAATTGGCAGTTTGATTGAATATCCCATTTTTCCATCCACATATACTGTAAAACAAGTGCTGTTAGAGCAATTATTTTTGATGAATATTAAGATAGATCGAGCATACTTGATTAAAATTATTGACTTACTGGATTTGACCTCACAGTCTAATATAAAAGTTAAAAATTTGTCATTAGGTTGGAAGCAACGCTTAGGAATAGCTAGAGCAGTAGCTAATTATCCTAAATTATTATTACTGGATGAACCTTTTAATGGCTTAGATTTAATTGCTGTTCAAAAAGTAACCAAATTAATCCAATATTTAGCCAAGCAAGGTGTTTGCATTATCATTTCCAGCCATAATCTTGAAGAACTAGCCAATATTGCTGATCAGTTATTGTTAATTAAACATAGCCAAATTAAATTAATTTCTCAAAAGCAAATTGATAATAATATCAAAAACTATTATTATCATCAATTTTCAGATTGGGAGACGAAACATTGAAAATAAAAACTAATTCTTCAATTATGATGAAATTATTGTTTGGAATTACTTTGATAGTTAATTTGCTGGCACCACTAAGCAATATTGCATTTGCTTTTTCAATTAAAATCTTAATTGATGCGGGTTTAGCCCAAAATTTAGAGCGACTAACAGCAGCTTTACAATTAAGTGGAGTAGTTATTTGTGGTTTTGTAATAATAAATTATTTTGCCAAGTGGTTAACTAATATTTATGCTCAAAACAAGATTAACTATTATCGGACTTTCTTAATAAATTCAATATTCGAACTAAATTATCAAGAATTTTCCAATATTAAAAGTAGCGATTATCAACATATTTTGTTGAACGAAACTAATCAAATTCAACAAGATTATCTTCAGGGAAGATTTAATATTTATCGTAACATAGCCTTAATTATTTATTCTTTATTGGGAATGTTTATAGGAAATTTCATCTTAGCAGTGTTAGTTTTAATAGCAACTGCTATTCCAATACTTATTAGTAGTTTAACTGCTAAGAAGGGTACTTATCATAAGCAACAACTGCTTAAACAAGAAAAAACTTATTCCAATACAATCAAAGAAATCATTGGTGGTTACTTAACAATTAAAAATTATCAAGCAGAATCTGCAATAAAGCAGCGTTATAAACAACAATTAGACAATTATAGTAAAGCGCAGTCCAAATTAAAAAATATTGAAAATCAAACAGACACAATCTCAGAATTATCAGGGTTAATTGTTTTTTTAGTAGCTTTTGGCGGGGGCATGATTATGACTGCTAAGGGTTATACGACTATTGGTAGTGTCACAGCAATCGTGCAGCTGGTCAACTTTGTTGTCATGCCAATTAATGAATTAGGCATATTATTCACACGTTTTAGAGGAGCTTATGACATCAATCGGGAACTGACCAAATTGTTTACTCACAATAAAGCGCCAGTTAATTATATACAAAATAAAAACTTTACTAATAAAATTAGTTTAAATCAGATATCCTTTCATTACCCCAAAAATAAAACTCTCATTTTGTCCAACCTCACTGTAGATTTTAACAAGGGGAAAAAATACGCCATTATTGGTAGTTCTGGTGGGGGCAAAACGACTATATTTAAATTACTCTTAAAATTCTACACTCCCAATAAGGGGGAAATTTTAGTGGACGATACGCCCTTGAATGAGCTACCAATTTCCTGGTGGTACCAACAGATAGCTGTTGTAGATCAAGAAGTTTTTATTTTTAACAATACTCTTGCGTATAATGTGACAATTGGCAGACATTTTGCTCAAGAAAAGATTATTCAAGCGCTGCAGCAAGCCGGTTTGGCTAATTTTTTGAAGCAGATTAATTATAATCTCAATTATCAATGTGGAGAAAATGGGGCTAATTTATCAGGCGGGCAGCAACAAAGACTATGTTTAGCAAGGGCATTTTTACAAGCCAAATCAATTATTTTATTGGATGAAGCAACATCTGCACTTGACTACAAAGCTAGTGATATTATTGAAAACACTTTATTGCATGATACCAATCTTACTTTAATTGCCATTACGCACCAAACTAAAATTTCTCCTCTTTATGACCAAATACTAAAGCTAGAAAATCAACAATTAATTCCTGTGCTAGATACTAATTAACTTATCTTCTATAATATAATGGTTACAACTATTGTGGGGGCAAATGTGGATAAAATAATTATAACGGGAATCCAATTTTTAATATTACAAGTATTTAATCTAATCGCTATTTGGCACTCGTTAACTCGATTAAATAAATTACGTTGGAGTTTAATAATTCCCGTTTTGACATTTTTCGGAGCTGTTTTTTCATGGTTTTCACCTATTTTAAGTGGTATTTTATTTACAGCTATTTTGGTAGGTTTAAATTATTTAAGCCTTTCTGAACGAACAATTAGAATTTTATATCCTCTCTTAGGACTACTAGTAAGTCTTATTGTTTTTTTATTAATCAATACTATTTTTAATTCACAAATGAAGCTATTACATGTTATGGCTTTTCTAATAGGTAATGGAGTGGCACTCATTATTCAAAATAAAGCTATGCAACGTTTAGCAGATATTATTTTTCAACAAAGGTTAAAGCGTCTGATTTTTATTAATTATCTAATAATAATTATCATTTTATTAATTTCAACTGTTAGCTTTGGCAGCAATTCTTCTAATCCAATATTAGAAGCAGAATTCATAGCAATTTTATTATTGACCATCTTGGCGTTATTAGTTCATTTCTTCGATACTGTTCAAAAAATTCGTCAAGAAAATGCTATGCGGCAAATTCAGCAAATTGAAAATTACGCTCAAGTACTAGAACATAGTTATACCGAGCTTCGTAAGTTTAAGCATGATTATTTAAATGTTCTTTCTGCTTCTTTAATTTTTATTAAAAATAAAAATTTTGAAGGGTTAGAGCAATATTATGATGAAGCACTTAAAATCATTGATACCTCTTTTGCCTATGATGATTTACGAATTAATGATCTACAAAATATTAGTTTACTTCCCTTAAAAGGATTATTATCTTATAAGATAATTGCAGCATATCAAAATAATATCAAAATTCACTTTGAATGTATTGAATCGGTTCAAATTACTACTATTTCTCCAGTTCGAGTTGTAGAAATTGTTGAAATTATACTAGATCAAGCCATTGAATATGTTAAAAATAATCAAGGAAAGGTTGATATTTTAGTTACGACTTCGGCAGCTGAATATCTATCCTTATTAATTCGTTATCCTTTGACTCACGATGATTTGATTGCTAATCAAACTAATAATTTATTTAAAACAATACTTAATACTCATTCAGTATATGAACACCAAACTCTACAAGCAATTATTGCAGCAGAAAATAATCTGGAATTATTGAATAAAGTAGCAGAAGGTTTTTTAGTACAAGAACTAATAATTAAGGAGTAACCATGGATATTTTAATCTGTGAAGATAATATTGAACAATTATATGAAATAAAAAGAATTATCCAAAATCTTCAAAAGATAAGTAATTTAAAATTAAATTTAAGAATAGCCAGTACTAGAGCTGAAGATTTAGTACAGGTAATTCATACTCGCGGTTATCAACCGGGAGCTTTGTTTATTTTGGATATTGGTTTAGACAAAAGTGTTATAAATGGTTTTGAAATAGCCCAATTGATTAGAAAACTCGATATATGGTCAGCAATTGTTTTTGTAACAACACATTCAGAAATGGCTTATTTAACTTTTACATATAAAGTAGCAGCTTTAGATTATATTCTCAAAGATAATCTTAATAACTTTCAACAAAAAATTATTGAATGTGTTAACTTGGCTTACCAACGACAAAAAATAGCTTGTAAGGAGCAAACTATTGCCAAAAAATATTTAACCTTTAAAGTGGGGCCTAAGCTCATTCGAATCTTTGAGGATGACTTTATCTATGCAGAAACTTCTCCTAACAAACATCGAATTATTATTCATGCACTCAATCAACAAATGGAAATTTATGGTTCATTAGATGAGGTTATGACAATGTCGAATAAAATATTACGCTGTCATAATTCATATGTTATTAATTCTGATCAGTTGCAACTGCTAGACCTAAATTCCATGTTACTATTTTTGAATCATAACTGTAGTTGCCCAGTTTCACGCAAATACTTGTCCTCCATAAAAAAGATTTTAAACTCAAAGAGACAAGGTTAATTTTAGTAAATTACTATATTAAGTTTTGAAAATATTAAGATTATTGTATTTCTCTCACCTTATTGTTATAGTGTAGTAGTACAGAAGAAAGCAACTGCACACTTGTTTAAGTTTTTTAATTTATGAGGGAATTATATACTATGAAAAAAATATTAGTAGTAGATGATGAATCATCGATTTTGCGGATAATAAAGCATAGTTTAGAAAAAAGTGGCTATAGTGTTGTGTGTTATGACAACTTACTTGAATTGAGATTAAATGAATTAAATGCGTATGATTTATTGATTTTAGATGTTATGTTACCCAAAATGAATGGTTTTGAATTTTTAAAGCGTTATCGTAATGAATTAGATTGTCCGATTATACTATTAACTGCTAAAAATCAAGAGAGTGATATTTTATTAGGATTAGGAATCGGTGCTGATGATTACATTACAAAACCGTTTCGTATTGCTGAATTACGAGCGCGGGTTGAAGCTCACTTGAGACGTGAAGATCGTCCACGACGTCATTTTTATAAATATAGATAATTTTAAATTTGATATTAATCAAAAAACGATGTATTTACAAAATCGAAAGATTTTTTTAACAAAAAGTGAATATGAGATTTGTGAATTTTTGGCAGTCAATAGAGGATCCGTTTTTTCTAAGGAGCAAATATATGAAAAAATATTTGGTTATGAAGGTGAGGGTGATAGCAGTTCCATAACTACGCATATAAAAAACATTAGACAGAAGTTAACATTAAAAAAATGTCCAATTCAAACAATTTGGGGGGTAGGTTATTTATGGGAAAAAGACAATTAACACTTAATCTGGTCTTTGGTGAATTTATAGTATCACTACTAGGTTCCTTAATTATAGCAGTTACATTACCAATAATAGTATTTATGTTAGGAGTTAATTGTAAGGCTTTTCATACGGCTGATTATTATCAAAATTTAGCCATCCAAACAGTGCAAAAAATCGAGGGCTCTTCACAATTTTCAAAATCACAAATACCGTCTGATCTTGATTATGCTATATTTAAAAATGGAAAATTACAAAAAAACAATTTAACACATAAAATATTAAAATATGCTGCTAAATATCAAAAAAATGCGATAAATACTTCAAAATATCACTTTTTGGCTGCAACAAATAAAAATAATAAGATAGTTATTTATTATCAAATACATACTAGCTACAATAATAAAAAATTGAATTATTATTTAGCTCCTCCCGAAAAATTACTATTATGGTTAGCATTTATTTTATTAATAATTTCTTGTTGGTTAAATATTCATTATTTTGCTAGACGTATTAAAAGGCAGTTAGTGCCTGTAGAAAAAGCAATAACCCAAATTGAGCAAAAGAACCTTAATTTTACGAGTAATTCGTCTCAAATAATGGAAATTAACCAGATCATAGCATCACTAAATACAATGAAAAATTCACTGAAGCAAGCATTAATGGATCAGTGGAATAGTGAATCTCAACAAAGAAATAAAACTGCTACTTTATCACATGATTTACGTACACCATTAACTGTAATTTTAGGAAATGCCGATTTATTAAAGGAAGAAAGTCTAACAACTGAGCAAAGACAAGAACTGAACGACCTAACTGCTAGTGCCGAAATTATGGAAGAAGATTTAGATAAACTCATTTCACTTTCTAAAAATAGACCTCTGATTTTAAAAAACGAGCAACAAAAAATTTTATTATGCGATTTTATGAAAAAGGTGACTAAAGAAATATTACCTTTAATAAAGCTTAAACATCTTAATTTTGAATTTGATAATCAAGTAGATTCCAGTAATCAAATCAGTGTGCCTATAGAATTACGCAGAGTTGTTGTCAATATTTTTAGTAATGCGGTAGATTTTTGTCCATCAAATGGAAAAATAAATTTAAAACTACTTTTAAAAGATAATATTCTAAAATTTGTTATTAATACTAACAGTACAGATAATAATTGTAATCGCTTGAATAATAAACATTTTGGTTTGGGGTTACCAATTTCGAATCAAATTATTAAAAAATATCATGGAAATATAGAATTTATTCAAGTTGAAAAGTCAAATATTACTCAATCTATTATCAATTTACCCATTGAGAAGACGATTATCTAACTCATTTTGATTTCTTTATAATTTCTTCATAATTACCTCTTAAAGTTGTAGTTAAAAGGAGGTACTAATCATGAAGAAAATTGTTAAAAGTGTACTACTGATTATTGTAATAATATTTTTGCTTTTGTATGTATTATCTAGAATGACTATCAATAATACTTCGACTTGGGCATATCTAATTGATATGTTAAATCCAATGGTAACAACTGAAACAGTTTATGCTAATGCTCCTACAAAAACAATAGAAGAATATCGCGATAATGCAAATAATAAAACTGATTATAGTTATAAAGTTAATAGTTATAACCAAAGCGGACAAAAGCGACAAATACAAGTTACTTCGTATGGTTCTAAATTAAAATTAGATTCTCATAGATATTTGAAGATTAGAGCAAAAGGACAATATGTAGGTGATTTTAGAATTGTTACAGATAATCAAGTTCCTAAAAAAGTTATAAATTACTTAAGGCATTAGGGTAAAAAAATGACAATAATTTTAAAAGTTCAAAAATTAAATAAAGTATACGGTAAAAAGGGCGATTATCAAACTACAGCTTTGAAATCGATTGATTTTACATTGGATAGTAAAGAATTTGTGGGAATTATGGGAGCCTCAGGTTCAGGAAAATCTACTTTATTAAATATAATTGCTTCCTTAGATAAGCCTACATCTGGACAAGTACTATTTCATAATCAGAACATAACGAAACTAAATGAAAATGAATTAGCCGATTTTAGAGCTCAACAAATTGGCTTTATCTTTCAGAATTTTAATCTTTTAGAGAATTTGACCAGTAGAGAGAATATATCTTTACCACTAATGTTACAAAAAACTGATTCCTACCAAATTAGCAAAAAAGTAGAAAAGGTTGCAAAACAATTATCAATTTACCATTTACTTGATAAATATCCTACTGAATTATCAGGTGGGCAAAAGCAACGTGTTGCAAGTGCACGTGCTCTAATTTCTGAACCACAATTAATTTTAGCAGATGAACCAACAGGAGCATTAGATTCTAAAAGTGCTCAAAATTTGCTAAATTTGTTGTCACAGATTAATGAGAATAACAATGTACCTCTTTTAATGGTCACACATGATCCAATCGCTGCTAGTTATTGTGATAGGGTTCTATTTATTAAAGATGGTGTGATTTTTAATGAGGCAAGCAATAATTCACAGAATAAAAATGATTTTTATCACAAAATTCTCACTATACTGGAAAGAATAAATTCTTGAGGTGACATAAATGATCAGGCTAGCTATTAAAAGCTTTCGTGGTAAGACCCGTGATTATGTAGTTCTTTTTTCTGGATTAATTTTTGCAGTGGCAATATTTTATATGTTTGAAGCTATCGCATGCAATCAAAAATTTTTATATAAAACTACTAGTCTTAGTTCAATTGTTATAATTTTTCAACTCGGCTCATTTTTATTAATAGCAATAACGTTGATTTATATAATGTATGCCAATTCTTTTTTTATTAATTTACAACAAAAAATGTACGCCTTATTATTAATATTAGGATCAAAAAGAAAAAGTTTATTAGTGTTAATAAGTAGCGAAATTATTATTATTGGTGGAATTTCAATTTTCATTGGAATTATTCTAGGAATAATTTTGACACAGTATACTAGTCAACTTTTAATTAGGTCTTTAGAATTAAAACTTAATAATTTTGATGTGATTAATTTAAAAGCAATAATCATAACAATTATCGTATTTCTAGCTATTTTTTTCTTTATAGTAATAGTTAATACGCAAAAATTTTTTAAAAAAACAGTGTTAGACATCCTAAATGAAATCACTCTTCCTAAAGTAAAAGCACAAAGTACTCTTAAAGCAATTGGAAAAGCTATTGCTGGTGTCATTTTGTTATTAATTGGTTATTTAGCAATGAGCCCTAAAATTGTAGAAACTTTTCAAGTATTAGCAATTTTAATTGCAATTATAACAATTCTTATGGGAACTTATTTAGTTTTAAATTCTATAATTCCATTGGTTATTTTGGAAATTAAAAAAAGACCTAATATAGTAAACAAACAATTAAATACTTTTATATTAGCTCAATTGAATTATCGAATCCAAGAATATACACAAGTTTTAACAATGATTACTATTTTATTCGCCTTATCTTTGGGTGCTGTGATTGTTGGCTTAAATTTTTATAACGAAGTTCCTATTTTAACAAATAGATCTACCGCTTATGATTTAAGCTTGGTAAAATCACAGCCAACCACTAAGAAAAAATTGGATAAAATAGCGCCAACTAAAGTTTCTAATTATCACTTTAAAAAAATGAATCATAATATTTATTTTGAAAAAAATCAATTTTCTAAAAATCCATTATTAATGAATCAACCAATCAATAATTCTAGTAAGGTTAAATGTTTAAAATTAACATCTCAGCAATTACAAACTGAGACAAAGGCTATAAATTATTTGCGCTCTTTCTTAACACCGGAAGATCAAGACAAACGATTGCTATTCATTGATAATAATACCTTTAAAAAACTCCCGGTAAATCCATACTATTTAACAACAGTGCAAGTTCAAAATTTTATGAAACATCGAGTAACTATTAAAAAATTAGTTAAAGAAAATGAAAAAATAAATCATTCTCATGAATTTAATTATAATCAAAAAATATATAATTATGAAAGGTTTAATAGTGCATTATCTGGATTTCAATTTATGGGTTTCTTTTTAGGAATTGCATTTTTAACAATGCTAGTTAGTTGCTTAATGTTTAAAATTTTATCAGGTGCAGCAATTGATCAATCACGTTATCAAATTTTACGAAAAATTGGAGCAAAAGTTCATGTTATGCAACAATCTATAGGAATAGAAATAGGTGTATTATTTGTATTACCAGCCTTTTTAGGAATTATTCATGTTTTATTTGGTTTGCGAATGTTTGGTCTTTTTTTTACTAATCCATATCATCAAGTTTTCGGGGTAACTTTATTATTTTTGCTTATTTATGGGTTATATTATTTGTTAACAACATATCTTTATCAAAAATTAGTTTTAACAAGAAAATAAATAATTAGCACTGTTGACTAATACAAAAGAAAAAAACTAATTTAATTGATATTAGTTTTTTTCTTTTGTATTTATTAGGGTTTGTTTAATGATTAACTCTAGACAAGTAATTCCTGTATTTTGTAACTGTTGCTTTTGTTCAATAGAATTATCTCCATAAATGATTTCATCAACTAACGAACTAATAAAATCAAATAAAATAATTGATAAATTATCGATATCTTCATCATCAAGGTGAACATTTTGTTTGGAATATTCAAGTATGCATTGTCGTGTTAGTTCTTGAACTTTTTGCTTTTGTTGAACAACGGTTTGCTGTACTTCTGGAATAGTATAACTAAGCATTTCAATTTGCGAATGGAATTGTTGATCTTCTAGTTTAGACAACATATTAACTAGATTTTGCAACCATTGATGAGTATCATTTTCAAATAATGCTAAGGCCGCATCAGTATTTAAATGTCCAAAAACACTATCAAAAGTTTGGTTATATTCATTCAATAGAGTTAAAAGAATTGCTTTTTTATCTTTAAAGTAAGAATAGAGAGTACCAATTGAAACTCCAGCAACTTTAGCAATTTCATTAGTTGAAACAATAAAATAATTTTTTTGGGCGAAAAGTTGCTTGGCTGTTTTTAATATTTTTTCTTGTTTAATGCGACTTCTTTGTTGTAGTGGTTGTCTAGGCATTAATTAGTCTCCAATATAATAACTTATTAAGTAGATTATAAGTCTCTAAAGTAGTAATTACAACATTAATTGAGTTAATGCTCATATTTATTCTTGCTTTTTTTGAATAACGGCTTATAATTAAAATCGTTTTAAAAACGAGCAATCGCTCATATTTTTGAGAAAGGAGAGAATTATGATATTAACAAGAAGAAAGAAAGTGACCGCTACTATTGCGATGTGTCTTGGTATTTTCTTAGTAATGTTAGATACAACTATCATGAACATTGCTTTACCAGCAATACAACAAGGACTAAAAATTAGCACTAGTCAACTTTCTTGGACTTTGAATGTTTATACAATCATTTTCGCATCATTTACTATACCACTAAGTAGACTGGGGGATATTTTTGGCCGTAATCGGTTATATTTATTAGGGCTATTGTTTTTTGGATTAGGATCAGTCGTGGCCGGAATAGCGACTAATTTTACTCTTTTAATTGCTGGACGACTTATTTCCAGTATTGGTGCAGCGATTTTGTTACCATTAGCAAATACAATTGGTATTTCTACTTGGAAAGTTGATCAAAGATTTAAAGTGGTGGCAGTTTTAGGATTAACTCAAGGCGGGGCTGCAGCTATTGGTCCCACTTTAGGAGGATTGGTAACTGATTCTTTAAATTGGCATTGGATTTTTCTAATCAATATTCCTATTGTTATATTAGCCATGATATTAAGTTTGACCAGTCTATCAATGGAAAAGCAAACTTATAAAAATATAAAGATTGACTGGTTAGGTAGTATTACTTCAATGTTATCATTGTTCTTCTTAACCTTAGGAATTATTAAAGGGCGTGTTTGGCAATGGGCTGATGTCAAAACAATTACTTGTTTCACTGTAAGTATTGCTTTATTAATACTATTTGTTTTGACAGAAAAACATACTGCTTCACCAATGGTTAATCTAAAATTATTTCAAGTTCGTCCATTTGTAAGTTCTGCAATTGTTGGATTATTAGCTCAATTTTTCTATATTGGAGTCATCGTAATGATGCCAACTTTCTTTACTCGTATTCAAGGAAAAACTGAATTACAAGCAGCGTTAATTTTATTGCCAATGTCGATTGCGGTTTTTTGCTTTGGTGGCTTAGGCAGTCTGTTGATTAATAAATTAGGACCACGAATGATTGTTTTTAGTGGTTTAATATTTTTAACACTGTCATATTATTTATTAAGTAACCTAAATCCAGATAAAATTTTTAATATGTCTTTAGCAACTTTTGTTTGTGGAATTGGTTTTGGTATTATTTCAGGTCCTGTAAATGTACTTGCAGCTTCAGAACTTGAAGGAGGGTTATTGACTGCTTCTCAAAGTGTTATTACGGTTTTTCGGCAAATTGGCTCTGTTTTAGGAGTAGCAATTTTTATGTCAATGCTAAATAGTAATTTGCAGAATTTAAAGATAAGAACTCCCCAACATTTAGCAATTTCTTATTTAAATATTTACAAATTTTGGATTCCATTTTTAATAGTCTCACTATTATTAAGTTTTAGTTTCGTTAAAAAAAGTCAATATTTAAAAAATAAATAAATATAAAATCAATGAACTAAAGTAGTATAGGAAAATTTTTAAGACTATCGATGATTTCCTGTGCCATTTCTTGAAATATAAAATAAAGAGTGCAACCACTAACTGAAATATGGTTGCACTCTTTTTAACTATGCGTGATCTTTGATGTATTGAATAATTCGACGTTCTTCATCGGCTGTATAATCATTTTTACCAGCTTTGATGTTATGAATTTTTTCAACGGTAAAGTGACTTTCAAAAGCAAACTGTGCATCATTTTTATCGGTTTTTTTCTGGTATTGAATAATTAGCTCAGCTAATTTATTTGGCATAATTCTCCTCCTTTTTAAAAAATCCGAAATTGGGTTAATGGCCAGTACCGGAATTTCACAACGCCCACAACTTTGTTCCGTTCGATGCAACCAATATAGCGACTATCTTTAGAAACGCTACGATGATCTCCCATTACAAAGTAAGTTCCTTTGGGTACACGATTAGTCTTTTTCATTTGGTCTAATTGCTTTTTAGAATAAATATCTTGATAATTAGAAGTTTTTGCTAAAGACCTAATCGAAAAATCTCCTGTATCTGTGTAGCGGGTACCATAAACATTATTAGAACCATCATCAACTAACTTACTACCAGGTTTGAGATAATTTTGAGGTAACTTCTTACCATTAATATAAATTTTATTATTTTTGGATACGACTTTTTGACCAGGCGTAGCAATAATCCGTTTAATGTAAAATGCACCTGGCTCATCAGGAGCGTCAATAACAACAACATCCCCAGTTTTCAACTTACTATGACGCCAGGCAATTGTTCGATCGCCATCTTCAAAAGTTGGCTGCATAGAAGTACCGGATACTTTAGTATTATAAAAAACGTACTTATTTAACATCAAAAAAGCTCCATAAATGATTGCAGCCAATACAACGGTTTGCACAATCCAGATTAGCCAATCTTTTGCTGTATTGCCTTCATTATTTTTACCAGTATCGCTCATTCAACTTGCCTCACTATCAATTCAGTTTATTTATAATCTATGATACACTTTTAAAGAGAAAATATGTTTAAATGTTTGTTAAAGAATTTTGAATTTTCATAAAACTTGCATTCTGTTTGCGTTATTATTATCTAAGGTTGTTATCTCACAGTAAAGGAAACATCATGGAAGTCTCAAACTATGAACAGAAACTTAAAGATTATCAAGCGCTTTTTTTGGATATTCCCAAATTCAATTATTTATTAGGACAATTAGAGCAGGTAATTAATACTTATCAAAAGCACCAATTACCGAATTTTATTTTATCAGATTTAAGGGTAAATACTACTGATTTTACGCAATTGATGGCTGATAAACAATTTTTATCCCAATATAATCTTGCGGCTAAAAGTGATTTTCTGCAGCAATTTGCTCGTTTTTTAGATGATTTTCGTGATTTTATTCAAACTAAATTTGGCATTTGGGCTATGTTGAATCAACCAATGATGGATTGTTGGGTACAATTATTTCCGCATGTTAAATATTTGGAATTAATGGCTGGCAATGGCATTTTAGCACGTGCATTGCAAGAACGTGGTCAACAAGTAATTGCAACGGACAATTTAACTTGGGCTCAAAGTAGCGCTACTGGTCAACAAAAATGGACTGCGATTGAACAGCTGGATGCCTTAACGGCCCTCCAGCAATATTTTAATGAGGTAGATGTCGTATTATTAGCTTGGAGTCCAGATCATGATAATATTGATGTTCAGATTTTGCAGTTTATACGCAAGTTAAATTCTAATTTGCAATTTTGGATTATTGGAGAATACCAAGGAGCTACTAATAGTGCAGAATTTTGGCAGCAAGCTCATTTAATTTATGATTGGCGATTAGCCAAAATTAACCGGCTTTATCCTGCTTTTGATATTGTGAAAGATCATGTATTTAAGATTGGGTGATAATCATGAAAAAAAATGTTCTAATTAATCTCGTTGTAATAATTGTGTTACTAGTAGCTGGTTTATTGGTTTCAAAAAATGATATGCGTAATTATCAAAGATTAATGGACCGGGGTAATATCCAAGACGGCGCGCTCATTTTTCCATCACGTTCACAGCAATCAATTCCGACAGCTTTGCGTAAAATCCAAGCTCACAACTTGCATGATTTTCAGATTTATTTTATTCAGAAAAAAAATCCCGATTTGAGTTATGTTTATATGTCTAAACATTTGACCAAAGTGCCAATGAATAGTGGACGCTATTTTTCTGAAAATGATTTTGCATCGCCAATCCCATTTGTGGTTTTAGGTAAAGATGTATATAAGAATACTTATAAACCGCAAACACAACCATATTTTCAGATGGATAATAATTATTATTCTGTTATTGGCTCCGTAGGCATGACTAATACGAAAAAACTGAATCGCCATATCTTTATTTCCGCTTCACCTAATCAATACAATAAAACGCAATTGAAGCATTATCAAATTGTTGTGGACGGTAATATTTTGCATCATCCGCAACATTTAAAACAAATGCAACATATTTTAAAAGCTCATCATTTGTATCGTTCTGCTAATAAAATTAATAATATTCATCAAACCTGGTGGATACGCTGGGGAGTAACTTTATTTGATTTGTTGGCATTAGCTATTGTTGTTATCATTTTATGTTGGTTCGCGCAAGTTCCAATGATTCAACTTTTAAAAAATACACCACTTAGAGGAGATTTATTAGCCGATTTTCAATTAGGCAATTGGTTTAAGTTTTTCTTAACAGAAGCCATTACATTTATCATTGCAGCTGCAATTATTTTCTTAAAAATCCCAATCATCAGCACCCGTTATATGTCACTTTATCTTTTTACTGTATTTATTGTGGTAAATATTATTGCTGCTATAAGAATTTTTATTGTTAAACAACAAAAGGAGTGGCAAGAATGATTCAATTACCGGCAGATTTTATCCAAAAATATCAACAATTATTAAAAAATCAAGCAGCCAAATTTTTAGCTAGCTTTAATAATGAAGCAACAGCTGGATTTCGTTTGAATCCATTAAAAGTTCAAGCACAATACGTTGACGAAGATTGTAGTCAACCAATAGCTCATATTTCTAATGCATACTACGGTACAATCAATGGCAATAATATTGATCATTTAGCGGGGTGGATTTATTCACAAGATCCAAGTGCTATGCATGTAGCCCAATTTGCGCAGCCGAATCCTCATGAAAGGGTGCTCGATTTATGTGCTGCTCCAGGTGGTAAAACTACTCAATTAGCGGCCTTAATGCAAGATACTGGTTTGTTAGTAGCTAATGAAATTAATCGTTCACGAGCGCGTGTTTTGTCTTCTAATGTAGAACGTTGGGGCTTGCAGCATACGCTTGTCACTAATAATTCTCCCCAAGACTTAGCAAAATATTTTCCAGAGTTTTTTGATTGCATTGTAGTAGATGCTCCTTGTTCAGGGGAGGGCTTATTTCGCAAAGATTCTGAAGCTATGCAATATTGGTCGTTAGAATATGTACAAAAATGTGCTCAACGGCAACGTCAAATATTAATTGAAGCTGTTAAAATGCTACGTCCTGGTGGACGCTTAATTTATTCGACCTGCACTTTTGCTCCAGAAGAAGATGAACAAAACATTAATTGGCTGACACAAAAATTCAATCTGACCATTTTACCGTTACACCATTATGAAGGCATGGATTGTGGACGCCCTGAATGGGGGGATAATAATTTGGAATTGCGTAAAGCAGTTCGGTTATTTCCGCATCATTACCAAGGTGAGGGCCACTTTATTTGTGCTCTGCAAAAGGCGGGAGATGCAGTTGCTACTTCTACTGCAAAAATGAATACTACGAAATTACCCAATTTAAAATTATGGCAAGAATTTGTTGATCATACTTTAGTTGATGTACATTTCGATTCACTGATTGTCCAAAAGAACACGCTTTATAATGCTGCCTTAGAGTTTTCTCAGCACCATCCACAAATAGTTCGTAATGGATTGATGCTAGGCGAATTTAAAAAAAATCGTTTTGAACCTAATCATGCTTTAGTCTTAGCTTTAAAGCCTACACAATTTCAACAAGTAATTGAATTAGAAGCTGAACAATTTCAGCATTTTGTTCATGGTGAAGCTTTAATTATTGATAATCAAGGTTACAATAAAGGTTGGGTAGCTGTAAGTTTTGAACATAAAATATTTTCTTGGGGTAAGTTGGTTGGTACGCAGTTAAAGAACTTTTATCCTAAGGGATTACGCCAATAAAGGAGATTTGGTCATGGATTTAAAAAATATAAAAATTATTGCTAATATCGGTGCAGGAACGATGGGGCATGCGACAGCACTACAGTTTGCAATGAAGGGCTATCAAGTTAATTTACTTGATACAAGTCAAGCAGCATTAGATAAGGGTATGCAACAAATTAAATCAGATATTGAAACATTTAAGCAGGCTGGTATTTTAACAGATAATTCTGAAGATATTTTGAATAAAATTTCAACAACTACCAATTATGAACATGCACTCTCAAAAGCGGACTTTGTAATTGAATCTATTATTGAAGATTTAGACATCAAAAAGCAGGTCTGGCAAAAAGTCGAAGAATATGTGCAACCAGAAACGATTTTGGCCACAAATACTTCTGGATTGAGTCCTACTGCTATTCAAGAAGTTTTACAAAAACCTGAAAGATTTGTGGTAGCTCATTTTTGGAATCCAGCACAATTAATGCCGTTAGTTGAAGTGGTCCCTGGAAAATCTACTACCCAAGCCACAATTGATGTGACAGTTGATTTAATGAATGATATTGGCAAACATGCAGTAGCCTTAAAGAAAGAATCCTTAGGTTTTGTTGGCAATCGCATTCAATTAGCTGTTTTACGGGAAGCCTTTCATATTGTAAGTGAAGGCATTGCTGAACCCGAAGCTGTAGATGATATTATCAAGTATAGCTTAGGTCGGCGTTGGAGTTTAGTTGGTCCTATTGCTAGTGCTGATTTAGGCGGATTAGATGTTTTTAAAAATATTAGTTCGTATTTGTATGCCGATTTAAGTTCTGAACAAGAAACTGATCCTTTATTGTCAAAGATGATTGCTGAGAAGAAATTAGGCTTAAAATCTGGACAAGGATTTTTTGATTGGCATGGTAGTGAAGGCGAACAAATTGTACAACAGCGCGATGAAGCATTACTAAAATTGCTAAAACAAGATCAATAAAATATTAAAAAATCTCGTTGGAATATTAATTCTAACGAGATTTTTGTTGAATAAAGTTATTAAGATTGACTGATAAGCGATAATCAACTTGTTTTAATTCAGTAAGTTGTGAACAATTAAGTAATACCATAATTTCTTTAATTTGCTGTAACCACTTTGCAAAATATTGAGTTGTTGATTCTAAAGACTGATGTTCTAAGATATGCAAGACTGGTGCAGCAATCCCTACAGCATGGGCACCTAAGACAAGACATTTGACGACGTCCAGCGGGGAACGAATACCCCCAGATGCTAAAATTGTCATTTGCTTTTGCAGCGGTTTAGTCTCTAATAAAGATTCTAAAGTTGTCAATCCAAAATTCTGTAAAAAGCTATAATCAGCCTGATGGTTGCGCGTGTTTTCAATTTGAGCAAAGTTAGTACCACCACGACCTGAAATATCAACTATTTGCACTCCGAGCTGTTGCAATTGGTTTGCCATTTGGGCGCTCATACCGAAGCCAACTTCTTTGATAATGATAGGTACTTGAATATGTTCAAGTAATTGTTGAATGTTATTTAGCCAAATAAAATCATGATTACCTTCAGCCATAACAATTTCTTGAGTAGAATTAAGATGTACTTGCAAGGCATCAGCAGCAATTAGATCTACACACTTTTTAGCGTCTTGCCAATTGGTATGAGCTGAAACGTTAGCCCAAATAATCCCTTGCTGATTAGTTTCACGCACGATAGCATAAGAACGCTGGACTTCAGGATTATTCGGATATTTTAGATAATTACTCATCGAACCAACGGCCATAGGAATTTGTAATTGGGCTGCCAAGCTAGCTAGTTTTTGATTAATTAAAATTGTTTGGGGTGAGCCACCAGTCATCGCATTAATATATAGAGGCGAACTGGCCACCTTGCTGCCCCAAGAAATTGTCGAGTTTACTTGCTCAAATGTAAAATTAGGCAAGCTGCTTGGTATTAATTGGATTTCATCAAACAATGGATTAGTCGGTTGATAATACTTTTCTGCCAAAAAAATATGTTCATTTTTGCGTTGCCAATCAAGTGGCTGTTTGGGCATTTTGTCACCTCATTATTAATCTAAGGAATGGACATTAAAATTTAAAGGCTGGATATCATTTTGACTCCAATCTTGTAATAAAGCTTCTTCAACTTCAGGACTAGCATCAATTACTGCAATCCCGCAATCACCGCCGCCGGCACCAGAACTTTTAGCTGCAGCGCCATGTTTTAAGGCTATTTCACATAAACGTGTTAGTTTAGGTGTTTCAATGCTGACACCACTAAAATGGGCTAATTGGTGTAAAAGTTGCCGATTAATCGTAATTTGCTCTTTAATAATTTGACTGGAACCACTTTTAAAACCAGCAATCATGGTTTGTAAACATTTTTTAGATGCCTGCAAAAAATGTAAATAATTAGTTTGTTGGCTAGCGCGAGCTACTGCAATTTTATCAACTAATACAGGCGTTGAAGCAGGGCTGCCACTCCAACCAATTAACAGATTTAATTTAGCGGGGAATTCTAACTGTTCAATATTTAATTCTGGCCAATCTAATTGGATAACTTCTGATAAAGATTTTGTAGCCAACATTTGAGTCAGCCACTGGCGATCAGGTGATTGATAGGCAATCCAACCACCATAAACACTAGCAGCTATATCACCAAATGAGCCGTTATTTTGCACCTTAAAATGTGAAATCGAAGCTAATTTAAAGACTTCTTCTTTGCTTAAATGTAAGTGATAAAACTCAGACAAAGCTTTGACGGTTGCTACAGTAATTGCTGCAGAAGAACCTAGTCCATATTTTTTACCATCTTGGGCATCCAATTGACTATTCACATTAAGATTAAAAAGTGCTAAAGGATGCTGCTTTTCTAAAGCGTATCTTTCTGTATATTTAATTGAAGATAAAATATATTCAAATGGATTATCCCGATTATCAATTATTAACTGGTTGCCATGACGGCGCCAATGTACAGGTATTTCTTCATACTGCTTGGAATTAATTGTTCCATGATCATATGCCTTGTTTATGGAAACCGTCACAAATTGATCTAATGCGACCACAATAGCTGGATATCCTGGTTCTACAACCGCGTATTCACCCGCAATATATAACTTGCCGGGAGCTTGAACAGTTATCACATCATCAAAACCTTTCCCTAAATAATTAACCAAGCAACTATTATATCATAATTAACGAATACCTGGACCAGGTTTTAATTTTGTTACTTGCGCTTGTGGGAAATTGGCTTGTACTTGCGCTTGTACCTGAGCCAAATCAGCAATAGATGTAATGATTTTGACGTTAGGTCCAGCATCGATTGTGTAGTAGGCTAAATAACCTTGTGCGCGTAGTTGGTGTACTAAGTTAATAATCTGGTAAGTAGCAGCAGTAAAATAAGTAAATGCCGGTCGAGAAGTCCAATTTAACGCATGCATTGCTAAACAGTTATCTTCTGCTATTTGACCGATAAGTTCTAAATCATGATTACGAAGCGCTTGTAACATAGACTTTAAATCTGTCTGCACTACTTGCGGCCATTGTGCGTAAAAAGGTGAAGTTTCTACGGCCTGCAGCATGCCTTTAGTAGAGGTAATCTTTTTTTCTTGATTATTAATGACCACACTTAACAAGCGGATAGGAAGATTAGGATTTTCATCAATTGCTTCAGCAAACGATGATGCATCATCAGTACCTTGATGCCATTGGACAAAACCCCCAAAAATTGAGCGGGTAGCAGAACCCGAACCCCGACGAGCTAAACGGGATAAGTCTGTTTTGGATAAATTCATTTGAAATAGCTTATCTAAAGATCCTGCTAAGGCAGCAAAACCTGAAGCCGATGAGGCTAAGCCTGCAGCAGTTGGGACATGATTAACAGTCTGAACACAAATGCGTTTTTGAGAATGATTTAAAGTGCGAACCAAATTTAAAAATTTTTCCACTCGTGCAGCAAAAGCTGCATCAGCAAGTTGGTGGTCTAGCCAAATTTCATCTTGAGCTGCGTCAATAAAGTGGGTTGTTGTCGTTGTATAATAACCATCTAGAGTTAACGATAAACTGTCAGTATAGGGTAAATGTAACACAGCATCTTTTTTACCCCAATATTTAATTAAGGCAATATTGGTATGAGCTGTAGTCTTCGTCATTATCATCACGTCCTATTTCAAATTTGCTAGAGATTGGATCCACACTTTTTGTGCTTGGGAACTTACGGCTTGAGTGATTTTTTGGGCAATTGTTTTAGTCGGAGCTAATGCAATGAGACAACCACCACGACCTCCGCCTGTAATCTTAGTGCCCAGAGCACCAGCAAGATTAGCAGTGCTAACCAACTTATCTAAGTTCGCATTGCTGATATTTAGTGTTTGTAAAATATTTTGGGCGGTTTGAAAAATTTGACCTAACGTCTTTATATCGTGCTGGGCGATTGCTTGTTGTGTTTGCTGAGTTAGGTCACCTAGTTGTTCTAAGAGGGGATTAACTATTTGTGGTTGTTGTTGCTTGAAAACACGCAAATCATGTACTGCCGCACCGGTATTACCCTTGATACCTGAATCGATAATAACTAAATACGCTGCTAGATTCATAGAAAATGGTTGCGTGATTTTATTTTTAATAAAATAAATTGGTTGTTGAGAATTAACCGTGATAGCATCAATACCGCTAGGCGTTCCATGGATTATTTTTTCTGAAAAATTAGTGTAATGAATTAATTCAGAATATTCTAAGGGAACTTTTGCGTAATCAAACATGGCTTTAGTAATTGCCGCACCGGTAGCAGCCGAAGAGCCCATGCCGCGTTCAATTGGTAGGTCGCTATTAATTGCAACTTTAAACGTTGTGGCAATCGGTAAATCTTTAGTTAACAATTCAATTAAAATACGAATACCAGCTAACTCAGGTGGACAATTAGTAATTGGTCCTTCAAAATAACGGGAGCTTAATTGCGAAATACTTTCATCAATGGGAGTAATTTTTACAATTGTGGGGATATCTAAGAGGGGAATCGTAATAGCTGGTTGCCCATAGACAACCGCGTGTTCACCAATTAAGATAATTTTCCCATGAGTTTGACCAATACCAACCATAAATAATTCCTCCTTTTTCCTTAATCTATTTTACACAAATACTTACAGTTGCACACATAATTCTCCTCGTTATAATAAAGTTAATCAAACAGTGAGGCTAAATATATGAAATTAAAATTTATTTTGGGCAAGGCACAAAATAATCGTCAAGCCATTTTATTTAAAGATTTGCAACAACAAATTACTCAAGCACCCGATGATCAATTTATTTGGATTGTGCCTAACCATTTAAAATTTGAAAGTGAAGTCAGCGTTTTAAAAACTTTAAAATCGCAAAAACAAATGTTTGCTACCAATCAAGTGCAGGTTTTTTCTTTCTCACGTTTAATTTGGTATTTTTTGCGTAATGATCCACTGTATCAAAGTCCTCAATTAACAACCACAACTCAGGCGATGATTTTAGCAAAAATTGTTCATCGTCTCGCGCCCCAGCTGCATTTGTATGCAGGTGAAGCTAATCGTTATGGCTTTATTGCTACTTTACAAGATCAAATCAATGAATTAATTACAGGTAATGTAACTGCAGAGCGCTTAGACCAATTAACCCAAGAGGTCAGCAAAATTGGAGATTTGGCCTTAAAATTGGCTGATTTGCAACTAATATATCGCTCTTATCAAGAACAAACACAACAACATTACAGCGATCAGCAGCAATTAATGCAATTGTTAAATAACTATCTGACAACTGATTCTCAGCAGAGTCATTTTCATTATTTAATTAGCGGATTTTCCCAATTTAGTGCTCAAGAAACTACACTTTTGCAGACTATGATTAGTCATGCTGCTAGTGTCGAGTTGAGCTTAGTCTTAGATCATCCGTATTCATCTCAACAAGAAAGTATCTTTTTTCAACGACCTCGAAAAACATTTATAGATTTATTTCAATGGGCCCGCCAGCAACAAATTCCAGTGACAACTCAAATCGCCACTGAACAACGAGTATGTGCTGATTTAGCACAGTTAGAAGATTTTTGGATTGCACAAAATACTAATATTGCTCATTATCCTTCCACACAATTACAAGATCCGAGTGCTATTCAAATTTGGACAGATACAATTGCCCAAAAAGAAGTAGCGGCTGTTACTACTTATATTCGTCAATTAGTTGCTACTCAAGGTTACCGTTATCGAGATTTTTTGGTTTTAGCACGTAATTTAGATGATTATCGCCAATTTTTGGAACCTTATTTTACTAATCAAGGAATTAGCTATTTTGTGGATTTGCAGCATTCTATGAAGGATCACGCCTTTAAAGATTTGATTGATAGTTTATTTGCGCTCTATCAAAATAACCTCCAATATACTGATGTCATGCGCTTTTTACGGACTGAATTAGTAATACCAGCGACAATGACTGTTGCTCAATACCGCCAAGCTGTTGATTTGACAGATAATTATATTTTAGCGCATGGTATTCGTGCGGCTGATTGGCTTAATGAGGCTGATTTTACTAGTGAGAGTTTAAATTCACAACTGCAAACACAATTGCAGCAAATTAACCAAATTAAAAGCTTGATTAAGTCTACTTATCAAGCAGTTGTTCAAATTGCTGAAACAGCAGGTAATTGTCGCCAAGCTAGCAGCCAATTATATGCTTTATTAGATAATTTAAGTGTTTTTATTAATTTGAAAAAATGGGAACAAACGGCAATTGAGGCAGGCGATATTACTCTGAGTCAACAACCACAACAAATTGTTAAAACTTTTGCCCAATTGTTGGATGAGTATGTCACTATTTTTGGGGACGATCAATTTGATGTCAGTGAATTCTTACTGGTTATTAATAATGGTTTTGAGCAAGCTCAATATTCAACCATTCCTTCGGTTTTAGATTCTGTGCATATTTCTGAATTAGGTATGGTCCAAAGCAATCAACAATTAATAACTATCATTATGGGTGCTAATGATTTAGATATGCCACAGGTGAATACAAATAATAGTTTATTGTCGGATGATGATTTAAAAGTTTTGCATCCCTTATTACAAGATGATGAACGTCTTCCCGAAACTGAGCAGCAGTTAAATAGTAATGAACCTTATCTGCATGATATTGGCTTTTTATCCAGTCAGCAACGGTTAATTTTTACTTATTCGTCCACTAAATCAGGTAATGAAGTTCATTTGTCACCATATGTTGAACTAATTAAACAGCATTTTAATCTCTCAGAACAAGTTTTAGATTGTGTAAAATCAAATAATGAACAGCAAGTTTTACGAACTGTTGGCAGTCCAACAATTACCCTCAATCATTTGCTGGAAATTTATCGTCAAGCCCAAGATCAACACCAAGAGATCCCACCGGCTTGGCAGAGTATTCATGATATTTTATTTGCTAATCCAGATAATAAAGCATATTTGGATTTGTTGTGGTCGAGTTTATACTATCAAAATATACCGCAGTCCTTAACTAATACCATTAGTCAAGCTTTATATGGTGACCATTTAATAGCCTCCATTTCGCAACTGGAAACTTTTTACCAAAATCCGTATGAATATTTTCTACGTTACGGTTTGAAATTGCAGCCACGAGCAGAATTTAAAATTACTCCTGCTAATCAAGGGACGTTTTTCCATGAAGTGATGGATCAAACCATTAAAACTTTACAAGATAATCACCAAACAATAAATCAATTAAGTGCCGAACAATTGCAGCATTTGTCTACACAAGTTATTCAAAAGATTTTATCTCAAAAACAGTATCAAATTTTTTCTCGTAGTGAAAAATTTGCGCGACAGCGAATGATTCAAACTGCTCAAAGTTCTTTAGAAGCTATTCGTCAGCAATCACGTTCTGCTGAGTTTTATCCTTACAAAACGGAAATAGCCTTTGGGCAGGTGGGGGCGTTACACAATATTGAACCCTTGCGTTATCAACTTAATGATCATCAAGATGTGGTGGTGCGCGGGCGGATTGATCGAATTGACCGCTTATTAAGTGATCCTCAAGATTATTTTGTAGTTGACTATAAGTCAAGCAAGCACGACTTTAAATTTTCTGAATTTTATGCGGGTATTAATCTACAAATGATGACTTATTTGGCTAGTTTAATTAATGATCCTTCTTTATTTGACGGTCCAGCGTTTGCTTTAGGGGGATTTTATTTTCAATTGCAAGATCCGACAGTGAAATTTGAAGATTTGAAGGGTCATTGGGATGATTATCAAAACTTTTTATTTAAACAATATAAATATCAAGGAATAATTATTGATAATGGAAAAACAGCCCAATTATTAGAGCCGCATTTAACGCAAGCTTCGCAAATTTTCCCCATTACTAAAAATTATAAAATTCGCGGGCAAAAAGTTGTCTCACCTCAAGAATTTACTGAAATGCTGCATTATAATCAGTTTCTGATTAAGCAAGCAGCGCAGAAAATCTTGACCGGTGACAATCAATTAAGTCCATTACGCCAAGATAAGCAGACCACAGCTTTACAATACAGTGATTATCTGCCAATTATGCAATTTGATGCAATGCTTCCAGAAAATAATTATCGCAGTTTAGAAAACATTGACAAGAAAACCTTTTTTAAAAAATTAAATCAGCCCAAGGAGCCATAAGTAATGTCTAAGTTTAAACCTACTAAAAGTCAACAACAAGCACTAACGGCACATGATAGTGATATTTTGGTTTCGGCTTCCGCTGGATCGGGTAAAACCACTATTTTAGTGGATCGAATTGTTAAAAAATTAATTGCTGGTCAAGAAATTGATCAGCTGTTAATTGTTACTTTTACTGATGCTGCTGCGCGAGAAATGAAACAGCGCTTAACAAAACGAATTCAAAATCAAGCCGCGGAAATTTCACCAGATAAAAGACAGCACTTATACCGGCAATTGTCTTTAATTCCAAGTGCCTATATCAGTACTTTGCATGCTTTTTGTCTGCGGGTTATTCGTAAGTTTTATTATTTAATTGATTTAGATCCTACTTTTCGTTTGCTGAGTGATGATAATGAGCGTTATTTGCTGAAAGAACGGGCTTGGCAAAAGGTTCGTGCAGACTATTATCAAGCCGACGATGCGGAATTTTTTGCTTTAGAAGATAATTTTGTGAGTGGTAACGACGACGATGATATGGCGGATTTAATTTTTCAATTGGCGGATTTTGCCTTAACTACTCCTAATCCAAATGAGTGGTTGGCACAGTTATCACAACAATACTTTATCGAAAATGATGTTAGTCAAACTGATTTTTATCAAGAAACATTATTAGATACGCTGACTAATAATATTGCCTATTTAAAACTGCAAGTTCAAAAAACTTTACAATATATTGACACATATGAACAACTAGAAGGTTACTATGATAGTCTGGCAGCATTAAATGAGCAGCTAAAACAAATTCAACAACAACTGCCAGAGCTTTTATGGGATGACTTGCGACGCTTAATTGTGCAACTGCCGCCAATTAAAGGCCGGGCTAAAGCAAAGACTGAGCCAGAAATTATGCAGCCGTTTAAAAATTTGAAAAGCAGCATTACAGAGCAATTACAAGAATTGCAATATAAATTATTTGCGCTTGATAATCAACAATGGCAAAAAATTTTACAGTCTGCCGGTCAGCTGGTGGATAAGCTGGTTACAGTGGAAGTTAAATTTTTAAAAAAATTCAAACAGGAAAAACAAGCACAGCACAGTTTGGATTTTAATGATTTAGAACATTACACTATGCAAATTTTACAAACTCAAAAAGATGGGATTGCAGTTGCTAAAGAGTACTATCAACAACAATTTACAGAAATTCTAGTTGATGAATATCAAGATACTAATCCGCTGCAAGAAGCAATTGTCCAACAGATTAGAAGAAATAATCCGGCTAATTTATTTATGGTCGGTGATGTCAAACAATCGATTTATGGTTTTCGCCAAGCAGCACCACAGCTATTTGTACACAAGTATCAGCGTATGCAAGTTGATTCGCAAGTGGGACAATTAATTAACTTATCCGAAAATTTTCGTTCAACTAAAAATGTGATTGATACCGTTAATGGTATTTTTGAACGAGTTATGGATCAGCATTTAGGAGACCTGGATTATACTCAAGATACCCGGCTGATTGCTGGAGCTGATTTTCCAGCTGATCTGGATACAACTACTGATGTTATTTTAAATCAAGCAGCTGAAAATTCTACTGATACTACTAATGAGCAAGCAGAGATTAATTTAATTATTGAAAAAATCCAACAATTATTTGCGGATAATTATCAAATATATGATCGTCAAAGTGGTCAAAAAAGACCCTTAAAATATTCGGATATTGTAATTTTAACGCGCGTAAAAAGTCTAAATAATGACATCGTTAATCAATTTGCGCAGGCTCATTTGCCGATTGTGGTACCAGATGCTGCAAACTATTTTCAAGCGACGGAAGTCCGTGTGATGCTATCAATGCTCAAAATTATTGATAATCCTCGCCAAGACATCCCGTTAGTTGCAGTATTGCGGTCCATGATTGGCGGACTCAACGAAAATGAACTAGCGTACTTGCGGATTAATAGTCGTACTGGTGATTATTACCAGGCTTTAATTAATTATTTAGCTGACAATAGTTATAATCAAAAAAATGAATTTGCACATAAATTGACCACTAAAGTTCAGCATTTTATGGAACAACTGGCAGGTTTTCGCGAACAAGCCCCTAAAATCAGCATTTCTGAATTAATTTGGCAAATTTATTTGCAAACGGGCTATTTGTCCTATGTGCAGGGGATGCCTAATGGTCGCCAACGAGTAGCTAATTTACATGCTCTCTATCAGCGAGCAGATCAATTTGAACAAATGGAATTTAAAGGCTTATTTCAATTTATTCGTTTTATTGAACATATTCAAAATAATCAAAAAGATTTGGCACAACCTCTTGAATATCAGCAGGAAAGTAATGAGATTACCGTAATGACTATTCATGGGAGCAAGGGCTTAGAATTTCCTATAGTATTTCTTTTAAATATTGACCATCGCTTTAATAATGAAGACAGCCATCGCAAATATTTGTTTGATACTCAACAAGGTATTGGTATCAAATATTTAGATCAGCAGACTCATATTATTTATGAAACTTTACCTATGTATACTGCCAAGGCCAAGCAAAGAAACAAAGTTTTATCGGAAGAAATCCGTTTGTTATATGTGGCTTTAACGCGAGCGCAGCAAAAATTAATTCTTGTCGGTTCTACCAAAAAAAGCCTTGAAGAAGAGTGGAATAATTGGCAGCTTCCCAATCAAACAGACACAGTCATTGATACTGCTATTCGTAGCAAATTTAATTCTTTTCAAAATATGTTGCAATATGTATGGGGACTTAATGGACAATTTACAGAAGATCAAGTGGAGGCTAAAGCTCAGAGTGCCTTCCAATTTGTAATAAACTGTAAATCTCCTCAAAAAATCACTCCGGCTGCTTCTATTGCCAATCAACAACCAGATGACTCAGCAATGAATCAAGAAATTACTCCCTTATTCAAAAGCACTGTCCAGAAAATTTTGAATTTTAGTTACCCTTACAATGTAGCTACCAAAACAACAGCTTATCAATCAGTTTCAGAAATTAAGCATCTTTTTGCTAGTCCTGATGATCAAGATTTACCCGTAATTGATTGGCAGCAACACAAACCCCAAGGTAATCGATATATTTTAGATGATTTTGTTCGACCACATTTTTTGACTGATGAAAAAGTGGCAGTTACTCCTGCTGATATTGGGAGTGCTACTCATTTGCTCTTACAAAAAATTGACTTAAAAAAACAACCAACAATGAGTGATTTTCAAGCTTTGGCACATACTCTGGTTCAGCAAAAAATATTAACCGCTGCAGTAGCAGCAAAAATTAATTACACTAGTCTAGCTCAATTTTATCAATCAGATTTAGGGCAACAAATATTACAGCAACAAACTAAGCTTCATCGTGAATGGGCGTTTTCATTGTTGTTGCCTGCAAAACGTTTATTTACACAAATGAGCCAAGAAATGGATGATCAGATTTTAATTCACGGAATTATTGATGGTTTATTTAGGGATGCAGACAATCAAATTATTATTTTTGATTACAAAACAGATTATTTAGATCCCCAGAAATCTAGCGGAAAACACTCGATTCCAAATGCTGTCCAAGAGTATTCTGGTCAATTGAACTTATATCAGCAAGCAGTTGAACAAATTGCTCATCAAAAAGTTGCACATAAATACCTCTGTTTACTTTCCATCAATCAGGTAGTTGAAGTAAAATAAATGCATGATGATTAAAGAAAAATATGTAGTAGTTGATTTAGAAACTACCGGAACACAATTTAAATCTGGTGATCAGATAATTCAATTTGCTGCTGTTGTTATTGAAGGACAGCAAATAACAGACAAATATAACTTTTTAATTAATCCGCAAAAAGAACTCAGTTCTAAAATTGCAGAATTAACCGGTCTTACTAATGCACAACTAGAGCAGCAACCTGAATTTGCTCATTTTGCGTATCAAATTCAAGCAGTTTTAGATGGTGCAGTTTTTGTGGCCCACAATGTTAATTTTGATTTGCCATTTTTACAGTCTGAATTACATGCGGCAGGCATCAATTATGTACCACAAGCAGCTATTGATACAGTAGAATTGGCCCAGATTCTCTTACCTGAAGCGCCCAGTTTTAAATTAGCTGATTTAACCAGTTATTTAAATATTCAACATTTAAATCCGCATCAAGCTGATAGTGATGCTTTAGTAACGGCACAGCTATTTTTGTACTTGCAACAGCAATTATTACATTTGCCGCAACCGACATTACAGTTATTGAAGCATTTTACGCACAGTTTAATTCGCCAAACTGGTGATTTTGTTGAATTAATGATTGATCAGGCTTGCAAGAACCCCAGCAAATTACCTGATTATTTAATCAATATTCAAGGATTGGTTTTCAAAAAGCCACAAACAGTTGTTAATAGCACGCCAATGAATAGTAAATATCCAGTAACAACGGCCAAAAAATCTACAATATTTAATCAGACTATTGCTTGTCGTCCCCAACAAATGAAAATGATGAATTTCATCCAACGTAAAGTCAGTCAACAAACTCCTTTAGCATTAGTGGATGCTCCCACAGGGATGGGAAAAACGTTAGGATATTTATTTCCTTTATCGTATTATTTAGACCAAGGCAAACAAGTTATTATTGCAACATCCACTAAGTTGTTACAGCAGCAATTAATACAAGAATCGCTGCCGTTATTGGAACGATTGCGACAGCGCCAATATAGTGCCACGATTATTAATAGTGCGCATAATTATTTAGATCTGGATAATTTTTATCAGGTATTACGGCATAACTTTGGTCATCGCCAAACAGATTTAGTAAAAATGCGCATTATTGTTTGGCTAACACAAACGCAAACCGGTGAATTATCAGAATTGAATTTAACTAATTATCAAAGTGATTTTTTCAAATTAATCGTAAGTAATGGACATCGGCAATCAGGTTTATTTTATGAATATGATTTTTGGCGGCGCCGCTGGCAAAATGCGCTCCAAAGTGATATTTTAATTACTAATCATGCTTATTTGTTAGATAATTTGGATACAAAGTTGTGGGATAACAAGCGCGTATTACTTATTGATGAAGCCAACAATATTTTGCAACAATCATTAAAACCGCAAGCGCATCTAATTTTTCGTACTTTAAAAGATGCTTTAAAAAAAATAAGTGATATTTTATATCAACAACGAGTAACTATTAGAAACTTTTTTAATCAAACTAGATTTAATTCTTGGACTCATGACGATTTATTAGCCTTGGATGCTGACTTTAATACTGCAAAACAACGTTTGGAATTTTTAGAAGCAGATTTATTAAGTAACTATTTAAAAAAGCAAATCCCGTTATCAAAACGCAAGTCTGAAATGGTTTTAACTTTAAGCAGTGAACAATTGCATCACCGAACTGTTAAAAGTTTGAATAAATTGGCTCAAGATTTACAAGCGATTTTAGCACGGCTAACCAAATTGCTACAACTTTATGAAGTGACTAAAACGAATTCTTTATTAACTATTGAGCAAATTATCTATCAATTAAAAATTCAATATCAAGTTCTTTGGCAGCAAGAACACCAATTAGAACAAGTATTAGCTGGTTTATCAGTTTGGCAGCCTGACACAGGGCTTATGGTAATGATGCAGGATTATAGTAATTGGGACTCCATTAGTTTAGCCACGCAAATGTTTAATCAAAATACGATAGTAACCAAACTCCAAGAAAAGTTTAGAACAACGATTTTTATTGGTGCAGCTTTACAATATCACCATAGTTTTCGTAATTTTTGTCAGCAATTGGGTATCAAAGAAAAATTACCCAAAAAAGATTACTTGATTTTAAAACGTGATTATGATCTTAATCAGCAGTTGCAAGTATATTTACCCAGGGATGTAGCAAATCCACGTAATAACCCAGAATTTGACAATTATTTAGCACATAGCATAGCTCAATTGCTTACTAATACTACTTGTAAAGCATTAATTATGTTTAATTCTTTGGCAACTTTACAGACTGCTTATCAGTATTTAATATCAACTAAGATCTCTGATCAACGAGAAATCTTAGCACAAGGGATAACAGGATCTAATCAACGAATTAAAAAACGATTTTATTTAAATCCTACTGCTATCTTATTAGCTGCCAATAGCTTTGGCGAAGGGCTGAATTTATCAGCTGGTGAGTTAAAGTTACTAGTCATTACCCGTTTGCCTTTTGAAGCCCCAAGTAATCCCTTAGTTCAAGCTAAAAATAACTATTGGCGCCAACAAGGATTTAATCCTTTTCAAGTTGAAAGTTTACCAACAGCAGTTAGGCGCCTTAAACAAGAAGTGGGGCGTTTGATTCGTTCTCCGTCAGATCAGGGTATTATTGTTATTTTAGATGATCGCATTGCTTCAACCAAATATGGAGAACGAATGTATCACGAATTAGAATTGCCACCTTACAACAATCAGCTAGCCATTTCCGAAATTGCTCTGCAAATAAATATGTTGCTTCGGACTAATTTTTGATACACTATATAAGAATGTTAATAAGGAGTACTCATGAAAAATCAATGGCATCGGACAGCTATTATTATTATTTTCATTGCATTAGTTGCTTTGGTTTGGGCTTTTTATTTGTTAGCTACTGGCTTACATAGTTCAGCTCGAACACAAGCACTTAATGTAGCTCAAAGTAAGGCTGATGTGACAAATGCAACTTTTTATTCGGAGTTTGACCGCCAACAGCGTTATTTTTCAGTGGGTGGTTATGATCAGCACCATCCCCAACAATTTAAATATGTTATTATCAATGGGCATAGTGGTAAAATTAATGTCTTAAAAGGTAAAGCAAATTTACCTTACCAAGCTCGGCAAATTGTGGAGGACAATCAACATCCGAAGAAAATTACCAAAGTTGCTCTAGGTTATCATCAGCAAAAACCGGTTTGGGAGATAACTTTTGTTAACAAGAATCAAACAGTTGGTTATTATTTAACTAATTTTAAAAATACCAAAATTGTCCAAGTTATTAATAATCTTTAAATTTAATTATAATGTTGGAGGAATAAGTAATGCAGCAAATTAATATTATTGATGCCCCAAAGCATGTTGATGAAGAAGTGAAGATTGGCGTTTGGCTCACTGACAAACGTTCTTCTGGGAAAATTGCTTTCTTACAATTACGTGATGGTACTGCCTATTTTCAAGGTGTTGTCGTCAAAAGCAATGTCAGTGAAGAAGTTTTTGAAATAGCTAAAAAATTACGCCAAGAAACAAGTTTTTATGTAACCGGCATTATCCATCAAGATAAACGGTCTCATTTCGGCTATGAAATTGAGGTTTCTAATTTAGAAGTTGTTGGTGAAAGTGAAGATTTTCCAATCACTCCTAAAGAGCATGGGATTGAATTTTTATTAGATAATCGGCATCTATGGTTACGTTCACGGCGTCCTTTTGCTATTATGAGAATTCGTGATGAATTAATTCGTGCTACTTACACTTTCTTTCATCAAGAAGGCTTCATAAAATTTGATGCTCCATTATTGACAGGTACTGCCCCAGAAGGAACGACTGAATTATTTGCCACTGACTACTTTGATACTGAAGCTTATTTGTCTCAAAGTGGTCAGCTATATGAAGAAGTGGGGGCAATGGCCTTTGATAAAGTGTACTCTTTTGGACCAACGTTCCGTGCAGAAAAATCTAAAACACGCCGTCATTTGACTGAATTTTGGATGATTGAACCTGAAATGGCATTTATGCATCAAGAAGAAAGTTTACAGATTCAAGAACGTTATATTGCTTTCTTAGTACAGTCTGTCTTGGATAATTGCCAATACGAATTAAAGCTTTTAGATCGTGATCCAGAAGTTTTGGCTCGTTATACTAAAACCCCATATCCACGGATTTCTTATGATGAAGCTATCAAGCTTTGTCAAGAGGGGGGAATTGATATTCAATGGGGTGATGATTTTGGTGCACCCGAAGAGACATATATTTCCGATCAATTTGAACAACCAGTTTTTGTTTTGAATTATCCTAAGGCTATTAAACCTTTCTATATGAAGTCTCATCCTACTAGAGATGATTTATATATTTGTGCTGATATGCTGGCTCCTGAAGGCTACGGTGAAATCATTGGTGGTTCTGAAAGAGAAGCAGATTATGATAAGTTAAAAGCTGAAATGGTTAAAAAGGGCTTAGATTTAGAAGCTTATGATTGGTACTTAGATTTACGTAAGTACGGTTCTGTACCACATGCTGGTTTTGGCTTAGGGTTAGAACGGGCCATTACTTGGATTTGTCATTTGGATCATTTACGTGAAGCTATTCCGTTCCCAAGAATGATTAATCGATTACGCCCTTAATTAGAAAAATTATTACAGGAGGATGGGACAACATTTTGTTCCATCCTCTTTCATTAAAGTATGTATAGTATTAAGTTATCTTTTTAAGAAAGTGGTGTAATAATGGTTAATTGGAAAAGTGTCGTCAATGCCGGTAGTACTAGTATTAATAACTTATTAATCCAACATTTTCAAGATTTAAAATTAACGAGTGAAGAATTTGTCTTATTTGTCAATTTAAAGATGTTTCAAGAATTGGGTGTCAAATTTCCTTCAACTGCTCAATTGACTCACAATACTGGTTTTTCGGCTGCTCAAATTTATCAATTAACACAAAGTTTAATTGATAAAAAATTAATCAAAATTCAATCCCAAACTAGTGAAAATCATAAATTTCAAGATTACTACGACTTATCACCGGTTTATGAAGCTTTGCAAAATTTGCAGGAATCTTCAAAACCTGCCCAAAAAGATGATGCCGCGCAGACTATTTTTCAAAAAATTGAAGTGGAATTTGGTCGACCATTGTCACCCATTGAACGACAAACGATTCAAGAATGGTTAACCCAAGACAATTACAGCCCTGAAATTATTAATTTAGCTTTAAAAGAGGCAGTTTTAAATCAAGTTTATTCTTTAAAATATATAGATCGTATTTTGATTAATTGGGAAAAACAACACATCACCACCGCAGCTCAACTCCAAAATAATAAGTCACATTATGGAGGTAATTAAAATTGTTATCTGCCCCTCAAATTAATCAAGCCTTTCAAATTATTTTAAAAGAATTTCCCAACGCGGGTCCTAGTTTACAAGCTCAAAGTAATTTTCAATATTTAATTGCAGTCTTACTAAGTGCGCAAACAACAGATAAGTCAGTTAATCAGGTGACTCCAAAATTATTCCAGCAATTTCCTACTCCACAAGCAATGGCAACAGCTACAATATCTGAAATCGAGCCATTAATTAAATCTATTGGTTTGTATCATAATAAAGCACGTTATTTAGTTGCCTGTGCTCAAAATTTATGTCGCCATTTTAATGGCGAAGTACCCTCAGTTAAATCGCAATTGGTTACCTTGCCGGGGGTCGGAACTAAAACTGCCAATGTTGTCTTAGCAGATTGCTTCGGTATTCCTGCATTTGCTGTTGATACTCATGTTAGTGCAATTTCTAAGAGGCTCCATTTTGTATCTTCTACAGCAACAGTCAATCAAATCGAGCGTCGTATTACTAGTGCTTTGCCAGATAATCTGTGGATTAGGGGACATCATGCTTTAATTGAATTGGGAAGAAAATATAACTTTCATAATGAAAAACAAATCCAAGATTTGCTTATTGTGCAAATCTGTGATCAATGGGAATTGAGTAATCAAAAATAACAAATAATCTGGGAAAAAGATCAGCATTAATAGATTCAAACCTTTGGAAAATCCAAAATTTTGAATCTATTTTTTATGCATTTACCATTGAGTGTAAGTTGTTTATCATAGTTAGCCCAAAACTTGGTTAATTGAGATAAAGTCATTATCATTAACAGGATTCCTAATTTAATTGAAATTGTCTCTTTGCTTCACCACCATATCCGGTATCTGCCACAATGTATTTGAATAAGTTTAGCCGGAGCATTTTTTATTTTATAGTATCGTGATGTACTAAAATTACAAAGACAAATATCTCTTTCAACAACGAAGCACATCTTTTCGAGATAAGTTGCCAAAAATAAATTATATCATTCTAAGAATGAAAATTAGTGAATATTAAAAGGACATAGCACTAACAGCACCAACTACAACAGTTTTTTAATATTAAACGTAAATAAAATTAAAAAATATATTGACTTTTAATTTTATTTTTAGATATAATCCCAACATAGAAAATTTATAAAAACCTGGAGGTGTCACCAATGAAACAAACTATTAAAAGAGCAAGTGTAATTACCCTTTTAGCTATTTCACTCGGCGCAACAACAACTCCATCACGCTGGGGCAGCTACATTGAATAACCAATCAACAACAATTTAATAAAGAGAATTAAAAAAATAAATTTTAGATTATGGTAAGCAACAAGATTCAAAAGCATACGCCAAAATTCCTCAATCTATCATAAATAAACAGCGGCGGAAATTATGTTAGGGGCAACAGGAATGGATTTACACTTTATTTAAATTCAGAAAAGTGGGGATACCAATAATGAAAAAAAAACAAGTAGAAAGAATAATACCAGTAATAGTTTTACTTTTAATTTATATGCCATCTTATTATTTCATTGTTCCATTATTCAAAAATCAAAAATTAGGAAACATATTAATGTCATTAATATGTATAGCAATAATTTGCATTACAACATCAAAAATAGAAAAAAAATAAAAAGTATAGAAAAATGGAATGCCTCATAATTGTTAGACAAAGACTAGCGATTGTGAGGTATTTATTATGACTTAATATCTCTGAAAAATTCAAAGTCAAAGTTGTTCAAGAATATACTCAGTTGTACAGCACTCAACGTATTCTTCAAAACTCCAAGGCTAAACGCCTAGCGAATATCGAAGACAAGCATTTTTTTAGTGTACCTTAAAATTTCTAAAAGATTAGTTCAAAGAAGAAAACAAAAAGCAAAAACCAAAATTAGTTTAAAATGGTTTTTGCTTTTTTAAGATTTTGCTTATGCAGTTTAAGAAATTCTAGAGTGTCTAACGTTTTGTTTTATTGAGTAGGGGGTTGACCATTATTGGCCGGGGGCGCGACTGGAGGAGTATTAGAAGCAGGCGGAGTTGTGGAATTGGAATTATTATCAGTATTATTATTAGGATTAGTAGCACTATTGCCATTGGTAGGTGGGGTAGTGGTGTCAGGAGAACTGTTAGTTGAATTATTGTTATTAGAATTGGAATTATTATCCCAATCACTATTACTGCGATTATCATCATCAGTACCAAATTCAGCGCTATTATTAGAATGTGCGCGTCGACCACGATTAGGTACGACTTCATTTGCACTATTGTCGTTGTTGTTATTAATAGTCGAATGAGCTGGAATATTATTAGGACGATGATGACGAATATATAAGATGTTGGTTCCAGCCACCCGAACTACACTGTACGGTTTATTCCAATTTTGGTTATTGGAATGTGCTGCTAAATAACGCATCAAATGCTGATATATTTGTGCCGCAATTTTTTGTTGAGTAGCGTCTAGTCCATGGATATTAGGTTGATCATAGCCAGTCCATACGCCAATAGCATAATTTTTGGTGTATCCAGTAAATAAAGTATCTTTAGACATATTTGCTAATGAAGGATTACGGGCAATTTCTTCATTGCTATAGTTACTCGAGCCGGTTTTACCTGCTTGATAAAGGCCACTAATATAAGCTTGTGAGCCCATTCCTGTAGGTTTCACAACATCTTTTAAAATGTCAGTAATTAAATAAGCAGTAGCTTCGCTCATTACCTTTTTACCAGTAGGATCATAGTGGTGGTTAAAACCATCAATAGTTTGAATTTTGGAAACATAGCTAGGTTTATAATAAGTGCCACCATTAGCAAAAGCTGAGTATGCACTAGCTAATTGTAAAGAAGAAACCTCACTGCCGATTCCCGCAGATAATCCTTCATTTTGAGGCACATTAATTCCCATATTACGGGCAAATTTACGTGCTCGATCAAATCCTACCGTTCCTAATGTGCGAATTGCCGGAACATTACGAGATTCAGCTAAAGCTGTACGCATGGTAATATTACCCATATAAGAATAATCCCAATTATTTAAACTGATATTGGTGCCAGGATAGGTGTAAGGAGTATCTCGAACAATTTGATTAGTAGGCCAATGTAAATATTCAATTGCAGGTGCATAATCCAAAATAGGCTTCATTGTGGAACCGTTGCTGCGAGAAGTTTGAACTGCTCGATTTAATCCTAACTGCACATCACCTAATTTGCGCCCGCCAATCATTGCAATTACGGCGCCATTATTAGGATCAACGACGCTAACGCCTGTTTGAAATAAATTATTAGGAAAAGCAATTTCATCGCTATTAACTATTTCATATAAACGTTTTTGCACTTTGGTATCCATATTAACAGTAATTTTTAAGTTATCGCGATAAGGATCGAAACCTTTCGCTTTAACTTCATGAATCACTTCTTTTATATAGGGATCTACAATTAATTTATTTTCTCCAACTCCCGTGTTCGGGCGATAGGCTTTCAAACCTGAAGTAATTGGGGTATTTTTAGCATTCTGAGCTTGTTCTAAAGTGATTTTATGATTGTTGTACATAGCTTTTAATACTAAATCACGTCTGGTTTTAGCTGCATCAGGATTTTTATATGGATCATAATTATTAGGTGCTTGTGGCATTCCAGCCAGCAGTGCCATTTGTTCTAAAGTTAATTGATTGAGATTTTTACCAAAGTAATAATGAGCTGCTGTTTGAAATCCATATGTCCCATTAGCCAAATATACTTTGTTTAAATAATATTCTAAAATTTGATCTTTAGAAAAATTTCTCTCTACCTTGACTGCTAACCAAACTTCTTGCATTTTACGCTTCAAAGTTTGATCAGATTTTTTAGTGGAAAAAACCGACAACTTAATTAATTGTTGCGTTAGCGTACTTCCACCTTGAATAGAGTCTCCTCGCAAATTATTAATTGCTGCCATAAAAATCCGAAATGGATTGAAACCTAAATGTTCTTGATAAAAATGCCGATCTTCTGTAGAAATAATAGCATCTTTCATAGATTGGGGTACTTTATCAATGGTAATATAGGTTCGATTTTCATTACCTAATGTTGTAATTTCTTGTCCTTTATGATCATAAATAGTTGAAGAACCACCACTTTGTAAAATTTCTGAGTTGACTCTAGGAGCGCTAATACCATAATAGACAAAAACAACGACCATTATAACAATCAAAGCCAAGATAGCATTTAAAAGGTATTTAAGTCCTTTATGATGAGATTTTTGCGGTTTTTTTTGACGATGATATTTTTCAATACGTGAATTAGCCATGATTTTCTCCTGTTTGGTTAATTAGTTGGCGGCAAATATCTAAATAGGGTAAGATAGGGTTATAGCCAGCCTTAATTTCTAAGGATTTTTTTTCAATGAATGCCAATGGTATTGATTTTTTACCACCCTTAATGGCACTTTGCCAAAAGTCAATTAGCACTTGTGCAGGCAACACAAAATAACGTTGGAGTGTTACAAATTTAATAATTGCAAAACAAATACCAGCTTGTTGCAAGCAACTATCTAGATGTTGAATTTGATGTTCATGAAAGTTGCTCAAGGGAAATGAACGTTTGTGTCGTGTTTCTTTGGCTTCAAAGTCAATGTAATGTCCTTGATAGACACCGTTATAATCAGTTGTGGATGCTTGCCGAAAATAGGCTTCTTTAATCACTGCGCGGCTGCGTTTAGGATAATCAACTTTGACAATTTGAATCGGTGTCGGTTTTTTATAAATGACGGCCACCTTGTGATTACGATAATAAGCATTACTTTCGTTGATTTCTTGTTCCAAGGTCATTCCACGATCACCAAAAATTGTCGGTCCTTTTTTGGTAATCGAATTAGCTGTCAAGTTTGTGCCTTGGGGATAATTAATAGTCAAATTATATCACTCCTAGCTGTTGAATATTATATCATGGTTCCTTAATGGACAAGAAAGATACTAAATGGAAAATATTAAAAATTTATGGGTCAGTGGATATCGTTCCTATGAATTAGGAATTTTTCAAGATGAGGATCCCAAAAAGAAAATTATTATGGATTATTTGACACAAATTTTACAAGATTATTGTGAAGATGGTTTGCAATGGATTTTAACAGGCGGTCAATTAGGAATCGAACAATATACGATTGAAACAGTTAAAAAAAATTCAATATTTCAAACCTATCACTTAAAAACAGCAATTATGTTACCATTTACTAATATAGCAAACAATTGGAGTGAAAAAAATCAACAACGCTTTGCCCTTGCTCAACAACAAGCTGATTATGTGAACAGCGTTAGTGCACAAGATTATGTAAATCCAAGTCAATTTACTAATTGGCAACAATTTATGTTGCAACATACGGATGCTGGTTTAATGGTTTATGACTTAGAACATCCAGGAAAAGCACAATATGAATATCGGGCTATTAAACAATATCAAAAAGAGCATGATTATGATTTGCGGTTAGTTGATTTTTATGATTTGCAAGATTTTATTGATGCACAAGTAGATTTTTAAAAAAAACTAAAGTTCTACGTTATTAAGAAAGCGGCCACTAGTTTTTGTTATAATGAATTAGTAAGATTGGGGTGTATTAAATGACAGAGGTTAAATTAAGTCCAAAACAAATTGTAGAGAAAAGATTTAAAACTGCCATAAAAGGGTATAGTGCTAAAGAGGTCGATGCTTTTTTAGATGAAATTATTCAAGACTATGAAGCATATGAAAAAACAATTGCTGATTTAAAGTCTGAAAATAAACGTCTCATTGATCAAATTGATAATAATAGTGGTGTTAAGACTGAAGTTAGTCCCAAAGAAACTGCACAGTCAGTAACACCTGTGAGTTCTGTTACCGATTCTTTGGACAATTCAGCTCCAGGAACAACTTATTATGACATTTTAAAACGATTATCTAATCTAGAACGGCACGTATTTGGTCAATCAGCAACAGTTGCAAATACTGTTAATTATGCTAAAGCTGACGATCAGCGCCAACCGATTGTTAATTCAAGCGATCAATTACCACGAGATTGAATTAAAGGCTAGCATTTTTAGGTCAGAGAGTGTAAGATATTAAATGCAGGTTTTGTGTAATCGCGGTTTGTTTATTGCAAACTGAGGAAAGTCCACGCCGGCATAAGCTGCAATGCTTATAGTGTTCGCGTTCAGCCCAATAAGCTGGAGAATCTGTTAATCAGATTACGGCGGTGAAAATTCTAAGGTCTTAACAAAGGCTATGTACGAGTAACCTGAAAGTGCCACAGAGACGCATACTTTTGGAAACAAAAGATTGGAACGGGTAAACCCCACGAGCAGGAAACCCAAACTTTGGTAGGGGAGTTTCGACACGGGGAATTAAACTCACGTCGAAAACACTGTAAAGTGTAGATAGATGATTACAAAAGGCAGTTAGTGGCGTAACTGCTGGAACAGAACGTGGCTTATAGAAATCTGCTAAGCCAAAGGGTGGACAACTATGTCCGCCCTTTTTATATATAGAAGGAGAAAATTATGAAATTATTAGCAACTATGGCTAGTGGATTTGAGGCTATTACGAAAAAGGAATTGCAGGATTTAGGCTATCAAGTCCAATTAGAAAATGGTAAGGCCTACTTTGAAGGCGAATTAGCTGATATTGTTAATACTAATTTATGGTTACGCAGTGCGGATCGCATTAAAATTGTTTTAAAAGAATTTACAGCAACAACTTTTGATGAGTTATTTGAAAATGTTAAATCTGTTAGTTGGGACAATTGGTTACCATTAGATGCTGCTTTTCCAGTTAAGGGACGCAGTGTTCGCTCACAATTACACTCAGAACCCGATATTCAATCACTAACCAAAAAGGCAATTGTTGATAAGATGACCACAGTTTATCATCGCCATGGTTGGCTGCCTGAAAGTGGCCCCACCTTTCAAATCGAAATCAGATTAGTAAAAGATCATGCTGAATTAACATTAGACACCACAGGTGAATCACTGTTTAAAAGAGGCTATCGGCAAGAACATGGTGGAGCTCCTTTAAAAGAAAACTTTGCAGCAGCACTCGTTTTACTAACACCTTGGCGCGCTAATGATCCTTTTTGTGACCCAACTACTGGTTCTGGAACTATTGCAATTGAAGCTGCTTTAATTGGTCGCAATATTGCACCAGGTTTACAGCGACATTTTGCGTTTGAAAAATTCCCCTGGTTTGATTCCAATTTGCTAACTAATGCGCAAGAACAAGCCCGCACGCAAATTCTTCCTAGCGGTGATTTGCAGATTCAGGCTAGTGATATTGACGGATCAATGATTGATATTGCAAAATTAAATGCTCATCAAGCGGGTGTTTTGCATGATATCAGTTTTAAACAAGTTGCTGTAAAAGACCTTAATATTACGACTGATAATGGAATATTAATTGCTAATCCACCTTATGGCAAACGAATGCAAGACCAAAAGCAAGCTCGTAATCTTTACCAACAAATGGGCGATAACTTTTCACAATTAACTACCTGGAGTAAGTACTATTTGTCAAGTGATCTAGAATTTGAAAAGTACTATGGCACAAAGGCTACTAAACGACGTAAATTGTATAATGGCGCCTTAAGGACTGACTTTTTCCAATATTGGGGACATCCAACTTATAAAAAATGACGGCGAATCATATCAATAATTAAAATAGCCGTTAAAGCAATCGTGATAATAAGGGCGTACAACCAAGCCCATTTACCATCAGCTAATGGTAAATGCATATTCATACCGTAAAACCCAACTACAATCGTAGGAATGGTTAAAATGAGAGAATAAACTGTTAAATAACGCATTACATCATTGGTATCATTATTTAAGATATTATTATATGTTCCCGACAACTGTTGGACGATGTCATTTATTAATTGAAAATCTTTCAAAGCTTGATTGGATTCGATACGGGCTGATTCTAATTGTTGACGCAAATTATGATCCATTTTTAATTTGTTGTTAGGCATTTTAAAAAAGGCGCGAATTTGTCCGACTAAGTTTTCGTTGCCTGAAGTTGCTGTTAAACCGAAAGTAATCTTTGATTGAAGTTCGGCTAAAGTTTTAATCGTTGCTGCTCTTTTGGAACGTTTATGAAATGCAACTTCAATTTTTTCTTGCTGATCATAAAAATGTTTGACAATATCTAAGAATTCATCAGAAATCCGATGAATAAGATAGGCAAATAATTGAAAAGCAACATGTGATAGTTGTTGATCTTGATTAAAAAATTTAACAATATAACCCATAATATGTTGGCTATATTTATTAGTAAAGCAAATAATATTTTGATCATTGACAATAATAGTTACAGATTGGACCATTTTGGCAAGATCATCTTTAAAAGACGGAATACTAATGACCATTAAATAACTATCAGTTGCCTCAGTGTAACTTATGCGGGGACGCTCAAACTTGTCTAACGCATAATTAATCGTTTCTCGAGTAATTTTATAATCCTTAATTAAACGATTTTGTTCCTCAGCAGTGATGTCATTGGCATTAATAACGGCTAAGTTGGTTTTAAGTGCGTACTCTTTTATCATAACTAAATCTCCATTTGCAAGTTGTTTATAATAAATAATCATAACTTTAAAACTGGTATTTGTCATGGATTCTTCAATGGAAATAAATTCACTCTTTACCAATGGCAATTAATTTTGTGATAAAATCAAGCTATTGAAATTAGTAAATGGGGTGAAATCATTCAAAGAATTCACTATCAACTAGCCAACCAACTGGGAATTATTGCTTGGTGCTGGATTTTAAGTGTTCTTTTGTTAGGCGGAATCGTTCTTTTTGAGAGTCAGTGGAATAATTATTGGGGCTGGGGATTAATAGTTTTAGCTGTTATAATTATACTTTTACAAATTCAACGGCATACCCTAATAATTGATAGTCATCAACAATCTTTAACGATTCACGGATTAATTAATACCAACCAGCATCATTTTAATTTTGCACAAATCAAAAATGTCAAATTCCAAAGACATCAATGTGTTTTTATTTTTCAAGATAAAAGTTATTTTCCCTTACAGTTATGGGTAAGTAAAAAGGGTATTAAACAATTAAAAAAATTAAATTTAGGAAGTGATGCTTGTGAAAACTGATATTCAAATTGCACAAGAAAATGAAAGTAAAGATATTCAACCAATAACTAAAGTGGCTGCTAAACTAGGATTAGAATCAGCAGACTTAGAATTATATGGCAATTACAAGGCTAAAATTAATCCTGCAGTAGTTGAAAAGTCAAAAAAGCAATCCATGGGTAAATTAATTTTAGTAACGGCGATGAACCCAACTCCTGCAGGTGAAGGTAAATCCACAGTTATGATTGGTTTGGCTGATGCATTGCAACAATTACAACAAAAAACAGTCGTAGCAATGCGGGAACCATCTTTAGGACCAGTAATGGGAATTAAAGGCGGAGCTGCTGGTGGCGGTTATGCGCAAGTTGTGCCTATGGAAGATATTAATTTGCATTTTACAGGCGATATGCACGCTTTAACTGCTGCAATTAATACTCTTTCAGCTTTGATTGATAACCACATTCAACATGGTAATCAGCTGCAACTTGATCCACGACGCATTACTTGGAAGCGAGCTTTAGATGTTAATGATCGGGCTTTGCGTAATGTAGTTATTGGCTTAGGTGGTCCTACTTCTGGAGTGGTGCGAGAAGATCATTTTCAAATTACAGTTGCTTCGGAAATGATGGCAGTTTTATGTCTAGCACAAAATCGTTCTGATTTAAAACAAAAAATTGGTCAAATTTTGATTGGCTATACTTATGACCAACAACCTGTATTTGTTAAAGATTTACATGCCGAAGGTGCTTTGACTTTACTTTTAAAAGATGCTATTAAGCCTAATTTGGTACAAACTCTCGAACACACACCAGTAATTATGCATGGTGGACCTTTTGCGAATATTGCCCATGGGTGCAACAGCATTATTGCTACTAATTTGGCTTTACATTTAGGTGATTTTGCTTTAACAGAAGCAGGATTTGGTGCTGATTTGGGAGCTGAAAAATTTTTAGATATTGTTTCGCCCAAATTAGATAAAAAACCAGATGCTGCAGTAATTGTTGCTACTATTAGGTCGCTTAAATATAATGGTGGCTTATCGTTAGATGAAATTCAAAAACCTAATTTAACAGCTTTAAAGGCTGGGTTTGCTAATTTAAAACGTCATATCTTAAACATGAAGCAATACGGGTTACCTGTATTAGTAGCAATTAATCGTTTTAGCAATGATACAGATGACGAAGTTAAATTGTTACAACAACTATGTCAAGAATTAGATGCAGCGGCTTATCCTGTAACGGTTCATCAAGATGGTGGTCAAGGTGCATTGGAATTAGCTCAGGCAATTGTTGACTTACCTAAAGCTACTGCATATCAAAGACTTTATGACGATAATGAATCCATTTCTACCAAAATCACACATGTTGCTCATGATATTTATGGGGCACAGCAAGTTGTTTTCAGTACAGCTGCCTTACGTCAATTAAAATCAATTGAACAACATGGCTGGGATAAAATGCCAATTTGTATTGCTAAGACCCAATATTCTTTTAGTGATGACCCACATCAATTAGGTGCGCCAACAGATTTTGATTTACATGTTCAATCAATTGTTCCTAATCTAGGAGCGGGATTTTTAGTAGTCTTAACAGGTAATATTTTAACAATGCCTGGATTACCTACCAAACCAGCTGCTTTAAATATGGATATTAATGACCAAGATCAAATTACAGGACTATTTTAATCACTATGGCATGGATTAGTCTTTTAATTATTATTTTAGGTGTGGGGTTGGATCAAATTATTAAGCAGTGGGCAATTATAGCTTTACCAGCTGGAAAAGAGTCTGTAATTGTTCCTAATTTTCTAGCTTTAACGCGATTAAATAACCATGGCGCCGCTTATAATATTTTGTCAGGTCAACGAGGAATTTTCTTAGTTATTACTGTAATAGCATTAGCAATTTTGATTTATTTGTTCTTTAAATTTAAAAATCGTTCTCATTGGTTAACAATTAGTATCGCATTTTTATTGGCAGGGACTATCGGTAATGCCTGTGATCGTTTATTTCGGGGTTATGTGGTTGACATGATTTATTTAAATGTTTTTAATTTACCATTTTTAAACTTTGTTTGTAATATTGCCGATATTTTAATTACAATAGGCGTTATATTATTGCTAATTTATGTTTTTAAAACTGATGAGTAAAGAGGAGAAAGACAATTACTACTTTTGCTTTTAAAAATAATGAAAATTCAGATCGACTTGATAAAATAATCTTGAAGTTTCATCCTGAATATACCCGTGCTCAAATTCAAAAATGGATTAAAGCTAATCAAGTGTGTGTTAATCAGCAAATTATCAATAAAACTGGTTATCGTATTTTAACTAATGATTTAATTGAAGTTACAGTAACAAAACGCGAACCATTACATGCAACTGCACAAAAGTTGCCTTTAAATATTATTTATGAAGATGATGATGTATTAGTAGTTAACAAACCGCAAGGGATGGTCGTTCATCCCTCGGCAGGGCATCCAGATGGGACTTTAGTTAATGCAATTTTGTATCATACACAGATACAGAGTAAGGATATAATTCGACCAGGCATTGTTCATCGGATTGATAAAGATACATCCGGTTTATTAATGATTGCTAAATCAGAATTAGCCCAAGAATCACTGAGTGCACAAATTAAAGCTAAAACCAATTTACGTGATTATTTAGCAATCGTGCATAATCCTTTTGAGGAAAAGGAGGGCACTATTGAAGCTCCGATTGGTCGTGATCCCAACGAACGTAAACGCCAAGCTGTGATTGCCACTGGAAAAAGTGCAATTACTCACTTTCAAGTACAGGAAAATTTTACCAAGTTTGCTTTAGTCAAATGTCGTTTAGAAACTGGACGGACTCATCAAATTCGGGTACATTTACAATATATCGGTCATCCTGTTGCTGGAGATCCCTTATACGGTCCTCGACACACTTTGGCTGGAGCAGGGCAGTTCTTACATGCGCAAACATTAGGTTTTCGCCATCCACGCACTGGACAATGGTTAGAATTTCATGTCGACCCACCACAAATATTTCAAACAACCCTAAATAATTTACGGACTAATGAGAAAGGAAACTTGTAATGAACAAGGAAATTGTTGACGATAAAACAATGAAGCGGACATTAACCCGCATTACTTACGAGATTATTGAAAAAAATAAAGGTAACCAGAATTTAGTCTTAATTGGAATAAAAACAAGAGGAGCTTATTTAGCTAAAAGAATTAAATCTCGACTTTATCAACTAGAAGATATTGATGTACCTCAATTTGATCTGGATGTTACTAATTTTAGAGATGATCACCCTGTCGAAAAGCAAGCCGAAAACCCCCAGTTTAAGGCAGTCGATGTTAATGGCAAACATATTGTTTTAGTGGATGATGTACTGTACACCGGCAGAACTATTCGGGCAGCTTTGGACGCTATTATGAGTATTGGCCGTCCCAGTAAAATTTCTTTAGCCGTTTTGGTAGATCGAGGCCATCGAGAGTTGCCAATTCGTGCCGATTATGTAGGGAAGAATATTCCTACCTCCCATAAAGAAACCATCAAAGTTTCAATGGCAGAAATTGATGATGAAGATAAAATTGAGATTTTAGCTAACTAATAATTATGAAAAAATATTTAATTTTAGAAGATGGCACCGTTTTTCGTGGTGACAGTGTGGGTGCTACTTCAATATCAACAGGGGAATTAGTGGTTACTAATAATATCAGTGGTTTAGAACAAACTATTACTGACCAGACCTATAATGATCAAATTATAGTTTTTATAGCGCCACTAATTAATACTATTGGAATGAACCGTGATGACTATGAGTCAATTGCTTTAAGTTGTAAGGGTGTAATTTTTAATAGTATCCCAGTCAATCAAATGAACGCAAATAACCCTAGTTCTTTGGCACATTTTTTAGAAAAGCGCCATTTACCTGGTATTACCAATATCAATGTTCAACGCTTGGCAGCTCATATTAAGAAGCATGGTTCTATGAAAGCTAGTATTATGGATACAGATGATGAACATGCGATTGACCAAATTCGAGCACTCGTTATTCCACGTGACCGAGTCAAAACTGTTTCTACCAAGCAACCATATCCTAATCCTAATGTAGGATTTAAAATTGCTGTCATTGATTTAGGATTAAAATTTTCAATTTTGCGCCAATTATCTATTCGAAAATGTGATTCAGTTATTTTGCCCTATAATACTAGTGCAGAAGACATTATGGAATTAGATCCAGATGCTGTTTTATTCACAAGTGGGCCAGGAGATCCACATGAAATCCCGGAAACAATTACAACTTGTCAACAATTAGAAGGTAAAATACCCATTCTGGGTATTGGTTTAGGACATTTGGTGGTGGCCCTTGCAAACGGTGCTGAAATTGAGCGCATGCGTTATGGCCATCACGGCTCTAATGTACCTACTTTAGAAATTGCTACTGAAAATATTGAATTTTCTAATCATAATCATAATTATGCTGTTGCGCATTCTAATATGGCAAGAACTAACTTTTTTATTACTTATCGCTGTGTCAACGATAATGTGATTGAAGGTTTACGCCATCGCAGCGATCCAACGATGACTGTCCAATTTCAACCAGAAGCTGCTCCAGGAACTCATGATGCGTTGTACGTTTTTGATGAATTTATAGAAATGATTAACTCGTTTAAGCAAGGAAAACAACTATGACCAAAAATGTCTTAATAATTGGAACCACCACTGGATTAGTATCTGGCGAAAAACTAGATCAAGAAAAAGCTATTTATGCCACATTGGAAACTTTTCACAAAGAAGGCTATAAAACAGTTTTATTAACAGAAAATCGTGAACTATTTCCGGAATTTCATACTTTGGCTACTCATATAGTATTTAGAGAAATTAATCTTAGTAATTTAAAAACAGTTATTTTACAATATCAAATTGATTTAGTCTTTCCAACATACACAGCCAACAGTAATTTACATCTTTTTCGAAATCTCATCAAACAGGACTTCTTTAAAAAGCATCAAGTGAAATTGCTAAATTTAAATCAACAAAATTTAAATTTAGCAATTAGTCACAAAACGCTTACTAGTTATCTTCAAAATAAAGGATTTAGAATAATTGAACATGAGCTAATTAGTAATCTGGATGAGGCAATGGCTTTTGTAGATAAACACCACTTTCCGGTAATTATCCGGGTAAACAATAAAGAACAAAGGACTTATTGGAATAGTATCAATACTAAAGCTGAACTAGCCAAATTGTTTGCAACTACTACTGCTGTGGAAGGTTATGAAATCGAGCGTAGTATTAATAATTTCAAAGAAGTTACTATGACCTCTATTCGAGATCGTTTTGATAATGCAGCTTTGATCTATTCGTCTGAAGATATTGATCCAATTGGAATCCATTCCAATGACTCTATTAGCGTTACTCCAGTGTTTTCTATTGCTAATTCTATGTTTCAGCGCTTACGTGATGCCATTTTAAAATTAACACGTATACTGAAAATTGTAGGTGTTTGTACTTTTCATCTAGCTGTGGATGAACAAACTAATTCTTTTTATGTATTGGAAATTTCACCTTTATTTCAAAGCAAAATTTTACCAATTATTGCTAGTACTGGGTATCCGTTATTTGAAGTGATTTGTCAAGTCAGTCTAGGTAAAAGATTACAAGAAGTAGTTTCTTTAGATGGTTCCAAATTTAATGCTGCTGTAGAATTGACTCCTAACCATATTACAGCAAGATTTCCCATTTGGCAGACGCACAATTTATCTAAACTCAATAACAATTTGGGACCTCATAAATCTTCTTTAGGAGCCATTATTGTTAATGGAAATAATTTAGAGACTATTATTATGAAGGGATTTCAAATACTTGATTTAACAGATGATATTTTTATTAATCATCCCGATGCTAATTTGAGTGACGAACAAATTGAATCGGCCTTGTTTCATACTAATATTCGCAGAATTATTGCGGTTTGTGAAGCGTTAAATAGAGGATTTGATGTTCACGAAATATACAGTTTCACCAAATATAATCATGTGTTTTTGGAATCTTTAAAACACTTATTGGATCTTGCACGTTTATTAGAATATCAAAAGGGTAATTTAGAAGTTTTATCAACATGTAAGCGTTATGGCTTTTCTGATTTTTTGATTGCTCATTTATGGAAAATTACGACTGAGCAAGTACAAAAAATCACTGCGCAATTAAGTCTGCAGCCAATTGCGCTACCAGCACCGAGTTCCTTTTCACTAGATCAAGGCACTGTAAATAATTACTATACGGTCTTTTTGGATGATCCACTACCGTCATTACCAACTTATCAAATTATCATTAACGACTATCCTAATTCAGATATGATTTCTAATTATGAAATGACGATTTTAGCGCAACAGTTGATTCACCAATTTCAAATGGACGGTTATTTAGTTGCTGTACATGGTAGTTTATTGAGTAAAATTGACTCTAATACGATAAGTGATTATTTTATGGATTCCATATATAACAAGTCATATTTATATAGTGATCAAAATCGATTAAACATCACCATTAATACTCTAGAAAATCAGCATCTCAGTTATCCGTTAGCCATTCATAATTTCAATTACCAGCAAGAAATTTTTAAAAATCAAAATGTAATGACAGAAATTGCTTTTATCCAAGATGCTTCTCAACAATTATGGCTTTCATCGCCGATTACCAACGTTGCCAAACAAAATTCGTCCCAACGTTTTGAAGTCACGTCTGTTCCGGGCAAATTAAGCCCTACATTAGCACACACAGTAATCAATTATGTGCATCAGCATCTTTCTAATTTAAAATTTGGTACTCTAATTATGTCAGATGCAACTGTATCTCAATTTATTCCCGGCTTTACTACTAATGTTGGCATTATCAGCCAAATTAATCCTAATTTCACAGATGTTTTGTGCCATGCGCTCGTGGGTATCGCTACTCCTAAATCTCAAAAAAGTAAAAACTTATTTGGACGCAAGATTAGTTTTAGTCAATTATCCAATGGTTTATATAACACTAAAATACATTACTTTGACTTGCCAGAAGGTTATCGTAAGGCATTTAAATAATTATTTTTGGGGTAAATCCTGCTTAGGTTCGACCATTAATGTTTTTTGGTCGGTGTAAATGACAAATCCTGGCTTGGCACCATTAGGTTTATGCACGTGTTTAACTAGGGTATAATCAACTGGTACTTTAGCTTTATTTTGTCCCGCTTTAGAGTAGAAAGCAGCCAGCTGGGCAGCTTGTTTAATTGTTTCTGGACTTGGTTTAAAATCGGCAATGATAACATGTGAACCAGGCATATTTTTGATATGCAGCCATGTATAGCGTTTATCAGCAAATTTAGTGGTTAAATAATCATTTTGTAGATTATTTTTACCTACATGAATTTGGGTTCCATCAGCAGCAATAAAAGTTTCACCGTGATGAATTTTAGCTGGACGTTTTTTGTTTTGCTGTTTTTGCTTGAGATAACCTTGCTGGCGCAGTTCCACTGTAATATCAGCAATATCTTGGACTTGCGCATATTCTAATTGCGCAAGAATTCCTTCTAAATATTCTTTTTCTTGCTGGGTTAAATTCAATTGTTCTTTTAAATGAGCAATTGAATTTTTTAATTTTTGGTAAGTTTTAAAATATTTTTGTGCGTTTTGAGAGGGGCTTAATTCTGGCTGTAAGGTGATTGCAATTGGTTTGTTGTTATCATAATAATTTTCTAGAGTTATTGATTGAGCACCTTTAGGAACCTGATTCATAAAGGTTGTTAAGAGTTCCCCCCGCAAGCGAGCTTGATCGGCAGATTCAGTTTTTTGTAAATCTTTTTGCAATCTTTTGATTTTAGTCCGATCACGTTTTAAATTACGCTTAATGACTTGCAACAAATTATCCGCCTGCTGGCGTACGCGATCTTTACGTGCCCGATCGTGGTAAAAAGCATCTAACATTAAACTTAAAGTAGTAAATTGTTGGTCTATAAATCCTTGTGCTTGGATAGTTTGATAGGGAATGGGTGTAAAAGTTTGTTGCTGTTGTTTAGTATAAATTGTAGCTTGTGGTTGTTGTAATTGTTTGAACATCTGATTAAAACTTTTTAAAATAGCATCTGCATTTGCTTTAGTTGTTGTCAGCCGAGTAACTAGCTCTTTTGTAGAGTCTTTGCCTAAACCCATAAAATTTTCTTTAATTAAATTGGTAACATCGGCTACATTTTGTTTTACAAGCACATCTTGGTGTGATTTTATAAATTGTTCGCGGGCAAAGGCATCAAATGGATCCTGTAAATTCTGTTGTGGCGGTAATTTGTAAGACACTTGAGGTAACAATTCGCGGTAACGATCTTGATTGGAACTAATGTGCTTGATTGCATCAATAATTTTTTGATCGCTTTGTCGAACCAATACGATATTACTGTGGCGATTCATAATTTCTACATATAAGAATAAGGTCTGTGTATCACCTAATTCGTCACGGTTTTGTAGTTGAAAAACAATCATCCGATCATTTTTGATTTGACTAATATCTTTAATTATTGCTCCAGATAAATGTTTCCGTAATGTCATGACAAAATTACTTGGTTTTGCAGGACTTTGAAACTTCACTTCTGTAATTTGCACACGGGCATAGCTAGGATTGGCAGACAATAAAAGACTATAATTGTGATTAAAAGCACGAACAGTTAATAATAATTCTTGTGCAAATGGTTGCTGAATTTTGGTAATTCTTCCTGAAAGAAGATGCTCTTTCAATTCGAAAACCATCGTGTGTGTAAATATTCCGTCAAATGACATTATAAAAACAACTCCTATTTTATTTTTATTTTAAAAAAAATCAGATTAATACTTAGCTAACATTTTACACCATTCAAGATAATATGATACAATTGGTCGTATTGTAATATTAGTCATCATGCTTTAGCAATGCTAATGAAGAACGGTTGGTGAAAATATATGAAAATTGCTGTAGTAACAGACAGCTCTTCATACCTATCTAAAGAAGAAGCAAAGGAAAACAACATTTATATTATTTCAATACCAGTGATTATTGAAGATCAAGTTTATCATGAAGGTGTAGATATAACTACTAAGGAGTTTTATGAGCGTGTACGCAATCTCAAAGAACTTCCTAAAACTTCACAACCAGAATTTGGTGAATTAAATAAATTGTACGATCAATTGGCTGATAAAGGTTACGATGCTGTTATTTCAATTCATTTAGCATCAACAATCTCTGGATTAATTAATAGTTTAAATGTCTTATCCAAGACTAAGACAAATATTAAAATTATACCATATGATTCGCATATTACGGTGCGTTTAATGGGATATTTGGCGCTGGAAGCAGCACGTATGGCCAATGCAGGTAAAGACCTGGAGACAATTTTAGCGCGCTTAGACGATTTACGGAGTACAATTGATGAAAACATTATTGTCAATGATTTAACTAATTTGGTAAAGGGTGGGCGATTATCTAACGCTTCAGCCGTAATTGGAACTATGCTTAATATTAAACCTTTGTTAACCTTTGATGATCAAACTGATGAAATTGTTGCTTACGAAAAAGTTCGTTCAATTAAAAAGGCTTATCTGAAAAGTGAACAGCGATTTGCGAAAGCTCAAGCAGCAGCAGATTTTCCATATCGTTTAATAGTAATTGACGCAAATGATCAATCAGAAAATGATATTTGGACTGCAGATTTACAGAAAAAATTTCCTAATACAACAATTGAACAAAGTTATTTTGGTCCAGTAATTGGAACGCACTTAGGTGAGAAAGCTGTGGCTTTAGGGTGGATTAAAGATTTTGAAAAAGTTTAAACTAAAAGCGTCTGAAACAATTTTTGTTTCAGACGCTTTTTGATTTTATCGAACTTTATCATCTAAGATATGTTTACCGATTAGAGTTGTACTGAGAGCAATTATAGCTAAAATAATTAAAATTAGAAAATCTAACTGACAGCCTTTGGCTGCTGTTTTAGCTATCATACTGGAATTATGTGCAAGATTTAATTGCTGTGCAGAAACAACAGCTGACATAATTCCAGTACCTAGTGATCCAGCATATTGTTGCAATGTATTAAACAAGGAATTAACATCTGGTTTTTCATTAATTGCAACCAATTTGCTGGCATCCGACATTGTATTGCCATAACCAAAATTAAAGCCACCACGCATAAAACAATAAAAAATCATAATTAGAGTAATTGTAATTTTATGGGTAAGTAACGTAAATAAAATTGCACCAAATAACATCGAAATATTTGAAATAAACAAGGGTAAAAATGAACCCTTACGATCATAAACACTGCCAGCAATCGGTGAAATAATGGCACCTAAAATTGAACCTGGTAATAATATTAAACCTGCAACCATTGAATTGGTTTTTAAAGTTTCTTCAGCTAAAATAGGAATAACAAATGAAATCCCAATATTCATAAACTGTAAAATAAAAAAATTAATTGCTCGTAAACTGACAATCGGATATCGAAGAATTTGAAAATTCAAGAGCTGTCTTTTTCCGTATTTAAGATGATACATAAAAAACAGCATTAAAATAATAGTTATAATAATTCCTACAATGAAATTATTACTAGTAAAACCTTGTTTACCACCTTGATCAATACTGATGATTAAAGTTACCATTAAACCAGCCAAAATTGCTAAACCTAAAAAATCAAATTTTGGATTATCATGACGTGCTTGAAGACTGATGGTTAAACCACCTGTTAACATTACAATCACAATAATAGGTAACACACCAATAAAAATCATTCGCCAAGACATATAGTTATTAATAATCCCGCCATAGGTGGGTCCTAAAGCTGGGGCAAAAGATGTGACCATAGTTGCAAAGCCGGTATAGATTCCTAATTTATTAGTAGGAATTCGTGAAAGAATAATATGAAATAAAGTTGGTGTCGATAAACCAGTTGCAATAGCTTCTAGTAAACGTCCTAACATTAAAATTGAAAAAGTAGATGCTGCAGCACAAATAATTGTTCCAAGTAAACACATAGTAGCAGCAGTTAAAAATATTTTACGCGCATCAAAACGTTTAACTAAATAAGAAGTTGTACTCATTACTATTGTAACTAATAATAAATAACCGGTTGTTACCCATTGCACCGTACTCAAAGTAACTTGGAATTCTTTCATTAAAGTAGGAAAGGTAACATTCATAGATGTTTCAATCAAAATCCCAATAAAGGATAAAAAACCAGTCGCTAAAATTGACAATTTAGTTTTAATTGTAACTGGTTGATCCATAAAATTCATCTCACTTTCTTAATAGACACACCCAATAATTTTAACACAGAAATTTATCATAGACATAGCTGCTTAATAGACAAAAAAACACATTCTTAATAGAATAGTGTTAAGAATGTGTTTTAATTTATTTTAAATATGCTTGGGTATAATCAGTTTCTCCAACTGGATGCCGTAAAACACCTTTTAATTTAGGATTTACCAAATGGCTTTCTACCATTTGGTAAAGTGGAATAACAGGTAATGTCTGATTTAGACGTTTTTCTAAGTTATTCATATGTTGCCAATACTGCTGATTATTATTTGAACTAGCGATTGCCAGATTGTACTGTTTATTAAAATATTCATCGTTATATTTACCATAATTTTGTGGATTATCTTTAGTCAAAATACTCATAAAACTTGTAGGATCGGCAAAGTCAGCCAACCAAAGAGTATTTCCCAAATCAAATTTTCCACTGTGAACATAAGATGAAGCACTTTTTTCAGGAATATTTTTCATATTAACTTTAACATTTGGTAAATTATTTTGAATTGATGCTTGAACAAATTGTGCTACATTTTTTGTGACAGTCTGATCATCACCAATTAAAGTTAAAGCAACAGTCTTTTTGAATCCTGATTCACGATACCCTTGTTTCCATAATTTGCAAGCTAATTTAACATTATAAGTTTGTTGAGGTTGATTTTCATCAGCAAAATCTTTACCATTAATTGGATCTTTGACTAAATTTTTAGCAACATAAGTATTGGCAGGCAAAGAACCATCAGCAAGTACATTTTTGGTTAGAGTTTTACGATTCAACACTAAACTAAGTGCTTGACGCATTTTGTTATTTGTTAGTGGGTGATTGTTTGCTAAATTAACACGAAGATAATAATTACCAGCTCTATTTTGATGAATAAGATTTTTATCTCCTTGTAATTCTTTAGCTGTAACTCCCGTTATAGTAGCATCATCCAATTTATTTCGTTCAAATAGTTCATGAGCTGTATTAGGGTCTTTGATTACTAAATACTTAATTGTCTTTAAATGAACTTTTTTCTTGTTATAATAATACTTATTAGCTTTCAATGACCAATTTTCATTAGTGCCATCCCATCCAGTTGCATAAAATGCACCATTATAATATAAAGATTTGGAATTAGTTCCATACTTATTACCGAATTTTTTTAAGGCTGTCTGATTTTCTGGAAAGAATGCGGGCATAACCATCATTTTATTAAAATAAGGCATTGGATGTTCTAGTTTAACTTGTAATGTATACTGATCTAGTGCTTTAACTCCCAATGATTGAACTGATTTTTGACCAGCAATAATTGCATCAGCATTTTCTATACCAGAAAAAATATAATTATAACCGGATTTAGATGTTGGAGCAACGGAACGCTGCCATGCAATTACAAAATCATGCGCTGTTACAGGATCTCCATTGCTCCATTTTGCATTATGACGCAGGGGAAACGTATAAACAGTCCCATTATCAGTAGGCTTAACTATTTTAGTTGCCATAGCAGGGGCAGGTTGATGCTTACTGTCAGCTTTATATAATCCCTCCATTGTATTTTCTAAAATATTCCAAGTGGTTAAATCAGCATGATTAGAAGTATCTAATGATAATAATTCATTAGTTTGCATCAAGGTAATTGAATCTTTAGAAGTTTCCTTATTTTCTTGTTTTGCATTAGATTTTGTTGATGCACATCCAGCTAAAAGCAATACCGATATAAATACATTGAGTGAAGAAAATAATAACTTTTTATTTAACATTTGAAAATTCCTTTCGCGAATTGTTAACATCTTCAATATAATTACCTAGAGTATTGAAAAATGCTCTGGGATTATCAACACTATGACAATGACCTCCGTCAGGTGTTAATACAAAACGTGAATGTAATAATTGGTGGTGCATACGATCTGCAGATTTTAAAGACATTGTGTCATATTCCCCAAAAGTTAATAGAGTAGGTACTTTAATCTTTGAAGTATTATTTCTGTTATCCCAGTTTTTTAATATTCCAGTCATAACAAACTCATTATTTCCCTGAAAATAATTGTATACAGGGGCAGCATTAGTTCGAACAAGGTGGTGTGGTCCATTTTCTGGATGTCGCATTACGTATTTTTTATAAAGTTTTTGAACTAACAAGTTATACATAGGGTCTTCAAAACGTTCAGAACTTTCAACAGATTTCATGTATGATACTTCTTGTTCGCTAAATGTTTGCTCGCGTAAATAATTGATATAACTAATATATTCAGGAATATTATCAATCATACTCATTAATATTAAACCTTTAAGATGTTTACCATACTTCAAAGCATATTCTTGCGCTAGTAATCCGCCCCAAGAGTGGCCTAGTAAGTAAAATTGATCCCATCCAAGTTTTTTTCTTACTTCTTCTAATTCATTTAAATAGTAATCAATTGACAAGAACTTTTTATTGTTTGTTTTATTAAAATCAGGTTGGTCAGAATAAAATGATCCTAATTGATCGTACATAGCAACTTGTACTTTATATTTTTTTAATTCTTCACCAAAATTTTCAAATTCTTCATGCGTTCCACCAGGTCCACCATGGACACACAAAAGCTTGGTTGGTCCATCACCAGATATTCTAGAAAATAGGTGAAACCCATTATTTAATGTTAAAATTTTACTTTCATTTTGCATTTTAATACTCCTCCTTAAATAAATTAAAAAACAAAAAAGCACCCTGACAAAAGAAAAAACTTTTGAAAGGGTGCTAAACAAGCACGGTACCACCTTTATTTGCTTTAAAAACTTAAAGCCTTAATTACACAAACGATTATTCTTACAATAAAAACAATGATTTGCTGCATTTATAACGGATGCATACCGACGTAGCTTACTTAATTCAGCTAATAGCTCCAAAGAGATTTTCGTAAATAATTTTTGTATCTGCTTGCACTAAACCAGACTCGCTAAACAATCCAATATTTACTACTTACTTTTTCAATGCTTTTTAATTTATTTTTAATTTTATGATAATCGAATGATAAAACATAGATCAATTAATGTCAATATTTATTTTATAAATTATTTTAATTTTTTGGAGTAGGTAGTAAATAGGTAAAATTATTAAATTGATTCTACTTTACATAATATATATTATACGAAGTTGTTATTTTGATTTTATCAACAATAAAATTATTAAATGTACTCATGAGTTTAGATATACATCTTAATTACAACTATAAACTGTAAGCTGTATGTATATATAATATATTTATTACTTGTAGTTATTTAATAATTTTTCGCATAACTTTTTAAAAATTTAGAACTTTAATACATTGAGTTTAAAACAACTTCATTATCATTAATAATATACTCTTAATTTTAAATTGATTAATATGAACCGTTCAATTTTGATACTGAATCATAATGTATCTTCTTGATCAAGTTAAAAAGATATTACACATTCATGAGCCTTGGAAAAAACTCACAAGTTATGAAATTATCTTTATAAGACAAGCTAAAAAACGCTTGAAATCAATGTTTAACAAAACGGATTTCATGCATTTCTTGTTTTTTCGGTACTTTTTTCTCAGCCTCATTGCCTCATTTGATTACTTAACTAACTAGTTATCTAATATTAGATCTGTCTTTAATTAATAAAAGCATTAGTTGGTTGACTTAACGACTATGTGTGTTTGACTTTATCTTGGTATTGTCTTTGAATTTATGCTAAAATATAACTTAATAAAATTGATGTTTTATTAAGTTATATTTATTAATGAAAGACCCCCTATCAATTTTAATCTAATTTTGGGAGCTTATTAAAAATGCAAAAAGAAATTTATATTCAAAAAAACGACAAACTCGTAGCTACTATGCCTTTTTATGTTAAAAAATATTATTTGGATAAATCCACCGTCCCATTGTCTCCCTCAACGTTATATCAATATCTTAATGAATTTCGGCGTTTCTTTAATTGGTTAATTGATACCAATATCACCCACACTCACCAAATTAAAGATATTTCTCTTGCTGATCTTGAGCATTTAAGCAAAGAAGATTTAGGACTTTATAAAGCTTTTTTATTAAATCGAGGTAAAGAAACTTCCCAAAATCCCAGAACAACGTTATCGCATCGCACAGTTAATCGTTCTTTAAATGCTTTATCTGCTTTGTTTCGCTATTTAACAGTTGAATCTGAAACTGAAACCGGCGAACCATATTTTTATCGAAACGTTATGAAAAAAATATCTTTAGTACCTGATAGTGAAACTCTCCAAACTAGAGCCCATAATATCAAATCGCAATTAATGTTAGAAAATGATCAACAATATTTAGATTTTATTTGGCATTCCTATGCAAAAAAATTAACCAATAAACGTCAAGCAAAACTATTTGAACGGGATTGGGAGCGTGACTTAGCAATTAATGCTTTAATGTTAGGCAGCGGTATTCGAGTTTCTGAATTAACTAATGCTAATATCAAAGATTTAAATTTTAAACAAGCTCAAATTACTGTCTTACGCAAAGGTGGTAAGCAAGATTTAGTCCCAATAGCTAATTGGGTTTTAAAATATATTCAACCATACTTATTAATTCGCAATGAACGCTACCAAGCTGCCACTACCCCTGCCCTCTTTGTCACTAAGGGGAGCAAAGGGCCACGAAGGATTTCTAGTGCTACCGTTGAACTATTAGTTGCTAAGTATTCTTCGGCATTCAATAATATTCGTATTACTCCTCACAAATTACGGCATACATTAGCTTCTAAACTATATTTAGAAACTCATAATGAACATTTAGTGGCTACCCAATTGGGACAAACTTCTACTAAAGCCACCGGTTTGTATACTCATATTATCGATACTGAACAAAAAAATGCGCTTGATCAGCTAAATTCAGATAGCGACTAACAATTTACTATTATAATGAGATATGTTTTAATAACCACATAAAATAAATAGTTATCATAAAGGAGTAAATATGTCTTATATACATTTGCAAAATGTTTCAAAAATTTATAATTCTGGACAAAGCAACGAAATCAAAGCCAATGACAATATTAATTTTGATTTGCAAGCTGGTGAATTAACTATTATTGTGGGCGAATCAGGTGCAGGTAAATCGACATTACTTGATATTTTAGGAGGAATGGATACTGTTACTTCTGGTGAAGTGATTATAAATAATGAAAAAATTTCCAACTATAATCACCATCAATTAACAACCTTTAGACGCAATTCCATTGGTTTTGTTTTTCAATTTTATAACTTATTGCCTAATTTAACCGCTCGCGAAAATGTTGAATTAGCTGCTGAATTAGTACCTCAAGCTTTAAGTGTGACAGATGTATTAGCTAAAGTGGGCCTTAGTGAACGTCAAGATAATTTCCCCGGAGAACTCTCAGGTGGAGAACAACAACGAGTTGCCATTGCACGAGCAATTGTTAAAAATCCCGCATTACTACTTTGTGATGAACCAACTGGCGCTTTAGATTACCATACAGGTAAAAAGATTTTAAAATTTTTGCAAGATTTTTGCCATTCCAAAAATAAAAACGTTATCATTGTAACACATAATCAAATGATCAAACCAATGGCTGATCACATTCTGGAAATATCTGATGGTAAAATTAAGCACGATGAAATCAACTCTCACCCTACTCCTGTAGAAGAGATAGAGTGGTAATTAGGCGGTGCAAGTAATGAAAAAAATATTACGAAAAAACATTTGGCGAGAGTTTCAATTTTCTTTTTCACGCTTTTTATCAGTAACTATTTTATTAGCCTTAGGTGTTTTTGTTTTGGTTGGCTTGAAATCTACTGGAACTGATATGCGCTTAACAGCTAATCAGTACTATAAGCAACATCATTTGGCTGATGCCCAACTAACTAGTAATTTGCCCTTAACTAAATCTGATCAAAACAAAATTCAAAACCAACTCAAAAAGCATCATGGCCAATCATTCTCTGTTGCTGAACAACAAGATAGTATTATTGCTCATTCACAAGATGTTATTCGATTACAAAATCTAACCACAAATGTTTCGCAAGCCAAATTAGTCAAGGGTCATTTTCCCCATCATGAAAATGAAATTGTACTAAATGTTCAAGATCAAAATCACTACAAGATTGGCGATTGGTTAAAACTAGAAAAGAAAAACAGCCACAACTTAAAAAACCAAAACCTAAAAATTGTAGGTTTTGTTACTTCTAGTGACTATTTAGATAAATCACAATTAGGAACAACTACTCTCAAAAATGGACGGGTTAATACTTTCGGATATTTAAAGCAAAGCGCTTTTAAAAAATTTCAACCTACTATTATTAAGTTGAATTTTAATAATGTTAATCGTCAAGCATATAACGATACTTACGAACGTCAAATCCAAAAAAATGTAGACCAATTACAGCATTCTATGAACACTTTGGCAAAAGATAAAAATCAGCAATTACAACGTCATTGGCAAAATATCTATCAGCAAAAAGCATTACAGTTACAACAATTACTTCAATTCAATTCCCCTGTACTTAATCAACAAATCATTCAAGGACAAAACCAATTACAGCAATTAAAAAATAAAATTAAACAAATTCCTCCAGTTGAATATACTATTCAGACTCGAAGTGATTACAATTATGGATATAATACTTTTGGTGAAGAAGCTAAGCGAATTGATATTTTATCCAATGTTTTTCCTTATGTCTTCTTTATAGTAGCTTTAATTGTTTGTTTTACGACAATGTCGCGCATGGCTAGTGAAAAACGGGAAGAATTGGGATTATTAACAGGATTAGGTTACTCACATTTTGATGCTATAAAAGTATTTTTAGTTTATGGATCTTTATCTGGCTTATTAGGCGCAGCAATCGGGGCTTATTTAGGTTCAACGTTTTTAACAACCAAAATTTACGAAGCTTACTCAGCTAATTATGCCTTGCCTTCTCTTACAATCCAACCAGTGTGGACCTGGATTCTGGTCGCATCTGTGATTGCATTTGCAGTAGCTGTTTTACCAGCCTTATCGGTTGCATTGCAAGAACTAAGAAGTGAACCAGCTATTTTATTACAACCTACAGTTCCTACTAAAGGCGGAAAAATTTTATTAGAAAAACTTACTTGGGTGTGGCAAAAAATTAGTTTTAAATATCAGGTCACTTTTCGTAATATTTTTCGATATAAAGCACGCATGTTAATGACAATAATTGGTATTTTCGGGTGTACAGCACTCTTGATTACCGGCTTTGGTATTCGTGATTCATTGACTGGAATTGTTAAAACGCAATATCAACAATTAATTCATTATGATGAAGTTAATATTTTTAAACCCGGCGTTACAACTACCCAAAAAAATAATTATTTACAAAAAATTAAAAAGCATAATAATGTTAAACAAGCTCAGTTAATCAACTATCAATCTATGTATGTTCGTGGTAAGCAAAATATTAATAATCAAGAAGTCACACTGATGGCTGCTTCCAACTTCCAACAACTTAATAAATTTGTAAGCTTAAAAACTATTAATGAGCAACCAATTGAATCGAAAAACCTTCAAGGCATAGTTGTTACCCAAAAGTTAGCTGAATCGATGCATTTAAAGGTTGGTGATTATTTAAAATTTGAAAATAAGATTGGACAACAATATCAAGCCCGCATTGGAGCTATTAGTAAAATGTATGCTGGTCATTTTATTTTTATGACCGCAGCCCAATATCAGCATATATTGGGACAGCAATTTATAGCTAATTCGCTGATTGTTAATAACAAACAGCGATCATCGCAAAAAATTAATCATCTTTCGACGTGGCTTAACCGGCAACCAGAAACTTTAACGATTATCCGTTCAGATACCATCAAAGATGCTATCAATTATATTTTGGATGGTTTAAATAATTTAATCTTCATTATTATAATTTGTTCGTCACTTTTAGCCTTAGTCGTCTTATATACTTTAACCAATATTAATGTTTCTGAAAGGTTACGTGAGTTAGCAACAATGAAAGTTATTGGTTTTTATCAATCTGAAGTAGTGATGTCAATCTTTCGAGAAACTATTTTTCTGACAATTGGTGGAATTATTTTAGGATTTGGTGGTGGTTATTTGCTACATCATTATATTATGCAAACACTGCCTCCACAAAATGTGATGGTCAGCATGTATTTACGTAATTCTAATTTTTTGATTTCTACTATTATGACCCTGATTTTTGCAATTTTTGTGATGATCATCATGTCCCAAAAAATTAAAAAAATTGATATGTTGGCCGCTTTAAAGGCCGTTGACTAAAATTTAACGCTCGACAAAATTTATTTTGCTGGGCGTTTTTATATGTAAGAAAATTAGAACCTAGGGGGTTCTAATTTTAGTTATTAACCTAATTATTTAAAAAATTCTACAATAACTTTTTTAAATATTTCGATAAATTCTAAATACATTGCTTTTGAAACAAATTCATTATCTTGATGAGAATTACCATTACCTGGACCAAAAACAACATAGTTACAATTAGTAGGTTGATCAATAAAGAACTTAGAAGCATCAGTTCCACCCGAAACCCCTACCGCTAAGATTTCATCAGCAGAAAATGGAATTCCTGATAATTTGGCTTGCTGTTCAAATTGCTTAATTTGTTCTGCAGTATAATTTTGTTTTTGTAAATAAGGTTGTCCAATTTTTTGTACTAATTTCAATAAGCGTGCGTCTTTATTACCTAAAATCGGCACAATATTCATACCACATTCTAAAGCGATCTGGCCAGTTGTATGGGCATTATATTGGTCTATTGTGTTTTGAATAATATCTAGTATCTTTTGATTAGGTAATTCTGGAATGGTCCGAATATTTAAAACAGCTTCTGCAGATCCAGGAATAGCATTAGGTTGGGTACCACCTTTAATAACATCAATATTAAAGACTGTTTTTCCAAGGACCTCATTTTCAGCTTCATCCATCAGATTCTTTAATTGTTTTTGAATATCATTTAAAACATTTAACAAATGTTCTACTGCATTATTACCTAAAGCTGGCATGGAACTATGTGCAGCTTTTCCAATGGATTTAATATCAATATCTAATTCACCTTTGCTGGCATACACAGCTATAAATCCTGATGGTTCAGCTATTAATAAGCTATCGACATCTTTCATATAGCCTTCTTTTTGCAAAACTTCAGCACCTTCTTGGCCAACTTCTTCTCCTGCGGTTGCCATAAAGCGAATTGTACCATTAATTGGTGTCTTACTTTGTTTCAATTCAATTAAAGCAATTACAATAGCGGCTAATCCCGCTTTCATATCTGTAGTACCGCGTCCGTATAATTTATCTCCTTGTTCAGTTAGTTGAAAGGGATCTGTATCCCAATTCTTTTCTTGGACATCCACAACATCCATGTGCCCCGATATTGCTAATACCGGTTTGCCAGTTCCAATTTCGGCTACTAAATTAGCACGATCGCCACTAACCGGAACCAACTTACTTTCAATTCCATTTTCCTGTAGTAAAGATTGTAGATACAAAGCAACTTGTTTTTCATGATCATTGACAGATTTATAACTGATTAACTTGCTTAAAATTGCAATTTTGTCTTCTTCATTCATATTATTTTTCTCCCTTAAGTTGTAGTACTTATAGTATAACAAAGTTAACTTATAAATGATAAAAAAACCATATTCTCATAATATTTTAATATTATATTTAAAATATTGATAGAATATGATTTGTCTATTTTTATTAAAATTGTTGTTGTAATGGCGGTACAATTTGTTTCTTTCTGGATACTACACCAGGTAAATCTAATCGAGAATTCTCAATATCGTGGTTGAATGCTTTGGCAACCTTAGTTTGTAAATCATTATCTCCAGTAACAACCATCGTTGTATCACTGTCTAAAACATTAGTAATTGCCAATAAAAATAAATCATAACCATTAGTCTGACTACTTTGCTTCATCGCATCTTCAAACTCTGATTGTCGCTCCAAAGCCTCAGCCAAATCAACAACGTTAACTTGGGCAATTCGAACATTATGGCCACCCATATCAAAGGTTTTAGCATCAGCATCTATTAGGTCTTCTGCTGTTTTGGCAGCAATATTAGTTCCTGCTTTTAACATCTTTAAGCCATAATCTTGATAATCAACATTGGCCACATCAGCTAAAGCTTGAACAGCTTGACGATCATCATCAGTGGTGGTTGGTGACTTTAATAATAACGTGTCTGAAATGATAGCAGATAACATCAAGCCAGCAATTTTTTGCGGAATTTGAACTTCATTTTCATTATACATTTTCCACAAAATCGTACTCGTACATCCAACTGGTTCTGCATGATAAAATAGCGGTGAAGTGGTCTTAAAATTAGCGATTCGATGGTGGTCAACCACATGTGTTACTGCCACAGTATCGATATCTGGTACACTTTGTTGTGCTTCATTATGATCAACTAACATAACTGCTTGAACTTGATCACCAATTTTGTCGATAACTCTAGGAGTTACTTGATCGAAATAATCAAGTACAAATTTAGTTTCATCATTAGGTTCGCCTAAGGCTACTGCCTCTGTCTCATATCCTAATTGATTTTGCAATTGTGAGTAAGCAATTGCTGCTACAATTGCATCGGTATCAGGATTTAAATGCCCAAATACTAATTCTTTTGCCAATATTATCCCTCCAAATAATTACAACTTACTATTATTATAATACAAAGGCACCTACATAGGGCGATAATCTTGTAATCGTTCATAATAGGATTTCTTAGAAATATATTCGTCCCAACATTCAAAGAAATTAGCAATTCTTGGAATACTGGATTTTTCATGACGAAAAATAAAACTCATTTCAAATTTAATTTTTGGATCTAGTGGAGTTTGATATAAGTGAATCTTATCTTGATTGGCGATCACAAAACTCTCTGGAAAGGCTGCATAATAATTTTTTTGTTGAGCAAACCGCAAAATTTGTAAAGGTGAGGCAAACCGTCCTTGACTTTTGGGCGGATCAATTAATTGATTTTTGAAGTGTTCTCGCAAAAGCTCAGTTAAATAGTAATCATTAGGGTATGTTACCCAAGGATGAGCTGTCACGTATTTAAGTTTTAAAGATTTTTTTTGAATCCATTTTTTATTATTATGCAACAAAATTAAACGTTCATCCATAATCTTCCGTGCACAATATTGTTTCCAGTTTTTAATTGATTTATCTGGAAGATACATAATAGCAATATCAATTTGGTTATTTTCCAAATCACTCCATAAAGCTCGGCGCGTAAGAAGTGATACTTCGATTTCTACTTCTGGTTGTAAATCATTATAGTGAATAATGAAATCTTCTAAAACTTGGTCCTCAATAGTTGCTAGTAAGCCAATCCTAATTGAGCCGGTTGAAGCCATGGTAGATTTTTGAATATTGTCAACAGCTGTAATCATGGTTTGGTAAATGTCAGTCACTGCACTTAAAAGTATCCGTCCTGCATCAGTTAGATTAATTTGCTTTCCCACTGTATAAAATAAAGGAGTGCCAATACCATGTTCTAATTTTTTGATTTGCTGAGTTAGAGCTGGTTGTGTAATTCCCAATGATCTTGCTGTTTTAGTGTAACTTAAAGTATGAGCTAACTTAGCAAAATAACTCAACGATTTAGAAGTTAATGAATTAATAAAATCATCTTTACCAGAATTCATAATGACTCCCCCATATTTTATTCATTGTTGTCTCCCTTATTTTCAGAATTGTTTGATGTAGTTGGACGTGCATTTATGAATGCTTGCTCAATTGTACCTGATTTTTCCAAATCAATAACAAAAGAACCATTAGAGTAACGATCACCAAAATTAAATTCGCTAGGATCAATGTCAATTTCGCCAGCATTTGTAGTCATAACTTTTAATATCTCATCATTAGTTAGCAAACGCGCAATTTTTATTCGATGAGGCTTATTCTTTAATTCTCGTAAAGTTAAAACTCCACGACGGGCTCGGGAACTTTCTGAAAGTTCAGATAGTTCCATTTTCTTGAAAGCTCCTCTTTGAGTCAAGATGATGATAAATTGCTTTTTAGACGGATCCACTACATCATAATCCACCACTTGGTCTTGATCCTTAAGGGACATAAATTTAACACCAGCGGCTTGCGCACGCACGATAGGTATTTCCTCAATACTAAAACGCAATGCATAAGATTTTTCCGTAAAACCAATCACTTGTAAATTAGCATTTGATTCAGACAAATAAAAAACACGCAAAATTTTACTATTATCAGAATGTAATTTCATGGTTTTTATTGCGCGCGAACGATAAGTCCTTCCCGGTAACAAATCTGCAAATTTCACTTGCTTGATATAACCATCAGTGGTCGCAAATAAAAACTTGCCCGGACCTTTTAAGTCTTTAAACACAAAAGCATTTAATATTTCTTCATCTGGATTTAAGCCAATAGTTTGTGATAAATGTTGACCAGTATCTTTCCAACGCACATCGTCTAGTTCATGAATTGGACGATAAATTAAATGTCCTTGATTAGTAAAAATATAAAGGTGATCTAAAGTTGAAGCTTCACAATCTAGGATTGGATTATCTTCCGGACGCAAACCATTATCGGTTGCAGTTGAAGCTTGATATGAGCGCAAACTACTCCGTTTAAGATATCCTTGTCGACTAACTAAAACTCGAACTGTTTCTTCAGTTACCATCACTCGCCGATCAATTTTTATTTCAGCAACTTCTGCTTCAATTTTCGTCAGCCGGGGTGTAGCAAATTCTTTTTTAATCGCTTGTAATTCTTGTTTAATAACCTTCAATAATTGCTTTGGATTAGCAATGATAGCTTGATAGCCAATAATTGATTTTTGTAGCTGCGCCTGTTCTTTTTGAAGTTGTGTAACATCTGTATTTGTTAGACGATACAGTTGCAATGCCACAATTGCGCTGGCTTGTTCTTTAGAAAATTGATGTTCAGCTACTAAATTTTTAACTGCATCACTTTTATTCTTGCTGGCTCTAATGGTATGAATTACTTGATCAAGAATTGAAAGAGCCTTAATTAAGCCATCAACAATATGCAATCTCTTTTGAGCCTTGTCCAAATCAAAGTTAGTTCTTCTTAAAACTACTTCCTTTTGATGATCAATATAAGCCTTTAGGATTGGCAAAAGTCCCAGTTGCTGGGGGCGCATCTTAGCAATTGCCACCATGTTGAAATTATAAGTCACTTGTAAATCGGTATTTTTGAATAAGTAATTCAAAACTGCTTGCGCATTGACATCACGTTTTAGTTCAATCACAATGCTTAATCCATGTCGATCAGATTCATCTCGCACCTCAGCAATACCATCAATTGTTTTTAGTAATCTTATTTCATCAATCTTTTTTACTAAAAGTGCTTTATTAACTTCATATGGAATTTCCGTTACAATAATTTGACTGCGATGACCGCGTAATTCTTGAATTTTCGTTTTAGAACGTAAAATTACTTTGCCACGACCAGTTTGATAAGCTTTTTTAATGCCACTTTTTCCTTGCAAAATTCCACCCGTAGGGAAATCGGGACCTTGTACATATTGCATAGCCTCATCTAAAGTCAACTCGGGATTATCAATTAAGGCAATAGTAGCATCAATGACTTCACCTAAATTATGCGGAGGAATCTCAGTAGCATAACCGGCAGAAATACCAGTAGCACCATTGACTAACAAATTAGGAAAACGTGCTGGTAAAACTGTTGGTTCTTCTAACGTGTCGTCGAAATTTAAAACCATATCGACAACATCTTTTTCAATATCCTGTAATAACGCTTCTGAAGCTTTGCTCAAACGAGCCTCAGTATAACGCATAGCTGCTGGAGGATCGCCATCCATGGAACCATTATTACCATGCATTTCAATTAAAGGTACTCGTAATTTCCATGATTGACTTAACCGAACTAAAGCTTCATAAATAGGCGTGTCCCCATGTGGATGAAAATTACCCATTACATTACCAACCGATTTGGCAGATTTACGAAAAGCCTTGTCAAAAGTATTGCCATCTACATGCATTGCATAGAGAATTCGCCGCTGTACTGGCTTCAGTCCATCACGCACATCTGGAAGAGCTCGTTCTTGAATAATATATTTGGAATAGCGACCAAAACGATCACCCATAATTTCTTCCAAAGAAAGCTCTTGAATTTTGGAACTATCTGCCACTTTCTTCACTCACTTTATTTTGAATTTAATTGATTTTTTAAATCACGTTTAGCAAGAACATTCTTGCTTGAATCAGTTTCCAAAAGACTGCCGTCTTCTTCTAGATTAAATTTAACATTTTCTTCAATCCATTCCCGGCGAGGTTCCACTTTATCGCCCATCAATGTTGTCACTCGTCTTTCGGCAAGAGCCGCATCATCAATTCGAACCCGCACCAAAGTACGAGTAGCAGGATTCATTGTGGTTTCCCAAAGTTGACCAGAATTCATTTCACCTAATCCTTTAAAACGCTGCAAACTATACCCCGGACCCATTTGCTTAATTTCAGCATTTAATTCAGAATCGGTCCATGCGTATTCAATTTTTAGTTTGTCTCCACGCCCCTTTTGTAGCTTGTACAAAGGTGGTAAAGCAATATATACTTTGCCTGCTTCAATTAAAGGACGCATGTAACGATAGAAAAAGGTTAATAACAAGATTTGAATATGCGCACCATCGGTATCAGCATCAGTCATAATAATAACTTTATCATAATTACTATCTTCGGCTTTGAATTCAGGACCTACGCCAGCACCAATTGTATAAATCATAGTATTAATTTCTTCATTTTTAAAAATATCATCCAGCTTCGCCTTTTGAGTATTTAATACTTTCCCCCGGAGCGGTAAAATGGCTTGAAACTTGCGATCACGTCCCTGCTTAGCAGAACCACCGGCGGAGTTTCCTTCGACTAAGTATAACTCATTTTTTTGAGGATTACGTGACTGCGCAGGCGTCAATTTACCCGAAAGTACACCTTGATCTTTCTTTTTTCTTTTACCAGAACGGGTATTCTCACGGGCTTTGCGCGCAGCTTCGCGGGCTTCGCGCGCTTTTAAGGCTTTTTTAACTAAAGTTTGTCCAAAATCTCCGTTTTCTAAAAGATAAAAAGACATCTGCGTATAAACAACGTTATCTACGGCTCCACGGGCCTCGGTAGTTCCTAATTTACTCTTAGTTTGCCCTTCAAATTGTAGTAAATCTTCAGGTATCCGTACAGATAAAACGGCGCTTAAACCTTCGCGGACATCTGTCCCTTCTAAGTTCTTATCATTTTCTTTAAGTAACCCGACTTTGCGAGCATATTCGTTAAACGCCTTGGTTAAACCAGTTTTCATGCCTACTTCATGGCTACCACCATCGGGTGTGCGCACATTGTTCACAAATGAAATCATATTTTCTGAATAACCATCATTATATTGGCCGGAGAACTCCACTTCAATATTATTTTGGTGGCCATCAAAATAAAAAACATCTTTAATGGGATCTTTACCTTCATTGAGATATCTCACAAAAGATTGAATTCCATCAGGAAAAAAGTACTCTTCCTTATGCGCTGAATCAGTTCTTAAATCAGTTAAGGTGATCGTAACACCCTTTAAAAGAAAAGCCGATTCTCGCAAACGTTCAGCCAAGGTATTAAAATTAAACGTAGTTGTTTGAAAAATTTCAGGATCTGGCTTAAAAGAAATTGTGGTTCCACTTGTTTGTTTAACTTTACCGATTTTTTTAAGCGTTCCTTGTGGTTGACCACCATGAGCAAACTCTTCTTCATAGGCAATGTGATCTCGTACAACTCGAACTTTGAGCCATTCGGATAGGGCGTTAACTACTGATGAACCTACTCCATGCAAACCACCAGAAGTCTTATAATTATTTTCAGAAAATTTACCCCCAGCGTGTAAAACTGTTAAAATAACTTCAATAGTGGGAATACCAGATTTATGCATCCCGGTTGGCATCCCTCGACCTTGATCGGCCACTGTTATAGAATTATCAGGATTAATTATTACATCGATATTTTTTCCAAAGCCAGCCAAGGCTTCATCAACTGAATTATCAACAATTTCATACACTAAATGATGTAAGCCGCGAACATCCGTAGAACCAATATACATTCCAGGACGTTTGCGTACAGCTTCCAAACCATGTAAAATCTGAATAGATGAATCATCATATTGTTGTTTTTTAACCATTAATCGAATCTCACTTTCAAAAAAAGAACAGTATAGTTATTTAATTTGTATTAAAATATCTTTGATACACAATTTCGAATTAAAAAAGGTATCTTCATTGGAGGTTTAATAATTGAAACTTATAATCTGTTTTATTCTGGCATATTTAATTGGCTCTATTCCCTCAGCTTACTTACTAGGAAAAATTTATTTTCATCAAGATATCCGACAGTTAGGTAGTGGCAATATTGGGACCACTAATACTTTTAGAACTTTTGGATTTTTCCCGGGGACAACGGTTCTGTTACTAGATATTTTTAAAGGCACCTTAGGAGCCAGTCTACCGTTATTTTTAGGTGTTCCTGGTAAACAATGGGTTTTACTAGTCGGAATTGCTGCTGTTATTGGCCATTGCTTTCCCATTTTTCTGCATTTTAAAGGTGGAAAGGCTGTTGCCACAGGTTCTGGAATTTTATTAGCTTATAATCCCGTGCTATTTTTAGTTGCAGCTACCATGTTTGCAGCTTTAGTATTGTTAACCAGTACAGTTAGTATTGCTAGCTTAGTAGTAATGCCCGTCTTTACAATTATCACTTTTGTGATTCATGATTACTACTTGTTATTAGCTGCTATTATTGTCACCATTATTATTTATATTCGCCATTTACCAAATATTAAACGTTTGGCAAAGCATCAAGAGAATCTTGTTCACATCGGTTTAGTTTATTATTTACAAAAGAAGCGCCATCAGTAATTATACACCAGAACGTTTGTTCGGTTAAGCCTCAATTTTAAAAATTGGAATAATTATTGAAAGCAAACTATATTGTAACTAATTTTTAGCTAAATTGAAACTCGAATAATAATTAATAACTTAAAGAATCTATAATTTTATATTATAAGAGTGCTTATAAAGCTGGAACATACTTTTGTTCGAGCTTTTTATATTATACAAGTAACAAAAGATTTAAGTACATACTAGTTGTGATAATATTATTTAGCAAAAAAATAGCTCAGTATTCTTTAAAATACTCAGCTAGTAACAATTAATGTTGTAATTTTTTCACTGCGAAATCCCCAATTCCTTGGACAATAAAGACTAAAATCAAAATTAAAATCATTGACACAATTGTGACGTCATTTTCAAAACGCTGATATCCGACGGCAATGGCCATATTACCCAGGCCACCGCCACCGACAGCACCCGCCATAGCGGTTAACCCAATTAAACTAATTAAAGTCAAAGTGGCCGAACGAATTAACTCTGGTAGTCCTTCTGTTAAATAAACATGATAGATAATCTGCCAAGGTGATAACCCCATTGCTTGGGCCGCCTCTATGATTCCTGGATCCACTTCCACTAAAGCTAATTGAACCTGACGTGCAAAAAATGGAGCTGTTCCAATGATTAACGGCACCAAAGCTCCTGTAGGACCAATTGTTTGTCCTACAATTAGCTTCGTAAACGGTCCAATAACTGCCAGTAAAACTACAAAAGGAATAGAGCGAAATAAATTAACTAATTTATCTAACACATAATATAACCGCTTATGAGGCAAAATTCCATTGGCATCAGTAACCAGTAAAGCAATGCCTAAAATTATTCCCAAAATACCTGCAAAAATTGCACTAATAAAAGTCATATATAAGGTTTGGTAAATTGCAACTTCAAATCCATTATCACCACTCCAATTGGCAACTACGTTGGGCATCCAAGTATTAATTAATTTAACCATTTAATTCGCCTCGATTTCTGCTAAATTAATTTGTTTAACATTGACATTTAATTGATTTAAATAAGCTAAGGCCTTTTGGACATCAGTAGCTGAACCATTTAGTGCTAATAACATAATACCAACTGTTGTCCCTTGTAATTGTTCAATATTGCTAAACAAAATATTTGCTTCTACATTAAATTTTTTATACAACTCCACGACGATTGGTTCTTCAGTTACATCCCCTAAATAATTTAATTCAATTAAATTTTGGGCGTTAGCCGGCAAAATTTGACTCTTTTTGATTTCTTTTAGTGCTGGTCCTAATTGTGTCGAAGAATCAACAAATTTTTTAGTCAAGGCATGCTGTGGTTGGCCAAAGATATCAAGTAAACTGCCTTTTTCTACAATTTTGCCTTGATCCATAACTGCAACATGGTTACATACTTGCTTGATAGCGTCCATTTCATGAGTAATAATCACAATCGTAATTCCTAAGGATTGATTTAAATACCCTAATAAATTCAAAATTTCAGTTGTAGTTTCTGGATCTAACGCACTAGTAGCTTCATCGGAAATCAAAATTTCAGGGTCATTAGCTAGGGCGCGGGCAATGGCAACTCGTTGTTTTTGCCCTCCTGATAATTGCGAAGGATAATTATCAGCCTTATCACTTAAGCCCACTAATTTTAACAATTTGTTAACCTTTTGTTGCCGCTCAGTAGAAGTTAGTTTTGAATCCATTAAGGGAAAGTCAACATTTCCAAATACAGTACGCGAATTCAGTAAATTAAAATGTTGAAAAATCATCCCAATATTTTTGCGTTCCACGCGCAATTGCTTGGGTGTTAACTGTAGCAAGTTTTTATGATTAACGATTACTTGTCCGGCTGTTGGCCTTTGCAAAAGATTAATCACTCGCACCAGCGTACTCTTGCCTGCTCCCGAATAACCTATAATTCCATAAACATCCCCTTGCTTGATTTCTAAGGAAACGTCCTGAACTGCATCAACTATTTGATCCTTTTGCGTAAAACGTACTGCCACTTGATTAAGTTCAATAATTGTCTTCGTTTCTGCCATAAATTATACCTACAACCTATCTAAAAATTGATCAAAAAAGTCAATAAATGCTAAATAATCTTGAATCCGAATATTTTCATTGGGAGCATGATCTCCAGATTTACTGTAACTAACACCACATGATACAATTGGTGCCTGCGTATATTTATTAATCAAATACATTGGACCAGTTCCAGGGCTGGAAGGCAATAGTTCTACTTGTTGGTCTGATCCATAACACTTTTGGGCAGTATCAACTAATAAATCAACTAGTGGATGATTTAAATCCCAACGGTATCCTGCTTCTCCTAAAAGATAATTCACTTTAATATCAGCAAATCCTTGTTCTTGTAAATAGTTAGTTAGCTTATTAAATAAATCTTGGGGATCTTGATTGGGTACTAATCTAAACTCTAACTTGGCTTTCGCAGTTTTGGGTGTAACTGTTTTAACACCATCGCCCTCCCAGCCACTACTTAAACCTTCAATATTAATTGTTGGACTAAAAGTTAAATTATAATTAACAGATTTATTTTTGAGCAAAGGTAACTGTAGATCCCATTTTTGCTGCAAATCTGGGGTGATTGCCTGATTCACTAAGTCTTGTTCCCTTTTTGTAGGTTCAACCACATCATCATAAAATCCTGGCACTTTAATAGTACCATCGCTATCTCGTAAAGAGGCTAAAGCTGCTACTAAACGCCACGTTGCACTATCGACTACTGCAGCAAAGGAAGAATGCAAATCAATTGCAGCAGAATTAGCTACTAATTCAAAACACAAAACGCCTTTATTTCCACCTTGAATACTAAATTGTTCATGCTCATTTTTGCTGCCCGACTCCCAAATGACTAAATCCGCTGCTAATAATTGATGATATTTTTGAAGATAGTCTGGCAAATGTTCACTAGCGACTTCTTCTTCACCTTCAATCAAAAATTTAATATTACAAGGCAAATCTCCATGTTGTTGACGATAAATCTTTAAAGCTGTAATTCGACTAATTAAATCAGCCTTACAATCCGAAACACCACGTCCGATTAACTTATCGGAGGTAACTTTTAATTTAAAAGGATCTGAATTCCAAAGTTCTACTGGTTCTTCCGGTTGTACATCGTAATGATTGTAAATTAAAATCGTTGTTGAACTAGGGGTTTGAGGTTTAATTTCTGCAAAAACTAAGGGTACTTGATAATCATCAAAGACCTGAACTTGAGCACCGAAGTCACTTAATAGCTTTTTTAAAAATTGTGCTGTTTCGACTTGATATTGCTTCTTAGCTGAAACGGAGGGTAAAGCTATATAATCAGATAAATCCTGCAAAGAACTTTGAATTATTGGATCTGTCAATTTTGTCATTTTATCGCTCTCTTTATTAAAATTTTGAATTCCAGACAGTTACAGCACCTTGACCGTATACTTTCTTAATTGCTTTGGCTACATCAGCAGATTGGAAAGCTTTAACAACCTTTTGATAAGTCTTATTGTGCTGATCTTTCTTATTAGCAACAATAATATTAATCCAAGGCTTGGACTGCTTAGAAATCTTTTCTTTATAAATAACTTTTTTTGCACTTAATTTAGCAGCATTAGCGACGTTACCGTTAATAACAGCTACATCAACATCACCTAATGAATGTGCTGTCTGAGCTGCATCTAAAACATTAAATTTTAAATTCAATTTATTTATTTGGATGTCTTTGGTTGAAGGTAATTTTTTCTTAGTATTTTTTAAAGTAATTAGGCCAGCATTTTCTAATAATTGTAAAGCTCGTGCTTCATTAGACGCATCGTTGGGTACTGCTACTTTGGCGCCATTTTTAATTTGTTTAATATCTGTGAGCTTGTTAGAATAAACAGCCATTGGTTGAATTACTGTATTGCCAATAGCAACCAAATTAGTATGATGAGCCTTGTTCCAATTACTCAAGAAAAAACGATGTTGAAAGGCATTGATATCTAGTTCTCCTTGAGATAAAGCTGTATTAGGCTGATTATAATCAGAAAACTCCACAATTTTTAAATTAATATGGTCCTTTTTAACTTTTTGCTGAACCACTTTCCAGATTGGCTCATCAGCATTGTTAATACCAACTTTAACAGTTTTTTCTTGTGAACCCTGAGCACCACATCCGACAGCTAAGAAAATAACTCCCACAAAACTAATTGCTAGAAAAACTTTTTGAATAATCTTGTTAATATGTTTCACGTTCTCCACCTCATTTTATTTTTTGGTCAACGTTCCTACGCAAACAAAAAACCGCTTCTAATTGACTTTAACAGTCTTTTAGAAGCGGTTTTTATCCGCGGTACCATTCTAATTTGGCTTTAGCTTACACTAATACCCTTAACAACGTACAAAATATCTATACGCGTGTACGTTAAAGGGTACCAACCATTGCCACCTAATTGGTTCTATACACCAACTCGGTACACCAATCACAGGTCATTTTCATTAAAGATTAAGGGCCTCATCTCAACATGCAAGGCTTTCTGTACCTAAATTCTTTAATTACTTCCCCTGATCATTTTGTTTGTCATATTCACGTTAACTATTGTGATATATAATAAAATTATTTTTAATTGTTGTCAACTAAAAGTTCATTTTTTTAATATAAATGAGGATATGCTAATTAAAAGTCACTTGCCAACTAGCATTGAACAGTTGCTGAGGTTGAAGTTGATTAATGCCAAATTTATGAAATATTTGGCCGTCACTGTCTTCAGTATCAGCTAATCCCCACCAAGGCTCCAAACAGATAAATTTTCCTTTCTTGGGGTAGGCTGACCAAACTCCAAAATATGGAGAATTAGTTGTCATCTTAATTTGATAATGATCTGGTGTGCCAATACTATAACTATTCATACCATGAGATTGATAAACCCAAGCATCATGGTCAAAACTCTCGGAATTTAAGGCAATTTCACGCGTTGAAACAGCTTGCAACTGAGTTTGATCGATCAAATTATTGTCAGTGAATTGCAATCGTTGTACTTGTTGCGGATTTTCAATTATTAATTGTGCTTGAGGTTGCTGGTAATCAAAAACAAATCCAGGATGACCGCCAATGGCAAAAGGCATAAGCTCTTGACCATGATTTTGAATGCTGTAATTTACTTGCAAATCATTATCATGCAAAATAAATGTGATTTCTAAAGTAAATAAAAACGGATAAACAGTTTGGGTTTCTCTATCAGCCTGCAGTTTCAGAGTCAAATAACTATCTTGCTGATTAACAACCTCAAATTCACAATCTCGAGCAAAGCCGTGTTGTCCTATCTCATATACTTGTTTATTTAATCGATAATGATTATCTCGCAACCGACCGACTATTGGAAACAGTACTGGAGCATGGCGCGGCCAAACATCTGCTTGTGCCTGCCAAATACGTTCTTGATTTGATTGATCAACGACACTTTGCAGTTCAGCACCTAAAGTTGAGATTTTAACAACTAACTGATTATTCTTCAAAGTAATTAAAGTCATACAATTCCCTCTACAAAATGTATTTAGTTAAATCATTATCATCAGCAATAGTGCCAACTTTTTGATCGACATATTCTTGTGTAATTGTAATATCACCCATCTGCATGTCAGGAGCTTCATACATAATTTCTTCTAATACTTTTTCTAATACAGTAGCCAAACGCCGAGCACCAATATTTTGGCTTTCATGATTAACTTTATAAGCAATGCGAGCAATTTCTTCAATGGATTCTTTAGTAAATGTTAAATGAATACCATCACTGCCAATCATGGCAATGTATTGTTTAACTAAGGCATTATCTGGAGCTGTAAGAATGCGAATAAAGTCATTTTCAGATAAATCATTTAATTCTACTCGAATGGGGAAACGTCCTTGTAATTCAGCAATTAAATCGCTCGGTTTGCTTTCGGCAAAAGCTCCTGAACCAATAAATAAGATGTGATCAGTTTTCACGGTACCATATTTAGTATTAACACTAGAACCTTCAACAATTGGCAAGATATCACGTTGGACACCTTCACGAGATACTTCACCAGAATTTTTCTTATTGCCAGCAGTAATTTTATCAATTTCATCAATAAAAATAATGCCATCATTTTCAGCGCGCTGAATAGCAGCTTGGTAAATTGCATCATGATCGACTAATTTGCTGGATTCTTGCTCAATTAAAACTTCCCGAGCTTCTTTGACTGGTAATGTCCGACTAACTTTTTTCTTTGGCAAAATAGAGTCCATCGCACTATTTAAATCAATTCCCATTTGTCCCATCATATCATTCATTGGATTAACTTTATGAGACTCTTCGACTTGGATTGTTACTTCTTCATCTTCTAATAATCCCTTATCTAGTTGTTCTTTAACACTTAAGCGTTGATTGCGGACATCATCTGTTACTTCTTCATTATTAGGTACAGGATTTTCTCCTTGAGAAAGTGAATTAAAAGCCGCCATCATATCTTGAATACCGTTAATCTGCTTAGGTTCTTTCTTAACTCCAGGGACTAATAACTTGACTAATTGTTTGTCAGCTTCTCGAGTAGCTTGTGATCGAACATCACGATATTGAATATCTTCTTCAATTTTGACAGCTACATCTACTAAATCACGAATCATAGATTCAACATCACGACCAACGTAACCTACCTCTGTAAATTTGGTAGCTTCAACTTTAACGAAGGGGGCTTGAACCACTTTAGCTAAACGCCGAGCAATTTCTGTTTTACCAACACCTGTTGGTCCAATCATTAACAAATTCTTAGGAGTAATATCTTGTTGCATAGCTTCTGATAATTGCATCCTCCGGTAGCGATTATACAAAGCAATCGCCACGGCCTTCTTAGCTTCATCTTGACCAATAATATATTTATCCAATTGTTGAACAATTTGTTTAGGTGTCATTTGCGTTGTCATTTATATCCTCCTACAACTGATCTGTAATAATGCTTTTGTTGGTAAAAATATCAATATCAGAAGCAATATTAATTGCTTCTTGTGCAATTTGTTGAGCTGACATCCCTGAACTATGGCGAATCATGGCAATTGCAGCTGCTTGCGCAAAGTTACCGCCAGAACCAATTGCAATTACGTCTTCATCAGGTTCAATGACTTCACCATTACCTGAGATGAGCAACAAATCAGTTTGATTAAAGGCAATCATCATTGCTTCTAATTTTTGTAAAGTTGGATCTTTACGCCAATCTTGTGCTAATTCTACTGCAGCACGTTTTAAATTGCCTGAGTAAGATTCTAGTTTCTTTTCAAACCAATCTTCTAATGTAAACGCATCAGCCACTCCTCCAGCAAATCCGATTACGACCTGATTATTAAAAATCCGCCGGACTTTATGCGCTGAAGCCTTCATGATTGTCTTTTCGCCTGCTGTAACTTGACCATCACCAGCAATCGCGATTTGATTTTGATAACGTACTGCACAAATAGTTGTCATTTAATTTACCTCATTTTCATTATTAGCTCGTGGAAAATATTTCCGATAATCTTGTTGTAAATGTTCCATGGTTAAGTGGGTGTAGATTTGGGTAGTTGAAAGACTGGAATGTCCTAGCAATTCTTGAACAGTTCTTAAATCAGCTCCATTATTAAGCATTTGCGTGGCAAAACTATGACGCAACATATGGGGATGAATATTAGCCGTGAGATTAGTTTGTTTGATAATCTCCTTGAGAATATATTCAATTCCTCGACTAGTTAATTTTTGTCCATGATTGTTTACTAATAAAAAGTTGTGCTCAGTTTGTGAGCCCATCAACTGCCGTCGACCAGATTGTAAATATGTTGTAATCGCCGCTTGCGCTTTGGAACCAAGTGGTACATAACGATCTTTATCGCCTTTTCCATGAATTAAGATTATTTTCATCCCAAAATCAATTTGTTGCAAGGTTAAATTACTAGCCTCACTCACTCTAACACCTGTACCATAAAGAATTTCTAGTATAACTCGATTACGCTGTTTTAAAGGTTCATCACCTGCAGTCGCTGCGAGTAATTCTTCTAATTCTTTATTATAAAAAAATTCTGGCAAAATATGAGAATGTGATTTTAAATGGACTAATTCACAGGGGTCCTGCTTAATCAGCTGTTGCTTTTTTAAGAATTTAAAAAAAGTGCGTAAAGCAGAAATTTTTCGAGTAATCGTTCGACTAGCATATTTTTTTTGAGTTAAATAATCTAAATAATTTTCTACATCAACAGTCGTTACTTTTTTAAAAGCAACTGGCTTACCTGCATCTTCAGATAAAAAAGTTTGAAAATGTTGTAAATCACTGCGATAAGCTTTGACAGTTAACTCTGAATAATGCCGTTCGACAGATAAATACTGCATAAATTTCTGCAGCCACTGCTCATCCCTCAAAAAAACACCTCCCATTTACTCTCATACCATACCACAAGAGAAATAGCGGTGCTAATAAAATTTATTATTTCTGAACTTCTTCTTCATAATCGCCATTAGGACAAACTACTTGACGACCACCCTTAACTTTTTTCTCAACTAAATAATGTCCATCCTTAGGACAATCACGGTTAATAGGCTTATTCCAATCAACAAAATCACAATCCGGATAACGGGAACACCCATAAAAAATTCGACGCTTTTTAGATTTACGTTCCACTACTTGACCCTGATGACATTTCGGACAAACTACCCCAATTTCTTTGATGATTGGTTTTGTATTGCGACAGTCCGGAAAACGACTGCAAGCAAAAAATTTCCCATAGCGTCCCAACTTAATAACCATGGGCGCTCCACAAATATCACAATCAAATCCTGCAGGTTCATCTTTAATTTGTAATTTTTCAATTTTTTCATCGGCATTTTTTAATTCTTTAGAAAAAGGCTGATAATACTCATCTACAACTTTAGTCCATTTTTCTTTACCTGCTTCTATACCATCTAATTCATCTTCTAACTGGGCAGTAAAATCAATATTCACAATATCTGGAAAATATTTTTCAATTAAATTATCTACAATTTCACCTAGTTCAGTTGGTTCAAAGCTACGGCCATTTAATTTGACATAATAACGACGCTGGATAGTATCAATTGTTGGCGCATACGTGGAAGGACGACCAACACCGTTTTCTTCCAGGGCCTTGACCAAAGAAGCTTCAGTATATCTAGCTGGTGGCTGTGTAAAATGTTGTTCTGGATTGGTATCTAATAATTTAACTTGTTGACCTTCACTTAAATCTGGTAAAAGATTATCTTTAGTTTTATTATCGTCTTTATATAACTTTAAAAAACCATCAAACTTAATTTGTGATCCATTGGCTTGAAATTGGACTTTGCTTTGTTCTAATACTACCTTCACGGTATCCATAACAGCTGGTGTCATTTCACTAGCAACAAACCGATTCCAAATCAAGTTATAAAGGCGATATTGATCTCTTGTTAAAACTTTTTTAAGAGATTGCGGTGTTCGTAAGACTGAAGTCGGGCGAATCGCTTCATGAGCGTCTTGAGCTCCTTCAGGATTTTTGGTTTTATGCAATTTAGTTGCTGCATATTGTTCACCGTATTCTTCTTGAATGAATTTGGCAGTTTCATGTTTAGCAACAGTGGCAATCCGCGTAGAATCAGTCCGCATATAGGTAATTAAACCGACACTGCCTTGACGCCCGCCTAAATTAATACCTTCATACAGCTGTTGCGCTAACATCATGGTTTTCCGCGTTTTAAAGTTTAATTTTCGATTAGCTTCTTGTTGTAAGGAGCTAGTTGTAAACGGAGCTGCTGGATAACGTTTCCGCTCTTTTTTAACAACTTTAGAGACATTAAATTTTTTTCGTTTATCAATCTGTGCCAAAATATCTTTAACTGCTTGGTTTGACGGTAATTCTTTTTTCTTGCCATCAACACCATAAAAATTAGCTTCAAAAATATTTTTCTTGGCTGTTCCAGCTTGAAAATGACTTAAAATCGTCCAATACTCTTTCGGCTGAAATTTTTGAATAGATTTTTCCCGTTCAATGACTAATTTCAAGGCAATAGACTGCACACGACCTGCACTCAAGCCCTTTTTTACTTTTTGCCATAGAATCGGACTAATTGAATAACCGACTAACCGATCTAAAATTCTTCGTGCTTGTTGGGCATTCACCAAATCCATATTAACATTACGGGGATGTTTAAATGCTTCTTTGACAGCATCTTTAGTAATTTCATTAAAGACAACTCGATTTTTATCGTCAAGATCTAATCCCAAAACATAAGAAACATGCCAAGCAATCGCTTCGCCTTCACGATCAGGATCGGCTGCCAGATAAACATTTTGCGAATTTTTCGCAGCTTTTTTCAATTCTTTAATCGTGTCGCCTTTGCCGCGAATAGAAATATAAGTTGGCTCGTAATTGTGATCAATATCAACTCCCATTCGACTCTTTGGCAAATCTCGAATGTGTCCTTTGCTGGCTAAAACTTTATAATTTTTTCCTAAATATTTTTCAATTGTCTTAGCTTTTGCTGGTGATTCCACAATCACTAAATTTTTAGTGGTGGGTTTACGTTTTGTTGCTTTTGAGCTTACCAAAAAAAAGCTCCTTTCTTCAATCAAGTCGTTTCAAATAATATGCTAGATGATTCTACTTTGTCAAATTTTTTTTGCAACTTTCAAGTCACTAATAAATTCCGTAGCATTCAAATATGGTCGTGCACCTGCCGTAATTAATTGGTTGCACCCTTGAGATAGAGAACTAGTTATGGGTCCTGGTACAGCCCAAACATTACGATTTTCTTGTAACGCTAATTCTGCTGTAATTAAAGTACCACTCCGCTGGCGTGCTTGGGTTACTAATAGATTATCACAAAGTCCAGCAATTATGCGATTCCTTTGCGGAAAATAATAACGACGTGGACTGGTAGTGGGTGGATATTCACTTAATATTAATCCTTGCTGACTAATTTGTAATTGTAAGGATTTGTTTTCTGCTGGATAAAAATAATCTACTGAATTGCCCACAACTGCAATAGTATTGCCAAAATGATTCAGAGTTATCTGATGACAAAAACTATCAGCTCCGCGTGCTAGACCACTAATTGTGGTTATTTTTTGTTCTACCAATCCTGGTATTAAACCATACATAATTTGTTCTGTATAATGATTACATGCACGTGCACCAATTAAAGCGACAATCGGAGTTTTTAGTAATTGCAAATTTCCTATATAGTACAAAATAGCTGGCGGATTATAAATTTGCCGTAGTTGTGTTGGGTATGCTTGATCAAAAAACGTAATAAACCTAGCTGCATTTAAAGATTGGTGCAACCAGCGCTGCTTAAAAATTATTTGTTTATCTGCTTTTAGATGTTGGACAACAAAATCCAGCAAAAAATCAAGTTGAGAACTCACTTGATAATATTGCTGGCAAACTTTGAGTATTAACTGATTACTAACACATTGTGTTGCTGACAAACGTCGAATTAATGATTGAATTGTCAAGATACACCATCTCCGTATTTTTTTAAAATTACGGAAATAACTATAAATATTTTTTTATAGGTGCAAAACTGTGACGATGCAGTGGACAAATACCGTATGTTGCTAATCCAGATAGGTGCTCTTTCGTACCATAACCAGCATTATTTTCAAAACCATAATGCGGATAAATCTGTGCGTAAGTTTGCATTAATTCATCACGATAGACTTTAGCGATAATACTAGCTGCACCAATAGAAATGCTGCGCGCATCCCCTTTGATGAGCTTGGTTTGGGCAACATTAACAGGGACATGCATAGCATCTACTAATAGATGATCAACTTTTATATTAAGTTGCTTCACTGCTTGCGCCATTGTGATTTCAGTAGCATGATAAATATCTTTTTCGTCAATTAACTGCCGCTCTCCAACACCCACGCTCACATCAAGGGCCACTGCTAAAATTTGCGTATACAGCTGTCGTCTCTTAGCAGCACTTAATTGTTTAGAATCATTAATTTCCCACAAATCAATATTGGCCGGTAAAACTACTGCTGCTGTGACCACGGGACCTGCTAATGGTCCACGACCCACTTCATCAATACCTGCCACTACTTGTCCTTGATTCCAAAAATGTTTTTCAATTTGCAGGCGTTGTTCAAAACTCTGTTTTAGTCGTTCTTGTTGAATCAACTTTTTTTGATGACTAATAGCTAATTTTTGCACTCCTTGACGGGGGTCATCTTTTATCTGATCCCAAATATAATCAGCAGTGGGTTTTTGCGCTAATAACTTTTTAATTTGATTAATAGTTAGATGGGAAATATTTTCACTCAATCTCGTTCACCATATCCAAAGTATAACGCCCTAGAACTCCTTTTCTAACATCTTGAATTATTTTCAGTGCAGTTCGCTCATAGTCATCTTTAAATCCAAATTGCTGTGTTAATTTAATCAACAGCTTATCACTTGATAAAGTAACATCAGTATTGTTCAAATGATAGGCGGCTTGTAATTGTGGAGAATAATAATGTTGCCAATATTCCAAAGCAAATATTGCTAAATCCATTGCAGATACTAGACTATCTTTAATTGCACCACTTAAAGCCAGTTTTAAACCAACTGTTTGATCATCAATCTTGGGCCACAATACCCCGGGAGTATCCAAGAGTTCAATTTGGGATTTAGTTTTAATCCAATTTTGATTTTTAGTTACACCTGGACGATTACCTGTAACTGCGACGTTTTTACCGGCCAATTTATTCAAAATTGTTGATTTTCCTACGTTAGGAATTCCAATACACATGGCACGAATAGTGTAGTTCTTGACACCACTACGCCGAAATTTTTGTAATTTAGCAGCCATCAGTTTCTCTAGTGCTTGAACAATTACTTGTAAATGATTGGTGTGCTGAGCATCAATTGCTAGACTCATGATTTGTTGCTGGTGCAAATATTCTTGCCATTTTTTAGTTTGGCTGGAATCGGCTAAATCTTGTTTGTTCAAAATTATGATCCGTTTTTTAGACTGAATTAATTGATCTAACACTGGGTTAGCCGAAGAAAGTGGTAAACGAGCATCACGAATTTCCAAAACAGCATCAACCAGCTTTAAATGCTCTTGAATTTGGTTCTTTGCTTTATTCATGTGTCCTGGATACCATTGAATTGTTGCCATTACTCATTTACTCCTTATCATTTGCTAAAAGTTCAATTGCTTTATTATTCATTTCGTCATTAGTTTGAGCTTGCTTTAGTAGTTTTTGCGTTAGTGCTTGTCGCGTAGCTTGATTTAACGTTCCAGTTGCTGGAAGTCCATTTTGACTTTGAAAGTTTTGCAGTGCTGTCATTGTGGCAGTATCTAATTGGCCTGATAATTCAACATCACTCCCCAATGCTTGTAAAACTTTCTGAGCAGTTAAAACATCCGGTTCTGAAGAACCACTATTAAGTGTTTTTTTACTAGTAAAAGCTTTTAAATTTAAATATGCAGGATATGTGACCTTAAAAGTTGGTTCAAGTCCCTTTTTATTAATCCAATGCCCTTGAGGTGTTAGCCATTTCGCAGTAGTAATCTTCATTTCTGATGAGGAATTGAGCGAATTAACGGTTTGGACCACTCCTTTACCGTAAGATTTTTCCCCTACTAAAGGTTTTTTGCCTGATTCATGTAAAGCCGCAGCAAAAATTTCTGCTGCACTAGCACTTTGATTGTCTATCAAAACAACCACTGGCAAATGCACCTTATAATTTTTCAGATAATGCTTATTTGCACGGTAAGTAATATCGGTTTGATGACGACCAGTAATCGTAACTATTTTTTGACCATTTTTTAAAAACATACTAGCACTTGCCACGGCTTGTTCCATTAACCCACCTGGATTACTACGAACATCAATTATTAATTTTTCAACACCTTGATGGCGCAAAGCAACAATTTCTTTTTTTAGATCTTGAGAAGTGTTTTCTGAAAATTGAGCAATAGTAATTTGCCCGATTTGAGGATAGTCTTTATTCACTTGTCCAGTGACAGTAGCCATTTTAATAGGTGCCCGGCGTAAATTAACTGTAAATTGTTTTTGCTGTCGCTGCAATTGCAATTGCACCTTAGTACCCGTTTTTCCACGAGTTAAAGCTGAAGCTTGTTCAACGGTTAAGTCACGGGTGGATTTTTGATTAATCTTCAAAATCACATCATCGGCTTTTAAACCAGCACGTTTTGCTGGTGAATGCGGCATCACATTGACAATTTTTATTCCGGAACTAGCTTTGGTAATAGTTGCTCCAATCCCAGAAATTTTTCCAGAAATACTTTCATTTAAATCAGTCCGATTTTTAGCAGTTAAAAATTGCGAATAAGGGTCATCTAATGAATCAATCATTCCTGAAATGGCACCATTAACCAATTTTTTAGAAGGAACCTTTTTATAGTAATTTTGATCAATATTTTCATATACTTCTTGAATTTGCCGTAAATCAGAATTCATCAAAGGCGATTTACCTAACATCCAAGCTACAAAAATAAAAGTCAAGGCTGAACCACACAATAGACTACCGATTATTACAAGTATTAATGTTTTCCATGAAAAAGAATGTTTCATATTTTATCCTTATCAATTAAAATGTTCTAAAGTTTCTTGATAATTGCGAAATGCTAAATCAAAGATATCCATTGTCGGTAAATAAGAACCATTTAGTTCTAAATAATTGGATATTTCATCATAATCTTGCGATTGTTTAGGAAATGCTGAGTCAAAAAAAGCCGCATCCGCAAAATGTGCAATTGGATCCGAGCTATTTGGATTTCTTTGTGTCATTAGATACTCATAAAAAGTTTTTCCCATTATGTGTGCCTCTTTACATTTTAGTAGAATAAACCTTAACTACAATTTTGTTTTGCTGTAAATTAAGTTGGTCAACCTTAAAGTAATATCCTTGATCAGTCCGATGAGCAGGTAAATCAATATTGATTAAACGTTGTTTACTATTAATTTGAACCCACTTAGGAAAATGGTAATTATGAGCGATATAAAACATGACAAATTCCAGCGGTATTCCTAATTTGCCAACCTTTAGCTGTTGGGCTTTAAGTTGAATGCCCCCATTGGCCGTTGCATAGGGCTGAGTTTGTAAAGTAAAGTTAATCTTGGAACCTAAAAATTCCGCACTGCCTAAAAGATTAACATGTTTACCCTCGATATTTAAATGATATTTAATGTCATTACCATTTAAATATTCTTTTATATAATGATTGGCTAATCTTTGAGTTTGATTTTTAGTGAGTTCCACTTGAAAAATCGAACTTTGGTTTGTCGTCTGACTAGTTTCAATACTGTTAGACCAATTTGTAGTTGTATCTGTATGCAACACTTGATATGTTAAAAAAGCAAAGATAACTATAATTAAAGCAATTAAAATTAAAAAAGCATATTTCCAAGGATTGAAATACTTTTTTTGTGAGCGTTGCATTCTATGGCCTCCACTCTGTCTTAGTAGCTTGTAATTTTTTCCATAATTTATCAGTCATGAGTTGGTATCCTTGACGATTAGGATGAAAATAATCTTTAGTATAAAGTAAAGGATTAGTAGTTTCTTGGTTCTTTTTAGAATACTGTAATTTCTTAGGTTGAGCTAACGCACTAATGTCAACAAAATGAACCCGATGATAATCTTGAGTCAACAAACGAGTATTTTGATTCCAATTATCAATCGCCATTTTCATTCCGGGAACTTTTTTAAAATAAATCGCATAAGGATTATAAATACCATAGATATAAATTGGTGCCCGTGAATTCAAGCTGCGTATTTCTTTAATCATATTATTCATATTAGCTGTATAAGCATCTTGATATTTTAAGAGTTGACTTTGTGAAAGTCTTAGTCCTCGTGCTCGCAAAGCGTGCATAACATCATTACCTCCAGCAGTAATAATAACAATGCGGCTTTTTTTCAGAGCTTGACGAAGATTATCCTTACTTTGTACTCGTTTTAAAATTTGTTTGCTGGTCTCACCACTAATTCCAAAATTGTCAACGTGAACTTTTTGTTTGGTAGCACGCTTTAAGGGCTTTTGAATAAGATAGCAATAACCACCACGCTTAGTGGGATCACCAACTCCATAAGTCAAAGAATCCCCTACCGCTGTCACTGGAAAGGACTTTTGTTGAGCCTGAACCGGTTGGGAACTCCAGATTATTCTTCCTGCAAATATAATTACCAACAAACAAGTTAAAATCCGCTTAATATCTAGGACCTTCCTTCTTCGCAGTCAAATAATTAATTAACGATAATAATACATAATTGCAAATGCACCCTTACCAGCATGAGTAGTAATAACTGGACTAGTTACTTCATTTAAAATCGGTAATTGGGGCCATTTTTCATGAATTCGTTGTTCTGACTGATTAGGTAAAGTGATGTCATCAACATAAGAAATTCCAATTTCAGCTATTTTGTCACCATCTTCATTAATTTGTTGAACAACTTTATCCATATAATTTTCAATTGTTTTGATACCACGTCCCTTTTTCAGAATTCCTAACTTGGAATCTTTTAATTGAACAACAATATTAATTTTTAAAAAAGTAGACAAGCTAGCAGCCACTTTCCCTAGACGACCACCATTTAAGATATTATCCAGATTAGGAATGCCTAGATAGAGATGTGTTTGATTTTTAATCTTTTCAATTACCGGTAAAATATCTGCTATATCTGCTCCTGATTGCGCTAACTTAGCTGCTTCTATTACTTGAAATGCCAGCGCACGATCTGTAAATCCACTGTCAACAACAGTAATATCTAATCCTGTTATTTGCGCTGCTTGGCGTGCTGCTTCCACTGTTCCGCTTAACCCCTTAGTCATATGAATAGCTAAAATTTTACTACCATCCGCGCCTAACTCTTTAAAAGTATCTACAAAACGTCCCAGTGGTGGTTGACTGGTTTTAGGTAGATTTTTAGAGACTAACATTTTTTGAACAAATTCTTGTCTGGTAATTGTTTCGCCATCAATAAATTGTTGGCCATCAATTTCAATTGACAGTGGAACAAGTGCAATTTCATATTTTTTAATTTCTTCTGCTGTGATTTGAATCGATGAATCTGTAACAATTTTAACCTTATTCATAATAAATCCCGCCTTTAATCTTTAGGAAGTTTAATATATAATGCATTATAATCTTTGATAATAATAAATTCTAATCAACGATTATAATTTTAACATAATAACCAAGGAGAAATAACGTGTCAAATTTATTTACTAATCCTACTAATCGAAGTAAGTCATACCAGATTACCAATGAAATACTTAGTGCCCTTACCCATGGAATTGGATTTATCCTTTCTGCTATTGGGACGATTTTACTTTTAATTAAAGCTAACCATCAGCAGCACAACCAATTATTGGCTGTAATAGCGTACTCCATTTACGGATTTACATTGATGTTCTTATATCTTTGTTCAACATTATTTCATAGTCTTTATTTTACCAGAGCTAAACACTTTTTTCAGATTTTAGACCATAGTTCTATTTTCTTACTAATTGCGGGAACTTATACACCCTTTTGCTTGTTGGGACTTAAGCAACCACAAAGTTGGTTGTTCTTAGGATTAATCTGGTTAATTACTATCGGTGGTATTATTTATAAAATTTTTAATATTGGTCATCATCCCATTATTGATACAGCTTTATACGTAATTATGGGCTGGATGGTTGTTATTATTATGAAACCTTTACAATTAGCAATTGGCTCCCAAGGTATCATTTTACTTTTCTGGGGTGGTGTTGCTTTTACCGCAGGAGCACTACTATATTGTATGCGCGGAATTAAGTATATTCATGTAATTTGGCACATATTTGTCATGTTGGGTAGTACACTAATGTTTTTTGCGGCTTACTTTTGTCTATAGTCTTTGGTATATCATAAATTCATGTGTCCAGGCATTGTTTTCATTAACAATGCCTTTTTGTTTTTGGACTAACTTAAAATGAGTATAGTCAATTTGGGGCATGTAAACATCCCCTACAAATTGATGAGCAATTTTGGTTACATATAAGTATTCAACCTCATCTAAAAATTGTGCAAACACCTGGCTGCCACCAATAATAAACACTTGTGAATCTTGGGCAATCAACTTTAAAAGTAGTTCTTTAGAACAAACAACTTCTACATTAGGAAGTTGCAATTGGGTATTATGACTTAATACAATATTGCGACGATGAGGCAACGGTCCATGGGGGAGACTTAAAAACGTTTTATGTCCCATTATAATTGTATGATTCCAAGTAACTTTTTTAAAATACTGTAAATCATTAGGTAAATGCCAAGGCAAATGACCTGCTTGCCCAATTAAATGATTCTGATCTTCTGCCCATAAAAATGCTAACAAGGTAATCTTCCTTTCTCATCAACTCACTCTTCTTTTTCAGCTAGTTGTGTCCAACGCTCGACAGTTGTTTCAATTTGTTGTTTTAATTCATCTAACTGTTGTTGCTGTTTCAATAACTTTTGGTAATCTTGACCAATTTTTGTCATTTCTTCTTCTAAAGATTTTTTTTGCTGTTCTAATTTATCAATTTGAGGTTCCAGTTTTTCCAATTCTAATTTTTCTGAATAAGTTAATTTATCGGATGTTGTACTATGAGTACGTCGATTAGTATTGGCTTTATTGGCATTTGACTTATGTTTATTATGAGTTGTTTGTTCCTTTAAATAATTAGAATATGAACCCCAATGGCGGTCAATTTGTCCTTGGCCTTTAAAAACTAACAAATCATCTGTGATTTTATCTAAAAAATAACGGTCATGCGAAACAGCTACTACTGTGCCTTCAAATTCCATTAAATAGTCTTCTAAAATTGTCATGGTTTCAATGTCCAAGTTATTCGTTGGCTCATCTAGCAGTAAAACGTTTGGACGACGTATTAAAACTGCCAATAAATAAAGCCGTCTTTTTTCTCCACCGGATAAATCACGTATAAACGAGCCTTGTTGTTGCGGTGAAAATAAAAATCTTTCCAATAATTGAGAAGCTGATAAACGATAGCCAGAAGCATCTTCTACATTTTGGCCAATTGATTCTAAGTAAGAAATTACCCGCATATCAGAATCCATGGCCTCGACGTGTTGGGTATAATATCCAATTTTAACAGTTTGTCCAATTTCTAGCTGTCCTGCACTTAAATTCTGTCGTTGGGCTAACACATTTAAAAAAGTTGTTTTCCCAGCCCCATTAGCGCCAATAATTCCTAAATGTTCCCCTGAATTAATGCGTAAATTTAAATCCTGCACTAAGACTTGATTGCCAAATTTTAAAACTGCATCCTGTAAATTAAAGACATCCTTGCCCAAACGCTGCTGTTTAATATCGATGGTCAGCTGACTGTCATCATTGACATTTTGTCCCTTGAGTTGCTGACTTAATTGTTTAAAACGTTCAACTCGAGCATTTTGCTTGGTACCACGGGCTTGGACACCTGCGCGCATCCATTTTAGTTCATGCCGATATAAATTTCTTTGATGTTGCTGAGTGGCTGCCCAAGTTGTTTCATTTTGGGCTTTTTGTGTAACATAGTCTTCATAATTACCAGAATATTCAATAACTTGCTGTTGGCTAATTTCTAAAATCCGATTAGCTACTGAATTTAAAAAATAACGATCATGAGTGACAAAAATAACCGCTCCTTGATAGTTATTTAAAAAAGTTTCCAGCCAAGTAATGGCGTTTTCATCTAAATGATTAGTGGGCTCATCTAGAATTAATAAGTCAGCCGTAGAAACTAAAACTTGGGCTAACGCCACTCGTCTTTGCTGACCACCGGATAATTGACCTATGGTTTGATTAAATTGAGTAATTCCTAACTTAGTTAAAATGGTTTCCACGGTAGATTGAAATTCCCAGCCATCCAATCGATCCATTTCTTCTTGAGCTTGAAAAAATTTTTTAGAGATTTGTTGATTATCGGGCTGATGGGAATATTGATTGAGTACTTGCTCATAGTTACGCACAGCGACATATAAAGGCTCTTCTCCTTGCAAGATGGCCTCAATAACCGTTAAAGACTCAGCAAATTTAGGAGTTTGCCGCAAGTAACTGATTTGATAATCATGGGGATGTTCGATAATTTTTTGCTTTAACAATTGTTCATCAATTAATGAATTTAAAAGAGTGGTTTTACCCACTCCATTGAGTCCTACTAATCCCACGCGATCTGGGGTATTAATTTTAAATGAAACATTGGTATACAGAGTACGAGCTCCTACATTTTGTTCTAAATTATTAACACTTAAAGTTTTCATAATAGTCACTTAAATTCCAATTCATTAGTTTTTAAAAAATTAACAATTTCTTGATAATTATTCTGTAAATTGCCTGCGATAATAGCTTTTTGAATATACTGTAAATAATAGCCGATTTTCGGTCCGGGACTTAATTTCAGAACGGCCATTACTTGTTGTCCATTAATAGCTAATTCATGTACTGATTTTAAAGGTAAGGCAGCATAAGCGCTGAGCATTAATTGACTTAGATGGGATTGCTCGACTAAATTCAGCACTTTGGCAGCTACATTAACTGCTTTTTCTCCAGCCAAATATAAATCCCAACTATTTCTATTGACATTTAATAATAATTGGACAGCTGTCTGCGCTAATTTAATGGTACTATTAGCAATCTTCCAATGATGTAAAAATTGGTGTAGTTGCTTTTTATCAAAGCTCTCTAAATATCCGATTAAAGACCAGATAGCTGCTTCATCGTCAATTTTCCCTGTCGAATAGTCAAGTAACTGCTGAAAATCGCAATTAGCTAATCCTGGACAAAATTGATACAACTTTGTGTTAAAAAGTGTTTGTAATCCTGCTTGACGATTAATTCCTTCCATTAATTTAATGAATTCTTCTCTAATTCGTTCCACGGCGATATATTGTAGCAGCTTGGCATTAGCCTTAATGCCTAATAATGTTTGTTCTTCAATCGAAAAATCCAGTTGAGATTGAAACCGGACTGCTCTTAACATTCTTAAAGCATCTTCATGGAATCGCTCACTCGCTACTCCAACAGCTTTAATGCGCTGATGCTGTAAATCAGCCAATCCAGTAAATAAATCTATTATTTCTCCTGCTGAATTCATGGCTAAGGCATTAATCGTAAAATCTCGTCTTTGAAGATCTTCTTCTAGAGAACGAACAAATTCAACTGAATCAGGGCGCCGAAAGTCCTGATAACCTGATTCAGTTCGAAAAGTCGTAATTTCATAAGTATGATGTTGATAAATGACAGTCACTGTACCATGTTCAATACCTGTGTCTATTGTTTGCGAAAATATTTGTTTAATTTCCTGCGGATAAGCACTAGTGGCTAAATCAACATCATGCAAATGTCGTCCTAATATAGTATCACGTACACAACCACCTACGAAGTATGCTTCAAAACCGGCTTGATTGATTTGGCGCAGAACTGGCAAGGCATTAGCTAATTGGATTGGTAGTTGTTTAATTATCATCTAAATCACTCAATTCTTGCTCTAATTCATTAATTTCTTCATCGTTAGGAACTAATTGCAAATAACGTTTAGTGGCTGCTTGTAACAATTGAGGTTGCGATTTTTGCCGTAAAATATTAATTAAATCTTTTAAATAAAAGGCATTATCTTGATATTGTTGATAAACATTTAACATATCTTTTAAAGCTTGATCAAACTGTTCCAAAGCATTTTCAGAACGGGCCAAATTCCAATAAAAGCGAGGTTGGTCAGCTAGCTCTTGATGGTATTTATTTAATAAATCTAGATTAGCTTGATGATCTTCTATCTGTAAATATAGATTGCTCAAAGAGATGATAAGTTCACTATTATCTGCTACTTGTTCAATACCCTGAATTAACAAGTCTTTTGCTTGTTGAAAATTGCCAGTTTTCAAAGCTGCCTGTGAACCTAATTGATATAACTCTTGATTAAAAGGATCATACCCTAAACCAATTTGCGCTTGTTTAACTGCTAATTGATAATCTTGTTGCTGAATAGCAACTTTAACGGCCAAATTATAACCAGCTGAATAATCTGGAGTTGTTGTCAACAAATTATCGAGTATCTTTTGGGCAGTAGAAAAATTTTTTAATTCAATTGCCACTGTGGCATAATTAGCTTGATTATCCGCAGTCATAGTCTCTAAAGGTACTAGTTGGTATTCTTGAGCAGCTTGCTCATATTTCCCTTCACCTGCATATGCAGAGGCTAACCGTTGGATTAAAGAAATACCAGAGAAATTTTTTTGTCCTTGATTAATTAATTTTTCATAAAAAACTTCTGCTTGAGCAAATTTATTTTCAACAAAATATAGTTCAGCTAAAGCAAATTGGATAACTGGTTCGGTAGGAGCCAATTTCAAAGCTGTTTGTAACTTTTGTTCACTGACTTCATATAAACCAATTGTCTGATATAAATCAGCACTAACCAGTAAAGCAGACAAATAGTCTGACGATTCAGGACTTACTTGCTCTAATAAATCAGTTGCCTGATCAATTTTATTATCCGAAATTAAAATTTCTGCTAAATCAATTTTTAAAATATCTTCGTTAGGATACTTCTGCAGTAATTGCTTATAAATAGTTTTTGCTGCATCTGTAATACCAATAGCAGTTAGATTTTCTGCTAAAGAAAATAACTCATCATCATTGTCTTGTTTAAGGGCTTGGTGCACAAAATCTTGAGCCTGTAAAACATCACCACTGCTATATGCCGTTAAAGCTTTTTCAGAAAAAGACATCTTCTAAGCTCCTTTACAATTTGAATTTACCTTACCACAAATTTTTATCTTCGACACATAAATTGCTATAACTTATCCATAAAAAAATAGAAACAACGTTAACGTCGTTTCCATTCAGATAAATAAATCTTTTAAAAAATTATTTAACTGCATCCTTCAATGTTTTACCAGGTTTGAAGGCTGGTACTTTACTTGCAGGAATTGTAATTTCTGCATTAGTTTGTGGGTTACGGCCCTTACGAGCAGCACGATGACGTACTTCAAAGTTTCCAAAGCCGATTAATTGAACCTTTTCGCCCTTAACTAAGTTATCTTGAATAGTACTAAATACTGCATCAACAGCTGCTGTAGAATCCTTCTTAGTTAAACCAGTTTTTTCTGCAACACTTTGAATTAATTCTGCTTTATTTGCCAAATATTTCACCTCCGCAAAGTAACAAATCCAAATTAATTCACTACTCAATTCTTAATGACGACTACCACACCATCATCCTTTTCCAAATTATCATAACATCTGCGTCAGAGCAAGGATTATCATCATTTTTTTAAATCTTTTTGTCAATTCTTAAGAAAATCCTTACTTCCGTTTTCGAGCAATAATTTTAATTGGCGTACCAGTAAAATCAAAGGTTGTACGCAATTGATTGATGATAAATCGTTCATAAGAAAAATGAAATAAATCGGGATCATTTACAAAAACAACAAAAGTTGGAGGTGTAGTAGCTACTTGTGTTAAATAATAAAGGCGCAAACGTTTATTCTTTACAGTAGGAGCAGGTGCAATTGCTGTAGCCTTTAATAATAGTTCGTTTAATAATGACGACTGAATTCTTCGCTTTTGATTTTCATTAATTGTCATAACTAATTCGACTATTTGTTCGAGGCGCTGGTGTTTGAGTGCTGAAACAAAAATAATAGGTGCATAATTAAGATATCGAAATTCTTTACGTATATAATCGGTAAACTCTTGCATTGTTTTTTGATCTTTATGGATTACCGCATCCCATTTATTAACAGCAATAATGACACCACGTCCGGCTTCATGTGCATAACCAGCTACACGTTTATCTTGTTCACGAATACCCTGCTCACCATCTAACACCATCACTACTACATCGCTACGATCGATTGAACGCATTGCACGTAAGACTGAATATTTTTCGGTATTTTCATAAACTTTGCCACGTTTTCGAATCCCAGCAGTATCAATCATCGTAAATGATTGCCCGTCCACTTCATTAACAAAGCTGGTATCAATTGCATCGCGAGTAGTACCTTCCATTTGTGAAACGATAACGCGTTTTTCACCTAAAATCGCATTTACCAAAGATGATTTACCTACATTGGGTCGCCCGATAAAACTGAACTTAATTGAATCATCCGCCTTTTCTTCCGATTGTGCAGGTAATTTTTTGACAATTTCATCAAGCAAATCACCCATTCCTGTACCATGTACCCCGGAAACAGCAAATGGTTCACCTAAACCCAACATATAAAAATCATAGATATCTTGACGTTGGTCTAAATTATCAGCCTTATTAACTGCTAAAACTATTGGCTTATGTGATTTATATAAAATTTTAGCAACAATTTCGTCTTCTGGTGTAACACCAACACGGGCATCAACAATCATCACCACAACATCCGCTTCTTCAATAGCAATTTCAGCTTGACCAGTAATTTCTTTATTTAAAGTTTGGTCATCAAGTGTAATTCCACCGGTATCAATTATACTAAACTCTTTGCCAACCCATTCTCCATGCGCATAAATACGATCACGAGTTACTCCCGGTGTATCTTCAACAATTGAGAGTCGTTGGCTGATAATTCGATTAAAAATTGTTGATTTACCTACATTTGGTCGGCCTACTAAGGCCACAACTGGTAATACCATACTCTTCACCTTCTTTTATTAATCACAAAAAGGGACCGTGAGCAATCCATTTCACAATCCCTTAGTTTTAAATATCCAAATATTGCGTTTACAAAACAATTTTGCTATTTACTGGCACATCTATTAAAAATTATTTATTAAGTTTATTATTACCGATAATATCACCTAAAGAAAAACCTCGTTCTTCATCTGGCAACTTATAATTTGATGGTTCAGGAGAAGCAGCTTCTTTTGGCTTTTTACTTTCATGTGGATTATCTATTAAAGCCTTAATAGAAAGACCCAAGCGTCGCTTGTCTGGCTCAACATTTAATACCTTCATGTGAACTTTTTGTCCAACTTTTAAAACATCACTCGGCTTATTAACACGATCCCAAGAAATTTGTGAAACGTGTACTAAGCCTTCAACTCCAGGTAAAACTTCGACAAAAGCACCAAAATCTGTTAACCGACGAATTGTTCCATCGACTTCATCACCAACACTAATTTTTTCGGCAACAGTTTCCCAAGGTCCTGGTTGAGTTGCTTTAATTGATAATGAAATCCGACCACGATCTTTATCAACATCAAGTACCTTAACTTTAACATCTTGTCCGGGTTGTAAAACATCGCTTGGCTTATCAATATGTTGATAGGAGATTTGAGAAATATGCACTAAGCCATCAACACCACCTAAATCAATAAATGCACCAAAATTAGTTAAACGCGACACTTTAGCTTCTAGTACATCACCAGGCAAAATCTTGGCAAATACTTCAGATTGTTTAGCTGCTTTTTGTTCAGCATCGATTTCTTTATGAGACAAAACTAGTCTATTCTTAGCACGATTAACTTCAATCACTTTTAAAGTCAATTCTTTACCAACGTAAGGATTTAAATCACGAACAAAATGATCAGAAATCATTGACGCTGGAATAAATCCCCGTAAACCACTAATGTCAACCAATAAGCCGCTTTTGACAGTTCCAGTAACTTTACCAGTAACTGTTTCATCATTATCTTTTATGGCAGCCATTTTTTCATAGGCTTTTTTATTTTCAATCCGGCGCTTAGATAAAATAAAGCTTCCGTCTTCTTTGTCACTGGCAGATGGCCGTACAACCAATAATTCTAATTTATCTCCAACGTGTGCTAAATCATGAATATCAGCTTTACGATCAGCAGTTAATTCTTTGAGTGGTACTACCCCTTCAACTCCGGAATTATCAATTCCTACAACTAATTGACCATCATCGATTGACAAAACCTCTGCTTCGACAATATCACCTATTTGTACTTGATTAAAGCTATCCAAAGCCTGCTCCATCGGATTTGTGCTGCTATGCTCTTCAGCCATTTTAACATCCTCCTCAACATCATTCGAAATCTATCTTAATTGAAAAACATAATAATTACCAGAGGTAATCACTGATTATTTGTTTTATTATGAATGATTTTTAATATTTCTTCAACCACTTGGTTAATTTCTAACTTTGTAGTATCAACTTCTATCGCATCTGACGCCTTTTTTAAGGGTGAAATTTGTCGGTGAGAATCTTTATAATCTCGTGCGGCAATTTCATCTTCAATAGTCGACAATGGTGTCTCAATTCCCCGAGTCTTATTTTCTAAATAACGTCGGTGAGCTCGTTCCTGCACACTAGCGACTAAAAAAATCTTCACTTGCGCATCAGGTAAAACTGTGGTTCCAATATCACGACCATCCATAACTACGTCGTTTTCTTGAGCAATTTGGCGCTGTTGCTGAACTAATAAATCTCGAACTGATGCTAATGCTGCTACTTGTGAAACATTCTTGCTTATTTGTGGTTGTCGAATGTCCTCACTAATATCATGGCCAGCTACTAAGACATGTTGTTTGTCAGATTCAACACGAAACGAAATAGGAAATTGTTTAATTAATTTTGCAATGCCATCAGCATCACTATAATCAATTTTATTTTGGCGAGCCAACCAAGTTGCAGCACGATACATTGCTCCAGTGTCAGTATAAACATAGTTTAACTTAGCGGCAATAATCTTAGCAATTGTACTTTTTCCCGCCGAAGCGGGACCATCAATTGCAATCTGCATTCATATTCACTCCTAAATAAATACATAATAAATCCATTTTGGATTTTATTTTACTCGCAATTGCATTCCTGGACGTAAAACTGTACCACTAGAAATACCATTTAATTGATATAATTGCGCAGTCGTTAATCCATGATTTAATGCAATTCGATAGGCATTATCACGTGCTTGCACTACATAATATTGACCAGCATCTTGTTGATTTTGACTAGCAGCAGCTGGCTGTTGTTGCTGCTGATTATTTTGTTCAGATACTTGGCTTTGTTGTTGTTGAGCCTGTGCTTGATTTTCATCAGGTTTAGTCACTTGATTAGCTTCTGCTGGCTTTTTTTGTTCATCTAGCTTGGAAACAACTTTTTTAGCTTTTTGTTTTTTTGCTTTAGGCTTAGAAGCCTTTTTAGTCTTAGAGCTGACGGCAACTTGATTTACACTATCAATAGATGATTTATCATGATTAGCCGAAAATTTTTGACCAATAATAGGCAAAAACATCACTACTAGCAAAATAATAAATAAACTCCAAACCAACAATTTATTACTATGTTGACTCTTTTTTTGTCGAACACGTGATAGTTGCTCTTCTTTTTCAGCATCGGAATCCTCACCAAAAGTTGATTCCCAAAGTTTAGGATCCTTGTCACTCATAATACTCACCCCTATTGTCTAACTCTAGTTTACCAGTTTTTAGACAAAAATTCTTTAAGATTTACTAAAAATATATAATTTAAGTTAGCTGGATGGGCTAATTTTAACTTGCCTTACTTATAATTTTTTTAAGGCCTTAATTTCTTCATGTTTCAAAAATCGCCAATCTCCGGCTGTTAACCCTTGCAATGTTAAAAAACCAATTTGCTCACGCTTTAATTTTAGAACTTGAGAACCAATCTGCTTAAACATTTGCTTAACTTGATGATTCATTCCTTCGTGGATTGTTAATCTAACAATTGATGTTTTTTTGCGCTGATCAACTGAAATTAATTCAGCCTTGGCAGCTGCAGTTTTTCTTCCATTAACAATCACACCATGACGTAACTTTTCTAAATCATGGGACTGAATAATCCCAGCTACTTTAGCTACATAAATTTTATCTATCTTATTGCGTGGATGAAGCAAATGATTAGTTAACTCCCCATCATTGGTCATTAGTAAAAGACCTGAAGTGTCATAATCTAGACGACCTACAGGATAAATTCGCGCATCAATTATTTCTGTAAAATAATCTGTGACCACTTTACGGTTTTTTTCATCATTAACTGAACTAATAACACCCCGTGGCTTATAAAACAAAATATAAATTTTAGGATCTTTTTCTATTGGGACTCCATCTACTTCAACGCGATCATGCTTAGTAAATTTAGAGCCTAGTTCACGGACAATTTGACCATTAACCCGCACACGACCTGAAGTAATTAAATCTTCTGCTTTTCGTCTTGAAGTTACTCCAGCGTTAGCAATGATTTTTTGTAATCTTTGTTCTGTTTCCATCAATATTCCTTTCTAATTTTCAGAAAATAAATCAAGATTAACCGGTTGTTCTTGAATTCTATTTTCAAATTCTTGCAAATCAGGTAAATCAGCTAAAGAACGAAGGCCAAAATAATCCAGAAATTCTTCCGTAGTAGCGTACATGATAGGACGTCCGGGTGCTTCTTTGCGACCTTTAGTTTTAATCATTTGTCTTGCTTGCAAAGTTTGAATTGTTCCACTACTATTTTTAACTCCGCGAATAGTGTCAATCTCAATTCTTGTTATTGGCTGACGATAAGCTACAATGGCTAATACTTCTAAAGCGGCTTGGCTTAAATTAGTTGCCTGCTCATTTTTTAAAAATTTAATCACTAAAGATTGATATTGGGGTTTCGTTAATAACTTATAATACTTACCGTATTGTTGAATGCTTAAAGCAGCTGTATTATCATTGGCTAATTGCTGTTGTAATTGTTCCAGATGTTGCCGAATAGCCGCGCTATCAGTTTGAAGAACTTCTGTTAAAGAAGCCAAATCGACTCCTTGCTCACCAGCTGTATATAAGATAGCTATAATTTCTTGATCTAATTGCATAATTAATTTTTACCTCAATGTAACTATAATATCTGCTTGGTAGTTTAATTGTTGTACGTTAATTGACTGCTCTTTAATTAATTCTAGCAGTGCAATAAACTTTGTTACCACTTCTTCAATTGTTGAGCTCTGATGTAATAGTTCACTAAAAGTAGCCTTGGTACATTCTTGCAGTTGGTCTATAATATCGGTTTGTGCTTGGGCAATAGAAATTTGTTCTTCTTCTACTGTCGCGGATTTTTCTAAATGTGTATATGCTCTTTGCAATAAGTCAGCCATCGTGACAGCCAAATCATTAGTTGTTTTCACTCCCGGTTTCAGAGGAATGCCAGAAAGATTGGGTAAAGTTGAAAGTGATTTAGCATGGAGCATTTGTCGATGATTTTCCAAGGTTTTAAACGTTTGTGAAATACTTTTAAAAGTTTGATAAGTTAATAACTGTGCCACTAAATCGCTACGTGGATCATCTGGTGGTTCTTCTACGGAATTTTCTGCTTCTAATAATGGCGATTTTGGTAAAAGCATTTGACTTTTAATACGCATCAAAGTCGATGCCATTACTAAATAATCACCTGCAATATCTAACTGTAAAAAATTCATTTGATGTAAATATTTAATATATTGCTGAGTTATATCAGCAATCGGAATATCATAAATATCAATTTTAGCTTGTTTAATTAAATGCAAAAGTAAATCTAAGGGTCCTTGAAAATCCGACAATATTAATTGCAGTTTTTCCATTATTAATTTGCTCGCTTTGATTGTTTCCAGGCTAAAATTAAAGGTGTTATTTCAATTGAACCCATAATTGTGGCTTGCTGATAATACTTTTGCACTTCATCCAATACCTGAAAAATATTATTAGTTGATCTTTCGGACGGACTCAAGGATATATAACGAACCATTACAATTTGTTGTTGAATTTCTAGTGCAATAATTCCACTAAAATTGCCACTTTCATTTTTGTAAAGTAATAACTGATGCTTATCATCAGTGGTATACAGTCTCAGTTCCATTTTTAAATGGTCTAAATCTTTTAGCTCTGGGATATAAGACATAAAACCCATTACTATTTTTTGATAATTATCACTATATTTGACTAACATTTTTACTCCTATGCTCGCGGATGTGTTTGGTGATAGACTTCTAACATCCGTTTTTGAGACAAATGTGTATAAATTTGAGTTGTTGAAATATCACTATGACCTAACAATTCTTGAACTACTCGTAAATCGGCACCATGCTCTAGTAAATGGGTGGCAAAGGTATGCCGCAAAGTATGCGGGGTGACGTTTTTTTGGATGTCAGCTTGTTGAACATACTTTTTGATAAGGTCCCAAATTGCTTGCCGAGTAATAGGATTGCCATGAAAATTAACAAATACTATATTGTGTACATGATGATATTTGTTCACTAAATTTATTCTAGTGGTTTGAAGATACTGTTCTAACCATTGCTGTGCAATATCTCCAATAGGAATTAGACGTTCTTTATTGCCTTTACCTATCACTCTAATTAATCCTAAATCTAAATGCAAACTATTTAATTTCAAATTAGCTAATTCACTAACCCGTACACCCGTAGCATACATCGTTTCTAAAATAGCACGATCACGCACTCCCAAAGGTGTTTTGATATTTGGTTGTTTTAAAAGCTGTACAACTTCAGTCTCCGACAGAGTTGTTGGTAAATGAGCTCCCATTTTAGGCGAGTCAATTTCCAACATTGGATCTTGGTCAATTTGTTTGGTTTTTAACAGCCAACGATAAAATTGACGTAAAGCGGAAGTCATCCTAGCCAAAGAGTTTTGCGCTTTTTGTGCTTGTAATTGCGAAGCTAAAAAATTAATAATTGTAAAATAGCTTTCTGGAAAATTAGTGATTTTTTGTTTTTGCAAGTATTCAGTAAATTCTAATAAATCTTGTGTATAGGCCGTTACTGTGTTAGCAGCCAATCCCCGTTCCAGACGTAAATAACGTGCAAAATCTTGCACTGTATCGGTCATTTTAATCATTTTTAACGAGATGAAGTCCCTCTTCATCTTGAGTAATTAAACGTTTTTTTAATAAGTGTCCTACGGCACGTTTAAAGTTGCCTTTGCTGATACCAAAATATTGCTTAATATCTTCCGGTGAACTCTTATCGTTAAAACCAATAGTTCCTTGTGGTTGATGTTGTAAAACTGCCAAAAGCATTTCAGCATCCGGAGTAATCTCTTCATATGAACGTGGTTTTAAAGAAAGGTTGAGATGATCAAAACTCATCCCAATTACACGTCCTTGTACCACTTCACCTAAACGTGGTTCTCGATCACGTTCACTAGGATGAATAAATCCCAAGTAATAATCTGACGTGATGACAAAAGTTCCGCTAAGTTTTAAGCGATAAACTGTTGCTGTCACATTCGTATTTTTTAAACTTGCTTGTGGACGTCGGCTAATTTGTTGAAAAACGCCGCCTTCAGCTAATTGGCCCCACATTCGATTCTTGTGATCAACTTTTATGGCAATAAACAAACGATCACCTTTTTTGGGCCAGAGAGATTTCATTTCTGGTAAATCATCTAAAGATACTACAATATCTTTATCCTTTAAGCCAATATCTACAAATACACCCAAATCAGTTCGTACTTCAACTACATTGCCAAAACCATATCGATGTTTACCAATTTGCGGAATGTTGGTAGTTATAGTCAAGTGATGTGATTGATTTTCATATAAAAATCCTTGTACTTGCTGAACTGGTTGTTCTAGTTCAGTTTTATCCAGTTGAAAAGTTAGACCATTTATTGAAACAAAATAAAATTGATCATTTTGGTCAATAATTTTTCCTGTTTGAATGGTACCTAACAATTGTTGTAGTTCCAAATTTTCACCTCATTATTTAATTCCAAAATTAGCTAATAACGTTATTATACAATAGGTCATGCCGGAAGCAATTACTGGCCCAGCAGCAATTCCTTTAAATAACACCACTCCCAATATTGTGCCAAAAACTAACGCTACGGTCATTTCTGGACTTGCTGATAGTAATCCTACTCCCTTAGCTGATAAAACTGCAACTAAAATACCGCATAATACCGCAATATAACCGGCTGGACTTTTAAAAGCATTGAACAAATCTTTAAAACCAATTTGTCCAAGCGCAATAGGCATTAAAATTGCAACAGAAATTACTGTTACTCCCCAGTTAATACCTTTATTTTGAATAATTTGCATTAAATTTTTAGTATGGGGAATTAATTTCATAATAATGACAACTACTGAAGCAATTTGTAAGGATTGATTTTTACTTAAAATCGCAATAACAAAAATGATTAATAAAAACAGCCAGCTTTCCATAACTTCACCTCATTAACTAAAGACTATCTTATCATATAAGTAAAAATAGAACCCCCAAAAAAGGAATTTATCCAAACTTTGGGGGTTACCATTTAATATTATTAAAATTGAATTTTAAAGTGAGTTAGAAGCGCCACGATAAACATTACCACGACGTGAATCAACAGTAATAACTTCGTTGTCTTTAATCACTTTAGTAGCATCTTGTGCTCCAACAATAACAGGAATACCCATTGCAATACCAACTACAGCAGCATGGGATGTTAAACCGCCATTTTCAACAACTAAAGCACTAGCTTTTTCAATAGCTGGCAAATAATCTTTATCAGTATTTTCAACTATCAAAATATCTTGATCACTGATTTTACTATGAGCTTCTTCAGCACTATGAGCAACTACAGCTTTACCAACGATTGTTTCGTCACCAACACCTTGGCCTTTAACTAACTTAGAACCAATTAATTGAACTTTCATCAAATTAGTTGTGCCACTTTCGCCTACTGGAACACCAGCAACAATTAAAATCAAGTCGCCTTCTTTTGCAAAGCCTAATTCTTGAGCCTTTTGAGTAGCTAAATCAAACATTGCATCAGTGTTAGTTGGTCGTTGAGATACAATTGGAACAACTCCCCAGTTAACAGTTAAGCCACGTTGAGTCCGTTCATCAAAGGTAATCGCTAAAATGTCAGCACTTGGACGATATTTAGAAATCATCCGTGCTGTATAACCTGAATTTGTAGCTGTGACAATTGTATGAATACCTAATTCTTGTGCAGTTCTAACAACAGATTCACCAATTGATTCTGTCGCATTAGCACCCTTATATTCTTCAAAACGTTGTAATGCTAAAGTATTAGAACTATCTAATTGTGCTTGAGTCTTTAAATTGATTTTATTCATAGCAGCAACAGACTCTACTGGATAATCACCATTAGCACTTTCACCAGAAAGCATTGTTGCATCAGTACCATCTAAAACAGCATTAGCAACATCAGTAACTTCAGCTCTGGTTGGGCGAGGATTTTCTTGCATTGAATCTAACATTTGAGTAGCCGTAATAACAGGTTTTCCTAAAGCATTGCATTTTTTGATTAAAGATTTTTGTACAAATGGAACATTTTCAAAAGGAATTTCAACACCCATGTCACCACGAGCAACCATCAAACCATCAGAAACTTTTAAGATATCGTCAATGTTGTCAATACCTTCTTGAGATTCAATCTTAGGAAAGATTTGTACATGATCCATGTGCTTAGCTTCCAAAAGTTCACGAATATCTAAAACATCTTGAGCCTTACGCACAAAACTAGCAGAAATATAGTTGATTTCATGATCTAAACCAAAGTTAATATCATCAGTATCCTTTTCAGTAATACCTGGTAAGCGAATTTCAACTCCAGGTGCATTAACTCCCTTTTTAGAACCAATCATTCCTTCATTTTGAACAACTGTAACTAATTCTTTGTTTGCTTCATCTTTTTCGGTTATTTTTAAATCAACTAACCCATCATCAATCAAGACATGTCCACCAACATGAGTGTCATCATATAATCCGGGATAAGTAACCGCAATTTTTTGTGGATTACCTTTCAAATTGCCGTCCATAGAAATACGAATAACATCACCAATTTTAGCTTCGAACTTGCCGCCTTCTTGCTCGGTTGTCCGAATTTCAGCACCTTTGGTGTCTAACATAATACCAACAGTCTTGCCGGTAATCTTTTCAGCCTCATGAACCATATTCATCCGTGATAGATGTTCTTCATGATCCCCATGAGAGAAGTTAAAACGAAAGACATTAGCACCTGCTTCTATCAATTTGACAATTGTATCAACACTATTACTAGCTGGTCCTAAAGTACTAACAATTTTGGTTCTTTTCATCAATGTCTCTCCTTCAAAAAATTGATTAAATATACACAAACAGTATACCAGAAATTACTATTTAGCTAAAGTTTTGTTTATATCATATAAACTTAAATCAGCCTTATGCTTGCTGCTAAATAAATCAGTCATATTATGGTAAGTCAGCTCATTGTCTTCCATACCAATAGCTATGCCGCCTTTACCTTCATTTAGTAAGTCAACCGCATAAGCACCCATTTTGCTAGCTAAAACTCGATCACGCGCTGATGGTGAGCCACCTCTTTGAACGTGACCTAAAACTGTGCTGCGGGCATCAAAGTCGCCATATTGCTTCAACTGATTCATAAATTCATCAGCATGCATCACACCTTCAGCCAAAACAACAATAGTATGTTTTTTGCCACGAGCACGTAAATTTTGAATATTTTTGGCTACTTGTTCAACATTAAATTCACGTTCTGGAACAATAATTTCGTCAGCACCACCGGCAACACCAGCCCATAAAGCAATATCTCCAGCACCACGGCCCATAACCTCAACAACAAAAGTACGTTCGTGACTAGCAGCTGTATCCCGAATTTTATCAATTGACTCCACAACTGTATTTACGGCTGTGTCAAAACCAATTGTAAAATCAGTATACGGAATATCATTATCAATTGTTCCCGGTAAGCCAACTGCATTATAACCATGCTCAGTTAACCGCAAAGCTCCATGATAAGAACCATCTCCACCAATAACAACTAGAGCATCAATACCAAACTTCTTTAGTTGTTCAATTCCTTTTAACTGGCCTTCTTCTTGAGCAAACTCAGGATAGCGGGCTGAATAAAGAATAGTTCCGCCACGATTAATGATATCCCCAACAGTCGAACGTTCCATCTTGAAAATATCACCAGCAACTAAACCAGCATAGCCATAATTGATACCATAAACTTCAATCCCAAAGGACATGGCCCGCCGAGCAACGGCCCGAATTGCAGCATTCATACCCGGTGCATCCCCGCCACTCGTCATAATACCGATTTTTTTCATCTTTACACCTCAACCAATTTAATTTCTACATAAAACTACACTACAAAATATAACATTAATTTAAAAAAATTACAGTCCTATTTTCATAAAAACGCCATCATTGATAAATAAAATTATGCAAACCTACTAAATCTGTCAATTTTTTTTGTACAACCTTGTTATTAGCAATTTTATTTTGTTTTTTTAGTAAATATTTTTCATCACTATCAGCAAAATATACAACTACAGGAATATTTCCCGGAAATTGCTGTATCAGTTGTAATAATTGTTGCAAATTGTGATTGCTTTTATTCTGAAAACGAACATATAAATGTTGTGCTTTAGGTTTTTTTAGTGCAGTTTCAGCTAGTTCAATATTTTGAGCAATATATTCTTTATCTTGTTTTTGACCATTAGTTACTTTCAACTTAATCAAATAAACTTGATTAGCTTCTATCTCCACATTTTGATAAAGCCGCGGAAAAACCGTGACCGAATAATCAAAAATATCATCTCCACCAGTTAAAAAAGCCATATTAGAGCCCTTTTTAGTTCGAATAACTTTAATATTTTGTACATAATAAAGCACATTTGCAGTTACTCCAATATTCAAATCGACTATTGTTTGAATATTGTGGGCAACCAGCGCTTTTTTATAGCGATCAATTGGATGACCCGAGACATAAGTTCCTAAATATTGCTTTTCTTGAATTAGTTTTTCACTAGTACTGAAATCTTTGACATGATGTTGTTTGGGTTTAACAATATCAAATAAAGAAACACTGCCCGCAGCCAATTTAATGCTTTCCACCAAATCACCAACATTTTGAACGAGCTGCCGCCGATTGGTCGAAAATTCATCCAAAGCTCCGCTATACACTAGTGGTAAAATATTGTCTGCTTTCAAAAATCTGACATCTAATCTACGCAAAAAATCAACTAAGTTAAGATATTTGTTATCCTGACGCTTAACTAAAATATCATTGATCACATCACGCCGCATTTTCTTGATGAATAGTAGGCCAAAACGCAAGTGCTGATTTTCTATTGAAAAATAACTTTGACTAAGATTAATACTAGGGGGTAAAACTTGAATTTTGCGTAGTTTAAGCGCACGTAAATAAATAGTTATTTTGGTATCGTTATTGATATTAGAATTCAATAGTGATACAAAAAAGGCTTGCGGATAATGCACTTTGATATAAGCTAGGTCATAAGCCAGCTTGCTGTATGCAACCGCATGTGATTTATTAAAACCGTAATTAGCAAATCGTTCAATATACTCATAAACTTTTATTGCATTTTGCTGTTGATGTCCCCGTTTGACTGATTGCGAAACAAATTCATCACGTTTTTGGGCAATAAGAGTCTCGTTTTTTTTGGCCATTGCTCGACGCAGTAAATCCGCTTCTGCTAAAGTAAACCCAGCCATTTGGGATACTACTTGCATTACTTGTTCTTGATAAACCAATATTCCATAAGTTGACTTTAAGACTGGCTCTAAGGAATCATCTGGGTAACTAATAGGTTCTTGATGATGCTTACGAGCAATAAAATGAGCAATATTTTTCATAGGACCTGGCCGATATAATGCATTAGTGGCAACAATATCTTGAAAACTGGTTGGTTGTAATTGTCGTAAGACTGCTTTAATTCCCGCTGATTCAAATTGGAAAATACCGTCAGTGTCCCCTGCTTGAAATAATTTTAGAGTTGCTTCATCTTCTAAGGGAATTTGTGTTAATTGAAAATCGGCAGCAAAATCCTGCTTAATTAGTGTAACTGCAGAATTTAAAATCGTTAAATTATGGAGACCTAAAAAATCAATTTTTAATAAACCTAAGGCTTCAACGTTGCCCTTGGTTTGTTGAGTTAATAAGGCACCATCACTCCCACCTTGTTGTAAAGCAACTGTTTCATCAAGGTTATGAGCACTTAAGACAATACCAGCTGCATGTGTTGAATAATGTCGTGGCAGATTTTCAATTTTTAAAGCTGTTTTGAACATTAACTGATTACGCGTTGATTGCTGATACAAATTTTTTAAAGCTGGTGATTGTTGATAGGCAGTTTTTAAATCAATGCCAAGAGTTTTAGGAATGGCTTTAGACCAACGACTTAAATCCGTCTGACTAAGTCCAAAAACTCTGCCGACATCACGTAAGGCTTGTTTAGCAGCAAAAGTCCCAAAAGTTATAATTTGGGCCATATGATCATCGCCATATTTATGCTGCATATATTGTACTAATTCATCACGCCGATTATCCGGAATATCTAAATCAATATCTGGCATATCTACCCGTTCCGGATTTAAAAAGCGTTCAAATAATAAGCCATATTGAATAGGATCCACTTGCGTGATTCCTAAAGCGTAACTGACTAATGAGCCCGCAGCAGAACCACGACCTGGACCAGTCATAATGTTCATTTTATGAGCCTGATTAATGGCATCCCATACTATCAAAAAATAATCAGCATAACCCATTTTTTCAATAACATTTAATTCATGCTGAGCACGTTTTTGATAAGTTGCGGAAATAGATGGTCCTAAAATATTGTGCAAACCAGCTTGGACCAAGTTGCGCAAATATGCAATTGATGACACTTTTTTAGGGGTGGAAAATTGAGGTAATAAAGTTCTTTGAAATGGTATTTGTACTTGACATTGTTGAGCAATGATTTGAGTATTGTCCAGTGCGGTTTGCAAATTTTTACTTTGAAAATCAGCAACAAAATCATTTTTAGAACGTAAATAATTATCGCCCTGTCGAATAAATTGAGTAATTTTTTCACCACTTGCAATATGATGCAAGACTTCATTACTAAAGGCGTCTTCCGGTTGCAAATACTGAACATCATCCAAAGCTACACAGGGTATCTGATGTAATTTGGCTAATCGATTAATTAATTGGGCCTGATCTTGCAAATTATTTCTCAAACTAATTCCTAAATATAAATCTTGCTGCATTATTTGCTTTAAAGCTGCAAGATACTCAGTTACTTGTTGTGAATTATTTGCCAACAAAGCGCTTAGTTCACTCTTATTTGCAGGTACAATCATAATTAAATCATTTAATAATTCAGACTTTGTTGTAATTAACAGTGGATCTTCTTGAGTCATAATCCAAGTTGATAATTTTAATAAGTTGTGATATCCATGATTGTTTTTTGCCAAAACAATTAGTGGATATTTTTCATTTGTGTCTATGAGGCCATTAACTTGAATAGTTATGCCTAAAATAGGATGTATTTGGTATTTTTGAGCTAGCTTATAGAATTCAACCAGACCATAAGTTACATTGATATCGGTTAATGCCAAGTGTTTATATCCTAAATGCTTGGCCTGTTTCATCAGGTTGTTTAAACTAATAGTACTTTGCAATAAAGTATAACTACTCAAAACTTGGAGTTGAGCGACCATGACAACCTCCCTTTAGGGCTATTTTACAACATTTTTTTCGAAAATTTATAGAAAGGCTTTAATTTATGTGTTAAAATTCAGCTATGAAAGTGAGATGGACAATGTGAAATATCTCGTAGTTATTTTTTGGACAATCATTTACGGACAAGTTATTGGTTTTATTGGTTCTTCACTTATCAGTGCTTCATATAGTCCAATTAATGCTTTAATTGTATCAACAATCTTTGGTATTATTCTCTGTGTTCTACCAAGTATTCTCAAACCAAATACTAAAAAAGGATAGCTGTCAAAGCTATCCTTTTTTGTATCAAGTTTATTTATTCTGTGATGTATAAGTAAAACTTATCACTAGAAACTCCTAATTTGAATTGTTTACCATGAGAAGTAATTGTCTTTAAAGCTGTTTGGTTCTTTTTAGCATCGCGCATTTGCTTAGCTAATTGTTTTAAGACATCGCGCCCATCGGCGCCGATTAATTGGCTAACTGTTGCAATAGATTTACTAGTGCTTTGCACCCCTGCTTTAGTCTTCATTGCTTTCAGCGGATAAATCAGTGTGACTGCCATTAACTTTTGTTGTTGTACATTAATTCGAACCGTTTGGTCTGGTGTATTAACAATATTGGTAATAGTATTGTTCAGTTCGGAATTTAAAACTGGTTTTTGTTGTTGAGCTAACAATAAATAATTATATTTTTGGGCAAATTCAGGATAGTCCATAATAGGTTTGGCAGCCGCTATTTGAACAGTCTTATATAGTTGCTTTTGTTGATAGTCACTTTTAATTTTAATATTTTGTTTTTGTGGCGAGCGAGCCACATTAATTGCAAAGGAACCATCGTTATTAGTAACTTTTTTGGTTTGTGCTTGCTTATTCATCTGATAGCTTAACTTTGCTTTAGGATTAGTTTTACCCTTGACAACTGCTACCATCCCATCAGCATGATAGGTCGTTTGTGATGTTGATAAAGTATTTTTAGAACAAGCAGTCATTAAAAATATTATTGGTACAATAAATATCCATTTTAAATTATTTTTCATTTTTTCACCCAAGTAATGTTAAATTTAGATAAAGAAAAGACAGACTAAAATATCGGTTTTAATCTGCCTTTATAGTTAACTAATTGTTGCTTTGATCAGCATTGACAACTTGACGACCTTTGTAATATCCCTTTGGTGAAACATGATGATTCATGCGATATTCACCAGTTGTGACATCAAATTGAATATTCGGTTGACTTAATTTAATATGTCCCCGACGTTGACGCTTTTTTTGCTTGGATGTTTTTCTTGCTGGAACAGCCATATTTAATTATCTCCTTTTTTAAATTGCCTTTACTGGCTCACAGAATACCAATATTTGTCAGTACCGTACCTATGATATGTTACTATCAAATATTGTTTAGAGCAAGGATTTTTTAAAATTCTATATAATCTTATTACAAATAACTATTAAAGTCTACTTTTTATTACCAATTTTTTGAGTGATAAAATCTCCCAAAGAAGGCATAAATTCATAAAATACATGCCCCAGTTCCATTATATGTGGCAAGTTAATTTCTCTCACTGGAGAGCCAATAGCTTGAATTATTTTTTGTGAAAGCTTTTCTGGATCTAACATTAAAGCACCAACAGATTTTACATAATTACCAGTATGATCAGCAATCTTAAAAAAATCAGTCTTAACTGGTCCCGGATTAACGGTAGTCACTTGGACATTAAAGGGCCGTAATTCCAAACGCAAACTATTAGAAAATGCAATTACTGCAGCTTTTGTAGCTGAATAAACGGCAGATTTAGGAGTAGCGATTTTCCCCCCCATTGAACCAATATTAATAATTTGTCCTAGGTGTTGCTCAATCATATTAGCTGCAATGTAACGTGTCATTAACATTGTGCCTAATACATTAACCTTGAACATTTTGTTCCATAAAGAATAATCGGTCTCTACAAAAGTTGTAAAATCACCAAAACCAGCAGCATTAATTAGAATATCTATATGTTGATATTCTTTAATCAACTTTGCTGTAGTATCTTGAACGTGTTTGGCAATACTAACATCTAACACTTCAATTGCAACACTACCAGATGTCAAAGCTTGGCATTTTCGTTGCAATTGTTCCAAAAGATCTTGACGACGAGCAATAAGAATCAAATTGGCATTTTTATAGGCTAACTGCAAAGCCAACTGCTGCCCAATGCCGGAAGAAGCTCCAGTAATAATAATGTTTTTACTAGCCAAGTTGCGTAATGCCGTAAGATTCATTTATGATGTCAACTCCTGTCGTTTAAATTTTATTTCAAAAGTATCAAAATCTTTCACTACATAACTTTTGGGAAAAATCTTTCGTGCATCATTTAATAACTCGTAAAATTTATTGCCAACGTAACGTGCAGAAATATGGGTTAACAACAACTGTTGTACATGCGCTTTTTTAGCTATTAAAGCTGCTTGACGACTGGTTGAATGAAAATGTTGACGCGCCATTTTTTCTTCTGCACCGGCTAAAGTGCTTTCGTGGACTAATACATCAGCATCAGCAGCCAGATTTATACTTTCTGGCGTATACCGCGTATCACCTAAAATAGTTACAATTCGTCCAGGCTGGCTCGGTCCTAAAAAATCATGCCCGTCTAATTGAGTCCCATCAGCTAAAGTCACTAATTCACCATTTTTTAATTGACCCCAAATTGGTCCATTTGGTATATGGTACTGCTGCAACTTTTGAACTAATAGTTCACCTGCATGCGGCTTTTCTTCTATACGATAACCATAAGAAGCAATTCTATGATCTAGCTTACCACAAACCACTTTAAACATTGAATCTTCAAAAATTGTGCCTACATTTTGAATTTCATGATAATTAATTGGATAACCTAAATGACTATCGGATAAATATAACGAAGTCTGAATAAACTTTTTAATGCCCACAGGACCATAAATATCCAAAGGATCTTGTCCGCCTTGAAAAGAGCGAGAAGATAATAATCCTGGCAAACCAAAAATATGATCACCATGTAAGTGAGTAATAAAAATTTTATTAATTTTTCGAGGCTTAATCGTTGTGGACAAAATTTGTTGCTGTGTGGCTTCACCCGCATCAAATAACCAAATTTCATTTCGCTCGTTTAAAAGTTTTAATGCAACGCTTGAAACATTTCTCCCCCGTGAGGGCGCCCCCGCTCCTGTACCCAAAAATTCTAACTCCATGTTTTAACTTCCATATCTTAGTATTTAACTTTTTTTAAAATTTGTTTAGCAATAAAATAACTATAATATTTTGAACCCTTATCATTTGTATGAACTTGGTCATCAAAAAACCAGTCAGAATGATTTTTAGCATAAGTATACCAGTCTATTTCCTGCAAATTTTTATAGTGGTGCGCTTGTTGGGCAATCACACTATTGACAGGTTTTTCCCATGAACGTGTTGGAACATGAACATTTATCCAAAAAACTTGTCTCTTGGGCCCTGCGATCTGCATAATTTCATGGACTTGCTGTTCATTAACCATGCCATTGGTTCCCATTCCAATAATGACAACTTGAGGTAAAACATTTTGCGCTTTATAATTTTTTAATAAGTCAATTGCAACATCAATACCACGACTCACATCAGCATTAATTAACATATTAGGAAATATTTGCCTTAAACCATCCGAACCATCTACCATGACAGAATCACCAATTGCTAAAGCTGATAAATCTTGAGCTCTTTGTAAATCAAATTGCGATAAACCCATTTTTTGATAATCTAAATTGACCGGATGTTCTTTAGCTGCTTGTTGCCATTTCTTGATTTGTAAGCGCTGTGCTTTAGTGGTTTTATGAGATTCTCCGTGCATTTTTTGAAGAATACGTTGATTGTTTTTTTTGTTTTTAAGATGGTTATTTTTTATTTTAATAGCTAATTGACTATGATTAACATCCTTAGCAGTTACATTTTGGGATTGAACTAAGCCATATGAACCAGCCAAAACAATAAAAGAAAAACTTAAAAGCTCCAATTTAGCGACAATGCGTTGCGACTGGAATAATTTTTTGAACCAACTCCACCAATTATATTGTGCCAAAGGTTGTTCGAAAAAATGATAAGATAACCAACTAATTGCAATAATCAAACAAATCTCTAATATAGGATATAAAAAGCGGTGATCCGCAATGTTCATAACCTTTGCTTCAAAAAATATCATCACTGGAAATTGATATAAATAAATCCCATAGCTTAATTTACCAATTTCTTTAAACAGCTTATTTGTCAGCAGTCGATTCCAAATAGACGCTGGATGCGCAACTACTGCCACTAATATAGTTGTAAAAATAGAAAAAATTAACATTCCGCCACGATACATAAATGGTTGGGTTGCTTTCATTGTAAAGATAAAAATTAGCATCACTAACAAGCTAATTGCACCCAATAAATCTAATAATATTTTATCTTTTTTCAAAATATTTTTGCGTAGATGATTGGTTGGCCAAATAAAAGCTAAAAGACAACCCAAAAATATTGAAAATATTCTTGTATCAGTTCCATAATAAACTCGACTGGGATCAACCTTAGGATTATATAATAAGGCCATGAGCACCGCTGATATTACAGTCGCTATAAAAGTTAAGGCAACTACTCTTTTTTCTGAAATCAACCGCAATAAGAACACTAAAATTAAAGGCCAAATAAAATAAAACTGTCCTTGAATCGAAAGAGTCCACATATGTGTGAAAGGAGATTGATTACCTGCAAATCGTTCAAAATAAGATTGTCCATGTGCTATTTGCCAAAAATTAAAAACATTTAAAACATTAGTAATGAAAATCGAACGTAAATTAGCTAATAAATTTTTTTGAAAAAATGCCATATAAGCACTGGAACTAAAGAGCATCAGCAATAAACCAGGATACAGGCGCTTAAATCTTTTTGAATAATAACTTTGAAAATCAAACGTTCTTCTTTTTTGCAGGGAACGTAAAATTTGATCAGTAATTAAATAACCTGACAAAACCAGAAATATAGGTACTCCTAGATATCCACCTAAAAAAACATCAGGATTTAAGTGATATAAAATAACGCCTAAAACCCCAATTGTTCTTAATCCATCAAAACCAGTAATATAGCGACGCGGTTTACCTGTATTAATCAATTTAATTACTCCAGCAATATTTACATAAATTCGAATTCAAAATCATCAATCACAACCGTATCACCTGTCTGCGCTCCAGCTTTCATTAACGCCTCATCAACACCCAAATTCTGTAATTTTCGAGCAAAGCGCATAATACCATCTTGATAATTTAAATTACTTCGTTGTAAAAGTCTGCTAACGGCTGCATTGATAACTTGATAAGTATGTTCATCCAGTTTTTCTACTTTAATTTCATCAGCATCATTTTTTTGGTAACGATACAATTTCTTTTGTTCTGTATCAGATTGTTTTTGAGGTTGTGTATCAGGCAATTTTGCAAGCAAATCAGCTGTGTGACGCATTAATTCTTGTACACCTTGATGAGTAACACTCGAAATTTGATAAACATCTTGTGCGCCAAGATTTAATTGCTTCATAAAATCAGTTAAACGTTGTTTTGATCCACTCAAATCCATTTTTGTCGCCACAATAACTTGGGGACGTTGCAAAATCTGTGGATCATAATTTTGTAATTCTTGGAGGATTTGTTGATAATCAGTAACTGGATCGCGCCCATTATTCGGATCCATTTCTACTAGATGTAAAATCACATGCGTTCTTTCAATGTGCCGTAAAAATTGAAACCCTAATCCTACTCCTTGAGAAGCTCCAGTAATTAAGCCTGGTAAATCAGCCAAAACAAAATCACGACCATCTTCTAATTGCACCATACCTAAGTTAGGAGTCAAAGTTGTAAAATGATAAGCAGCAATTTTAGGTTTTGCTGCTGTGGCTACTGATAATAAAGTGGATTTACCAACGGAAGGTAAACCTACAAGTCCAACATCTGCTATCACTCTCAATTCTAAACTAATAGAACGCTGTTCACCTAATTCACCATTCTCAGCAACTTCGGGAGCAGTATTGCGTGAATTAGCAAAATGAATATTTCCACGCCCGCCATGACCACCGCGCGCCACAACTAATTCTTGATCATTAGATGTTAAATCGCCTAAAATTTCATTGCTATCAAGATCTTTGACGATAGTCCCAGGTGGTACACTAATGTAAATATCTTTCGCATTAGCACCATGCATAGATTTAATCATCCCTTGGCCCCCAGCAGGAGCTTGAAAATGGCGATGATATCTAAAATCCATTAAAGTTCTTAAACCAGCGTCAACTTTAAGAATAATACTACCGCCATTGCCGCCATCACCCCCAGCAGGTCCACCATTGGGTACATATTTTTCATGACGGAAAGCAACGGCTCCATCACCGCCCTTTCCTGCCTTAACTGTTATTGTTACATTATCAACAAACATTCAGTTCCTCCAATGCTTCTTATCAATCAATCATTTTACCATACTTAGTAATAAATTTGATAATTATCACTTGTAAAAACATTATAATTGATAAAAATTTTTTTGAACTTTTTTGAACTCTTTTGGTTGATTTTGGATTTAAATGGTGTATGATATTTCTTGGAGGTGAGATGTAAGTGATTACAGAGCGGCGTCATCAGTTAATTTTACAAGAATTACAAAAAAAGCAAGTTGTCACAATTAAGGATCTAGTAAAATTAACTAATACCTCAATATCAACAATTAGACGGGACTTAATGCAATTAGAAAAGCAACAACTTCTAATTAGAGTTCACGGCGGATGTAAGTCCATCAATTCTAGTCTCCATGAAGAACCCAAAGTTGCACAACGTCAGCAATTATCGTCATCACAAAAACAAAAAATTGCTCAATATGCTGCAACTTTAATTCAAGATAACGAGGTGATTTTTCTAGATTCGGGAACGACTGTTCAAAAAATGATTCCCTATTTAGCTGAACGACAACACCTATTAGTAATTACCAATAGCGTAGATAATGGCTCATTATTAGCAGATTATCAGATTAAAACTATTATTTTGGGTGGTACATTGCGTTCTTTAACCAAGGCCACTGTTGGACCTAGTGTTGATGACTACTTGAGTCAGTGTCATCTTGATCGTGCGTTCATGGGTGTTAACGGCTTTGATGTTGAACATGGATATACAACTCCAGATCCTGATGAATCTGCGGTTAAACAATTAGCAATCAATCAATCTGATCATGCCTATGTGTTATCAGATAATTCCAAATATGGCCAAGTACGCTTTAGCAAATTTGCTGATTTATCCGCCGCTCATTTAATTACAGATCATTTGACAACCAATGTACGACTACAATTAGCTAACTATACTAAGATAACGGAGGTTGAGAAATGATTTATACAATTACTGCAAATCCGTCTATTGATTACGTTTTGCAGTTACGCCAGTTAACTCTTGGTGAAGTAAACCGGACTGAAACGGATATCAAACTTCCAGGAGGAAAAGGTATTAACGTTTCTCGAATTTTGCAACAATTAGGTTTAGAATCAGTTGCTTGGGGATTTGTTGGTGGTTCTACCGGTGATATGTTTCAAGCATTACTAGCAAATCATCAAGTGAAAACTGATTTTATTTCGGTCGCAGGCGACACACGCATTAATGTGAAAGTAAAAGCCACCGATGAAGAAACTGAAATTAACGGACAAGGTCCAGCAATTTCAATGACCGAAAAGAAAGCCTTATTGAATAAGGTACAACAAGTTACTAAAGGTGACGTTGTGATCATGTCTGGAAGCTTGCCGCCACAATTAGACAATAATTTTTATTTAGAGATTGCTAAAATTGTAATTGCTCAAGGAGCCGAGTTTGTAATTGATACGACAGGACAAGCATTATTAGATACCTTGCCGCTGCATCCTTTAGTCATCAAACCCAATCATCATGAGTTAGCAGAGTTATTTCAAACAAACTTTCAAGATACTCAAGATATAATTAATGCAGCCCGGAAATTATTAGATCAGGGTGCTCAGCATGCACTAGTATCTATGGCTGGCGCAGGAGCTTTATTAGTGACCAAAAATCACGCTTATCAGTGCAATGCACCTAAAGATATTGTTAAAAATTCAGTAGGTGCTGGCGATTCAATGATTGCCGGGTTTGTTGGCACACTTATGCAGACACAAGATCCAATCGAAAGCTTTCATCAAGGAGCTGCTTGTGGATCTGCCACAGCATTTAGTGAAGATTTAGCTACTAGTGCCAAAATCAAGGAAGTTTATCAAAAAATTACAGTAACTAAAATCCAATAAAAGTGAGGAAGATTTCATGGATTTAAAAGAACTACTTCGTAAAGACGTCATGATCATGGATTTAAAAGCAACAACTAAAGAAGCTGCTATTGATGAAATGATTGCAAATTATAAAAAGCATGACGTAATCGATGATGTCGACTTGTTTAAAGCTGATATTTTAAAACGCGAAGCTGAAACCAGTACCGGAATTGGTGATGGCATTGCCATGCCCCATGCTCGTGATAAAGCCGTTAAAAAAGCAACTGTTATGTTTGCCAAAAGTAATAAAGGTGTCGAATATGATGCTTTAGATGGTCAGCCTGTCAGCCTCTTTTTCATGATTGCTGCACCTGATGGCGCCGACAATTTACATTTACAAGCTTTAGCTGCCTTGTCTTCTTTATTAATTAATCCGCAATTAGTAGCAGCTTTGAAAAAAGCTACTACCCCTGAGGAAGTTCAAGAATTATTTGATCAAGCTGAAGCTGCTAAGGAAGCTAAAGAAAAAGCAGATGCTGCTAAAAAGGCTGATAATACAAGTAGTGAATCTAGCCAACATAAAGGCTTTATCGTTGCTGTTTCAGCTTGTCCTAATGGAATTGCGCATACCTATATGGCAGAAGCAGCTTTAAAAGAACAAGCAGAAAAATTAGGCGTTGAAATTCGTGTTGAGACTAATGGCTCTGAAGGTGTTAAAAATCGTTTAACTGCCGACGAAATTAAACGTGCTGATGGTGTTATCTTAGCTGCTGATAAGAAAGTAGAAATGCCGCGTTTTGATGGCAAACCTCTCTTAAATCGTCCTGTTATTGATGGTATTAACAAGGCTAGCGAGTTAATTCAAAAAGTGGAAAATGGTGAAGCTCCAATTTATCATGCTGATCCATCAGAAGCTGGTAATAGCGATAGTAATACTGCAGAAGAAAAATCTCTTTGGTCGCGTGTTTACGCCGACTTGATGAATGGTGTATCTCATATGTTGCCATTTGTGGTTGGTGGTGGTATTTTAATGGCCCTTTCCTTCCTTTTGGAGAATATTGTAGGACCAAAATCGACCACTTTCTTATTTTTAAATGGTATTGGTAATTATGCTTTTAGTTTCTTAATTCCTGTTTTAGCTGCTTATATTGCTGTTTCTATGGCTGATGTACCAGCTTTAATGCCTGGTTTTGTTGCTGGTTATATGGCTTCGCAAGCAACAGCTAGCTTTGTTCATTCGAATAGTCCGGCTGGTTTTATTGGTGGTTTATTAGGTGGTTTCATTGCTGGTTGGGTTGTCATTTTCCTGAAAAAAGCTTGCAAGAATATTCCTCAATCTTTAAATGGTATGAAACCAATGTTAATATACCCAGTACTGGGCTTATTGATTGTTGGTGCAATTATGTACTTTGCAATCGATCCAATCTTTGCTGTAGTTAATCAAGCTATTTCTACCTTCTTAACTCATATGGGTACTGGTAATGCTGTTATTTTAGGTGCTTTATTGGCTGGAATGATGGCTATCGATATGGGTGGTCCTTTCAACAAGGCTGCATATGCCTTTGCAATTGGTACTTTCACAACCACTAAAGATGGTGCTTTAATGGCAGCTGTTATGGCTGGCGGAATGATTCCACCGTTAGCAATTGCTTTAGCAACTACTATTTGGAAAAATAAATTCACTAAAGCTGAACGTGAAGCTGGCTTGAGTAACTATATTTTAGGTGCGGCTTTCATTACCGAAGGTGCCATTCCCTTTGCTGCTGCTGATCCACTGCATGTTTTAACTTCTAGTGTCATTGGAGCTGCCATTGGTGGTGGTTTAACCCAATTCTGGAAGGTTAATGTACCAGCACCTCACGGTGGAATTTTTGTTTCACCATTATCTAATCGTCCTTGGTTATTCTTATTATCAGTTATTTTAGGTGCTATTATTGCCGGTGTCATTTATGGTATTTGGAAGCCAGCTCCTAAAACTGAAGCAAAATAATTGAATTTAAAAACTGTAAACTTCAATTGGGAGTTTACAGTTTTTTTGGTGGACAAAAATTAAAATTATCTTGGTTTAACTTAATTATTTCAGTTATATTAATATGAGGAGGTGTAACTATATGATTAAAGAAGTTTGTGTTGGCGATTATCGATCAGCGCTACGAGCTTTAAAGCATGGAGCTAATCGTCTAGAATTAAATGCAGATTTAGCTCAAGGTGGGATTACTCCCAGTATAGGTGTAATTCAGCAAACAACCCAATTAGCTCATCAATATAATGTCCCCGTAATAGTGATGGTCAGACCACGTGGTGGTAATTTTATTTATTCAAACGATGAAATAGAAATCATGCGCTTAGATGCTCAAAAAATTGCCCAAGTTGGTGCAGATGGAATAGCAATTGGAATTTTAACATCTCATCGGCAAATTCAAACTGAGCAATTGTTATATGTCATTAAAGATTTAAATATAGAACTAGTCTTCCATATGGCTTTTGATGAAATTAGTAATCAAAAATTGGCATTACAATGGCTTATCGAGCATAATTTTCAAAGAATACTAACTCATGGCGGTCCCTTAGAGCAGCCACTCAATATTAAACACTTGCAAGAATTAATTGAGCAAGCAAATAATCAAATTCAAATTCTACCTGGTGGTGGTGTTACAAAGAAAAATGTGGCTGATATTATCCGTGTTTTAGATGTTAATCAAGCTCATGGAACTAAAATAGTATAAATTCCCTTTTTACTTACAGGAGTGTTAGTCTAAAACTAGATATATTAAGTTTGTAGGAGGCAAATAATTTGGTAAAACCATTAAAAACTAAAGTTGCGTCCGTACAAGAAGGCAGTATCCATGATTATGATGATATTCTGAGATATTTTAATAATAAGAAAGCTCAGCAAGATTTAAAAAGTCGTTATCATTCTCTAACCTTTGTCACGACTGGTATTGAAGCTTATAATGGCGGTCAAACAACCATGTTGCATTTGGGAACTTTATTAGCTCATTCAGGATATGACGTCTATTATCAAAGTTATGTTCCACAAAGCCAAGCTAGCCTTCAAAATAACGCTAAGTTTAATTATCCTAATTATCAAGGTACTTGTTTAGCAATGGATCAATTATCTCAGCACCAATCTGATATTTGGATTGCCACTTTATGGGAATCTGCTTATATTATCAAAAACCTTCCTGGATACAAATTATACTTTATTCAAGACTATGAGCCTTACTTTTACCCGTTTGGTGATCGTTCTCAATTAGCTCAAAAAACTTATGAACTGGGATTGCACATGATTTCTTTAGGGCCCTGGTGTCAAAAGATGATTCAAGCAAATTGTCAAATAAATAGTCCCCTCGAACAAATTAACTTTCCAGTAGATTTAGATCGATATCCATATTCACAACGTGAATTTAATAGTTATTCTCATAAAAAATGTTTCACATTAGCTGTATATACAAAATTTAATAGCCCGAGACGAGCTCCCATTAATCTAGAGTTACTTCTAAATAACTGTACTAAAATTCTTAATAACAAAGGTTATCAGTTAGAAATCAACTACTTTGGTACAGATAAATCGAAAACTTTCATCAATGGGCATAATCTAGGTAAATTAACACAGCCTCAAATGGTGAGTTTATATCAACAGAGTGATTTTGGGATTGCGCCATCAATGACCAATTTTTCTTTAGTTCCTTTTGAAATGATGAGTACTGGTTTGCCATTTATTGATTTTCAAGAAGGTACGGGCAAATATTTCATTCCTAATAAATGTTGTTTTTACACTCATTTTGATGAAAATGAGTTAGCCGATTTGCTGATAAAACTCAGCAAAAATACTAATAGCCTGCAGCAAGCAACCAATAATGCACGCCAACATTTATATTCAATTACCTGGGAACACACTCTTCGAGATATTTTAAATATTTTAACTAATTTACCCAGAAAAAATTAATTTAGCTTATGTGTTCAACAATAAAAGAGGCTAGAACAATTATGTTCTAACCTCTTTTTATTTCTACGAACCTATTTTTCGAATTGGGGTTGTAGATAGGGATAATTTAATAGTTTGGGCTACTGTTTGTGAAATTCCTAATTTCATAATATCTTCTAATGGAGCTTCTTTAATCTTTTTGACAGAGCCATAATTTTTTAATAATTTAATTCGAGTTTTCGGACCAACCCCTTTGATACTTTCCAATTGTGAAGATAAAGCATTTTTACTGTGAGTTTTGCGATGGTAACTAATGACAAAGCGGTGAACCTCATCTTGAATTCTCTGTAATAAATAAAAACCCTCACTTTTTGGATCTAACGGCACGGCAACCCCTTTTTCACCAGTTATTAAGTGCGCTGTATTATGATGATTATCCTTAACCATCCCTGCAACTGGAATATGAATTCCTAATTCATTATGCAAAACATCCAGCACTACGCGTAATTCAATAATTCCACCATCCATCAAGATTAAATCAGGAAGCGGCTTTTTTTCTTTTAATAACCTTGAATAACGTCGATAAATAACTTCCCGTGTATTTGCTGATTCATCTGCACCACTATGCTCTTCTAACTCATTTTTAATTTTATATTTACGATAATTTGCTTTTTGCGGTTTGCCATCCACAAAACTAACCATGGCAGAAACAGCATCCATACCTTGAATATGAGAATGATCAAACGATTCAATCACATGTCCATAAGGCAAACCTAAAGCAGTAAAAATTTGTTCCTGCGCTTCAACAGTTTGTCGATTATCTAATTCCATAAGGCGAAATTTCTCTAGTAAAACCAATTTAGCATTATCATGGGCCATTTCTAATAAATCACGTTTTTGACCACGTTGTGGTGTTCGGAATGGCACTTGCAAAATTTGTTCTAAAGTTGCAGAGTCTATTGTTGAAGGTACTAAAATTTCTCGAGGCAAGACATTGTTTTTGCGATTATAAAACTGCAAGATGAAAGTTGCTAATTCTTCTTCAGGTGTATTAATACAAGGAAAAATACGTTTTTCTCGTTTCATTAAACGTGCTTGTCTAATAAAGAATACCTGAATAGAAATCCAGCCTTTATCAACGTAACAATTAAATAAGTCTCGTGGAGTATGGTCGTTAGAAATAATTTTCTGTTTTTCAACGGTTTGTTCGATATAGCGAATTTGATCTCGTAACTCAGCTGCACGTTCAAATTTTAAATTCTTGGCGGCTGTTTCCATTTTTTGTTGTAAAGTTTTTTTGATAGTACTGACATTACCATTCAAAAAACTTTTAATTTTGGTAATTTGTTGTTGATATTTTTCTATGGGAACTTCTTTAAAGCAAGCTCCTAAACATTGCCCCATATGATAATATAAACAAGGGCGTCCTAAATGTCCTGTGCAACGTCGTAAAGGATAAACTTTCTGTAAAAAATGCAGCGTTTCTTCAGCTGCATAAACATTGGGATAAGGTCCAAAATAATAGCCGCCATCATTTTTGACTTGTCCAGTAATTATCATTTGGGGATTACGCTCTTTGGTGATTTTAATGTATGGATACCCAGTCCCTTTTTTCAACTTAATATTAAAATATGGTTGATGCTTTTGAATTAATGTAATTTCTAGTAAAAAGGCTTCTTTATCAGTAGATGTGACAATTGTTTCAAAATCTCTAATCTCACTAACTAATTTGGCTGTTTTGCCTTCATGTGAACTCTTGAAATAAGAGCGAACTCGATTTTTTAAGTTTTTAGCTTTGCCGACATAGATAATCTTAGAATTAATATCTTTCATTAAGTAGCATCCAGGACGATCCGGCAATAAAGCTAACTTATGTTCCAAATATTCTGTAGCCATCGGCAGTCTCCTTTATTTATCGGAGAATATTTTACTATTTTTTGATAAAAATACCAACATTTTTGCAATCGTTGTAGTAATTATATATAATTACCCTAAAGGAGCGGTGATAATGGGATTAACTGTTAAACGTGAAAATGATTTTGGAAGTTTGTTCGATAAATTTGCCTCTTTACCAGACGATATCAAACAGGATATTGATACTCTTGATAAGACTGCTAAAAAAAATAAAGATACTGATGCTAAGAAAAAAGAAAGCAAATAAAAATAACGACACAAGACGGAATTATCTTGTGTCGTTATTTTTATTATTTTTCTAAATGTAATTTATCCAAATTGCTAACAATTGTTGTAAAATCAACATTAACTTGTGCCAAAGTTGCTGCCGTATAAGCACCTTCAACTAGGGCAACATCAAATTGGTGAATAGGTTTAGTACTCATTTCACGAGCCATTTCTAAATTCATTTTTGCACTGCCTAAATCATAAAAGGCTAAAATTTCATCGCCTTGATTATCACTAATCGCCTTTTGAATCATATTTAAGGAAGAACCAATTTGGCCTTCATCGGTGCCGCCAGCAAAAGTTATGGAAACATCCGGTGCTGCTTGAAGTGCTAACTTGGCTACTCCCTGAGCAATTTCTGGTACATGAGATACTACTAAAATTCCATATTTCATAATTTTCCTCATTTATTTAGCACTTGCAATAAGCAATCAAATAATAATTCACTACTTTTTGCTCCGGGATCTAAATGACCAACAGAACGTTCTCCTAAATAACTAGCACGTCCTTTTTTAGCTTCTAAATCTGCAGTTGCTTGCAAGTGCTGATCTAAATTACTTGAACTAAATTGATTATTTGCTAAATCATCAGCTACAGGCTGCCAAACATCTAACATTGTTTTGTCACCTACTTGTGATTGTCCACGCCGTTTAATACCAGCTGCACCACTAGCAATTAGATTTGAAAGTTGAGAATCATGCTCTTGAACATACTTAGACATATCTAATAAAGCGGTACCATATAATGGTCCAGAAGCCCCACCTACTTTACTAATTAACGCAAATGCTACTTGTTTGAGTAAATCACTTAAATTCGCAGTTGCTTGTTGTTGTAAAACCGTTTGCACTTGTTCTACGCCTCGTAGCATATTAGTTCCATGATCACCGTCACCAATTGCAGTGTCTAATTCATTTAATTGATCTTTGTGCTCTTGAATACTTTGAACATAAAGTTCAAACCACTTAGTTGCTAATTCTGTTGTTAATTCCATTTTCTACCATCCTAAAGTTGTAACATTTTGTGTTAAGTAATCTTGCCAGCCATTATCTAATTTTACTAAAGTTAAAGATAAACCACTCATATCAATGGAGGTCACTAGATTACCTACTTTAGTAAAAGTTACTTTAATGCCTTGTTTTTGTAATTCTTCTAAGACGTTATTTAGAAAAATATATTGTTCCATTAGGGGAGTTGCTCCCATACCATTAACTAAAACCGCAAATTCATCATTCTTGTTAGCATCAAACTCTGCCAAGATTTTGGTAAGTAATTCTTGTGCTAATTTTTGAGCTGATTGTAATTTTTCTGTAGAATAACCACGTTCATTATGAATTCCTACACCATATTCAATTTCATCGTTAGCTAATTCAAATCCTGGATGGCCAACAGCTGGTACCGTTGCTGCTTGTAAGGCAATACCCAGAGTTTTAGTATTGTCAATCACTTGCTGACCTAATTGCTGTAATTGCTCTAAAGTGCACCCTTGACGAGCTGCTGCACCTAATATTTTTTCAACTAAAACTGTTCCTGCAACACCACGCCGACCTTGTTGACTATCAGGAATTGAAATATCATCGTCCACAATAATGCTCTCAACTTTTATATTGTCAGCTTGAGCCATTTCTTTTGCCATATCAAAATTCATGACATCCCCAGAGTAATTCTTGACGATTAATAGTACTCCTTGTCCCTGATCAGCTTCTTTGATGGCAGCCAAAATTTGATCAGGTGTGGGAGAAGTGAAAATCTCGCCACAAACTGCTGCAGTCAACATGCCTTCACCTACAAAGCCTGCATGTAAGGGTTCATGACCACTGCCGCCACCTGAAACCAAACCAACTTGGATTTTTGTTTGAAACTGTTCATCATTTCTAATAACCACTTGTGTATCTGGTAACTGTCGTAATAGCCCATTACTAGCTTGAACTATGCCTTGCACCATCTCTGGTACAATTTCACTAACCTGATTGATGATTTTTTTCAATTACTATTCCCCCTTTAGATTCTTTCTAAACTGATAATAATTTTATTATATGCTAGTACATCTATTTAAAATAGTAAAACAACTTAATTATAATTTTAATAATAAACTTTATATTTACTCTAATATAAAAAATAACCCCCCATATTGGAGTTCATCCAATATTAGGAGGTTATTGTAAAAGCTTTTTTAATTAAATTTGGCTTTCAATCCACTGCCAAACTTCTGCTTGGCCTGACTTAGTTTGTGAACTAAACAGTTGCAACTGATCGGTTTGATTAAGATTCAAAGTCTTATTGACAGCACTGATAGTTTTATTCCATTGGTTACCCTTGACTTTATCCATTTTGGTAGCGACCACCAAAGTGGGTAAATGATAATAACTAACAAATTGATACATTGAAATATCGTCTGCAGTTGGTGCTCGACGCCCATCAACTAAAATAATAACTCCTTTAAGTGGTTGGCGTGTAGTTAAATATTCTTCTATCATTACCCCAAATTCTGCGCGTTGCTTTTTAGATACTTTGGCGTAACCATAACCTGGAACATCCACTAAATAAAAAGCTTCATTTATCTGATAAAAATTTAATGTGCGTGTTTTTCCGGGTGTACTTGAAGTTCGCGCAAATTTTTTGCGTTGTACTAAGGTATTAATTAATGAAGATTTACCTACATTAGATCTTCCTAAAAGGGCAATTTCTGGATAACCTTCCGTAGGATACTGCGTAGCACTAACAGCACTTAAATCCATTTTTAAAGTTTTAATTTGCATACTATTAAGCAACCTTACCATCATCAGAATATAGGGTTGGTTGTTGCTGCCCTTCTACAGACTTTTTAGTCACCACTACTCTTTTGATATCATCACGACTAGGCACTTCATACATCACATCCATTAAAGTCGCCTCAATAATTGAGCGTAATCCTCGTGCTCCTGTGTTACGTTTAATGGCTAAGTCAGCCATTGCTTCTAAGGCATTTTTATTAAATTCTAGTTTAACCTTGTTCAAAGCAAATAATTGCTGATATTGTTTCACTAAAGCATTTTTAGGCTGTGTCAAAATCGCAACTAAATCTTCTTGAGTTAGTTGATTAAGCGTAGTAATGACTGGAATTCTACCAATAAATTCAGGAATAATCCCAAATTGCATCAAATCTTCGGGTATGACTTGTTGCATAAGAGCATCATGATTATTAAATTCAACCGCGTCAGAATCATCAGTTCCAAAGCCAATTGTCTTCTCACCTAAACGAGTTTTAATGATTTCTTCAAGTCCATCAAAAGCTCCTCCAACAATAAACAAAATATTAGTTGTATCTAATTGAATCATTTCTTGTTGAGGGTGCTTGCGACCTCCTTGTGGTGGAATGTTAGCAATCGTACCTTCCAGAATTTTCAATAATGCTTGTTGAACACCTTCGCCCGAAACATCACGTGTAATAGAAACATTTTCACTTTTTTTAGAAATTTTATCAATTTCATCAATGTAAATAATTCCGTGTTGCGCTTTCTCAACATCAAAATCGGCATTTTGTAATAATTTTAATAAAATATTTTCAACATCTTCACCAACATAACCTGCTTCAGTAAGTGTAGTGGCGTCCGCAATTGCAAAAGGCACTTTTAAAATTTTTGCTAATGTCTGGGCTAAATAAGTTTTACCTGATCCAGTCGGGCCGATTAGAGCAATGTTACTCTTTTGCATTTCGACTTTCTGATTGTCTTTATCATTAAGTTGATTATTAATTCTTAAATAATGATTATAAACTGCCACTGATAAATTCTTTTTGGCTTGTTTTTGGCCAATGACATATTGATCTAAAGTTTTCATAATTTCAGCCGGTGCTGGCAGTTTATTAATAGCAAAATTTTCTGCCTGTTTTTTACCTGCGTCAGAAATAATCTGTTGACATAAATCGACACACTCATTACAGATGTATACTCCAGGACCAGCAACTATTTGTTTTACTTGATCTTGAGATTTACCACAAAAGGAACATACAATTGCTCCACTATCATTTGTATTATCGAACATATTTTTTCCTCCAAAATTGGATCTTTGCTACCAATTTAGCACTAAAAAGGTTAGCATATAGTTATAGAAAAGTAAAATTTTTTAACTTTTCTTAATAGTATACGAAAGGATGGATATATTAATGAATAAAGTTGGAATTATTGGATTAGGACACGTCGGTGCAACCACTGCTTTAATCATGGCACAACGTGGCAAAGTAGGTAAAATTGTCCTTGTTGACAAAAATTTTGACAAGGCACGTGCTGAACAAGTTGATTTGCAAGATCAAATTTCCTTGTTAGACACGGATACTGAAGTAGTTTTACAAGATTACACTGCTCAAAATTGGGAAGAACTAAAAGACTTAGATGTCCTTGTTTTCTGTGCTGGGAAAATCGCTCTACTCAAAGAGCATGGTGGGCAACGTGATTTTGAATTGCAAATGACCAGCAAAATTGTTGCTGAAGTAGCTCCAAAAATTAAAGCATCTGGATTTAATGGCGTAATCATTAATATAACTAATCCTTGTGACGTCATCGCACGTCTACTACAAGAACAAACAGGTTTGCCCAAACAACAAGTATTGGGAACTGGAACTGGTCTGGAAACGGCTCGTATGCATCATGCAGTGGGTGAAGCAACAGGTCACAATTATCATGATGTCACTGGATATGTCTTTGGTGAACACGGTGATACAATGTTTCCAGTTTGGTCTACAGTTCGGGTTGCCGGAAAACCAATTAGTGAATGGAAATTAGACTTAAAACAGTTAACACAACAAATTGTCACTGGTGGTTATACTATCTTTTCAGGTAAAGAATATACTAACAATGGTATCGCTACTTGGGTTAATCTTATCACAGAAGCAGTTTTAAGTAATGCCAAGCGCGCATTGCCAGTAACAGTCTATGATAGCCAGTTAAACTTGTATATTGGCCAACTAGCTGTTATAGGAGAAAATGGAGTTCAAAAAGTTGTAGATTTGCCATTAACAAGTGAAGAACAAAAACAATATCAAGCTTCAGCACAAGCAATATTGCAAAATTATCAAAAAGTTAAATAACAAAAAAATAAGCCTGCTTTGCCAAAACTACATGACTTCAATCGTGTGGCTTTAGCCTCAGCAAGGCTTATTTATTTTTGAACTACACTATCAGTAATCATTTCTACAGCTTTTTTAACAGCAATATCGTGATCTAACATCTCATCAGTTAACGCGCCTCGAACAGCATCTTCTTCCATGCCATATTCAGAAGCCAAATCTTTAACTTCTTGATCACGCTCTTCTTTGGTAGCCTTGATATTTTCTTGTTTAACAATTGCTTCGAGCAATAAATTAGTTTTAACACGTTGCTCAGAATCTTTAGCAAAACGTTGTTTAACGTCTTCTTCAGTTGTACCGGTCATTTGATAGTACATTTGTGGATTGATACCTTGACGTTGCATTGTACCCAAGAATTGATCTACTTGATTTTGAACATCTTGGTCAATCATCGCTTGCGGAATTTTTTCAAAAGTTGCATTTTCAATAGCTTTATTGACTGCTTCTTCTTCAATCTTATCTTCAGCTTGTTGCTTGCGTTGTTTTTCTAAACGTTCACGGATTTTTGTCTTCAACTCATCTAAAGTATCGACATTTTCATCAATATCTTTAGCGAAATCATCATCCAATTTTGGTAATTCTTTAGTTTTGATTTCATGGATAGTTGTTTGGAAATGAGCTTCCTTACCAGCTAAATCTTTGCTTTGATAATCTTTAGGGAAAGTAACTTTTACATCTACTTCATCCCCACTTTCATGATCAATTAATTGATCTTCAAAGCCTGGAATAAAGGAATTGGAACCTAATTCTAGTGAGTAATTGTCGGCACTACCGCCATCAAAAGCTTCACCATCAATAGTTCCTTTATAATCAATAACAACGGTGTCACCTTTTTCAGATTTGCCGGCTTCTTTTAAGACTAATTCTGCTTGTTGCTTTTGTAATCTTTCCAACTCAGCTGTAACGTCATCATCACTTACAGTAGTATCTTGTTTTTCAACTTCTAGTTTTTGGAATTGGCCTAACGTAACTTCAGGCTCTACTGCTACTGTTGCTTTGATTTTCCATGGTTGATCTTGATCCATGCTTTCAACACTAATTTGTGGTTGACCCACTGGTTTGATATCTGCTTGTTCAACAGCTGCAGAATATGATTCTGGTAAAACATCATTCAAAGCATCTTGATATAAGGCTGTTTCACCATACATTTGGTCAAACACCACGCGTGGCACTTTGCCCTTCCGAAATCCTGGTACATTTATGCTTTTTCTAACACGCCGAAAAGCAGAGTCTAAACCTTTTTTAATAGTTTCTTGATCAATTTCAAAAGTCAATTCACCATCTTGATCTTTTTTCTTCGTCCATTTAGCTTTCGAAGCCATATTATCCCTCCGGTACTCTTTATCTACATACTCATTAATATTACCTTAAATAAAATTGCTTGTAAATGTTATAGAGCCTATTATACCATTTTTTCTCTCATATTTTCCCAAAAAAAAAGCCTGACCAAAGTCAGGCATCATGAAATCACTAAAATTAATCCAAAATTTCAGTAACAACACCGGCACCAACAGTACGTCCGCCTTCACGAACAGTAAACTTGGTTCCTTTTTCAATCGCAACTGGTGAGATTAAGTCTACTTCAAATGTAACATTATCACCAGGCATAACCATTTCAACACCATCTGGCAATTCAATAACACCAGTAACATCTGTTGTATGGAAGTAGAATTGTGGGCGATAGTTAGAGAAGAATGGAGTATGACGTCCACCTTCTTCTTTATTCAAGATATAAACTTCACCTTTGAACTTGTTGTGAGTTTGAATAGAACCTGGCTTAGCCAAAACTTGTCCACGTTCGATTTGATCACGGTTAACACCACGAAGAAGTACACCAACGTTATCGCCGGCTTCACCTAAATCAAGTGTCTTGTGGAACATTTCCAAACCAGTAACTGTTGAATGTTCAACATCATCTTTCAAACCAACAATATCAACTTCGTCGCCGACTTTAACTTGTCCACGGTCAATACGTCCGGAAGCAACAGTACCACGACCAGTAATTGTGAAGACATCTTCAACAGGCATCAAGAAAGGCTTGTCAGTATCACGTACTGGTGTTGGAATATATTCATCAACAGTATCCATTAATTTTTCGATAACTTTGGTTTGTTCTGGATCGCCTTCCAAAGCCTTCAAAGCGGAACCGCGGATAACTGGAATATCATCCCCAGGATAACCGTATTCTGTTAATAAGTCACGAACTTCCATTTCAACTAAGTCAATTAATTCATCATCATCAACTAAGTCTGTCTTGTTCAAGAAGACTACGATGTAATCAACACCAACTTGCTTAGCTAACAAAATATGTTCACGAGTTTGTGGCATTGGACCATCAGTAGCAGCAACAACCAAAATAGCACCATCCATTTGGGCAGCACCAGTGATCATGTTCTTAATGTAGTCAGCATGTCCTGGAGCATCCATATGAGCATAATGACGCTTTTCAGTTTCGTATTCAACGTGAGCTGTGTTGATAGTAATCCCACGTTCCTTTTCTTCTGGTGCCTTATCAATATCAGCATAGTCTTCAGCTTTAGCTAAACCTTTGTCTGCTAAAACCTTAGTAATTGCTGCTGTCAATGTGGTTTTACCATGATCAACGTGACCAATAGTACCAATATTTACATGGGGCTTAGTTCTTTCATAATGTTCTTTTTCTGCCATTAAAAGAAACCTCCTAGTTGTCATTGTGAATGAGACGCAAATGCAAAAAAATATAAAGAGCTTTGCAAAAACGACTCTTTATGCAGAAATTATACTACTTTTGGGGACAAAAAACAAAGTTATACTCACCAAAAATATCTACCTTGGTAGTATATAAATCCTTTTGGAAAATGTAAATAGATTTTCCAGAATTGATTTAAATTTAATTGAATAAACTTAATAATTCTCCAAGCTTACTCAACCACATATCTACTTTACCAGCTTTTGCGTCTTTTTCAAGAGTTTGAACTGTTTTTTCAAAGCCAAAATGTTGTAAAGTTAAATCTACCCATAATTGTGGCTCTAAAATGATGTCATCAGTATAAGGATACAGCATTGCTGCATATAAATTTAACTCGCCGCTAATTGCTTGTTTGTTATCTTCAGAAAGATGCTGATAATTTGTTAAAAGAGCTTGCATATTTTTTACTGCATTTAAATCTGCAATTAATGGGTAACGCTGTGGTTCAAAATGGCTTATCTTACCATAAAAATTAATTTCCATCTTAGTAGAAATTTTTAATTTCACTAAATCTTCTGTCACCCCTGCTTTAATCAAAGGATGCAAATACGGATTAGTGAGTAGTAATTTGCTCATACGCAAAAATTCTTGCAAAGACAGCTGATGCAATTGAGCAATCAAATCAACTTGTTCGTCTAAAGATAATGTCAAAACGCTTAAAACTTGGTTTTGTAACTCGTGTTGGTACTTTACATTAGTTCGAGCAAAGGCTAATTGTCTTGTATTAATTAATTGACGAAATTTAACTTTTTGAGGTGGGTTGTGCCAATTAATCTGTAATAAAACTTGATAAGCAGCTATAAAATCATGTTTAGCTATTAAACCTTCCAATAAGAGCTTCGTATCGGCAGGTTTATTTAAATATTGTGGCCATGAGTTTTTTAAGACAGTTAAAATTTTTTGATTATGATGTGCCAAATGTAGTGCTTGGACCCACTGTCGCTCCATTTCAAAAGTTGGTTCTTGTAAATATATTTGTTCATAAAGATCTGCAGCTGCTAGGTATTGCTTTTTTGCAAGTAGCTGTTGTGCTTGCTTTAGTAATTTTTGAATGTGTGTGTTTGCCATATTTTACCTAAAATAATAAAAAGGCTGGTAGAAAAACACTTAATTAGTTTTCTTCCAGACTTTTAAATTTTAATATTATTTGTGACTATTACGATGCCGATTTTGGTTAACTTCCATAACTACTGGTAAAATCATTGGATGTCTTTTAGTTTTATTCCAAAGAAAATGATTGAGATCCTCACGAATATCTTGCTTCAGATGCGTCCAATCAAATTCTTTATTATCGAGATTATTCTGCACAGCTTTTACTACTACTTCTGAACTTTCTGTGAGTAACTGTCGATTTTCACGTAAATAAACAAATCCACGAGCTGTAACTTTAGGTGGAGCAACGATTTTTTTCTTTTTGCGATCAATAGTAACTACTGCTACAAATACACCATCGTCAGACAATAATTTTCGATCACGCAGCACAATCGTCCCAATATCACCGATACCAATACCATCAATCATGGTATCACCTGCCGTAACTGCTGGTGCTAAATGAAATTTATTTTGTTCATAACTTAAAACATCACCGTTTTGTAATAGAAAAATATTATTTTTATCTAATCCGGTTTCTGCTGCAATTTTAGAATGGGCGTTTAATAAGCGATATTCACCTTGCACAGGAATAACATTTTGCGGATGTAATAAATTAATCATTAATTGTAAGTCACTCTTAGATGCATGCCCTGAAGTATATAATCCAGAATCTGATAAGGATTTAATCTCAGCACCTGCACGGAAAATTAAATCACGTGTCTTGGCCACATTAGTTTCCATTGCATGAGATGGGGTTGTGGCAATAAAAACAAAATCGCCTGGCTCAATATGATAAAAGTGATGGCGACTAGTTGCCATTTTTTGTAAAATTTTAATCGGCTCGCCCATTCTACCAGTTTCAATTATTAAGATTTTATCTTTTGGCATTTTTTCAGCTTCACGCGCGCTCACTAATAAATCGTCATCCACATTCAGATAACCCAGTTTAATTACTGTGCGAACAATTTTAGAAGCATCTTGTCCTGTTAAAACCACTTTTCGATTTAATTTTTGGGCAGCATCAAAAATTTGCTGCATACGTAAAATATTAGATGCAACTGAAGCGACAACAATTCTTCCCTGCTGATATTCAAATGTTTCCCAAATATAAGTATAAATATCACGTTCATCTGCAGCAGGGTAAGGAGACTCCGCATTAGCTGAATCACTGAGGAGCGCTACAACTTTATTTTTACCGATATCTGCCAACCGTTGATAATCTGTTTTATACATAGCTATGGCTGATTGATCAAACTTGAAATCACCTGTATAAACAACCTGGCCTACCGGTGTCTTAATAACAATCCCTAATGAATCAGGAATTGAATGTGTTGTTTTAAAGAACGAGACACTAATATTCTCAAAATCAATTGCAGTTTGGGCATCAATAATTTGAAAATTACGAAAATGGCGGCTATGTTTATCATTACCGACATTAATTTTGGTAAGCTCAATGGTTAATTTAGAACCAAAAACAGGAATATCATGGTCTCCTACTAAATAAGGTACAGCCCCAATGGCATCAGCATGTCCATGTGTTAAAAATATTCCCACTATTTTATCAATATTTTCTTCTATATATGTTAAATCAGGAATTACTACATCAATTCCAAATAATTCATTTTCAGGATATTGCAATCCGCAATCTAAAATTACAATTTCTTCACCATACTCAACAGCATACATATTTTTGCCGTTTTCGCGTAACCCACCCAAGGGCACAATATTTAAATTTGCCAACAAATTCACCTTTCTCAAATTAAAATTCATCATTAATAATAACAATTCAGAAAAACTTTACTGTCATCAATGACAACTAGAAGATATTTGTTTTATTGTAGCACATTTAAAATAAATTTCCTATGAGCAAGATAAAAGCAAATAAAAAATCCCTCAAAATGAGGGATTTAAAATTAACGACGCAAACCTAAACTCTTAATCAATTCACGATAACGATTAATATCACTATTACGAAGATACGCTAACAAATTACGACGATGACCAATTTTCTTTAAAAGTCCAACATAAGAATGATGGTCCTTTTTATTAGTCTTTAAATGATCGTTCAAATTATTAATTTCGTTAGTTAAAATTGCAATTTGAACCTCAGGAGAACCAGTATCTCCTGGTTTACGTCCATACTTACTAATTAATTCTTGTTTTTGTTCCTTAGTAATTGCCATTATTTCCACCTTTTCTCTATTTATTCAGCAAGACAAGGCAGGCGCTGGTGATGCAACCAACTTTGCCAAGCTACGAACAACCTCTAATATACCGAATTTTAATCAATAAATCAAGCATGAGTATGTTGCAAATCATGTAATCTTCGAGTATAATTTTGAAGTATTGAGTAAAGGTACGGAGGTGATAAGATGCCACAAATTAAATCTGCTATGAAGCGCGTACGTCAATCTGAAAAAATTAACGAACGTAAATCTGCACAAAGAAGTGCAATGCGATCCGCAATTAAAAAGTTTGAAAAAGCAGCTGCAAACAATGACCCACAAACTCAAGATTTATACAAACAAGCTACTCGCGCAATTGATATGGGTAAGACCAAGGGTTTAATCAAGCAAAATAAGGCTGCTCGTGATAAATCACGTTTAGCTTCTAAAATTAGCAAATAATTAAATTATTAAAGGCGTTGAAACAATTGTTTCAACGCCTTTTGTCATTCTCATTTGTAAGTTTGGGTGAAATTAATCATAAATAGTTCAAACAAATACTCTTTATTACCCTGACCTGTTTTCATATAGTAATCCATCTCAATTAAATCATACAGGGCCTTTTTTAATTTAAATAAAGAATATCGCGATTCTTGTTGTAAAGCCAACTTAATCCGATAAGGATGTATTTGAAGATAATTAGCTAACTTACCAGATGACATTCCCCGCTTATTTAAAATTTTTACTTGTAATAATAAGCGAATCTGACTTATGGCCAACGCCACCAAGGCAATCGGATCATTTTTTAACAATAATAATTGCTGATAGCACAATTTGGCTTGTGCTAAATTATTGTGTAATAAAGCATCTAGTAAATCAAAAACATTATTATCTAAAGTTTGTGGAACTAATGCTTTGACAGCGTTAATAGTAATTTTATGGGTCTTAGCTGCATAAGTATATAACTTAATTAATTCGGAATTAGCTAATGAATAATCACTATTACTTCTTTGAATTAACTGCGTTAAAGCTTCATCTTCAATTTGAAAACCAGCAGTAACTATTTGTTGTTTTAAAACAGTTGTTAATTCATTAGAATTAAGCTTACCAGCATCTACTAACTCTGAGTTTTTTTGTAATAATTTAGTTAATTTTTTGCGTTTATCAATTTTTTCATAAGGGGCAAAAATTACTAAAGTTGTAGTTGGCTGAGGATGTTTTAAATACTCTGAAAATAATGTTAAATCCTGTTCAACAACAGTAGTGTTTTTGCCACCTTGCAAAAATTCAGGATTAATTACAAAAATTAAGCGACGCTCACCTAAAAAGGGCATTGAATTGGCTTCACCCACCACCTCTTCAAGGTTTTCTTCTTCTAAATCAAATTCAGCAAAATTTATTTCTAATTCCTCAGGGGGTAATAATTGTAAGAAAATTTGCCGTGCTTGATCTTGTAGTTGTGATTCTGATCCCAACACTAAATAAATGGGAGCAATTTGTTTTTTGAAGGAATTACTTAACTCTTTAACTTTCATTTGATGTTTTCCTTTGAAAATACTTTCCAAGTTTGTTGGTGCCAATAACTATAATTCCAAATAATCATTCCGTGGTCCGCAGTATTTAAAGCTGGAATTTTTAATTTTTTTAAATTAGCCATGGTTTCAGGATGAGGATGACCATAGCGATTATGTCTCCCCGCTGAAATAAGCACTAGTTGAGGATTAATCTTTTTTAAAAATTGCGGATCACTCGCAGTTTTACTACCATGGTGACCTGCCTTTAAATAATCAATATGGTAGTTGGATTTAAATAATTTCAACTCATTGGCACGATTTAAATCACCTGTAAACAACCAGCGTTTATTTTGAATTGCAGCTATTAAACTTAAAGAATCTTCATTAATTCCCTTGGATAAGTGATTAGGCCAAACGACTTTTAAATGTAATTCTGGTGCTACTGCAACTGTATCACCTAAATGCATTTTTATAAACTGTACTTGCTGCTGGAATGGTCTTAATTGTCTTGCTACAGCTCGGTTATTTTGCATTCCATCTGCAAAACAAACGCGTCTTACTGGAAATTTTTGTAATAAAACATGTAAATCTCCGATATGATCAGCATCTTGATGTGATAAGAAAACATAATCTAAATGTGTAATACCTTGATATTTTAAATATGGAATAGTTATTTGTTCAACGCGATTATTAGTATTTTTATGGTGACCAAATGCTAATTTTCCTCCAGTATCAATTAAACAAGTTTTGCGAAAGATAGGAGTTGTTAACAAAATACTGTCTCCTTGTCCAATATCAATAATTGTTACTTGTCCGCTTAAAGGAAAATGATTATATAAAATACAACCACAATAGACTACTATCAATATTTTTACCCAATGGCTATGAAATTCAGATAACCATATCAAAGTAAGGCCTAATAAAATAACAGTCACAATGATGTCTAAATGTCCTATTGTAATTTGCGTCCAATTAGCATTGGCTAAAGCTGTCACAGGTGTATAAATCAGTGCAAATAGTCTTTCTAGTATCTCCAATAATAACTTAAATTTTTGAATAAATAAACTAAAAATAGTTATGGGAATAATTAAACTTTCAAAAACTGGAGTTAAAAGGATGTTGGCCAAAAAAGTTAACCAACTAAAACTATAACTATGAAAAATAATTAGCGGCAAACTTAAAAAGTTAATCAAAATCGAACGTTGCCAAGTTTTAGGAGCTTGAATAACAATTAGTCCATATGACAATAAATAACTTAACTGTCCTGCTAATGAAAACAATACATAAGGCGTAAAGACTGTTTGACCTAATAATACGATAGCAAAACAATCATGCTTGGATATTTTCCAATTTAGATGTTTTTGAATTATTTGAATAATTTGTAATCCACTAGCACGCCAAACCCCGACTCCTGACCCTGCTATTACTGCAAAAATTGGCAATATAAATAATAAAGCAATTTCTACACGTTCACGCGGAATCCGAAGAATTGAAGTTATCTTAATTAAAATGTCAATCAATAAATAAACATGTAATCCAGAAATACTAAAAATATGAATGATTCCTAGATTAGTTAGACCTTGCCGCAAAGAAGTCTCATTAGAATCAAAATCACCTAATAATAAACTTCTAGCGTTAACATTCAGCCAATGAGGTAGCTTTTTTAAAGACTGCAAACAAAAAAATCGAAAAGAATGAATTCTTGATAGGAAATTATTATTTGGAGATACTTTTATAATTTTAATATGTGTAGCTACGCCACGATAATAAATTTTTTGATACTGATAATATTTTTGAAAATCAAATTCACCTTTATTAGTCGCTGGTGCAATAGTTTGCCATTGAAAGTCTCCCTGAAGACATAATGTTGAGTTTGGTAAACGTGTATTGGCTTTAATTTTACTGCCAAAACTTACTTTTTGTCCATCAGCTAATTGACCAACTCCTGACAACCAATCATTTTTCAACTTTAGTTGATCCGGATTAACGATTATTTGATTAATATGAGGTGCTTTTAAATTTGGATGTTGAGTTAAACAGACACCTAATCCAATCATAAAAAATATTTCCAGTAATAATCCATAACGTTGATTCCTAAATACTGTATAACTTAACATTAATAATAATAATATCCATAAAATTATAGTTTTAGTAGTTACAATTGCAATTGTTAATTCTAAAGCCAAAACTGGGAAGATATACCAGCCACGATTATCAAATTGTAATTTGAGATTTAATTTTTTCAAGTGTTTTTTCTCCGATTCCTTGAATGTTAGTTAAATCTTCAATCTTACTAAAATTTCCCTTTTCTTGACGATATTTGATAATTAGTTCAGCCTTTTTAGGACCAATACCATCTAAACTTTGTAATTGCTCTATAGTTGCAGTATTTAGATTCACTTGTTTTTCTATTCCAGCATTACTATTAGCTGAATTGACGTCCCCACTACTGGCAACTCTAGCTGCATTATTATTTTTATCTGGTACAAAAATTTGACTTTGATCATGTATTTTTTGAGCTTGATTAATTGCCTGCAAATCTGCTTGCTCAGTCACTCCACCAGCATGCTGAATGGCATCATAAACTCGAGCAGTTGGTAACAGGTGGTATACTCCAGGTTTATTAACTGCGCCTTCAACGTCAACAATGATCCATTTGCTAGTTTTGGTTGTTGCCTCCTTATTTGCCAGTTTTTTAGTAGCTTTTGGTTGATCAAAATTAACATCATTATTATTAACTTTAACTGTTGGCCAAAATTGCCAAATTAAAATTATTAAGGTCAACACTAACATACCTACTAATTTTAAATGGTTTTTCACCCATATTACGTATTTATCCAATCTCATCACCCAATTTATAATTACAAAAAAACACATCGTTTTACCGATGTGTTTTTAAATAATTGTAAGCATCATCTAAATTTTTTACAGGAACTATCTTCATTTTTGTTTTTAATCTAGCGGCTGCTTTTTTCGCAATTGTATAATTATTTTGATAATGAGGATCGATTTTTAAGATTTTTTTAGTCACGGGATCATTCGGGGCAAAAAATATTTGTGCGTGTTCACGATTAGCGGCGTAAACTTTTTTATCAATTCCACCAATCGCACCTACTTTGCCTTTGGCATCAATAGTACCAGTACCTGCTATAATACGATTTTTAGTTAAATTTTGTTGAGTTAATTGCGAATAAACCTGCAAACTAAACATTAATCCTGCTGAAGGACCACCAACGTCGCCAGCATTAATCTTCACTTTAGGTTGTGTATGAATTTTAACATGATCAACTAAACTAATTCCTAAGCCAGGACGTTGCTTTTTATTCATAGATATTAATCTTTGACGAGTATGATATGTCTTACCGTGACGTTGATATTGAACTGTCACGCGTTGATTAACTTTTTGCGATTTGACATATTTAATAAATGCTTTTGAACTTAAAAATCGATGACCATCAATTTTAGAGACAATATCTCCTACTTGAAGATGATTTTTAAAGTTTGACTTGGGCAATAGTGACATGACATAAATACCCTTATAATCCTTCTGGTATTTGCGATGGGCTTTTTTAAATGCAGCTTCTACCGCATTGTTACTGGCATTTTCCATAAAATAACTTTGCATCTGCAAATATTCTTTGGTGTTGTCACCTGCCATTATTTCTTGACGTGACTCAACTTCTCGAAATGGATCAAAAGCTGCTATAACCATTGATAATGGTGTTGCACTTGTCAATTCCACTGTTGTAAATAAAAACTTGCCACTATGACGATCATGGCGCTGATTTACAGAGATAACATCTGCAGTAGGCTGAGCTGACCCTGGAGACTCAACAAAAAAAGGCAGTGGCAAAAACACCAAAAGTAGAAGTAAAACAACACTAGTAATAACAATTAATTTACGATGTTTTTTCATGATTGTGTTCCTAACTTTTGGTGTAATGCCAGAGCTACTGGTTCAGGCACCCAATCTGTAACACGACCACCATAGCTAGCTACCTCTTTAATCATGCTGGAAGCTACATACATATATTGCGGCTGTGATACTAAATACATTGTTTCTAGTTTATTATTTTGAAGATGATTAATTTGCTGCATCGAAATTTCATAGTTCAAATCCGCTGCAGTGCGTAATCCACGAACTAAAAATTGTGCCCCAAGTTCATGAGCTACTTGTGCTACTAATTGATTAGCCGCAGTTTTAACCTCCACATTGGAGCAATTTAAAGGTAGCAATGATTTTTTTAATAATTCCTGCTTCTCAGCAAAAGTAAATGTGTATTTCTTACTTGTATTATTCATAATAACAACGTACAGTTGATCAAAAAGTTTACTAGCACGTTGGATAATATCCAAATGTCCGTTTGTCACAGGATCAAAACTACCTGCATAAACACCAATTTTTGCCATTTATTTCCCCTTATATTGCCAAATTTCAACAAAAGTCTGTCCATACTGTTTAGCAGCAATTACAGAACAATCACTTCTATGCCGATCTTGTAAATCATAATCTGTTTCTAATAAAATTATTGCTTGTGCATTTAATAATTTATTCTCAATAAAAGTTGCAACAATGTCTGGATTAACATGTTGAACATAAGGTGGATCTAAGATTAAAAGGTCAAATTTCAATTGCTTTTGAATAAACTGTTGCGTGGCTTGCTGAGCTGATATTGGTAAAATTTTAAACCTGTCATCTAAATGTGTTTTAGATACATTGGCTTTAATTGCTTTAATTGCAGCATGACTCTTATCAACTAAATACATCTGGGCGATACCATGGGAAATTGCTTCAATTCCTAATGCTCCACTTCCAGCAAATAAGTCTACTCCGATAGTTTTCGAAGTTAAATAAGGATTTAAAATATTAAACATTGCTTCTTTAACTTTAGCCCCCGTAGGACGTGTACTACGGCCGCTAACTGTTGTTAAGGATAATCCTCCTAGTTCTCCAGCAATTACCCGCATTAATTTTCCTCCATTTGCTTAATATCAGTTGGTTCATAAGCATTATCTTCATGATAATCAGTTTTTAAATCCTGACGTGGTGAAATCTCTACTTTTTTCACAAAAGAAAGTTTGGAAATCTGGGTAATTTTTTCTGTCAACTGATCACTATTTACATACATAATCAGATACTTCATCTTAAAGGAAACATAAATTACTGTACCAAAGCGCCGTAGTTTTTTACTTAAATGACCATTCGATAACCAAACTATAATTTCTTGGCGTGATGTGATGTCCATATAAATCGCTCTTTCATAGTTAATTTAAATTTTTTTGCTGACGCAAATTAATAGAAACATTTAACATAATCCCCATACAACATGATAAAACTAACATACTGGATCCACCATAACTAATAAATGGCAAGGTTACACCAGTAATCGGCAAAACACCCAGCAAACCACCAACATTAAATACCGTTTGAACAAAGAGAATTGTTGCAATTCCATAACTCAATAATGACAAATAAACCTCATCAGCACGCAAGCCTAAATAAACAATGCGCGCAATTAAAATAAATAATAGGCCTAAAATTATAATTACACCTACAACACCTAATTCTTCGCTGGTAATAGATAAAATAAAATCCGTATAAGGCTCTGGCAAATATCCTAATTTTTGTATACTATTACCCAATCCACGTCCCCATAGACCGCCGTTATTAATTGCATAATAAGAATTTACTAATTGCGAGCCACCAGCTTTTTCTAACTGAAAAGGATGATAAAAAGACAATAAACGCTGTATTTGATATGAAGAAGCGGAACTGCCATTTAAAACTTGTTGTTTTAGCCAAAAATAACCAAACCCAAACGCAGTAGTCAAAACTACAACAATTCCCAGTACATATTTTAAATCCATTCCAGAGGCAAATGACATCAACAACATAATGGCTGCTAATGCAGCGGCACCACCTAAATCTGGTTGTTTCAGAGTTAAATAAATAATAATACTTGTTAAGAATAACGGCGGTAAAATTTCTTTCATCATTTTTTGAAATGGTAGTTGTCTGATACGCAACATGCGCGAACTATAAATTTTTGCTAAATAAAGCACTAGAGACAACTTTGCTAATTCCAAAGGTTGAACATTAATAGGACCCAAATGGATCCAAGCGGCAGCACCATTGACTGCAACTGATGGTTTAAAATGCTTCAAGATTAGTAAAAATATTAATAAACCCACAACAAATAGAAAAAAATCTGGAACGAAGAATTTAGAACGCAACATATTAATTTTTAATAAATAAAAAAAAGCACATAAAAATAAACCAATTATGACAAATATAATTTGTCGTTTAAGATAAGTAGTGCTTTGTAACCCTTGCAAAGTGGCTGCACTAGAACTAGCAGAATAGACCATAACAATCCCAATTGCAGCTAACAATAAAAATGGAATTAAAATCCAATAATCAATATTTTTAAATTTGATTTTCAATACTAATTCCCCAATCGTTCTAATGAAGTTTATTATAACATTGAATTATTGAGTTAACTTAAAAACAGATATAATACTATTAAAAAAACTTGAACAGACTGTAATGTCCGCTCAAGTTTTCTATTCTTGCTTACCCATTTTACGTTTTTTATCAGCTTTTCGCCGTTCATTTGTATTTAAAATCTTTTTACGCAAACGGACACTTTTTGGTGTAACTTCACAATATTCAGTTTCATTCAAAAACTCAATTGATTGTTCTAGTGACATAGTCTTTGGAGTTCTAATTGCTGCCGCATGATCTTTACCAGAAGCACGTGTGTTAGTTAAATTCTTACCTTTGGTAACATTTACAGCAATATCTTGGTCACGGCTGCTTTCGCCAACAATCATTCCTTCGTAAACATCAACACCAGCACCAATAAATAGCTGTCCACGGTCTTCTACTGATTGCAGACTATAAGTAGTCGAAGCTCCTTGATTAATTGATACAAGCGCTCCAGAACGTCTTCCTGGTTCCCAATTCTTAATTACAGGTAAATATTGCTCAAAAGTATGGTTCATAATGCCATAACCACCAGTTTGGGACATAAATTCAGATGAATAACCAATTAAACCACGTGAAGGTGTTAAAAATACCAAACGAGTTTGTCCGTTACCGGTACTTTCCATGTTTTTCATTTCACCCTTACGTTGTGCCATAGAGTCAATAATTGATCCAACGTATTCATCAGGAGTATCAATTTGAACTGATTCAAAAGGTTCGCAAACCTTACCATCAATTTCTTGATAGATAACCTCTGGGCGTGATAATTGGAGTTCAAATCCTTCACGGCGCATTTCTTCAACTAAAATTGATAAATGCAACTCGCCACGGCCAGAAACGATCCACGCACCAGCCATCCCGGCATCTTCAACTCGTAAAGAAACATCAGTTTGTAATTGTTGCTCTAGCCGATCTTGAATTTTGCGAGCTGTAACTTTATCGCCTTCTCTACCAGCAAAAGGAGAATCATTTTGTAAGAAAGTCATTCTTAAGGTTGGTGGATCAATACGCAAGATTGGTAATGCTTCTGGATGATCTACAGGTGCTACAGTTTCTCCGACAAATATATCTTCCATGCCAGAAAGCCCAATTAGGTCCCCAGCTTTAGCTTCTTGAATTTCTACTCGCTTCAAACCGAAGAAACCAAACATTTTAGTAACCCGAAAGTTTTGCTTAGAACCATCCAATTTTAAAACGGAAACTTGATCGCCAATTTTAATTTTGCCACGAAAAATACGGCCAATTCCAACACGACCAACATAATCATTGTAATCTAGCATCGCTACTTGAAATTGTAAAGGTTCATCACTATTATCAATTGGTGCAGGAATAGTTTTTACAATTGTATCAAAAATGGGATCCATTGTATGCTCTTGAGTAGCAGGATCTGCATCATAGCTGGAAGTTCCATTCACAGCAGAAGCAAAAACAACTGGAAAATCTAGTTGATCTTCATCTGCACCTAAATCAATAAATAGATTTAAGACTTCATCTACTACTTCTGCAGGACGTGCCCCATCTCGGTCAATTTTATTAATTACGACAATTGGTGTTAAATGTTGATCTAAAGCCTTCTTTAATACAAAACGAGTCTGTGGCATAGTACCTTCATAGGCGTCAACAACTAACAAAACGCCATCAACCATCTTCATGATTCTTTCTACTTCGCCACCAAAATCGGCATGTCCTGGTGTGTCTAAAATATTAATTTTAGTTCCTTTATAATCCACAGCAGTATTCTTAGATAAAATAGTAATACCACGTTCTTTTTCAATCGCATTTGAATCAAGCGCACGATCACCAATTTCCATATGTTCAGGAAGAGTATCAGACTGTTTTAAAAGTTCATTGACTAAGGTTGTTTTACCATGGTCAACGTGGGCTATGATAGCGATGTTACGAATATCTTCTCTTATTTTCAATATTTTGCTTCCTTCCGTGCAATCTTTCTCGGATTTGTGTATAAAAAAGCTGTGATTGGTTGCAATCACAGCCTATTAAACTCTGGAAATCACATCCAGTGCTTGTTGTGTAGCGCACCTAGTTCCGACAATTACAAGTTGTGATTTTATCATATTTATAGGCTTTTCGTCAATAGTAGTTGCATTAATTCCTATGGCTTGACCAATTGCTAAACCAGCCGCCAAATCCCATGGCTTAAATTTCCCTATATAAAGGTATTCTTTGCCCAATAATAAACGTGTAAAAACTATTCCTGCACTGCCAAAAATTCTTAATCCACTACTCTTGGCTACTAACTTTTGATATTTGGGCATTTCACTTTGTAATAAATGGTTACTAACCGTAATCAAAACCTCGTTTAGTGGCGGATCTGCTAAAATAGGAATTTTTTGATTATTAACGAATGCACCAATGCTAGGGCCACCATAATAAATTTGATCTTGTATTACGTCAAGAATGGCTCCAAACAATGGTTGCCCATTATTATAAACTCCAATCATTGAAGCAAATTGATCATGTGATTTCACAAAATTCATAGTTCCATCAATAGGGTCAACAAAAAAGACTAATCCAGATAAATCTAATGGATGGTTACCAAATCCTTCTTCACTAATTATTTTAGCATTTGGAAATTTTTCATTTAAATATGCCACAATTTCTTTTTCAATTTGAATATCTCGATTAGTGACAAGATCATTTTGATTAGATTTAGTTTTAACACTATCAAAATGTGGATTAGTCCTTAATTGCATCTTCACTTTTTCTAGTATGGTAAGCACGTTATTTTGAATTGTTATAATATCTGTCATTGTTAAACCTTCACTCTTTAATAATTCTCATTATAACGTGTCCACTTCTGATAATACAAAAAAATCGGCGGTTTTCCGCCGATTTTTCAAGATGTTTCTTTAAATATTCGTTGGATAACCAATCAAAATGTCTGCTGCTTCTTGAATTGGTTCACCTAAAGTTGGATGTGGATGAATTGTCAATGCAAGATCTTCTTCATTAAGTTGGCAATTTACAGCCACACTCAATTCAGAAATTAAATCGCTGGCATTAGGACCAACCACTTGTCCTCCTAAAATAGTACCTGTCTTCTTATCAGAAATTAATTTCACAAAACCATCTGTACTATCAACAGAAACTGCCCGCGCATTACCAGCAAATGGGAACTTGCCAACCTTAATATCCAATTTTTTCTCTTTAGCTTCGGCTTCGGTCAAGCCAACACTAGCCATTTCAGGATCGTTAAAACATACTGATGGTACACCAATATAATCATTAGCAGTTTTTTTACCAGAAATTGCACCAGCTGCAGTTTTTGCTTGGAAGAAAGCTTTATGAGCTAAAGCTGGACCAGAGGTAATATCACCAACAGCAAAGATATTATCAACTGAAGTACGTCCTTGTTCATCTGTTTCAACTAATCCACGATCAGTTAACTTAACATCTGTCATTTCTAGACCAAAATTATCTGTATTAGGTTTACGACCAACAGACACCATTACATAATCAGTCTTAATAACTTCAGCCTTACCATCTACCTCATAAGTTACTTCAACATTATCGCCATTGTCTTTGGCATTTTTGGCCATTGCATTTGTAACAATCTTGATGCCCTTTTCTTTTAAATGCTTTTCAACTATAGAAACCATACTGCGTTCAAAATTAGGGATGATTTGAGATGTTCCTTCTAAGATAGTGACATTAGAACCCAAATCAGCAAAAGCACCAGCCAACTCAGTTCCAATATAGCCGCCACCAACAATAACTAAGTCTTTTGGTAATTCTTTAATATTTAAAAGACCTGTAGAATCAATAATTCGACCACCAAATTTAAAGCCCTTGATTTCGATTGGACGACTTCCAGTAGCTAAGATTAAATTATTAAATTTAATCGTGTGTCCACCACCATTATCCATAAATTGACGTGGGCCAGGATCCATTACACGTAGTTGATTATTATTATCTAAGAAAGCTTCACCATAAATAACTTCAACTTTGTGCTTTTTTAAAAGCATTTTGACCCCACTAGTCATTCTCTGAATAACACTAGAATCTTTCCATGCTTGTAACTTAGTAAAGTCTAAAGAAATATTACCTGTAGTAATTCCGTAAAGTTCTGAATGTTCAGCATGACGTAATCGATGTCCTGCCTGAATTAAAGCTTTAGAAGGAACACAACCAACATTTAAGCAAACGCCACCTAAACTATCACTTTTTTCAATAACTGTTACTTTTTGACCTAATTCAGCAGCACGAATAGCAGCAACATAGCCACCAGGTCCAGCACCAATAACTACAGTATCTTTTTCTTCAACATCAACCATCTTCAATTAACCCTCCATCAACAACATATCTGGATCATGTAATAATTCGCTCAATTTATTTAGAGCTTGTTGTGCTAAAGCACCATCAATCAAACGATGGTCATAGCTCATTGAAAGCTTAAGCATATTACCAACTTTAATTGAACCATCTTCAGCTACATAAGGTTCTTTAGCAATCTTACCCATACCTAAAATAGCAACTTCTGGTTGATTAATAACTGGTGTAAACCAGCCACCACCAATAGAACCAACATTACTAATTGTAATTGAACCACCACGCATAGCAGCTGCACTTAATTTATTATCATAAGCAGCTTGTGTGTTTTCAGTGATTTCTTTAGCAATTTCAAATAAACCTTTAGAATCAGCATTCTTAATATTTGGCACATACAAGCCATGATCAGTATTAGTAGCAATACCAATATTATAATAATGTTTATACACAATCTCATTAGTGGTTGAGTCAATTGAAGCATTAAATTCTGGGAATTCCTTTAGCACAGCAACAATTGCTTTTACCAAGTAAGGTAAGAAGGTCAACTTAATACCGCGATCAGCAGCTAATTGTTTGTATTTCTTGCGATTAGCCATTAAAGCAGAAACTTCAACACTTTCAAAACTAGTAACATGTGGTGTAATCCGTTTACTATCTGTCATTGCTTTTGCAATAACTTTTCTAGTCATGCTCATCTTTTCCCGAGTTTCTAATTCTGGAGCATCGGACTTGTAAGGAGCAATTGGTGTTGCTGCTGGCTCACTTGTAGGAGCAGGAGCCGCTGCTGCAGGAGTAGCTTCTTGAACACTTGAACCATTAAAGTTATCGATATCTGCTTTAGTAATTTGACCATGTTTTCCTGATGGAGTAACTTTTGCTAAGTCAATACCCTTATCACGAGCATATTGACGCACTGATGGCATTGCTAAGTAGTTAGCATTAGCACTTCCTGTAGCTTCTGCCGCCGGTGCTGGCTTTTCATCAGCATCATTAGCTGCAGCCTTATCATCTGAACTTGCATTAGCAGTTTCTTCATCGTCACCTGTATCAGCTGAACCATCATCAATAATAATTAAGGTATCACCAATCTCTACAGTATCGCCTTCTTGTGCAACGATCTTTTGTACTTTACCCGAAACAGGTGATGGTAACTCGGAAACTGACTTGTCATTTTGAATTTCTACTAAAGAATCATCTTCTTTAACTTCGTCGCCTTCTTTAACTAACCAGTTGGCAACTTCGCCTTCAGCCATGCCTTCGCCTAGCTCAGGTAATTTAAATTTAAATGCCATATTTATTTCTTCCCTTCAAATATTAATAGTTAATAATTTCTTTGACTTTTTCAATAATTTCTGCTTTTCTTGGAATCCAGACTTCCTCAGCTTGTGCAAATGGATATACACTGTCTGGGGCAGCTACACGTCCAACAGGAGCATCTAAGGAAAGAATTGCATCTTCAGCAATTGCAGAAGCTACTTGAGCACCAATGCCAGCCATTTTTTGAGCTTCTTGTACAATAACCACTTTATGAGTCTTTTCAATTGACTTAAAAATAGTTTCTGTATCAATTGGAGAAACAGTCCGTAAATCAATTACCTCACAAGAAATATTGTCTTTAGCTAATTCTTCAGCAGCCTTTTGTGCTTCTTGAACTTGAGCGCCATAGGCAACAACAGTAATATCATTACCTTCTTGAACTACATTGGCTTTGTCTAAAGGAACAGTATATTTACCATCAGGAATATCATCTTTAACTGAACGATATAATTTTAAATTCTCTAAGAACAATACAGGATCGTTGTTTTCAATAGAAGAAATTAAAAGTCCTTTAGCATCATAAGGATTGCTTGGCATTACTACTCGTAAACCTGGAATGCCAGTAAAGAAATTTTCTAAGTTATCAGAGTGCATTTCTGCAGTATGAGTACCGCCACCATAAGGAGTTCTAATTGTAACTGGACTATTTTTCTTTCCGTTAAACCGAAAACGCATTCTAGCCATTTGTCCAGCAATTGAATCCACTGCTTCAAAAGTAAAACCCATAAATTGAATTTCTGGAATTGGACGCCAACCGGTCAAACCTAAGCCTACGGCTAAGCCCATAATGCCTGATTCGGCTAATGGAGTATCAAAAACACGATCTTCTCCATATTTTTCTTGCAATCCTTGTGTAGTTCTAAAGACACCACCATTTTTACCAACATCTTCACCAAAAATCAAAGTTTTCGGATCTTCTTTTAACATGATGTCTAAAGCATCAGTAATTGCTTGAATATAACTTCTCTTTGTCATGTTATTTAGACTCCTTTTCTTCAAATTTTGCAATTTCAGCCTTTAGTGCTGGGGTTGGAACTTCAAAAGTACGCTTCAACATATCGGATACCTTTTCAGGTTCTACTGCATCAGCTTCTTTAATAGCTTCTTTGAAGGAGGCTTTGTATTCTTCAACTAATTTATCTTCTTGTTCTTCTGACCAAAGTTTTTTATCAGTCAAAATCTTCCGCATTCTAATCAACGGATCACGATCTAACCAAGGTTGTTGTTCTTCTTTTGTCCGATAACGACTAGGATCATCACCAGCAGAAGAATGAGCGCCATAACGGTCTGTTAAAGTTTCAATCATAACTGGACCATTACCTGCGAGAATAAACTCGCGAGCTGCTTTTGCTACTGAATAACAAGCTAAAATATCCATACCATCAACTTGTACGCTTGGAATGCCAGCAGCTACAGCCTTTTGTGTTAAAGCAACAGCAGCTGTTTGTTTCTTACGTGGAGTAGAAATAGCATAACCATTATTTTGCACAATAAACAATGCAGGAACTTGATAAGCACCAGCAAAATTCATACCTTCATAGGAGTCACCTTGAGAAGTACCACCATCGCCAGTATAAGTGAATGCAATGGCATCTTCACCATTCTTCTTAAGACCCATAGCTACACCAGCTGTTTCTAGGTAAGCAGCTCCAATAATAATTTGTGGCATTAATGCTCGAGCAGAAAATTCATTCCCTTTAACATGTCCACGTGACCACCAATATGCTTCAGTCACAGTTGCACCATGTTGGATTAATTGGGGAATATCACGATATGCTGGCAATAAATAATCTTGCTTCTCCATTGCCATTACAGTTCCCATTTCTGTAGCTTCCTCACCAGCTGTCGGTGCATAAAAACCCATCCGGCCTTGGCGAGAAAAATTCATTGTTTGTTCATGTAAAGCACGTTCCCAAACCATTTTTTTCATAAATTCTACTAATTGATCATCTGTAAAATTCTTAAAAGTATCTTGATCAACGATTTTTGCATCCTCATCAACTACTTGAATTGGCTTTGGTGTTTCTGCCAAGTTCTCTTTGATTTTTGCAAAATCAACTATTGACTTTTTTGCCATTTTATTCATTCCTTTCACAATGTTCCTTTGCTTATCTGTAAAGGTTTCCAGTACTTAGTTTATCATGTTTTAAATTTAACACAAGAAAAAAAATAATATTTCTTTGTGAAACAAATATCAATCGCTCTAAATCAACCACATAAAATATTTTTAGCTACATAAATTCTAGTTTATTCAACAGCAATTTATCGTTATAATAAGATAGTGGAAAATTTATATGAAGAAGGAATTATTTAAAAATGTATATGATGAGAGATATAGTTCGCGATGGCAATCCTGTATTAAGAAAAATTGCTCAACCTGTTCAGTTTCCTCTTAGTGATGCCGATAAAAAATTAGCTTCTGATATGATGGAATATTTAATCAAAAGTCAAGATCCTGACTTTGCCCAAAAGCATCATTTACGTGCTGGCGTCGGTCTAGCAGCTCCTCAAGTAGGTGTTTCAGAACAAATGGCTTGCGTTTTAGTGCCCGCCGAAGATGCTGATGATGCCGATAAAACAAAAAAATATGCTTTGAAATTGACATTAATTAATCCTGTTATTATTTCTAATTCTATTCAAAAAGCTCAACTCTTTGAAGGTGAAGGCTGTTTATCAGTCGACAAAGACATTCCTGGTTATGTACCTCGTAGCGCCCGTATTACTGTTCGTTATCAAGATTTTGATGGAAATAAACAAACTATTCGTGTTAAAAACTATCCAGCTATTGTTTGTCAGCATGAAATTGATCATCTTCATGGACATCTTTTTTATGATCATATAAACAAAAATGATCCATTTGAAAAAGAACCTGACGTTATCATCGTTTAATTAAGTGCTAATCAGTGTTTATATACTTTAAACAACAGTTGTGGTAACATTTATGTAATTGTTAGGCGGTTGCTAAATGAAATTCACTACTCAGAAAATTTAAGGAGGAATATTTTTTGATTTATAAAGTTTTATATCAAGATAACAAAATTAAAAATCCACGCAGAGAAACAACTGAAACATTGTATACTCAATCAGATTCAGCTATTAAGGTCCGTGAGGCAATTGAATCTCAAACTGACTTTAACGTAGAATCCATTGAAGAACTATCTGGTAATTATTTAGAATATGAAAAAAAGAGTCCGAATTATAAATTGACGGACTTAGCGGAGTTATAGTTAATGACTATCAACATTAAAAAAGATGAAGTTGCTGTTTTTGCAATTGGTGGTCTCGGTGAAATCGGCAAAAATATGTATGTCATCCAATATCAAGATGAATTAATCATTGTGGATGCAGGAATAAAATTTCCTGAAGATGAATTGTTAGGTATTGATTATGTGATTTCTGATTATCAATATTTAATTCAAAATCAAGAACGTATTAAGGGATTATTCATTACTCATGGTCATGAAGATCATATTGGCGGTATCCCCTTTTTACTTCAAAAATTACCTAATATTCCCATTTATGCTGGACCACTAGCAACGGCACTGATTAAAGGAAAATTGGAAGAACGTGGATTACTCAATTCCACAGAACTACATGTTCTCAACGAAAGTGATGTTGTGAAGTTCAAATATTTGAGCGTTGAATTTTTTAGAACCACCCATTCAATACCTGACACTTTAGGAATTGCAGTGCATACACCACAAGGTGTGATTGTCCAAACAGGTGATTATAAATTTGATTTTACTCCTGTAGGTAATCAACCTGCTCCCAATCTGCAAAAAATGGCTAAACTGGGGTCGCAAGGGGTATTATTATTATTATCAGATAGTACAAATGCAGAAATACCAACATTTTCAAAATCAGAAAGATTTGTTGGTAATACAATCCATCAAATTGTGGAGCGAATTGATGGCCGTATAATATTTGCAACTTTTGCATCTAATCTATATCGTGTATCACAAGCCATAGATGCCGCTATGCAAAGCGGACGTAAAGTAGCTGTTTTTGGCCGCAGTATGGAGCAAACAATCACCAATGGTCGCGAGTTAGGTTATTTAGATATTCCAGATAGTGAAATTGTTGATGCTGCTGAAATCAATAAGTTGCCAGCAAATAAAGTTTTATTATTATGCACAGGATCCCAAGGTGAACCAATGGCTGCCTTAAGTCGCATAGCGAATGGAACCCACCGTCAAATAGCTATTCAGCCAGGTGATACAGTTATTTTTTCTTCTAACCCAATTCCAGGTAACACCATTAGCGTTAATCATTTAATTAATGATTTAGAAGAAGCGGGTGCAAATGTTATTCACGGCAAAATTAATAATATTCATGCATCTGGACATGGTGGCCAAGAAGAACAAAAATTGATGCTAAGATTAATCCAGCCAAAATATTTTATGCCTATTCATGGTGAGTATCGGATGTTAAAAATTCACACTGGATTAGCGCAACTTTGTGGCGTACCTAAAGAAAATACTTTTATTTTCAATAACGGTGATGTCTTGGCTCTAACTGCCAACAGTGCTCGTAAAGCTGGCCATGTGCCTGCCGGTGATGTGTATATTGATAGTAATGGAATTGATGATATCAGTAATGTTGTTATTCATGATCGGCAAATACTTTCTGAAGAGGGATTGGTAATTGTTGTAGCTACAATCGATTATCACAAAGGACTAGTTTTATCTGGTCCCGATATTTTGTCTCGAGGTTTTGTTTATATGCGTGAATCAAGTGATTTAATTAATCAAGCACAAAAGCGTGCTTTTCATGTAATTAAAAGCTATCTTGATCAAGAATCTAATAAAAAACCTGATAAAAATTCTGAAAATACACTTAAACGTAGTATTATTGACGATTTACAAGAATTTTTATATCGAAAAACTGAGCGCCATCCAGTTATTTTACCGATATTTATTTCTGCTAAAGTTTAATGCATAACAATGTCCCCCACCATTCATAAATGGTGGGGGTTTTATTTATCAAATATTGACCGCTCCTCATAAAATATCAGTAAGAGTTAATATTCTAGATAATTTTAAACAAATTATTATTTGGAAATAATTAATTTTGTTATATACTAATACAGATAAGCTTTTCCTTTAATCAATCTTACATGGAGAAAAACATGAATAAATATCCATCTTTTACTATTATTATTAATCAACATGCCGCTAGCGGTCGTTCACGCCATAGTTTAAAAGTTGTAACTAAATATCTCAACAAGCATAATATCAATTATCGTATTTGTACAACTCCTGGTAATGGTGCTCAAGATTTAGTCTGCGAATTACTTAATAACCAGGAACTTAATGATAGCATTCCCTTAGTTATGGGTGGTGATGGCACTTTAAACCAAGCTATCAATGGTGTTAAATACTCTAACTATCCACAAACTGCCTTAGCTTATATTCCCGCTGGTTCCGGTAATGATTTTGCAAATGGCTTAAAATTACCTCAGCATCATGAAATTGAAATTTTACAACGTATCATAACTGCAGTGATTCCTAAAAATGTTAACTTAGGTAAAGCCAATCTCAACGGCAAAACTTACTTTTTTATTAATAATATTGGAATTGGTCTAGATGCTAAAATGGTCCATTTTGCTAATCAATCAACTTTGAAGACAGTTTTTAATCACCTTCATCTCAGTAAATTAATCTATTTATCGCAAATCAATAAGGGCTTAAAACAAAAGCCTTTTAACGTGGATATCACAATTGGACAACAACATCTGGTGTTTGACCAAATTATTGCTTGTATAGTAACTAATCATCCCTTTATTGGCAGTGGTGTTCCAATCTTGCCAACAGCCAATCCTTACGAAAATAATCTTGATATTATTATGTCTAAGCAATTATCTCCATTGCAAGTTGCTAACCTAGCTTATAAAATTTTTACCAATGGTGAGCATTTACAAAGTCCTCTAATTCATCATTATCAATTGCATCGCTTTGATCTTCAGACTAGTCCACAACAATATGGTCAAATGGATGGTGAAGATTTGGGTAAAAAAAATTTCAATTTACATTTTTCTACAACAAATCAGCAATTTTGGCTCTAAAATTCATCGCCAGTTTTCATAAAATCTTGTGGAGTAACATTGTCCATACCAATCAAAGGATCAATAGTATTTTGACGAATATCTTCTAATGTTAAAATACAATCATCCTTTTTTAGAGCAGTCTGGCTAACAGATGGCTCTTTTTTTATATCAAAAATATTTTGTATTCTAGCTTGTAACATTGTATTGCGCAAACCAGAATTATCATTTATGGCATTTTCATAGGCTTGACGATTTCCCAGCATAATCAACTTTGATTTAGCGCGCGTAATTGCTGTATACAGCAAGTTTCTTTTCAGCATTCGCGAATGCTGATTAACTAAAACCACAATAACTAAATCAAATTCACTACCTTGAGCTTTGTGAATTGAGGTACAATATGCCAAAGCAATATTTCCTAAATCTGATTTATGATAGTCAACTTGTTGCCCATCAAAATCTAAATGAATTAAATCTCCCTGCCCCTTTTCAGAAACAGGTAAATCTTTGGCTAAAGTGATACCGACAATTTTACCGATTTCACCATTAAAAACATTGGCTTCCACATTATTAACTAGATGTACAATTTTGTCACTAATCCGATATTCCGTATCTCCTAAAGTTACTGTTTTTGTCCGTTCATTTTTAGGATTCAATGTATTTTGCAGGATTTGATTTAATTTATCAATTCCTGCTGGGCCACGATACATAGGCGCTAGTACTTGTAATTTATTCCAACTAAAGCCCTTGGCCTGGCTTTTAACTACAATTTGTTGTAAGACATTACCTACTTGCTGTGCATTACATTCAATAAAACTCCGATCCGGAAAATTATTAAAGAGATTCTCCTTAATTGTGCCATCATTGACTTCATGAGCTAAAGTAATAATTGTTGAATCTTCACTTTGACGATAAATTTTGTCTAGCTTAACAGTATTAAAGGCTTGACTAGCTATCAAATCTGAAAAAACTTGTCCTGGACCTACAGAAGGTAATTGGTCTTGGTCACCCACTAAAATAATCTGCATACCTGAAGGAATAACTGACACTAATAACTTAAATAATTCCGTATCAACCATAGAAGTTTCATCAATAATTAATAATTTACCTGGAATATAATCTAATTCCACTTTAGACAAATCTTCTTGACCAGTTAATCCTAATAAGCGATGAATTGTACTGGCCGCCAAGCCAGTACTTTCAAATAAATGTTTAGCTGCTCTTCCTGTAGGTGCGGCTAAGCGGATAGGAAACGGCTCATCTTGATAATCATCGATATCTAATGAATAATCATGCAATTTTGCAAATGCTGCCACCAAGCCGTTAATAATTGTCGTTTTCCCTGTACCTGGTCCACCAGTCAGCAATAAAATTGAGCTGTTTAGTCCTTGAAAAATAGCTTCTAATTGATTTTGATCATAAGTAATATGCAATTTTTTTTCAATTTTTTGTAAAACTGCTTGTACTTGTGTCAACGAAAAATTAGGTGCTTCAAAGCTTTTATCAATAACTTTTAATTGCTGTGCAATAAGCCATTCATCATCATATAAGTATCTTGGAAAATAACATTCATTATCATACTTAATCTGACCCTTATCAATTAAGCTAGTTAAACCAACTAATAGCTGATCTTGATTAATATTTTCTGGGCGGCTTTCATTAAGCATTCGCAAGGTTTCTTGCTGTAACTCTGTTTTTTCAACATAAGTATTTCCAGTAGCATTAATCAATAGATTTAAAGTTTGTAGAAGTCCTGCTTCAATTCTTTGCGGATAATCAAAAGGTAAATTAAAGCGAGCTGCCAAATTATCAGCACGCTTAAATCCAATACCTCGAATATCATGAATTAATTGATAGGGATTTTGCTGTAATGTAGATAGTGTTTCACCACCATATTCATGATAAATTTTAAATGCTAGTTTATTCCCGAATCCTAATCGATTTAACTGTAAAATCACCTCTTCTGATTGATAAGTTGCTGTAATTTGCTCAATTAAAATTTGTTTTTTGGCGGCATTCAATGGTAATTGATCTACGGCCTTAGGATCAGTCAAGATAACTTCTATTGCATTATCACCTAACAGATCAACAATTTTTTTAGCAGTTTTAATACCTATACCCGGGAAACTGGTACTAGAAAAATAAGCAATTAAACTTTTACGATCAGTTGGATTGTTTTTTTGATAATGATCACATTTAAATTGCTGACCATATTTCGGATGTTTAACTTTTTGACCCCAGAATTTATATTGTTGTTCTTCATCTAACTCATCAAAGTTACCCGTAACAACAATTTCATGATCTTTCCAATCAAAAGAAGTTTCTTGGACATCAATCATCATAATTTTGAAATAATCTTCTGGTTTTTCAAAGAAAACAGCTTTCAATTTTCCAACTACATAATCATTCGTCAATTACTTATCTTCCTTTGTTTGTAATTTGAGATAACGTTCAATGTCAGCTAATTGTTGCTGATGTTGCTGAAAATATTGAGGATCTATCCGCTGGGATTCGGCAAAATGCTGTTGAAATGACTTTTTCCCCAGAACCATCTCTGTTAAGGCTAGCTTAAATAACACCATTGCTGATGGTTTTATTTTTACGGCTTTTTGATAATATTCTTGAGCCCTCTTAAATTCCTTTAATTGCAAGCAAATATCGCCTACTAACAGGCTATTATCTTCTAACTGAGGATTTTTATCATAAGCTGTTAGAGCATACATTAATGCTTGTGGCAATTGTTTTTGCTGTAATGATTGTTGTGCCATTAAATAATAAACATCCGATACTAATGTGGAATCGGTAATATTTTGCAACATCTTTTGAGATTCTGCTAACTTACCTGCTTCAAAATAAATTACCGCTAAATTGTAATCTATTTCTTGAGTTTCCGGAAAAAGTTGCTTGGCTTTTACCAATAATTCTTCTGCTTGTTCAAAATCACCACCAGCTGTTAAGTATCCTGATAATTGCAAAAACCAATCCGCATGTGACATATCTTGCTGGAGTTTTTGTGCAAGCAGCTTAACTGCCGCTTGCTTATCTCCTTGTTGATATAGTTTTTCTGCTTGTTTTTCCATTTATTAATCACCACTATATTGTATCTGTTTTATCAGTTTTCCGTTTTAAAAAACTAGTATCATTCCATTTAATGAGTTCAAAAGTTTGACCATGATCATGGGTGTCAACTGTTGTTAAACTAGTATTAGCTAAACCTCCATTTTGACGTACTTTAGCTAAAGGTACATTTAGTAAACTTTGAATCATAGCTACTGATGCCGCACCATGACTTACGATAATAAAAGTCTTTGAACTAGCAGTTTGTGCTTGCGCTAATCCACGGATAAAACTAGTTGTACGTTTAATTACAGCTGCAAAGCTCTCACCTTTAATAACTGTTGCATCATATTTACTAGGATCATTTCTAAAAGCCCAGACTTCTTGCGGGTATTTTTTTTCCATGTCGGTAAACTTTTGACCTTCCATAATACCTAAATCAAATTCTTTTAAATTTGAACTAGTTGAAAGTGGTATCTGGCCACCTAAAGCTTCATCAAGTGTTTTAGCTGTTAAATATGCCCGTTTAATTGGGCTAGAATATATGTGATCAATTTTTTTATCAACTAAAGCTTGCGCTAAAAGCTTGATATCCCGGTAGCTTTCAGGTAATAGTGGTGAATCCCCACTGGCTCCTTGATAACGTCCTTCTAAATTCCAAAATGTTTTACCATGGCGCACAAAATAAAATCTTGTCATTATATTTTACTCCTACTTAGATGTTCTTATTATCGTTGATTTGTAATAATTATTCAAGAAGTGCCACTATTTGTTTTATACACAAAAAAACTGTGATCAATAATTGATTCACAGTCAAAAATTTGAATTTTAAACATATTGTAACTGCCGCTCATTACTATAAGCTGCATCAATGGTAGCACCGCCTAAACACTCATCACCATCATAAAATACCACCTCTTGGCCAGGAGTAATTGCCCGAACAGGCTCATCAAAGTGTACATGAACTTGACCATTATCTAGCAAAGTAACTGTTACACCAGTATCTTTTTGGCGATAGCGAAATTTTGCTGTGCAATGAAAAGTTGAACCATAATCATCCATCGGAACAGCAAAAGTTGCATCTGTAGCATCCAAATCCGTAGCATACAACAATGGATTATCAAATCCTTGATCAACATACAATATATTATGTTCCATATCCTTGCCTACTACAAACCAAGGATCATTAGAATGGCTATTGCCACCCAATCCTAGACCAGAACGCTGACCTATCGTATAATACATTAATCCAGCATGTGTTCCCATCTCTGTGCCATCAGGAGTTAGCATTTTACCAGGTTGAGCTGGTAAAAACTCGCTTAAAAATTTGCGGAAATTACGCTCACCAATAAAGCAAACGCCCGTAGAATCCTTCTTTTTAGCAGTTGCTAAACCAGCTTGTTCTGCAATTTGACGCACTTGTGACTTTTGTAAATTACCAATTGGAAAAATTGCCTTTTGCAGTTGTTCTTGACTAACAGTGCTCAAAAAGTAAGTTTGATCTTTATTAGGATCAGCGCCCCGCAATAAATGAACTAAACCAGAATCATCACGACGAATTTGAGCATAATGACCCATTGCAATATAGTCAGCATCGAGTTTTAAAGCATAATCCAAAAAAGCTTTAAACTTAATTTCTTTATTACACATAACATCAGGGTTAGGTGTACGACCCTTTTTATATTCATCCAAGAAGTATTCAAAAACTCGATTCCAATATTCTTTTTCAAAATTGACTGAATAATAGGGAATTCCTATTTGTTGGGCTACTTTAGCAACATCTTCATAATCTTCTGTAGCTGTACAAACTCCAGAATCATCAGTATCATCCCAATTTTTCATAAAAAGACCAATAACATCATAACCCTGCTGCTTTAATAATAAGGCCGAAACTGATGAATCAACGCCACCACTCATACCGACCACTACGCGCTTTTTTACCACAAAACTCACCTTTTCTTTAGACTATTGTTAATATCTCTCTATCAAGTAAATTCTTAATTGCATAGTTATATTGTTCAATTACTTCTTGGTTATCTTTTAATTTAAAAATGTTAATCACATGCATGCCGCTATTATCTGTTGTATCTATTCGCAAATCTTTTAAATTTTGCATAATTTTAATTTTCAATTTATAACTTTCAACATAAGGGGAATTGCCGCTAATTGGCTGTTCTAAGTGAAAATTGCCCAATTTTGTTTGTTGAAAACCTACATCTGTTAACGAATACACCTTAATTTTAGGATTAATTTGATAACGATGGTTATCGCCCAGAACTGTTGCCGTTGTTGCCATATTTTCACCTCCCAAATTAGTTTTTGGTTATTTGTGTTAATGCTTGCGCAAAATTGAGTATATCATCTTCTTGATTTAATTTGTTGAAACTTATCCTGATAGACTCATGAACCCGTTGGCAATCAGAGCCAAACATTGCCTGTAAAACATGCGAAGGTTCCAGACTACCGGCTGTACAAGCAGATCCTCCTGATATAATAAAACCAGCTAGATCTAATTTTATCTGTAGAATTGAAGTTTCAAATCCTGGCAGCCATAAGTTTATAATATTAGGTGCACTATGGCTAATTTCAGGACCATTAACTTTAAAATTAACATTATTATTCTTTAAAGTGGTGAGTAATAACTCTTTATATGATTGCAGACGTGCGTTGTTTTGCGATTTAGCAACTTGATTATTTAATCTTACTGCCTCAGCAAAGCCAGCAATTGCTGGGATGTTTTCGGTACCAGCACGTCGCTTGGTTTCTTGATCTCCCCCTCGAATAAAAGGTGGTAAATTCAAACCATCGCGTTCGTATAAAAAGCCCATCATTTTAGGACCATTTAATTTGTGGGCTGATGTTGTTAATAAATCAACTTGTAAGTCTTGAACATCAATTTCTTGACTACCGTAAGCTTGAACAGCATCTGTATGGAAAATAGCCTGATGATTTTTCAATAAACTGCCAATTGCCTTAATTGGGTTGATAGTTCCGACTTCATTATTCACCATCATAATAGAAACTAAAATGGTGTCTGCACGAAGTGCTGCTTTAATATCGGCTAAATTAATCATTCCGTGTTCATTAACCGGTAAATAAGTTATTTCAAAACCTAAAGTTTCTAAATATTGCATAGATTTCAAAACAGCTTCATGTTCAATTGCTGTTGTAATAATGTGCTTCCCTAAGTTACAACGAGCTAAGGCAGTGGAAATAATCGCTGTATTATCGCCTTCGGTGCCGCCACTAGTAAAAATAATTTCTGCTGGTTTCGCATTAATGCTACGCGCAATTTCTAACCGTGACTGATCTAAAACACTACGGGCTTGACGTCCAAAATAATTGGGTGTAGATGCATTGCCAAAAGTATCTTGCATTGTGGCTGTCATTTTTGCGATTACTTCCGCAGTCATTGGTGTCGTAGCAGCATTATCTAAATATACATGTTTCAAAAATAATCGCTCCTTGAAAACTTATTAATTATTATCCATAAAGTTTAATAACATTTGAACTGAACGTTCACCAGCATCGCGTACAAATTCATCAAATGAAACACTAGCTTCTTCATTGCCCACATCACTCATTGCACGAATAACTACAAAAGGAACTTTAAATTGTGTTGCTACTTGACCAACTGCGGCTCCTTCCATTTCTACTGACAAAGCTTCCGGAAAATGCTGTAAAATTTGAGCAACTTGTTCTTCTCCATTAATAAATTGATCACCTGAAACAATTAACCCCACATGGCTTTGTTGATTAACAATATCACCGGCTTCCACAATTTGAGCAATTAATTTTTTGTCACTTTCAAAATAAAGTGGACGTTGCGGTAATTGGCCCCACTCATATCCTGAAGAAGTAACATCTACATCGTGATATGCAACTTTTGAAGAAATGACAACATCGCCAATACTTAAGTCAGCTCCAATACCTGCTGCCGAACCTGTATTAATTAAGACATCGGGCAAGTAATGATCACACAAAATGGTAGATACCATCCCAGCCTGCACTTTACCAATTTCACTTTGGGCTACAAATAACTGGTGTCCTTGATAAGTTCCGGTATTAATATTAATCCCTGCTACCTTATCTACTGCAGCATTAGACATTGATTTTTTCAATAAGCCTATTTCTTCTTCCATCGCAACAATTACAGCAATTCTCATTAATAAAATCTCCTAAACAAAAAATAAAATTAAATACGTAATAATAATTAAAACCACAACTATTAAAATAGCTTTATCTAAACGATGTTGCAAGTGCTTTGATTTATCTTCTGGCTGATTTACCAAATTATTGGATCGACGATAAGTAGTTTCACTTTGATTATCGTTATCCATGACATTGCTCCTGCAGACGTAAATTTTGCCAAATTAAAATAGCCATTAATGTTTTGGCATCACAAATTAAGCCAGCAGCAATTTGCTCTTGTGCTTTTTCCCAAGTCAAAAGTTGAAGATTTAAAAATTCATCATCATCTAAAGGCCGCTTATGAGTTGCTTTTTCTAACTGTGGTGCGTAAAACAAAGTTAAATATTCATCTGTAAAACCAGGTGAAGAATAAAAGCCACCTAATTTTTTTAAAGAATCACACTGATATCCAGTTTCTTCATTCAATTCTCGTAAAGCTTCAGCTTCCAGATTTTGTTGTCCTGGTTCAATTTTACCTGCTGGTATTTCTAACGTTAATCTTTGCATGGGTTCACGCCATTGCTTAACTAATAATAGTTGATTATCAATTAATGCCATAATTCCCACGGCACCATGATGGTGAACTATTTCTCTTTGGGCATGCTGTCCATTGGGTAAGCAAACCTCTTCTAAATCCAAATTAATGATTTTTCCAGTAAATAAACGTTTTTTTGTTAACAATTTTTCGCTTAATTCCATACTTTTCTCCATAAAATATGCTGCTGTCAGTATTTTTTTAATGATATAATACATAGTGTAATTATAGTATATTGGAGGCTACAAATGACTAATTTTTATACTTATCAGTTTTTAACTCGTCAGCCCAGTCGAGTCAATGCCATTATTTGGTCAATTGTCTTTGTACTGGTCGTTGTTACTATCATAACTTTATTTTTATTTTTGCGCCACCGTGATGATGGAAAATATCGCGAATTGACAATTATTACTATATTATGCTTACTATTAACCATGACTATTCAATATGATCAATGGACGCAAAACAAAAACAGTCGTGCTAATAATGGCCAAGTAGCCAATTTAATTAAACAAATGGCTGCTGAACACCACGTTAGTGTTAATAGTATCTATTCTAACTCGACAGATCTCAAAGACGGAATGTTAATTAAAATGAAGAATTCTGTTTATGAAGTAGAATTGAATTCTGACAATTCCAGTTATCAATTGCACCCTGCACATTTAACTAATCATAAAATAAATTTAATTAAATAGGAGTAACATATGACATTTTATTGGCAAACTTTTTTGAAATTTTTAATGGGCTTTTTTGCAATGGTCATTCAAATTAACTTACTTGGTAAATCTAATCTGGCTCCCAGTAATGTCATTGATCAAATGCAAAACTTTGTCTTAGGTGGCATTATTGGAGGGGTTATTTACAATACGTCCATTACCCTTTTGCAATTTTTTATCGTACTTCTCATTTGGACTTTAGTAGTATTTACAACCAAATTTTTAACTAATCATAATAGTTGGATAAAAAAATTTATTGATGGTAAACCTTCAATTATTATTTCTAACGGAAAAGTCCTTTCGAATAAAGCAACGCAAAATGGGCTTTCAGCGCATGATTTAGCGTTTAAATTGCGACAAGCTGGAATTAATGACTTAGATGATATCGATAAAGCTGTTTGGGAAGAAAATGGGCAAATTACTTTTACTAGCAAAAAAGATTTAAAAGCTCAATTTCCGATCATTATGGATGGAGAAATTGATACCTTAGCTTTAAATTATACTCATCACGATGAAGATTGGGTCATGGAACAACTTAAAAAGCAAGGTTACAAAACTCAAGATATTTATTTAGCCTTTTTAAGTTCTGATGGATTAAAAATTTTCCCTTATGGCATTGAAGAATAATTATTATTAATCGAAAAAAGAGCTGGAAATTTTCCAGCTCTTTTAAATTACTAAACACCTTATGATTCTTGTACTTGAACATTAATTGCTTGAGGTCCTTTAAAACCATTAGCAATTTCAAATTCAACTGGCTGTCCGGCTTTGAGAGAACGAAATCCGTTGCCTTGAATAGCCGAAAAATGAACAAAGATTGGTTCTTGAATTTCACTTACAATTTCACCAACGCCTTTGTGTTCATCAAATCGTGAAACTGTACCTTTAAGCATAAATTACACCTACTTCTCTAATCCTTCACTTAAAGCTTGTGGATAATTGTCCCGAATAATTTGCGCACATCGTGCACAAAGCATTGGTAACTCTGCATCTGTACCAACATCTTCTTTAGTCATCCAACACCGTTGACAAACTTCGCCTTGTGCATGTGCCACTTTGACTTGGACATTATCATATTGATCAGCATCATCTAGTTCATGATTACTAATACTAAATTGTGAAACAATTAATAATTGACCGATATTAGTGTCTAAAGCTTCTAGTAATTGTTTTAATTCTGGTTTAGGATAAATAGTTACTGCTGCTTCTAGTGATTTACCAATTAGTTTTGCATCACGAGCTTCTTCTAATGATTTTAGAATATTGTCCCGTAAATCCATAAATTCTTGCCATTGATTCATAATTTGGTCAGCTTGTGGATAATTTTGCACTTTAGGCATTGATGTTAATTGGACATAATCTTCTGGCTCTTTTAATTGTTGCCAAACTTGTTCCATTGTATGCGGTAGAATTGGTGTTAACAATTTTGTCAGTGCCACTGTTACAGCATACATGACCGTTTGCATTTGCCGCCGGCTTAAAGCATCAGCAGCATCGATATAAACAACATCTTTAGCAAAATCTAAATAAAAAGCCGACATATCATTACTCAAAAAGCTAATGATTTTTTTATAAATACTTGCAAAATCAAAATTATCATAAGCTTGTTCAATTTGAGCAATTAGAAGGTCTAATTTGACCATCATAAATTGATCTACCGAACGCAAATTTTGAAAATCAACTTGGTCTTTTTCAGGATCAAAATCAGCGGTATTAGCTAACATAAATCTGAGAGTATTTCGGATTTTACGATAAGCATCAGAGACTTGTTTAAACGCATCGACTGATACTGGGACATCAGAGCTAGTATCGACAGAAGAAACCCATAAACGAATGATTTCAGCTCCAAATTGACGTTCAATATCACTAGGCACAATCACATTTCCTAAAGATTTACTCATTTTATGACCTTTAGCATCTAAAGTAAAACCTTGTGATAAAATTTGGCGGTATGGTGCTACCCCATTAACTGCTACTGATGTAATGAGACTAGAATTAAACCAGCCACGATACTGATCCGAACCTTCCAAATACATATCTGATGGAAAACTCAAATCACTGCGGGCTTGAAGAGCTCCTTGATGTGAAGAACCTGAATCAAACCAAACATCTAAAATATCTGTTTCTTTAGTAAATTTACCATTTGGACTACCAAGATGAGAGAAACCAGCCGGTAATAATTCCTTAGCATCTTTTTCAAACCAAACATTAGAACCATATTCTGCAAATAAATCTGCAACATGCAGAATAGTTTCTTGAGTCATGATAGGAGTACCATCTTCTGCATAGAAGATTGGCATTGGTACTCCCCAAACACGTTGCCGAGAAATGACCCAATCACCACGATCTTTAATCATATTATAAAGTCGAGTTTTACCCCAAGCAGGTTTAAAGGTTAGTTGTTCAATTTGGTCTAAAATTTCCTGACGAATTGGATCAATTGAAGCAAACCATTGTGGTGTTGAGCGGAAAATAACTGGTTTTTTGGTTCGCCAATCATGAGGATAACTATGAGTAAAGAAGTCTAATTTTAGCATTAAACCCTTATTCTTTAAAGTTTCTGTAACTTTTTTGTTAGCATCTTCATAAAATAAACCTGCAAATCCCGGTGCTTCATCAGTTAAACAGCCTTGATCATCAACTGGAGATAAAACTTCCAAGTTATATTTTTGTCCAACATTAAAGTCATCATTACCTAAACCAGGTGCCGTATGGACTAAGCCAGTACCATCATCTAACGTAACATGATTACCTAAAATAACCAATGAATCACGATCGTAAAATGGATGCTGTCCTACCATGTATTCCATATCTTTACCTTTAAAGGTTTTTATAACTTGATATTGGGACCAATTGAAGGTTTGAGCTAAGAACTCTAAACGCTCACTTGCAATGACATATTTTTTACCATCAGCTTCAATTAAGGAATAATCAAACCGTGGATTAACACAAATAGCCTCATTAGCAGGTAACGTCCAAGGCGTAGTAGTCCAAATAATAAAGGAAGCATCCTCACCCACAAGTCCTTTTCCATCTTTAATTGGAAAAGCTACATATAAGGAAGGTGATTTGATATCTTTATATTCGACTTCTGCTTCAGCTAAAGTAGATTCTGAAGAAGGAGACCAATAAACAGGCTTTTTGCCACGATAAATTAAGCCCCGATTAACCATTTTAGCGAAAACTTTAATTTCTTCTGCTTCGTATTGCGGTAATAACGTAATATATGGATTTTCCCAATCAGCCGCTACACCTAGGCGTTTAAAATCAGTCCTTTGTTTATCAATTTCATGCATTGCATAATCATAGCATAATTTACGATATTCAACGGTGTTCATTTCTTTACGTTTAATACCTTGCTTAGCTAATTGCTGTTCAATTGGCAATCCATGAGTATCCCATCCAGGGACAAAGGGAGCTCGATAACCCATCATTGATTTTGAACGAGTAATAATATCTTTACTAATTTTATTTAAAGCGTGGCCCATATGAATATTACCATTTGCGAATGGAGGGCCGTCATGAAGAATAAAAGTTGGTAAATCTTTATTCAAAGCTTGACGTCGTTGATATAATTGCTTATCTTCCCATTCTTGTTGCCATTCAGGTTCTTTTTTAGGCAAATTGCCTCGCATTGGAAAGTCCGTTTTTCCAACATTTAAAGTTTCTTTAATCCTCACAAGCATATACCTCCTAAAATAAAAAAAACGCCCCTATTAGGACGAATTACTCGTTATACCACCCAAAAAAACAGTAGACTACCACTATTAAAATTATTAGAAAGCGATAAACACTTTTTAGAGCCTTATTGGACTTTCACCACTCTCCAACTCGCTAAAAGGATTAAAAGTGTTCTTATTTTTCTAATTTAGTGTGATTACTTTGATTATCACTATTTTCGGGTGTATTGTCAATCTTTTTTTCAGATGAATTTTTAATAACCAAATCATCATCTTCTAATTTTACTTTATCGGCAAATTGATTTAACCGTGTCAAATAACTTTGGCATTCAGCTTGAATTTTTTGCATAATTTTCTCTTCGCCACCATTAATTAACTCTTTCCATGGAACTGAGTTAACCAATTCTTGTTGAGATTTAATTACTTTTTGCAGATTTTGGTAGTCACGATGCACACCTTGATTGATTTGATTTCTCTGTTCAATAATCGATTGAGCTTCTTGTTCTGCTTCCTGCACGATTTGGCGTGCTTTTTTAATTGCTTCATTGACCATCCGCTCAGTATTCAATCGCGTCTGCGTCATTAAAGAATTAGCTTGAACATCAGCTTGATTTTTAACTTGATCAGCTGCATTTTGGGCCACAATAATTGCTTCATTCACAGTATTTTGTAATTCATTAAAATATGAAATCTGGGTTTGTGCCTCTTTTAAGTCATGGGTTAATTGCTGATTTTTACTAATTTCAGCATTATAATCTTTAATAATTTGATTTAAAAATTGATCTACCTCTTCTTTATCATAACCACGCAATTGTGAGCCAAAACTTTTTTCCTGAATTTCTTTTGGTGTCAAAACCATCCTCATAACCTCCATTAATGGCGAAATATCTTTAAATATAATTTATATTTATTAGTGGGAGTTTGTCCCAAAAAATCTAATATTGTCAAACGTCCCCAGCCACGACAACTAACTGAATCCCCTACTGTCAGAAGATAATCACTGCGCCGTTCGTGTTCCCAGTTTAAAAATACATGACCAGAATTTATTAAATCCTTAGCATTTTTTCGTGACTGGTGAAAGGCCGCTGCTATGACTGCATCTAATCGCAATGAACCGCAAGCAATTGTTTCATTAGTAAAATCATTTTTAATTGTTAAAAGTTGATCTAGCGGTTGCAATTTTATAGTGACTTTACTATTACCAATTTGTGTGACTTCTTGCCTAATGAGATCCTGAAATTGGTATTCTGCTATAAATTGCCATCTTTGGCCATCCGTAATAATATCTCCAAAAAGATTGCGATCTAGTCCTAAATGCGCTAATTTGCCCAATATTTGATAATGTTGTAATCGGACAAACTTTTGATTAAAAATAATTTCAAATAACTGTAAGTCAAAATCTTGATAATCAGTTACTAAATAATCAGGTGCTAGTAATAAGCGTTGTCTTTCAGCATGAAGATACCCACCAAAATGAGAAACGTTTAACCCAAAAGCTTCAGGCTGTTGCGCAATTACATTTTGAGCAATTGCCAATTCATAAGGATTCAAAAATGGACTTAACTTAAAAGAATAGTATTTACTGACATAGCGCACCATTGCCACAACCTGCTGAGTTATATGAGTTGCTGTTACTTGCAATTGCAGCCTCCAAACTAAAATATCATGCCAATAAAGCGAGCAAGTAAGTCTAACACGATAAAAGCAAAAATTGGCGAAAAACTAATACCCAAAATTGGTGGGATAAATCGATCAAAAATTCCTAAAAATGGATCAACCATTCTTCCAATGAACACTCCTAACTTGGAAGTGGCTGCTCCTGGCAACCAACTCATAAAACAATAAATAATAATTATCCATTTATAAAGATCAATCAAATCTATTAAAATAATTGGAAGCCCATTAATTACATTTGCCACTTAGTTAATTCTCCATTTATTCTGTGAAATTATCCGTATCATTATCAATCTGAAAATTTGTTGGTGTATACAAAAAAACATTTTGATCGACCCGTCTAATATCACCATTAATTGCAAACACAGTTCCTGTTAAAAAATCAGTAATGCGCCGCATTTGCTCTTCATTAACATTTTTCAGATTCACCAATACTGCCCGATTATTCAGCAAATCTTTAGCAATTTCCTTAGCATCTGAATATCTTCTAGGTTCAACTACTCGAATTTCACTACGTTCATGATTATTTGGCTGCAAAGATACAACGTTGTTTCTTCGCACTTCATTATCAGAAACGTCTTCTTCTTCACCAACATATTCATCATCATTCATACCAAAGAAATTAGCTAACTTATCAAAAGCCATAATCTCTTCCTCCTATCTTTTAGGATGATGTTTCAAGAATGGCGGCATTGAATCTTCATCATCATTATCACTATTAAGAGCTTCAGACTGATTAAAAATATCAAAGCTGCTAGAAGAGTTACTGCCTAATGAACTGTTGCTTTTGGAATTACTGCCAACTCCCCAAGGATTATCATCAGTTTTACTTTGAGATTTACCTTTTTCATCAGCTACTGGTTTAGCAGGAGCCACTTTGCCAGAAATTGGTTGATCTTCATCAATTCCCGTTGCAATTACAGTTACCCGCACTTCATCACCTAAATTGTCATCCATTGATGTACCAAAGATAATATTAACATCTTCACTAGTAGCTTGAGAAACAACGTTAGCAGCTTCATTGGCCTCAAACAAAGACAAATCTGGCCCACCAGTAATATTCAACAATACTTGTTTAGCACCATCAATCGAAACTTCTAATAATGGCGAAGAAATGGCTTTTTTAGTAGCTTCTACAATGCGATTTTCACCGTTAGCAGCCCCAATTCCCATCAAAGCTGAGCCTTGATCAGACATTACTGTTTTAATATCTGCAAAATCCAAGTTAACAAATCCCGGTGAAGTAATTAAATCAGAAATACCTTGTACACCTTGGCGCAGAACATCATCTGCCACATGTAATGCTTCTTTCATAGGTGTCTTTTTATCAACAATCTCCAGTAAGCGATTGTTAGCAATTACTACCAAGGTATCAACATGTTGTTTTAACTCTTCAATACCCTTATCAGCAAATTTAGCTCGTTTAGGGCCTTCAAACATAAAGGGACGTGTAACCACACCAACTGTTAGGGCACCGGAATCCTTAGCAACTCGGGCAATAACTGGAGCGGCACCAGTACCAGTACCACCACCCATACCTGCAGTAATAAAAATCATATCTGATTCTTTTAACAAATCAGATATAACATCTTCGCTTTCTTCAGCTGCTTTTTGACCAACATCAGGATTAGAACCAGCGCCTAAACCACGGGTTAACTTGGGTCCTAATTGTAAACGAGTATCTGCTTGGGATAAATCCAATGCTTGCATATCAGTATTAGCAGCAATAAATTCAACGCCCTTAATATTTTCCTCAACCATTCGATTTACAGCATTACCGCCAGCACCGCCAACGCCAATTACTTTGATTTTTGCTTTTGTATTTTCTGTTGCGTTATCCATTAATTAAATCCTCCTGCTTTAACTGCTCATTCATCAATTTAATCAAAGAATTTTTTCCAAAAATTCTTAAATTTTTCTCCCATTGGCGTCGACGTTGTCTTCGAACTACTATCATAACTTTTAGATGTTTGGTTTTCATTTTGTGATATAAAATGAGTATCATCGCTATAATTAGTTGATTTTCGTTGACGAATAACCTCATGAGCCAAAATGTCCAATTCATTTAAGCTTTGAGCATATGATACTAAGCCTAAACTTTCAGTAAATGCAGGATGACGTAGTCCCATTTGTTTAGGAACAAAAACTTTCACCTTTACTCCGAAAATTTTTTGAGCTAACCTATCAACCCCGTCCATTTCCGCCAAACCACCAGTAATAATTACTCCTCCTGGCAATTCAAAAGCTTTGACGCTATCTAATTTTTTTTGTAAACGACTAAAAATTTGTTGCATACGTGCTGCAATAATTTCCGACAAATATTCACTAGTTACCGCTTGTGGTTCATCTTGTCCCACCACTTCAACGGGAAATTCTTCTACGTTAGAAGCAGACTTAGTATCCACTGTGCCATAATAACGTTGTAATTTAGCTGCATTATTTAAAGTAGTATTTAAAACCACTGAAATATCATGAACAACGAGATTGCCACCTTCGGTATCAACCGTCGAGAATTTAAGCTTTCGATCATGAATCACTGAAGCTGTACTTTGACCTCCTCCTAAATCAATAATTATTGCACCAAAGTTTTTCTCACCATCATTGAGGGCAACTTGACTTAAGGCTGCAGGTGCTAGAACTTCGTGAACAACATGTAATCCTGCACGTTCAACTGCTTTAAACACATTATGCACTATTGACTTAGGTAATGAGTACAAAATTCCATTAAATTCTAAACGCGAACCAATCATTCCCCGCGGATCTTTAATATTTTTAAAACCATCTACACTAAAATCATTAGGAATTAAAGCTACGTATTCTTGTTCTGCGGGCAAAGTCTGTACTAAAGCTGCTGACATAACTTGCTGCACATCGTCGTTATCAATTTCTTTGGTCTGATCGTTTATCGCAATGGCACCCTGGCATGGAAAAATTTGTACACCATTAGCTGGTAAACTAACAACAACATCATGAACTTCAGTATTAGACTGTGAGGCCGCTTTTTTGACAGCTTCTCTTATTGCCTCGGAAGCCTTATCAATATCGACAATAACTCCCCGATTCATGCCTTGCGCATGTGAACTGCCAATACCTATTACACTTATTTGCCCTTTAGATACACTGGCAACAACAACTTTCATAGCAGTTGTACCAATATCTAAACTTACTATTATCATTGAATCATCCATCAAGCGATCCCCCTGAAATGCTTTGGTACAGTAAATTCAATCTTACCATTTAAATGATACCACAAAAACTATAGTTAAAAAATTACTCATCTTAATTTTTCTTCGGAAAAGGTCGAGAATATGCTCCTACTTCTAAATTCACAATTCCTTTAGTCTGCATTTGATGTGCAATTTCTGGATAATAACGTAATTTGCTTTTTAATGTACGAATATCACCGATAATAATATTTCCATCATTCATATAAAGCATTACCCGATAAGGATGTTTTGTCTGGTTCTTAGATTCACCGTGAATTTCAGAAATATCATTACGCAATTTGAGTGACAAATGCAAATACAATTGTACAAATCTTTGCAGTGATGTTTTTGACCCAAAATCTTGATAAATCGGAAAATTTCCGATGGGCTGTTGCAACTTCGAATGTAATATTTGACTATTTTCTAAAATACGGTAATAGCCATCCTTTTTTAAAAGAAAACCGACGGTTTGATATTCTTGAACCGTAATTTTTAAATGATTTAAATTATCATAATGATAATCCACTTTTTTGACTAACGGTACTTGTCGTTTTATTTGTCGACAAATAGTTCTTTTTTGAAACAACGTCTGCACCACTAAAGAATCATTGCTGATTTTTGAAGCATCAATAATTTGCTGAGCTCCAATATAATTGGTGCCTTTAACAGAGATTTGACTTACATGACCCAAAGGAGAAAATACATAACCTATACTGACAATCAAAACGAGTAATAAAAGCATAAAATAACTTTTGAAAGAAATTTTCTGAAAAATATTCCGTCGATGACGTCGTTTTTTAACAGGATGTTTATACCCATTATCGATAAAAATCAAATTATTTCGTTTTTTACGGGCCATAAGTCTCACTTCATTGTTTTAATTAGGTTTTCTAAAACTGTAATTAAGCGGTCACTGGCATCAGGTACACCTAGTTTGCGTGAATTCGTAGCCAATTTTGTCTGTAATTTACTGTCTGATAAAATTTGATCGACTGTCTGCAACAATTTTGCACTTGTTAATTTTTCTTCAGGAATCATCAAAGCAGCCTGATTTTTAACTAATGACTGTGCATTTTTAGTTTGATGATCATGAGTAACATAAGGACTTGGAATAAATACACTGGGGACACCTAAAGCTGTAAGCTCTGCAATTGATGTAGCACCACTTCGGCCGACCACCAAAGCCATATCCGGTAAAATTGTTGGCATATCATCAATATATGGAACAATTTTAACATTATTTCCTAATTGAATCGTCTTAATTTGCTTTTGAACATTTTCATAATGCACTCGGCCGGTAACAAATAATACTTGATACGACCTGCGAGAAAATTCTGTCAAAGAGGCAATTGTCGTCTTATTAATAGGAGCAGCACCACGACTGCCGCCGAAGATCATAACGGTTGGGACTTGGGGTTGTAAACCAAAGTCAGCTAGACGCAAATTGGGTTTTAAATCTGCCACTTCTTGTGCACGTGGATTACCAGTGAAAACCAATTTCTTTTTTTCACTAAATTGATCTTTTACATCAGTAAATGCATAAGCAATTTTATCTACAAAATGTCCTAAAAATTTATTAGTTAAACCAGCTACAGAATTTTGTTCATGAATTACAGTTGGTACTTTTAACAAATGAGCCGCAAAAACTACGGAACTCGAAACATAACCACCAGTACCTACTACCACATCCGGTTGAAAATCACGAATTATTTGTTTGGATTTTTTGATACTATTTATAAACAAATACAGTGTTTGTACAGTATTCCAGCTTAATTTTCGTTTAAATCCCTGAATTTTAATAGCCTGAAAAGCAATGTGTTCACGCTCTATAATCCGTTCTTCTAACCCAGATTTAGTGCCCACGTATAAAACATCATCTAATAACTCTCGTTGTTGTAGACGTTTAATTAAGGCAAGAGCTGGATAAATATGGCCCCCAGTGCCACCACCTGATACAATAATTTTCATTCTCATTCACCTAATTTTTCAATGTCGCTTAAGAATCGATCTCCACGTTCTTCAAAGGTCTTGAACTGATCCCAACTAGCTGCTGCTGGTGATAATAATAAGATATCACCTGGGCTAGTTAATGACCAAGCTAAAGGCACAGCTTCATCTAAGTTGTCAACTAACTTAATTGTTGAAATATGAGCTTTTTGTGCGGTTGCTGCCATTAACTTTTTGGTCTCTCCATAAAGAACAATTGCTTTCACATTTTTCATAGGACCAATTAGTTCATCAAAAGTAAAACCACGATCTAATCCACCTGCAATTAAAACCACTGGTTGAGTAAAAGATTGCAAAGCGACCGTTGTGGCTTCTATATTTGTAGCCTTAGAATCATTATAAATACTTCGTCCTGCTAATTTTTTAACAAATTGCATGCGGTGTTTGACACCCTTAAAAGTAGTTAATATCTGACAGATATCAGCAGTCGACTTACCATAAATTTTAGCCACTGCAATGGCAGCCAAATAATTTTCAATATTATGTTGTCCTGGTAAAGCCAAGTCGGCCACAGAAATAATTTTTTCATTTTTAAAATATAAATAATTACCTTTTTGATAAGCACCAGCTTGAGTCTTATTAAGACGTGAAAAAGGCACAACCTGCGCGTTGGTTTGTTTTGCTAATTCTTGCCACTCCTGCTGATCAAAATTGACCACAAAATAATCTGCAGGTGTTTGGTTTTTAGTGATATTCATTTTGGCTTTAATGTAGTTAGCTCGTGTTTTATGGTAATCGAGATGAGCCTCATAAATATTCGTCAATACTGCAATTTGGGGACGTAATTGAGTAATGCCCATTAATTGAAAACTAGACATTTCTACGACAATATCATCATTATTAGTTGCTTGTTGAGCTACCTTAATTGCTGGAATCCCAATGTTACCTGCCTTATAAGCATGCCCAATCGACCGATTGCAATCCAAAATTAGTTGAATCAACGTCGTTGTGGTGGTCTTACCATTGGTTCCCGTGACACAAATAAAAGGAGCCTCCGAAATTTCATAAGCTAACTCTGGTTCTGTGATGATTGGAATGTGCTTAATTTGCGCTTGTTTAATTAATGGATTATCATATGAAATCCCCGGATTTTTAACAATCAAATCAATATTGTCGTCCAACAAAGATAACGGGTGTGAGCCAGTAATCACTTTAATATTAAGACTATTTAATTCTTGCACTTGTGGATTATCAGCAGTTAGTTTCTTATAATCATTAACAATTACTTGAGCTCCAAGTTGATGTAATAACTTAGCTGCATAAAAGCCACTTTTAGCTAAACCAACAATCAAAATTTTTTTATTTTGATAATTTGGAATTAAGTTCATTTTTTAATTACTTCCTATCCCACAAAAATTAATAAATAACTAATACTTGCTAATAATCCTACAATCCAAAAAACTGCCACGACTTTCCATTCTGACCAACCGGACATTTCAAAATGATGATGAATCGGAGACATTTTAAAAACTCGTTTGCCAGTTATTTTAAAAACGGCTACTTGAATAATAACACTGGCAGTTTCAAGAACAAATACGATACCAATCCAAATCAATGACCATGGATTACCCAATAAAATGGAGATGGCAGCTAAAGTTGCACCTAATGCCAAGGAACCGACGTCTCCCATGAAAATTTTGGCTGGCTTATGATTAAAGAGCAAAAAGGCAATCATAGCGCCAATCACACTCACACATACTAAAAGAATGTCCATATTTTGTTGCTTATAAGCAATATAAGCATACGTAGCAAAAGCAATAATACTTAAGCCTGCAACTAACCCATCTAAGCCGTCAGTTAGATTAACCGCATTAGAAAATCCAACTATCCAAAAAATTAAAAACAAAATAAAAATAATGGCTGAATGTAAAATAAACGGTCCAATTTGTAAATCAATCGGTAACTGATAATGAAAATATATCGCTACAAAAACTATTGCAAAAAGTAATTGAAGAGTCGATTTCTGCCAAGCATATAATCCTAAATTTCTTTTTTTCTTTAATTTAATAAAATCATCTAAAAAACCAATTAAACCAAATAATAGCAACATCAAACTAATTAAGAATAAGGACGTAGTATAAAGTTGCTCCAAAGAACTAGTCCAAATATTAGTCGCTAAAATGGCAATTAAAAAAATCAAGCCACCCATCGTAGGGGTTCCGGCCTTTGCCTTTTGTTGCCATGAAGGCCCCTCTTCTCTAATTTGCTGTCCTTCCTTATTGATGACCATCATTTTAATAAAAAGTGGCATTAAGATGATAACTATTGCAAAGCTACTTATTAAGGGCCATAAAAATTTTAGATTCTCCATTATTCAATACCTCACCTATCCTACTTAAGTTCAATTGTAATTTGTTTAACTGTATTTAAAACTGCTCCTGGGGCAATATTTTGCTTAACAGCGTAGCCGCGACCATTTAAAACAATCTTTTTACCAGTAATCTCAGATAGCTTCAACAAATCATTTTTAGACCACCCGGTGACATCGGGCATTGTCATCGCACCATTAGTCAATAATACTACCCTTTGGCCTCGTAAAATATTGGAATTGGCACTTGGTAACTGTTGAACCACAGTACTTCCAGTTCCGGCTATTCCAATGTTGAGTTGTTGCTTTTGTAATGATTTTTGAGCTTGTGCTAAAGTACTCCCCGTGACATCTGGCAAAGTTATCGCAGAAGTATTAGGTTTAACATTTTCTATTGTACCGGTTCCGAGCAATCGTTGCATCATTGGATTGAAAATTTCAGCTAAAATCTGTTCAGCAGATTTATCCATATTTTGTGGTTGCTGCATTGTAATATAAACCAAATATTTAGGATTACTTGCTGGAGCTAATCCAGCCACAGAATAAATATAATTATTGCCACCTGCTAAGTATCCCCCACTGGAACTTGCAATTTGAGCAGTCCCTGTTTTCACTGCAATATCTTGGCCTTCAATTTTATAAACAGTACCTGTACCATATTTTTGCTGCACAACATCGCGCATCGCATTTAATACTTTTTGGGCAGTAGCTGCAGACACTGGTTGACCGACTTTTTGAGTTTTAATTTTTTTGACAGAGTCAGTATTGGGATCTTCAATCTGTGATACAATCCGAGGCTTCATCATTACACCTTGATTACCAATGGCCCCTAAAGCCTGTATCATTTGTACACCAGTGACATCAACGCTTTGTCCAAATGACGTGATTGCTTGATCAGACAAATGCTGAAAATTAATATTACCCGCCACTTCTCCAGGTAAAGTAATTTCAGTTTTTTGTCCAATATGGAATTTTTTTAAATACTCTAACCAGGTATTGGCTCCCATCTGTTGCTCTAAAAAGACCATTCCTACATTACTAGAACGTACAAAAGCCTGTTCTAATGGGATATCACCCCATCCTGATAGATTCCAGTCTTTTACCACACATCCACCGATATTAATTGAGCCTGAATGATAATATTGATTGGGATTATAATGATGAGATTCAATCGCAGCTGCTAAAGTCATTACTTTCATAACTGAGCCTGGTTCATATTGATCTTGTACATTAATATTCCGCCAAGAATTGTTTAATCCTACTTTAGTAATTGGATCAAACGTTGGCCGCTGAGTCATTGCAATAATATCTCCAGTTTTGGGATTAGTAACAAAAGCTTGCATAGACCGAGGATGATATTTATTAGCAACTTGGCTTACCAACTGCTCCAAATAATATTGGTAATTAGGATCTAAAGTAGTATAAATGTTTTTTCCTTGACGAGGCTTTTTGATTTTTTCATGAGTTTGGGGCAAATTGTAGCCTTGCGGATCAATCCATCTTACAGCATAACCATTACTGCCTTGTAACTGCTGATCGTAATATTGTTCTAAACCCATAGTTCCCTTTAAAAGATGATGTTTGCCTACGGTTTGTGATTGAGCTAAGCCAATAGTATTTGCAGCTAAGCTGCCATTAGGATAAGAGCGAGAAGGTGTCGAATAAAAATAAATTCCTGTGAGATGATGTTGTTCAATAGCTTTTTTAACATTTAAGCTCAAATTAGTTCCCGGACTACCAAATTCAACTTGGAATTTATTTTTTAAACTTAAAGTACGATAAATTTGCTCTTCACTTAATGAAATATATTGACTTAAAACCTTTGCCGCCCGTTTTTTATCGGTTACATATAAGGGCTTTTTGTTGTTATCAACATATTTTTTATCAAGTACAGCAAAAACTAGATAAGTCTTATCACTATAGGCTAATTTAGAACCATCATAAGCATAAATTGTTCCCCGTTGTGCCCACAAAGTTTTTTGATGTCGATATTTACGTGTCGTTCTTTGAGTTAAATTAACGTTATCTACTCGACCACTAACAGCAATATAAGCAAATCGTCCCATAAAATAAACAAAAAATAAGGCAATTACGCCAAGAAAGAATAATCCAATTATTCTTCGATCACGTCTTGCCTTTTTTAGTATGTAACGTTGTTTTTTTGAATCCTTCATTTTGAAATATTCCTTATATTATTAGCTTGTAAGGTCAAATGGTGATCTTTAGCAATTTGCAGTAGCCGACTGGAGCTACTAAGTTCACTGATTTCTTGTCGTAAAGTGACATTTTTCGATATAACAACTTGTGTTTGTGCAGCAACATCTTGAATTTGCCGCTGTTGCTGTGCATTCACTGTGCGCAAATTAACTAAAAAAATCATCATTACAAGAGTAGCAATACCAATGCAGACTAATAATACTTTTTCCAATTTCGAAAAAGGGACCGCTTGATTATTGACTCGAATAGCTTGATGAACATTATTATCTACTTGTTGTTTTTTTTGTGGTACTTCCACAGCAGTTTGATTAGAATTTCTCGCAGTATTATCCAACATAATTTAATCCCCAATAAATTATTGATGTAATTTTTGTGCCACTCGTAAATGGGCACTATGAGCCCGATGATTATGCTCTAATTCTTCTGCAGATGGCAAAATAGGCTTTTTAGTAATAACTTTTAATTTTGGCTCTAAATTGTCCGGAACAACTGGCATATCCCCCGGAACATTAAGTTGTGCATTCTCTCGAAATATCTGTTTTACAATTCGATCTTCTAATGATTGAAAGGTAATAACACTAATATACCCACCTGGCAAGAGTAGGTTAATTGCAGCAGTTAAAGATTGCTCTAATGCCCCTAACTCATCATTAACTGCAATTCTTAATGCTTGAAAAACCTTTTTTGCCGGATGGCCACCTTGGCGCCTAGCAGCTGCCGGAATAGCTTCTTTAATAACTTCTACTAGTTGTAAAGTGCTTGTAATTGGTGTTTTTTGTCGATGATTAATAATCGAACGAGCAATTCTCTTGGAAAATTTTTCATCCCCATAGCGAAAAAAAATCCGCACTAATTGCTGATATTCCCAATGATTAACAATATATTCTGCATCTAAATCTTGAGATTGATCCATGCGCATATCAAGTCGTGCATCATAGCGATAACTGAATCCACGTGTAGGATCATCAAATTGTGGTGAAGAAACACCTAAATCATAAACAATTCCATCAAGATTAAATATTTGACGCTGCTTTAATTGCTCTTGTAGATCTTCAAAATTAGCTTTAATTAATTCCAAATGATTACTAGTTTGATTATTAGTTGTGGTTACTAATTCTTTTCCAGCATCTATTGCTTGTTGGTCACGATCAAAAGCTAAAACTGTCAGATTTGTTCCTTTATTTAATAAATATTGTGTATGCCCACCTCTTCCAAAGGTAGCATCAACATATGTCCCGCCATCATGCACACACAATGCATCAATTGCTGGTGTTAATAAAACTGTTTTATGCCGGAACATTATTACAATTCCCTTCATTTATAAATTTAAATCAAATAAATCCCGTAACTCTTCAGAAGTTTGTGCAAAATTCTGTGCAGTTTCTGCACTAGTTTGTTGCCAAGCGTCTTCATCCCAAATTTCTATTCGATCTAAAACTCCAGCAATAACACAATTTTTAGATAAATTTGCATATTCAATCAAGGTACTAGAGATATTGATCCGCCCTTGCTTATCGAATTCGCATTCAGCTGCAGCAGCATAAAAAAATCGAATGAATGAACGTGCACTCTGTTTAGTTAGCGGTAATTTTTGTAATTGCTGCTCTAGTTGGTGCCACTTAGAAAGCGAGTAGCCAAACAGACAACCATCCATACCTCGAGTTAACACAAAACAGCTATCTAATTGCTGCCGAAATTTTGTTGGAATGATTAAACGACCTTTAGTGTCAATGTTATGGTGATACTCTCCCATAAACATACAATCACCCCTACCATATAACTGAATATTACCACAATCTTCCACCTATCACCACTGTTTACCCCAAATCCATATTAACTTTTTAAAAAAATTTCAATTACTTAGCTTATAGGTATAATAATCACTGCCATATAGTTATGAGCGATTTGTTATAGAGATTAGTTGCATTTTAAGGTTATTTCACGTAACATGATTGCAAAGATATTGTATAGTAAATCAAGGTGAAAAATTTGAAGAAAAAGAAAAGTATTACTACCAGAATTATTCAAGCTGTTATTTGGCTAATGGTTATTGTGACATTAGTCGGAGTTGTAGCGAGTGCATTCATTTCATTTATGTAAACTATTAGGGGTTGGAATAAAATTTTGTTCCAACCCCTAATAATTGTTATTGACTAATATCTTTGCCAAACCAATAGTAGCTTAATTTTTGTAACTGACCAGTTTTTTTCAGTTGTTGTAATGCTTGATTAATTTGCTTTTGCAACCGATAATCATCTTTACGCAAGCCAACGGCAAAACTTTCACTGTGATACGGCGTAACTAAAATTTTGAATCGATCTTGGGAGCGATCATGTTTCAAATAATATTCTGCAAATACGCGATCGATTAGAAATCCTTGAATACGACCAGCTTTTAAATCCATCATCCCATTTTGAATATTATCGTATTGTATGGGGGTTTGATTACGAATAAATTGTTTTAAAATATGGGGTTGTTGCATTAAATCATCATATCCTGTTGAACTAGATTGAACCCCCACATTCTTATCACGTAATTGACTTAATTGTGTGATTTTATCTGTTTGTTTGACTACAACTACTTGTTGATTACGTAAATAAGGTTGTGAAAAATATACTTTTGCTGCTCTTTCTGGTGTTTTAGTATAGCCATTCCAAATCAAATCAATAGTCCGATTGCGTAATTCAGTTTCTTTCATTGACCAGTCAATTGTCTGAAAAACCATTTTACGATGAATTTTTTTACCCACAGCTTTAGCTAAATCAATATCAAAACCGGTTAATCTACCGCTGTCAGATTGAAATCCCATTGGCACAAAAGAATCATCCACACCAACAATCAAGGTAGCTTGATCTGTACCAACACGTTGCTTTTGGCCACAAGCACATAAACTAATTAAAAGACAAATACTTTCTAAGAAAACTATTATTTTTTTCATGTTGGTCGCTCCAATTTAAATATTTTATCTGATATTTTTTGAGCAAATTCCAAATCATGGGTCACAACTAACTGTGTCATTTTTAATGTTCGAAATTGTTCTAATAGGTCAGCAACTTGCCACTTACTATCTGCATCTAATGCACTAGTTGGTTCATCATAGCAAAGAATTTTAGGTTGCAATATCAAAGCCCGAGCGATAGCAACACGTTGTTTTTGTCCACCAGATAATTGATAAGGATATAAATCTTTTTTATCAACTAGCCCTAAAGATGTTAGCAATTTATCCGCTGCTTCAGTAGCTTTTGTCCGTGAATTCTTTTGAACTTGTACCGGAGCCAAAATAATATTCTCCAAAACCGACAAATTTGGAAATAAGCGATAATCTTGAAAAACAACGCCAATATTATTTTGTTGATGATTTTGTGGATTGAAGCTTTTTCCGTTTAATAAAAATTTCCCACTGTCAATTTTTTCTAATCCCAAAATAGTTCGTAGTAAAGTTGTCTTGCCGATTCCGCTGGGACCAACTATGGATAATATTGTATTTGGTTGAATTTCCAGATTAATATCTTGAAAAATTATTTGACCGTTGAATGATTTGGTGACATTATCTAATTCTAGAATTGGTTGCAGTTTATTCATAATAAGAAAACCTCCGTTCAATTTTTGATTGAATGTAAGTTAAAACGGCCGTCATAATTAGATAGATAATTCCGACCATTAGTAACGGTAAAAGCGTTACATCTCTAGCAGTAGCAACGTTACCTGCCCGTAATAGATCTCCAATACCTAATACATAGACTAAAGATGAATCTTTTACCAGATTAATTACCTCGTTGCCAATTGAGGGCAAAACAATTTTTAAAACTTGAGGCCAAACAATAAAACGAAATGATTGTAATTTATTCAGCCCTAAAACAACCGCTGCTTCTCGTTGAGATTGGCTAACAGCTTGTAACCCTCCGCGAAAAATTTCAGCAAAATAAGCTGCATAATTAAGAGTAAAAGCCACAATTGCTGCTGTAAAACGTTCAAAAACAACACCAATAGTTGGCAAACCATAGAAAATAAAAATTAACTGTAATAATAATGGTGTCCCGCGCATTAACCACACATATCCGCTCAAAAGCCAGCGTAAAAGTTTAAAATGACTTCTTAATCCCCAACTTAAAATGATTCCTAAAGGAATTGACAACACTAATGTAATTACAAATAGTAGTAATGTTATTTTGGCTCCTCCAATTAATGATGGAAAAATCCTTCCTAGATATGTCATATTCATTTCCCCCTTTTCCAAAATAAAAAAGTCCCCTTGAGTAAATTTACTCAAGAGGACGAATGAACTCGCGGTTCCACCTCAATTTTTGATTGACTCACATCAACCAACTCAGGTAGTTAAAAACTACTGCTTAATAACGACTGCTGCCGTATGGTAATTAACCATCAACTTACAAGTGTGTTCTATGATTGCAATAGCTATTTGCACCACCCATAGCCTCTCTAAAATTGCTTTTTCATATCTATCTTGGTCATTGTCATTTTTAATTTTTAATGGTGAAACATACGATACCAAAAACCATTCTTTTTGTCAACAGGTTTGTCAATTTCAATTTCATTAAGCGGAATATTTTCACCTAAAATTCGGTGTGCTAAATTGTAGTAACCAACAGCAGCAGGATTATCAGATTGACTGGCAACAACGGATTCTCCGTTATTAGAAGTAGCAATAACTTCATCATCATCGACAATCACACCAATTAAAGGCACTGATAATCGATCGACGATGCTTTGAATATCCATTGATTTACCATTTTGTAACATTTGTAAACGCACGCGGTTGATTACTAAATGTAAACCATATTGTAAATTGGCATCTTCCAAAAGGCCAACAACACGATCTGCATCACTAACAGCCGCGATTTCCGGTGTTGTTATAACTAGTGCACTATCAGCTACCGACACTGCCGCATTAAATCCTGCTTCAATTCCCGCAGGACAATCCAAAATCACAAAATCAAAACTACTTTTTAAATCATTCACAATATCTTGCATGCGATCCACTTCAAGATTACGTTGGGTTGCACTTTGGGAAGCTGCTAAAAGATATAGTTGATCATTATAGTCAGGATGTGGAACTAAAGCCTGAAAAACATCAACTCTATTTTCAATCACATCAATCAGGTCATAAATGACACGATCACTTAAACCTAAAATAGTATCCAAGTTACGCAAACCGACATCTAAATCTACTACGCAAATTCGCTTTCCAGCTTTAACCAAAGCCAAACTTAAATTGGCTACCGTGGTAGATTTTCCAACGCCACCTTTACCAGATGTCACCACAATTGATGTTCCCATGATTTTCTCCTTAACCTAAAATAATTTCACGACGAGGCTTGATTTCATGTAAATTACTAATATTATCTTGGGTTAGTACATGCAAATCATTAATATAAAACAAAGAATTATTATTAAATGTTTGTTCTTCCATATCGGAAACTATTTGAATCAAATCACTAATTCTAATTTGACTGGCATGACTTATATCACCAGTAAGAATGGCTCCGCTATAATTAGGAAAACCTGCATGAACAATACCTTCTACATGACTACCTATATAAATATCACCCGTGGCACGTACAATTGCTCCTTTATGAACATTACCTAAAAGCAATAAATTACCTTGATAATCTACAACCTTACCTGAACGAATAATCTTTGTTTCAATATTTAAGAAATTTTTATCTAATAGTTGCTCAACTTTTTGACGGCTAAATACATTCGATACTACGTGTTGCAATTCAAAAATAGCAAATTCCGAAATAATAGTCTTAATTTGTGTGAGTTGATCACTAGTTAAAAGTCGATTTTGAGAATCAATCACAATTGGTATTTTCTGAGAATGTTGTGAAGTGGAATCTACTAATTGTTGTAATAAATTTTTTATCTCAATTAGTGATTCAGAGAAGTTTGCATCAGAATTAAGTTCTAAAAAATATTTATTGCCTTTACCCTTTAATATAACACTTTTCACTTGAAACCTCCCCAAATCACTTACACAACCAACCAATTACTTTTTTTAAAATAAAATACACTATTAAAAATATTACAGAATTTACTAGTAAGGTCGGCCCTAACCAATCAGTAATAAACCTAGTTCCATCGACCATTACCAAATTCAAAAATGAACCAATCAAGTAAAGATAAATCAGTGATACTGTTAACACAATAAAATAAGTACTCCACTCAAAAAGGATCGATTCTGGAACGTAGTCTTGAATTTTTTGCACAATAAACACCGTTAATGGAAATATTACTGTGTATAAGCCAAAAATACGAGAATAATATGAATCATATAAAATGCCCAATATCAGACTATAAAAAAACAAATGGTTATTTTCATGAGGATCACGGAGAATCATCATTACAAGAATTATCAGCATTATTTGTACTGATACTTGAAAAGTTGACCTATTTAAAATTGGGAACACACTTTTGATTACTCCGTCCAAAAAAAATCCCAACAACAGCAAACAAAATTGCTCAATATATTTAGCTGTTTTACTTTTTAATTCAACCATGTTCAACATCCCGACTAATAACAGTTACAATTGTGAAGTTATTTAAATCAGTAGCTGGTTTAACAAAAACCGATGATACTAATCCATAATCATCTTTTTTCACTTTTACTACTTTGCCAACATATAAGCCCCTCGGCGTTAAACCGCCTAGACCAGAGGTAATAACTTGCTGTCCAGCTTTGATTTTTTCTGGTGAATCAACATTGGTCATCACTAATAAATTATCATCTTTGTCATAACGCCCAATAATTCCACTAGTATCCGTGCCGTCATCTTTAGTAATCTCGACTGCAAACTTATTACTTAAAGACTTATCTGTCGAAATCAAACTGACCTTGGAATTAGTTTGATTAACCTCAACAATTCGACCAATCAGACCCGAACCAGACATTACAGGCATATCTTTTTTAATGCCCGAAAGAGCTCCTTTATTAATTAATAAATAATTTTGCCAATTATTAGGAGAGCGAGAAATAACTGAAGCAGTCATCTGATGATAATCAGTTAAAGTTTTATTTAGTTTAACTTGTTGCTTTAAATCTTTGTTTTCTTTTTTAAGAGCACTAATTTGAGCTTTAGTTTGAGCCAAATCATCCAAGTGTGACTTTAATTGTCGATTCTCTTGATAGGTATTAAATAAACTTTGAACGTTATCACCTATGTTGCGTATTCCATTAATTGGCATCGATACAACATTACCAATCACACCCAAACCATCATTACCTGCCTGATGAATAATAGTTGGCCGTGCTCTTTTTTGTCCAAATGTTAAAGATGCTGTAATCATTGAAACTACAACAATTACAAGAACCATAATAATGATTAACTTTTTGTTAGAAAAAAAGTTCCGCATGAAACCCTCCATTAAAATAAAAAAGCGGGGCCTCCCCCACCTTTTTAGCGGTGTTGTTGTCGTATAACATCAAGATTTTTCAAAGATTCTCCAGTACCAATTGCTACACAATCAAGTGGATCCTGTGCTACAAATACTGGCACTTTAGTAGAATCTGAAATAACTTCAGACAAATTACTGAGTAAAGCACCTCCACCAGTCAGCACAATCCCATGATCTATCACATCCGCAGAAATTTCCGGTGACGTTTCTTCTAAAGTTTCTTTAATAGCATTTACTATTTCTTCAATATCTTCATGAATAGCCTTAGCAACATCGACGGCAGCTAAATCTACTGTCTTAGGCAATCCAGTAACCAAATCGCGACCGCGAATACTCATATTTGGAAGCTCTGATGCTTTTTCAACCGAAGCCGAACCAATTTCCATCTTTAATTGTTCAGCCGTGCGTTCACCAATTAAAAGATTAAATTCCTGACGAATATAAGCAATAATGGATTCATCAAACTTATCTCCGGCCATTCTAATTGAACGACTAGAAACAATCCCGCCAAGAGAAATGGTGGCTACATCAGTAGTTCCACCACCTATATCTGCTACCATGCTACCTGTAGGATCCATTACTGGCAAACCGGCACCAATAGCAGCAGCAAAAGGTTCTTCTATCAAATAAGCATCGCGCGCACCGGCATGCTGAGTTGCTTCAATAACGGCACGCTTTTCGACTTCCGTAACACCACTAGGTACACAAACCATTACAGAAGGCTTAGCATTGCCAACTGCTTTTTTCAAAAAATACTGCATCATTGCTGCTGTAGTATCATAATCAGCAATAACACCATCTTTCATCGGGCGAATAGCTTTTATACTGCCAGGAGTTCGACCAATCATTGCTCTTGCTTGCTCGCCAACAGCAACGACTTCTCCACTAGCAACTTTTTTAGCTACGACAGAAGGTTCCCTTAAAACAATACCTTTCCCGTCAACATAAACAATTGTATTTGCTGTACCTAAATCTATTCCAACATTTCGTGATCGCATTCCAAACAAGACACTATCTCCTTAAACTAAAAGCGTACTTAAACTATCTTCTAAATTATATCATAGAAAAAATTAATTAAAAATAATAATTACATTAATCCGCGTTCTTGTAAACTCAAATATTCTCCGTTACCAATAATTAAATGATCAATTAAATTAATACTAAAAAGTTCACAGCAAGATTGCAACCTTTGGGTAAAGGCCAAATCGGCCTTAGATGGACGTAAATTTCCACTAGGATGATTATGAGCTATCACCAGATTAGCACAAGGAACTAACAATGCCGTTTGAATAACTTCACGTGGATGCACTGTTGCAGCAGTTAAAGTTCCACGAAAAAGATTTTTTTCTATTAGCGCGCAGTGGTTTATATCAAGATAGATACCTATCAATTCTTCTTGCTGATAATTACTATATTTCTTAATCAAATGCTGTGCTAATAATGGAATTGTTATTTGTTGGTGATTGCGCAGCCGCTGTTGATGATTCAATCGCCGACATAATTCGATAATAGCCAAAATTTGTCCCTGCTTTGCTGGGCCGATACCATTAATCTTTAATAAATTATGTGCGGTTAAAATAGATACATCACTAAAATTATTTGACAACAATGCTAACTGTTGAACAATTTGTTCCACATGATTATTTTTAGTACCCGAACCAATAATTAGAGCAAACAATTCTTCTGTAGTTAGACTAACTATACCAAAGCGTTGAACTTGTTCTCGTATTTCCATCATATCACCTCAATTATTCTGAGGTAAATTACCAAAAACAAACTCTATTTTATTTAATTTTCCGGCTTTAGCAAGTCTAAAATAGCACTAGCAAAATGTAACGAACCACAAATAACTAACATACTTTCACTGTCTAGACTAGTTACAGCTTGTGCAAAAGCAACGGGCCAAGGTTGAATAAAATGTTCTTGAGGTTTTAAATCTTGGTAATCTGAACTTTTAGCTGCCCGTGCTTCATCTAATGTGGTAATTATAATTTCGTCAGCAAATGCTTCTAATTGTTCTAAAATATTTTGCCGTTGTTTATCAACCATAGCAGCATATAATACTACTACACGTCGTTGCTGTCTGATAGCACCTAAATTAGTGATTAACGCCCGTATTGCAGGTTCATTGTGCGCTCCGTCCAAAATAATTAATGGATCACGACTAATGATTTGGGTTCTTCCAGGCAAATTGTCAACTGCTAAGCTTTTCTGAATAATTACATTAGACACCGTTGCTTGAGGACATAAAATTAAATAAGCTTGGACTGCTAATGCCGCATCAATTACTTGTGTTGGTGCAAAAGAAGCTATTTGTAAATCTTTAAAGCTCAAAGTTTGATTATTCCAAGTAAAACTCGTCCGGCTGACATCATGCAGCTGAATTTGCTCAATTTTAAAGTGCTTGCCTAATTGATAGACAGGTGCTTGTTGTTGCTTAGCGCGCGTATCAATAATGGATTGCACTTTCGAAGGAATTTCACCCAGAATAACTGGTTTTTGAAATTTGATTATTCCGGCTTTTTCTTGAGCAATATCTGACAAAGTTGGACCAATCAATTGTGCATGATCCATTCCAATATTAGTAATAATAGCTAATTCTGGTGTGATGACATTAGTTTTATCATGCTCACCACCAATTCCAACTTCCACAATTCCAAAATCGACCTTTTCATGGGCAAAATACTCAAACATCATCACAGTCAAAAATTCAAATTCCACCAAATAAAAATCAGGATTTTCTTTTTGAATTTGAGTTACCAAGTTCATAATTTTTTGAGTTAACAATAATAATTTAGCATCATCAATGGGTTTTCCATTTATTTGAATCCGCTCATTAAATGTTTTAACGTAAGGAGATGCAAAGGTTCCGACTTTAAAACCACTATTAACTAATAAATTAGTTAAATAATAACAAACTGAACCTTTCCCATTAGTTCCTGTAACATGGACCGTCTTAATTTTTTGTTGCGGATTTTTTAGTGCTGTTAAAGCCCGTTGAACATATTGCAAACTCTTATCAGGGTGTAATCGCGGCAAACTATGAATATAAGCAATAGCTTGCGCGGTAGTATTTATTTCACTGCTTTTCATTGAACTAACCTTCTTCAAGTAAGATAGTAAAAAGGCTGAAATTAGTTATTATTCCAGCCCTTTTTAATTATTAACAATAAAAATAACTATCCTTGCTTCAATTCTGTAATTCGCTCTTCAATTTGAGCTTGTTGATTTTGATAAGAATTCAATTTATCCTTTTGTTCTGCTACCACTTTTTCAGGAGCATTTTTAACAAAGCCAGGATTAGAAAGCTTCTTATTAAGAAAATCAATATCTTTTTGTAACTTAGCTAATTCTTTTTCTTGCCGCTTAATTTCATCATCAATATTGACTAATTCTGCTAAAGGCACAAAGATTTGAGCTCCTTCAATGACCGCTGTTAAAGCTAACTTCGGAGCAGTTATGTCCGAAGCAATTTGAAGTTTTTTAGGATGGGCCAATTTTTCCAAATATTCCTGATTAGCAGTCAAAATAGTTTTGACATCAGGATTTTGTACCTTAATCAAAATGTCAATTGGACTAGATAAAGGTGCATTAGCATCTGCGCGCATTTGGCGAATCGCTTTAATTGCAGCAATTAAAATATTCATCTGTTGAACAGCTTGGAAATTAGCTAATTGTTTATGAACTGTTGGATATTGAGCCACCACTAAAGATTTGCCTTGATGTGGCATTGTTAACCAAATTTTTTCCGTAACAAATGGCATAATTGGATGCAACAGGCGCAAAATTTGATCCAGTACATAAGCTAAAACTGTCCGTTTATTCGCCTTTTTAACGGAATCATCACCGGTCAAGACTGCTTTGCTTAATTCAATATACCAATCACAAAAATCATTCCAAATAAAGTTATATAGTGCACGTCCCACTTCACCTAATTCATACTTATCCGACAAGCGCAAAACAGCAGCAACTGTTTCATTAAGCTGAGCTAAGATCCATTGATCTGCCAAATCTAATTTGGCCACATCTGGAACTTGAGTCGGTGCGGGAGTATCTGCCAAATTCATAATAACAAAACGGCTAGCATTCCAAATTTTATTAATAAAGTTCCATGCTGCACCAACTTTTTCATAACTAAAACGAGTATCTTGTCCTGGAGCTGAGCCTGTAATTAAGAACCAACGTAAAGCATCAACACCATATTTGTCAATGACATCCATAGGGTCAATCCCGTTGCCTAAGGATTTACTCATTTTACGTCCCTGCTCATCACGCATTAGGCCATGTAAAATCACATCATTAAATGGTCGCTTTTGTGTAAATTCAATACTTTGAAACATCATCCGTGCAACCCAGAAAAAGATGATATCATAACCTGTCACTAAAGCATTAGTTGGGAAGTAGCGTTTAAAATCAGCAGCATCAGCGTCGGGCCAACCTAAGGTAGAAAAGGGCCATAAAGCACTAGAAAACCAAGTATCTAAAACATCAGGATCTTGTTCCCAATTATCAATATCTTGTGGTGCTTCTTCACCAACATACATTTCGCCTGTTTGCTTGTTATACCAAGCTGGAATCCGATGTCCCCACCAAAGTTGTCGGGAAATAACCCAATCATGGATGTCATCCATCCATTGTTCAAATGTGTGTTCAAAACGCTCTGGTACAAAATGAACTTTTTGATCAGTCTTTTGATTTTTTAAAGCCATTTCTGCTAAAGGCTTCATTTTTACAAACCATTGAGTAGATAAACGAGGTTCAACTTGGACGCCAGACCGTTCTGAATGTCCAACACTATGCACAATTGGTTCTTCCTTAAGCAAGTAGCCTTGGTCTTTTAAATCTTTGACGATGGCTTTGCGGGCAACAAAACGATCCATACCTTGATACTTGCCCGCCTGCTCATTCATTGTGCCATCAGCGTTCATCACGTTAATTCTTTCTAAATTATGTCGGTTACCGACATTAAAGTCATTAGGATCATGTGCTGGTGTAATCTTTACCAATCCAGTCCCAAATTCAGGATCAACATAATGATCTTCAATGATCGGCAGTTTTCGTCCAAACAACGGCAAAATGGCTTCCTTGCCAATAATATCTTGATAACGTTCATCACCAGGATAAACAGCAATTGCCACATCCCCTGGCATTGTTTCTGGACGCGTGGTCGCTATTTCAATAAATCCTGAACCATCAGCCAGTGGATATTTAACATGGTAAAAAGCACCTTGATCATCTTTGTGTTCAACTTCAATGTCTGATAGTGCTGTTTGTAATTCTGGATCCCAATTAATAATATATTCACCACGATAAATTAAGCCCTTATTGTACAAATCAACAAAAACTTTACGCACTGCTTTAGATAAACCTTCATCTAAGGTAAAACGTTCGCGTGAATAATCCAGAGATAATCCCATTTTGGCCCATTGTTGATGAATAATCTTGGCATATTCGTCTTTCCACTTCCAGACTTCTTTAACAAACTCTTCACGACCTAAATCAAAGCGCGTTTTGCCTTCTTGGCGCAATTTGGCTTCAACCTTAGCTTGAGTCGCAATCCCGGCATGATCCATCCCAGGCAAATATAAAGTATCAAAACCCTGCATCCGTTTTTGACGAATTAAAATATCTTGAATAGTTGTATCCCACGCGTGACCCAAGTGCAGTTTGCCCGTGACATTAGGCGGCGGAATTACAATCGAATACGGCTTGGCCTTTTGATCACCACTGGGCTTAAACAAATCATCATCGACCCACTTTTGATAACGTCCCTGTTCAACTGCTTTATGATCATATTTGGTTGACATTTCTATTTTAGCAGCCATTTAATCAACTCCTTAATTTTAAATAAAAAAAACGCCCTAAATAAATTAGGACGAATGTGGACAACCGCGGTACCACCTAAATTAAAAGTGCTTGCAGCAAACACTTTTATCTCAAATGATAACGGTCATCCCGGTCACCAAAGTGACAGCTCACAAGCTACAAACTACCACATTAATTAAACTAGCTCTCAACCACGTAGTTTTCTCTGTGAATTAATGTCAATAGTTCCTCTTGCTCAACACTATATTAAATATTAATTAAATAATAAGAAAAAAAGTATTAAACGTCAACCTCTATTTATAATAAAGCCTCAATTTCACTATTTTTCTGCTCTAAATAATGATCAAATGGAGTGATATTAATAATTTTGATACCAGCCAACGCACGATTAATTAAACCCTCTACATCTAATTGTTCTTCATATTCACGCGCCTTGGTAATTGTAGGTTTAGTTTTAGGACGTGTCGGAGCAAAAATCGTACAGCAATCTTCAAAAGGTTGAATAGATAAATCAAAAGTGTCGATTTTCTCAGCAATTTTGATAATTTCAGTCTTATCCATTGTTGCCACTGGTCGAATAATGGGGGTGGTTGTTACATCATTAATAGCAGCCATACTTTCCAAAGTTTGTGAAGCTACTTGACCAACAGATTCGCCATTAAAAATGGCTAATCCATGGCGTTTTTTGGTAATTAAATCGGTCAAGCGCAACATAAAACGTCGTTGAACAGTCATCAAATACCCTTCAGGAACTTGTTTTTTAATAGTTTCTTGTATTTCAGTAAAAGGAACTTGAATAAATTGAATATGCCCTGCGTACTTAGTTAATTTGACTGTTAAATCTTGCGCTTTTTGTAGAGCATGTTCGCTAGTATACGGTGGACTATAAAAATGAATCATTTCCACCTCAACCCCACGCTTCATTGCCAAATATCCGGCTACGGGTGAATCAATACCACCAGACAGCATCAATGCAGCTTTGCCGGCCGTTCCAACCGGTAAACCACCCGCACCTGGAAACGTCTGACTGGATAAATAAGCACCATCAAAGCGGATTTCAATTCGAATCTTAATATCTGGGCGACGCATTTCTGCCTGCAATTCAGGTATATGATCACTGACATAATCCCCTACTGCCAAATTAATTTGATTGGTGTCATACTCAAACTCATGATCCGCTCTTTTAGTAGTAATTTTGAAAGTTTTCCCCGGTTGATATTGCTCTTGAACCATTTGTAAAGCAGTCTGTTTGATTAATTCCAGATCTTTATCAATACGAATACTAGGTGAATAATTTTGAATGCCAAACACAACTTGCAATCGTTTCATTACAGCTTGCGCATCCGTACCATTCAAATTAATATGCATACGATCGCGTTTAGGATGAATTCGTAATTCAGGAAAATCTTGCAGTACTTTAGCGACATTACCATGTAGCCGATCAATAAAACTTCGGCGATTTTTGCCTTTGGTTGATAATTCACCATAACGAATCATTATCTCGGTATAATTCATGAACTTTAATCCTCTCAATTTAAAACTTGAAAATGCTGATAAATTTTATCTAAAGCAATAACGAATTGTTGCATTTCTGCCATGGTACTATTCTCATCTAAGCTGACACGAACTGCGCTAGTTGCAATCTTATCAGGTACGTGCATCGCAGACAAAGTGATTGGTTGCTCGCCTTTACGCGATGAACATGCACTAGTTGTAGAAATGTAGATGCCTTCTTTTTCAAAAGCATGTACAATCGTTTCTCCACGAACACCTTTTAGGGCAAAACACAAAATATGTGGTGCAAAACTAGCATCCATTTGCGAAAAAACAACTATGTTATCGAGGGTCTGTAAATGATCATATAAAATTTTTCTTAATTGATTTTGCCGTTGGGCTTGTTGCTCTTCATTTTCCGTAGTTAATCTCAGCGCTCGAGCCATGGCTACAACGGCAGGCGTATTTTCTGTACCACTGCGCCAATTATCTTCTTGACCACCACCATTAATTAAGGGGGCAATGCGACGACCGTTCTTCACATAAATAAATCCCACACCTCGCGGTGCATGAAATTTATGACCCGAAAAAGTCATAAAATCAATTCGTTCATCTTTTAATTGCTTATATAAAGCTTTACCTACTGACTGGACAGCATCAACATGAAAATGAATATTAGGATAATTTTTTAGTATTTGAGCAACAGCCTTGATGGGCTGAATGGCACCTACTTCATTATTAACTGCCATTATCGTCACGAGAATTGTTTCCGGACGAATTGCTTTACGGACATCTTCAGGATCAAGATGTCCTGTTTTATCTACGGGTAAATAAGTGACGTCAAAGCCTAATTTTTCTAATTGATGCAAGGTGTTAGTAACTGCAGGATGTTCAATGTTGGTCGTTATAATATGATTACCAAATTGATGCTTTTCTAGCGCAGTACCTTTAATTACCCAATTGTCACCTTCAGAACCACCGCTAGTAAAATAAATTTCTCCTGCTTGGCAATGCAAAATATCGGCAATTTGTTGACGAGCAGAATTTAAAATTTGCTGTGCTTGGTCACCCAAACGATGTAAACTAGATGGATTACCAAAAAAGTCTGTGCTAACTTTTTCGTATGTCTTCAAAACTGATGGTTCAATTAAAGTTGTAGCACTATTATCAAAATAAATCATGATTTCACTCTCCAAATTAACATGATACCTTGAGACTACAAAAATGAAAACAAAAAAGCCCTTTCGGCTTAAATTGTCTCAAAAACTCACTTTTGCGATTCACTTTCAGCATAATACAATTCACTAATTCGTTTAACAGCTCCTGGTTCTACTTGCTCTAAGGCCTGCGAGATAACTTCACGAGCTTGCTGATAATTAAACTTTTGATCATACAAGTTTTGCGACTTATTAGCAGCTTGTTTAACTGCGGGATATTCTTCTACATAGCGATTAGAGTATTGTAACAGACGACTTGCAATTTGAACATCATCCCACAACTTTTTTGTTTGTTGTTTCAGATTATTTAAATCTTCTTGTGTAACAAACATTTGCTTCGTTACTTCTTCCACATTAACCGGTTTATCAGCTAGTAATTCTGCCAACTTGTCAACTTCATCATGAACCATTTGATAATTATCCTGATATTTAGGAGGCAAGCCTGGTAGCCGCATTACTTCAATTTGATGCTTTAATTGGCGTAATTGTTGGGAAATTTGCTGCAAATTATCTTGACCAACATTTTCTCCTTGTCTTAATCCATCAAAACTAGCGGCAATTTTTTGCTGTTGGTGTTCAATTTCCGTTAATTGTTGTGAGGCCTGTTGAAATTCCTGCCAAACCTTGGAATAAATGGCCTGCCGTTGTTTAATGCTTTTAACTAAGTTTTGATAATTTTGCGAAATTTGCTGAATTTTTTGTTGACAAGATATGGCCACATCTTGATCTTCTTGCTTAATAATATAATGTTGACCTAAACGGTTGATATTTTGGAGCAATAAGCGATTTTGCCGTTGCGCATGCTGGATAAAATCTGCAAGTACCAATTGTGCATTCTGCACCTTTTTTTGGGCCCGCCATTCTTGAGCAATTCGTTCATATAAATAATCTATTCTTTCATTAATTGTCACTTTTAGTTGATCAAATTGGTTAATTTGTAAAAGAGCTAACAAGTCTTTTAACTGCTTAATTTGTTGCTTGATTTCAGTCAATTCCACATCAATTTGCGGATCTTCCATATTGATACCTGCAACATTAAGCTTTTGTTCCGCGCTTACCAGCTCTTTTAACTCAGCTTTAAAATCTGTTTCTAAACCGGTACTCCGCTGTAAAACTTGCTCTGACTCAGTTTGAAATTTACTCAATTGTACTTGAGTTTCTTCTAATAGTTTATGAGCTTTTAAAGCATCACCAGTCGCCACTAATTCTTTAATGGTTGGTAAACGTTTGGTAATTTCATCTAATTGATTTTGTAAAGGGGCATAAGCTTCTTGATAATGAACCATGTTAGTTTGCAGTTTGTTTTGTAGTTTCTGAGATTTGGCTTCAATATGCTCCAACGCAGTTTGATTTTTTTGAATATGATCAAATAGATTACTAAATGTATTGCGTAAATGCTCAAGGACTTCTTGTTGATTTAGTGACTGTTGTGCTAATTGTTTTAAAGCATGATGAGCTGACCAAACTTGAAAATTAAGATTCTTTTCAGAATAATCAATCAATTGGGATTCCATTTTTGGCAATTGTTCTTTAGTAATAGCGACATATTTTTCCTTATCTTGCGTAAAATCAGCCAAAGTTTCACCCGATAATTTAGTATCTGAAATTTGATCAATCATTTCATCGACATTATTTTGTCTAAATTGGTCTAAACGTGCAGTGATTTGGTCAATTAAATCGTTATTCTGCTTTCTAAAATAAAATAATCCAAACACAATGGCTAAAATAACTAACACGATTAAGATACTTACTATAATAATCACAACCAGCACTCCTTAATATAAATCACTTCTAAAATTAGTATAACAAAGAATAGGATGCTTAACTTTTAAGAAAGAGTTAAAACTGTTAAAATGTTAAGATTGACTTTTTGAGTTAAAAGAAGTAATGTGATATCTGTGTAAAATAATTGCAGCAGTGAGCGACAAGCTCGTCAACAATCAATGGCTATTTAGTTCAATTGTGTAACCTGCGGCTGCAAAAGGCGAAGATTGTAAACATTGATTGCACGAATGTTGAACTCGCATAGTTAATTATTTTACTCCAACAACTTATTTATTGGAGGAATTTTATGTCTCGTTATACAGGACCAACATGGAAAAAATCACGGCGTTTAGGTATTTCATTATCCGGTACTGGTAAAGAATTAGCTCGTCGCCCTTATGCACCTGGCCAACATGGTCAAAATAACCGTAATAAGTTATCAGAATATGGTAGTCAATTACGGGAAAAGCAAAAATTACGTTTGATGTATGGTTTAAACGAACGTCAATTTAGAAATACTTTCTTGCGTGCTGGTAAGATTCGCCAAGGTAAACATGGTGAAAACTTTATGGCTTTGCTGGAATCACGTTTGGATAGTGTTGTTTATCGTTTAGGTTTAGCTGTCACTCGTGCACAAGCTCGTCAATTAGTTAACCATGGTCATATTACCGTCGATGGCAAACGGGTTGATATTCCTTCTTACGAAGTTAAACCTGGTCAGGAAATTTCTTTGCGTCAACGCTCCAAAGACTTGCAAGCTGTTAAAGATGCTTTAGAAGCAAGTGTTGGTCGACCACCATTTGTTGAATTTGATGAAAACACAATGACTGGTAAGTTGATTCGCAAACCTCAACGTGATGAACTTGAACCAGAAATTGATGAATCACTTGTTGTTGAATTCTACAACCAAATTCTTTAATTTCCAGTTCCATATTTATTCAAAGCAACCCCTTGGGTTGCTTTTCTTATATTATCAATTAATTTCCAATATTATTTTATGAAAGAAGAATGGCAGATGCAACATCCCCTTGCTTATCGTATGCGTCCCCGTAATCTTGAAGAAGTCGTTGGCCAACAACATCTAGTCGGTCCAGGAAAAATTATTAAGCGGATGGTCCAAGCCCGCTTATTGTCATCAATGATTTTATATGGTCCTCCTGGGACAGGTAAAACCAGTATTGCTAGTGCTATCGCGGGCAGTACTAAGTACGCTTTTCGCCAACTCAATGCAGCAACTGATTCCAAAAAGGAACTGCAAATAGTAGCCGAAGAGGCTAAGATGAGTGGTACTGTGGTTTTATTACTCGACGAAATTCATCGGCTTGATAAAATCAAGCAAGACTTTTTACTGCCTCTATTAGAAAGTGGTGAAATCATTCTAATTGGCGCGACCACAGAAAATCCTTATATTACCATTAATCCTGCTATTAGAAGTCGGACACAGATATTTGAAGTCTACCCCCTTACTCCACACGATATCCAAACAGCCTTACTTCGGGCCTTAAAAGATAAAGAACGTGGCTTAGGTAACTATCAAGTGCACCTTACTAGTGAGGCCTTAGAATTATTCACTACAGCGACTGCTGGTGATCTGCGCAGTTCTTTGAATGGATTAGAATTAGCTGTCAAATCAACTCCCAGCGATGAAAATCAGACAATAAATATTGACTTAAAAACAGCTGAAGAATCTATCCAAAAAAAGACCCTTTCTGCTGATAAAAATGGTGATGGGCACTATGATGTGATTTCTGCGTTTCAAAAGTCTATTCGTGGTAGTGATACAGATGCAGCTTTACATTATTTAGCTCGTTTGCTGGAAGCTGGAGACTTAAAATCCATAATTAGACGCTTGTTAGTAACTGCCTATGAAGACATAGGCTTAGCTAATCCTTCAGTTTGTCAGCGTACTGTTGCTGCTTGTCAAGTAGCTGATAGTGTGGGATTACCAGAAGCTCGTATTCCGCTAGCAGATGTTATTATTGAACTTTGTTTGAGTCCTAAATCTAATTCTGGGATTAATGCAATTGATGCTGCTTTAAATGATATTCGTTCTGGTAAAAGTGGCCAAATTCCTAACAGTCTTAAAGACACTCATTATAAAGGTGCTCAAAAATTGCAGCGTGGCCAAAATTATCACTACCCACATAACTACCCTAATGATTGGATTGCTCAACAGTATTTACCTAACCAACTCCAAGGCACGCAATATTATCAACCTAAAACTAACGGTAAGTATGAACAAGCCTTGAAAAAAACTTATGATCGATTATATCAACTTCAAAATAAAGAACGAGGTCATCATGATGATTAAATTGTTAATTATTCTCTTCATAATTTTATTAGCGCTTTTAGGAGTTTTTATGCTCACCCATTTAGAAAAACCCTTTTTTCTTTTTGACCAGCAACATTTAATAAGTGTGCAAAAAATAATGAAAATTACCGGCTATCTTTTATTAATTACGAGCATCATTGGAGTCTTTATTTTATTATTAGCTCCTTTGAGCTTTAATTTAGTCACCTTAGTTTTAGGAAGTGTAATTACAGGAGGCTTCGCTGTTATTATTTCTCGCTTTAGCTAGTAGAAAAAGATGATTTTTTAGTCAAAAAAGGTTAAACTAAAGTAAGAAAGTTAACATTGGAGGCGTAATGATGTTACAACAATATAACAACATTCTTGTAGCAATAGATGGTTCTTATGAGGCAGAAATTGCTTTTCATAAAGCTATTGAAGTTGCCAAAAGAAACCATGCTACTTTGCATATTTTACATGTAATTGATACACGGGCTTTTCAAGATGTTTCTAGTTTTGATTCCTCAATGGTAGAACAAGTAACTGAAACAGCAAAAAAAACCATTGATGAATATCAAACTACAGCTAAGGACCAAGGAGTCGCTCAAGTTGTTAGCAAAATCGAATATGGAGCACCTAAAACCACAATTGCACGTAACTATCCCAAAGATCATAAGATTGATTTAATTATGATTGGTGCTACTGGGCTAAATGCTGTGGAACGCTTATTAATTGGCTCAGTAACCGAATTTGTAACACGTAATGCTCCTTGTGACGTATTAGTTGTACGAACAGATATTGACGGAAAACCTATGAAAGCTTCTAAAAAATAGGTACTAGATAATTAATTATTTTCTTATACTAAAAATCTGATTTCAATAAAATGAAATCAGATTTTTTATTGGTTTTTAGGATTCATACAAATATTTGTAACTTTTTATAATAAAAAAGCACTATAACTTGTTAAACAAGCCATAAATGCTGTTTAAATCGTCAATCAAAATGATCACTGCTGAACATATAACTCTTGTAATGATATCTCATTGACATAATGACGCCTACACCAATCATATTGGCAATCAGAGCAGAACCCCCTTGGGAAATGAATGGCAGAGGGATTCCCGTCATTGGCAATAATCCAATACTCATACCGATATTTTCAAATACATGGAATAAAATCATTACTACAATTCCAGTTGATACATAAGCATAAAATTCATTTTTGGTATCAAAAGTTACTTTAACCATTTGTGAAATTAACAAAAAATACATCATAATTAATAAACATGAACCAATAAAGCCAAAGTTTTCTGCAATAACTGAAAAAATCATATCTGATTCACGTACTGGAACATAAACATTAGAATGGTTAAAGCCCTTACCTGTAAGCTTACCCGAGCCAACAGCTTTCAGATTTTGCCAGAGCTGATAACTATTATTAGACGTGTCATGCGCTGGATTGAGCCATGAGTCAATGCGCTCAAATTGATAAGCATGAAAGCCAATGTGACTTAATAATTCACGTCCCGAAGTTGTCGCCACCAACGAAATTGCCGTAAAACCTAAAATGGAAGCAAAAATTACTAAGCCGGTAATAATTCGCCAATCGATACCAGAAACTAACATTGTTCCTGCAATTATCGCTAAAAATACTAGCATAGTACCAAAATCTTTTTGGAGTAACATTAATACAATAACAGGCAGTGACCATAAAATCATTTTCCCAATTAGGATTTGATCACTATGCAGTGTATGTTCATGATAAGTATGATTGTGTTCTGTAACAACTCGACCTAACATCAAGATAAAGGCCGGTTTCATTAATTCCGAAGGCTGAAACGAAAATGGTCCTAGTGCAAACCAACTTTTAGCACCTGTTTGTGCAGCGTATTCGCGACTATATAAAAATAAAACTGCAACCAAGAGAAAAATTCCAATCCCATATGCATAAGGCGCAATCATCCATAATTGTTGTGCATCAAAATGCATAATAATTAAAACTCCAACTGCTCCTAAAATGTACCATGCTAGCTGGGAAACAACCATTTTGACTGGACTGCCAACAGTTCCATTATCATGGTTTGCCGCAACATAAATTGACATTAAACCAATTAACGCTAAAACCATTACTGAAAAAATTATTCCATAATCAATTCGTGAATTTTCATCATCATTTTTATCTTGTTTGTTTTTTAAGTTCATAATAGCTCCTAATGTAAATGCAGATTAAATTGCATTAAAGCACTGTTTAAAGCCTCATCTAAACTATTAACAACAACTTTAGGTGCCACACTTGTCGATACTTGCTCAACTTCATAGTGATGTTCATCTAATTTGGAAATATGAGCCACTGTTTGAGAACGTTTCTTCGAAGACACGATAACGCTCCAGTTAATATCAGATATTTCTTGTAGTTCAACATTAAAACTTCGTTCTTTTTTACTCATGAGGTTCCTTTCGTCTTTTGGGATGAAATTTTCGAGAAATAATCTCATCTTCATATTGTTCTGGATGAGGATTTTTCAATATTGTGAATTTGTCAGGTACAGGATCAAAACCACCACGATTAAAGGGATTGCAACGGATAATCCTTGCTAATCCCATAATTATTCCTAACAATAATCCATGCTTACTAATAGCTTCAATCATATAGGTTGAACAAGTAGGATAATAGCGGCATGAAGCTGGCAGACCAGGTGAAATATATCTTTGATAAATCTTTACTAACTTAATAATTATTTGACTAAACACATTGTTTACCTTGAAAACTGTAAAATATGCGACCAGGTACTAGGCATTAATGGCGTTAAAATATTGCCACCACCAATTACCGCTCCAATCATCGCACCAAGTACAAACAAAATTAAAACTGCTAAGATAATTAAAGCAATGGTTTTTAAAAGCTTATTGCCATGTGACTTATTCATAAAATCTTCCTTTAATATTGCTCATGATTCTCAATATGATCTAACAAAATACCAGTTCCTAAGGCAACAGTATCTAGCGGACTTTCGGCAATAATCACAGGTACTTGTAGTTCACGGGCAAATAGTTTATCAACTCCCGTAACTAATGAACCCCCACCAGTCAACATAACACCATGGTCAATAATATCTGCAGATAATTCTGGTTGTGCTTGCTCTAAAACAGTTTTAGCGCCATCAATAATTGTATAAAAAATATCATTTAACGCATGTTGCACGTCCACTTCTGAAATAGTCACACTCACAGGCAAACCAGTTTGCACATCACGTCCTCTAATAGTCATTGTGTTGTCTGGATTTGGTTCAAATACCGTCCCAATCTGTTTTTTAACATCTTCTGCAGTACGCTCACCAATTATAATATTACGATGTAATTTAACGTAATTTTGAATAGCAACGTTCATTTTATCGCCTGCTAAACGAATTGATTTGCTAGCAGCAATATCGCCCATTGACAAAATCGCAATATCACTAGTACCACCACCAATATCAATGACCATATTACCTTGCGGTTTGAAGATATCCATACCGGCTCCTACTGCAGCAACCTTAGGTTCTAATTCTAAATAAACATCTTTACTACCAGTTTGCTCAGCAGCTTCAATAATTGACTTTTGCTCTATGGAAGTGATGTTAGTTGGACAACAAATCATAATTCGTGGCCGAGAAAAAACAGTTTTCACGTTGGTTTTTTCAATAAAGTACTTTAGCATTTTTTCAGTAATATTAAAATCCGCAATCACACCATCTTTTAAGGGCCGAATTGCTTTGATATTGCCCGGTGTTCTACCGACCATTTTGTATGCTTCAGTGCCTACTGCTACCACTTGATCGGTTTGAGTATTAACAGCAACTACAGAAGGCTCATTAACAACAATTCCCTCTCCTTTGACATTAATCAAAATATTAGCTGTTCCCAAATCAATTCCAATAGATTTTGCCATCTTTTAGCCTCCAAACAAACTTTACCTGCACAAAATTATATCATAAATTATTATTAGTATACTTGCTATTTAGAACATAAATATCAAATTTTGGAAAGCCTGAACTAAACTAATAAAAAAAGAACTAACCGAATAACCAAGAGTAATGGCCACAAATATTAATAATAGTTTACCTAAATTACTATTTAATTGTGGTCGCAAAAATTTATCCCAATCTAATGTTTGAACAGCCATAAAAGCAATCCAAATAAAAAAAAGGTGACTAAAAATTATCAATAGATTTTGAATTCCAATTTGTTTCAATATATATCTCCTTTAAATATCATACCCTTTAATTTTAACAGAAAATCAGCAAAATTGGGTTAAAACAGTGCTTTCTGTACTAAAAAAGCGTCCTTAGCTATTGAATTTCATTCAACAACTTAAGAACGCTTTTGAACAACATAACTAGCGATGCTGAGAAACATTAATTCGATTAATCGCACGTGCTAAAGCTACTTGAGCTCGTTGGCGATCATCAATGTCATGAGTTTGTTCAGCTTTTTTAATACGCTTTTCAGCTCGTTCTTTAGCATAACGGGCCCGACGTAAGTCTATATCACGTGCACGCTCAGCGCTATCAGCAATAATAGTAGCAACATTATCTTTAAATTCTAAATAGCCACCATTCACTGCAATTTCATCTTCACGATTATCATTATCAGCTCGTAATGAACGTACTTCAGCAATTTGCAAAGTCGCAATAAGCGGCAAATGATTAGCTAAAATACCAAGATCGCCATCAGTTGCCCGAGCAATTAAGCGCCGAGAATGATGTGAATAAACTTGGCCGTCAGGAGTAACAATATTGACCTTAAAAATACCACTTTCGTCCATATTAACTCCTCCCACTAATTAGCTGCAGCTGCCTTGGTATTATCATCATTACTACTTTGAGCATCAGCTGGTTGATATCCCATTTTTTTAGCTTTTTCTAACACATCCTCAATGGTACCCACACTTCTAAAAGCATCTTCAGGGACATCGTCATATTTACCAGCTAGGATATCTTTAAACCCTTTGACAGTATCTTTAATAGACACATACGAACCTGGTTGACCAGTAAATTGTTCAGCAACATGGAAGTTTTGTGATAAGAAGAATTGCATCCGCCGTGCACGAGCAACGATTTCTTTTTCTTCGTCGGATAATTCATCCATACCCAAAATAGAAATAATATCTTGCAACTCATGATATCTCTGCAAAACATGTTGCACTTCAGTTGCAACTTGATAGTGTTCTTCCCCAACAATATTGGGATCCAATGCACTAGAAGTTGAAGCTAACGGATCAACAGCAGGATAAATACCTTGTTGAGTCAAACTCCGCTCTAAGTTGGTAGTAGCATCCAAATGGGCAAATTCAGTAGCTGGAGCCGGGTCAGTATAATCATCAGCCGGAACATAGACAGCCTGAATAGAAGTAATAGATCCCTTCTTTGTAGAAGTAATTCGTTCTTGCAATTGTCCCATTTCTGTAGCTAAAGTTGGCTGATAACCAACGGCAGAAGGCATCCGTCCTAATAAAGCAGAAACTTCAGAACCTGCTTGAGTAAAGCGGAAAATGTTGTCAATAAACAGCAAAACATCTTGGCCTTCCACATCACGGAAATATTCTGCCATTGTAACACCAGTTAAAGCTACTCGCATCCGCACACCAGGTGATTCATTCATTTGACCGAAAACCATCGCTGTTTTGGCTAAAACACCAGAAGCTTTCATTTCAAAATATAAGTCATTACCTTCACGTGTACGTTCACCAACACCAGTAAAAACAGAGATACCATTGTGTTCTTGGGCAATGTTATGAATTAATTCTTGAATTAAAACTGTTTTACCAACACCAGCACCACCGAAGAGACCAACTTTTCCACCACGCAGATACGGTTCCAACAAATCAATAACTTTAATTCCTGTTTCTAAGACTTCAGAAGTAGTATTTAAGTCATCATATTTAGGTGCATCTTTATGAATACCATCGCGTTGGACATCTTCGGCAATTGGATCGCCACCATCAATAGTTTCGCCTAAAACATTAAAAACACGACCTAAAGTTACGTCACCAACAGGAACACTGATAGGTTTACCTGTGTCAGTAACAACAGTTCCACGTTGCAAACCATCGGTACCAGACATGGCAATTGTCCGCATAACGCCATCACCTAATTCCAATGAAACTTCAAGCGTAATAGTACTACCTTGGCTAGTTTTAACAGTTAAAGCATTATTAATATCAGGTAAAGAACCATCAAGTGGAAATTCGACGTCAACAACGGGGCCAATAACTTGAACTACTTTTCCTTGACTCATTTAAACAACCCCTTTCTTATTCTAACGCTGATGCACCACCGATAATTTCGGTGATTTCAGTAGTAATTTGTTCTTGACGAGCACGATTATATTTCAATGACAAACTGGCAATCAAATCATCAGCGTTATCAGTTGCCGTTCTCATTGCAGACATTGATGCAGCATGTTCAGCAGTTTTAGCATCCATTATTGAACCGAAAACAATACTTTCAATATATTGTGGCACTAACTTTTGCAATACAACTTCGACAGATGGATCAATAATGTAATTAGGGTTATCTTCAATATTATCAAAATTAATATCATCAGCAATATCACGAGAAATTGGTAGTAACTCATTAACCTTAAAAGTTGAAGTTAACGAATTAACATGATGATTATGACAAATATACAATTGATCAAAAACCCCAGCATCAAACATTTCTACACATGTTTTGACCAATTTTTGAATAGTTAAAAACTTCGGAACATCTTCTACGCCACGATATTCATAAGCAACATTGTAACCGCGCTTTTTGAAGAAATCAGCACCAGTGCCGCCCACTGCAATTATCGTAAATTTAGACTTGTCGCCCTGATGATTTTTTTCTAACAAATCCATAGTTGCTTTAATGATTGTCGAATTATAACTGCCAACCAGACCACGATCAGAAGTAACAACAATATAACCGGTTTTTTTAATTGGTCGATTCTTCAAAAGGTGGTCTAAAGACATTACATCCTGCGACTGTTCGTCATCTGTGCTTTTGTATTGACTGATAATCTTACTTGCAACTAAATGACCCATAGTATCTTGCAGCTTTTGTTCATACAATTGATAGGCGTTAGATTTCTTTTCAATTTGTGTTAACTTGGCTCCAGAAACCATCTGCATAGCATTAGTGATTTGACCTGTCTTCTTAGTTGAAGCAATGCGGCGTTTAATATCCATTAAGGACTCAGCCATTAGTCATACCCCCTTACTATTGCTCTGTTTGATCGGTAGATTTTGCCGAATCATCAAAGCCATCGGCGAAATCTTTCACTGCTTGGGTCATTTTGTCTTCATCAGGCAAATTACCAGTTTCTTTAATTTCTTTTAACAAATCTGCATGATTACTATCAAAGAAATCAAAAAGTCCCTGTTGAAAATCTTGAGCTTTTTCAGCATCCAATTTATCTAAGAATCCATGTGTTAAAGCGTAAAAGATTACAACTTGCTTTTCCACTGGAATTGGAGCGTGCAGTGGTTGTTTTAAGATTTCCATGGTTATTCGACCACGATTCAATTTTGCTTGAGTCGCGTCATCCAAGTCTGAACCAAATTGAGCAAATGACTCAAGTTCATTATATGATGCAATATCCAATCTTAAAGTACCAACGACTTTTTTCATAGCTTTAATTTGGGCATCCCCACCAACACGAGAAACGGAGGTACCCGCATCAACAGCTGGCCGATTACCAGCATAAAACATATCACTTTGTAAGAAAATCTGTCCATCAGTAATCGAAATTACATTAGTTGGAATATAGGCAGAAATATCACCAGCTTGAGTTTCAATGATTGGTAATGCGGTCATAGAACCACCACCAAGCTTGTCACTCAATTTAGCTGCACGTTCCAATAAACGTGAATGCAAATAGAAAACATCCCCAGGATAAGCTTCACGCCCTGGTGGCCGCCGTAATAGCAAGGATATTTCCCGATAAGCAGCAGCTTGCTTACTCAAATCATCATAAACAATTAAAACGTGCTTACCGTTATACATAAATTCCTCGCCCATAGCAGCACCAGCATAAGGAGCAATGTACAACAATGGTGCGGGTTCACTAGGACCAGCTTCAACAACAATTGTATAATCCATTGCACCCATTTTCCGAAGAGTTTCTACTTGGGCTCTAATTGTTGATTCCTTTTGACCAATTGCAACATAAATACAAATCATGTTTTGATCTTTTTGATTTAATATTGTGTCAATCGCAATTGATGTCTTACCAGTCTTACGATCACCGATAATTAACTCACGCTGACCGCGACCAATTGGTACTAAGGAATCAATAGCTTTTAAACCTGTTTGTAAAGGTTCTGAAACTGACTGCCGTTCCATAACACCAGGAGCAACATTTTCAATTGGGCGGGTTTTATCTGTCTTAATAGCTCCTAAACCATCAACAGGTTGGCCTAAAGGGCTAACAACACGACCAATCAAGGCTTCCCCAACAGGTACTTCCATAATTCGTTTAGTTCTTTTAACACGATCGCCTTCACGAATATCATCGTATTTACCCAGAATAATAATACCAACATCATTAGTCTCTAAGTTTTGGGCAATACCAAATGAGCCATTGGTAAATTCCAACAACTCATTGGACATTACATTATCCAATCCATGAGCACGGGCAATACCATCACCGACGTAAGTCACAGTTCCTACTTCTTCAACTGCCAAATCGTCATGATAATTTTTCAGTTGCTCTTTAATCAACGAACTGATTTCTTCAGCTTTGATGCTCATTCGTTTCACCTCTATATTTATTACTAATCATTCAGTAATACGCGATTAATACCTCTGATTCTTGTAGCAATACTACCATCAATAATTTGACTGCCAACTTGAACAATCACGCCTCCAATAATTGAAGGATCAATTTTCATTGTAATATTAATCGTTTTTGCTGAAATTCTTTTTGTTAATGCTTTTTTTAAATTTTCGACTTGTTGTGAGTTCAACTTAACGGCTGAAGTAATAGTAGCATCATAAGTTCCAGTAGATTCATCATACAATTTTTCATAAGCGGCAGTGATTTCAGGAATTGCATTGAGACGCCGATATTCAAATGCCAACTTTAAAAAATTCTGCATTATTTTACTAGCTGAATTTGTTAATGTTGTTAAAATTTTTTGTTTCTCAATAGTCGATAGACGCGCATCAGTTAGAACAGCTCCCAAATCCGGAACTTGACGATATATTTCGGTTAAAGCTTGCAATTCTTCAAGAATTGCTTGCTTTTGGTTTTGTTCTTGCGCAAATTCAAATAAGGCCTTGCCATATCGCCGACCAATTTCATCACTACTTAGTTTCATGGCTGGCATTCAACTCCTTAATATACGAGTCGATCAGATTTGCTTGATCACTAACAGATAATTCGCGACCAATTATCTTTGTGGCAATGTCAACTGAAAGCTGGGCAACATCATTTTGAACTGACTTCATCGCATCTTCTTTTGCTTGCTGAGCATTAGCCTGAGCTCGAGATTGAATTTCTTGAGCCTCCGAATGGGCTTGATCAACAATACTTTGTCGCTGATCTTCACCTGATTTTTTAGCATCAGTAACAATTTGTACTGCTTCTACCTTAGAATCCTTTAAAGCTGCTTCGCGCTGCTGTTTTAATGCTTCCGCGTCATGGCGTTCTTGATCGGCATAATCAAGATCACCAGTAATCTTTTGATTACGTTTTTCCATCATATTAGTGATTGGTTCCCACGCATAGTGTTTCACCAATAGCGCCAATAAGATAAAAGCAATTAAAACAAACAACGTATCACCAAGTGATGAAGATTCTGCTGCTAATAATAATTTAGTTTGCAATGATACGTCATCCCTTTCTTATTAAGTTCCAACACTCGCTTATTAAAGAACCAGAAGAAAGGCAACAACAATCGCCAAAATTGGCACAGCTTCAATCAAACCAACACCGATAAACATTGTTGAACGTAATTGTCCAGCCATTTCAGGTTGACGAGCCATATTCTTAATAGTTTCAGAGATAACCTTTCCGTTACCATATGAAGCGGCCAATGCGGCCAAACCTGCTGCGATACCTGCACCTAAAAATTTCATTTAAATAATACCTCCAAATTATTCCGCTACAATCTTGTGTGATATATAGACAGTTGATAGTGTAACAAATACATACGCTTGGATTGCTCCAATAAATACTGAGAATCCCTGCCAAATCATTGATACTAACAATGATGGAATCCAAGTTAATATTCCATGTGAGCCAGCCATTTTGACAATTAAATCTAATAAAACTTCACCAGCAAAAATATTACCGTAAAGACGAAGTGATAATGTCAAAAAGTTAGTAAACTCTTCCAAAATATTAATTGGAGTTAAAAACCAGATAGGCTCGGCATAGTGATGGATATAGCCTTTAAAGCCTAATTGCTGAACACAGTAAAAATGGGATAAAACCATAGAAATAGTTCCTAAAGCCATTGTAACAATTGGACTTGAAGTTGGTGATTTCACAAACGTTTGCCCACCAACTGCAATTTCTAAAATTAAACCCAACTGGTTAGAAACAAAGATAAAGGCAAACATCACAAACACATAAAACATGATTGGTTGTGCTTGACCTTTGTCAGGAATCATTTGCTTGACAATACCATTGGTAAAATCAACAATCCATTCTAAAAGATTTTGAGCCTTTCCAGGTCGCATTTCTATTTTTCTTGATAAAGCAAAAAACAAAATGAAGACCAAGATTGCTGCAATCAAGGTTGACAAGCAATTTGCAATATTAAAAGTTAACCCACCAATTGTGATTAGTGGAGAAGATCCATTCAATCGATATCACTTCCTCCCCTTTATTATTTCATTGTACCTGAATTCACTCAAGCATAAGACCAGATTACCACCAAAAAACAACAAATTCAAAGCAAAAATAAATATTTTCTATATAAAATTATTTAGTTCCAAATAAACGATCTCCAGCGTCACCCAAACCAGGAAAAATATAACCATTTTCATTAATTTTTTCATCTAAAGCTGCAGCATAGATATCAACGTCAGGATGAGCAGCTTGAACTTTACGAACACCTTCTGGTGCTGCTACTAATACTACTAAGCGCATATGTTTAGCGCCCCGTTTTTTCAAGGCATCAATGGCCATATTCGCAGATCCCCCCGTTGCTAACATTGGATCAACAATAAATAATTCACGCTGATCAATATCCGAAGGCAACTTCACAAAATATTCGTGTGGTTTTAAAGTTTTTTCATCCCGGTACATCCCAATATGACCAACTTTAGCAGCTGGAATCAAACGTAAAACACCATCAACCATTCCCAATCCAGCCCGCAAAATGGGAATTACCGCCAATTTTTTTCCAGCTAATTCTTTTTGAACAGTTTCACCCATTGGGGTTTGTACCTTTGTATCTTTTAAAGGTAAGTCACGCGTCATTTCATAAACCATTAATTCTGCAATTTCATTCACAATTCCTCTAAATTCTTGCGTACCTGTTTCCTTGTCACGAATCAGAGTTAACTTATGCTGAATTAAGGGATGATTTAAAACTGTAAATTTGGACATTATTAATCCTCCTGTGTTTTAAAATGGGTATTACCAGCTGATTTATTCAAACGATTCATATAAGCAGCGCCTAAACCTGATGCTGAAAATCCTTGCGCTAGAATATATTTAATTTGTGGATTTAAATCAAATTGACGTAGAGCGGCAAACAATAAATGACTCGCAGAAGCCAGAGATTCTCCCAAAGAGAAAGTTTCTTGCGCTGGCGTTAAATCCAGTTGGTCTAAAACTTTCTGTTCAGCCATCACAGCAAAAGGAACCTTCTTGTGCTCAATTCGAGTTATGGCTGGAGCAAAATCGGAAATTGAATCAATTATTATGACTTGTGCTTGAGGGGCATAGTGCTTATATTTCATGCCTGGTGCTTTAGGAATTTCACCAGCTTGAACTTGATGGTGATCGCTTTGTACGGTTCCAATTACTTCTCTTAACTGCTCTAATGAAATTGCTCCCGGACGTAAAATTGTTGGCACCTCACTAGTCAAGTCCAATACTGTTGATTCCAAACCAACCCGAGTAGGACCATCATCTAAAATGGCAGTTATTTTACCATTTAAATCATGATAGACATGTTCTGCTAAAGTGGGACTAGGCTTTCCAGAAGTATTCGCAGATGGACCTACAATTGGTTTGTCTAAGAGACTGATTAATTGTAAAGTTGTTTCATTATCAGGCATTCTAAACGCAACTGTATCTAAACCACCAGTAACTGTTTTGGATAACTTGCCAGCTTTAACAGGTAAAATAATGGTTAAAGGCCCTGGCCAAAAAGCATCCATCAATTTCATGGCTGTATCTTTTTGTTGAATATCAGCATATTGCCAAACCATTTTGGGACCATTAACATGGACAATCAAAGGATTGTCACTAGGCCGCCCCTTAGCAAGATACACAGATTGAGCCGCCTGAGAATTAGTCGCATCTGCGCCTAAACCGTAGACCGTTTCGGTTGGAAAAGCAACTAGTTTACCTTCATTTAACCATTTTGCAGCTTGTTGGACATTATTTGGCAATAGAATTGCAGTTTTCATTTATTTCACCTCTTTTCGCTGAATTCGCAAAAAACGCGGATGATTAGCTAAATCGTTAAAAAATTCAATTTGCCAATCGGGTAATTGCTCTTGAAACATTTTACTAATTTTTCCTCGTTGTTGAAAGCCAAATTCTAAATAAATTTTTCCTTTTGGCGTTAAAAAATCTGGCGCTTGCTGAAATATCTGCCGATAAAATGCTAATCCATTTTCACTCGCAAATAATGCCTGGTGCGGCTCAAAATCCAAAACGGATTGATCCATTAAATCAATTTCATTATCAGCAATATAAGGAGGATTAAAGACAATAATATCAAATTGTTGATTTGCAACGGGTTCAAACAAATCACCCAATAAAAAATTTATTGCGACATGATGGCGATGACTGTTTTCTTGAGCTATCTGCAAAGCTGCTGCAGAAATATCTGTTGCCGTTAATTTTGAATATTTACCTTTTAAGCCCAACGTTATTATCAATGCTCCCGAGCCAGTTCCCAATTCTAATAAACTATTAGCAGCTGGACTGTCTTGTAAAATTTGGGTAATCATTGCTTCACTATCTTGTCGCGGTATTAAAGTATCTGATGTCACTTTAAATTGTCGACCATAAAACCAAGCATTGCCTAAAATATACTGTGGTGGTACGCCAGTTGCCGCTAATTGAATAGCTTTTTGATATTGTTGCTGCAAATCAGCTTGCATTAACTCTTGTTGATGTAAGGTTAGTTTGGTTAAATTCCATCCTGTTAGCTCCAATAACAAATATTGGGCAATTTCAGGATCTTGCTGTTGCTTTTTTAATATTAAAAAAGCCCAATTCAGGGCATTAATATAGCTTTGTTTCTCCATTTTGAATCTGCTCCAACTTATTAGTTTGATCAGATAGAATGAGGGCATCGATAATTTCATCCAATTGCCCATTCATAATTTTATCTAATTTATTCAACGACAAACCAATCCGATGATCAGTTACTCGATTTTGCGGATAATTGTAGGTACGAATGCGTTCAGAACGATCACCAGTACCAACAGCTGACTTGCGTTCTGCATCATATTCACTTTGATTTTGAGATTCATAATAGTCATAAACGCGCGAACGCAAAATTTGCATCGCTTTTTCTCTATTTTGTTGTTGTGAACGTTGATCTTGCATTGCTACCACAATCCCAGTAGGAAGATGCGTCATTCGTACTGCCGAAGAAGTCTTATTAATATGTTGTCCACCAGCACCCGAAGAACGATAAACGTCGACACGAATATCTTTGGGATCAATTTCTAAATCCACTTCATCATATTCAGGCATCACTGCAACTGTGGCTGTAGAAGTATGCACCCGGCCAGCAGATTCTGTCGAAGGAATCCGCTGAACCCGATGAGCGCCGTTTTCAAACTTTAATTTGGAAAAAACATTTTTTCCAGTAATCATAATCGCAACTTCTTTATAACCGCCAACTTCTGTCTTATTCTCATCAACAATTTCAAATTGCCAATTTTGCCGTTCTGCATATCGTTCATACATATTCAACAAATCGCCAGCAAATAAGCTGGCTTCATCGCCACCGGCAGCTCCGCGAATTTCCATAATAATATTTTTATCATCATTAGGGTCTTGGGGAATCATTAAAATTTTAATTTGATTTTCGGTCTCTGCCAAATCATTTTCTTGTTCTGCTAATTCTTCTTTAGCTAGTTCTTCTAATTCCGGATCTTTGCTGTCTTCTAAAACTTCTTTGCTTTGGGAAATATCCGCTTTTAAACGTTGATATTTTTTGAATTCAGTAACAACTTTAGCCATTTCGGCGGCTTCTTTGGAAATTTTCAAATAACGCGGAGTATCATTAATCACTTCAGGGTCACTCATTAATTCTTGTAATTCATCATAGCGTTCAACTAGACCCTCTAATTGATCAAAAATTTTATCCACTTTAAAACCTTCTTTCTATATTTGATTTATTGGTGGATTAAAATAATGTTTACGGCAAACTGGATAATAACTTTCATTACCGCCAATCTGAATTTGTTCACCACCGTAATCAGGTTGCCCATTGGTAATACGAAGATTCATCGTTGCTTTTTTGCGACAGAACCAACAAATAGTCTTCATTTCTTCAATTTTGTCAGCATAAATTAATAAAGCTTTTGTTCCGGCAAAGAGACGATTTTGGGAATCGTTTTTCAAACCAAAGGCCATGACCGGAATATTTAATTCATCTACAACTCGTGCAATTTGCTGCACTTGCTCAATTGTTAAAAACTGTGCTTCATCAATTAAGACACAAGCAGCTGCAGGACATTTTTCTTGGACAACTGCAAACAAATTGGTATCATTTTGAATAGCAAAAGCTTCACGTCTTAAACCAATTCGACTAACAATTTGGCCTTCACCATCACGTGTATCTAAGCTACTAGTCATTAATAATACTTGTTTGCCTTGCTCCTCATAATTATGAGCAACTTTTAAAACTTCAATTGACTTACCAGCATTCATTGCTCCATATCGAAAAAATAGTTGTGCCACTTTTTTGGCCCCTTTCAAATAATTCACCGCTTTTAATTATACCTAATTTTAAGTAAAGTTCCACAATTCTTCTCTAGAAAACTATAAAGTATTTATAGAAATTATGGTATTATTTTTCTATACAGAAAAGGATGTTTTTATGAGTATAAAATCAAAATTAGCAGCCGGACTAGGCCGCATAACCTATCAAGTACTACATAATGTCTTTCATCGTGGTAGTTCTTTACCAGGTAAATTAGCCTATCAGTTTGACCCTAAAGTCTTACGCGAATTAAGTCAAGACTACGAAGTAATTATTGTTACTGGCACCAACGGTAAAACTTTGACGACTTCCCTAATTACCAAAATCTTACAGCAAAAGTATACAGATGTTTTAACGAACCCTACTGGTTCTAATATGACTCAAGGCATTACTTCAGCTTTTTTAGCACACTCTGCTCATCAAACAACTGATAAAAAAATTGCAGTTTTAGAAGTTGATGAAGCTAATGTGGCTCCAATTTGTGAAGCTATGACACCTAGTGCTTTTGTTTTAACTAACATCTTCCGTGATCAAATGGACCGGTACGGAGAAATTTATACCACCTTTGAAAAAATTGTGGCTGGCATCAAAAAAGCACCGCAAGCCAAATTGATTATTAATGCTGATGCTGCAATTTTTAATTCAATTGATCTTCCTAATCCCAAAATTTACTATGGTTTTAGCGATCAAAACCATGAAAAAGATGATATCAGGGCTAAATTTAATGTAGATGGAGTTTTGTGTCCTAAATGTCAGCATATTATGCATTATCATCTGATTACTTATGCCAATTTAGGCAGCTACTTTTGCTTGAATTGCGGATTTCAGCGGCCACAATTAGATTACCAAGTTACAGCCATTAATCAATTGTTACCTGATCAATCTGACTTTGATTTAGATGGAGAAGAATTTTCAATCAATATTGGTGGTATGTATAATATTTATAATGCATTGGCCGCATATGCTACTGGCAGTGAATTTGGCGTAACTGTTGATCAAATTGAGCAAGCCTTTAATGGTAATGAACAAGTTTTTGGCCGTCAAGAAGTAATTCAACTAGATAATAAACAGCTGACTATTATTCTCGTTAAAAATCCCGTTGGCCTTAATCAAGTAATTGCTACTTTACAAACTGATACTGACGATTATTGTTTAGGATTTGCTCTAAACGCTAACTATGCTGATGGAATTGATACTAGCTGGATTTGGGATGGCGACTTTGAAGAATTACCTTTTGATAAAATTCAACCAATTGTGACTGGCGGTGAACGGTGGCAAGACATTGACCTCCGCTTTAAAATTGCAGGTGCCCCAGCAGATAAATTGCAACATGAAGCTAACTTAGATAGTTTTATTGCTGCTTTAAAAAGCCAACCTAACGATAAAATTTATGTTTTAGCAACTTATACTGCAATGTTACAACTGCGGCAAAAGCTCATTGCTAGTGGCGATATCAAACAAAAATAAGATTAAAAATAGAGTTGGATAATATTCCAACTCTATTTTTGAATTTAAATTAAATTTGAAATTTTTTAGTATTACCAAGTTGCTGTCCTAATAACTGTAAAGTTCCAAAAGCAGCCGTAAAGGCCAAAATAATTAAAGCAGATTTACCAAAATTTTGGTAAAAATTGCTATTGAAGTTAACAGTTGCTCCAACCAAATTATTGTTATGAACAAACCAATAAGTGGGGGTAAAACATGCAATCTTATTAATAAAATTAGGAAGGACGCTAGTAGGTATAAATGCTCCTCCTAAAAAGCATGTTCCTAAACTATAGATACTAATGATAACAGATAGAGCTTCTGATTTTTTTACTAGACTTGTTAACCAACTAGCTAGCGCCACTGTTGACAAAACAAATAATAAAGTATTGCCAATAAATAAACTCGTCTGCCAATCCCAGCTATCTTGCGTATAGCCTAATGCCAGCAATAAAAAGATGACTGTAATTACAATTATATAAGCTGCTATACCACTATTAATTTGGCGGGTGATTTTTTGGGGTGATAAGGGTGAACATTGATTACGTTCACGAATTTTACGCCGATTAAATGTCAAATTAATTATTCCATAGGCATTCATAATTACAAGAATTAAACCATACGCTAAGGAGTTATAAACTACTGCAAGTTTCTCATGCTTTTTTATTTGGTAATAGTGATGGTTAAATTGAACTTTTCCTTGTTGATTAAGAGTTTGATTAGTTGCATTTAACACATGCTTCCAATTAGCATGTGGCAAAGCCCGTTGATAATTAGTTAAGGTGTTAAAATACTGATCTATATTGCCATCAACTAATTCTTTAGAAAAGGTACCTGGCCGTACTTGTGTAGTAAATTTCACTTTTTTTCCAGTTTGAACTTTAGCCTGTGCATTAGCCGGTAAATACAAAACATAATCAACTTTTTCAAAAAAGAGAGCATCATCAATACTTCTTTGGCTGGTATTTTTTAGAGGTACAATTTTTTGCTGTTTACTCAGATATTGAGTTAGAGAACGAGTTAAAGCATTTTTTTGAGATGTAATAATGGCTACTTTAGTATTCACAAGTGTTTGCTTGTGATTAGTAGAATTGATGGCCAATAACAAAAACATAATAATTGTTACTACCAGCCCTACTACGAGATGACCAATATTTTTGCGTAAAATTTTCGTAACACTTTTATAAACTGACATATTGTGACCGCCTTTCCAAAAGGTAATCAATAATAATTAAGATGATTGATAAGCCCATGAGCCAGTAAAGATTTTGATAAAAAGGCTGCAATGACTGGTAAAAAAATAGTTGATACAAACTATCACTAATCAAGTTTACCGTGTTTAATTTCCCTAATAGCGGAAGATGGATGTCAATCCAATATTTTATATCTTGTGTACCCATCATTCCTGCAAGCATCGATAAAATAATAATAATAAAATAACCAAAGCCTAATTTTTGTGAATAATTTTTTTGCGCTAATATATTGCCTAAAAATTTACCCAGACAAATTTGCAAAGCACTCCCAATAAAACAAACTCCTAGAATTGCTCCCCAGCGGTGGCCAAAATCAATTTGATATCCAAAATGAAAAACAGCTAAAACTAGTAAAATAATACTATACAAAACTATTAAAGCAGCTATTAAATTACTTGTAATCATCATCAATTTAGAAGTTGGAGTCAAATTGATTCTGATTCCATTAGCAGATTGATTTGCTTGCTCATCGTTAGCATTCTTAATTCCAAAACTGAAGCCAAAACCAATCGTCATTGCGACCAATGTAAAAAAATAAAAACTCATACTATCAAATTTACGTCCTTGGGCGATATTTTGAGTGTAATGGCGTTGAGGTTGCTTGTGCATTTCACTTGCTAAGTGCGCAGCAGATATCTGGCCTGACTTTAATAAGTTCATAGTTAAAGTCCGATTTTGCTCATATTGACTCAAAATAGAGCGAAGAATTGCTTGTTGTTCACTATTATTAACTACTATTAATTTAACGGGGTTAGTGCGCGTATCATAATAACCAACAATTTTGTCATTATTTAAACTTTGATTTGCTTGCATAGAAGTTAAATGATGTACGAGATAAAGATGATGTTGTTGTGATTTTGCTTGCGTAAGAATTTGCGTCAAATATTGGCTGTCTTGGTTATTACCTACAACAGCAATTGGAGTTTTTGTAGTTAACATTGCTGCTTGATCCAAATTATTGAAGACTAATTTAAAGAAAAGGCCTAGCACAATGGGAAAAATTAAAGTCCAAAATATCAAAGACCTATTTCGCAATAACACTTTCAGACGACAACTTATTAAACGTCCCAACATTTTCTTTCTCCTTTCTAGTCGCGCAATTGACGCCCGGTAATTGTTAAAAAGACATCATTCAAAGATACTTGTTGAGTATGAATATTAGCGTAAACAATCTTTTCTTGCTGTAAATACTCTAATAGCGGCAACATTGTTTGTTCTAAGTCAGCACTTGTAATTTCTAATTGTTGATTTTGATAACTCACTTGCTGAATAGCTGGTAATTGCTGAATTGTCTGTACTTGAACTGAAGTTAAAAGTGGTATATTTAATAGTATTTTTTCATGATTCTTGACCATGGCTTTAAGTTCTTCTGTTGTCCCTTGAGCAATGATTTGTCCTTGATCCAAAATTACAATATGATCGCATAAAAGCTCTACTTCTTCCATATAGTGCGTAGTATAGACAATAGTCGCCCCTTGCTCATTTAAATATTTGATACTTTCCAAAATATGATTCCGACTTTGTGGATCTACTGCTACTGTTGGTTCATCTAAAAAGATTAATTCTGGTTGATGGGCTATTCCGCAAGCAATGTTCAATCTTCTAGCTAAACCACCACTAAGCTGTTTAGGATAAAACTTCACGAAATCCTTAAGCCCTACTAATTCAATAGCTTGTTGAACTTTAGTAGTTAATTCTTGATGATCATGAATATATAAGCCGCAATAGTAACTAATATTTTCTTGCACAGTTAATTCTGTAAAAACGGCAATTTCTTGCGGAACAATACCAATACGACTTTTCACAGCATAATTATTAGGTGTCATTGGTTGATCAAAAATTTTAATTTCACCACGATCATATTTCAAAAGTGCCAAAATACAATTAATCAGTGTGGATTTGCCACTACCATTGGGGCCGATCAATCCTAATATTTCTCCAGGTTGAACTTGTAAATTCACATGATTGAGCGCTGTTAACTCTTTATAACGTTTAACCAAATTTTGTACATCAATAATCATTTTCCCCACCCCGTTTCTTAATTCTTTAATTTCTACTATAATTAAGATAAAAGTTTCTGACCAGTGACTTTTGACCAAGACTAGATGACAAATGTCATAATTATTAGGAGTTAATAGTGAAATTAGCACATAATATTATTGGTGAATTAATTTTTTTCTTAATTTTAGGAGTAGCCTTACTCATACATCAACAGTTCCAACCATATATGATTATTTATTTATTATTAAGTATTGTCAGCCTTAATTTACAAATTTTATTGCCGCATCCTTGGGGTGATTATTTCTTGATATGCATCTTAGGCATTTTTGCTTGTTGGTATCCTCGATTAAGCTATTTCTTTCCCATGATAAGCCGTTGGATATTGTTGTCAGCATCTCCCAATACATTAATTTTTTTGATGATACCTTTAATTTGGCAGCATAATTGGACTAGTTTACTCATTAGTGGAGCAGTAATATTAGCAATTTACTTTGATTTTCAAAATCATCGTTGGCAACAATTAAATCAAAGTCGTCTACAATTGCTAGATGATAGCTTTGAAAAACAAGCGCAACTGCAAGCACAAAATCTAGCTTTAAAAGCTAATGAACAAACAAAGATTCAATTACAGCTAGCTCAAGAACGTAATCACATTGCCCGCGATATACATGACAATGTTGGTCATCTATTATCCAGTAGTATTATTCAATTAGGAGCTATTCAAACTATTAATCAAGATCACCAGTTAAAACCTGTTTTAACTCAATTAAATTTGACTCTCAATCAAGCGATGACTAGTATTCGCGTTAGTGTTCATGACATTCAGCAACATTCCTTAACCTTGTCCCAAGCGCTAAAACCAATAATTGCAGATTTTTCTTTTTGCCCACTGCAAATCCAAGGATCTATCTTTAAAGACTTGTCCAACACTTTCAATAATGTCATTATCATGACTATCAAAGAAGCCTTAACGAATATTATGAAGCATTCACAAGCTCATCAAGTCCTACTAAAATTCCAAATACTACCAGCCTTTTATCAAGTTCAAATTCTCAATGATGGTCCTCAAAACACGGAGTTTAATCGAGGTATGGGTTTAATCAGCATGCAGCAACGGGCCGAAGAAGTTGGCGGACAATTGCATATATATCAAGGAAAAAACAAATTTTTAATTACTTTAATTTTGCCAAAGAAGGATTTCAAATATGCTTAAAATAGTTGTAGTTGATGACGATCGACTAGTTACTCAAGCTTTAACAACAATTATCAATGCTAATTCTAATTTACAAGTAGTTGCTTGTGGTCACGATGGAAAACAAGCAATCCAAGCCTATGAACAATATCAGCCGGATGTTTTATTATTAGATATTCGCATGCCAGAGCAAAGTGGATTAGTTGCTACACAGACAATTATGCAAGCACATCCGCAGGCTAAAATTTTACTTTTAACAACCTTTGTTGATGATGAATATATTCAACAAGCTTTACAATTAGGTGTTAAGGGCTATCTTGTTAAGCAAAATCTTGATGCTATTATTCCTGCCATTAAAGCAGTAGCTAACAATCAATCTGTTTTTGGCAATGAAATTATGAATAAAATTCAACCTGTTGCTCATACCCATATTGATGTCTTTAGTCAAGATTTAACCACTAGAGAGCAAGAAATTTTAACTCAAGTTGCTGCTGGTAAAAACAATAAAGAAATTGCACAAAGCATCTATTTAAGTGAAGGCACCGTGCGCAATTACATCAGTCAATTATTAGATAAATTACAAGTTCGAGACCGAACTCAGTTAGCCATCTATTACTATCAAAATTGTCAAAATTAATAATTAAAAAAGCCCGTTGATGATTAACTTCTTGCTAATCATTAACGGGCATTTATTCTAATTTTGTAAAAATAACTCCATAATAGCTTGGCGTGCTGCCAAAAAGCGCTGATTATCATTGTAAGGGTGCACCCGATTACTCAGGACAATCAAACCTCGCTGTTGTTGCCAATCCAATGCAATAAAATTTCCTGTGTAACCTGTATGATATAATACCGGTTCTTGGTTTTGGTTCCATTTTAAATCCCAGCCGAACGAACGTCCTGGCTCTATTTTAGTAAAACTTTGATACAAATTTTTAATCGTATTTCTTTTTAGGGGTGCTGCAGGTATAGTTAACTGACCTAACATAAATTGACTAAAACGAATTAAATCATCTAAACTTGCAAATAATCCTGCCGATCCACAGTGCTTGCCTAATTGTTGAGCTTTGGGATCTTGCACGATACCTTGAAGATGGCGACCGCGACGTGTTGTCGTTACTACACAGTTATCTTTTATAGGCGAAAATGTGGCGGATTTTAAATCTAAGGGGTGTAAGACTACTTGTTCAATCACTGTTTGTACAGGTAATTCGTAAATTTTTTCAATAATCAATCCGGCTAAGATAAGTCCCGTATCTGTATATTTAATTACTTTTTCAAAATCGCTTGTCACTGGTAATTGCAACAGGGCTTGTACTAATTCAGAAGCATTTAGGTGATCACGATGCGGAATATAACCTTGAATCCCCGAAGTGTGCGTCATTAAATGACGTAAAGTCACGCGTGAATCACAAAATGTTGGCAGCCACTGCTGAATAGGAGTATCATACGAGAGTTTTTCTTGCTCAATTAAGTGCAGCAAAACAGTCGTTGTCCCGATTACTTTAGTTAAAGAAGCCAAATCATACAAAGGATTACTAGGTAATGCCGTTATCTGTGGTTGCCAAGTATTAACTCCCTTAGTTCCTTTAGTTATTTGTTGGTGATTGAGATACGCATAACTAACTCCTGGAACGATTTGTGATGTAACTAAATTTTGAATTTTATCTAGTAAATACATAATTTGTCCTAAATAGTAACATTACCACTAAATTGTGAGTTATATAAATCAGCATAAAAGCCTTTTTTGGCTAATAATTGTTCATGATTCCCAGTTTCTACAATAGAACCATGATTCATTACAATAATCTTATCGGCATCTTGAATTGTTGACAAGCGATGTGCAACAACAAAGCTAGTTCGATCTTTCAATAAACTTTCCATCGCATGCTGGATTTGAGATTCAGTTCTTGTATCGACTGAAGAAGTTGCTTCATCTAAAATCAAAATTTCAGGATTGGCAACAAAAGCGCGTGCTATCGTTAGTAGTTGCCGTTGACCTTGAGAAATATTGGAAGCTTCCTCATTCAAGATGGTCTTATAGCCTTGTGGCAATTGGCGAACAAATTCATCTACGTGAGCAGCCTTAGCCGCAGCAATGATTTCATCTTCAGTAGCATCTTCGCGACCATATTTTAAATTATCATAAATTGTGCCCGTAAATAGCCAAGTATCCTGTAACACCATCGCAAAGTGCGAGCGTAATTGTTCGCGAGTTAAATTACGTGTATCTTGCCCATTCAGTCGAATAGAGCCACCCTTAATATCATAAAAACGTTCTAATAGGTTAATAATTGTAGTTTTACCCGCACCAGTTGGACCAACAATGGCAATCATTTCTCCTGGATTAACATCCAAGGAATAATCAGTCATCAACAAATCTTGTCCGTCATATCCAAATTGGACATGATCTAATTGAATGAGCTTATCAGTTGAAATATCTGGAACATCAACTGGTGTTTGTGCCATTTGCTGCTCATCCAAAACTTCAAAGATTCGTTCTGCTGACGCAACAGTAGCCTGAATAGTATTAGCTAAGTTTGCCAACTGTGTAATAGGTTGAGAAAATTGCTGGGTGTATTGCAAAAATGCTTGAATGTCACCAATTGGTAACCTACCATGTGAAACCTGGATACCACCATAAATTGCTACTGCAACATAACCTAAATTATTCGCAAAGGTCATTAACGGCATCATAATTCCCGCTAAAAACTGTGCTTTCCAAGCAGATTTATAAAATTTATCATTTTCAGATTCAAATTCAGACAAAGATTGTTCTTCATGGTTAAAAGTCTTCACTTCCAAGTGTCCTGAATAATTCTCTTCTACTTGATTATTCAATAAACCTAAAGATTTTTGTTGAGCTGCAAAAGCCTTTTGCGAACGAGGAGCAATGATACCAATAATAACTAAACTCAATGGTACTGTTGCCAAAGCAATTAATGTTAATTGCCAACTAATAGTAAACATCATCCACAATGTACCCACTAACATTACAATACTAGTAATCAGTTGTGTAATACTTTGTTGAAGCGTCCCGGCAATATTATCCATATCGTTAATAGCTCGTGACATAATATCACCATTATTATGCGTATCATAGTAACTGATAGGCAATAATTTCATTTGGCGTTTTAAATCTTTACGCAGCTTATAAACTGTTTGCTGTGAAGCACGCGTCATCAATAATTGCTGAAAAAAGTTAAATAATGCCGACAAAACATACATTCCTGCAACAATTAACAATATATGTTCAATCTTGCCAAAATTAATCGGGAATTTACTAAGATTAAAGCCCGCTTTTTGCTGGGCAATCCCCGCCATTACACCCTTATATATTTCAGTAGTGGCTTCACCTAAAACCTTAGGAGTTTTTATTTGGAAAATAGTGGAAGTGATAGCCAAAATAATTACTAAAATCAAGGAAAAAACATATCCAGACATATAATGAAATAAACGTGCCAAAGTTCCCCAAAAATTCTTGGGTTTGCGCTTATTCATCATCATTGCTCCATGTGGACCATGACTAGCCATTAACAGTTTCCCCCTTAATCTGTGATTTAATAATTTCTTGATAAGTACGGTTGTTTTGCTTGAGCTCTTGGTGAGTTCCGCGGCCAACCATCTTACCATGATCTAAGACAATAATGACATCTGCGTCTGCAATTGTTGAAATTCTTTGACCGACAATAACCATAACTTTGCTCTGCATTCTTGAATCATTATGCAATGCTTGTCTTAATAGCGAGTCCGTCTTGAAATCCAATGCAGAAAAAGAATCATCGAAAACATAAATTGACGCTTCTTTGACCAAAGCACGAGCAATGGCTAAGCGTTGCTTTTGACCACCTGAAAAATTATCTCCACCTTGTTCTACAAGAGTATCTAATCCTTGTTCTTCTTTAATAAAATCTGCTGCTTGGGCAATTTCTAAAGCATGCCATAATTGCTCATCATTAGCCTTGGAATTGCCATATTTGAGATTATCTCTTACAGTTCCTTTAAAGAGAACCGCCTTTTGTGGTGCCAAAGAAACCTGGTCATTAATTTCACGCAAGGACAAAGAACGAATATCATGATTATCTAGTTTGATTAATCCTGTTTGGGCATCATACATTCGTGCAATCAAACTAACTAAAGTTGTTTTACCCGAACCAGTTCCCCCAATAATACCTAATGTTTGACCAGCCTTAACATGAAAATCGACAGCTTTGATTGCACATTCTTGTGCACCCTGATAGCCAAAATCCACTTGTTCAAATTGCAAATCTGCAGGTTCATTATGCAAAACATCAGCTTGGGTATCTTCTTTAATATCACTTTTCATCTTCAAAACTTCATTAATTCGAGTAGCTGAAGCTTGGGCTCGAGGAACAAAAACAAAAATCATCGAAAGCATCATACAACTCATCAAAATTTGCATTGCGTAAGTCATAAAAGCAATTAAATTACCAACTTCCATACTTTGATTAGCAATATATTTAGCACCAAACCAAGTAATACTAATATTAGTACCACTCATAATCAAAGTCATTAAGGGATACATAACAGCCATAATGGAAAAAACTTTCTGAGCGTTATGTGTGTAATCCTTATTAGCGACATCGAATCGTTCTTGTTCCCAATCATCTTGCCGAAATGCACGAATAACCCGCACACCAGTTAAGCCTTCGCGAAAAACTAAATTCAGACGATCTATCTTTTTTTGCATCGCTTTAAATAAAGGAACTGCAAAATACATCGTAATTCCAATAACGATAACTAAAATAGGTAAAACAAAAACAAAAATTTTTGTTAATTGTTGATTTTTTTGATAGGCCATAAAGCTGGCACCAATCATCATAATCGGTGCCATAATCATCATTCGCAACATCATTAAAGTTACGTTTTGAATTTGAACGACATCATTAGTAGTTCGTGTAATTAATGATGAAGTTCCGACCTGATCAAATTCATCATTGGACATATACAACACTTTACGATAAATATCATTACGTAAATTTTGTCCTAGTTTTTGTGAAGCTTGGGATGCCAATAAGACATTCATAAAAGAGGCAATCACAACAAACAAAGATACTACTAGCATTCTTATACCAGCAACTATGATATAATGTGTGTCGCCCCTTGTAATACCATTATTGACAATGTCAGAGGTAATATTAGGAATGTACAAAGTTCCTAAAACTTGCAGGGACATAAAAACAATCGCACCGAAAACGCTCATCAGCGAAATTCGGTTCTTCATAACATGAAACATTATTCCACTTCCATTCCAAACAAGGTGTAAATATGAATTTAAAACCACAAAATAACAACTATCTTAACATAATTGGCAAAATATTGGCACTATTATTTTTATATCTGCTACAGCAGCTGCCACCAAGTATTTTAACAATAACCAAACCCTCCAGTAATAATAAATTATTTATTGATCTAACTTTTTTAAGTACAGCAGTAATTTTGCTTTTTGTTATGATTTATATCCTCAAAAGAACACAAAATTTTGCGACTAAGTCTCTTTCTTCTAAAAGCTATATTTGGATTATTATCGCTGCTGTTTTTAATTATAGTATTAATTTGATTTTACTTCCTTTAATGAAAACGACTGGCAATAGTAATGTTAATGCACAAACGGAACTTGTAAAACATTTCCCCGTTTTATTTGTTATTTATGCCACAATTATTGCTCCGATTACAGAAGAAATCTTTTTTCGAGGATATTTAATTAATTGGTTCTTTCCCGATAATTTATATTTTGGTGCAGCAATCAGTGCTATTATCTTTGGTTTAATGCATATTTCTAGTGATCCTATTTATTTCTTATCAAAAGCTATTTTAGGATTTGTTCTGGGTCTGATTTATGTGAAAACTAAAAACATCAAAGCTAATATTATTTTACATTTTATCAATAATCTTTCTGCCTTATTTATGGGTTAATGTATCATCTTAATCCATTAACAAAGTAATTAGTTAGCCTTTTACTGAAAAAACTAATTATATTTGATAATACTCCCTCAGATTTAATTTTTCAACAATATTTTTATTAGCTATTGACTAATTATTTAATCTTGGGTATTATATTTGTTGTTGTATTGCCCGTTGGTCAAATGGTTAAGACGCCACCCTCTCAAGGTGGAGTTACGGGTTCAATTCCCGTACGGGCGATAAATAAAGTTTTTAAATAAGCCACAATCGTAATGATTGATGGCTTATTTTGTGTCTCAAATTATCAATTTTTGTATCTTTCCAATTCTCAATATGTAAAATACTATTTCAAAAATACTTTTGAATATTATCATCCCATCATATTAGCCTGAAACAAGGTTGCCATATTTTTATTTAATTTAATCGCTTCAGCAAAAGCTAAATCTGCTGTTAATTCAATTTTATCGTTAATGTCAGGCAACTCATGATTTAGTGAAGAAATGTCGTTTTTCAGATTAGTATAGTATATTTTTTCATAATAATCTAAAAGAATATTTAGTGCAGTGACAATCTTTGCTGCAGGTGTAATAAAATCTTCGTCTGGATCTAGCCCATCTTGTTCACAAATTTCAAACAATAATTTTCGTGTATTATCTAATTGCATACTCTGCTGGCTCCTCTTTTTAATACTCAGCAAAACAATGTTAAAATATTCTAAAACCTTTAAAAATCGTTTTTCTAAACGAGTTTACTATAACTGAAAAGCTAACTTTTGTAAACTCAAGATTACATTTAACAAAATAACTGTAATTTATAAAATACATTATATAACTTTTTAACGATTTTTCAATCAGTTTATTAATCGTATTATCTATAAATTATGTAAGGGTGAGAAGATTGGTTAATTTATTAGGTGAATATATCAAACAAAATAATATTAATATTACAGAAATGGCCCAAAATATTGGCATTTCTAGACCCGCTTTGTCTAAGTTGGCTCACCAAAAGATTGTTCCACCCAAAACCAGTATTAGTACTTTAGTAGCCATTGCACTTTATTTAAATGTTAATTTCAACGAGCTTTTCCCTTTGGCGCTAACCGATTTTGATATTAAATTCTATTTTTTATCCCCTTTTAAAAATTCTTCTACTAAAAATTGGCAAACGGCCACAGGATTTATTAGCGCTACTTTTAAATTGGAAAATATTATTCGCAACTTGCCAATTAGTCTAGAATTAGATATTGATAATAATTACAATGTTTTTTTGCAATTTTGGCCAACACAAAAAAACACCGATGATTCTATCCAACAATTTTTGCGATATCTCGATAACCCAACTAATCTCAACCCCAATGTAATTAAAGAAAATATTTATATTGCCAAATATCTGGTCAAGGAAATTTTAAATTTTTTAAAAATTCAATTAACGCAAATTTTTTCTGAGTATCAAACTAAATTTGTCATTATTAATTTTTATAGCAATATTGATAAAGCAAATGTTCTAGTCACTGACAATTTTGAAATCAAGCAAACCTAATAAAAATAGAGTCGAAACAATTAATTGTCTCGCCCCTATAACAACTAAACCAAAAAAATTTACCTAATCCTTGATTTTACGCTGTTCATAACGCCGATATAAGAAATAAGCCACAATAGTAAAGAAAATCGGTCCTGCCACTGTCCAAAAAGCATCAAAGTATTGATGCTGCACAATTGGTTCAATAAAAGTAAATAAAATCGCTAGTGCTACTACCATAAAGCCAATGATACTGGCAATATTAGCACTAGTTTGTGTCTTATAAAAAACATAAGGACGTTCCAAGTTTTGTTTAGCTTTAAAAAAGGGAAAAGCGGCAATCAAATATAGATAAGGAACTGAAGTTGAAACATTCCCCATTAAAGTTAAAATATTATAAAACTGCTTAGCACTAGAACCACCAAAAGACACTCCGACAATAATAACTGCAACCACAATTGCTTGAATCCACATAGCATACGCAGGCATATGCTGGCGATTCAGTTGTGTGAGTTTAGTGGGCCAAAAATCACGGGGCGTACCTAAAATAAATGATTTTAATGGTGAATAAATCAGCACAAAATATGAACCCAAATACATGATAAAATTATCAAAACCAACAAAGCGTGCGAACCATTGACCAATTGTTAAAGATATACTTGTACTTAAATGTAGAGACTGGCCTAATGTATAACCTAAATTATCCATTAACACATAGCCGACATTACCTAGATTAACTTTTGAGTTATTCAAGACATGCTGCCAGTTAGCACTAATTCCCCAAAATAAAATCGAAATAGCATATAATAAAGAAATTGCGATTGTGGCAATTAAAATTCCTTGCGGAAAGGTCTTTTTGGGATTTTTTAAAGAATCAGTAACTCCACCTAATGACTCTAAACCACCATAAGCAAAAATTGCATATACCACAAAAGAAAGCATTCCCATCGTGGTAGCAAAACTAGCATTAGGTGAATGAATAAACGTTTGTACACCAGTAATTGGTTGTTGCAACTTAAAATGATTTAAAACCAAAATAAGTAAACTCACGATAAAGAACAATCCATTCAGGATTACCATAATAATTCCGCCGAATGAGGAAATTTTACTAATCCATTTCATCCCGTAACCCGCCAGAAAAGTAACAACAATAATGAATAATACTCCTAATAAGCCAATCACTTGTGTGGAAGCTAAACCTGCAAAATGCCAAGTCTGGGTTTGATCACTACCCTGAAATAAAACTGAAATAGGAATCCATACTCTAGAAGCTGTAGAAACTAACCATAGCTCCCAAGAAGTCAGCCAAATAAAAGTTCCATAAAAGGCAAATTTAGGACCGACAGAACCCTCGAGCCACGAATAAATTCCTCCTTCCGCATTATTAAAAGTTGAGCCATATTCCGCAAACATTAATCCTGAAGGCAAAAAGAAAAATATAGCCGCAAAAACATACCAAATAATGCTGGCATATCCCATTTGTAAATACGCAATAGTACCATTATTAAAACCATAAATCGTGGTAAAAATCATCATTACCAAACTTAAAACGCCAATTGTCGCCTTATTACTTTTTTGACTATCCACAACAACAACTACTCCTTACTACAAATTTAAATCAGTTTGAAAATTTAATGGGGAAAAATCCGTGGACTCAGTGATTATTTTTGCTATCATTTTTCGATACTCATTTGCAGCATATTCAGCGTTGGCAAGCGAGCGTTGCGTCAAAAAATCGTCCAGTTTATCGCTAGCTGAATATTCACGAGCAGTATTATCTATTTCTTGCACTTGATTAGCCAAATAAGCAGTAATCTTTTTTTGGGTGTCACGCAATAATTGGCCAAATTCATGATAATGACCATCAATTAATATCCCGGCTAATTTATACAGCCAATAAGCCGATTCACTATCATAAGGTAACTTTCCTTTTTGATAGAACAAAGGGGTTTGATTAATTCCTAAATAAAATGGCACATAAACACTTTGAGCTGTTACTCCCATGGCTAACCAATGAATGCAAGCGACATCGACTGGTAAATTAGGCCGAATTTGTAATAAATGTGATTCTTGGGTTTTAGCTAGACTAATCGGACGAAAATCATGCGCATGCGGACTATTAGATAGTGGATCATAAGGTGTTTTTTCGAAGTGAGAAGCTAAATATTCTTTAGCATCTTCAATACTTAATAGATGTTGGGGCTTTTTGACAAAATCTAATTCCTCACTAGTTGCTGATTCGGTTGTTACACCAGAAAAACGCTGTTGGCCCCACCACACTCGTGGCGTATTATAGTGTTCATCTGCTTCACTATGCGTTCCAAAAATTAACCGAAAATTAAAATGATCTGGTTCAGGATTTAAATGATGCTCCAAAACAAATTCTTTTAAGTCATCTTTAAACATAAAGTTATAATTATCTTCAAAATCTACTTCTTGAATAGCGACTTGGTTAGCAACAACGGCATAACAATCATCCGGGATTCTTTGGGCAACCCATTGATGACCACACACTATTTCCATATACCAAGCTTCTTTTTGATCAGCAAATAAAATACCATTAGACTCATATGTACCATATTTTTCAACTAAACCGCCTAAATATTCCACTCCGTGGCGTGCTGTTTTAATATATGGCAAAACACAAGTAATCATCGCTTCTTCGCCTATGCCATCAGGAACTAAAGGATCAGCACCTAAAGCTAACGAGTTAGTATAAACACTCTCAGTAGCACTCATAGCTACACCTAATTCGTTAAAACCATCTTCAGCAAAGACCCCTTCCTTATCTGTCCATTCTGGAGTTGCGGTATATTTATACCGTGTGTTGGGTAGTTTCATTTGAAAATTATTTACCTTCGATTTAAAGTAGGGATTTTCTAAATTTTCTTGATGAGGATAAACCACAAAATGCTTTGGCACAGACGGACCAGCATCTTCATTGCGGCCAATAATAATAGAACCATCAATGGTTGCTTTACTTCCAATTAAAATACTAGTACAAGAACTTCTCTTTACAGGATGCACTGTTTTCACCTCAATATATTTTTAATCAACTCTATTATTGTAGTAATAAACAGAGCTGTCTGCAAGCGCTAAAAGGATGCTTATTTCAAAATTTTCTAAATATTAGGGTTGACAGTATTTAACTTTTTGAGTAAAATTTTCTATGTTCTGATAAATGGGTATTCGCCAAATCGGTAAGGCAACGGACTCTGAATCCGTAATTTGTAGGTTCGAGCCCTACATACCCAATAAAGCTGTTAAACGCGATAAATACCGACCTTTGAGGGTCGGTATTTTATTTTTCATTGTGAAAATTAGTAATATGAATTTATAGTTAAGATTTTTCTTGCATTTTATCTATAGTCTTGTTGTAACAATACTATGGCAATAATTAGTTAACCATTTTTTAAATTATGAAAGGAAAATATACAATGAAAAAGTATCTCGATTACTCCAATAAAATTGTTGATGATACAAGAAAAATTAAAATTAATATCACCATTCCTCATTGGATTTCCATACCTGCACTTATAATAATATTTTTATTCTGGACACGTGCTCACGGCTAAGACACAATCAAACTCAATAAGACTTATCATATAAATATATAGTTTCCATTTCTTAGTTATTCAAACAGATTCAATTAACAATTTTTGTGGAGACACTTACAATAAAAGGACCACTCGTTTAGAGTGGTCTTTTTATCGTACGTATTGATCTGGTTTTTCCATCAACAGCCATAAAATTAAATATACTATTAATCCAGGAAAAGGTGAAATTGTTAATAAAACCCATAATACACGTAACACATTCGCATTCCAGTCCAATTGCTCTGCAATACCACCCAAAACACCTGCCAATACATAATTGGTTCCTGAACGTTTCCAAGGAATATGCATTTAATTTGCCCCCTATATTAATAGATGTACTTTAATACTCTGATTATAGTTAGATTATAACATATTCAAGGAATCTTACTTGTTATCTTTTTGCCAATTTATTTTCATATTAATTGCTAAATTATCAGCAGTTAGGCATAATGAGGTTTTACAAAACTGGTAGGAGAATTTACTAATGTTTTATCAATTATCATTATCGCAAATTATTGTTCGACTAATTTTAACAATTATCTGTTCAGGTGCCATTGGTTATAACCGCGCCCAAAAAAATCAGCCTGCAGGATTTCGGACCCATATTCTCGTGGGCTTAGGTGCTTGCATTATTGCTCTGATGCAAATAAATATTGGCTATCATACTTTACATCATGCTTTGGAATATCATCAATACATGCGCATCTTTCAAATCGATAGTTCGCGATTAGTAGCACAAGTTGTAAGCGGAATTGGTTTTTTAGGAGCGGGGGCTATTTTGGTTCGGAACGATTCTGTTCACGGATTAAATACTGCTGCCAGTGTTTGGATAGTCTCTGGAGTAGGTTTAAATATTGGTATGGGTTTTTATGAAATTGGAATTTGTGGCACAATTGCAGTGTTAGTAGTATTAACCCTTTTTCAACACTTATTTGCTTTTCCTTCTAGTAAAACTCTCCAACTAACTTATCAACAAAAAGATACTACTCGAACATTTATTGAACATTACTTCAATAATCAACAAATTGCAATTAAAGATATTGATTATAATCTTGATAACAACGCTAATGCTGCCCAAGTTTGTAGTAGTACTTATATCTTAGAAATTCCTGAACAATTAAGCGTTATTCAAATTATTGACGATTTAGCTGCTAATCCCAATATACTTTCTATTAAGACGATTAATCAAAAAAACATCGCTCATTAAATTTTTAGTTGCATTTTTAGATTAAATCATTTATGATAAATTCTAAGATATTTATAAGGAGTTTTTAATAATGACAATTTTGATAAACTCACATTTAAATATTGATAATTATTACTTTGGGTATTTTCAGAAAAGCAATCTGAAACGCCCGAAGATTTCAGCATGAAATTCAAAGGCCGCACAGGTTGCTTTAACAACTACTGTGCGGTGCAATTATCCTGAGTAATTCCTCTTCTGCCCTCACAGTTTGTTATTCTGTGAGGGATTTTTGTTTAATTAAAATTAATGAGGTGGAATATATGCAAAAAAATGGCAAAGAAATACTGATGAACACTTTAAACGGTCTATCAACTGGAATTATCGTTGCTTTAGTTCCAGGTGCTTTACTTAATAACTTAATCAAGGCTTTATTGCCCAAATTTCCTAATCTAGCAATCATTTTAACAATGACTAGCTTAGCGGCTATGATGTTACCTGTGGCTAGTGCTGCTTGTGTCGGAATGATTGGCAAATTATCACCTATTCAAACAGCTTCATTAGCCTTGGCTGCTGTATGTGGTGCTGGTAATTTTCATTTTACTAAACAAGGCTTTAATGCAGCTGGTTCTGGTGATGTAATTAATATCGCTGTTACAATTATGATTGGCTACTTATTAATTGAATTGTTGGGCACTAAATTCAAAGCTTATACCGTCTTATTATTGCCTACTTTAGTTTTAATTGTGGCTGGTGGTCTAGGCATTTTGACTCTCAAGCCTGTCCAGCAAATTACTACCTTTATTGGTATGATTATTGCGCACTTAACTAATTTACAACCTATTTTAACTGGTGCTTTGATGGGAATTGCTTTTGCTTTATTAATTGTTTCTCCGATTTCTTCTGTTGGAATTGCCACAGCAGTAGGTATTCACGGTATTGCCGCAGGATCGGCCAACTTAGGGATTACCGCTGCTAGCTTTGCTTTAGCTATTTATGGCTGGAAAGCTAATTCTATCGGAACTTCACTTGCCCATTTTCTAGGTTCTCCCAAGATGCAAATGGCCAATCTTATGACTCGCCCACGTCTATTACTACCTATTATAATTAATGCGGCAATTATGGGAGGTGTCGGTGCTTTATTTAAGATAGGCGGCACTCCTACTAGTGCTGGTTTTGGATTTTCAGGATTAATTGGTCCTCTAGCTGCTCTTAATAGTTGGCAATCTAATTCCATCGGTCAAATAATCGAAGTTACTATTCTGTTCTGTGTGTTACCGATTCTGTTAGGATTCGCTAGTAATTATTTATTTAATAATAGATTAAATTATTTTTCAGTCCAAGATTTTGCTCTCAATTACGAATAAACATTTAAAGCAGTTAAATTAACTGCTTTTATTGTATTCTAAAGATAACAGCGTTATCCTTTGAATATAGGAGGTAATATGAATTCTAATAATACTAAAGAAAAAATAATTCACTTAACAATTACAGAAATAAGTAATAATTCATGGGAAAATTTTTCATTACGGCAAGTGTTGCGAAAATTAGGTTTAACTACCGGCGCTTTTTATAAGCATTTTGAAAGTAAAGATGATTTATTTAAAATAATTAGTATTGAAATTTCCCAAAATATTTATCAAACTATTTTGCCCACTGTTAGGCAACAAAATAGCCCACAAGAACAATTACTACAACTCGGAAAGCAATTATTATTTTATTTTGAAAAACAGCCCAATTTGATTAATTTTTTATTTTTCAATCCTAGCATTAATTCCCTTTATCAAGCGACAAATCCAGAACAGGAGCATTTTCAACTATACAATTTAACTGTTACTATTATTAACAATCTTTTGCCGCAAAAAACACCGGCACAACGTCAAGAATTTTTGATCAAGATTTGGTCTTTTATACAGGGTTATGGTTTTTTAATCAAGAATAAAGTGGTAGCTTTTAATCCAGAATTACTTAAACAGACTTTAAATCAACTCTTAGGAGAATAACTATGTCAGTCAATAATATCTTAATCATCTATTGTCATCCCTACACTGGGAGTTTTAATCATGCTGAATTAGAAGCTGTAATTCACAATTTGCAACAGCATCACCAAAATTTTACAGTGATAGATTTATATGCAGATGGATTTATACCATTTTACGACCAAGAAGAATTGCGGCTCTTTCATACTGGCCAAACTCATGATCCTTTAGTCACAAAATATCTTCATTTATTACAGGCAACCCAAGGAATTATATTTATCAGTCCGATTTGGTGGAATAGTATACCTGGCATGCTTAAAGGTTTTATTGACAAAGTAATGAAAGAAGGACCAGGATTGTCGCATACGGTTTCTCAAACTGGTATTCATGGAGAATTAACTAATATCAAAAAAGCCTATGTTTTGACTACTTCCACGTCACCAACTTTATATTTTCGCTGTTTAATGGGTAATGGAATTCAAAAAATATTTATTCGAAAGACATTAAGACAATTAGGTATTAAACATGGTCAGTGGCAAAATTTTGGCGGTATTTCTAGTTCAACTAACAGTAAGCGGCAAAATTATTTAGAGCACTTATCACAACAAAATTTTAATTTCTAATAAAAAAGATGGCTGCAATTTGCAGTCATCTTTTTGTTAATATTAAGGCACGCGTACAAGATCTCTTTTTACCAGACATTCAGCAATATCAACAGTATTACTAGCAGCACCTCTTAATAAATTATCAGCTACAACCCACATATGGAAAGCTCCAGGATTTTCATTATCTGCACGGACACGCCCTACAAAGGTATCTCTCTTTCCAGCAGCTAATAATGGTTGCGGATAAATCTGTTCTTGTGGCTTATCTTGTAACACTAAGCCGGGGGTTTGTTCAATTTCTGATTGTATTTCTGATGCTACGGCACTTTTATCTTCCACAGTGAAATAAACTGCTTCACCATGGCCAATTTCTACTGGCACACGAACACAAGTTGCAGTTACTTTAATCCGTGAAGAATCTTGATCATTAAATAAAATCTTTTTAGTTTCATGAATCATTTTCCATTCTTCATGGGTATATCCATCATCTTCAAAAACATCAATTTGTGGTAATAAATTGAAAGCTAATGGATAATGCTTTTTATCAGCTGCTGTTGGCAAAATATTAGCTACTAATTCTTCATTATCCAAACGTTCTTGCGCTTGTTGTAACATTTCATTCCAGGCTGATTGACCAGCGCCGGAAACAGCTTGATAAGTCGAAACAATAATCTGTTCTAATCCCCAACGTTGATAAATGGGGAATAAGGCAGCTACCATTTGAATAGTAGAACAATTAGGATTAGCAATAATTCCTTTATGCTGGTTTAATTGTTGCTCATTCACTCCTGGAATAATTAAAGGAACATTTTCATCCATTCGAAAGGCACTAGTATTATCGACACAAACTGCACCACGCTTCACTGCCTCAGGCAATAATTGTTTGGAAACTGTGCCTCCTGCGGAAGATAAAACCAAATCCACATTTTCAAATGATTTTGGAGTAGCTTCTTCCACTATTACTTCTTGATCATTGAATTTCAACTTTTTCCCTGCAGAACGTTTTGATGCTAAAAATTTTACATCTTTTACAGGAATGTTTGATTGCTCTAATTCACTAATTAACCGACTGCCAACTGCACCAGTTGCACCTAAAATAGCCACAACATACTTTTTCATTAACCTTTGACCTCTGTTTTTAAAAATTTTTGTATACGATTCATTGCTGTTTGTAAATCTTTATCGCTCGCAGCGTAAGAAAAGCGTACGTAGCCTGCACCTCCGGGACCAAAAGCACTACCTGGTGTACCTCCCACTTTAGCCTTTTGTGCTAAATCTAAAGCAAATGCTTCGTCATCTGTACCATAAACCGATGGAATCTTCACAAAAATATAAAAGGCACCTTCACTTGTGATAGTTTCCAATCCCATCTGCTTTAAAGCTGTCATAATATAATCTCGACGTTGCTGATAAATCTTTCTAGCTGCTATTGGATCAGCAGCACCATTTTCTAAAGCCTCCGCTGCAGCAGCTTGTGCTGGATTTGATGGAGCTGTTACCATAAAAGCATGCATTTTTGTAATTAAGCCAATTAAATCTTTGGGACCCACAACATAACCTATCCGGTAACCCGTCATTGCATGCGATTTAGAAACTCCATTAATTAATAACGTTCGTTCTGGTAAATAGCGGGCAATTGAAACATGAGGTTGATCATAAGTAAATTCACTATAAATTTCATCAGAAATGACATATAAGTGATGTTCTTTAATAATTTCAGATAATTGTTGTAAATCTGTTTGTGAGTACTCACGTCCAGTAGGATTAGTTGGATAATTTAATAAAATGGCTTTAGCTTGAGGATGCTGTTTTAAGGTAGTTTCTAAATCTTCAGGAGTTAAAACAAAATCACTATGCGCTGTATTAATAGCAACTAACTGCGCTTGTGTATATTGAATTAGAGGAAAATAAAGTGCATAAGATGGTGTAGGTACGATAATTTCATCCCCTGGCTGAAATAGTGCCAACATTGTAGCTGCTAAAGCTTCTGTCGCTCCTACAGTGACAACAATTTCATTTTGAGGATTATAATCTAAGCCTTCTGTGCGTTGCAAATAATGGCTAACAGCTTGCCGCAACTTTAAAGTACCTGTTTGTGCTGAATAGTGAGAATCATTATTCAAAATACTCTGCACTGCTGCTTGTTTCACATGATCTGGTGTGTTTAAATCAGGTTCTCCCAAAGTCAGCTTGACAATTCCAGGAATATTTTCTACTTTTTGTGAAAAAGCTCTAATGCCTGAAGGTTTAATATTTTTAATTCGCGTTTGCGTGATTTGTGCTAAATCCGCGGGTAAGTCTGGCATTTTTATACTTCCTTATAATATTTTTTCTAATCCAACTACTAATTCAGATAAGTCTAATACCCGATCTAAAGCTACTTGAACTCCTTGCATAAATGAAGATCGATCAAAAGAATCTTGTCTGATTGTTAAAGCTTCTCCAGGTCCACCAAAGAGCACTTGTTCATGAGCTAAATAACCGGGCAAACGCACCGAATGGACCTTAACCCCTTGATAATCAGTCCCTCGAGCAGCTACTTCATTCGAGTTATCTTTTGTTAAAGGCTGTTTTAAGCGACTTTGAGCTATGAGTTGTGCTGTTTTAATGGCTGTTGCTGATGGAGCATCAATTTTATCTTGATGATGCATTTCAATCACCTCAGCATCTGGAAAATATTTAGCCGCTTCTTGAGCAAACTTCATCAATAAGACTGCTGATAAGCCGAAGTTAGGAGCAATAAGGCCGCCAATATGCTGTTTATTCGCTAAAGCTTGAAGTTGTTCAATTTGAGAATCTTTTAATCCACTAGTACCAATAATGGGACGAATTTGATGCTCCAAGGCGTATTTAGTGTTTTCAAATACTGCTTGCGGAGTTGTAAAGTCAATCCAAATATCAGCAGCAATATCAACGTCAGCTAATTTTTCAAAAATTTGTACATCTGCTGGTAAATTTGTTAATTTTTGGGCATGAGGCGCTAAAGCGGCTACTAATTGGCAATCAGATTGCTTCATGACTAACTGTGCTGCTTGTTGTCCCATAGAACCTGTAATACCTGCAATTATCACTTTTTTCATAATTTAATTAACTCCTAACTCTAATGGTAATGCTCCCGATAAAGCATGTTCTTGGAGTCCTAAGTGCAAAGCTAATTGCTCTTTTTCAGATTCATTTAAATCCATAATTGGTAAACGACAACTACCACTAGCAAGTCCCTGTGCTGTTAATACAGCCTTTACTGGCGATGGGGAAGGATACATAAACAAAGCTTGCATTTTAGGTAGTAATTGCCGTTGTAATGTTCCTGCAGTTTGAACATCGCCTTCGGCCAATGCACCATACATTGATCGCATGGCTTTTCCATAAATATGTGCAGCTACGGATATGACGCCACGAGCACCCAAAGTTTTAGCCGTTAAAGCCTGTGCATCTTCTCCAGTATAAACCATAAAATCATCTGTGGTATTTTCTATGATATATTCTAAGTCTTCTAATGAAGTACATTGCTTAACACCAGCAATTTGTGGGTTTTGAGATAATTCCACAATTGTCTCTTTAGCAATCGTAATCCCTGTTCTTCCTGGAATATTATAAATCATCAAAGGAATTTGCGATTGAGCTGCTACTGCTGCAAAATGAGCTTTAATACCACGCTGGTTGGGCTTATTGTAATATGGGGCCACTACTAATGCTGCATCAACTCCTGGAATTTGACTTACTTCACGGGTAAATTGAACTGTCTCTGCAGTATTATTACTTCCTGTACCAGCAATTACTGGAACACGTTGTGAGATAATTTGCGCAAAATTCGTATACAATTCAATTTTTTCATCATGACTCATTGTAGCCGCTTCGCCAGTTGTACCGCCAATTACAAATCCGCGACTGCCCGTTTTTAATAAATGCTCAGTTAATTGTTCTAATCCAGGATAATCAATACTGCCATCATCTTTAAAAGGCGTAATAATTGCTGTCATTAAATCAGCATTTGTAAAATTTGTCATTGCACTTTCCTCCTTTAATTAGTTTGCATATGGTTATTCAAAAAGCCAATCATCGCTTGCATCCCAGCAAACATTGCATCTTCTTGAGGATTAAAAGTTGCAGAATGCAATTGTGCCTTATCTTGAACGCCCAGCCAAAACATTGTTCCTGGAATTTGTGCTAACAAATATCCAAAATCTTCTCCTGTCATAGCTGGTTGCGTTTCTTGATACTTAATATCAGGATTACTTTTCATATAATTAATAAATTCTGCTGTTAATTGGGGATTATTTTCAACAGGCCAATAACCGCCTTGATGGAGCTCTACTTGCACATCAGCATTAAAACTCTTAGCAATACCAGCACCAATTTCTTGCAAACGTTGATCGATTCTTTCAATCATAGTTTGTGTTAATCCTCTAATAGTACCTTCCAAATGAGCGTGACCAGCAATTACATTCCGAATAGTTCCAGCTTCCATTTTCCCGATTGTCACTACCCCACCTTCAATTGGGTCAATACTACGAGAAATAATTGTCTGTATTTGTTCAATCATTGCTGATGCCGCTACAATCATATCATTAGCTCTTTGAGGGTAAGCAGCATGCCCATCTTGTCCTTGCAGATCAATATTTATTTCTGTAGTACCTGCAAATAAAGTTCCTAAACGACAGCCAATTGTGCCTGATGGCAAATCTGGTGTTACATGTAGGGCATAAAATTCATCTGGGCGCCAAGCACCTTGAAAAACTCCCTGTTCATAAGCCAGCTTCCCGCCATTTTCACTTTCTTCAGCAGGCTGGAAAAAGAAGATTAAATCATCTTGTGGTTGGTGTTCACTGAAATAATTTAAAATGCCTAAAGCTACAGTCATATGCAAATCATGACCACATGCATGCATTTGTCCAGTATGACAAGAAGAAAACGCTAAGTTAGTTTGTTCTGTTACAGGTAAGCCATCAATATCAGCACGATAGCCAATAGTTTTTTGAGGATGGGAGCCATGTACTTTTACTAATAAGGCAGTAGGCAATTGCGGAATTGTTTTTATTTCTAAATGTTGCGCATTAAATTGTTTAATTATTTTGATTAAATAATCATGAGTTTGTGTTTCTTGTAAAGCCAATTCAGGTATTTGGTGTAAATCGCGGCGAATTTGGAGTAGTTGTTGTTTGGTTAAAATACTCATAAGCTCACAACTTTCTCAAATCAGTTTCAATTTTGGTTTTAGCACTAGTTTTAGCATCGATTTTTTTAATCAATTTAGCCGGAACGCCCGCAACTACGCTATGAGCAGCTACATCTTGGGTAACGACTGCGCCGGCAGCAACGACTGCCCCAGCACCCACCTGTACTCCTTCTAACACAACCGCATTAGCGCCAATTAAAGCACCCGCACCTATTCTTACTGGTTGGGCCGAAGCTGGTTCAATCACTCCAGCTAAAACTGCACCCGCACCAATATGAGCATTAGCGCCAACAATCGCTCGACCACCCAAAACTGCGTTCATATCAATCATGGCACCCGCGCCTATTTCTGCACCAATATTGATAACTGCTCCCATCATAATGACGGCTTGATCACCTATTTCAACTTGATCACGGATAATTGCTCCTGGCTCAATCCGCGCATTAATTGCTTTCATATCTAAAAGTGGAACAGCCGAATTACGACTACTATTTTCGATTTGATAGTCCGTAATTTCATTAGCATGTTGTTTTAAAAATGGACCTAAATCTTCCCAATCACCAAAAACCACTCCAGTTGTTTTTTCAATAAAAGTTTGCACTCCCTGAGGCCAGGAAAGATTTTCTAAATCACCTTTCACATATACTTTAACTGGAGTTTTTTTAGGAGCATCACTGATAAATTTGATGATTTCTGGTGCTGATAATTTGTTTTTCATAACTAATTCCCCCCTTTTTGTTGATAAAAACAATCATGACTTACTAAATCAGCGTACGTTTCCCGTTTTATAACTAATTGAGATTTGCCTGCTTCCGCAAAGACTACTGCAGGACGCGGAACGCGATTATAATTGGAAGCCATGCTGTAACCATAAGCACCAGTTGCTAAAACTGCAACAATGTCTCCCGGATGGCTAGCGGGCAATTTTTGTTGATCAATTAAAATATCTCCTGATTCACAATATCGTCCAGCTAAATGGACTGTTTCTACTGCTGCTGCTTGAGGATTTCTAGCCAAAATAGCTTCGTAATCAGCCTGATATAATGCAGGGCGAATATTATCACCCATTCCTCCATCAACATTAACATAAGATTGCAAACCGGGGACATCTTTTCGTGAGCCAATTGTATATAAGCTATAGCCTGCTGCCCCAACAATTGAGCGTCCTGGTTCAATCCAAATAGCGGGGATGGACAATTGATACTTGCTTGCAGATCTTTTTACTGCTTGAACAATGGCTTTGACGAAAACTTCTGGCTCAATAATTTGATCTTGAGCTGTATAACGAATACCAAAACCACCACCTAAATTCAACACTTGTGGCTGATAGTCATACTGCTGTGACCAGTCTTTAATGATTTGCATCAAAGCTTGCACTTCTAATTCAAATCCTTCGACCTCTAAAATCTGTGAACCAATATGAGCATGGATTCCAATTAAATCCATGCGAGAATTAGCTAAAACCATTTTGAGAGCTCGAGTTGCTTGTCTTGAACGAACATCAAAACCAAATTTACTATCTTCTTGCCCAGTTTGATCATATTGGTGAGTATGAGCTGTTACTCCAGGAGTAATGCGCAGCATAACTTTAATTTCAGCTTGATTTTCTTGCAGAATTTGATCCAACAATTCAATCTCATAAAAATTATCTAAAATAATAACTCCCACATGCTGCTTAACCGCTAATAATAATTCTGCTGGTGTTTTATTATTTCCATGAAAGCTCACTTTCTCCATCGGAAATCCAGCCTGTAAAGCGGTATACAATTCTCCTCCAGAAACAACATCAATATGTGCCCCTGCTTGGTTTACTACTTGATACATAGCAATAGCTGCAAATGCCTTACTGGCATAACTAACAGCATAATCAATATTTTGTTGAGCAAATGCTGTTTGAAAAGCTTGCAGCTGCTGTTTAATGCGAGCCACATCATAAACAATTAATGGTGTCCCAAAATTTTGAGCTAATTCTAAAGCATCAACCCCACCAATAGTTAGATGGTTATGCTCATTAATATCATATAGATTATTTGTTAGCATTGGCAACTCTCCTATTATATTAAAAAAGACTCTTTTGTGCGCATAAGCAAACAAAAGAGTCCTTCAGACAAGATATTATCTGGTTTCAATTTTGTCGATAGCGCTCCGCAAATTATCATTTGCGACAGTCCGCAATTTATTGGATTACGTCCCAGCTAATTAATCACTGCAATAATTAATGCTTCGGCAACCGCCCCTTTCACTAGTTTCGATGCCTTTGCAGAAACTCCACTAGCTAATCATGTTGATTGCGACCTCTTCGATTAACAAAAATATTATTATTAATTAATCATAATGTCAACACTTTTCATAATTTATTAATTAAAAAGTGCAAAAATAAAACCACAATTGCCAAAATAACTTCACTGCCAGCTTAATTTATTTTAAAAATCAAAGCCAGAAAAATTGCTTCAAAATAGGACTATACCAATATTTTCAACTTTCAAAATAAATAATTTTTTTCAATAATGCTCCTTAGTCGTTGAAATTTATATTTGCAGATTAAAATTAAAATGTTACAATTTAGCCTAATTACATTAAAAAAATTTTAATAAAAGAAGGATTCGTCAAAATGAGAGTTGTTAAGTTTGGTGGTAGTTCACTCGCTAATGGTCCTCAAGTTCAAAAAGTACTTAATATTATTTTAGCTGAACCTAAACGTCATGTCATCGTTACTTCTGCACCTGGAAAAAGGTCAGATTCTGACATTAAGGTAACCGACCTTTTAATCAAATATGCAAATTGTGTACTTCAAAAAAGAGATTATCAGGCAGCCTTAAATCAAATCTGGACACGTTATCAAGAAATTGCTGATTTTTTTGATATTTCTCAAAATTCATTGCAACCTTTAAAACAAGAACTCATTGAATTACCCTTAACTAACTATGCCAATTATGATTTTTTAATGGCTGCTTTCAAAGCGCATGGAGAAAAAATTAATGCCCAATTACTTACTCTAATTCTGCAAAAACAAGGTGTTGCAGCACGCTTTTTAGATCCAAAAACTGCTGGATTACTGGTAAGCGATGTGCCTAATGATGCCGCCGTTTTACCACAAACTTATCAAAATTTAAAAAAATGGCGCCACACCCAAGAATTGTTAATCGTTCCAGGATTCTATGGCGTCACTGAAAGTGGGCAAATTGCGACCTTTTCACGTGGTGGTTCTGATATTACCGGTGCCATTTTAGCACAAGGGCTACAAGCTGAGCTGTACGAGAATTTTACTGATGTCAATGCAATTTATGCTGCTGATCCTCGAATTGTAACACATCCTCAACCAATTCAAGTTATGACTTATCGTGAATTGCGGGAGTTATCTTATGCAGGTTTTTCGGTGTTCCACGATGAAGCATTGATACCTGCAATTGAGGGCCAAATTCCAATTAAGGTCAAAAACACTAATCATCCTAATCTTCCTGGAACTATGATTGTTCCTGAACAACATTTTCATACTCAAAATGTCATTACTGGCGTGGCTAGTTCCAATCATTTTGCAGCACTTTATTTGCATCGCTATCTGCTTAATAAAGAAGTTGGTTTCACATTAAAACTATTACAAATTTTTTATCAATTTAATATCTCTTATGAACATATGCCGTCAGGGATTGACGACTTGACAGTTATCTTTGACAAACGCCAATTTACAGAGGAATTACGCCAACAAATGTGTCAAAAAATTCAAGAAGTTTTAAATCCGGACTATTTAGAATGGATTGACGACTATGCTATTCTGATGATTGTAGGTGAAGGAATGCGAAATAAAATTGGTGTCATGAAATTAATCACTTCATCTTTGGCCAAAAAAAATATTGGACTGCATATGATTAATCAAGGTGCTTCTCGGATTTCAATTATGTTAGGAACCAAACAAGCTGATGCACCTATCGCAGTTTCAGAAATTTATCATCAATTTTTTAATTAAAGGAGAATATCATGGTTACAATTCAAAAAGTGCATGGCTCTCAAAATCAATTTTTTTTACTTGATCAAACTACTTTACAACAGCCACTCACCCAAGAAGAATTAGTCATCCTAGCAAAAAATATTACTAATTCACAAACTGGACTTTTAGGTGGTGCTGATGGCTTGTTAGTAGTTAGTAACTCTCAACATCTGCCAGCACTGGGAAAAATGCAAGTAATTAATGCTGATGGTACTATTGCTTCAATGTGCGGTAATGGTCTTCGTACTGTAGGACGCTATTTAGCCGAAAAATATCAGCAAAATGATTTTATTGTGGAAACTGAGCAGGCTGATTTAAAAGTTACTTGCCAAGCTGATTGGGCGCCAGATGTCAAAGCTATCAGCGTGGAAATTAGCCCAGTCAGTTTTCAACGTGCGGCATTACCCTTTGACAACTTAGGAACGGAACAATTAATTAATCAACCTGTCCCAGTATTAGCTTCTGATTTAAAGTTCACAGCTATTGCTGTGCCCAATCCACACTTAATTAGTTTTGTATCGGCTAAAATTTTAGCTGGCGACTTACTAAAAAATTTAGGGACCAAACTTAATCAAGCTAATCCTTATTTTCCCGATGGTGTCAATGTCAGTTTTGCTCAAATTATTAATGAGCAACAACTATTTGTTCAAACTTTTGAACGAGGCGTTGGCTTCACTAATGCTTGTGGTACAGGGATGTCGGCGACTAGTCTTGCCTTTGCTCTCATTCATCCAGAGTTGAACATTTTCGATCGTTTGCTGACAGTTTATAATCCCGGCGGTTATGTTCAAACCCGAGTTCATCAAACTGATAATCATTACTGGATTGAACTTATTGGTAATGCCACAATCACCCACTATCTAGACTTAAATGAAAATGACTTGCATCATGCCACTATCGACCCAGCACAAGTAAAAATCACTCCAACAGTTGAAGATGCTGCTTATCAACAATTTATTAAAGATCGTCGTCCATAAGTAAAAACGATATTATTTAAAATAGTTCCTACCTTTACTAGAGGTTAGGAACTATTTTGCTCACTTGTATGATGCGTTATAATTATTAAATACTCATGAGGAGGTTCTTATGAAATTAAATCAATTTGCTATCAAACCCACTGACGTACAGCAAGAAATTTTTGAACTACAGCAGATTCATTTTATTGACGCAGATTTTCTTGATTTGGCACCACATCAAGCCTTAAAGCAGCTATTGCTCACTAGTTTTCCCGAATTGGATGATATTAAATCTCAAACAGTTCAATTACGAACTTTGATGGCGACTTCTCACCAAAATGCTGAAGAATATGTACAACAAGAGCAAATCACAGCCACCGCTTTTTACAATCTTTATTTTCAATTGTTAGGCTTTGAAGTTGAGCAAGATTTTGATTTGCAGCAACCTTTAAAAATCAAAGCTGATGTTCACCATCCGCAATTTGTCGACCAACAGCTAACTACTTCAGACTTGGTTCATGGATGGTATCAACTCTTAATTACTCATACTGTTCATGGACAAACATTCTTAGATGAGTTGGCTAGTCGCGGTTATTTTGAAACAATAATGCACAATAGTTCTAAACCGTTGATTTTTAATGGCAAGACTCAGCCTGTTTTTGATACTAATCAACTTCTTCATGAGGTGGTTTATGTAGAATCTAGCTTAGATAGCGATCATGATGGTCAACGTGATTTGTTAAAAGCCGAAATTATCAGGCCCAGTGAATCTAATCACCAACCGGTTCCTGTCCTTTATACCGCTTCACCTTATAATCAAGGGACTAATGATGTAGCTGGTGAACGATTAACCCATAATGTTAATGTTTCACTCACACCTAAACAACCTACTGTATCCACGATTGAGCAAAATCAAACTACTTCATCAAAAATTCCTGCACCCAGAGCTATTAAGGGACAAACCAAGCATGCTCAAGCTAGTTTTGGTAATCATTTTAGTTATAGTTTGAATGATTATTTTCTTGCACGTGGATTTGCAGTGGTGTATGCCGCAGGTATCGGCACGAAAGATTCTCAAGGTATGCGCATCTGTGGTGATGATCAAGAAACTCAATCTGCAACTGCAATTATTGAATGGCTTAACGGTCAACGCACGGCTTTTACTGACAAAACCCAACAAATTAGTATCAGTGCCTGGTGGTGCAATCACCATATTGCTATGACTGGTCGCTCTTATTTAGGCACTCTTGCAACTGCTGTTGCTACAACTGGTGTTGCTGGACTCAAAACCATTATTTCCGAGGCAGCAATTTCTAGTTGGTATGATTATTATCGTGAAAACGGACTCGTAGTTGCTCCGGGAGGATTTCCAGGTGAAGATGCAGACGTTTTAGCAGAAGAAACTTTTTCCCGTCAAAAACAGGCAGGTGATTATCAGCAGATTAAAGCCACTTGGCTGGAACAATTACACCAAATAAAACAACAGCAAGATCGTCAAACGGGTAACTATAATGATTTTTGGGATAAACGCAACTACCGTCATAATATTAAAAAAATTAAAGCCGATATTATCATGGTTCATGGCTTAAATGATTGGAATGTGAAACCCAAAAATGTTTACAAACTATGGCAGGCTTTAAAAGACATCCCCGTAACTAAAAAGTTAATCCTTCACCAAGGTCCTCATATTTATATTAATAATTTTCGTTCATTGGACTATACTGATATGATGAATCTTTGGCTAACATATAAGTTGTACGATGTTAATAATCAAGCAGCACAGATTCTTCCAGATGTTTTAATTCAAGATAATGCACAAGCAGAAACCTGGCATAGTCAAACTGACTGGGGCAATAAAAATAATTCACACCAAGTTTATTATTTACAAAATCAACAACTGCAAACTCAGCCAGCACCTAAAGATTTGACACCGCAAATTTATCGTGATTATCTGATTCCAGAAAAATTTAATTATTATACAAATCATTTAGAAAATTGGAAAAATGACTTGGTTCAAACAGATTCCGATTTGGCAGCAACACGTTTAATCTTTAAAACGGCACCTCAAACTGAAACTCTCATCTTAGATGGCAGACCACAGGTCAAGTTACGTTTAGCCAGTGATCACAATATCGGGTTAATAAGCTGTCGTTTAATTGACTATGGTACTTATCACCGTTTAGAGAAATTACCCCAAGTTCTAGAAACACAAGCCTTTGATTTGGGATTTCATTATCAAAAAGAAGATTTACGCGAATACCAATTGTCTAACTCAACTAGCGATTACCAGCTTATTTCTTTGGCCCACATGAATCTTCAAAATCGTACTGCCTTAACTCAAGTTGAAACCGTTAATCCCGGGGAATTTTATGAATTCACTTTAGCATTACACCCCACCCATTACCGCTTATTACCAGGGCATCAGCTGGGATTAATTGTCTATGCTACCGATATGGAAATGACAATTCGAGGCAATCAAGATATTCATTATCAACTTGACTGTGCTAATTCTAAATTAATACTTCCGTATTGCTAAGCAATAAAAAAACTTGATTAATCATAGACTAATCAAGTTTTTTTATTTTAACTATTTTTCTTTTCCAAATAGGAATGATGCATACCATAAAAGAAGTAGACCAAGACCCCTACCAAGAACCAGGCTCCAGCATATAATTTAGCTGCGTGGCTCAAACCATAAAACACTATCAAAGAACCAAGAAAACCTAAAAATGGTAATACTGGATAAAGTGGCATTTTAAAACCTGTATTCACAATATCTTTACCCTCACGCCGGCGAAGTCCATAAATACCTAAAGAAACAAACATAAAAGCAATCAACGTCCCTGCTGAAATCAGTTGTGATAATTCATCAAAAGGAAATATGGAACCAATAATAACAGAAACTAGTGTAATCACAATTAAAGCATGATTTGGTAGATTTTTATCATTTACTTTTCCCAACCATTTTGGCAATAAACCATCACGACCAAAAGAATAAATCAATCTTGAACCAGCCAGCATCATCCCAATCAAGGCTGTAAACATGCCAATAACAGCAATTGCTTGGACTACAGAAGCAACAATACCATGTCCACTATGACGTAAAGCCCAGCCAACAGGCTCAGCATTATTTGCATATGAGGTATATTTAAACATTCCTACTAATACCAAGGCAACAGCAACAAACAATACTACTGCAATCACTAATGAACCTAAGATTCCACGAGGCATTGTTTTTTGAGGTTCTATAGCTTCTGCAGAATTAGCTGCAATTGAATCAAAACCAATATAAGCTAGAAAAATCATTGAGACCCCGGCATAAATACCCTGCCAGCCGCCAAAAGCACTCCCATCTGGATTAGCATGATACTTCGGAATGAACGGCGTATAATTTTGAGCATGAATAGCTGTTGCGCCAACAATAATAAATAAAATAATAGCTAAAACTTTAGCCACCACTAAAACATTCTCTACACGAGCTGCTTCTGTTACACCACGAGAAAGCAGGAGGGCTACACCAATAGTCACAATCGCAGCGACTAAATCTATTACTCCTCCATTACTGCCTAAAGGATTAGCTAAAGCATTGGGCAATTTTAAACCCAAAGGAGCAATTAATCCTCGAAAATTAGCAGATAAACCAGAAGCCACAAAAGCAACTGCAATAAAATATTCTGCAAGTAAAGCCCAACCGGCAACCCAGCCAAAAAATTCACCAAAGATTACATTAATCCAAGAATATGCCGAACCGGCAAAAGGCATTGCTGAAGCCATTTCTGCATAAGCAAAAGCAACTAATCCGGCAACCACGGCTGCACCTAAAAACGACAAGATAACTGCTGGTCCAGCATGCTCAGCTGCTACAGCTCCCGGCAAAGTAAAAATAGTGGTCGAAACAATTGTCCCCACACCTAAAGCCAAAAAATCACGCACTCGTAGGGTCCTCTCTAAATGCGCATCTTTAATTTCGTATACACTTGGATCTTCTTTACGCAACATCCGCTGTAGTAATTTATTCAAGCTCGGTACCCCCATGATTTCTTTGAAATTTAAATTAGAAATTGATTAATATTTTCTAACAACAGTACCATTTTGTCAATAACTTGAACCCAATTTAATGGAAAATAATGAAATAAATAATATTTTTACAGAAAACTAATCATTTAATGATTTTTTCATTACGATATCCGTGGGAATAAAACCCATTTTTTGATATAAATGCTGAGCTATTTGATTTTTACCAAAAACATGAAGTCCTAAATGTTGATAACCGAGTTTTTTAGCCTGCTCAAAAACTAATTGTAAGCCTTGCTGGCCATAGCCTTGATTTTGATATTTGGGCAAAATCGCATAATCATTGATAAACAAATAAGGTTCATCAGGCTGATCACCGTCCACCACTTCTGCTAACCAGACGTAGCCATATATTGGCTGTGACTTTGAACATAAAACATAGAAATAGTTATGATAAGTATCAAGTCCTTGTGGAAGTAACATCTGAAAATCTTCAGCAGCTCGCTGTTGAGCCTGATCTGGATGCCATAATTTATTGGCTACTTTTTGTTGTGCATATTCATGAATTTGTGAATGCAAAAATTCATTAAACTGTTGTTTTGTCATTGCTTGTAGTTGTAATTGCATAAATTTCTCACTTTCTATCTTAATCACAGCTAGAAATTTAGCTTAATTAAGGTTATGATTATTTTATCAAATAAAGAGGTTAGAACATAATGAACCAAAAAGTTAGTATCATTGTTCCTTGCCACAACGAAGAGGAAACAGTTGAACTTTTTTATCAAGCAATTAAAAAAACTTTTAGCAAATTACCTAACTATCAACCGTCCATCTTATTTATTAATGATGGATCTACTGATGACACATTAACCAAATTGCGGCAATTAACGGATAAAACGGATATTGATACTCATTTTATCTCATTTTCACGTCAATTTGGTAAAGAAGCTGGAATATATGCGGGACTGAAGAACGCTGATGGTGATTTAGTCACTATTATGGATGCAGATCTTCAAGACCCACCAGAAATGTTGATTCAAATGATTCAGCTTTTAGAAACTACCGACTATGATTGTATCGGCACTGCCCGCACGGATCGTAGTGGCGAACCTAAGCTGCGGTCTTTTTTTTCTAATATGTTTTACAAAATTATTAATCGGATTTCAGATACCCAAATCGTTCCGGGAGCCCGAGATTTTCGGCTTATGCGACGTGACATGGTTGATGCCATTATTGAAATGAGCGAATATAATCGTTTTTCCAAAGGCATCTTTTCTTGGGTGGGCTTTAAAACAAAATACCTCCCTTATAAAAATGTAGCCCGAGCAGCGGGCACTACGAGTTGGAATTTTTGGAGTTTATTCAAATATTCGATTGAAGGCATTACGGATTTTTCAACCGTCCCGCTGATTATTGCCGTTTGGTTAGGCTTATTTGTTATGTTTGTTGCCTTTGCTGGATTAATTTTTATTGTTATTCGGTCGCTGATTTTTGGCAATCCCACTAAGGGATGGTCATCAACGATCTCCATTATTCTCTTTTTAGGGGGAATGCAGCTGTTCTTTTTGGGGATTATTGGCAACTATATTGGGAAGATTTTCTTAGAAGTTAAAAAACGTCCTATTTATATTATTAAAGAGAAAAAATAATTAAGAAAAAAACTCCATGATTTTAATAATCAGGAGTTTTTTAATTGGGGAATTTTTTAATTTTTTCTAAATCACTTGCCTCTAAATAAAATTTAACTTCCCCAGTTTGTTCATTAACTTTAAGAACTAAGGGCTTAGAGATAGTAAACAACACGTCTGATTTTACTTTTAGACTGTTGGGCGAAACTACCAATTTATATTTATCATCTTTCATTAACCTTCCCCTATTCATCTTTTTGACTAATTATACACACCCTAATAGACTTTTACTATTTAAAGTTAAAAGAGGACGAAACTCATCGTTCCGTCCTCTTTTAACAATAGTCTTCAATAAAATTATATCTTAGCACTTTTATGCTTAATAGTTATAGTCGCTTATTTAATTGTTCACCTAATTCTTCATATCCAGGACGACCTAATAATGCGAACATGTTCTTCTTATAAGCTTCAACACCAGGTTGATTAAATGGGTTAATGCCATTTAAATAACCTGAAATAGCTACTGCAATTTCAAAGAAGTAAATCAAGTAACCTAACGTATAAGCATTTTGTTCAGGAATATGAACGCTCATTACCGGGACACCACCATCAGTATGGGCCAAAACTACTCCTTCATAAGCACGCTTATTCACGTAATCCATAGACTTACCTTCTAGATATTGCAAACCATCAAGATTACCAGCTTCTGCTGGAATAGTAACATCGTGACGTGGATTATCAATCATAATCACTGTTTCCATTAAATTACGACGTCCCTCTTGGATATATTGTCCAAGAGAATGTAAATCAGTTGAAAAGTTGGCAGAAGCCGGGAAAATACCCTTTTGATCTTTGCCTTCAGATTCACCCATTAATTGTTTCCACCATTCACCAAAATATTGCAAATTAGGTTCATAGTTTTCTAATAATTCTGTTGTATAACCTTTTCGATATAAAATATTTCTTAAAGCTGCATATTGATAAGCTTCGTTTTGATCTAAGTCAGCAACATTATAGTCACTCCGAGCTGCAGCAGCACCTTGCATTAATTGATCAATGTCAATACCAGCAACTGCAATTGGCAATAACCCTACAGCAGAGAGAACGGAAAAACGACCCCCAATATCATCAGGAACTACGAATTCTTCATAACCTTCAGCATCAGCTTCGGTCTTCAAAGCCCCTTTAGCCCGGTCAGTTGTAGCAAAAATTCGTTCTTTGGCGCCTTCTTCGCCGTATTTCTCAATTAATTTAGCCTTCAAAATTCGAAAAGCAATGGATGGTTCTGTAGTTGTACCTGATTTAGAAATGACATTAATACTGAAATCACGCTCACCAATAACTGCAAGTAAATCAGCCAAATAATTAGGACTAATGGAATTTCCACAGAAATAAACTTCTGGAACTTGGCGATCATTGTGAATATTATAAAAACTGCTACTTAAAAAATCAATTGCGGCCCGCGCACCTAAATATGAGCCCCCAATACCAATACCAACAAAAACTTCAGAATTAGATTGAATTTTTTGGGCAGCTTTTTTAATCCGAGCAAATTCTTTCTTATCATAATCAACAGGTAAGTCAATAAAACCCCGAAAATCATGGCCGGCACCTGTACCAGCTCGTAATTCTTGATCAGCTGCTGTAACCAGTGGCTGCATTTCCTTTAGTTCATTATCATGAACAAATTTTCCTAATTTGGATGCATCAAATTTAATATGTGCCATAGTTTCCTCCTCAATTATTATCTTCATTGACTATTTTAAACTACTACTGCTCAAATTGTCAGGTGTTTTTTGTAAACTCGACAATTAACTAAGCTATTTTTTAATTTTTTTCATGAAAGTTTGATATAAAGCAAAGCAAGCATAACCAATAGCTGCACCTACTGTATTAAAAATAACATCGTCAATGTCACTTACACCAGTAAATAAAACGAATTGCAAACTTTCTATCAATACAGAAAGCAACATTCCTGAAAATACTGTTTTACTGAAATTAATTTTTAACGGATTTAATAGTGGTAGTCCCAAGCCCCAAGGAATAAACCATGCAATATTACCACCAAAATTATATATAAAATCAAGAATTGATTTTCCGGTCGTTAATTTAAAAGTTTGCACTAATGGCTGAAAATTAATATTGGATAAAGAACGATGCCAGTAAAAATGAAAATCCCAAGGAAAATAACCATGTCGAAAAACGGTTAGAAAAAATAACAGCAATAAATAAATGGTAAAAACACTCAGAAGTATTTCATGTTTCCAATTCGATTTTTTTCTTTTGATCAACAAATAAACCACTCTAATTATTAAAAAGAGCAGAAAATAAAAGATTGTTTTATCTAAGCTATAAAATATCAATCTAATTAAAGGAAAATGATTGATTTTGTCAGAATATTGGAAATATACTTGTTGATAGATTGAGTTCAAAAAAATCATATTAGTCCCTCTGTGGCTATTTAACCTAATAAAATGTTAGAATTGAATTTATATTAACAGATAACTTATCTGGAGAGAAAAGTATTAATGATGACAACGAAATTAAAACAACTTTTAAAACAGCGTACTGGTTGGATTTTATTATTAGTGATTTTTATTTGGATCAAAACAGTTATTGCGTATTATTTAGACTTTAATATGGGAGCAATGGATCCATTACAGCATTTTCTAATGATTCTCAATCCGATTGCTTCGACGCTTTTATTGATGAGTTTGACCTTATATTTTAAAAAGCCTAGTACAACTTATATTACCGCAATGATTATTTATCTTTTAGAAACTATTTTGTTATACAGCAACATTTTGTATTATCGCGAATTTAATGATTTTATTAGTTTTAATACTATTATGAGTGTTGGTAAGGTTTCTAAAGGTCTTGGCAGTAGCGCCATCGCGATGGCTCAGGCTCATGATTGGATTTACTTTGTGGATTTTGCCGTTATAATCATTTTATTCTTTACCAAAAAAATCAAGATTGACCATCGACCTTACAGTCGCTTACAAGCTTTTACAGTAACTAGTATAGCTTTATTTGGTTTAGTCTTAAACTTATTTTTGGCTGAATTAAGTCGACCTCAATTACTAGTGCGTACTTTTGATCGAACTTATATTGTCAAATACTTAGGACTAAATTCCTTTTTAACTTATGATGGTTTGAAAACTGCTCAGAGCAATTCGTTGCGTTCAGGAGCACAAGGCACTAGTATGGATCCAGTTTTAAAATTTGTTAATCAAAATTATGCTGCGCCTAATCCCCAATATGCTGGTGTAGGACGCGGCAAAAATGTGATCATCATCCACTTAGAAAGCTTTCAACAGTTTTTAATTGATAGCAAGGTTAAAGATCAAGAAGTAACGCCCTTTCTCAATAGTTTATATCATGATGATAATACCTTATCGTTTTCCAATTTTTTCCATGAGGTGGGTCAAGGTAAAACTAGTGATGCTGAAACAATGTTAGAAACCAGTTTATTTGGTTTACCTGAGGGATCTTTCTTTACTAGTTTAGGTACTAATAACACTTTTCAAGCAGCACCTGCCATCTTAGATCAACAGCAAGGCTACACGAGTGCAGTTTTTCATGGTAATATTGGATCATTTTGGAGTCGTGATACTGTTTATAAAAATATGGGCTATCATTATTTCTTTGATCAAAAATATTACCAACAAACTGCTGACAGTAACACTTATTGGGGCAGTAAAGATAAATTACTCTTTTCTGAAAGTGTTAAATATTTAGAGCAGCTGCAACAACCATTTTATGCCAAATTTTTAACAGTGACTAACCACAACCCTTATGAACTATCAGATACTGATACTGAGGGCTTTGAAAAGCCTGATACCCCTAATACTATGGTTAATAATTATTTTGCTACAGCACATTATCTCGATGAAGCTTTGCGTGAATTTTTTGATTACTTAAAAGCTAGTGGTTTATATAATAATTCCATCGTTGTCTTATATGGTGATCACTTTGGTCTGAACGAAGGTGATGAAAAAGCACTAGCTCCTTTATTAAATCGTGACCCTGATACCTGGACTACATTTGATCACTTACAATTACAACGAGTGCCTTTCATGATTCATATGCCTGGACTGAAAGGTGGCATTCAAAAGCAATATGGTGGTGAAATTGATGCCTTACCTACTTTATTACATCTTTTAGGTGTCAATACTAAGCCATATATCTTTATGGGAACAGATTTATTATCACCTCAGCATAATCAAAATGTTATTTTCCGTAATCATTCCTTCGTTACCCCTAAATACACTGTTGTAAATAGTAATAATGACAAATTAACGATTTATCAAAATAGTAACGGTGAACTTTTAACCAATCCTGATCCGCTCATTCAAAAACGCCTTCAAAAAATTTCTCAGCAAAAAGTTCACGAATTAGAACTATCTGATATGATTAATAAAACCAACTTGTTACGTTTTTACACACCTGCTGATTTTAAACCTGTTAATCCTAAAAATTATAATTACCAAAATCAATATCAGCAGCTGTTAAAAATTCGCAATAACTTAGGTGAACACTCGACCAGTCTTTTTTCCAAAAATGGTAATAAGTCCACAACGGGACTTTATAAAACTAATGCTCCAGAACTTCAAAATAACAATGCTGCCCTTTACGAAATTCCTCAATTGAATAATTCTCCTAATAGCAATTCTTCCAGTAAATAAATTATAAAATCTTAAAAGGCTGAGACCAACAATTGTCTCAGCCTTTTAAATATATTTATCTAATCATTATTAACTGTCTTTCTTTTTTGTAATAATTGTTTCATCATAAAAGATTAACGTAAAAGTAGTCCCAACATTTAATTCACTGTGCACTTTAATCTTACCTTGATGTTGTTGCATTAACTGATGAACAATTGCTAGACCTAAACCAGATTCACCATATTTAGTACTTTTACGTGAGGGATCGGCCTTATAATATCTTTCCCAAATATTTTTAACTTGATCTTTACTCATTCCAATACCATTATCAGTAATAGTAATAGTTGTTGTCGCCAAATCAGAATCATGTATGGCTTTAATTATGACTGTACCATTTTTAGTAAATTGAATTGCATTTTGTGTGATATTAAAAATAATTTGAATAAAACGATCATAATCTGCATACACTGTAGCCTTTTCATCCACAATTAGTTGAAGCTGATCTTGAGCTGCTTCTGCTTTTTTAGTTAGTTGCGAAACAATATTTTCTAAAGGTGACTTAATGGCAAAAGTTCTCTGATGCAGAGGTATTTGATTAGTTCTAATTTTTTCATAGTCAAGATTTTCATTGACTAAGCGAATTAGCCGTTTAGTTTCATTCCGCATTAAAGTAATGCTTTTATCACGTGATTCTTCCGGAATAGCATTGTAAGCTAATCCTTCTAACAAACCATTAATTGTTGTTAATGGTGTGCGCATTTCGTGAGCCGCATCGGCCATAAAATCTTTTCGTCGCTGTTCTTGACGTTCAATCTCTTCATCAGATTTTTGCAACGAATGAGTCATTTCATTAAAGTCCGAAGCTAAATCATCAATTTCGTCTCGCCCATTTTGTGTAATTTGGACACTAAAATCACCAGCAGCCACTTGCTTTGTTGCCCGTCTTAAGCGATCAATTCTTTTAACTTGCCAGTTGGCTAAAAACCAACTCATAATGACTGCAATAATTGTCGAAATTAAAAACGCCAAAATTACATTATTTTTAATAGAATTAATACTTGTTTCCACTGCTGAAACTTCGGCCCCAACCCACAAAATTGCTACTAAATTATTGTCTTTATCAAACCAAGGTTTAATAATATAAGTCATCGGATGTTTACGAAATAAAGGTGCTTGTTGATTATGATTACTATTGCGTTCTCGGATAACGGTACCAGCGTTTAACAATTTCCATGTCCGATGATCAAAAGATGGTTCATTAGTAACAGAAGGATACAGTTCATGTCCGCGCTTGTCAAACATAGCAAAAGTCACTTTTTCATTGGCCAAAACATCTTGCACCGAAGCAAAAGTTTCTGGAGTTATATTTTGAATATTCCCAGTTGCTGGATTTACTCTGAGTGCCATCGCCTGTAAGTTATCAGAATAGCCTTCCATCTGCATCCAAGTCTGTTGATAAGCCATATTTTCACTGTAGTGATAAATAGCAAAAGCAATAATACTCAAACAAGTAACAACAACTACTAAAAATCCGAGCATATATTGATAAATTAACTTCATTTAGTTTGCACGTCCGAATCGTCAAATTTATATCCTACTCCCCAAACAGTTTGTATAATTTGAGGACCTACTTGTTCTACTTTATGACGTAATTTTTTAATATGGGCATCAACTGTCCGTTCATCACCAAAATAATCATAACCCCAAACTTGTTGTAACAGTTGTTCACGTGTAAATACTTGCTTAGGTTTACTAGAAAGTGCCTTTAATAAATCAAACTCTTTAGGTGTTAAATCGGGAATTTCTTGCTCTAATAAGTATGCTTCTCGAGTTGCACTACTTAATTTAAAATGTTTAGTTTGAATATCAAATTTTTTTTCTTGCGCTTTTTCTTGCGCTTTATGTTCTTCTTGTAAGCCTGAGCGCCGATATAAGGCTTTAATACGCGCAATTAGAGTAATAGGACTAAAAGGCTTAGTCACATATTCATCTGCATATTCTAATCCTAAAACTTGATCACTTTCAGAATCGCGTGCTGTTAACATGATAATCGGTACTGTTTGTGATACATCACGGATTTCTTTAGCTACTTCCATCCCATCTTTGCCCGGCAAATTTAAATCTAAGGTAATGACATCCCATTCTTGCGCATGTTGATTAAATAACTCTATTGCTTCATCACCATCATAGGCAAAAACAACTTCCCAATTTTCCTTTTGAAAAAACATTGACATCATTTCTGAAACAGATTTATTATCCTCAATCATTAGTAATTTCATGTGTTCTCATTTCCCATCTATCAATTAGTTATTAGTTAAGATAAACTTCTTAATGACTTCTGCCACTGCATCATGATTATAATCATTAGATGTTACATAATTAGCAGCATCTTTAACCTCTTTGGCAGCATTTTGAACAGCTACACCTAATCCTGCAACTCTAATCATACTCAAATCATTAGTATTGTCACCAATGGCAATAATTTCAGTAGGCTTAATATTTAAAATTTCAGCTAATTCTAATAGTCCCTTGCCCTTATTAATCCCCGCTTTATTAAATTCCATATATCGATTTGACGAATAAGTACAGGTAGTATCTGTCAGAATATCTTGCGGAATTTGTGAGTGTAAATCATCAAGATTAGCTCGTTCTTTATCTTTGTACAACATTTTAATTAAAGGCTGATTTTGTAAAAAATCTAAAGATGGCTCATCAAAAACATGATAAGCAAATCCCATTTTATCAAGATAATTTTTTTCGTCATTTTCGATATTATATACATAAATATCTGTTAGAGTGTAGATATGCATTGTGGCTTTATTTTTTACACCTACTTGAAATAACGTATTCACTGTGGCAAAATCCATCAATGTTTTAGCAATTACTCGTTCATTTCTATTTTCAGTAATTGCACTGCCATTAAAAGAAATAACATACTCATTGCTGGCCTCGGTCAAATTTAATTCTGATAAGGTTTGATGAATTAAAGTAAAACCACGACCTGTATTGGGAACAAAAATAACCCCCAAATCCCGGGCCATTGCAATTGCTTCCTGCGTTTTTTGACCGACGTGTTTTTCGTCATTTAGTAATGTTTCATCTAAGTCACTTGCAACTAATTTATATTTCATATTTATAAAACTCCTATTATTATTATACTTAGTTTACTGTATCATTAATGTTGCTAAAATTAAAATTCACCTGATTATTTTTAAGATTTATTATCGTAATTTATTTGTCTCATGTATAATAAAATAAAAAACAATGGAGACAAAGATGACTAAAAAGAACATTCTTTATTTTGCCTGTTCCTGGTTTTCAACACAAGAAAAAGAATTTATGGAAAAAGGACAACAAGCTTTAAAACAAAATCCCACTGTTGACTGGGAAAATACCTTTCGCCCCTTAGAACATCAATATCACAATATTGATGTTAGCCAGCATCCTGAAGCTCTTGCCGATCCAGCTTGGCAAATGGGAACTTTTCGTAATGACTTGTTTGGTATTGATCGTGCAGATTTTGTTTGTGGCTTATTTTTGCCCCAAAAACCAGATTCTGGTATGGCTTTTGAGTATGGTTACGCTTACGCAACTCATACGCCAATTGTTTCTGTTATTCCAGATGATGATCAATCCGAAATTAATTTAATGCTTTTACCTAGTGTGACTCGTTATTTACACTTAAGCGAACTAGCCACTTTTGATTTCAATCAAATAGAATTTGATTTATTTTCTGCAACTGCATTTTAGTTTCCAAAAAGCGATATCTCTTATTTGAGAGATATCGCTTTTTTAATGATGTATTAAAATTATTATTCCTAATACAAATAAAAGAATTCCAATTAAACCTGTAATTGCAGCTAGTAGTTTCATTAATTGACTAATATTAATATCTTTTTTATGGAATCCTTCTTGAAAGTTACGAAAGGCATAAAAAATTTGTCCAATCGCAATAATAATTAAGCCAATACCAACAATTACTCGTAACATTTAAAGCTCCTGTTAGTTGTTATTTAAACGTCGGCCAAAAGAAGGAGTAAACCATTGTAACTTACCTACTTTTACGTTTTGACCAGGTGCTGGAGCATGGATATATTGACCATTGCCTAAATAAATTGCAACATGCTCAGCCGTTCCTACATCTCCCCAAAACAATAAATCTCCGGGTTTAATCTGTGATAATGGTACATAAGTACCATAAGTACTTTGTTGCTGTGAAGTACGCGGCAAATTAATACCATTTTCGCGAGCAGTATACTGCACTAAACCTGAACAGTCAAAACCATTAGGTGTGCTTCCGCCCCAAACATATGGTACCCCTAAATATTTTTGCGCTGTCTGAGTTAAATCAGTTGCTGAAAAATCGGCCGCTACATCTTCAAAATCTATATTAGAAAAGATAGTCGTTGTGGTTGTAGTAGTTTGAACAGGTGCCAGCGTTGTAACAGGTGCAGACTGTGGCGCAAATGCTGCTGCATTAACAACAATTGGTTCTGCAGTTTTCACTGTTTTATCAGTTACAGCTATTTCAGGATTTTCTTGATGACTGACAACAATATCTTGTGCAAATACAGTGGTAGTTGATACAGACGTTAATCCCACACAGACGCCTAAAGCTGCTAATATTGGTAAAGATAATCTCAAATTCATTAATGTTTCCCCTTTATTGCCTTCAATCTATTAATTATCATAACATAATTGTCTATAGGATGGCACTTTTCTTCCAATTTCCAGTGCAAGAAAGTTTGTTTGTGAAATTACAATCAAACCGTTTACAAGTTACTTTCAGGGTGCTATATTTAAGTTGCTGACAAAGCAGATTGGAGATTATCTTATGAAAGAAAATTTTGATTTTTTAATGCCTAGTGTGAACTTTTTTGGTAAAGGTGTTATCAAAAAAATCGGTAACAGAGCCCAAATGCTTAATATGCATAAGCCGTTAATTGTTACTGATAAATTTTTACGAAAAATGGATAATGGTCCTGTTGAACAAACTTTAAATTCCTTAAAGGAAGCTAAAGTTGATTATGTTATTTATGATGGTGTTGAACCTAACCCTAAAGTACGGAATATTGAAGCCGCTAAAAAAATTTATTTAGATAATAATTGTGACAGTATTATCACTGTTGGTGGTGGCTCATCTCACGATGCTGGTAAAGGTACAGGTATTATCCTTACTAATGGTGACGATATTACTAAATTGGCTGGCATTGAAACTCTTGAAAATCCCCTGCCACCGCTCATGGCTGTTAATACAACTGCTGGAACCGCTTCCGAATTAACTCGCCATTGTGTTATTACTAATGAAGAAACTAAACTTAAATTTGTTGTCGTCTCTTGGCGTAACGTACCATTAGTATCATTTAATGATCCAATGTTAATGTTAGATGTTCCTGTAGGACTCACAGCAGCAACGGGGATGGATACCTTTGTACAAGCTATTGAACCTTACGTATCTACTAATCGTAACGAAATTACTGATGGTCAATGTGTTCAAGCTATTAAATTAGTAGAAGAAAGTCTTCGCGAAGTAGTTGCTAATGGTCATAATATTGAAGCTCGTACCAAAATGGTTGAAGCCGAAATGTTAGGTGGCATGGCTTTTAATAATGCTGATTTAGGTTATGTTCATGCCATGGCTCATCAATTAGGCGGTCAATACGATGCTCCCCATGGCGTATGTTGTGCTATTTTATTACCTATCGTGGAAAAATATAACATTATTGCTTGTCCTGAAAGATTTGCACAGTTAGCTGAGATTATGGGTGAAGATACAACAGGACTTTCAACTCGTGATGCTGCTGAATTATCCATTAAAGCAATGCGTCAAATGTGTGATGATGTTCATATTCCTCGTAGTATTAAATCAATGGGAGCTAAACCGGAGGATTTTGAATTAATGGCAGAAAATGCTCTCAAAGATGGTAATGCTCCTTCTAATCCTCGTAAAGGTACTAAAGAAGAAATTGTTCAACTATTCCAAGAAGCATATGATGCTGAATAACTAATAATTCAATAACAAATAGAACCAATAAGCAATCAAATTTTTAATTGATTGCTTATTTTAATTTAAAAACCAAAAAAGCCCCGAACCACTTGGTGGCTCAAGGCTTTGACTGCTATTGGTTAAAGATGAATAAATCTAAAATGGAGATGAGGAGAATCGAACTCCTGTCCATACATACTGCCACACCAGCATCTACATCCATAGTCATACTATTTATAGTTCACCGTTAAGAACGCTGTATGACTGAGCTAACCTTAACGGCTAGCCTGGAAGTCTCTTTCTAGTTGCTCAGGTGGTGCAACTAGACGTAGCTCAATTTTTTAAGACCCAATTTAACCCTTGAGCGAAGCTAAACGGATCACGCTAAAAACTGTTTTTAAGCAGCTAAAGCGTAAGAATTATTATTATTTTTTGCAGTTATAATTTAACTGTAACGTTTTTACGTAGACGTAACCTACGAGATGCAACCAGTGCTCAACTACATATGTCGAATCCATAACATCCCCGTTAAGCAACAACAAGTATAATCCAAATAATATCATATTTCAAGTAATATCAAAATAAAATACCTCATTACTGCAAACATTAAATGTTTTGCAATAATGAGGTAATAGACTTAAATGATTTTACTTAACTAAACGTTCAAATTCATGAACGATCATTAATTCTTCATCGGTGGGAACTACTAAAGCTGTAATTTTTGAATCTGGAGCGGAAATTTGACGGATACCTTTGCCATTTTCATTAGCTGCTTGATCTACTTTCATACCTAAGAAGTTAAAATTATCCATAATTGCTTGTCGAATAACGGGATTATTTTCTCCCATCCCAGCTGTAAAAATCATAACATCTATACCGTGCATTTCAGCAATATACGAACCTATATATTTAACGATTCGATTAATAAAGACTTCAATAGCTAACTTAGCATCAGGATTACTATCCTTTGCGGAAATCAAATCCCGCATATCAGGAGAAATACCAGATATTCCCTTTAATCCTGATTCATTATTCAGAATATCGATCATTTCGTGAATATCATTAATCTGTAATTTTTCCATTAAAAATGCAACTAACGAAATATCAATATCGCCAGCACGTGAACTCATCGTTACTCCTGAAATTGGTGTAAATCCCATTGAAGTATCAAAAGAATGTCCATCCTTAATAGCGGTTACAGATACGCCACTGCCCATATGCAAGCTAATCATTTTTTGTTGGCTATAAGGAATGTCTAAAAATTCAGCTGCCTTATGGGAAACATAATCATGACTAGTACCATGGGCACCATAACGATGAGCACCAAATTTTTCATCATATTCTTTCGGTATTGAATATACTTGATTCATTTTAGGTAATTTTTTGTGGAAAGTTGTATCAAAGACTGCAACTTGTGGAACTTCAGGAAGCATTTGCGCAAATGCCTCAATACCCTTTCTTTCTGCGGGATTATGCAATGGTGCATACTCATCAATTTGAGATAGCTTAGATAAACTTTGCTCATTTAACAAAGTTGAATCATCAAAATATGGTCCCCCAGAAACTACTCGATGACCAATTCCTGAAATATCTTGAACGTCGTTAATAACATTTAAATCTAATAGTTGTTTAATTAGAATTTCTACAGCTTGGACATGACTGTTAATAGGAATTTCTTGTGTATGTTTTTGTCCTTGATAAGTAATTTCAAAAACTGAATGATCCAACCCCAGTCGGTCAACCATCCCTTTAACAATCACTTCTTCTTCAGGCAAAGCAAATAGTTTGAATTTTAAGGTAGAACTACCCGAATTTACTACTAAAACCTTCCGCTTCATATCATTTCTCCCAATCAAATGTTTTTTGACTCCAATTTTGTAATTGGTTCTTAAACTTAATTATATCACTGGTATCGCTTAGATTGGGGATTTGTCCCATTAATACCTCTTTGGTTTGTTTGGCGTTTGCGCCGTGGCGTTGTAAAACAACCAATGATTTTTCGGCAGCTTCACTTGTAAATAAAGATTGTGGCAAGCTTAACACGGCTTGCAAATATACTGAATTTACTAACCAATGTGCTAAAGTTGATGCTTGATCAGTTTGAAAAATTTGGGAAGGCACAATAAATATGCCAATACCTCCTGCGTGCACATTTTTCATTGATTGTTCCATAATCAGGTGATGAGCGTAAGAATGACCAGATTGAGCTTTAGTTTGAAAATTTAAAGTATTTTCATCAAGTGGATAATAACCTACTGGTAAATCTGCCAAAATCAAATCATAATCGCTGACAATCCAATCAGCAACTGCATCTTGATGATATAAATCGATTTCACTTTTTAAGGCGTTTCCAATAGCAGCAGCCAGTTCTAATGAATTATGATCATTATCAATGCCATGCATCGACAAACCCAAAGTGGTACTTTTTTTCAATTCTAAGTTGGTTTCAATTAATAAATTACCTGTGCCTACTGTGGAATCCATTGTTTCCAAAGTTTTGCGCGGATAGTTACGAAACACTTCTGCTATCACCAGTGAACTTAAAGTTCCGATTACATCCGGTGTCATCAACAAGTTTACATCTAATTGATCAATCTTTTGCGCTTTGATAACGGCAAACTCTAAAGCACGCTTTATATCTAACAAAGAATAATCATTCAAATTAAAATTTTGATATTTTTGATCTAGCTGTTGGGCTTGTTCTCTAGTAGGATAGCCGTCTTCAACATAAGTTTTTTGTTCCAGAATATTAAAAATATTTTCCGATAAAGCTTCTCGATAAGAAATATTTAAAATCTTTCGCAATTCTTCAGTCGTTTGATCAATAAAACCAAATATTTGGTTCAACGGCTTTTTTATTTGAGCCATATATCCATCCCCTAATATCATAACATCTGTTAATATATGTTAACGGAAATTATCTTATTTAGCAAAGGTTATAATTTTTTGTGAATAAATATAATCAAGCTGCTGATAGTTTTTTAACTCTTGTGTATAAAAATTCAAGTAAGCTAGTATCAAAATACATTCAATATTCAACAATAAAACTGCAATTAGAGTTGTTGATGCAGACCGTTTTTTATTGAAAGTCAAGATAATATTCCCACTTTCTTTGGAATTGGTCAATAGCATTTATTTGCACAGTATGTCCTTTAGTTATGAAGTTAATATTTTGTTGATTTAACAATAAGGGCATATGTCCTTCTGTCTTTCCTGTAACCCGCAACATATTGTGATAAACCTGTAAATGATATATCTTATGAGGAAATTTATAATTAGCACCTGATTCAAATTCAATCGTTTTATTATCTGCTTTAATTAAAGAAGCATCTGCTGTTAATTGTTCCAAGCGCAACATGGAAATAGCCCAGCTGCTTTCATTTTGAAATAGGTGTTTGTTATTATTATGATAGGAATTAATTAAAAAGACCATTATCGAGAAAGTTAGTATTAAAATAAATAAAGAAACAAGGGCTTCACTAAGTAAAAAAGCGGAATGTTTTTTGTTTGCGATCATACTCCAAAGATTGGTTTTTTTGGTAAATTTCAAGTTTTTTTCCTCGATTATAAAAATAATACTTTTTATTTTTAAGTGTTATCTGCGTGATATCTGGATGCTGTATTTTTTGCCAGCAAGCTAATTTCAAAAAAGACCTTTGTTGAACTTGCTGTACTTTTTGTTGAGTAGGAATAATACAAAGTGGAATCACTGCCACAGCTTGTAAAACCAAAAAAAATCCTAACATATTATCTAATAGTAAAAATGCCTTATGTTTTGTCTTCAACTATCTCTCCCCAATGCATTTGAACTGTTAACTTGAACTGTTGCTTTGTAGTTCTGGAAGTAAAAATTATTTTTTGTGGTGTGACTTCTCCGCAAGTGATACGAATAAATGGTTTTTGTAAACGGCACTCCAATTCTGCCGGTAGTTTTTGTGTATATGATCTTTCTGGATGCACAGGATCAATAAACTGCAATTGATGCTTTTGAGAATTAAAGCTTAAATCACGCACTTCATTATATAAAAAGGAATCATTAACCAAATTATGCCAGTTACTTTGAAAAGCAATAACGGCAATTTTTTCCTGTTGTAATTCTAATTGTTCATGATAATTAATTGTTGGTAACAATAAAAGTGCACAGACTATTCCTAAAGTGATAACAGCTTCAATTAAAGTAAATGCAGCTATGGGCTTATTTATTTGGTGCCACCACATTACCATCATTAATCTTATAACCATCTTTAACGGCCTTTTTGGCTTGTGATTCAGATAAGTAATGTTCTTTTTCTAGAATTTCCCAACTTGGATTTTGACCATCGTACATATCTACTTGAGTTTGTAAGGTAGTTCTAAAAGCAGCATTTGTTTTATTTTCGGCAGATTTTTTTTGTTGATTCACATTAGGAATAATAATTAACAATAATAAAGAAATAATAAATAAAACAATAACCATTTCAATTAATGTAAAGGCAGAATGTTTAGTTTTAAGCAATGATCTACATTCCTTTCATCAAAGAATAAATTGGTAATAAAATACTTAAATAAGTACCTAAGATAAGGACTGCAACAAGTAAAAAAAACAATGGCTGAATTTGATTAATTAATTTTTGCATTTGTTGTTGCAACCGCTGATGCTTGATTTCTGCTATTGTCTGTAATTCTAAAGCAGTTTGCTTTGCACTATGCCCTAAATTCATCGCAATATTAATTTCTGTGGGTAAAAAAGGATTATGTTTAATAATTTGAGAAAGTGATATTCCAGTGAGAATTTGTTGTTGCACTTTTTCAGCTAATTGCCGCTGAATTGATCCTAGTGTTAATTGTTTACTGGCTACTAAGATTTCATTTAAAGAAAGTCCACTTTTTAAAAAAGTTGCAACCGCTGACAAAATCACATAATGAAAATAATTTCGATACATACTACCAATAATCGGCCAACGCATTTGATGTAAAGCTCGTTGTGTTTCTGTGGCATGCACTAAATATCCTATTTCCCCAATGATACCTAAAATTATCAATCCCACTAATATCTTAACTAAAATCCAATACATTGTAGGCAATGCCAAATGAGGTAGTTGTTGAGCCATTTCCACTTTTAAAAAAACTATTAAAGAAATTAAACTGATTAATAAAAAACAAGGATACGCCAATAAATTCAAAATTTTTTGTAAATTTTTTTGTCGGATAGTCAAAGTAGCTGCATTTTCTCGTAAACATTTAATTAAATTGCCATGAATATCTGCAATAGTAATTTGGCTGAGAATTGTTTTTGATAAACCTGTAAGAGCTAATGTGTCAGCTAAACTTTGCCCCTTATCCAATTGTTGAATTAAATTGATCAGCAATGGATTTTCATCTGGTAAAATCAACCGCATAGATTCCAATGCCATTTCTATAGAAAAACCATTTTCTAATAATTTTGCTAAAATTAGCAAAAACGTGGCTTGTTGTTTGAGCTTTAGTTTAACCGGTTTTATATCTTTGATACGTTTGTTCATCTAGTAATCCCTTTTTATAATCGATTTGTAACATTGTTTGCCAATCAGAATAATTACTTTGCGGAATTTGAATCGCTTGGCTTAAATTTTCTTCTAATAAAACGTCGCGATAAGCCTTTACGATACCTGTAGTTTGAAGAATTAAACGTTGATAAATAACACAATTTAAAACAGAATGTAATTCTCGTTGACTAATACCTAATTCCATCATGCGCCCAATGACGGCAAATTTATTACGCGCATGAACTGTTGAAATAACCAGATGCCCACTCAAGGCAGCTCGAATTGCCATTTCACTACTTTCTTCATCTCGTATTTCTCCTAAAATCAAAATATCTGGGCGATGACGCAAAGATGTTCTAATCAAATCTGCGTAACTCATTTGTGCACGTTTATTGACTTGAATTTGTAAAAAATCGGGTTCAATAACCTCTACTGGATCTTCAATTGCTAAAACAATTTTGTGTTGGCTATATTTTTTTGTTAATTGATACATAGCCGTTGTCTTTCCTGATCCTGTTGGCCCGCTAAATAAAATTAGCCCTCTTTGATTCATAATATCTTGCCACTGTTGTCCGTTTAATTCATTTTGTGTGAGTTGACGTAAGGGATAGATTAAGCGAATAACAAGCGACTCTTTATTGGAATAATTTCCTAAGGATGATAAACGTAAATTCACTACTTGATCTCGAAAATTAAAATTACGCGCTCCTGCTTGTGGACGCCGATGCTCACTAATATCCATATCAGAAGTGAATTTCAAATAATTTATAACTCCCACCGCAAAATCGGCTTCTAAAAGCTGATAATCATGAATACCATCAATTTCTCGCATTTTGATTATCATTTTATCTTTTTGAGGCAAGAAAAAAATATCGGAAACATCTCTTTGACAAGCAAAATCTAATATTCTTTTTACATATTGTTCTGGCTTCATTCTCCTCATCTCCTTTCCAATAATAAAATACCCAAAAAACAAAAAAAATCCCGAAATTATTTCGGGATTTTTTATTTACTTATTAGTCTTCATCAGCTGCAGCTGTGAAAACCTCAGAAACATCATCATCGTCTTCTAATTGATCAATCATATGTTCAAATTGTTCTTTTTTATCTTCAGGAACCGGAACTGTATTTTTAGGAATCATCGTTAAAGTTGCATTGGCTAACTTATATCCCTTAGCCTCTAAGGCATCACGCACAGCGGCAAATTCTTTGGCTTCTGTATAAATTTCATAGGCATCATCGGATGTCTGCAAGTCATCGGCTCCAGCATCCATTAAATCTTCTAACATTTGATCTTCATCTGCATCAGTTGTAGAGCGATCAATTACAATATAACCTTTACGATCAAATAAATAAGATACTGAACCCGCAGATCCCATGCTACCCCCATTACGAGTAATTGCCACTCGTACAGAAGTTGCAGTCCGATTTTTATTATCAGTTAAAGTATTAACTAAAACTGCTACTCCGCCCGGTGCATAACCTTCATAAGTAATTTCTTCATAATTAGCTCCACCAGCACCAGAAGCTTTATCAATTGCGCGTTTAATATTATCTTTAGGCATATTAGCAGCACGTGCTTTATCCATCACCAAACGAAGAGCCGCGTTGTTCGCCGGGTCAGAATCACCACCCTTTGCTGCCATATAAATTTCACGGGAAAGCTTTTGGAAAATCTTTCCACGTTTTGCGTCTTGGGCATTTTTACGTCCTTGTATATTATGCCACTTAGAATGTCCTGACATCCGCTAACTCCTTCTTTCTATATTTAGTGTGAATAACATAAAACCGTATATTATCATATCAGAATACTGCTTGTGCTTCAATGCTTTTTGCTTAATCTACTATAAATAAATAAGATAATTATAGTTAATAAAATTCCACAAAATGCTCCTGAACTATCAAGTATCACATCTTGAACAAGTGGTGTACGTCCAGAAGTTAACATTTCGTGAAATTCATCAAATCCAGCCCAGCCCGTAACAGTAAACCAAGCCAACCAAGGAGATAAAGCAACATGCTTAACTTCATTTTTTAAAAATAAGAATGTTGCTATTCCTAACAAACCAAAAATGCTAAAATGGGCAAATTTGCGGATGAAAAATTCTACCAACTTAAAATAACCTACCGCTGCGATTGATTTTTCTTTATCCGCATATACAAATTTAATTTTGCTTAAAGAATCATAAAAAGGCTGATTGGCTAAATAACGTTTTAAAAATGGAACTGATGTTTGCTGATGATAAGTCATTGAAGAACTAATAAATAATCCTCCGATAATTAATACTATTACTACTAAAGACAACCATTGTGCTTTATTTTTCATTAATTAACCCTCTAATTAACTTTAATAATACCAATATAACCCATTTTGTTCAAAAATAAAAAATAATATTGTAACAAACTGACTTTTTCAAACATTGATAGTGTCCAACTTAATTTTTATCAAAAAAATTCGTAAAGATGGTCAATTATCTCTACGAATTTCCACTCAAAATTAATCTAATAATTATTTTATTCTACTGTGACACTTTTAGCTAAATTACGTGGCTGATCAACATCATTGCCATGTTCTACAGCTGCATAATAAGCAAACAATTGCGCGGGCACTATTGCTACCAACGGCATCAACCGTTCATCGATATCTGCTAGAACTATTTGATCATCTGCATTTGATAAATCCTTTTTGCTAATGATTAAAGCATGTGCGCCTCGACTTAAAACTTCTTTGACATTACTACGAGTATGAGCAGCAGTGCTCTTCTCTAAAACAAAAGCAACAACTGGTGTTTGCTCTTCAATCAAAGCAATTGTTCCATGCTTCAACTCTCCTGCTGCAAATCCTTCTGCGTGAATATATGATACTTCCTTCAACTTCAAAGCAGCTTCTAAAGCAGTAGCATAACCATTACCTCTACCAATAAAAAAGGCTGCCATTTGATTATAAAAATAATCATGAGTTAATTGTTTTAAATAATCTTTTTGATCAACAATCGTTTGGATTGCATTGGCTGCTAAACTTAATTGATTATCGATATCTATTTTTTTAGCAGCATTAAGCTCTTTTTGTATACCCAAAGACTGAGCAATAACTGCCTGTACAGCGATTTGGGCCACATAAGCTTTAGTAGAAGCCACGGCAATTTCTGGACCAGCACATAAAGGCAAAGCAAAATCAGCTTCACGTGCTAAGGTCGAATTTGCGACATTAGTCACAGTTAGAGTTGGACAATCTAATTGACGAACTTTATCTAAAACCTGACGACTATCTGCTGTTTCCCCACTTTGGCTTAAGAAAACAAAAAATGGTTTTGCTGATAATTTAGGCAAATGATGACCAAATTCACTGGCTAATTGTACTTCTACAGGTACATCTGCTAAATCTTCGAATAATTGCTTACCAACTAAACCAGCATGATAACTTGTTCCAGCCGCCACAATATATAATCGATCAGCTTGTTGTAACGCTGTTAACAATTGAGAACTAATGCTAGCTTGTTCATTATGATAATAATGTTCACTAATGCGGCGCAAAACAGCTGGTTGTTCATCAATTTCTTTTAACATGTAATTATCATAAGTACCCTTGGAAACATCATCAGCATCCATTTCTACTTTGTAAGATTGGCGTTCAATAGTTTGTCCTTCCAAATTAAATAATTGAATGTGATCTTTAGTTAAAACGCCTAATTCACCATCATGTATTTCCATGAAAGTGTTAGTTTGATCTAACATTGCTAAAGCGTCAGAACAAATAACATTAAAGCCTTTTGCCAAACCTATTAATAAAGGGCTTTTATTTTTAGCAATAAAAAGTTTATCCGGTTCTTGCCGATCCATTAAAGCAAACGCATATGATCCTTCTAAAAGTTGAAGTGTTTTTTGCAAGGCTTGTTGTGCATTTAAGTGTTCAGTTGAAGCAAAATAAGCAATTAATTGGACTACAACTTCCGTATCAGTATCACTTTGAAATGGAACATCTCGCAAATATTCTTGTTTTAATTCCGCAAAATTAGTAATCACACCATTATGAACCAAATAAAAACGACGATCCTGAGAAAAATGAGGATGAGCATTACTCTGACTTGGTTCTCCATGTGTTGCCCAGCGCGTATGCCCAATACCGGACAAACCTTGATCAGCATTAGTAATAGAATTTTGTAAATTAACAATTTTTCCAGTTCTCTTGATTAAAGCATCATGACCTTCTTGGTTATTAACATAAATGCCAGCTGAGTCATAACCACGATATTCTAGCTTTTTTAATCCAGATAACAAAATTTCGGTTGTATTGGGATTACCAACCACACCTACAATTCCACACATAAATATCTCTCCTAAAATTGGTATAGTCCTTATCGTTATAAGCAAATCGAACTTAACAACTGAAATGTTAACAATCTTAAGAAAATTTGTCAACAAATATATAAAATTGGTATACCTTGATATCAGATAATGTCGAATGTAATAATATTTAACTAGCCTTAATTATTAACCATAAAATGCTTAATTTTATTTATCTCGTAATATCAATGTGATATTATAAGACAAAGGAGGTAATGCTGTGACATCTATCATGACAACAATTCGTTTTCCTAATGAAATTTATCAGCAATTAAAACAAGTAGCACAATCTCAACATACCAGTATTAATCAAATGGTAGTCCACAGTGTCCAACAAGCTTTAAACGGCGCTAATACACCTTCGATTGAAAATCAATTGGTAATCAACCAAATAGTTCCTCCAGAGCAAATCCTGAGTGACAGCGGACTAGTTAAGGTCAATGGAATTTATTATCGTTATCTCACTGAAAATAACGATTCTATTATTGCAGATACGGCCTATGTTGTCATTGCTGCCACAGGCAATATTCTCACTATAAGAGCAATTAAGAAATGAGGTAAATTATATTATGCCCTTTGGAATTAAAGTAGTATCCCAAAATTGTCAAGGTTTGGTAGAATCTTTTGGCAAATATAAACATAGTGTTGAATCTGGTTTGCATTTTTATATTCCATTAGTTCAACATATACGTATAGTAAGTCTGGCAATGCAGCCGATAGAATTACCCCATTATTCCATAATTACTAAAGACAACGCAGAAGTATCAACTTCAATTACCTTGAATTATCATGTAACTGATGCAGTTAAATATGAATACAATAATACCGATTCCGTAGAATCAATGGCACAATTAGTCCGGGGCCACTTACGCGATATCATCGGTCGTATGGAACTTAATGATGCTTTAGGTTCTACTGCCAAAATTAATGCTGATTTATCTATTGCTATCGGAGATTTAACTAATACTTATGGTATTAATGTAGATCGTATCAATATTGACGAATTACTTCCTTCTGAAGAAATTCAACGGGCTATGGATAAACAATTAACAGCAGATCGCCAACGCATTGCTACTATTGCGCAAGCTGAAGGAGAAGCAGAATCTATTCGCCTGACCAACGAAGCCAAAAACAACGCTTTAATGGCTACGGCCAAAGCCCAAGCTCAAGCTACTCGTACTCGTGCTGATGCTGAACGTTATCGAATTGATACTGTGCAAGCTGGTTTGACTCATGCAGATGATAAATATTTTAAAAATCAATCTATCAATGCCTATAGTAAGTTGGCAGAATCAGCTGCTAATGTTGTTGTGGTCCCTAATGATGACAGCAGCAATTACGGTCAAACAGCGTTAATAGCCCAAGCACTAAAGCAAGATAATAATTTTACTGATGATTATCAATCATCGGAGCCCAAATAATGTTAGCCGGTGGATGGATGGAATTAATCGTAGTTATATTAGTAATATTTTTCTTATTATCGAAATTAGTTAATTGGGCTTACTCGCATAAAAATAAGAATTTACCGAAAGCACAAAAACATCCCGGAGTATTAACTAATGTGAAACATTATCGACCGTCACATTTTGTTCAACAAGCACAAACAGATACGCAAGATAAAGCTGTTTCATCTGAGTCTTCACTACTAAATAAAAACATTAAGCAGCATCTCAAAAAGAAGTCACAGCACCATCATGATAAAACCAAATAAAGCCAACAATAGGAATAATCCGTTGTTGGCTTTATTTGATATACTTATTTTAAACTATAATCCCATTTTTGCTTGTACTACTTGGGCGATTTGTTCAGTGTATTGATTAGCTTTTTCTTCACTGGCTGCTTCTACCATTACGCGTAATAATGGTTCTGTTCCACTAGGACGAACTAAAACGCGACCGTCACCATTCATCTCTTTTTCAACTGTATCAATAGCTTCTTGAATAGCAGGATAGTTCTTCCAATTTTCTTTATCTGTGACTTTAATATTAACTAACTTTTGTGGATAAGTTTTTACAGGTGCTGCCAATTCTGAGAGTTTTTTACCAGTTTGTTTCATTACATTTAATAATTGAATCCCTGTTAACATACCATCACCTGTATTATGCACATCGAAAATAATAATATGTCCAGATTGCTCGCCTCCCAAATTGTAACCATTTTGAACAATTTCTTCAGCAACATGCCGATCGCCAACGGCGGTTTGAACAGATTTCATATCGGCAGCTTCAATTGCCTTATAAAGTCCCAAATTACTCATAACAGTAGTCACAATAGTATCTTTCTTTAAGCGGCCATGATCTTTAAAATATTTTCCTAAAATATACATAATTTTATCGCCATCAACAATATTGCCTTTCTCATCAACAGCAATACAACGATCCCCATCACCATCAAAGGCTAAACCAGCTTGTGCTTCTTGAGCAACAACTTCACGAGCTAATTTATCTGGATGTGTTGAGCCTACACCGTCATTAATATTAATTCCATCAGGATTAGTAGCAATTGTTGTAAATTCAACATTTAAATCTGCGTAAAGTTTGGTAAGTAATTTGCTAGTAGAACCATTGGCTCCATCTAATACAATTTTCATCCCTGATAAATCATCAGAAATGCTTTGCCGTAAAAATTCTAAATACTTTAAGGAACCTTCTTTATAACTTTCCAATGTGCCTAAACCTTCAGCTGCTGGTCGCGGTAAGCTATCAACTTCCTGATCCAAAAAATGTTCAATTTCAGCTTCGGTTGCATCTTTCAGTTTATAGCCGTCAGATCCAAAAAATTTAATACCATTATCACTAGCAGGATTATGTGAAGCTGAAATCATGATTCCAGCATCAGCATCTTGAACCTTAACCAGATAAGCAACTGCTGGAGTTGTAATAACTCCTAAATCTAACACTTCTATCCCCACAGATAATAATCCAGAAATTAAAGCCATTTCTAACATTTGTCCTGATTTGCGAGTATCGCGGGCTACCAAAACTGTTGCTCGATCGTCATCATTATCCTTTTGTTCTGATAATACATAACCACCAGCTCTACCCAGCTTAAAAGCTAGTTCTGGAGTTAATTCTTTATTTGCTACACCACGAACACCATCAGTTCCAAAATATTTAACCATTTTTTAACCTCTTAACTTACTTTTTATATTTAGTATTTAATCGATTCTTTAATTGCTCCCACCAATTTCGCCTACGTTAGAATTAACCTGGTTATCAGAATTACCTCGCCGGGCATAAACTTTAATTGTGCGTGGGTTTGAATCTATAATATCAGATTTTATTTGATTAAGTGTTATTATTTCATAATTCTTCTTTCCCAACTTAGTGACGTCAATTGGAACTACAATTTCATTTGTCTTGTCTAAAACCGATTTACGGGCAAAAATTGTCACTTCATTAACCTCTGAAGAAAGATTATATTCCTTGTCAGAAGCTCCAGTTTGAGTAAACCTTAAGGGAACTTTCTTTTTTGGTAAAGAAATTGGTATTTTAACATTAGTTGTTTGAGGTGACATTAAAACTGATAATGTATGCCCCTGGGCATCTAATGCTTGTAAAAGTACTTCTTGATGAAAATCTGTAGTGGAATTTTTAGGTAAATTAGCACGAGCTACTATTTGACTAACACGCTGGACTTCTGAACGGGCTCCTACAACCTGAACTATCTGTGGATTAACAGAAACATCCCCTACTTCGTATCCTTGTGCTACACCACCTGAATTATATGCAGTTTGAATAGGAAAAACTTTTTCCATCCGTGGTTCAATGTCTATATCGACATAATGTGGCTTAATTGTATATTTTAATTCGCGATTTAAACCATTTTGTCGAATACGTACGCGGTGTTTCCCAACTCCTAATTGACGTAAATCAATATACGTAGTAAAATTTTGCGTATTTTTAGTAGCAGTTACTAGAGCTGCTGGTCCTTGGATTTTGACTTCAACTTGCTTAGGATAACCTGTGACAAAAAAACTATTAGTATCAACATTTACCTGTAAATTCATGGTGATTGTTGCACTTTTTTCTGCCACTGCCACATTGTTAGAATTAGCGGCACTCCGGGTACTTCCCAACCCTGGGGCCGAAACACTAATATAAATCCAGATGGCAACTGCTAGTGATAAAATCATATAAAAGTATTTAGAATTAGTAAAATGACGCCATTTATTCATTTGTTAGCCCCCTTTTTACTACGTGGGATAAGACTACCAAAAAAGGATTTATTTTTTTCAACACGTGGTTCTAGTTGAGCTCGTAAATAATTCAAATAATCATCACGACTTAAATCCAGCATCATATGATTTTTATGTGTAATCATTACCCCGCCAGTTTCTTCAGAAACTACTACTGTTAAAGCGTCGGTTACTTCACTAATTCCTACTGCTGCACGATGTCTCGTTCCTAATTTCTTCGGAATGGCATTGCTTTCTGATAACGGCAAATAAGCTGCTGCAACCTCAATTTTATTTTTATTAATAATAACAGCACCATCATGCAACGGAGTGTTAGGAATAAAGACATTTATTAACAATTCACCAGTGACATCAGCATTTAGTTTGATACCGGTTTCGACATAATCTTCCAACCCTGTATCCATTTGAATCGTAATTAAAGCGCCTATACGACGTTTAGACATATATTCAATAGCTTTATCTAACGCATTGATTAAGTTGTCAGCAATATCTTTTTGCTCATTTTTCACAGGAAAGAAAAATGGCATTCGTCCTAACTTTTCTAATCCTCGTCGAATTTCCGGTGCAAAAATAATAATAATAACAATGACTGCCCAATTAAAAACTTGATCTGTCAAATATGCAACTGTCCGTAGATTTAAAAACCAACTTATTAATTTAATAATAATTATAATTGATAATCCCTTAAGCAGTTGAATAGCTTTAGTGCCTCGTATTAACATTAATAATTTATAAATTAAATACCAGACAAATAAGATGTCAATTATGTTAGTCAAAGTACTTAAAGTAAATAAATGACTGATAATATTTTGCATATATTCTTCCTTAACTTTTAATCTTCACCAATAATTCGCACTTCAGTTTCGAGCTGGACTGCAAATTTTTCCTTAACGGTTTTTTGAATTAAATGAATTAAGTTCAAATAATCTGTCGCGGTGGCATTACCGATATTAATGATAAAGCCAGCATGCTTCATAGACACCTGAGCGCCACCAATCGTTTTGCCTTGTAATCCTGCTTGAATAATTAAAGGCCCTGTAAAATGGCCTTCAGGACGTTTGAAGACACTACCACATGATGGATATTCTAACGGCTGTTTAGAACGGCGTAATGCATTTAATTCATCCATTTTAGCTTGAATTTGGGATTGTTGTCCTTTTTGTAAAGCAAAGGTCACTGATACTACGATACCATGATTTTCTTGGACGACACTATGCCGATAAGAAAAATGTAAGTCAGCCCCTGATAAAACTACTTCGCGCCCATCGGGTAAAATTTGATCAATACTATGAATGACATTTGCCATTTCTCCACCGTAAGCACCCGCGTTCATAAATGCTGCTCCTCCAACACTTCCCGGAATTCCTGCCGCAAATTCTAAGCCAGTCAAGCTGGCTTGACAAGCTACTTTAGTTACATCAATAATTGCTGCTCCTGCTTCAGCAGTAATTTGTTGATTATCAACTTTTATTTGTTTAAACTTGGGCAACATAATTACTAAACCACGAATGCCCCCATCTTTAATAATTAAGTTGCTGGAATTGCCTAAAGTCGTTACTGGATAACCTAAATTGCTTGCTGTTTTTAATAATAATTTTAATTCTTGTCGATTAGTCGGAAAAGCCAAAAAATCCGCTGGTCCACCAGTTTTGGTGTACGTATAGTTACTTAAAGGCTCATTAAGTTTAATTTCAATTGGTAAATCTTGTAATTTTTTTATCATTTCAAATTTAACCTCTTAACTTTAATATGAACAAAGTTAATATTTATCATTGGTACCAAATATAGTATATAATGAAAATTCAGAATAATTCACTAAGGAAGTAAAATTATGAATTTTGTGGCAATGGATTTTGAAACTGCTAATGGTCGTGGTTCCAGCGCTTGTTCATTAGCGTTAGCTTTAGTCGAAAACAATCAAATCACGGATACTTTTTATACGTTGATTAATCCTCTTCAAGACTTTAATTATCGTAATATTGCAATTCATCATATTCGACCAGCAGATGTGGAAAAAGCTCCTACATTTGATCAAATTTGGCCTCATATCCAAGATCTTTTTACTTTGGATAATATTGTTGCAGCCCACAATGCTAACTTTGATATTCGAGTTTTACGCCAGACAATGGCAATGTTTAATTTACAAGCGCCATCTTATTACGCAATAGATACTGTGCGGACTTCCCGTAAATTATATCCCGAAATGCCTAATCATAAATTGAACACTGTTGCCAGTTTGTTAAAAATACCTCTCCATCATCACCACCACGCTCTTGATGATACCATTGCTTGTGCAGAAATTCTAATTAAAACTGCTGCGCAATTTGGTGAGGAACCAATTAAAAAGATGACCAAAATTATTTCTTAGGTCATCTTTTTTAATTACTTTTTATCAAAGTCTTGAAATAGACTATTTAACAAATGGTGATAGTGTTGACCAAGTGCTTGAAATTCTAATTGACGCTGAAGTGCAGTTTGACGCGTAATTTTAATCCGCAAATAAGTTGATGGCAATTGCTCAGCAATAAATTGGGACCATTCAATAATCACTACCCCATCACCATTGAAATATTCATTCAAACCCAATTCATCAGCTGAAGAATTCTCCAAGCGATACATATCCATATGATATAAAGGAATCCTTCCAGTTTGATATTCTCTAATCAAAGTAAAAGTGGGACTTTTAACTGGACGAGTGATATCTAATCCGCGAGCAATTCCTTGTGTCAATGTAGTTTTGCCAGCACCTAAGTCGCCATCTAACAAAATTAAATCTTGTGGTTGTAACAATTTACCTAACTTTTGTCCACAAGCCACAGTTTCAAGATAATTGTTAGTTATATATTTCATCTTTAATTTTGCAATGCTTGGGCAGCTGTAATTAAAGCTAACTTGTAAACATCTTCTTCGTTGCATCCCCGTGATAAATCAGATACTGGTTTATTTAATCCTTGAAGAATAGGTCCGATTGCTTCAAAACCACCAAAACGTTGTGCAATCTTGTAACCAATATTACCTGATTGTAACTCTGGGAAAACAAAGACAGTAGCTTGACCAGCCACTTGAGAATCTGGTGCCTTTTGTTGTGCAACTGTTGGTACAAAAGCAGCATCAAATTGTAATTCACCATCTAAAACTACTTCTGAATCCATCTCATGAGCTAATTTGGTTGCTTCAGCAACTTTAGTGACCTCATCACCTTTAGCAGATCCCTTAGTAGAAAAACTCAACATAGCAACTTTAGAATCAATATCAAATAACTGCGCCGTTTTAGCAGATGTTACCGCAATTTCAGCTAATTCTTGTGCACTAGGATTAATATTTATTGCACAATCAGCGAACAAATAACGTTGATCGTCTTTTTGCATGATGAAAGCACCGCTAGTTCTGGTTAAACCAGGTTTAACTTTAATGATTTGTAACGCAGGACGTACTGTATCACCTGTAGGATGAATAGCTCCGGAAACCATCCCATCTACTTGATCTAAATAGACTAACATTGTACCGAAATAATTAGGATCGCGTAACATCTGTTGTGCTTGTTCAGCCGTATTTTTACCGTGACGACGTTCAACAAACGCAGACACCATCTGAGCAAACTCGGAGTAATTATCAGGATCTAAAATAGTAATATCGGATATATCAACAGTTGCACTTTGAGCTGCTGCTTGAACTTGCTTTGGATTACCTAAAAATACCGGCTCCAAAATTTTTTCTTGATGTAAACGAGCTGCCGCCTTTAAAATTCGAGCATCTGTTGCTTCTGGAAACACAATTCGTAAGTTTTTACCATCAATTTTTTGTTTTAATGATTCAAATAATTCCATTATAATGCCTCCTAATTTTCTTTTACTTCTTCTGGCAGCTGCCAGTTAATTGGTGTTTCACCATATTTCTCTAACGCATCATTAGTCTGAGAAAAGGGACGGGAACCAAAGAAACCATAATTGGCTGAAAAAGGGCTTGGATGAGTAGAACTAATAATTGTATTTTGAGCGGTATCAATTAAGACTGATTTTGACTTTGCAGCCTTTCCCCAAAGTATAAAGACAACGTGTCCCTTTTTAGAAAGTTCACTAATGGCCTTATCTGTTAATTTTTCCCAGCCTTTACCTTGATGAGAAAACGCTTGACCCTTGCGAACTGTCAAAACTGAATTTAATAGCAAAACGCCTTGATCCGCCCAACTTTTCAAATATCCATGGTTAACTGGTGTAATGCCCAAATCAGCTTGTAATTCTTTATAAATATTTTGTAAAGAAGGTGGCACCTTATTACCCGGCAAAACGGAAAAACTCAAACCATGCGCTTGATGTGGGCCATGATAAGGATCTTGACCTAAAATTACTACTTTCGTATCTTTAAACGATGTCCATTCAAAAGCTTGAAAGATATGATACATGTCTGGATAAATGGTCTGTGTTTGATATTCAGATTTTAAAAACTGATGTAACTGCCGATAATAATCCTTGTCAAATTCCGGTCCTAAAATATCTTGCCAATCATTTTTTATTAATTGTTTCAACTCAATACTCACCCTACTTATGTTAAAATTTCAATATAAAGTTGAGAGGAGATTTACTCGTGATTAAATTAATTGCTTCTGATATGGATGGCACCTTATTAAATAATAAATCAATTGTATCGCAAGACAATATTGCAGCTATTGAAGCTGCTCATCGTGCACACATTAAATTCGTCGTTGCCACCGGTCGAGGTTTATCTGAAGCTGCACCTTTAGTACAAGAATTAAATCAACGTCCCGATTTTATCACCCTCAATGGTGCCCTAGTTTATAATCAACAACTGCAACCAGTTGTTAAACTGCCTATTACTAACGAAGCTTTAACTGCTAGTTTAAATATTCTTGCGCAACATCACCTTTATTATGAAATCGTAACCACTGACGGTATCTATTCTACCAGTAGAATCCAACGAATTCAAAACACAGCTTACTTTTTAAAAAAATTAAATCCAACTCTATTGTATAAGATGGCAGTCGCACGAGCAACATCTCGCAGTGAATTAATGAATATTACTTACGTCAATAATTTTGCTCCCCTTTTAAAAAATCCGCAAACTGAAGTGATGAAAATTTTAACATTTAAAGGAAAAAATGCACAAGATTTCAGCGATGCTCGCCAAGAATTACAGAATTTAGATGATATCATTGTTACCTCATCATCACCTAACAATATTGAAATTAATAGCCAAAAAGCTCAAAAAGGAATTGCTCTAACTAAATTTGCTGCTGAACAAGGTATACAAATGCAAGAAGTCATGGCCATTGGTGATAATCTGAATGATCAATCAATGATTTTAGCAGCAGGAATCGGAGTGGCTATGGATAACGCTATTGAACCAATTAAAGAAATTGCTCAATATCAAACTAGTGATAATAATCATAATGGAGTCGCTCAGGCCATTTGGCATGCTATTAAATTGAACCGCACCATGGAGAGGAATGGTAAAAATAATTGATTTTTTATATGCAATTTAATGCTGCTAATATTCCGGGAGTTATTGAGGTTACAAATGTTAAACAAGAACAGCTTTATTATTTAATAAGAACCCAGCCCCACTGGAAAACTAGCTATAATTTATTAGGCATTAGTCAAGATGTTATTGGTCAGATTAAACAAATATCTTCTAGTAATTGGCCTAACTTTAAAATAACAATTGGTTCACAAGCAATTACCAATGTTTATCATGTCAGTAATTCACGCCATCAACTAATGATAGCACCTAGTTTGCATTGGATTATTAAGGGTAACCTTTTTGAAAATAATTATATTGTCCATAATTTTCATCATAAATTAATAATGACGGTTGATAATATTTATTTTAAAAATGGACATGAAGGCTACTTGCTCAATATTGAAGACACAGCTGAACCTAAAATTGGCATTTTATTGGCGGCAGTTCTTAATCAAACTAGTCGTAATACTAAAAATAAGCGCTCTATTGAGCGCTTAAAAGGTCAACAAATGAAAGTTAGCTTAAAAAGAAATATCGATATGCATTTCAACAAACGCTAATTTTCATAATAAAAAATCATAACTTTTTTTGCATATGATAATATTGATGACTACCAATTGGCATTTCACCTACAATCTCAAATCCCAAATGTTGATAAAGCTTTGAAGCTTTGTTATTTGTAAAATCTACATTTAAACCCAAGACAGAAGCATCAAAGAACTGGGGGATTGCTTGAATGAGTTGCGTAGCAATACCCTTTCCTTGATAGTTGGGTGCCACCGCTAAACAGTCTAAATACCATTCTCCAGGTAAACTCTCTTTATCAGGAAAAAGCTCAAAATTGGCTCCTAAACCATATTCTTGGGCGACAGATTGATAGTATTCATCAATTTGTGCTTCCATTTCTGCAGGATATCCCACTAACACCCCTACTACTTGTTGATCAATCTCAGCCACAAGCGTATTTTGATAATTATAATGCGTTCCCGGCTTATCAAAAGCATCTTCTAGCAAACTTTTAATTTGCTGAGGATGCTTTTGCATTGTCTTTAACTCCATATCGATAAAAATTGGTTCTAAAATCTTAAAAACTATTGAAGCATCTTTTTTTTGCGCTTGTCTAATCATAATCCACCTTTACTAAAATTATTCAAATATAATAGATACTCTAATATAGAATCTATTTAAAGACAAATTTTTAGTTTGATAATTAGACCAAAACAAAAAAGCCGTTACCGGCTTTAATGTTATCGTTTGTTGATGTTTTTATTATCATCAAGCTTTCCTGATGACAATTTAAATAATAACAGTAAAATAATTAAAAATAAAGCCACATTTTAGCAAATATGTCCCGCTTTGGGAACTTTTTATTGCATTGTATCATTATTGAAGTGGAATAAAAACATTTCAAGCCCACAATTTAATTTTTTAATAATAACTTCAGGCTTTGCTTGTAATTGCGAATCAAACCAATCCATCAAATTATACAATATCCCAGCTACCATAAAATCCAATTCATATGGATACTTATTAAGGAATATCTTAAAATAAGGACCATAATCTTGTTTATCAATATAGGTCAACAAAAATTGCTTTAGCATTTCTAATAAATAAAATTGTTGTTTTTGATTAACCAATAATTGATATACATTAAGACAACAAATACGATGATGAACAATATAACTAATACTGTAATCAATTAGTTGCGGCCAACTATTTAATTTTTGCTGTAGTAATCTCTGCAAATCTTGACGCAACATTTCAAGACACAAATCTTGCATCCCCGCAGGAAAATTACGATAAATTGTACTACGGCTCATAGCACTATAAGCAGTTAATTCTTTAATAGTTAAATTACAGCCTTGCGGCTGAGATAATAATTCACGTAATTTTTGTATTAAATAAGCAGTTGTCGCCACTGTTGTCATTAAAATCGTCCTCACGTATTTATTACTTAATGCAAAACGTTCTTTAAATTGCGGCGAATTTCACGTTCTTGATCGCGCCGTTTCAAAGTTTCCCGCTTGTCATAAAGTTTTTTACCTTCAGCTACTCCTATCAAAACTTTAGCAAAACCATGTTTCAGATAGACCTTTAAAGGGACAATTGTAATTCCTTTTTTCTGAATTTGATTTGCTATTTTTTTAATCTCTTTTTTGTGTAGAAGCAACTTACGATTACGTAAAGGATCATGATTGAACTGATTTCCTTGATCATATGGACTAATATGCACATTGGAGAGTAACAATTCGCCATTATGAATTTGCGCAAAACCGTCTTTAATATTAATTCTTCCAGCTCGAATTGATTTAATCTCTGTGCCTGTTAAAGCCATTCCCGCTTCATATGTGTCCAAAATATTATAATTATGGCGCGCTTTTTTGTTAGTAGCCATCACATTAGCCGGTTTTTGGGGGTGTTTTTTCAACACAATCACCTTCTTCAAGCGAAATTATGATTTACGCTCATATTTATTGCTTCGATTACCTGAATATTTGTGTTTATGATCAGTATTACTATTTTGTCGACGTCGATTGGAAAAACTACGTTTAGCTTCTTGGCGTCTTTGTTTTTCTGCGTCAGCACGTTCTTGTTCTTCTGCAGTGAGCACCGGTTCAAAATCTACTTGGCGTTGTTGGGCATCAGCTCGAATTAAGCGTACCTTAATAGGGTCACCCATTGTATAGGTTTTATGGGTACTCTTGCCTACCAGGGATAATTCTTTTTCGTGATATTCATAATAATCATCTAACATATTGGATATATGCACTAGACCTTCAACTGTGTTTTCTAAAGAAACAAACATTCCAAAGCTCATCACAGAATTAATGACTCCATCATATTCTTGACCAACTTTATCCATCATAAATTCTGCTTTTTTCAGATCATCAACAGCTCGTTCTACATCAATCGATTTCCGTTCACAAGCTGAAGTATTCACTGCAACCTCAGGTAATTGTTCATCCCATTTATCTTGAATTGGTAATTCTGTTCCCTCATCTGCATAACTATGAATCATCCGATGAACCATTAAGTCAGGATAACGTCTAATGGGCGAAGTGAAATGTGTATAATAAGTTGCTGCCAAGCCAAAATGTCCTAGAGGATCAGGCGAATATTTAGCCTGTTGCAAGCTACGCAATAACATAGTTGTAATAACCGTTTCTTGAGGCTTACCGGCAACTTTTTCTAAAACTGTTTGAAACATTTTAGGAGTAACATCATTGGCATTACCTGGAACAGATAAACCAAAAGAACTAGCAATTTCAAAAAAGTTTTTTACTTTATCGCCATCTGGCTGTTCATGAACTCGATACAAGAAAGGCACGTGCATTTTATTATAATGTTCTGCAACAGTTTCATTTGCTGCCAACATAAATGACTCAATCATTTTTTCTGAAGTTCCGCGTTCACGTAATTTAATATCGAGTGGTTTACCATTCTCATCAACAATAATTTGAGCTTCAGTTTCTTCAAAATCAATGGCACCTCGTTGGTGACGCATATTAAAGAGAATATCATGCAATTGTGCCATTTCTTCTAACATTGGTACTAACTCTTGATATTTTGTACGTAATTGCTCATCGCCGTCTAAGATTTTATTGACATTATTATAGGTTAAACGTGCATGAGAACGAATCACACTTGGATAAATTTCATGGTGCACAACTTTTCCATCAGCATTAATCTCCATGTCACAAGTTAATGTACACCGATCTTCTCCTGGATTTAGGGAACAAATTCCATTGGACAAGCGAAATGGCAGCATTGGAATCACACGGTCAACTAAATAGGTACTTGTGCCCCGTTCATAAGCTTCTTTATCTAACCAACTATCAGGTTTAACATAGTGGGTCACATCAGCAATATGCACCCCTAAATGATAATTGCCATTCTCTAATTTCCAAACAGTAACAGCATCATCAAAGTCTTTGGAATCATCACCATCAATTGTGACAACTTGTTGTTTAGTATTGTCGCGCCGACCTTGCCAGTCTTGAGGCTGTAACTTATCCGGAATGGTTTGCGCTTCTTGGAGCACTTCTGGTGGAAACTCATCTTTGACATCATTTTGATAAACAATTGTCATTTCATCTACGCCAGGGGCATTTTTATTGCCTAAAGTCTTCAAAGCAATTCCCATCATACTCCGTGGAAATTGATCATTCGGATAAGATTCAATCTCTACTTGCACCATATCTCCCATTTGCGGCACAAGACCATTACTTTTAATAAATACCGGATTGTTGGCTAATTTTTTTTCATAGCTGTGAACATAACCAATTAATCCTGTTTTTTGGGCTTGAACATCGCTATAAGGCATGAATTCACCCACTAGCTGTTTCACACCATGGTCAATGATTTTAGTAATCTTACCTTCGGCTCCATTATCGCCCCAAGGATTAGCTGGTTTTATAATTTTAACTTCTACTTCATCATCATTAATTGCATGTAGAGTATTAGGTTTTGCAATAAAAATATCCGGCTCCTCTTCATCATAGCGCACAAAGCCGAATCCCCGATCATTAGCCCGAAAATTTCCTGTTACAGTCTGATTAATTGGGGCTAACTTAAATTGATTATTATTATTGACAGCAATTTTATCTTCGCCTTCTAACACAGCTAAGGCTTTTAAAACCCGATTATACGCTGTCGTTCCATGCAGACGAAGAAAATCTGTAATTTGTTGAGCTGTATATTTACGTTCTGGATATTGTCGAAAAACTTCAAGAACATCCGAGATTAATTTATTTTTTTCAAATTCCATTAAGTTTGTTATACTCCCGTTAATATAATGAATTTTAGATAGTTTTTAACTTTAATAAATACTATTCCAAAGTCAAATTTTTTATTCTTAATACACAGCAAAAACTGTTGTTATTATTTCAATTGTTCAAGAAATTTCAGTAAATCTTTCTCTAATTGTGGTCGCGCTGAGTTAACTGTAATTACATGACCTGCATCTTGATATAAATGAAAATCAGTCTCAGTCGTTAAATGAGACTGTAGCTGTTGGGCTGCTTGATAATTAACCATTTCATCTTTGGTACCATGACCAATGAATACCGGTTGCTTAATTTTGGCTAACTGTTGCCCTACTTCTAAGGTTGCTTGAGAAATAGAGTCTAAAGCTGGGCCTAATAAGCGCTCAATCGTCCTTTGATGCTGGGCCTGTTGGGCAATACTTATTTGCTGCAACTGATCTATTTTTCGTGCATATTCAAAAAATCCCGCACGTACATTAGTAAAATCCTGTGAAAATAATGGTGAACCCAAAACTCCCCCGCCTTTAATTTGCGGATAAGTTTCTAGAGCTTTTAAAGCAAATATTGAACCTAATGATAACCCAAAAATCGCGGTAACTTTTTTGTTTTGCTGTTGCACAAACTCTATTGCCTTTTGCGTATCATTCCACCAAGCAGTCACACTTCCCTTATTCAAAATATCTAAAGGATTATTTGTGCCGTGTCCGCTAAAAAGCGGTGCATAAACACTAAATTGGGCTTGCTTTAATCTTCTCATAACTGCTCGAAAATCATTAGGTGAACCTGTATACGAATGTAACAAAATAATTGTTTGGGAATCCTGATTTATAAATAATGTTTTAGGGGGAACTATTGCCATTGTAAAAACCTCACAATACAAAAAAATCCTACTGCAAAAAACAGGAGGATTTAATTACTATTTTGACGATAAGAAAGCCAATGCTAACGCACAAACAAAGAAAATAATTGCTAATACTGTCGTCACTTTTTCCATGAATGCTTCAAAGCCCCGCTTCTTTTGGGTATTAAATAAATCACCCGCACCGCCAGACAAAGCATTCAAAGCATCTTGTTGTTTTTGTGGTTGCATCATAACGGCAATAACAATCAAAATTGAATCAATAATCAGAATATTCATTATTAGATTATACACGTGTAAAACCTCCGCTACTAGCACTTCTACTAGAATAGCATAAAACAGACTTCTTTACCAGTAAGACATGATATAATAGTTAAAATAATCTAAAGAAGACCTGCTATGAATCAAAGACCACAATTTTCTTACAGCTAAATTGTCAAGAATTTCAACAATATTATTGGTATAAACAAGAACTACAAGAAATTTGCCGCCAGTATCACTTGCCTGTTAATGGTACAAAAGCTGAACTAACACAATACATTTTGCGTTTATTGCAAGGAGAAAAACCTCAAACCATTAAACCCCTTCGCAATATATCTACTACCTTTTTGCTAACGGCCAACCAAAACTAAACTATTAGCTAGTAATTTTCGTCTTAATAACCAAGCGCGTCAATTTTTCGCAAATTATTTTCACAAAGAAAATTTCCACTTCAAAAATCGATGGCGATTAAATTACGGGCTGTTCAACAAAATCAAGATCAAAATGCCACCGTCCAAGATTTAGTTGAAGCATACATACATCCTAATACTAGTAAAATAAATAACACTGACGAAGAAAAAACTTATCAATGGAATAATTTTGTCAAAGACTTTTGTGCTGATCCTCAAACTGAAAAATTTCCTAATAAACTGAAAACAGCTGCCATTTTATGGAAGCATGTCCGTGATAGTAATTTACCAAAAACTTATACTTCGTCGTTATTAACTAAATATGCGCAAGAAATTAATGCTTAATACACTTTACGTAATTTTTTTAGTAATTGCCATTTATGTTCACTGACAATCAATACTAAGCCGATAAGACTAAAACAGCTAATTGCTAAAGCCACTTTAGCTAAAATAGTGTATTGGTAGCTAATTTCAATATTATTAACTCCTGACTGAGTTTGTATTTGCACTGTACCCCGATGAGAACTATGTGCTGGCACTGTAACATTATTAATTGTTGCGTGAACTCCCTTATAAAATAAAATTGGTAAATCTAGTGTTGCCGATTTTTTATTATAATATTTGACTTGATATATATCCGGTGTCGTTTGATAATTCAACTTAGTTTTAACACCATCAACTAAAAATAGATGGTGCTTAATTTGTTTGCTATAAGGCAAACTTTTTTGGGGATAGTAGTCTAACTGATTGAATTCATGAATTTGACGGTTGATATTTTGAGATGTGATTATTGCTAAAGGCTGTGTTTGTTGAAACAATTGTTGTGCACTCATATAAACTTGCAACACACAAGCAGTCATTACCGTCAATAAAGTCATTAACTTGACAATAGCAGAAAATTTTTGGACGATTTTAACTAAAATATGACTCAAATAAATTGCCAAAAAGAAATTGGCAATATTTAAAAAACGCCACGGAAATTGTAGATAATTCAAAGGTGTATTTTGTAAAGATGACCAAGGAAAAATTTTAGTCGATAAAATCACTGCGATAATTGCTTCAATTGCAACAATGCGATAACTAAACTTATCTTGCCAAACGAATAAAACAATTAAAATAAGTGCAGCTATTGCAATGATTCCTAAAGAGTAACTGCGAATATCAGTATGCAGAGAATTTTTGAATAACAAATAAGGGCTTTGGGCAGTTTGGGCTAAATCCAGTAATGCTGGTCGATTAATTTGAAGTGCTCTCTTTTGTTCAATCATTGGAAGAAAAAAGCCAACACTGGTAATTATCACTAAAACTATTGCTTTTGCTCCATTGACAAGTAGTTCTCCCCAATATTGCCAATGATGTGAAACCTTATTGAACAATATTAAAATGGGCAATGGCAGCATTATTATAATAACCGTTACGGCAGTTAATGGATGAGTCAAAATAATTAAACTCATTCCTAACGCTAATATTGGCCAACTTTCAAATTCTCCAGCCAATAATTTAGCTGCTGCATAAAATACCATCGGCATAAAGATATAGGAAAGATACTCAGCAACACCGACACGATAGAAAACACTAGCTAAGCGGAAGAATGATAATGTGTAAATAATGGCAAACAATAATGACTGTAAGGTATTGTGCGCCCATTTATTCATAAAATAATAAGCGCTGACCATTGTTAAAAAGGTAATCAATGTTAAAAAAATCAAAAACCCTAATAATGGTGTTCCGACTAATTTGTAGATTAGATATCCTGGCAAAATGGTTAACCATGGATAAAACATATTAGTAAAATTACCCACATGATTCCAATAATCAAAATTAGTCGGCGATTCTAAAATATTGCCTAAACTATCAATTCGATTCCAATGAAACAATAAATCATAACTATCTAACAAATGAATGGAGCCATGTGGTGCAAATAAAAAAGTATAAAAAATACTAATAATTAAAAAAGTTAGACCAATGATGGTGTACTTGATAATTTTATTATGATTAGCCATCATATCTCCTTTGGTATTTAAAAAATTTATGGTGCAAAACCATTTTATATTACACAGCTTAATCCCTTAATAATTTTCTAAGAGGCGGTAGTTATCTTGTTGACTTACATAGTATAACATGTTAATAATTTATATTTTAAATCAGATATGTACCAAAAAAGCCGATCTCAGTTTCAAGACCGGCTTTTAATTAGTTTAGAGCTTATTTATTAATGTTGTAAAAACTCTTAGAACCCTTGTATTCAGCAGCTGATCCTAATTGCTCTTCAATCCGCATTAATTGATTGTATTTAGCAATCCGGTCTGTCCGACTCATGGAACCAGTCTTAATTTGACCAGCATTAGTTGCAACAACCAAGTCAGCAATTGTGGTATCTTCAGTTTCACCAGAACGGTGAGAAACAATTGCTGTATAACCAGCTTCTTTAGCCATTTCAATAGCTTCAAATGTTTCTGTTAAAGTACCAATTTGGTTAACCTTGATTAAGATAGAGTTAGCGACACCCATGTCGATACCCTTCTTCAAGTAATCAGTGTTAGTTACAAATAAGTCATCACCAACAAGTTGCACTTTCTTGCCTAACTTTTCAGTGAGCATTTGCCAATCTTCCCAATTGTTTTCATCCAAAGGATCTTCAATGGAAACGATTGGGTATTTGTCAACTAAACCATCTAATAAGTCAACAATTTCTGCAGCAGTATAAGACTTGCCGTCACCCTTCATATCATACTTGCCAGTTTCAGCATTGTAGTATTCTGATGAAGCACAGTCAAAGGCAATAGCAATATCAGTACCAGGCTTGTAGCCAGCACGTTCAATAGCTTCAACTAAGACTTGGAAAGGTTCCTCGTTATTTTGCATTTTGTTAGGAGCAAATCCACCTTCGTCACCAACAGCAGTAGAATCACCACGTTCTTTCAAGATTGCTTGTAGATTATGGAAAGTTTCAGATCCCATCCGTACAGCTTCATGAATGCTCTTAGCACCAACGGGCATAATCATGAATTCTTGGAAGTCGACGTTATTATTAGCATGTTTACCACCATTGATAACATTCATCATTGGTGTTGGCATTACATAACTATTTGGTCCACCTAAATATTCATATAAAGGCATACCTAGTTCATCAGCAGCCGCATGAGCAGCAGCTAAAGAAACACCTAAAATAGCATTTGCACCTAATTTACCTTTGTTAGGAGTACCATCTAATTCAATCATTGCCTTATCAATGGCACGTTGATCAGTAACATCCATGCCAACAATCTTTTTAGCAATAACATCGTTCACGTTCTTAACAGCTTTCAAGACGCCCTTACCCATGAAGCGGGACTTGTCGCCATCACGTAATTCAACAGCTTCGTGTTCACCAGTAGAAGCTCCAGATGGAACACTAGCACGGCCAAAGCCACCTAATTCAGTATAAACTTCAACTTCGACTGTTGGGTTACCGCGAGAATCCAAGATTTCGCGGGCAAAAATATCAGTAATTACAGACATTTATAATTCTCCTTTGTTTAAATACGTTCGTTTCAATTTTAACATTTAACCATGTACAAATAAATATTAATCTTGATAATTAACAAGCTGCAAGAAAGATTCTGGCTCTAAGCTGGCACCACCAACTAAGCCGCCATCAATATCAGGTTTGCTCATTAAATCTTTCACGTTAGCTGGTTTAACTGAGCCACCATATTGAATGCGAACATTATCAGATGTTGTTGCATCATATAAATCCTTCACAGTTTCGCGAATAACATGGCAAATTTCTTGAGCTTGATCAGAAGTAGCAGTCTTACCAGTTCCAATGGCCCAAATTGGTTCATAAGCAATTACTAAACCAGCAACTTGCTGAGCTGATAATCCCTTTAAGGCTGCAGTTACTTGATTTTGAACCCATTCTTCTGCTTTACCAGCTTCACGAGTTTCTAAAGTTTCACCACAGCAAATGATTGGTGTCATTTGATTATCTAAAACCGCATGTGCTTTTTTATTGATATCATCATCAGTTTCGTGGAAATAATCACGCCGTTCCGAATGACCAATAACAACATAATTAATACCCATTTCATTTAAAACTTGGGGACTAGTCTCACCAGTAAAAGCACCAGAATTTTCAAAATAGCAGTTTTCGGCTGCAGTATGCAAGTTGCTTCCTTTAGCAGCAGCTAACAAAGCGGGTAAGTCGACTGCTGGTGCAGCAATTACTGATTCAACTTTATTAGAATCAGGTAATTGATCCTTAACAGCATTAACAAATTTGGTTGTATCTTCAGGATTATTGTTTAGTTTCCAATTTCCTGCAATAATTGGTGTCCGCATAGGAATCTCCTTTAAATAAATTATTTATCTGAAATTGAAGCAATACCAGGTAGGTCTTTACCTTCCAAGTATTCCAAGGAAGCTCCACCACCAGTAGAAATATGAGTTAATTGGTCAGCAATACCTAATTGTTGAGCTGCGGCAGTTGAGTCACCACCACCAACAATTGTAGTAGCATCTTGCAAATCACCCAAAGCTTTACCAACTTGTAAAGTACCGTTAGCAAAATTGCTCATTTCAAAAGCACCCATTGGACCATTCCAAACAACAGTCTTAGCACCTTTTAATGTATCTTCAAATAATTTGATTGTCTTCGGACCAATATCCAAAGCCATCATATTATCAGGAATTTCAACATCATCAGTCACTTCATGGTCAGCATCGTTGGAAAATTCACTGGCAACTACGTGATCAACAGGCAAAACAATCTTGTCTCCAGCTTTTTCTAATAATTCTTTTGCCATAGAAACACGATCTTCTTCAAACAAAGACTTACCAATCTTATGGCCTTGAGCAGCTAAGAAAGTATAAGCCATTCCACCACCAATTAAAATGTGGTCAGACTTAGGAATCAAATTGTCAATAACTGCAATTTTATCAGAAACCTTAGCTCCACCCAAAATAGTTACGAATGGATGAACTGGATTTTCAACAGCGTTACCTAAGAATTTAATTTCTTTTTCCATTAAGAAACCAGCAGCAACTGGTTTATTAGCAGCCTTCATGGCAGAAGAAATACCAACGTTTGAAGCATGAGCACGATGAGCCGTACCAAAGGCATCATTTACAAATACATCACCTAAAGAAGCCCAGTATTCCCCCAATTTTGGATCGTTTTTGCTTTCACGTTTGCCAAAGTCGTTATCAATATCTTGGAAACGAGTATTTTCCATTAAGATAACATCGCCATCATTCATAGTGTTAATAGCATCTTCTAATTCTGCACCTTCATTGACAGGTACAAACTTAACGTCTTGATTTAATAATTCAGATAAACGTTCAGCCACTGGTTTTAAAGTTAATTCTTTCTTGTCATCATCACTTTTAACACGTCCTAAATGTGACAAAAGAATTAATTTACCTTGATGTTCAATAATATATTTGATTGTTGGCAATGCTGCCACAATCCGGTTATCATTGGTAATTTTATTATCTTTTACTGGAACGTTAAAGTCAGCCCGCATTAAAACCTTTTTACCTTGGACATCAACGTCAGAAACGATTAATTTAGCCATTTATCAAATGCCTCCAATTTTTCAATAAAAAAAGGCCGAAGGAGAATGCCTCCCTCCGCCTTCTTCAAGTAATTCATATCCAACTTTTAAAGTTATGGATTACAACAAGCTTGCAAATTTTTGCAAAGTACGGATCATTTGAGCTGTAAAGCCTGATTCGTTATCATACCATGCAACTGTCTTAACAATTTGTGCATCGCCAGCTGTAACAACTTGTGTTTGAGTTGGGTCAAATACGGAACCAAATTCTGTACCAATGATATCTGAAGAAACAATTTCATCATCATTGTAACCGAATGATTCACTGCCATCTGTAACTTTCTTAACAGCTGCATTAACTTCTTCAGCTGTAACTTTCTTGTCTAAGATAGCATCCATTTCTGTTAAAGAACCAGTGATAACTGGAACACGTTGTGCATGTCCATCTAATTTACCCTTTAATTCAGGGATAACCATACCAATAGCCTTAGCAGCACCAGTTGAATGTGGAATTGTGTTTTGAGCAGCAGCACGAGCAGCACGTTTGTTACCTTTACGGTCTGGACCATCTTGTAACTTTTGTGTAGCTGTGTAAGCATGGATTGTTGTCATTGTACCAACTTTGATACCGAAAGCATCATTAACAGCTTTAGCTAAAGGTGCCAAGCAGTTTGTTGTACATGAAGCAGCAGAGATGATTTGATCATCTTTAGTGATTGTGTCATCATTAACGCCATAAACAACTGTCTTCAAATCGCCAGCTGGAGCGGAAATAAGCACTTTCTTAGCACCTGCATCAATATGAGCTTGTGCTTTTTCTTTTGATGTGTAGAAGCCAGTACTTTCAAGTACTAATTCAACACCGTCATTCTTTACCCAAGGAATGTTACGAGCGTCGGACTCTGCATATACAGGAATTTTCTTACCATCAATAACAATTGCATTGTCAGTTGAAGAAATTTCATGTTTGAAAATACCATGTGCAGTATCATATTTAAGCAAATGTGCCAACATTGCTGGTGATGTTAAGTCGTTGATTGCAACAACTTCCAAGTCATCATTTGCAACTTCATAAATACGACGCAAAGCCAAACGACCAATACGTCCGAAACCATTAATACCTACTTTTGTAGCCATGTTAAGATTTCCTCCTTCAGGAAAAATAAGTTTTATTTTAAAGGTTTTTATCCCTTAAAATCATTTCTGAGGCTGCCTCATCAGTAATCAAAATTGTTTGATGAGGAGCAACTTTCATATATGACTCAATTGCAGCGGCCTTTTGTGGCCCACCCGCAATCGCAATCACATGTGAAATATCATTAAGATCCGAGATCTGTAATCCTATCTTCGGTACCTTATATACTACATGTCCTTGAGCATCCAAGAAATCGCCAAAGGCTTCAGCTACTGCTTGTCTTTCAGCCAATAAATTAACCTCAGCTGTTGGCATATTCCGCCGATTAGCCATTGTCTTTGCCCGGCCAATACTGTGAATAACGACGTCAGCATGATTAATTAAATCTAATACTGATTTGACAACTGGTTCTTGAAGTAGTGGTTCTACACTTTTAGTAGAAATATCTTCTGGAACATACAAGTTACGGTAACGTCCACCACTATGTGTTGCCATCTCTGCACAAACAGTATTAGCTTGAATGGCCATGGTTTCACCTAATCCACCCCGAGCTGGAACAAATAATAAATTACGCTCATGAGACAAATTAACTGATAGTGATTCGCTAACTGAGGCCATCGTTGTCCCACCCATCACCGCAATGATTGAGCGTCCACCAGGAAGGATGGCTGCTAACAATTCATTTAATTGTTGACCCATTAGATCAAGAATGCTGTGATGATGTTCACTATTGCCAGGTACAATTATAACTCGACTAATACCTAAAACTGAAGCTAATTGCTCACTTACAACATTAGCATCATGTAGTCGGTTCATCAAACCACTTAACTGCTGGACCAATTCCAAGCCTTTAGGAGTCAAAGACATACCAGACTTTGATGATTCTAATAAGCCACTATTACGAAACAAATCGGTTTCTCGCCGCAAAGTACGCTCAGTCGTTTTTAAGTCAGCCGCCAAGATTCTCCTACCAACTGGCTGCATCCAACTAATTCTCTGCAAAATGCGATATCGCCATTGAACTGTTTGTAAAAAGTCGGGCGCAATGGATTCTATTAACTTTAAATCATTATCCATTTAAACACGTCCTTCTCATGGGACGTCAATTGTCCCTGTGTGACATAATTAGACCCATCACTTCCAAAATAAAGGTGAGTTGCTATTCCTTAACTCACAAGTAGATTATAACAAGTGTAAATTCTAATTGCAACCAAGTAGCCCAAAATATTTTTAATAACAAAAAAAGACCGCTCAATACAGCGGTCTTCCAAAATTATGCGCCACCTGGGAGTCGAACCCAGATCCCAAGAACCGGAATCTTGTGTGCTATCCATTACACTAGCGGCGCAACACGAGTTATATTTTAACCCGTGTTTATTATTTTGGCAAGTATCAATTCTTAAATATATGATTTAGTATAAACATATTAATGTAGGTAAATCTAAAATCAAGCTGACTCGCGCTTCCTGTATTTAAGAACACGATAACTAAATAGTACAAGAAAAATCACCAATGTTAAAATCAAATACAAACCGAGTAGTATGAATAAAACAACTAGCCAACCTCTGGAATCTCGTTGTGCCATTTGAAATAATTCTATAAATCGCTGCAATCTAAAGACCATTTTGCTTACAATCCGTGATACAAATAAAACCATTGCAATAACTAATGCATCAACTAAAGATCGCCTAGCTAATTTTTTCATAAACTACCTCTCTTTATGATTATCATTTATTTGCTCATAGGCTGATAATGTAAAAATAGTTAGAACCAACGACATAATCACACCTGCTAAGATAGAAAAAATCATCAATTTGGACTGAGACATTGTTTGAGAAAACAACAATAAGCAAGGTAACATGCCGCCAAGAAAATACAGTAACCACGCATATTTAATTTTAATTTTGAAAAAAATTACAACGGCCGACAACAAAAAAGCTAAAATGACAACACTTGCTCCTATCCAATTAAAAGATTGTTGAAAGATCAAGTCAAAAATCAAGTAGAAAGTTAATAGCTCTATAAGAGCAATCAATAACCGCAGAAAAACATTTTGTGCTTGATACCATTGTCGATATCGTTTCATCATTAATCACCTACCGAATTTTTAATTAGTAATAACTAAAATTATAATTGACAGAATTCTAAAAAGCGATAATTTTATGAAATAATAATTGCAATGAACTCAATTATTTAGTCAGTTTATATAATTGTATAATGACTTAAAATCTAATTATACGGTGGTAGAAAATTATTTTTCTTTAGCTTTCAAAAGTACTGATTTTTAACTTTAACAAATTAATGTTTAACTAATGTCAAACAATTAATTTATGATTTGCAAAAATGACGCAATTACTCAATATTAATTATCCATCTTTAATCTCAACACTAAAGTAGACTGGTCATTTTGCTTTAGAACCCCACTCTGCACAATTGCTGCCTTAATTACTGGTTTATTTAGCTAAATTAAAATCTCTAAAAGTTATAATTATCAAGCGATTTATTCCTATAAATTGAACCGGATTGATTATTCAAAATTAAAAGGAACAAATCTCAGCATTTTTTGTAAGACCTCGATATACTATTTATGAAGTTTAAAAAAGAAAGAGGTTTTTATTATGACAAAGACTATTGGAATTTTTGTAGGCAGTTTGCGCAAGGGTTCTTATTCACGGATTATTGCTCAGGAGATGGCTAAACAATTTCCTGCTGGTTATGAAGCTAAATTCATCGAAATTGGTGACTTACCTTTATACAACCAAGACTTTGATGACTTGAACGAAGTACCTGCACAATATCCAAAATTCCGTGATGAGGTCAAAGCAATTGATGCTGCTTTGTTTGTTACACCAGAATATAACCGCAGTGTTCCAGCAGTTTTGAAGAACGCTTTAGATGTTGCTTCTCGTCCTTATGGTGCTAATGTTTGGGATGGCAAGCCAGCAGCTGTTGTTTCTGTTTCTATTGGTGCCATTTCTGGCTTTGGTGCTAACCAGCATTTACGTCAAGCATTAGTCTTTTTGAACATGCCAACTTTGCAACAACCAGAAGCTTACATTGGTAATGTTACTAACTTTATTGACGAAGACAAGGGCGAAGTTAATAATCAAGGAACTAAAGACTTTTTGAAGTCAATTGATGAAGCTTTTGTTAAGTTAATTGACCGTTATTAATAATCTCGGCATCCGTTTAATTCGGATGTCTTTTTATTTACATACGAAGCTTTGATAGTTGACTTTTCCTGTAAATGTGATAAATTAGCAGAGTAACCAATAGAGTGCTAATTAATAAATAGGAGGCTACGAAATGTTAGTTCCAACAGTTATTGAACAAAGTCCCCGCGGCGAACGGGCTTATGATATTTACTCACGCCTTTTAAAAGATCGAATCATTATGTTGTCTGGTGAAGTGAATGATCAAATGGCAAACACTGTTATTGCCCAATTATTATTCTTAGATGCACAAGATTCTAAAAAAGATATTTATATGTATATTAACTCTCCTGGTGGTTCAGTCACAGCTGGCTTAGCAATCATGGATACTATGAACTTTGTTAAAGCTGATGTCCAAACCATTGCAATGGGGATGGCAGCATCTATGGCTAGTGTCTTGTTATCATCTGGTGCCAAGGGCAAACGTTTTGCTTTGCCAAATTCCACAGTCTTAATTCACCAACCTTCTGGTGGTGCTCAAGGACAACAAACAGAAATTGAAATTGCTGCTGAAGAAATTCTCAAAACGCGTGAACGTTTGAATAAGATTTTGGCTGACAATTCTGGTCAAGATATCGAAACCATTAAAAAAGATACCGAAAGAGATAACTACATGACTGCTCAAGAAGCCAAAGATTATGGTTTGATTGATGACATCATGGTTAATAAATCCGCGGAAAAATAAATAATAATTAAAGAGCCTGAGATAATTCTTACCTCAAGCTCTTTTTGTTTACAGAGAAATAATTTATTTAGCTTGCAATTGCCGTTGAGCTTTTTGAGCTGCAACATTCATAATATTCCAAGGACAATCAAATCCAGGTTGGAAGAAGAAATCCGTATAAGCTAAATCTGCCACAGTTAAATGTTGCTGAATGGCTAAAGAAATTGTATTAATATTCGCCGTAACATCAGCAGTCGACATGATTTGTGCCCCTAAAATTTGACCATTTTCAGGATTATAAGTTAATTTAAATTGTACTTTAGCATTATGAGCGTCAGGCACAAACGGTGGACGGTAGCTATCTTCCACATACACTGAAGCTGATTGAACAGGATAGTTTTTGGCAGTTGCATCTTTAATGCCCGTCGAAGCAAAATGATAACGGAACACTGAAAGTGCAGAAGATCCCGAAACAGCAGGTGTTGGTTGACTAGCCTTTTCCAAATTTTTCACTGCATAGCGACCTTGGCGCCGACTATTAGTGGCTAAGGCAATTTTAGCAGGTTGACCAGTAGGTGCAAAAGTTACATAAGTTGCATCTCCAACAGCAAAAATATCTGGTTGACTAGTACGTTGGTATTGGTCAGTTTTTATTGTTTGATCATCATTTAATTCTAAAGTATCAGCTAACCAAGCAGTATTAGGTTTAACTCCAACGGATTCAATCACTAAATCCGCTGCATAAGTACCCTTGTCTGTTACAACTTGTTGAACTTTGCCATTATCACCAACAAATCTTTGGACATTTTCACCTAAAGCTAAGTCCACGTTATTTTGTTTTAACTCTTGCGCCAAAACATCAGTAAATTCAGAATCCAAATACGTTCCTAAAATTCGAGGTAAAACATCAATTATTGTTACTTGTTTGCCGGCTTTAGCAAATGCCTCAGCGGCTTCAATTCCGATATAGCCTGAGCCAATCACCACCACTTTATCAATCAGCGGTTCCACAGTTGCGCGTTTGAGCTTCATTGCCCAATCACGACCCCGCATAAAATAGATATTCTTCAAATCATTACCAGCAACTGGAATTTGTGCTGGAACTGCTCCAGTGCTGATAATAAGCTTATCATAACTTTCAGTTCTGGTAGTATCATCAGCTAAATTGTGAACTGTTACTTGATGCTCAGTAGAATTAATCGCAGTAACATCCTGTTGAATAAATACATGAACACCCTTTTTTTCCATGTCCTCTTTGGTTGCATAGCTTACACTATTAACATCTTTAACGACACCTTCTAAATAAAGCTGCATTCCACAGGAGAGAAAAGAAAGAAAATCGCCCTTTTCATACCATTGAATCTCTGCTTGTGGATAGTCTTGCAATAATTCTTGCACCGCTTCAAAACCACCATGTGATGAACCAACTACAACTACTTTCATAAATTGAGTTCCTCCCTTTTCAGTTACACCTACATTATAATGGTTCTAAATTAGAATGCAATATTATCTCTAGAATAACTCTCGGTAATTGTTATAAATGTGCTTGTACCACTGCCATAGAACCAAAAATAATTATTTAATGATTGACTGAACTATCTTTTGCATGTGCAAATTGGTTCATCCATTGAGGTAAATACTGATCAATCATCGTCGGTAACACAACATAGTTATCTTTGGCTAACAACTCTGCCCCGTAGCTGTGCAAAAAAACTGCCGCTAAAACAGCATCATGCCAATTAGAAAATTGTGCTGCAAAGCCTGCTATCATACCAGTTAATGTATCACCCATTCCCCCGGTAGCCATTGCTGGAGTTCCCAGTGTGTTTTCATAGATTTCTGCTTCATTGTTGAAATAAATATGCGAAGGTGAGCCCTTAAGAATTAATGCTGTTTGGGGCGCTGCTATCTGTTGCAAATATTGATAATTATTAGTTGTTGTTTGCTGTTGAGGTGTTAATCCACTCAACCGTTGCCATTCAATTTGATGAGGTGTTAAAATCACCTGGGCTTGACAATGTTGGAGATCAATTTGATATTGAGCCAATAACGTAATCGCTGAAGCATCAATAATCAAACATTGTTGTTTACTAACTTTTTTAATAATGGCCGTCAGTAACTGCGCATTATTGGTAGTTACTTCTAAACCGGGGCCAATAGCAATGACATTTACACTAGTTAATAATTCTAGTAATGGTTTAGAATTATTTAAATCTAAAACCATTGCCTCGGGCAAGCGTGCATGCAAACTAATAAAATTATCTATACTAGTAGCGACACTAACTAGTCCAGCTCCTGTATACACTGCTGCTGTAGCAGCCATAATAGCTGCACCACCAAAATTAGCGCTTCCAGCAATTAATAAAACTTTACCAAAAGTACCCTTATAAGAATTGTGGGGGCGCGGTTGAATAACATTATTTAAAATTTTTGTTGTAAGTTTTTTCATAATTTTTAAATTTCCTAGTTACAATTAGTTTAAAATTTGATAAAATTAGTATTTGTAAAGCCGCTGTGGCGGAATTGGCAGACGCGCAGCGTTCAGGTCGCTGTATGGTTTTCCATGTGCAGGTTCGACTCCTGTCAGCGGCAATATTGTTTCTGTTAATGGTTTATCAATATTTATCAGAATACGGTCTTCTCATTCATTATATTTATTAAAACAGAAGTTCTTAGAACTTCTGTTTTTTAATTCCTAATTTTCTTTTTCTTGAAGATATTGAGCAAATGATAATGCTTTTGCACCATAAACTGTGGAAGGTCCACCTCCCATTAAAATTGCAACATTTACTACTTCTGCCAATTGTTCCATAGTAACACCATTTTTTAAATTACTTTTAACGTGTGACATGATACAGCCTTCACAGCGATCTGCAATCGCAATTCCTAAGGCAATCATTTCTTTGGTTTTCGTATCCAAAGCACCTTCTTGCATTGTAGTTTTAACTAAACCACCGAAGGCTTTCATTTCTTCTGGTGATTGCTTACGCAAATTAGCCGTTTCTTTTCCAAATTTTTCATATTGTTCACTATAATCAACCATAATCTATTCCTCCATTTATAAGTACTTATCTTTATTAAACCGCAAAAAGTAAATGCTTTCAATAGATATGCGACCAACAAAAAATCCGATATAAAATTATATCGGATCAAAATCTAGTTTAACTACCTTAGCCTAGTGAAACAATGGGAAACCATCCGTCATTATAAAACCGATAATAACCACAATAACTGCTAAAATAAGAGCCCCATAAAACATAACTCGAGAAAACTGTTTCTTTAATTTTTTGGCAAAGGCCATTTCAATTAAACCAATTAAACCTACTGCAAGGATAATTTTCACAATTGTCAAAATTGGATGCTCATGCCAAGCATAACTAAACATTAATGCTCCACTAATAATCAATATTATGTAGCAAATACGCGCAATCATTACCCAAACTTTGGCTTGGGGAACTTTAGCTAATAAACCGCCAATAATTGCTACAAATAATACTACGCCAACAACTAGATGTAACCAAGGCCACAACATTTTATCACCTCAAATATTAATAATAATTATTATAGAACAATTTTTGAATAATAGAATCAAAAAAAGCATTCCACTTTTCAGAAGAATGCTTTCATAATTTTAATTATGCTGGTTGGTGAACACAGACACCACCTTGATAAACAGCTTTTTCTTTTTGAATAACTTTAATATCTTGAATAGGATTATCTTTCATTACAATAAAGTCTGCCACTTTACCCACACTAATCTCACCGTAGTCTTTGCTGACATGCATCGCTTTGGCACAATTAATTGTCGCAGTGTCAATCGCTTGTGCTGGTGTCATGCCTGCTTTTTCTACATATAATTGCATTTCATAGGCACTTTCATTTTCAAAGCCATTATAAGGAGTCCCTGCATCAGTCCCCATAGCAATAGGGATTCCAGCAGCAGCAGCTTTTTTGATACTAGCAAAGTGTTTTTTAATATTGATGATAACTTTTTGACGTGCCCAATCAGCAACTGTGTCTTCCCCATATTTGTAGATTGCATACATAGCATTCATCGTTGGTACCACAAAAGTTTTATGTTCTTTCATGATATCAATGGTCTCATCATCAATATCAAAGGCATGTTCAACTGTATCTACACCAGCTTGAGCTGCTTCTTTAACTCCAGCATTGCCTTGGGCATGAGCAGCAACAGTCTTATTTTTGTGATGGGCTTCTCGAACAGCAGCTTTGACTTCATCTTCATTAAATTGGATATCATCTGGTGTTTCACCATTACGCAAAACCCCACCAGTCACCATTAGTTTAATATTATCGACACCATTTTTCATAGATTGACGAACGCCCTTAATCATTTCGTCTACGCCATCAACTTCAATTCCTGATCCATCACCGTGACCTCCAGTCATGGTGAAAGCTTTACCGGAAGTCATAACTCGTGGACCAGCAATCATCTTTTGATGTTGCATTATTTTAATAGGAATATCAATATCATAAGCAGCACCTACATTGCGAATATAAGTGACACCGTGATTAATGAGATCTTGCATGTTTTTTATAGCAAACATTGTCTGTATAGCTTTAGGATCAGCGCCTTCAATGCTACTTTCTTGTTCGGCCCAATAAGTTGGAGTACTCCCAATATGGGTATGAGCATTCATAATGCCAGGCATAACATATTGATTATGAAAGTCTACAATTTGATCAACAATTGACTCTGAAGGTACTCCTTGTCCCATAGCAGTTATTCTTTGAGTATCAGTGTCAACGGTAAAATATTGTTGTGGTTGAAAATCTTGTTGTTCATGTTGATAGATATTAGCGTTAATAAAAGTTATTTTAGTCATTATAAAGTCCCTCTCTTTTTAAAATTATTTCCAATAAGCATATTGCAATTGTCCTGAATTTCCAGACATAGCATCCCATTTCAACCCACCTAATTTACTGTTGACAAAATGTGCTTGGGCTGCTTGATAAGTAGGAGCTACACCGGCAATTTGCATTAAACGTTGATCGGCTTGCTTTTCAAATTCCCACCGTTGTTGTGCTGAATAAGTTGTTGTATCAGAAACTTTATCCATCAGTGCATCATATTGGTCATCTTTAGTTTTTGCAAAATTAATTTGATTATTGCTGCGCATCCCATCTAGGAAGTTTTGGGCATCAGGATAATCAGGTCCCCAACCCACTGTACAGATATCAAAATCACAACTAAAATCACGTGAAACATGAGTTGCATGTGGTACAGAAACAATATTGATTTTTAGGCCGGGCAAGTTCTTTTGGACAGCACCTTGTACATATTCAGCCAATTTCTTTTCGGTATCAACGTCATCCACCAAAAAGTCTAATGTGACCTTAGATTTACCTAAATCACTTTGAGCTTTTTGCCAATATTGTTTAGCTTGATTAACATCTGTCGGTGCTAAATTTCCTACTTCATCAATAAAATCACGTCCTGTTTTAGGATCTTTAGCATAATTTTTAGGTACTATATTAGTTGCAGGTCGCGAGCCATCTTGCAATACTTTGTTAGCTAATTGCTGGCGGTTGATAACTAAGCTAATAGCATGCCGCAAATTTTCATTAGCTGTAGCTGTTCGTTTAGAATTGAAATAAATATAATTGTTACGTCCTGTTGGCGTTACTACAAGTTCTTTGCTGTTGCGATTTTGCTTCACAAATTGACCACTAACATTAGTTAAATCTACACTGCCAGATTTAAACATACTTTGAGCTGTATTATCATCTTTGACGACATTGACATCAACTTTGGCAATTTGCACATGTTTAGCATTCCAATAGTACTTATTTTTTACGTAATGCCAAGAATCATTATTGCCATTCCACCCCTTCAAAGTGTATGGTCCATTAGCAACTGTTGTTTGATCATTAGTGCCATATTTTTCACCATATTTTTTAATAGCAGCTGTTTGGACCGGTTTATAGCCTACAAAAATATAATTAATAAATGGAATAGGCTTAGTCAAAGTTATTGAAAAAGTTCGTTGGTTGATAGCTTTGACTCCTAATTTATGTGGATCCATCTTACCAGTATTAATGGCTTTAAAGTTTTGAATATATTGAACATCTGTAGTAGCTTGCGATTTAGTTTTAGGATCGGTGGTTCTTACTAGCGAAGTTACAAAATCTTGGGCTGTTACAGGCTTACCATCTTGCCAACGTGCATTCTTTTTAATCTTAAAAGTATATTTAGTTCCATTTTCTGTGGGCTGAACAATTTTTTCAACCATCCCGGGAACTATCTTATTATTACGATCTCGTTTATAAATACCTTCACTGATTTGATCAAGAATAGCTCCCCCATTAGTTTCAATGGACTTATTAGGATCAACAGTCATCGGTTCTCCTGGGATCGTAATTTTTAAAGTTTGATTATCGGCACCAGCTGCTTTGGAACCACAACCGGTTAATAAGGCTACTCCTACCACCAAATACATCCACAGCTTCTGCTTTTTTTGCCACATAATTACTTCCCCCTTTAAATGTTTTTTGATGACTATTGCCAACAAAAAAACGCCCTTTTAGAATATTAATCTAAAAGGACGCCAAAACGCGGTACCACCTTCGTTACAGAATTGTTAATTCTGTCGCTCACGTACGCCTGCATTAATCAGGATAACGTTCGCGCTATAAAGGGCGCACCCGCGTTACTCTCAGCGAATAACTTGCTCTAACTCAACTTTCATTAATAAGACGTTACACCTTCGCAGATAACGGTGCTCTCTGACAACCTCTTAATAACTACTCCTTAAATTATCTTAGCAATTTCTCATCTATGTTTAATGATTATTATCATAACAGGTTAATTGTAATTGTCAACTATTATATTATTTTTATTTTTAATTTTTGGAATTAGAAAGCTGTTTCTAAGTTGTTAAAAAAATAAAATCAAGCTTATGGCTGATAAATCACTAGATTTTTATTAAAATGTTATTATTCTCAAAATCAAAATTATAATAACTGTTTATTTTATTATAGTAATTTAAAAATTAATGTTGACACATTTAATTACTAATGTTTTAATGTAAACATAATTTATTGAGAAAGGAAGATTAAGATGACTTGTTGTTTACTTAAGAAAGTTTATTATTTTGACTTTGCTTATTTTAAGTAGCGTTCGCATCATGAACTTAGATGCGAACGGTGCTTACGTTCGTGTCTAGGCAAAGTCATCTTGATCTTAGCCAATTAGACACGTTAGTCTAATTGGCAAGTATAAATAACCATATTTATATAATATATAAGCCAGTTAGATTATGATTATAGTCTAGCTGGCTTTTATTTATTTTAAGGAGTGATTTGGATGCATAAAAAGCAGTTATCATTTAGTTTATATCTTAATTATTTTGTACATGGCATCGGTATTATAATTTTAACCCAAAACATGCTGGCTTTAAGCCAGCATTGGCACTCTCCTCTTGCAACCGTGTCATATGTCATCTCTGGAATTGGGATTGGCAGATTTATCGCTTACTTTATTTTAGGCAATTTATCTGACCGCTTTGGCCGTAAAATTTTTGTTAATTTAGGAATGATTAGTTATTTAATTTTCTTTTTAGGGATGGCTTTTGTAACTAATATTAAGATTGCATATTTTTTGGCCATCTTGGCAGGTATCGCTAATTCAGCGTTGGATGCTGGCACCTATACTACTTTTTTGGAAATGGGTGGTACTCAAGGATCTGCTAATGTTTTATTAAAGGCTTTTATTTCATCTGGCGAATTCTTATTGCCATTAGTGGTCGCTATGATTGAAGCTCAAAAGATGTGGTATGGCTGGTCCTTTATTCTAGCTGCCATAATTTTGGTTATTAACTTAGTTTTACTTAATCGGCAAAAATTTCCACCACGTAATCAAGCTAGTGAACGCGAAGCAAATATTATTAAGCAAATATCACCTATCAAAAAAATAATTGCTTCGATTGGCTTATCTGGATATGGCTATACTTCAATGGCTCTTATGATTTTATACACACAATGGATTAGTCTTTTCGCCACCAAAACTTTTCATTTTAATTCCGTCTTAGCACATTGGCTGTTATCTTTATACAGTATTGGCTCTATCAGTGGTGTAATTATCATTTTTATTCTATTAAAAAGGACTGTTGCTGAAACCAAAATACTTATTTTCATGAATGTTGGCTCTCTACTAGCACTATTAATCATTTGTTACAGTCAGTTGGCGGGATTATCAATGCTAGCGGCGTTTGCTTTTGGTTTTACAGCTGCAGGTGGTGTATTACAAGTTGGTTTAAATCTCTTTGTTAAACTGTATCCGCAGATTAAAGGTCGCATCACCGGAATATATTTCACTTTCGGTAGCTTAGCATCGTTTACTATTCCGTTAATTACTGGATGGCTTTCTCAGCAAAGTATTGCTCAAGCAATGCGCTTTGATTTAGTAATTGGTTTAGTTGGATTATTATTAATAAGTATCACTAGCTGGGCAGTTTATACACCAAGCTCTTTAAATCACGAACGAAAACGAATTAACCAAATTGATCAACATATTATTCACTTACTCAATCAACGTTTTGATACAGTTAAGGCAATTGGGAATTTAAAACAGCAGCAGCAACTGCCGATTTTAGATCAAGAACGGGAAAATGATATTTTAAATTTAGTTGCGCAAAAAAGCTGTCATCCAGAACATACACAGTATATGCAGATAATTTACCAATCGATTATGGCTAACTCACGTGCCTACCAACATAAAAACCATTCAGATAAGGAGAATGTCAACAATGATTAATTACATTACCGCCGGCGAATCACATGGTCCCCAATTAAGTGGGATTTTAACTAATATTCCAGCAGGTTTAACTTTAAATATTGACAATATTAATGCTGCATTAGCTGCTCGCCAAGGTGGCTTTGGTCGGGGAAGTCGCCAACAAATTGAACATGATACGGTTATTATTACTGGCGGAGTTCGCCATGGCATTACTTTAGGAAGTCCAATTTCTTTAACAATTAAAAATCGAGATCATGCACATTGGTCAAAAATTATGGATCCTTTAACTTCTCCTACAGCAAATAATACTCTGCGTAAAGTCACACGCCCGCGCCCCGGACATGCAGATTTAGTTGGAGGTATGAAATATGGTCACCGTGACTTACGTAATGTATTAGAGCGTTCTTCGGCCCGTGAAACTGCCATGCGCGTTGCAATTGGGCAAATATGTAAGCAATTATTAGCACAATTAGATATCCAATTAATTGGTTATGTTCAACAGGTTGGTCCTATTTCTACCAACGAGGACACTACTTTAACTATACAACAACTACAACAAGAAATAATTAAAAATGATTTGCGTATTCCTGACCAACAATTAGTAGATAAAATTCATGATTTAATTATCGCTACTAAAAAAGCTGGTGATACTTTGGGAGGAGTTGTACGAGTTGTTGCTGAAAATGTACCAGCTGGCTTAGGCAGTTACACCAATTGGGACACTAAATTGGATGCTCAACTAGCTGCTGCTGTTATGGGAGTAAATGCCATTAAGGGAGTTGAAATTGGCGATGGTTTTACGGCAGCTAGTCATTATGGAAGTGAAGTTATGGATGAAATTGATTGGGAGGCTGAAACTGGTTGGACTCGTTTATCTAATCATTTAGGAGGATTTGAAGGTGGTATGACTAATGGTATGCCTATTATTGTCAAAGCAGCCATGAAACCTATTCCGACTTTGTATAAACCACTCCAAAGTGTTGATATTCAAACTAAGATTAAGCAAAAAGCTAATGTGGAACGCTCAGATACTACGGCTATTGTGCCAGCTTCTTTAGTCGTTGAAAGTGTTGTTGCTATCGAACTAGCAAAAGCAATTACTGCTACTTTTGATGGTAGTAACTTATCTCGATTACAAAAAGCAATTGCTGATTATCGTCAAGAACTAAATAATTATTAACAGGAGTACCTAAATGATTATTCATACTTTAGGACCTGAGGCTACTGATAGTTATGCGGCAGCACAAATTTATAACCATCAACATTATGCTGATCAAGCCCAAATTGTTGGACATCCCAGTTTTGAATCTTTATTAAGTAATTTAACAGCTTATTCGCAAGATTATTTATTAATACCTGCAGCTTTTAAATCAACAATTTTCAAAGCTAGTTGGGGAGATATTCACTACGCCTTATTAGAAAAAATAGATTTAATGGACTGCTTTATAACTAAGTTAGATCCGCTAGTCGTTATTAAAAGACTTAACGCGGATAATCGCATCGGCTATACTCATGCGGCAACTGCACAATTGCTCACCCGTATTGTCAAAAACGTGGAAGTACAAACTGTTGCGAGTAAATATTTAGCCTATCAAGCTTATCAGCTTAACCAAGCAGGCTATGTCTTAACCAACATTAAAAATGTCCAAATAACCCAGCATGAACAAATTATTAAACGTTTGACACCATCAATGGTATGGTGCGTCTATCAAATTAGTTAGGTGATTATATGATAAATTTACAGAGTCAACCACGTTATGGATTACACGGAGCCCTCAATATTCCAGGTGATAAAAGTATTTCTCATCGCGCCTTAATTATTGGGGCTTTGAGCCATGGTACCACTCATTTAGAACATTTCTTACAAGCAGAAGACTGTTTATCAACACTATCTGCTCTCCAAGCTTTAGGAGTACCTATTACTCATGAGAAAGAGACTGTAACTATTCACGGTCAAGGCTTAGCTGGTTTAACAGCACCCAAACATGCTCTAAATATGGGAAATTCAGGTACGACTACTCGTTTGCTTACCGGTGTCTTAGCAGGGCAAGCATTTACTACTACTTTAATAGGAGATTCCTCTTTAAGTCAACGCCCTATGGAACGGGTTCGTCATCCCCTCAACCAAATGGGAGCCCATATAAACCTCACAGCGGGTCATTTACCTATGACAATTAGCGGCCAAAACTTGCATGCGATTACTTACCAAATGCCAGTCGCAAGTGCGCAAGTCAAAAGTGCAATAATTTTGGGTGCATTACAAGCTCAAGGTCCTAGTACAATTGTTGAATTACTACCGACTCGTGATCATACTGAAAGACTTCTCCAAATTTTTGGTGCTGACATTCAGACAGCTCAAGATAAACGAACAATTACCATTCAACCTCAACCACAGTTAGCTGCTCAAGACTTAATTATTCCCGGTGATATGTCTTCGGCTGCTTTCTTTATTACTGCAGCTAGCATTGTGCCCAATTCTCATATTAAATTAACTAAAATAAATTTGAATCCAACACGTACTGGTCTCTTGTCTGTTTTAAAACGCATGGGAGGAAATATTCATCTTACAGCACTGGGGCAAATTGCCGGCGAACCGGTTGGTGATATTGACGTTGAAGCTGCAACTTTAAAACCAATTCAACTAACAGCCACAGATATTCCCGCCATCATTGATGAGTTGCCCTTAGTCGCTCTATTAGCCGCTAGTGCTAATGGCATCAGCAAAATCAGCGGAGCCAGTGAACTGCGAGTTAAGGAAACTGATCGAATTGCTTGCATTACTAGCGAATTACAAAAGCTAGGCATCAATATTAAAGAATTGCCCGATGGTTTTCTCATTGATGGTCGTACTGCTTGGTCTGTCCGTAATCAACAATTAGACAGCCACAAAGATCATCGTATCGGGATGATGCTAGCCATCGCAGCTTTAAAAATAACAACTCCATTAAAATTAAACCATGCCAGTGCCATCAATATTTCTTATCCCACATTTTTCCAAGATTTACAGGAATTACTGACGAAGGAGACATCATCATGACAAAAGTTTTAATTAAAGGATTAGGTTTAATTGGTAGTTCTTTAGCTTTAGCTATTAAACAAGCACATCCAACTATAACTTTAATTGGTTGTGACATCGATGCTGCTAGTCTGAGTTATGCCCAACAGCAAAACATCATTGATATATCTACGACTGATTTCAGCACTGCCGCTCCGCAAGCCGATGTGATTATCTTAGCTAGTCCAGTCAATATAATTATCAAAGACTTGCAGCTATTAGCAACCCTGACCTTAAAACCACATGTCCTCATCACTGATGTAGGCAGTACCAAACAAACAATTGTAAAAGCTGCAAAACCCTTGCAGCAACAAGGGATTGCCTTTATTGGTGGTCACCCAATGGCAGGTTCACATAAATCAGGAGTTACTGCTGGTCGAATTGATTTATTTGAAAACGCGTTTTATTTTTTAGTACCTCAATTAACCTCTCCGCAGATTATTGCTCAACTTCAAGACTTACTAAGTGCTACTCATGTGAAATGGTTAACCGTAACGCCACAGCAACATGATCGAATTGTAGGTCAACTAAGTCATCTACCCCATATTGTTGCTGCGGGTTTAGTTAATGAAACTCAAACTACCCTTCAAAATTCTCCCCTAGGTTTACGCTTAGCGGCTGGCGGATTTAAAACTCTTACTCGCATTGCTAGTTCTGATCCTACTATGTGGACAACAATCTTACTAGAAAATGCGCCTTTGATTAGCGCCCAACTCCAAGATTATATTGCTGCATTATCCCAAATTCAAACTGACTTAAAAAACCTAAATAAACCAGCCATTGAGCAATTCTTTACCAATGCTAAGATTACTCGTGATCACTTAGGTCCACAACAATTAGGTAGTCTCCCTAATTTTTTTGATTTATTTCTTAATATTCCAGATCAAGTAGGAGCAATTGCTGATGTTACGCAACTGCTAGCAAAAGGTCACATTAATTTAGTCAATATTCATATTTTAGAAGTTCGTGAAGATATTGATGGTGTTTTACAATTAACATTTGACAACGCCAAAAATCAACAACAAGCAGCTAATTTATTACGTGCTGCCAATTATCAAATTATCAGGAGGAATTAAGATGCAAGCAATTCTAGTCGGATTTATGGGCAGTGGTAAAACTACCATCGGCAGTTTATTAGCGCAACAATTAAAGACTCAACATTACGATTTAGATGACTTAATCGTCCAACAAGCAGGCCGCAGTATTACGGAGATTTTCGCCCAAAGTGGCGAAGAATATTTTCGTCATTTAGAGCAACAAACACTCAGTCAAGCTTTAACTAATAAGGGTATTTTATCTACTGGTGGCGGTACACCAACTATTGCCCCAAATGCTGCAGTACTCAAAGCTAGCTCAACACCTGTTATCTGGCTCACTGCAAAAGATCAAACGATTTTAGAACGTGTCACGCAAGATCAAAGCCGCCCGTTAGTTAATGATTTAGATCAAAACTCTTTATTACAGTTAAAACAAAAGCGGGAAACATTATATGCTGCAGTCGCTGATTTAACAATCAACACTGATTATCTAACACCTTTACAAATTGTTCAAAAAATCCAAGAATGGTTAACCAATTAAAAACGCTCAAAGCTATAACCAGCCTTGAGTTTGCGCCACATGAACTGCTTCAATACGATTTTTAGCTGCTAATTTACTCAAAATAGCTGAAATATAATTACGAACTGTACCATTAGATAAAAATAGTTTCTGACTAATTTCAGCTGTAGTCAAACCAGTAGCAATACCAGCGAGCACATTTTGTTCCTGTACAGTAAGCGGATTAGCTATACCGCTTAACACAGATTGCACAAGTTCAGGTGCATAAAGCACTTTACCAGCCATGATTTGATGAATAGCAGATATCAAATCATCACTGGAACTATCTTTAAGTAAGTAACCAGCTACTTCAGCAGCAACTGCTTGTTCAAAATAACTTTTATTAGCAAAAGTTGTTAAAATAATAGACTTAGTGCTTAGATGTTCGTCATTAATTTTTTGAGCAATTTGTAAACCAGTCATTTGGGGCATTTCTATATCTAATAATGCAATGTCAGGTACTTGTTTTTGAATTTGTTCCCAAGCAACTATTCCAGATTCATAACTTCCAACAACTTCTAAATCATCTTCTAAATTTAAAATAGCCGTTAAAGCTGAGTTTAACATTGCTTGATCTTCAGCTAAAATCATTTTAATCATTTATCGACTCCTTTAAAGGCAAATTTAATTTAATTGTGGTGCCATGATTAGTACTATTAATAGCAAAATTTCCTTGCAATTGGCTAATACGTTCTCTCATCCCTAAAATACCATGAGCCCCTGGTCGTATTTGTCCAAAACCAATTCCATCATCATTAATCACAACTAAAGCTTGTTGTTGAGTTTGCTTAAAGCTAACATGAACCTCACTTGCTTGACTATATTGCATCACATTAGTGAGGGCTTCTTGTAAAATGGCTGCAATAGTTTCTTGAACAACTAAAGGCCACTTTTGCACTAATTCTTCTTGTTCTGTAATTAAATTAATTTTTAATCCTCTTAATTTATCAGTTAAATTGACTAAAACCTCAGTCAAAGTTAATTTTCGTAAATTAGTAACAATTTCGCGAACTAAAGTCAAATTTGATCTTGAAGCTGTTTGAATTTCAATTAGTTGCTGGTTCACTTTATCCGGATTACGTTGTAATAATTTTTGCGCTAATTCTGCTTTTAAAGTTATAGTCGCAAAGGATTGTCCTAAAGTATCATGTAAATCTCGCGCAATACGGTCTCTTTCACCGCGTCTAATTAACATTTCATAACGTTTATTTTGTTGTTTTAAAATGCCAGAACGAACATAATTATTACGAATAGAACGACCACCTAATGGTGAAAATATAATAAATAATAAAAAGACAGACGTTGAAGTAATATCTCCCCAACTATAAATTTCCATTAAAAATGGATGAATAAACATTATCAATAGCCCACACGCCAGAGCGATATAATATTTTAATAAATAGCTGCGGAATTTTTGTTTTGCAATTGGTAAAGATCCTATTACCCAAGCAGTAAATAAAAACAAAAACAACATTCCTTGATAATAAATTAAAATTAAAGTTATTAAATATTGTCCTAATATCCATAATGGCAATTTAGCTGTAATAATATAACTATTACGATAAAACCAAACAAAAATAGCTAATAAGACCAATGCTATCCAATCTTTATAGTGGCGGTAAGGAAACATTTGCACTAGTGGTATCACTAACCATAATAACCATAAATAAGGAGCAAATCCAAAACGTTTGGGAAATAAAATATATTTGTGGATAAATTCCATAAATCTATCTATCCTTTCACTTACTAAAGAAATTTAGACTTTTGAACGTTTTCTTTGAACAATAAACATTAACATTATACCAAGTGCTAACCAAATTAGTTCCCCCAATAATGAAGGTAGTGACCATTTTTGTCGATTAATTAATTGGTTAATAATATCCATAGTTTGATAAGTAGGCAATGTTTTTCCAATTTGTTGTAACCAATCCGGAAACATTGTTAAAGGAAACCATAATCCACTAATCAGTGCTAAAGGAAAAACTAACATTGAAGAAAAAAGATTAACCATACCAGCATCACCCATAAAGGTAATGACTGAACCAAATATCATCAATATGATGCTTCCAAAAGTAACACAAAGAGTAATAATAGACCAATTAATTAAAGATAACTGCACTCCTACAATTACATAGGCAATTATTTCAATTGCAATTACTTCAACTACCGTCAAAAATAAGATTGTAAGAAAAAAAGAACCATAATAAGTACTAGGATTAAGAGAAGTTACATCCATTAGCCTAATAAAATGCTGTTCTTGATCATCTAAAATATTATTTACAACTGTGATTATTGAACTTAATAAAGTGGCAAAAATTAACATACTGACTAAATAAGTTACTTTAAATTCTTTCGGCACACTTTGATTCACAATTTTAGTAAAAATTAAATAAAAAAGTGCTGGCATTAAGATATCAAAACTAAAAAAACGTAAATTACGAAAAATTAAACGTTTAAAATTCATCTGTGTTAAAACTAGAAACTTTTTCATAATTATTTCTCCTCATTGATTTGACGAAAGATATCGTCTAACGACTTTTGTTGAATCTGCAAATCACGAATATATAACATTTGTGGAGCTAAGTCTTGCAAAAATTGGTCAACATTATCAACTCTAAAACAATAATAATTTTGTTGGTGACTTTCTAAAATTCCATTCTTGATTTGTAATTGCTCTTCTGTTAAGTCACTAATGAATTTGATTGTGTTTTGATTAAATTTTTGCCGTAGACTTTGTAAACTACCATCATGAATTAAATGTTGATCTTTTAAAAATAAAATTCTTGTTGCCACATCTTCAATTTCAGATAAATAATGGCTAGTAACAATAATAGTTTTACCTTGAGCAGTTAATTGCCGAATATTATTCCAAAAGTGATGTCGACTAGTTGTGTCCATCCCTGCAGTAGGTTCATCCAAAAATAACAATTGAGGATCTCCGGCTAAAGCCAAAGCAAAGTTCAATTTACGTTGTTGACCTCCAGACAATTTATTTACATAGTTATTGATATCTTCACCTAAATCAGCAATTGTTTGTAAACTTTTTGTAGTCATTGGTTGAGTATATAAAGAACGTAGTATCTCAATTAATTCAGAACCTCGCACTCGTTTCATAACTAAATCATCTTGAAACATTACTCCAATATGATTTTTAACTAAGTTGGACTGTGGATTATTTTGTAAAATGGTAACTCTTCCGGTAGTACTGGTTTGTAATCCCAGTAGAATTTTAATCAAAGTGGTTTTACCAGCACCATTAGCTCCTATTAATCCAATCACCTCACCAGATTTAATCGAAAAATTAACATCTTCAAATACTATTTTCGTATCATAACGTTTGCTTAAGTGTTGTACTTCAACGATTTTGTCCATAATTACACTCCTTTAAACTGATGAATATAGTTTAGCAAGTGTACAATTATTCCAAAAGTCATAATCGTCATCGTTTAAGATGACAAATGTCATAACAAAAAACCTGCGGACAATTGACACATGTCCGCAGGTTTTTGAAATATTATTATTCTAATAATTTTGCTTGCAACTGTTGTACTTCTTTTGCACTAAAATTCAAAGCTTGTTGAGCATAGGTATAAATATCACCATAATTATCGTTAATTAATTGTAGAGCTTTTTGTAAATACTCTGGTTTAACATATAAAGCAATTGCCATAGCATCTAAAGCCGCTTGCTTAGCTCCTTGTTGACGATAATAATCAATGATGACATCATTAGCAGCCTTACGATCTTGATTTGTCTGTAAATAATCTTGTAATATTTGATCTTCATCGACATTTAATAGAGCTAGAACTAACGCTGCTCCAAAACCAGTCCGATCCTTACCAGCAAAACAGTGAAATAAAGTTGAACCAGTGTTATTTTGTAATATCAATTGCAAGAATTGCGTATAGCCTGCTTGAGCATTTTTATCTAAAACCAAATCATGATAGATACTCATCATATGCTCATCAACTTTATCAGTGGCGCCAATAGCAATAAAGTCATCTAAACTAGCATTATTATTGGCTGATTTTAAAATATCAATGTTAATAATTTTCACACCAGGTAATTGATCATCCGGTCGCTCTTGAATTTCAAAATCACGGCGAAAATCAATTGCCTGGGTCAAGTGATAATTATTAATTAATTCTTGTTGAGTTGCTGTATCTAAATTTACTAGTTCCCCTGAACGTAATAATGCCTTAGCTTTAATTGTCTTACCATCTTTAGTCGTCATACCACCTAAATCACGAAAGTTAGTTAATTCCATTTACTCTACCCCACAACTTTAATTTATTTTTATAGTGTACTACACTTTGAACTTTAGTTATAAGAAAATACTTAAAAAATTACGCTTAATTAACGATGGGACGTAATATAAAAGAACAAATAACATAAAGCTACAAATGGTATTGTACAATATAAGGCAATTCGCTGTTGCGGATCAAACCAAATCAGAAGACAAGATAATCCACTAGCGATTAAAGCAAAATATGGAATCCAAGGATAACAAGGAGCATTGATTCCAGGCAAACAATATAGTCCAATACTTTTTGGAATCATATTCTTTACTTTTTTATTTAAATAATTATTTGGTAATGAACGTAATTTTACAGATAAAATATGAGTATTGGAACAGGAATATATACTCCTATAAATATTACAATAGGTCAAAATCAGGCACAATCAATAATGGATTTTTACTATTATAATAATGGTTGGGTGTAGCTGGAAATACAGATTATGTATTAGGTAATAGCCCCGTGAGCTTTGTATATTCAAATTTTAGTTGTGCAACTATCAATGCTTGGGGAAATATATATAACAGCCTATCAAATAGTAAAAAAATCCAGGTTTGGTCACATGAAACAGGTCATGCAATGGGATTAGCACACAATGACGACCTAAGTTACATAAGTGTAATGAGATCTTCTTTATATAGTAATGATTATAGAAATTATGACGGTCCAACAGCTAATGATCTTGCAGGAATCAATCATTTGTACAGATAAAATAATCTAAGAAGGAATGTATTATGAAAAATTTTAAAATATTAATAGTAGGGCTTATTTCTTGTATAGCTCTTATAGGTGGCATTAGCTTATATACTTCACATCATGCGTCACTTAAAATAAGTGAGGTTAAAACCATAAATACAAAATCAAGTAAGCGTAAAAAGATTACAAACAAAAAATTTTATAAAGGAAATATACGAGAAATACCAGGAGATACACTATTTGTAGATTATCCAAAAAGTTTTAATGGATTAATAAGTAAAGGTAAAGCAACAATTTTAGGCACAGTTACAAACTTACAAGATGCTTCTAATGATTCTTTACCTAACAGACCGATGACAATGGCTACTATCGCAATTGATCAAATTCTAGCTGGGAAATTAGATAAACAAGAAACAAAAGTGAAAGTTCTATTCATGGGTGGAAATATAGCAAATAATAAACTTTTAAGAGATGTTTCTAACAAAGATTATTTAACGCCCCAACAAAGAGAAGCAGCTCAATCTAACAAAATTATTACTGTTAAATATTCATATATGCCATTACCACAAATAGGAAAAAAGTACGCATTGATCATCTCGCCAGAAAAAAAGGGAGTTAATGGTATTCCAGAAGTGTTTTATATGCCAATATATTCAGGAAAAGGCGTATTCATTAGAAACTCTAAGGGACAATACTTAAGAGAAGCAGAACCGCAACCAGTGGGTGGTGGAGATGGTACAAAGAGTAGTAACACCAGCGAAAATGACGATTTAATAATGAATCGGGGGAATGAATAATTTGATTAAAAAGAGCAACACAGCAGATTAACCCAAACAAGCAATTACAGGTTTATTCTAAAACCCGCTCTAAAATCCCCTCAACATCATAAAATAGTTAATCCAATAATATTTTTAGAAAAAACAGATTGTCCACTTTCAAAAATTGAAACTACAGTAACTTTTAATCTCAACAAAGTATAGTCTAATAATATAGGGACAAAATAATAAATTAGATGCTTAAATCTAGATTGGAGCTTTAATTGGTAAATTTAAAATATAGACCAAAAAGATTATTTTATCTTGGATTATTAGCTATAACCTGCTTTTTAATAGTTGGCTGTACTAAAACTAATAAATCAATTAATAATACTTCCCATCCTCAAAAAGACAAGTATGCCTTAATTTTAGAAAAATCTAAAAATATTGGTAAAAAACAAAAAACTACTATCAAAAATTTAAAGGCTGTTACTTATGATCCAGGTCCAGCTATCAATGAATATATCAATAGAAAAGATTATAATGACATGTTAAGGATGTCATCTGGATTAGTCCAAGGTGTCGTTACGCAATGGATTACCTTGCCTAATAAAACTGGAACTATGGTAAATACAGCCGAATATCCACCGTTCACCGTGTTAAAAGTATATGTCCATCATTCCTTAGCAAATAAAAGTAAGCCCTTAGAAAACAAATATATTTACGTGTATTTCACAGGTGGCATAAAGGGCGACCAGAAATTAGCGCAGCAATTGGAAAAATCTAAGTGGAATGATTACAATGCAGATTTAAATCAGATTTCATTTATGACCAAAGAAGAATTGCCTATACCATATGTTGGCACTGAAGTGGTGATTAATCCAGCTAGAAGCCCCATTTCAGATGTTCCGGAAGCTCAAAAGTTAGTTCCATCTAAATATATTTATATGTTAACTTGGGCGGAACGCAGCCTCTGGCTCAAAGACAAAAACGGACAATATCAAATGTCTAATAGTAATTTTATCCACAAACTAAACAATTCACCCCAGTATAAAGAAGAATATGAAACCAGGCACGAACAGTATCTGCCTGGTGAGGATCCTCTCTTAAGTAAAGATCAAAAGATTACGAAAAAGATTAATCAGCTAACTAATGATGTCAAATAAGTCAGTTGAATAAATTATTGTTATTAAGTATTGCACTGAAGTCAAAGAGTTCTTTGCGTGCTGGTGTTTTTGATTGTGGCACCATCGCCTGTTTAATAAACCAGACCCCGCTCTAATTAAAAGAAGTATAGCCAATTCAAAGGATTTAAAATTTCTAAAAATAAGTCGAAGAAATATTGGCTAAAAGTCTGCTTAAAGTTCCTTCTTTGACGCCAATATTTCCAAGTTGCACCAAACAAGGCAAGCACAGCACATATAATTGGATAGATAGTTAATACTAACAATAAATTGAGAATTATTTTCATTAGATTATACCATCTTGATTTCTTAAATAATAAAATTAGTTATTATCAACAACAGATTGATTAAATTAAAAAAGGCTGAGAACTATTCTCAGTCTTTTTTATATAGAACAATATCTATTTAAGAAGATAAATTTGCTAAAGCTTGCGCAATTAAAATATCACCATTACTAATATCAAAAGCTTGATTAATAGTTCGTGGCTGATTTAAGCATTCCACAACTGTCTGCGCTACATCTGAGCGTGTTATTGTTCGTACTTTGTTATCAACAGTTAAATCTAATTGCGGCCCCAGCACTACTTCCCCTGTTGGAGTTGCATTAGTTAGAGCTGCTGGACGAATAATTGTATACGCTAAGCCACTATGCAACAACCATTCATCTGCATAATATTTAGCCGCATAATAATAATTGCCGGTACTTAGTTCACGTTGTTGATAAGACCAAAGTGACCGATTTTGAGCTCCAATAGCGCTTATAATAATAAAACGTTCTATATCTGCTTTTTTGGCAGCTTCCATAGCCTTCACGGCGCCATCTAAATCGACCATCATTGTTTTATCAGCACCAGTTTTGCCACCTGAACCAACCGCAAAAACCACTGCTTGTTGATCTTTCATTGCTGCTTGTAAATGGGTGATATCTTTTTCCACATCAACTAAAGCAGTTTGATAACCTTGTTCTTGATAATCTTCAATTTGCGAAGTTGAACGCAAACCAGCAGTAACTTCATGCTGACTAACTTGTAATTTTGCTACTAGAAGACGACCAATTTGTCCATGTGCACCAATCACTAAAACTTTCATTAATTAATTTTCCTCCGTAGCTACTTGATATTGGGTTTTAATTAGATCATCTAATTTACGCAAACGATGATTAATTCCTGATTTTGAAATTGGACCACTGGGAACCAGTTTACCTAGTTCATTTAAGGACATCTCAGGATGTGCCAGGCGCAATTCAGCAATCTCTTTTAATTTGGGTGGCAGCTGATCTAAGCCATAATTGTCCCGCAAAAATTCAATATTAGCAATTTGACGACTAGCAGCTTTAATGGTCTTATTGATATTAGCATTTTCACAATTTACCAACCGATTAACTGAATTACGCATGTCTCGGACGATACGAATATCTTCAAATTTCAACATTGAACTGGTAGCACCAATGATTTGCAGAAAATCAGAAATTTTTTCAGCACCTTTTAAATAAGTAATATACCCATTTCGGCGCTGAGTAGCTCGCGCATTGAGATTAAATTGGTTCATTAACTGCATTATTCCTTGGTTTTGATTTTCATAAAGAGAGTAAATTTCCAAATGATAACGGGATGTCTCCGGACTATTGACACTGCCACCAGCCAAAAATGCTCCTCGCAAATAAGAACGTGCTCGCTGTTGAGAAGTTAAAACTTCTTCGGGGATATCTGTTCGAATTTGAAAACTATTATTTTCAATAATTCGTAAATCAGCTAATATTTCTTGCACATGTTGGCGTAAACGCACAATATATTGATTATTCTTCTTTAATTTCATTTTTCGGCGTACAACCAGGTCCGATTCTACCGTATATAACTGATGCAACAATGAATAAATCCGCCGTGCAATTGCTGGATTTTCTGTAGGCACATTCAAAATAAAACGATGATCGACTAATGATAAACTACCACTCATTCGAATAATGGCTGATAGTTCTGCACGTGCATGTTCTGGATGCACTTCCAAACTAGTTAATTCTTTTTTAACCTCACTGGCATATGACGCCAAGACTATCGCTCCTCATTTTTACGATTACCGGCTTGAAAGGCCAAGTTTACAATTTCTCGAGCCACTTTGTTGCCATCATGAAAAGCTCCGCCATCATGTAATGACAAAAAATCATCCGTGATAACCCGGCAACCCATTTTTCTCAGTTCTGTAAAATCGCTACCAACTTGTTTTAAATATTCGTTATAGCGCACATAATCCATATAATTAGGCGGCACAGGCGTACTATTCACCAATACTGTATCAATAAAGTGACCTCCAAGGTGCTGATTTAATACTTTAACATGATCAGCATCCGTAAAGTTGACGGTTTCTCCTTTTTGAGTCATGATATTGCAGATATAAACTACCTCCGCTTGCGTCTGCTTTACAGCTTCGCCTAAATTACTAATCATAAGATTCGGCAAAATACTGGTAAACAAACTACCAGGACCCAAAACAATTACATCGGCCTGCATAATTGCAGCCAAAACAGGTAATACTGCTTCTGGTTGTTCTTCAGGATTATTAGTATCAGTTACCCAGACTCGTTGAATCGTTTTGCCAGCATACGTGATTTCATGTTCTCCAGCTAAAGTAGTGCCATCTGTAAATTCAGCATTTAAGGTTAAGGGTTCATTGGAAGCAGGAAAAACATGACCTTCCACTTCCATCATGCGTGACAATTCCTGTACAGCATCAAAAATATTATTACCATACATTTCTGATAAAGCGGCAATCACTAAATTGCCAATGGCATGTCCTGCTAAGAAGGAATCATCACTCGCAAAGCGATATTGAAAAACATCCAATGATAACTTATCCAAATTAGATAAAGAAACTAGCACATTACGAATATCCCCGGGGGGAACAACATTGATATAATTACGAATTGCTCCCGACGAACCACCATCATCGGCTACTGTTACTACGGCCGTGATATCAGCATTTAAATCACGTAAACTATTCAAAACTACCGGCAATCCTGTACCACCGCCGATTACGGTTATTTTAGGGCGACGGCCTTTAATAACCTTAATTGTTTTTGCCATATTTATACTCATGAACGATTCACCGTTTCCTTATATCGATTTATATCTCGGTGTACGATATTCACAGGATATCCTGCCTGCCGCAAGTCATTACCTAAACGTTGAGCAATTGCAACCGAGCGATGTTGCCCACCCGTACAACCAATTGCAATTGTTAGACTAGTTTTACCTTCTTGCTGATAGCCAGGAATAATATTTTTTAATAAGTTAATATATTGCTGATAAAATTTTTTCGTAACATCTTTATCAAACACATAATCTGCTACTGGAGCCTGCAAACCTGTTTGAGTTCGTAATTTTGGCAAATAATATGGATTAGGCAAAAAACGTACATCCATCACATCATCAGCGTCAATGGGCAAACCATACTTAAAACCAAAAGACATCATCACAATATGAAAAACATCTTCATCTTTTTCTTCAAACTCTTTAAAAATTTTTTCGCGCAACTGTCGTGGAGATAAGTCAGTAGTATCAATTACTAACTCAGCTCGTTCACGAATTGGCAGCAACAGTTCACGTTCGTGATTGATACCATCAATTAAACGCCCATCCATAGCCAAGGGATGTGAACGTCGAGTTTCCTTATAGCGAGCCACCAACTCAGAGTCAGTCGCATCTAAAAACAAAACTCGCGTCCGCATAGATTCAATATCCTCAAAATCTGCAAAAATACTTAGAGCCTTATCATAAAATTCGCGAGAACGAATATCAATGACCAGTGCTACTTTATCTATTTTATCTGATTGTCTTAGTAACTCACTAAATTTTTCTAATAAAGATGGTGGCATATTATCAATGCAAAAATAACCCATATCCTCAAATGACTGTACTGCAACAGTTTTACCTGCCCCACTCATACCCGAAATAATAACTAAATCTTTAATATTAGTTACTTCTGTTGTCATGTTCACACCCACTCTCCAAATATATAATAACCTTTCTGTTATCTTACTGCCAAATAAATAGACGAGCAATTATTAATTGTGCCCGTCTACTATTAATATCTAACCTATTCAAGTGTTTCAAATTTTTCTAAAACTGGTTTCAAATATTGTCCAGTGTAAGACTCTTTGACTTGTACAATTTGCTCCGGTGTTCCAATAGCTACAACTTGTCCACCTAAGTCGCCGCCTTCTGGTCCCAAATCAATAATCCAATCTGCGGATTTAATCACATCTAAGTTATGTTCAATCACAACTACTGTATTACCTTGATCAACCAGTCTTTGCAGCACATCTAACAAACGTTTAATGTCATCAACATGTAAACCCGTAGTCGGTTCATCCAAAATATAGAAATTATGACCATCTGATTTCTTATAGAGTTCTGACGCTAATTTCATTCTCTGGGCTTCTCCCCCAGACAAAGTAGTAGCCGATTGTCCTAGTTGAACATACCCTAAGCCGACATCCGCAATTGTCTGTAATTTACGCTCAATTTTGGGTAAATGCTCAAAAAATTCCAAAGCTTCTGCAACGGTCATTTGTAAAATTTCCGCAATGTTCTTACCCTTGTAGGTGACTTGTAAAGTTTCCGAGTTATAGCGCGTACCATGACAAACTTCACAAGGTACATAAACATCTGGCAAAAAATTCATCTCAATTTTAATAATGCCGTCCCCTTTACATGCTTCACAACGGCCACCTTTAACATTAAAGGAAAAACGTCCTTTAGTATAGCCTCGAACTTTGGCTTCATTAGTCTTAGCAAATAAATCACGTATATCATCAAAAACTCCCGTATAGGTCGCTGGATTACTCCGCGGAGTACGTCCTATCGGACTTTGATCAATATTAACAAGTGTTTTTAAATCTTCAAAACCGGTAATTTTTTGAAATTTACCAGGACGATGATTATTATGATTCAATTTTTGTGCTAAGGCTCGTTGTAAAATTTGGTTCACTAAAGATGATTTTCCCGAACCCGAAACCCCAGTGACAGCGATAAATTTTCCAAGTGGAAATTCGACATCAATATTTTTCAAATTGTTTTCAGCAGCACCATAAATTTTGACAGATTGACCCGTGCCATTCCGACGTTTTGTGGGTAATGGAATATATTTTTTGCCGGCCAAATATTGCCCTGTTAAAGAATCAGGATTGGCAGCTACTTCTTGAGGTGTGCCTGCCGCTACTATCTGTCCTCCCGCTGCACCCGCACCAGGACCAACATCAATCAAATAATCAGCCTGCCGCATTGTATCTTCATCATGTTCTACAACAATTAAGGTATTACCTAAATCTCGCATAGCTTTAAGCGAACGAATTAATCGATCATTATCACGTTGATGCAAACCAATCGAAGGTTCATCTAAAATATATAATACTCCGGATAAGTTAGAACCAATTTGAGTAGCTAAGCGAATGCGTTGGGCTTCTCCACCTGATAGAGTTCCCGCCGAACGCGAAAGTGTCAAGTAATCCAAACCGACATTTTGCAGAAATGTCAACCGATCAATTACTTCTTTTAAAATTGGCTGGGCAATTACTGTATTTTGTGGTGATAACTTAATAGATTTAAAAAATGGTAATGCTGCTTTGATAGGTAAATCTGAGACCTCAGCAATGTTTTGCTGAGCAATTTGTACGCTGAGAGCTTTACGATTCAAACGTGTACCATGACAAGTTTGACAAACTGATTCAGTCATATATTTGCGCATAATATCTCGCATAAAAGCACTTGAAGGCTTGCGATAACGATGGGCAATATTAGGAATGACACCTTCAAATGTAGTATCAACATCACGTACACTACCAAAATCATTATCAAAATGAAAATGAAATTGCTGTTTATCAGAGCCATAAAGCAAAAAATCTTGTTGGTTTTGGGGCAATTTATTAAATGGTGTATCTTGGTCAATTCCAAATTGCGCAGCAGCTTGTTGTAATAAATGTGGATAATACTGTGAATGTTCTTGGTTCCAAGGAACTATCGCTCCTTGATTCAAGGTTAAATGACGATCGGGAATTACTAAATCCAAATCCACTTCTAACTTCATACCTAAGCCATCACAATCTGGACAAGCCCCAAAAGGTGCATTAAAAGAAAAAAGCCGTGGCTCTAATTCTCCTACTGTAAAACCACATAAAGGACAAGCATAGTGTTCTGAAAATACTAAGGGCTCACCACCAATTATATCTGCGGTCATATACCCACCTGATAAGCGCAAGGCCGATTCTATAGAGTCAAATAGTCGTGAACGGATGCCATCTTTAATTACTATTCGATCCACAACGACTTGCAAATTATGCTGTTGATTTTTATTTAATTCAATCTCATCAGTAATATCATGTTGCTCACCGTCAATAATTACCCGTACATATCCTTGCTTGGCAATTTGTGCTAATACTTTTTTATGTTGTCCTTTTTTACTGCGTATTACTGGCGATAAGATTTGTAATTTGGTTCGTTCGGGCAATTTTAATAACCGATCCACCATTTGTTCGACTGATTGTCGACTAATAATAGTACCATCATTAGGACATACTGGCGTCCCTACTCGCGCCCATAAAAGCCGCAAGTAATCATTAATTTCAGTAGCGGTACCAACAGTAGAACGAGGGTTTTTGGACGTAGTTTTTTGATCAATAGAAATTGCTGGACTCAATCCATCAATTGAATCGACGTCAGGTTTATCCATTTGTCCCAAAAACTGCCGCGCATAAGAGGAGAGACTTTCAACATAACGTCGTTGCCCTTCTGCATAAAGGGTATCAAACGCAAGTGAACTTTTTCCAGAGCCTGAAAGCCCAGTCATCACTACCAATTTATTACGAGGAATGGTGACATCAATATTTTTCAAATTATGCGAACGAGCACCATGAATGACAATATTATCGTTTACCATTAACTAATCTCTGCTTTCAATTCTAAAATTGTATCACGTAAAGTTGCTGCTTGTTCAAAATCTAACGCTTTGGCAGCACGTTCCATTTGTGCAGTTAGCTGTTGTAACAACTCTTGTTGCTCTTGATCTGACATATTATCAAAGTCAATTTCCACAGCCGCTGCTTGTTCCACTTCACCATCATGATCGACCGTTTTAATCGCGGAAATTGCATCACGAATTGGTTTTTGAATCGTTTGTGGGGTTATATGATGCTTCTCATTATATTGTTCTTGAATTTGACGCCGACGCTTGGTTTCAGCAATCGCTGTTTTCATCGAATCTGTCATGTGGTCTGCATACATAATAACATGTCCATCTTTATTACGAGCTGCACGGCCAATAGTCTGAATTAAGGGCCGTTCTGAACGCAGAAATCCTTCTTTATCAGCATCCAAAATCGCAATTAATGATACTTCAGGAACATCAATTCCTTCGCGCAAAAGATTAATTCCGATCAAAACATCATACTTACCTAAGCGTAAATCCCGGATAATTTCTGTTCGTTCGAGGGTTTTAATATCACTATGCAAATAGGCTACTTTAATACCCAAATCTTTCAAATAGTCAGTTAAGTCTTCAGCCATTTTCTTGGTCAAAGTGGTTATCAAAGTTCGCTCTTTCTTCTCAATCCGTTGATTGATTTCAGCTACTAAATTATCAATTTGACCCATAATTGGTCGTACTTCGATATCAGGATCTAAAAGTCCTGTTGGTCGAATAACTTGTTCAACTACTTCACCAGTGCGTTCTAATTCATAGTCACCTGGAGTGGCAGATACATACAAGATTTGATTGACATGCTTTTCAAATTCTGCCAAAGTTAACGGACGATTATCTAAGGCACTAGGCAAACGAAAACCATAATCAATGAGCATCTGTTTGCGCGCACGATCACCATTATACATCCCACGAATTTGCGGCATAGTTACATGAGATTCATCAATCATAATATTAAAATCATCTGGAAAAAAATCTAACAACGTAAATGGCGGTTCGCCTTGAGCTCGTCCTTCCATGTGTCGAGAATAATTTTCAATACCGGAAGTGTAGCCCATTTCCCGCATCATTTCAATATCATAATTGGTACGCTGTTCTAAACGTTGCGCTTCTAATAATTTGCCTTGACCCTTTAATTCGGCCAACCGGTCCGCTAATTCTTGACTAATCCGTTTTAAGGCGGCCGTCATTTGCTCTTCATTCGTCATAAAATGAGTGGCAGGAAAAATGGAAACTTGTTCTCTTTCACCCAAAATTTCTCCGGTTAATGGATCCATTTCCAAAATACGATCAATCTCATCACCAAAAAACTCAATCCGTAAAGAATTGTCATCCCGCGAGGCTGGAAATATATCAATCACATCGCCACGGACGCGAAAACGTCCCCGCTGAAAATCAATATCATTACGTTCAAATTGGTTATCCACTAAGTCTTTGAGCAACTGCTGGCGATTAATCTCTTGTCCTGTGCGCAAAGAAATCACACTAGCCTGATATTCTCGAGGATCACCTAAACCAAAAATACAAGAAACTGATGCAACAACAATCACATCATTACGTTCCAATAAAGCCGAAGTAGCTGCGTGTCGTAATTTATCAATTTCATCATTAATACTAGAATCTTTCTCAATATAGGTATCGCTGGAGGGTACATAAGCTTCAGGTTGATAATAATCATAGTAACTCACAAAATATTCAACCGCATTATGGGGAAAGAATTCTTTAAATTCGCCATAAAGTTGACCGGCCAGAGTTTTATTGTGCGAAATAACCAAAGTAGGCTTGTTTAAATTCTTGATGACGTTAGCCATCGTAAAAGTTTTACCGGTTCCTGTCGCTCCCTTGAGTATTTGCTCATGATTGCCTGTCTGAAAATCGTGAGTCAATTTGTCAATAGCTTGTTGTTGATCTCCAGCTGGTTGATATTTAGAAACTAATTCAAATTTATTATCGGTTATCCGTTCTAGCATGCTTTACTCCTTTGACACTAAAAAAGCTGGAAATAATTCCAACTCTAATTTCTATAGTTATACTATCATAGCGAACATACTTTCGCTATTATTAAAGCTACTTTTCTGTCAAAATTTGTCGACTAATAGCTGTCAGTTTTTCTCGTGAAGCAAAATCTTCATTTAACAAATCTGGTAATACTGTCTGTAAGAAGTATTTTCCACAGGCTAAATTTTGAAATTTTTTGATGGTCACTAGGCTTTCACTGAAAATTTCAATGAAAACATTATCTGGATTTCCTTTTTCAATTTCACCAAAAGATTCATACAACAAATCAACTTTGTCAGCAATTGCTAAAATATTGCCTTCCAAAGTGTCATCTTTGCCTTCTCCCAGCCGCCGGCGAAAACGATCTTGTAAGTTATCCGGAATTTCTTTTTGGATAAAGTTCTCTGTCATGTCTTCATCAACTTGTGCTAACATTTGTCGTAATTGCTTAGTTGCGTATTTAACTGGCGTTTTAATATCTCCAATAAATCGCTCCGTATAATCGTGATTCAGTGCTTTTTCATATAATGACTGCCAATTAATCTGATTCCCCGCTAATTCTTCAATATCACCTAAAATTTGAGCAATTTCTGTCACTTTGAACGAATGCGCTGCTACGCTATGTTGCTGATATTGAAAATGACCTGGAGCTCGGTCTAAATTTTCGAGGTTGGTCAATCCTTGAATAAATTGATGAATTCCCATAAAAAAACGCCTCCCGCTTGCCTAAAATTTCTAATATGTTAATCCAAATTAGAAACAATTGCAAATAGAAGACGCTATTAAAATTAATACCAACTATCAATTGCTTCTACATAAGCTGCTAAATTATCATTAGCTTCAGCTTCTGTATTAGCGGTCACACCTACGTAATTTTTAATTTTTGGTTCTGTTCCTGATGGGCGCACAGCAATCCAAGTTTCATCAGCTAAAATAAATTTCAAAACATTTGCACTGGGCAAACCTAATGCTTTGGTTGTCCCATCGGCATTTTTTTGCAGTCCACTTTGAAAATCCTGAACACTAATAATCTTAGTGCCATTAAATTCTGTAGGTTCATTTTGGCGGAATCGATTCATTAATTTATCCATTTTAGCAATGCCATCTACTCCAGCAAAAGTTTTGGAAATAGTTTTTTCTTTATAATAACCGTAACGTTGATAAATATCTTGCAAGCCATCATACAAAGTCTTATTTTGACTCTTATAATAAGCAGCAACTTCTGCTAACAGCACACTAGCTTGAATGGCATCTTTATCACGGACAAATGGTTGCACCAAATAGCCATAACTTTCCTCAAAACCAAACAAAAACTCATGACTGCCAGTTTCTTGAAATTGTTGAATTTGTTCTGCAATAAATTTAAAGCCTGTTAAAACATTAATCATTTCTACGCCATAAGCTTGGGAAATTTTAGTTGCTAACTCCGTGGAAACAATTGATTTAACTACAGCCCCATTTTGCGGTAATGTGTGTGTTCTTTTTTTTGCACTTAAAATATACTCTAACAAAACACTAGCAATTTGATTACCAGTCATGAGTTGATACTGCCCATCAGGTTGCCGTACTGCTGCTCCCAAACGATCAGCATCAGGATCAGTAGCAATTAAAACATCAGCAGAAATTTTTTGTCCGTCTCTAATAGCCAAATTAAAAGTTTCGCTAAATTCTGGATTAGGAAATTCCACAGTTGCAAATTCCGGATCCAAAATAGCTTGTTCTTGAACTAATTGCATTTTAGTAAAACCTACTTGGCTAAAAGCACGACCAGCCAGCATCTTGCCGGTTCCGTGCAAAGGCGTATAAACAAATTTTAAATCACGATATTGGTTTATAAGGTTTTGATCAATCGAAACAGATTTTATTTCTTGAAGATAGGCTTGATCTACATCTTCACCAATTAAATGTAAGAGTTGCTGCTGACGTAAATCATGAATATCAGCTACTGCGATGGCAAATAAGTCCCGGGCTTGACGTACATAATTAGTAATTTGATCAGATTCTTGAGGTGGCATTTGCCCACCATCAGGACCATAAATTTTAAAACCATTATATTTAGCCGGATTATGACTAGCAGTAATCATAATTCCTGCATAAGTATGGAGATAACGTACTGCAAATGATAACTCAGGAGTAGGTCTTAAACTATCAAACAAATATACTGGAATTTGATGATGTCCTAATACGCGCGCAGATTCTGCAGCAAAAAGTTGAGAATTGTAGCGTGAATCAAAACTAATTGCTACTCCACGCTGTTTTTTGGTGTCATCTAGCGTATCCATAAAACGGGCTAAGCCTTCAGCAGCCTGGCGTACTGTATAAATGTTCATCCGATTAATACCTGGTCCAAGAATTCCTCTCATGCCAGCAGTTCCAAATTCCATCGGCGCGTAAAAGGCATCTTTCAATTCTTCTTGCTTGTCTTTCAAACTATCTAATTGTTGTTTCAAAGCTAAGTCTAAGTTTGCATAATTAGCCCAGACTTGATAATTATCTTGCCAATCCATGATTAACCCTCCAAATTGATACTAACTGCCCCTTATTATAACGTTTGCGACAAAAAAAGACTAACAAAATTGTTAGTCAACATCAGTTAAAGTTTGTAAATAGTTGAAAACTCCTTGACCTGCTAGTCCACCTTCACCAACAGCAGTAGTAATTTGCCGCAAATCTTTTTTGCGCACATCCCCGACGGCAAAAATGCCTGGAACTTTGGTCTCCATATGGTCATTAGTTTCGATCCAATTATCTGCATTAGTTATTTTCAAATTATTTAAGGCTTCAGTATTCGGCTTAATTCCCACATAGATAAAGACTCCCGCTGCGTTAATTATTTTTTCTTGACCAGATTCTTTATCTTGATAACGCACAGCGGTTACTTTCTTGTCATCACCTTGCACTTCTTCTACAGCAGCATTCCAAATAAATTTAATCTTGTCATTAGCAAAGGCTCTTTTTTGTAAAATTTGTTGAGCTCGCAGTTGATCACGCCGATGAACAATGGTTACTGACTTAGCTAATTGCGTTAAATAAATTCCTTCTTCTACCGCTGAGTCGCCACCGCCAATCACTACAACGTCTTCACCTTTAAAGAAGGCACCATCACAGACAGCACAATAAGATACTCCTTTTCCAGAATATTCATCTTCACCAGGAATACCAATTTTCTTATATTCTGAACCCGTGGCAATTATTAATGCTGGCGCTCTGAAAGTTTCATCGGTAGTATGAACCAACTTATCATTACCATCTAAACTTACTGATTCTACTGTACCATATTGATAATCAACCCCAAATTGCGTTGCTGATTGATACATTTGTTCACCCAGTTCAGGACCCATGATTGATTTAAACCCCGGATAATTTTCTATGGCTGCAGTATTATTCATTTGACCGCCATAAATACCCCGATCAAGCATCAATACTTGTAAGTTAGAACGTGAAGCATACAAAGCCGCAGTCATTCCGGCAGGACCAGCGCCAATAATAATCACATCATAATTTTTTTCTGACATAAACTTAATCCTCCATTTTTTTGCATATAATCATCATAAATTGCTTAAAGCGCAATTACCAACAATTTGCTTTAACGTTGATACGGATACTTAAAACCACTACCAGCGAGATAATCTGGTAAATTACCTTGGCGTCTTCGATAAATGACAACAACCAGCGCCCCAATAAAAAGCACTACTGACAGTACTTGCGATACTCTTAATGCTCCCCAATAAAGACTATCAGTTCGCATTCCTTCCACAAAAAAACGTCCTAAAGAATACCACAGTACATAACTTAAAAATACTTCTCCTTGTTTAAAGAGTTTTGGTCGATGACGTAAAGTTAATAAAATAATTAGACCAATCAAATTCCAAACGGATTCGTATAAAAACGTTGGCTGCCGATAATGTCCATTGATAAGCATCTGTTGAATTACAAAATTGGGCAGATGTAAGCCCTGTAAAAAACTAGCTGAAGTAATTGCCCCATAGGCTTCCTGATTCATAAAATTACCCCAACGACCAACAATTTGACCAACTAATAAACTTGGAGCAGCGATATCTAACACTAACCAAATAGGTAACTGCCGTTTTTGTGTAAAAACAATCGTTACTAATAAGGCAGCAATCAGACCACCATAAATCGCAATACCACCATGCCAAATTTTAATAATTTCACTAGGATATTGTGCATAAAATGACCACTGAAAAATTACATAATATAAACGGGCCCCAATTAAAGCAAACGGAACTCCCCATAATACCAAATCAATAATATCATCAGCCATAATTTGGCGTTTCTGGGCTTCACGTAAGGCTAACCAGACTCCAATAATAGCCCCCGTAGCAATTAACACTCCATACCAACGAATAGCAAAGGGGCCCAACTGTAGAAAAATAGGATTTAAAACTAATAAGCTCATTTATTAGCGTCACTTTCAGAATTTTTTTTGATTAAACCAGTAAGATTTTCTTCAAAACGAGCGGCTGCATCATAGCCCATCTTTTTTGCTCGATAATCCATTGCTGCAACTTCAATAATATTAGCAATATTACGTCCCACTTTAACCGGAATCGTCATTGAAGGCACTACAACATCAAAAATTTGTTCTGTATTATCATCCAAACCAATTCTTTCATAATTTTCGTTTGGAGACCAATTTTTGAGATTCATAATTAAAGAAATTTCCATAGAAGTTCTGACTGCACTAGCACCAAACAAGTTCATAACATCGATAATACCAATGCCTCGCACTTCCATTAAATTTTTTAAAATTTCGGGTGCTTCACCGACTAAAGTATGCTCATTTTGTTGGAAAATATCAACTCGATCATCAGCAACTAGACGATGTCCGTTCTTAACAAGTTCTAGAGCAGTTTCACTTTTACCGATTCCCGAGTCACCTTTAATTAAAACACCTAAACCGTAAACGTCAACTAAAACACCATGAATACTCTGACGTTCTGCCAAAACTTTTTCTAAATATTGTGTAATAATGTTAGAAACTCGCGTTGTTGTTAATGGTGAGCCCAAAATTGGTATTTGATGTTCATTTGCTGCCTGCCGCATTTCTAGTGAAGGTTGAATCCCTCGAGAAAAGACAAAGGCAGGCGTTTTATCAGTACACATTTCTGTCAAAACATGATACCGATTCTTAGGAGTCATAGCTTTTGCATAAGATGTTTCAGTTTGTCCAAATAATTGCACTCGTTCATACGGATAATAATCAAAATAACCTGTTAATTCTAGACCTGGACGCGAAATTTCGGTTTCCACAATCGGGCGTTTAGCAAGATATTCTTGGCCATAATAAACTTCAATATTAGTATTATTAATTAAATCTTGTACAGTGATGATGTTTTTTCCCATAATTACACTCATTCCTTAAAAACTTTTCTTAACTAAAATCTTCTTTGAAAAGCATGATAACCGATAAAAGAATTCGCTATTGACATTATCAAAGCAATAAAAATTGCTGCACTAAAACTACGTAAAACAAAACCACTAATCAACCAGGCAATTATCTCTAAAGTTAAACCATTAATCACTAAGGAAAAGAGACCAAAAGTTAATAAAGTAATTGGAAAAGAAATAATATGCAAGATTGGCTTAATCGTCATATTTAACAACACTAGTAAAAATCCCGCAATAAGGGCAGTTAAAAAATTATCTATAAAAAACATACTCGGTAAAACCCGAGCAATTGCCATAAACAATAGTGTGTTAATAATAGTTTGGTAGATAATCTTCACGATTGTTCCCACTTTCAAAGACTACTTTATTGAAAAAGTTCATCTAATATTTTCTATTTTGCTGATCATCTCTACAATTAAGATCTGCTAGTTTGCCTCGTTTTAAATAGACTACCCATTCACACAAGTTAGTAATATAGTCACCCATGCGCTCTAAATAATTAGTTACCGATAAATACGAAGTCCCGTTTTCAACGGTTTGGGCATCATTTTTCATATCCATAATACAAAGATGCTTAATTTTTTGTACTAAGCGATCAATATCATTATCTTGTTGCGCAATCTCAATAGCTCGCTGATCATCTTCTTGTAAATATGATTCAATTGCTTGAGTAAACATGGCCTCTACTTGTTGCGAAACTTGTTGAATGAGCTTTTCTACGTCAGGAAGCGTTGATTTTTCATGTAAACGCAAATCTGCGCGAGCAATACTAACAGCATGATCACCAATGCGTTCTAAATCTGAACTAGCTTTTAAGACTGTCATAATCATTCGTAAATCGCTAGTCACAGGCTGTTGCAAAGCAATCATTTCAAAAGATTTTTTTTCTAAGTCCATTTCACGATTATTAATTTTTTGATCATCAACAACCACTTGCTGTGCTAAATCCTGATCATGAGTAATAAAAGCAGTTACTGCCTTTTTGATAGCTTCATTGACCATCATTGCCATTTCTGAAAAACGAATGTGTAAATTATTTAATTCAGTTTCAAATTCACTTCTCATAATGAGCCCCCTTAAATATTATAGTTAAAACACTTATCCAAACCGACCACTAATATAATCTTCAGTCTTTTGCTGATGAGGATTCAAGAAGATTTTTTTAGTTTGATCCATTTCGATTAATTCGCCTTGATAAAAAAAGGCAGTCTGATCAGAAATACGTGATGCTTGATGCATACTATGAGTTACAATGACAATCGTATACTGTTCTCTTAACTCTAATAACATATTCTCAATTTTTGTAGCTGAGATAGGATCTAAGGCTGAAGTTGGTTCATCTAACAAAATCACCTCAGGCTTAACGGCTAACACCCGCGCAATGCAAACACGCTGCTGTTGACCACCCGACAGCGCCAAAGCACTTTGGTCTAGTTTATCTTTGACGTCATCCCAAACTGCTGCTTGCCGCAAACTTGTTTCTACGGCTTCATCTAAAACTTCTCTTTGTCTGACTCCTGCAATTTTTAAACCATAAACTACATTATCATAAATCGAAAAGGGAAAGGGATTAGGTTGTTGAAATACCATACCCACACGTTTGCGGAGCTGAACGGTGTCCATTGCTGGTGCGTACATATTCTGTCCTTCAAGAGCAATATTACCCGTAATTGTTACATTGTCAATTAAATCATTCATCCGATTCAAACACCGTAAAAATGTCGATTTACCACAACCAGATGGACCAATCATGGCGGTAATTTCATCACGCTTAATATCCATTGTAATACCTTTAAGTGCTTCTTTATGACCATAAAACAAATGGACATCTTGTGCTGTTATGATTGCATCTGTCATCTTCACTACTCCTAACCAAAATGTCCAGAAACATAATCTTCCGTTAATTGAACTTGCGGTCGAGTAAATATTCGACGCGTTTGATCATATTCAATTAATTGACCCTGATGGAAAAAAGCTGTGTAATCACTAACTCTAGCAGCTTGTTGCATATTGTGGGTCACAATAATGATTGTATATTGTTTTTTTAAATCTTGCATAGTTTGTTCAATATTAGCTGTGGAAATTGGATCTAACGCACTAGCAGGCTCATCCATTAACAAAATATCAGGTTCTAAAGCTAAAGCCCTCGCAATACATAATCTTTGTTGTTGACCACCAGACAAAGCCAGCGCACTTTTATTCAGATCATCTTTCACCTGTTCCCACAATGAGGCCTGCTTTAAAGTAGTTTCTACAATTGCAGCTAATTTTTTAGCATCATGCAAACCGCGTTGCTCCAACGCAAAGGTGATATTTTCACGAATAGATTTAGAAAATGGATTGGGACGTTGGAAAACCATCCCAATATGCTTACGTACTTCATAAACGTCTACTTGAGAAGTATTAATATCAACATCGCGATACATTATTTTGCCGGTTACTTGCGCTCCAGCAACTGTATCATTCATGCGATTTAAACTGCGTAAATAAGTTGATTTGCCTGAGCCAGAAGCACCAATTAGAGAAGTAATCTTGTACCGCTCAAACTGCAGACTCACCCCATGTAATGCCTCATGGCTACCATAACTGACGCGCAAATCATCGGTTGATAATGCTATTTCATGTTGTCTTTCGTCTAATATCCGTGTAAAGCTAGCTTTTTTTGTCATTAGATTATTCACCTGTCAGATGTTTGTATAATTTGCCACCCAGATAGCGTGCTAACAAATTAAAAATTAAAACTACTGCTACTAATACTAGTGAAGAACCGGCAGACACTGCACTAGCATCTGGAATCAAACCTTCTGAATTAACTTTCCAAATATGAACCGCTAACGTTTCTGCTGGCCGCATAAAATTCAAAGGCGAAGTTAAACTAAAAACATTCCAATTAGTAAAGTCAAGTGGTGGTGCACTTTGACCCGCAGTATAAATCAAAGCCGCTGCCTCGCCAAAAACTCTCCCAGCAGCCAAAATAATGCCCGTAATAATTCCTGGCAAGCATTCTGGAATAATCACATGAATAACAGTTTCCCAACGTGATAGCCCCAAGGCAAGTCCTGCTTCTCTTTGACTTAATGATACAGTTTGTAACGCGTCAGTAATGCTGCGAACCAATAAGGGTAGATTAAAAATAGTAAGTGTTAATGCACCCGATAAAATCGAAAAACTTAAGTGAAAGTTTACTACAAATACTAAAAAGCCAAATAATCCCACCACAATAGATGGTAAAGAACTTAAAACTTCAATAGCTGAACTAATCAAGTTAGCCAATTTTTGATTAGTTGTATATTCTGATAGATAAATGGCAATTCCAAGAGCTAAAGGAATCGAAACTAACATTGACAAAATTAGTAGATATAATGAATTAAATAATTGAGCGCCAATACCACCACCAGCTTGGAAACTTTTAGCAGCACTAGTTAAAAATTTCCAACTAAGATGGGGAATGCCAGCAACAAAAATATAAATGAGTAATGCTGCTAAAATTACAACAATTACTCCTGACATGAAATAAATGACCCCAGTCATTAAGTGATCAATTTTTTTTGCTTTCACTACAGTTCACCTCGTTTAGCCAAATATTTAATGACAATATTAAATAGAAGTGACATTATCAATAATAATAAGGCTAGTGTCCATAAAGCATTATTGGCACTGGTTCCCATAACTGTATTACCCATATTCATTGTTAAAACACTGGTCAAAGTCGTTGCCGGTGAAGCTAAACTGCTAGGCATGAGTGCTGCATTTCCAATCACCATTTGAACAGCTAAGGCTTCCCCAAAGGCTCGCGACATCCCAAATATTATCGCCGTCATTAATCCCGGAGCTGCTGCTCTTAGAACAACCTTATAGATGGTTTGCCAGCGTGTAGCCCCTAATGCCAAAGAAGCCTCACGATAATGACGCGGCACCGCCTTTAAAGCGTCCACAGCCATCGAAGTAATAGTTGGTAAAATCATTACTAATAATACCAAGGTTCCAGCCAAAATTCCAAAACCACTACCACCAAAAAGTTTCTGTACAGCAGGCACAATTACTGCCAATCCAATAAAACCATAAACGACTGAAGGAATCCCAACCAATAATTCAATTACTGGTTGTAAAATTTTATTCCCTCGCTTAGGTGAAATTTCAGTCATAAAAATAGCTGCGGCCAATGAAAATGGTGTAGCCAAAACAACCGCTAATAGTGTTACAGCAAAGGAACCCACAATCATTGGCAAAGCTCCAATTATGGGCCGATGATGGATGTTGGTTTGATCAGGCGCCCAAGTAGTTTTGGTGAAAAAATCTACTAAACTCCCATGATCTTGTACAAAAATTGCAATCCCTTTAGTTGCAATAAAACCAAAGATGGCTAACACTAATAAAATAATTAATAACGTACAAAATTGCGTTAATAAACGGCCACGAGTTTCAATTTTGGCTGATAGTGAACGTTGTTTTAAACTTTTAGCAATTGGATCCATTTTAGTCACGCACCTTAATTCTGGTTGTTTTTCCTGTAGCATCTTGCTGATAATGCATTTGTTTAATTGGAATATAGTGCATTTGACGCACTTCGTGCTTTTGAAAATTATCACTTAAAATATAATCAATTAGTTGTTTAGTCTCATTATTAGCATTCTTAGTTGTATACATATGCTCATAAGACCAAATGGGCCAAGTATTATTGGTCACGCTTGCTACTGATAATTTAACTCCATTTATTTTCAAAGCTGGTGTTTCCTTGGTCAAATATGGCCAAGCTACATAACTAATCGCTCCAGGTGTATTCTTAACAATTTGGCGGACCATCCCACTAGAATCTTGTTCAGAAGATTTTTTAGATGGTCGTCCTTGCATCACTTGTTGTTCAAATATTGTTCTCGTTCCGCTTCCTTGAGCCCGGTTAACTAACGTAATTGCTAAATTGGGACCACCCACTGCTTGCCAATTATCAATTTTGCCCATAAAAATTGCTTGTAATTGCTGTAAAGTTAGGTTATCAACGCCTACTTTTTTATTAACAATCGGCACAACTGCGACTACACAGACTCGATGATCTACCATGTTTGAAGCTTGGATACCCTTTTTTTGCTCTGCAAAGACGTCCGAGTTCCCAATCTGAACAGCTTGTTGTTGAACTTGAGAAAGTCCCGTGCCGCTACCTCCACCTTGTACATTAATGTACGCTTGAGAATTTTGTTTGCTGAATTGCTCACCAGCTGCTTCTACTAATGGCTGCAATGCTGAAGATCCTACAGCAGTTACTGTTTGTTGTTTAGTTTGTGAACAACCCGTCACAGTTAACAAAACTACTCCCAAAAGAAACAATTTGGGGAATCTTTTCATATCTTTCCTCCATCACCAGCATACCAAAATCTGGATTCTAGTAGTTAATTAAACTCATTTTTAATTATCTCATAATTTTATAAAGGTAGGTGTACATCAATAAGTGTCCCTTTATTAATTTGACTGGATAACTCAATGGTTCCGTTTAACGCTTGTACTGCTTCTTGGACAATTGCTAAACCTAAGCCTGTCCCTTGTTGGTGCTCTTTATCAACCCGATAAAAACGTTCAAAAACCTGTTTTTGATTTTTAGCGTCGATACCAATACCACTATCTTTAATTGTTATATTCAAATAATTTTCAATCTCATTATGATCCACTTTAATCAGCACTTGACCACCCACACGATTATACTTAACCGCATTACTAATTAAATTTTGGAATATTTCCCATAATTCTTGTTGATATGAACTAACCCAACTATTTCCTTGCCATTGTCGTTCAATTTTTAAATGCAACTTATTAATTTGTTCTTGCTGTTGTTGTAAGGCCTTTTTTACTAATTCCATTGTATCAACTCGGTCAGGCAATAAATTCTCTTGATGATCTAATTTATTTAATGTGACAGTATCGTCCAATAATTCATCTAGACTTTGTGCTTGCATCCTAATTTGCTTCAAAATCTCATTATCTGAATTGGTTTGTTGCAATAATTGATCAACATTTTGAATAATGGCTGTAACTGAAGGTTGTAATTTTTCACTTACGTTATCGATAAAATCTAATTGCTGTTGCTGTAATTGATGAATATTGGTTAAGTCATACAAAATAACAATTACTTGTTGTTCTAAATCTTCACTGCTATGGGCAATCCGAATAACATTAGCATCCACGTATCGATCTGAATCACCATATAATTGAATGTGCCGATGATGATTACGATTTTTACGTAAAGTATGTTCAATCATCCGACTTAAAGCATAAGTTTGAATGTCATCAACAAAAGGATGTTTGTTTTCTGCAATTTGTTTACCTAACATAATTGACAACATTTGATTATGCAACAAAACATTACCTTCAGCATCCAATAACATGACCCCTACTGGAAGATGTCCCATTAAACTTTGAAACCGCCGTTTTAAAATGGAATTAGTTTCTACTTGCTGTTGATTGTGCTTATCTAACGCATTAACCGCATGAATCAAAGACGTATAAGGTGTATTTTCTTTGGTAATCAAAGATTCAGTTTGTTCATTAGCTTTAATTTGTTGCAATTTTTGTACAATTGCATGTAAATAGCGGCGTTGTTGCCGATAAGTAAAGTACTGAATAGCCATTATTAACAACCATAAAACAAGATAAATCGCAGAAAATAACCCGACCAGATTAGAATGCTGCCAAACTGATTGATATTTTTTTACCATTACCCGCTGACGGTTATTAGTCGTAGAATCTAGTAAATATAATAAATAACGTTGTCCTCGAAAATGCTGTAAATAATAGGGATTAGTATTATCTAATTGATTTTGCTGCAAAACATCATGCACTTGTTTTTGACGTGTAGTCTGTGGATGGTTTGAATCTGTAACAACTGTCAATTGATGATCGTCGGCCCAAGATGCTAGCGAACGCCGGTTAGTATCTTTTTTTAATACTTGATAATCATTTTTTAAAGCTGCTAGATGATTAATTTGATCTTGTTTGACAAATTGACTCAAAATAAAGAGACAAAAACTATAAATCAAAATACCCACCAAGGCAGTTATTATAATTGTTCGTCGTTGCCGGCGCATAAGCTATTCCTCTTTTCTCGTTTTAATTGACATTACTTTGACTTAATTCCCATTGCAGATAGGAATAAATAAATGCATCCAAATCACCATCCATTACGGCTTGACCATTTCCGGTTTCATAATTAGTACGATGATCTTTGACCATTGTATAAGGATGAAAAACATATGAACGAATTTGTGAACCCCAACCAATTGCAGATTGTTCACCCTTAATTTGAGCTTCGCGCTCCTTTTGAGCTGCTAGTTCACGTTGATAAAGTTTGGCGCGCAACATGTTCATTGCTGTTTGACGATTTTGTAATTGCGAACGCTGAGCTTGAGAACTAACTACAATTCCTGTAGGCAAATGAGTAATTCGAACAGCAGAAGAAGTTTTATTGATATGCTGCCCACCAGCACCACTAGAACGAAAAACATCAATTCGTAAATCATCAGGATTAATATCAACTTCAATACTATCATCAAGTTCAGGCATCACTTCAACTGAAGCAAACGAAGTATGGCGACGACCAGCTGCATCAAATGGAGAAATTCGAACTAAGCGATGTACACCACTTTCCGAACGCAATAAACCATAAGCATTATGTGCCTTAATCATCAAAGTTACACTTTTAATCCCTGCTTCTTCGCCAGCTTGATAATCTTCTACTTCAATTTGAAAATTATGCTGGGTGGCCCAACGTTCATACATGCGCAATAACATTGATCCCCAATCTTGGGATTCTGTGCCGCCAGCTCCCGGATGTATTTCTAAGATGGCATTGTTGGCATCATAAGGGCCACTTAATAATAGAGTGATTTCATATTGGTGTAGCTGCTGTTCTAATAATTGCAAATTTTCAGTTAGTTCGTGGCGTAATTGTTGATCACTATCATCTTCTTGTAGTAATTCTAAAGCCACCTCAGCATTTTCTTGTTGTTCCTGCAGCTTGATAAATGTATCATACTGATCTTTCAATTGATTAGTTTCATTAATAATTTTTTGCGCTAATTGTTGCTGATTCCAAAAATCTGGCTGAGCCATCTTTTGTTCATTAATCGCAATACTTTCTTTTAGGCCATCTAAGTCAAAGAGACCCCCTAAATTGATTAATTTTGGCCGCAGATTGTTCTAATTTGTTTTTAAATTCTGCAATTTCCATTTTCATTCTCCATCTTATTAAAATTCTAAAAAAGAGGACCGTGACAAAATATTTATCACAGTCCTTCCCAATGTCATTTCAATTTTTACAAAATATTCGTAGAAAAATTCAGCTTAATTGTTGCTACAAAGCAGGACTCAACTTACATTAAGCAACAATAAATCACTTTTTACCAAGTAATTTATCTTTGAACATTTTGGCGAATTTCTGCTTTCATAAATAGACGTGTCACATCATATTCAATGTCTGCAATCATTTGTTCAAACATTCTGAATCCTTCTTCTTGATACTCAACCAATGGATTCATTTGTCCATAACCACGTAATCCAATAGATTGACGTAATTGATCCATTTCATCAATATGATTGGTCCAATGTTCATCCACAACTCGTAAAATAACAACTTTTTCAAATTCCAGCATTTGTTCATCATTTTGTAATTGTTGTTGCTTTTGGTGGTAATTATCTAAAGCAAAGTCATCTAACAATTGATATATTTCTGCTTGAGACTTGCCATCTAAATCCTTACGTTGCAACTGTTTCGGACTAATCATTGCAGTAATAGCAAAGTCATAAATACCATCTAAATCCCAATTTTTAGAATCACCATTAGTCCGCGAATCAACTTGGCTGCGAATTGTCCGCTTAATCATATCTAATAAGATTTTTTCTAGACTCTGCTTTTCTGTAATAACTTGCATACGTTGCTTATAAATAACTTCCCGTTGTTCACGCATAACGTCATCATACTGCAAGGTATTCTTCCGCGTATCATAGTTATTTCCTTCAACCCGCTTTTGGGCAGATTCAACTTGCCGGCTCAGCATCCGACTTTGAATCACTGTATCTTCGTCATAGGCTTTAGTATTTTCTAGCCACTTTTTGGCTCTTTCAGAACCAAAACGCTTCATTAAATCGTCTTCTAACGACATATAGAAAATGGTTTCCCCAGGGTCACCTTGCCGTCCTGAACGTCCACGCAACTGGTTATCAATCCGCCGAGATTCATGGCGCTCAGTACCAATAACACATAATCCGCCCAATTCTCTAACACCAGGTCCTAATTTGATATCTGTCCCACGACCAGCCATATTAGTAGCAATAGTCACAGCGCCCCGCTGGCCGGCTTTGGCAATGATTTCAGCTTCTTTGGCATGATTTTTAGCATTTAAGACTGCATGAGGGATATGCTCTTCATCTAAACGTTGCGATAGATATTCTGATGTTTCAACGGCCACTGTACCAACCAAAATTGGCTGTCCCTTAGCATGACGCTGTTTAATATCTTCTACAACAGCTTTAAACTTACTTTTGATAGTCAAATAGAGCATATCAGGATGATCAACTCGAGCAATAGGCTTGTTCGTTGGAATCGTAATAACTTCCATGTTGTAAATTTCCCGAAATTCTTCTTCTTCGGTTTTAGCCGTTCCTGTCATTCCGGATAACTTATCATACATTCTAAAGAAGTTTTGATAAGTTATGTTAGCCATGGTTTTGGTTTCATCCTGAATTGGTACGCCTTCTTTGGCTTCAATTGCTTGATGTAAGCCATCAGAAAAGCGCCGACCTTCCATTACCCGTCCAGTAAAGGAATCAACAATCATAATTTTTTTGTCAGTAACCACATAATCTTTATCTTTATCCATTATATAGTTAGCTCTTAAAGCTTGATCAATATGATGGTTTAACAATGTATTATCGATATCATAGAGATTTTTTAAACCAAAAGTTTTTTCACCTTTACGAATTCCACTTTCGGTTAAACCAATAGTTTTTGTTGGCCAATCGATTTTATAATCGTCAGGTACTAAAGTTTTCACAAAATGATCAGCACGCAGATAAAGTGCTGTAGATTGTTCTGCTTGTCCTGAAATAATTAACGGTGTTCGCGCTTCATCAATCAAAATCGAATCAACTTCATCGACAATCGCATAATTTAATGGCCGTTGAACCATTTGTTCTTGATAAACCACCATATTATCACGTAAATAATCAAACCCTAATTCACTGTTCGTTGAATAAGTAATATCACAGTTATAAGCTTCGCGTTTTTCATCAGGACTCTTAGAATTTAAATTCAATCCTACTGATAGTCCCAACCAATTATACAAACGCCCCATTTCAGTAGCATCACGTTGTGACAAGTACTCATTGACCGTTACTACGTGTACACCTTTACCAGTCAAAGCATTCAAATATACTGGTAAGGTAGCTGTTAATGTCTTACCTTCACCAGTTTTCATTTCAGCAATATTACCTTCGTGTAAAGTAATACCACCAATTATCTGAACATAAAAAGGGTATAAACCTAATACGCGCTTAGCACCCTCACGCGCAGTGGCAAAGGCCTCTGGCAAAATATCATCTAAGGTTTCTCCCTTTTGTAAACGTGCTTTAAATTCTGGCGTCTTCGCTTTTAAATCTTCATCTGAAAGTTGCGCATATTCATCTGCATAGGCTGTTACTTTATCGGCTATTTTGCCCATGCGCTTGACTTCGCGCTTATCACTTTCAACCCATTTTTTAATTGGATTTCCCATTTATTTAAATCTCTCCTGTACTTTTACATATCTACAATATCTTATCATTTTACCACTAATAATTAAACCAATATTAATTATTGGGTAGAAAAAAGTGGCTGGAACTTAATTATAATCGTTCCAACCACCAGATAATCTTAGACTATTCTCCAGTTTCAATCAAACCATATCGGCCATCATTGCGTTTATAAACAATGCTGGTGCCATTAGTTTTTGCATCTTCAAAAACAAAAAAGTTATGACCTAACATATCCATTTGTAAGACTGCTTCTTGAGCATCCATTGGTTTCAAAGAAACATGCTTAGTTCTAACAATAGCTAAATCGTCACTAGCTTCTGCTTCAGTGTCACTTGGTCCAACTAAATTAAAGTCTTTAATTCCTTTTTCGCGTGACTTGCGATTAATTTTAGTTTTAAATTTCCGAATTTGGCGTTCTAATTTTTCAAATACAGCATCAATGCCCTTATACATGTCAGGGTCAATTTTTTCTGCACGTAAGGTTAAATAAGGCATTGGAATCGTGACTTCTACTTTGGTACTTTTAGTGCCATATACCTTTAAATTGACATGGGCAATTGGATTTTCAGTATCTTTAAAGTATTTATTTAAATTTCCCAGACGCTTTTCAATATAACTTCTAATAGCGTCAGTTACCTCAATATTTTCTCCGCGAACATTGATTTTTAACATCAGAAACGCTCCTTTAAGGTTATTTGGAAATGAGACAAAGATTGATATTCAATAATTTAAATATCAATATAATCATTCCCACTATTACCTATTAAAAATATTTTGTCCCAAATCCCCTTATCTGTATTATAGATTTTTTTGTAATGAACAACAACTATTAATTACTAACGCGCTAAAGAAAGTGAGGATATCTGTCCTTGATAACCTTGCTGGCGTAAACAATCACGCGCATGAAAAATTGTCCGCCCAGTAGTATAAATATCATCTAAAATTGTTACTTGTGTGGCTTGTAAAATTGCCGCATAGTTTTGGTTAAAGTCAAAAAATTGTGGGGTTTTTAGACGTTGCTGGCGATTTTTTTGTGCTTGTGGCGTGCTGGTTGGTAACTTGATTAAAGCAGGAGTTAAGTTGACAAGATCGCCAAAAATTCCCTTGACGGGATCAAATTGTCGTTGTTGCCAGTGATTTTTCTGCGTTGGTACATAAATAAAAGGTGGTTGCCATTGGCGTAATACTTGTTGTAGATAAGATTGAAATACTAGACGTAATACATAATCGCCATAACGTTTATAACGCTTAAAATAATCATGCATGGCCAAATTATAACTAAATATTGCTTGATGCTTAAAATTATGATATCCCAATGCTTGCCAATATTTACAATCAGGACATTGCTTTGATTTATCTTGCTGACGAAAACAAGTAGGACAGTGTGGTGCTTTAATTTGGTGAAATTCAGCCCCACATCGTGAGCATAAAAAATCTTGCTTAATTTTCTTACCGGCAAAGATTTCTTGTGGTGTTAGTTCATGGACAATTTCATCTCGACACAATAAACAATTATTCATCCTGGTTTAACCTTCTAATCTGGCGAATAGCTTGGTCAATCGCTAAAGTATATTGCTTAGCAAAAAATATAACCTGATTATCACTATGTTCAGCACTCCGCCCTGCACGACCTGCAATTTGAATTAAAGTTTGTGTATTAAAGCGACGTGAGTCGGCTTGCCAAACCATAACATCAATATTAAAAAAAGTAACACCCCGTTCTAAAATAGTTGTAGTTACTAATGCCTGCCATTGATTATCTCGAAAAGCTTGGACCTTCTGTCCACGTAAGGGATCTTTAGTATGGACAAAAGTTTGCTGTAAATTCGGTAATTCTTGGTGCAACAACTGTGAGATAAATTCCGCTTGTTTAATACTATCTACAAAAAGCAAGAAACGCTGTTGTTTTTGATATAAAGTGGTAATACTGTGCAATAATTGCTCATTCAAACAGTTAAATCGTTGACGCCAAATTAGTCGAAATTGTGGTTCTGGTAAATCATGTCCATGAAAGCGCCGGTTCAAAAGACTATAATTTAATTGTCCTTGAGCTATTTGCTGCTGATATTCTGGGCTAGGAGTAGCTGATAAATAAATTAGCGTATGACGCTTTTTCACTGCTTGTTGGACTGCTTGGTGCAATAATGGATTATTGACATAAGGATAAGAATCACACTCATCTAAAATTAATAAATCAAAAGCTGCACGAAACTTTAATAATTGATGGACAGTACAAATCAAAATTTGCGAATAATAATAATGATTTGCACCTTGACCATGTAGTAGACTAACTCCAGTAGTCCTAAAGGCTGCTTTAATTCGTGGATAAAGTTCATTGCACACATCAACTCGCGGAGCAGTTAAGGCAATTCGTTCACCTTGCCTAATAGCTTGCGCCAACATGGCAAATAACATTTCCGTTTTGCCACTGCCTGTTACAGCCCATACTAAATGTTCTTGCTTGTTCATCTGCACTTGACAAAGTTGACAAGATATTGCGTGTTGCTTAGGAGTCAATGTACCTGTCCAAGTTAAGGGATGCGGTGGTACTATAAAATCATTTTGTTCCGGATATGCTATTAAATAGTCCTGATTAGTTAAGCGTCCTAAAACTAGGCATTCCGGACAATAAAACAACTGTGGCGTGATACTATAAGTGCTTTGACAATTGACCATTTGACAACGTTGACAGCGAAATTGATCATTGGCTAAACTAATTAAAGCCGGAAATTTTTGTGGATGTGGATTATCTTTAGTTGTTACAATTAAACGTCCAGATAAATCTTTTGTTTCTTGCAAATTATCACCCATTAATTAATTACACCTGGAAAGGAGATTTTACTATCAAAACTTATATTACAATCAAAGAAAATTACCAACATGAATTAATAATAAAAAAATCCCGTTTTATTACCAATTTAGCGCGCGTTCAGACTCCGGAAGCTGCTCAAGATTTTATTACCCGTATTAAAAAACAAGAATATAAGGCTAATCATAACTGCAGCGCCTTTATTGTCGGTGATCACAACCAATTTCAACATGCCAATGACAATGGAGAACCAGCGGGCACAGCAGGAATTCCGATGTTAGAAACTTTACAACAAATGCAAGTCCAAAACGTGGTAGCTGTTGTTACGCGATATTTTGGAGGCATTAAACTAGGAAGTGGTGGTTTAATTAGAGCTTATCGCCAAAGTGTCTCCCAAGCTATTAATGCTGTAGGACGTGTTCAAGGCATCCAACAACAAGAACTATTAGTCACTATTGCCTACAATAAGTTAGATTCACTCATGTATTGGTTACAACAACAACATCTTGTAATTGCCAATACTAGCTATACTGATCAAGTAATCTTGACCATTTTAGTGAATAAAAATCAAATCGAACAAACAAAAAAGGACTTGAACAATTTATTAAATGCTCAAATCCAAATGGAATTAGGAAATACAACTTTTAATGAAATTCCCTTAGTTTAATTAGTGTTTTTCCAAACGTTTAACTAAGTGTTGAATAGCATGAAGCAACGGTTGGCGATTTTCGCCAACTAATCCGATTGATTCTACAAATAATTCTAATCCGACTAAAGCAGCAATTGTTAATAAAATGCCTCCCCAGAATGAAGAAACTGGATATAACAAAGCAATAAAAGAAAAAACTAATGATAAACCATAAATTACCAAAACCGTTTGACGATGGCTTAATCCTAACTGCATGAGACGATGGTGTAAATGATGGCGATCAGCTTGTGAAATTGGTTTATTATTTAAAAATCTGCGCAACATTGCATAAATGGTATCAGTAATGGGCACTCCTAAAATAACAATAGGGATAATTAAAGATACAAAAGTAACATTTTTTAACCCTTTTAAGGAGAAAACTGCAATCATAAAACCGATAAACAACGCTCCTGTATCACCCAGAAAAATTTTGGCGGGATGAAAATTATGTGGTAAAAATCCTACGAGTGAAGCCACCAGCGCAAAAATCCAAATGGAAACATACGTATCTGTAGTAGTCAAAAAGAAGTAGCCAATTATCCCCATCGTAAAAAGTGCAATTATTGATACACCCGTAGCTAAACCATCCAAGCCATCAATTAAGTTAACTGCATTAGTAATTGCTAAAATCCAAAAAATAGTTACTGGTAAACTTAACCAACCTAATTGAAACGAACCAATAAATGGAATTACAACATACGTCATTTTAATTCCAGCCAAAAAATAAATTACCAATGCTGCAATAAAAATCCCCAACATTTTTTGTGAAGGTTTAAGTTCTCGGATATCATCAATTAGACCCGTTAAAATTATAATGCATTCTGCCAAAAAGACGCTAAATAACTCGTGCGTCGGAAATTGCGGTCGTAATAGAACAAAAGTTGAAAAAGTAAATGCCAAAAAAATAGCCAAGCCCCCCACAGTAGGCATTGGTTTTTTATTAACACGCCGGGCATTGGGTTTATCAACTGCTCCTAAAACAAAAGCAAGCTTGCGCACGAAAGGAGTTATTACTGCTGCAATAATCATAGTTAAAAATAATTTGACGATAATATTAAACATTGTGTAGCAAGCCCCTTTCACATACTATGAATTATAATAGTTAGCGCGAATTTATACAACTTATACTCCTAATTTTAAAATAAAAAAGCTTATGCCCTATTTGGCATAAGCAATTTTTCTAGTTTCCCTAATTACTGTTACTTTGATATGTCCTGGATATTCTAATTCTTTTTCGATTTGATTTTTAATCTTTCGAGCTAGAATTGTTGATTGGTTATCAGAGATTTTGTCAGGTTTAACCATAATTCTAATTTCACGTCCTGCCTGAATTGCATAACAATGATCAACGCCATCATAGCTATTAGCAATTGTCTCCAATTTTTCCAAACGATGAATATAATTTTCCATTGATTCAGAGCGAGCACCTGGACGTGCAGCTGAAATTGCATCAGCTGCAGCTACTAACATTGCAATCATTGAAGTAGGTTCAACATCTCCGTGACTAGCGGCAATTGTATTCACTACAACTTTAGGTTCTTTGTATTTAGTAGTAACATCGACTCCAATTTCTACGTGTGAACCTTCAATTTCATGATCCAAGGCTTTTCCAATATCATGTAACAGCCCTGCGCGTTTCGCTAAAGTTTCATCTTCACCTAATTCAGCAGCCATTGTACCAGCAATTTTTGCAACCTCAATTGAATGACTCAGAATATTCTGGCCATAACTAGTCCGAAAGTTAAGTCGACCAACAATTTTAATTAAATCAGGATTCATATTATGAATTCCCAAATCATAGACTGTTTGTTCGCCTAACTCTCTAATTCTAGTATCCATCTCTTTACGAGACTTATCGACCATTTCCTCAATTCGTCCAGGATGAATGCGCCCATCAGAAATTAATTTTTCCAATGTTAAACGTGCTATTTCACGGCGAATTGGGTCAAAACCACTCAAAGCCACTGCTTGTGGCGTATCATCAATAATAACATCAATACCCGTCAAAGACTCAATGGTTCGAATATTACGGCCTTCACGACCAATAATTCTTCCCTTCATCTCTTCATTGGGCAAAGCGACAGTTGTGACAGTTGATTCTGATACCGTGTCAGCAGCCGATTGTTGAATAGCTTCAACTACTAATTGCTTGGCCTTTTTCTTGGCATCTTGCTGGGCTGATTCTTCACTAGCACGAATGAGCTGCGCTTTTTCTTGAACCAGTTCATCATTCAATTGATTTAAAAGAAAATCACGCGCTTGTTCGTGAGTCATACCCGCAATTTCTTCTAGCTTTTGCTGCTGTTTTTCTAAGGTTGAAATTACTTCTTTTTGTTGATTCTCTAATTTTTGTTCTGTACTATCAATTTTTTCCTCGCGTTTTTCAAGAGAATGTTCGCGTTGATCCAACGAGCTATCCTTACGATCTAAGGTGTCTTCTCGTTGTAACATTCTGTTTTCCTGACGCTGAAGTTCTTTGCGTCGTTCACGCAAGTCATCTTCTTGTTGCTGACGATACTTATGACTTTCTTCACGCGCCTCAATTAGTGCTTCTTTTTTAGCTGAAGCAGCATCCTTTTTAGCCGTTGCAATAATACTTTCAGCAGACTTACCAGCTTGCTTCAAGCTATTTTCATAAGCACTTTTCCGCACAAAAAAACCGATTACAGCACCAATTATTAGCATCAAAACTGCGACCGCGAGGACAGCGAGATTAAATGACATTTGCTTACCTCCAAGTCACATTGTACTAGTTTGGCTTTAAAAATATTTTAGGTACATAATAATATTATGGTTTATTGGTCCAACTGTCAACGATGTTTGCTCAATAAAAAAAGAAGAATCCTTTAAGATTCCTCTTTGACAACTGTTTTATCTTTAGTTTTAGCTTTATCTGCCTTATTTGGAGCTTTTTCTTCAGATTCCTTAGAATCTTCCTGAGTTAAGTCAGAATCCATTCCATAAGCAACCCGAACTTTTTGTTTAATTTCAGCTTTTAAATCAGGATGTTCATCGAGATACTTTTTAACATTTTCGCGTCCTTGGCCAATTCGCTCATTATTGTAAGAATACCAGGAACCACTTTTTTCTACGATATCTTTTTCAGCACCCATATCAACAATCTCACCAGTCTGCGAAATTCCTTTGCCGTACATCATATCTACATGAGCTACTTTAAAAGGAGGTGCTACTTTATTTTTGACTACTTTGATTTTAACACGATTACCAATAACGTCAGAACCATCTTTGATTTGTTCGGCTCTGCGTACTTCTAAACGAATAGTAGAATAAAATTTTAATGCCCGACCACCAGGAGTCGTCTCAGGATTACCAAACACAATCCCAACTTTTTCACGTATTTGGTTGATAAATAAAGCAATAGTTTTGGTTTTGTTAAGTGTACCTGATAATTTACGTAAAGCTTGGGACATTAAACGTGCCTGCAAGCCCACATGGGAATCTCCCATCTCTCCATCAATTTCTGCTCGAGGAACTAAGGCCGCAACTGAATCAATAACCAAAATATCAACAGCACCACTAGAAACTAAAGCGTCAGCAATTTGTAGTCCTTGTTCACCAGTGTCTGGTTGGGATAACAACAAATTATCAATATCAACTCCTAAAGCTGTTGCATAAGTTGGATCCATCGCATTTTCGGCGTCAATATAGGCTGCTGTGCCGCCGTTTTTTTGAACTTCGGCTACTGCATGCAAAGCTACTGTGGTTTTACCAGAACTTTCCGGTCCATAAATTTCCACAATTCGGCCACGGGGAAATCCACCTACGCCTAATGCATCATCTAAAGCCAAAGAACCGCTGGAAACTGTGGAAATTTGGGTTTGTGCATTTTCACCAAGACGCATTACTGCTCCTTTACCAAAATCCTTTTCGATTTTTTTCAAAGCAATGTCTAATGCTGCTTGACGTTCATCTTTTGCCAAAAAAATACCTCCTCATCGAACACATGTTCTCACATATAGTATTATAAGCTATTAGCTACCATATTGAAAGCTGCAACCACACTTTTTTTACGCACATCAGCTCGATTGCCCGCAAACTTAAATTGTTGCGCTACAGTTGTTGTTGGACTGTTAACTGCAATCCACACAGTACCAGCTGCATGTCCTTCTAACGATTCTGGACCCGCAGCGCCAGTTAGACCAACACCGAAATTGCTATTAACAATCTGAGCACTGTGAATTGCCATTTGCATGGCAGTCCATTGACTGACAACTCCATGCTCTTGCAATTTTGTTGCTGGAATATCCAAAAGTTGAGCTTTCATCTTTAGCGAATAAGTGATAAATCCGCCCTCTAGAACCTTAGATGCGCCCGGCACCGAAGCCAAAGTAGCTTGAAAAAGGCCAGCAGTTAAACTCTCAGCTGCTGTAATTGTTTGTTTTTGTTGTGTTAATTGCTTAACCACAAATTGAAACAGAGAATCATATTTCTCCAAAACAAAGGGTGCGCTACTTGTCTGAGACTTCTTGAATTCTTGCAACAGTTCTTGCATGATATCACCTTCTATTTATAATTACAATTTTTAAACTTAATATTTTTAAAATAAAAAACGAGACTTTTTGACGACTTGTTCCGCCAAATGTCTCGTAATCTCGACTTATTTAAAATCAGCGTAATATTGCTTATTTTGAATCAAATAATCATAGGCAGAATATATTGTAAAAATTAAACAAATATACAACATAATCGTTCCAAAAGGCAAATGCCAATAACTAAAGAGCGGATCATTTAACAATAAGAAGACAATCGCCAGCATTTGAGTAGTTGTCTTGATTTTTCCAGGCATTTGGGCAGCCATCACTTGGCCTCCTTGCTCAACAATCAATAACCGCAAAGTCGTAATCAGCAATTCTCGACAAGCAATAATTGCTACAACCCATGCAGGAGCTTGTTTATTAGCAGCCAAATAAATGAACGCCGTCAAAACCAGCATTTTGTCTGCTAAAGGATCCATAAATTTACCAAAATTAGTCACCAAATGTTGACTGCGAGCAATTTTACCATCAGCCAAATCAGTTAAAGAAGCAGCTACAAAAATCACCGCCGCAATTAAATACTCCCAAGCAACACTTGTCCCTAAAAACTGTACTTGACCTAAATGAAAGTTAATTGACATAAAAATCATAAAAATTGGAATTAAGATAATGCGAACAACAGTCAATTTGTTTGGTAGATTCATAATAATTACTCCTTAATTGAAAGCGTGTAAGTGTGGACGGTTCCCACTTGATGTTCTGATACTGGTAATTGAACATCATTCAAATAAATTTCAGTCGAAGCAGCGTTACCGGTTTTAATAGAAATTTTTTGAACATCAGCTTGTAAATCTACATCGTGACTCGAACCAGCATTGACAACCCCTTGCCATAACGTTTGTCCTTCATCTCCAGTATTCACAGTAATCCAAGCATCCGCATTAGTGGCAGTTAAACGTAGATTATGTGCACTGGCAGATTGCCAATTAGTCACGACAAAACCATCTGTTTGTTTATTATCAGCTTTAATCTTTAATTGCTGCTCAGAAGCCGGTGCTTTTTTAGTTGTATCTGCTTTTTTCTTTGCTTTTGTTGATTTATGTGTTGTAGGTTTTTTTGTTTCTACTTGTGTTGTCTTGGGAATCTGATGTGCATTTTGACTATGCACTTTGGCCATTACTAACCCGATTAAACAAACAATTACTACGACTACTGCTAAAATACTAATCTGTGGTAAATGATTGCGAATGCTATTCCATAGAGTTTCTTTTTTAGGCTTTGGCGTTTCTGGCTGAACTTCCTCTGGCTGAACTTGGGGAATTTCATCGCCAAACTCCTGTAATAAAGCTTTACTATCTAAACCAACGCTTTCGGCATATTGCTTCACAAAAGCTCGAACATAAAAGTCTCCTGGTAATTGATCGAATTTTTCTTCTTCAATTGCTACCAAATAGCGCTTTTGAATCTTGGTTTTCTTTTGTAAATCATCAATTGTGTAGCCCCGTTCCAAACGGGCACTGCGTAATTTTTCTCCTATTTCACCCATGATAAACCACCGTTATTTATTTAATTTGAGTATAACACAAAATTTAATAATTTATTCTAACCAACCACCAGTAATATATAATGTTTGGCCTGTTAAATATTGAGCTTGTGGCGATAATAAAGCATGCACCCAATAGCTAATATCTTCGCCTTCAGCTAGGCGTCCCATCGGAATTTGCGCACGCAATTGTTCTTTATTAGCCGCAGAAAATTGAGCCAGCATCGGCGTATTAACAGCACCAGGTGCAATAACATTAACTGTAATACCTAAACTGGCAACTTCCTGTGCGTAAGCTTGTGCAAATGCCGATAATGCGCCTTTTAAAGTGCTATAAATAACTTCCATCGCACTCCCACGTTTGCCGTAAACAGACCCTATTAACACAATTCGTCCATTTTGACTCTGAGCTAGCTTTTCTTGCAGTTGCTGAATTAGTAACAAGGGCACTTTCAAATTGACATTTAATAATTGGTCAAATTTAGCTTTGGGCACTTGCGAAAATAACCGATAATCAGTGATACCTTGAGCAGCAATCAAAGCATCAATACTAAAAATACTTTCAACTATTTTGGGAATGCAATCAGTTTGGTTAAAGTCAGCTGCAATTATTAAAAAATCCTGCTTGGGAAATTGACAACGCCAATCTGCTACATTTTTTTGTAATTGATCTAAGTGTTGATTTCCTTGTAAATACAATGACCAGCCACTTTTAGCCAGATCATAACTGATTTTTTGACCAATTGCGCCACTAGCACCTAATATTAACGCCCATTTCATTAATAATCTACTCCGGATATAAAATTGTTTTAGTAAAATTATGTGGTTGTAAGACCTTTGTAGCCAAAGATATTAAATCTTGTACCTGAACTTGACTTAATAGTTGTGGTACTTGATTAATCTCTACTCCGTAAAAGTCTAATTCAGCCGCTTCCGTGGCCAAATTTTCTAAATAATCTTGCGCAAATAGATAAGAACCAATACTATCACGTCTAATAATTGCCATATTATCTGCGGTTAATTCTTGACGAAAACCATCATGAAATAAATATTCTTCTATTTGGGCAGCTAATTCTTGCGGATGTTGAGTTTCCCCACTAATCAAAATGAAAGCATACTGGCGTTCAACTATTACATTATACCCAAAAGAATCATCAAGCAAACCATCATTTGATAAATTTTGATGAAATTCTGACATATCGCCAAATATTAATTCCAATAACAAGTCGAGATGGTTTTGCAGCAAAATCATTGTTGTCAAATCAAAATATGCCGTATCAACCCTCAATCCAATCATCAGATGAGGCCGTTGAGCTTTAAAATGAATTATTTGTTGATTTTTAACAGCGTTGAGTTGCGGTTGCATTCTAATGGGACTAGCACCTTGACGTTGCACTAACTGTTGTAAAGATGTATTTTGCTGCGCTAAGTTCAAAATGCAATCTTGTACTTGTTTTACATCAACATTACCTGCCAAATATAATCTTAAATTAGCAGGATTATAATATTTTTGATAAATTGTCTGTAAAGTGGCAGGTGTAATTTGCTTAATGGAAGAAATACTACCTGCAATATCTTGAGCAATTGGATCATCTGGAAATAAATTATTTAAGGTAGTTTGCTCTAAAATCCAATCGGGCATGTCAGCGTACATTTGAATTTCTTGAGCAATAATTTCTTGTTCACGTGCCACATTTTGCGGAGTGAAATAAGGATGACTAATTAAATCAAGCAGTGTAGTTAAATTCTCAGAAACATGACCAATTGTTTTAAACAAAAAAGCTGTCTTTGTATAACTAGTAAAAGCATTAGCATCAGAGCCAAATTGAGCAAACCGCTGTGAACTATCATAACCAGGTTTAGCAAACAATTTATGCTCCAAAAAATGGGCCGCTCCAGCCGGTATATCTGCAAAAGTATCTAATGAACCAAAATCAACCATTGCAATAGCATAAGTTTGATTAAATTGAGTGTTGACTAATGCCCTAATTGGAAAATTTAATTGCTGGCTAATCTCAATTACTTCTAAATTATCCATTTACCTTCTCCTTTTTTGCTTTTTCTGTGCCTAACAAGCAAAATTCAGCAATTTCGTGCAAATGACTTGCAGCTTGATGAATATCTTGCAAGGAGACTTGTTGAATTTTTTGTAGATAATGTTCATCATCTATCATAATTCGTGGATTTAATGCTTTTAGTAAGAGTTGATTGGCCGGTGTAGCAATACTGTCTGCTAATTCCAAGCGTTGATTAATTAAAGCTAACTTAGCGTGTTGCAATAAATCTTCTAATTGTTCAGTTGCTAAAGTAGCAATTTGTTGTGAAATAATTTGTTTTGTTTGGGCCAATTTTTCAGCGCTGATACCTGCATAAATAGAAATAATCTGCTGATATGAATTGACATTACTGTAAATTGAATAAGCTAACCCTGCTTGTTCACGCACCTTTTGGAACAATAAGGATTGATCATCGCCACCTAGCATCATATTTAAAACTTGTAAAACAGACTTACGCGCAGGCACTTGATAAGCTAGTGCTAATTGACTTTGTTGAATCTGTTCTTGTCTTTGCTGAACAAGAGGTTCCTCAGTAAAATTCAGCAGTGACTTCATTTGTAAATTAACTGATTGTTGTCGTGCTTTTAATTGCTGTAGATAGCTGGTTAATTGCGTGATAATACTTTGATCAACATCCCCCACTAAAGTGGCAATTACACGATTAGTCTGTAGTATAGTTTGATATTGTTGCCAAAGTTGTTGTGGAGATACTTGCTGCAACTGCCTTAAAGTCCCAAAAGCAGGAATCGCTAATTCAGGATAATTTTGATAAATTAATTTTTGTAAATCCAATGAAGCTTGTAGTGAATAATTATCAGCAATACTTGCATAAGCGTTAACCAAATTAGTCTGTTCAATTTGAAAAGCTTGTTGAGAAAATTGTTTTTTAGTCTGATTAGCATTGGGATGTAACAAGCATTCCCACAACAACTTTTGTGCTGCAGAGAAAATTTCTTCATTGTCATAACTAACAGGCGCACTAATGGCTAAAGACAAAACATTAAGATTTTGCAGAATAGTTGTTTTAGCAGTTAATTCGGCGCCATATAGAGATGATAATTGCCGTGATAATAATGATTCTTTTGGCCAAGCGGCACTAGAACGCTGTAGCATATTGGCTAACAAACGACGGCTGGTTGTAGAATTTAATTCTTGTTCAGCCACAAAATTAACTTCTAAACGGGCTACATGAAATTTAGTGGTTGGCAACCATAAAATTTCTATTCCAGGTGCTACTTGAAAAGTTTGAATATCATTCATCTGTTTGTTCTTCTTCTCCTGGTTGTTTAATTAAGACCTTGCGCGGTTTCGCGCCACGAGCTGGTCCAACAATGCCTCTTTCTTCCATATAATCTACTAAACGTGCCGCACGATTATAACCAATTTGAAAACGACGCTGCAGCATGGAAACACTCGCTTTTTGTTCATGGGCTACTAAGTCAATGGCTGGTTGCCAATATTCATCATCAGGCTCATCGCTTTTTGCTTCTTTACTATCTGGATCAGCTGGTATCATTTCTTCATCATATTCAGCTGCTTGTTGATCACTCACAAATTTTACTACGCGTTCCACATCTTCAGAAGAAATATAGGCGCCTTGAATTCGTTGCGGCTTGGATTGTCCAATCGGTTCAAACAACATATCACCACGCCCTAAAAGCTTCTCCGCTCCCGGAGAGTCCAAAATCGTACGTGAATCAACATTACTAGATACTGCAAATGCCATTCTTGAAGGAACGTTGGCCTTTATCAAACCTGTAATTACATCAACTGACGGCCGCTGTGTAGCAATAATTAAGTGCATGCCTGCAGCTCGAGCTTTTTGGGCTAAACGGACAATTGAAACTTCCACCTCGTGGCCAGCTGCCATCATTAAATCTGATAACTCATCGACAATAATGACAATATAAGGTAATTTTTCCATGACAGGATTATTTTTGTCACTATTATTTACTTCAGCTGCTTGGTTGTATTCTTCAATTTTACGATTGCCCGTTTTTTCAAACAATTTATAACGCCGTTCCATTTCATTAACAGCCTTTTGCAAAGCCCCAGTAGCACGCTTGGCTTCAGTTACTACAGGAATTAATAAATGAGGAATGCCGTTATAAACACTTAATTCTACCATTTTGGGATCAATCAGAATTAACTTAACTTCTGAAGGACGAGCTTGCATTAAAATTCCAGTAATAATTGTATTGATAGCCACAGACTTACCACTACCAGTGGAACCTGCAATTAATAGATGGGGTAATTTAGTCAAATCACACATTGCAATTTGGCCATAGACATCTTTCCCCAAAGGAACAGCCAAAATATGGCCTTCGTGTTGTGGCTCATGTTCGACAATTTCGCGAAAAGATACCACTGATGGATGTTGATTAGGCACCTCAATCCCAACATAAGGCTTGCCAGGAATAGGTGCTTCAATTCGGATATCTTTAGCGGCTAAGGCTAAAGCCAAGTCATCAGCTAAATTAACGATTTTGCTAACCTTAACACCTACGGCAGGTTGAACTTCATATTTAGTTACAGTTGGCCCTAAAGTGGCCTTCTTTACTTCTACTTGAACACCAAAACTATCTAAAGTTTGCTTTAACTTTTTACGATTAGTATCAATTAATTCATATTCTGAAGATTGATCCGTTTCGGGAATTTTAGTTAATAAGTCAACATTAGGCAATTGATAATCACTATTATCTTGCTGTCTAATCACTGGTTTAGTTTCGACTTTGGCGTCAACAGCAGCTGTTTTACTTGGTTGCGATTGAACTGGTTGGGGACCTTCAATTTCAAAATCATCTTCAGCCTGTTCCAAAGGCATTTCCGGTATTGTCGGTTCAGCAAAGTCATGCACTGGTGTCGGCGACTTTTTAGCTTTAGATTTAGCTGTTGCCTTAACTTGTTTTTGATGTTTGGCATAAGCAGTTTTGAAATATTTATAAGCGTGCTGTAGCCAAGAAACTGCTTGTTGTCCGATTTGAACTACTTGCGCAAACTTCACATCAAAAAACATTAATCCGCCCATAAATGCTAATAAAGTACAAATCAAAAAAGTCCCAATTGTGGAGAATAGCGGTCGAGAAATACTAAATAATAACGCTCCTAACATTCCTCCACCAACATCGGTCGCTACTTGATTATTCTGCATATCATTAACGATTAAACGCCATGAAACTCCTAAAATATCATTATTTAACGCTAGTTTTTGAAATAATACCGCCTGCATCATAGCCAAAATACTTGTAAGTAATAACAATACGCCGAAAGAACGTTTAAACCCGAGGTGAGGAACTTTGCCTAGACCAAACATCACAATTCCTAAAATAACAAGGATAATTGCTAAAATTTGAAAACAATCGCCAACTGCTATTCGATAAATATTAGCCCAAAAACGGCCGACTAAACCTAATTTAAAACCAGCAAAAATTGAAATAATTACGATAAATAGACCAATTATATTAATTGTATAATTGGCAGAAGTTTTCTTTTGCCGTTTTGTAGTTTTCTTTTTTGTTTTCCGTTTAGTTGCCATCTTTGTCTCCTGCAAATTAATTCATCTTATATTATTGCATAAGATAGCTATTAACGACGACCTAAAAGCTATTTTTTAATGTTTTTTTAAGACAAAAGAAAAGACGGACAACGTCCGTCTGATTAAATTGCTATATTAAATTTCTTTACCGAGCGAAAAGCCACCATCAATCGGTAAAACTGCTCCATAAATATACTCAGACACTGCACTCGCAAGAAATAATGTTGCCTGCGCGATTTCTTCTGGTTGAGCATATCGTCCAATTAAGGTCTGGCGTGCTACTTTTTTAGCAGTATCAGTATTAGTGTTGAAATCTTCTTGTGTCATTGGCGTTTGAACAGCTCCAGGAGCTAGACAATTAGCCCGGATCTTGAATTTACCATAGTCAAAATTCAATTGTTTTGTATAACCTACAATAGCATGTTTACTAGCCGTATAAGCTGCGCCACCGCCACTAGCCATGAAACTTGCAATGGAGGCCATATTAACAATAGTTAAAGGGCGCTGAGCAGCTAAACTTTTCGCAATAAAAATATTGCAAACTAAATACATACTTCGTAGATTAGTATTTAAGACTTGATTCCATAACTGCTCATCAGTAGCTAATGAAGGTTGGTAATCATCCAAGATCCCCGCAGTGTTACAAATAATATCCATCCTAGCTAATGGCTCTAATGTCACTTTCACATCAGTGGCCTGCATTAAATCAAGTTGAATAAAATGAAACCGAGCATGTTCAATATTAGCTACGTGCAAATCAATGCCATAAACCTCACAGCCTTGCTCTAAAAATAAGCGACATTGGCTGGCGCCAATCCCACTAGCACAACCAGTCACTAACACTCGTTTGTCTTTTAAGTCTGGATAAATGGCTTTCATGAAACTAATTGCCAGTCATCAGCCAAAATATCACAGGAAGTTGGCTGAAATACTGAAAAGGCTGGTGTTTCATCCGTTTTAATTAAAAAATAAGGATTCACAGCTTCTCCTTGATACTGGGCATCAGTTATTTCAATAATATATTGCTCACCGCTCGTCCAAGATTGGCGCACAACTTTTTTCCCTTGTTGCAATTGTTCTAAAGCTTTAGTGAACGGCATGTCTAATAACTTCTCCCTTACTAAAATCAATTTTACGACTAATAATATCAATAATGATAGCTCCTATAATCATTGAGAGCATTTCCCCAGCAGAAACCGTTACCCAAGTCCACACTAATGGTAACTTCATAAACAAATGCATCTCCAGAGCTACTAAAAAGGTCCCTGGTATCTGACAAACGGTCGCAATGGCATATTTTTGCCATTTTATTGATGTTTTACTACCGAAATACCAGGTTAAGCAAGTACCAATAATCGTGCCAGCTGTTCCAAAAATTAAATCAGGCATTCCTACAGTAGAAAATAAATTTGTAATGAAACATCCTAAAGTTACTGCAATAATATATTTCTTGTTAAAAGCTGCCAGGTGATTAAACAACTCTGCAAATCTAATTTGCACGGCGTTAAAACTTAACGGTGCAAACAATAAAGAAATTGCAACATATAATGCAGCAACGATTGCGGGCAAGGCCCAATTTTTACTTTTTTGCATAATATTACTTCCTTAGTTTTTTTAAATGGGATTTTGCGAACCATTCACTGTTTATGATAACAAAATTATAAAATAACTCAAAACTTATTTAGCTGGTTTTTGCAACAATTGTCTCACAACTTGCAAAATTGGTGGCTTTAAAATAAAGATTCCCAATCCATAAATTACTATACCAATAATTACTTCTATCAAAGCTGTTAATATGGTGAATTTCCAAGTCATGTGTAAATAAAATACCACTATAAACATAATTAAACCCGATAAAAGATATTTCCAAAGGCCAATAAATAAATCTGATAACTGCATGGACTTATGAATGGCCACTAATTGATAAATAGTAACAGCCCATTCACAAAGCACCGTTGAAATCATTGCCCCATTAGTTTTCAATAACAAAATCAGTGGTACATTAAAAACCACACTCAAGATAGCTCCTAAAGTGACAGAAGCAGTGTATTGGCGATTTTTGCCCAAGGGTAAAAGATATTGATTTCCTATAATACTTGACCATGCAATCGGTAATATTATTAAAGACTCAATCATAATTAAAGGTGAAATAGACTCATACCCGTGACCAAAAAATAAAGGTGCAAACTTCCAAGCAACTGCTGCAATGCCAAACATCATTGGAATTGCAGCCGCACTTGAATAATCAAAAGCCTGTTGGGTATAGCGATTAACCTTTTTTAAGTCTCCATGGGCAAATACATTGGCCACTCGTGGCATCATTACTGTAGCTAGCGAAGTAACTATTGCTAAAAGCATCCGAATAATATTATCGGAATAAGTATAAAAACCAGCAGCTTCTACTGAGACCATAATTCCTAGCATGGTTTTATTTAATATCAAATAAACTTGTAACGCAATCTGAGGAAGAAACAAGGTTAATGATGGACGTAAATGTTGCCAAATATTTAATTGGTGCCATTTAGGCGGTACAATATAAGTTTTTAAATAAGGAAATAATGACATATTTCCCAGTAATTGAGACATGGACAAAATAAAAATATAAAGTATTATATCGTTTTTGTTTTTGACTAAAGTAAAGATAAAAATAATCGAAATCAACTTCACAACAACATTTCGAACCACAGTCACTTTAAAATTCTCAACTCCCATAAAAAACCAAGAAATATCAAAAGCAGCTGCAATAATTAAAATGGATTGCATTAAGTAAGCCAACTGATAAGTGTGAGTCAAAAATACAAATAAATAAAATAGAATTAAAGCTAGAGCAATCGTAAATAGACGCATAATAAAAATTTCCCAAAATGTTTGGGAAACCTTGTCTTTATCATCTCTTAAATAGGCAATTTGTCGATTACCGTAGAGAGCTACTCCGATACTGCCAAATAAGATAAAATATTGCGTATTAGCATTTGTTAATGAATTAATTCCACTGCCTGTTGGTCCTAAAACTCGAGAAATATAAGGCATTGTAATTAAAGGTACAATAATAACAAAAATTTGATAAAAAGCATTGTAAAGATAGTTCTTGATTAACTGCAATTTAATTACCTACAAACTTATTTTTAAAGATCAAAACACTGATTAACAGCCGTTTGCCAACTAGGAATTTCAAATCCTGTCTGCAAAACTTTATCAATACTTAAAATTGAATGTTTTGGGCGTTGAGCAACCTGGGGATATTGGTTTGAAGTTACGGGCAAAACTTGAACAGCTTGATTTTTTAAAATTTCCTGCGCAAATTCATACCAAGAACAACTACCCATATTAGCTAACTGATAAATTCCAAAGTCAAGTCTTTGTTGCCAAGCAAAGACCATAAATTCGGCTAATGTCTTTGTCCAAGTAGGACGACCAAATTGGTCATTAACTACTGTAATTTGGTCATGAGTTTGGGCTAAGTGCAACATAGTTTTTACAAAGTTGGCTCCATATTGACCAAACACCCAAGAGGTTCTAATAATATAATAGTTATTCATTATTTGTGTAAGATGTTGCTCACCCGCTAATTTGGCTTTGCCATATTCATTTTGTGGATGTGGTTGATCATCTACTTGATAAGCAGTCAAATTAGTTCCATCAAACACATAATCAGTACTAATATAAAACAAAGTAGCACCAATTTCTTGTGCTGCTTGCGCAAGATTAGCTGTGCCCTGATCATTCACCTTGTAGTTCAAGCTTTTTCCAGGTTCGGTTTCAGCAGCATCAACTTTAGTATAAGCTGCACAATCAAAAATAACTTGCGGCTGATACCTAGCCAAATAATGCTGAACAACAGTTAAATCGGTAATATCTAATTCTTGTGAACTGGGAGCTAAATAAGTTATTTTTTGGGTTTGCAGCAACAATCGTAATTCGGTACCTAATTGTCCGTTAGCACCCAAGATTAAAATTTTATTATTGGCCATTTTTTTGATATTCACTTTCTACGGCCTGTTTATCATTAATCCACCACTCACGATGATTACGATACCAGTCAATTGTTTGTTTTAATCCTGCTTCAAAATCTGTATATTGTGGCTGCCAGCCTAATTCCGTGCGCAATTTAGTAGCATCAATCGCATACCGTAAATCATGCCCTGGTCGGTCTTTCACTTCATCATAAGCATCCACAGGCTGGTGCATCAACTTTAATATTAATTCTAAAACATCGCGGTTATTTCTTTCACCATTAGCACCAATTAAATAAGTTTCACCAATTGTACCTTGCGTTAAAATCGACCAAACAGCATGTGAATGGTCTTTTGTATGAATCCAGTCGCGGACATTCTTTCCACTGCCATACAGCTTTGGACGAATACCACACAAAACATTCGTAATCTGACGAGGTATAAACTTTTCGATATGCTGATAAGGTCCATAATTATTGGAGCAATTAGAAATAGTAGCTCTTAACCCAAAAGAACGTACCCAGGCATGTACTAATAAATCCGAACTGGCTTTAGAAGCTGAATAAGGGCTGCTGGGATTATAACGACTAGTAGGTGTGAATTTCTCACCTATACCTTCCCCATGACCCGGTAAGTCTTCTCGCAATGGGAGATCACCGTACACTTCATCAGTGGAAATGTGGTGATAACGAACGTTATGCTTCCGGCATGCTTGAATTAATGTATAGGTACCCACAATATTAGTTTGAATAAAAGGATCAGGGTTATTTAAAGAATTATCATTGTGACTTTCAGCAGCATAATGTACAACCGCATCAGTTTGAGCTATTAAATTATCTACTAATTGGGCATCACAAATATCCCCAACAACTAATTTAACTCGATTAGAAGGCAATCCTGCTAAATTTTCTCGATTACCTGCATACGTTAATTTATCTAGAACTGTTATTTGTGTTTGGGGTTGGTTTTGAACTAAATAATGTACAAAATTAGAGCCAATAAAGCCGGCTCCTCCAGTTACTAAAATTTTTTTTAACATTAAATTTCTCCATAGACAAAGGGATTATTTTTTTCAAATTCTTGTAAGCTTTGCCGATGTGCATCTTTTTCAGAAGTTATAGCTTGATCCAAATCAATTGGCCAAGCAATCTTTAATTGTGGATCACAATAAGAAATGCCATCGTCAGCCTGAGCATCATAATAATTATCACACTTGTATAAAAAATTAACATTATCAGTTAAGGTCACAAAACCATGAGCAAAACCTTTAGGAACTAACAATTGGCGATGATTACTTTCAGATAAGATATAACCTTGCCATTTTAAATAAGTAGGTGAACCCAAACGCAAATCAACTATAACATCCCAAACAACACCAGTCACAACTCTAATTAACTTAGTCTGAGCTGCTTGTCCGTTTTGAAAATGCATCCCTCTTAAGACTCCTGCTCGAGTAGATAAGGAATGATTATCTTGAATAAAGTTAAAACTAATACCAGCATCATGAAAATCTCTTTGGGAATAAGATTCCGTAAAAAAACCACGTTGATCCCCAAAAAACTGTGGTGTAATTAACTTCACATCTTGCAAAGCAGTTGTTTGAATTTGTAATTTACCCATCATTGTGCCACCAATCGTAATAAATATTGTCCGTAGTCGTTTTTTTGCAACGGTTGAGCTAATTTAATAACTTGTTCTTGACTAATATAACCCATGCGATAAGCTATTTCTTCTAAGCATGCGACTTTCAAATTTTGATTGTGTTGAATTGTCGCAATAAAACTGCTAGCTTCTTGCAAAGAATCATGAGTGCCAGTATCTAACCAAGCATAACCCCGACGCATAATCTCAACGTCAAGTTGGCCTTGATTTAAATAAGCTTGATTAATACTAGTAATCTCTAATTCTCCTCGAGTTGAAGGTTCGACTTGCTGGGCAATGTCCACTACTTGATTATCATAAAAATAAAGCCCCGTTACTGCATAATTACTGGCAGGATGCTTAGGTTTTTCAATAATCGATTTAACATGTTTATCCTCGTCAAATTCCACCACACCAAAACGTTCTGGATCGTTAACATGATACCCAAAAACCGTGGCACCGTGAACTTTTTGAGCCGTCTTTTGTAGTAATTGGGATAAACCACTACCGTAAAAAATATTATCACCCAAGACTAAACAAACCGAGTCGGAACCAATAAACTGACGTCCGACAATAAAAGCATCCACTAAACCACGTGGTTGTTCCTGGACAGCATAACTAATATTTAAGCCTAAACCACTACCATCATTAAATAACTCTTCAAAACGTGGTAAATCATGAGGTGTTGAAATAATTAAGATATCACGTATGCCAGCGAGCATCAACACCGACATGGGGTAATAAATCATTGGCTTATCATATATTGGAATTAGCTGCTTTGAAATAGCCTTTGTAATTGGATATAGTCTCGTACCTGAACCACCAGCTAAAACAATTCCTTTCATTATTGGGTCCTCTTCTCTTGAATAAAATTCCTAGTCTTTATGATAACATATGACTTTAATATTATTAATTTACAATACTATGGATAATTTTTAAAAGTCTAATCTTAATATAAACATAGATAGAAAGATAATTGTAATTTGATTTTTCTAGCATATAAATGAATTATATATTAGAAAAGTAATCTAAGGAATAAATAATATACTAGAATCTATACTTCAATAATCACATGAACTGCGTAAACTTTTAACTAAAAATTAACTTGTATTTGCTAATATAAATATATAAAATATTGATGTTAACTTTTATTAAATTACTAATTTAAAAATAGCAAGTAATTGTTTTGAATACTTTATTTATAATACGCTATAAACACAGCAATTTTAATTATTCAAAATTAATAATTCAAGGAGAATAGTTTTTACAATTTTACATATGAAAAATAAACATTTAATTATTTTATTAATTATTAGCTTTTTAGGAATTATGATTAGTTATATCATTTTCAGTAAGAATTCTTCCTATATACAAAACATTTCACCTTCAAAAAAAGATTTTGTAACAGCAACTGAGTTCAAAGATAATAAGACAACATTCAATAACGGTACTTATATTTATAATATTGATAATATAGGTATTAGCAATAACACAAATAAGAAGAATTTCATAGATATTAATGGCTGGATATTAAAAAAGGGAGTCAACATTAAAAACATTGTTATCAATGCTGCTTTTAAAAGCAACTCAACCTTCTATTACTTATTACCCACCTCTGTTGTAATCAGAGAAGATGTTACTAATTTATTTAATAAAAAAAATAATTATGATTATTCAGGATTTACTGTGCACATACCTATTGATAGTAAACTAGATATTTCGCAACATCGACTTTATATATTTTTGAAATTAAACGGATCTGAAAAAATAATAAAAACAAATTCATACCTTAATTAGATAAAGGGAATAATTATGAGATTTTTAAATAAATTAAAATTAGATTTTATAAAAAACTATGAATTTTATTTATTAGGTTTAATGTATAGTATCCTATTTAGTACAATCAAAATTTTTGGTGACGATAGTATAAATATGCAAATACCATTGAAATGTGTATTAGAAAATGTTTATAAATCATATTTTACTTGGTCATCTCGATTATTGTTAATACCATTATGTATTATACAGAAATAATTAGTAATTATCATATTTTCTTTTTTGGATTTGTAACTGGTTTATTGATATTCTTACTGGCTAGAACATTAAATTTATTATTTAATGAAAAAAATAATAAATTGATTAAATGGGGAATTATATCTTGCATTCTAATGTATCCTTTTGACATATTGTCTTCTGCGGGTTGGATTGCCACTATTGCTACTTACTTTTGGCCATTTGCATTAACAGTTGTCAGCCTTATACCATTAATAAAATCTTTAAAAAATCAAAAAACATCAATGATTCAAAATATTTTATGTTCTCTCAGTTTAGTTTATGCTGCTAACAATGAACAAATAGCAGTTATACTTATAATAATATATACATCTTTTTTGATTATTTTAAAAATAACACATAGGTTAAATAAATTAATTATTTTACAATACATTTTTATATTGATTAGTATTATATTTATATTAACTACACCTGGAATTATCGCTCGTAGTAATGCAGAAGTTAAAAATTGGTTTCCTAGCTTTATAGCATTAAATAATATATCTAAATTCCAACTAGGATATACTAGTACTTTATATACAGCAGTTTTTCATCCCAATTGTTTAATTATAGCTATTGTTTCAATACTCTTCATTATTAATAATAACAATAATAGAAGCAATCTAATAAGAATAATTTGTACTATTCCTCTTGCAATAATTATAGCTTTTAATCCAATATTTACTAATATTATTTATATAAGCAAATCAATAACTTATCCAAAACTTATATATGGATTAGTAACTACTTATAACTATACAGATATAAGTATTTTTTTAGAATATCTAGTATTAAGTTTGTTTTTGATAACTCTTGTACTAAGCATTTATTTTTCCTTTAATACTATAGAAGATAGAATATTATCCTTGACGTTATTAATTGGAGGCGTTATGTCTAGAATTGCAATGGGTTTTTCACCTACTATTTGGATATCTAATCTTAGGACTTATAGTCCTTTATTTGGCTGTATATTTTTAATACTTATAATGTTAATAAAAAAATTATTTTTTAATGATTATTGTGGAAAACAACAAAAAATAAATATTATTACTATTTTCATTATATTTGGATGTTTTAATACATTATCATTGTTTATTCAAGTTATAAATTAACTAAAAATATGTTAGTGTTTTTTAGAATATCTAACTAAATATGTATAAATTTTAAAAAAGCTTTCTTTTTGGGCTCTATACTTTTGAGTGTTGATAGAAATATCAATACTTTTTTTGATATCTGATCATAATTAGATAAAATAAAAGAAACATTGTCCTGCTCGACCACCTAGTCGATTAAAACTAATGAAAGTAAGTTAGACAATATCTCTTAATAATGATTAAATCAATCTTGTCCTTGGAATAAAAGACCCCGGCTCATTTTAAATGAAAAATGTCCGTGAGAACGTGCTGAAAAATATGGTCAAACGGTTACTTCTTTTATACCCATTTAACTTATCTGCGCACATACTGTTTTTATTGCAACAATGAAACAGTAGTCAATAATTTCTGAAAAGATAGTTGGCTGCTTTTGCCCACACTTAACCGTAGTCCCTGCTATTTAGAACTGCAGAAACCGCGCCATTAGTGTCGTGTTTGCCGTCACAGTACAATAGCTCAGACTGATGTGGGTGGCTCCTCATTGTTGTATTTATCCGCGGCGTGCATTAGAATGTGATTTTAGAAGCTCGGCACAATACTTCGTCGAAAGATATTGCTGATCGGCAGAACATCTCTGCCAAAAGTGTACAACGATTTTTAGACTAAGATTATGCTGACTTACAACATTTACACTGTTACCATTTGCCAGCTCATTTATCGTTTGATGAATGTAAAGCCGCCAAGTTGATTGCTTTATTATTGCAGATGCTCAAACTCATCAATTGTTAGAAGTATTACCGACTCGCCTAACCTAAGGTCTCAAGGCTTATTCTTAACGCTTTTATGTGCAACAAAGAAGTTAGATACAGATAATTGTTGTAGATTTGAATGCTGCTTATATTCATTGGATTCTCCAAGTATTTCCACAAAACTAGATTATTATTGATCGGGTTTCATGTAGTGCAATTAGCTAATCAAGCTGTGAATACTATCCGTGAACAAATTATGCAGACTTATGAGCAATCAAGTTCTCCGTATCGACTGTTGAAATTTCATTGGAGACTCTTTTTGAAGAATAGTAGTGCCTAGAAGCACAACGTATGCAATATCAGTTCCACTTACGCCTTTTTGAGACCCAATTTAATCTGGTTCATGCTGGACTGCAATTAAACAAAGCTTTGGCTAGACTTATGAAAGTCTGCGCCAAGCTATCGCTGAACGTAATCCTACTTTATTACAGCAGACCTTCAGCAATTATCATCCACTGTATTAATGCCATGGATTAGGTAGTGCAAACATTGAAACAAAATCAAGCTGCAGTAGTGAATAGCTGTCAGTATTACTTTTAGTAACGGGTCCCCTTAGAAGGATTTAACCATCGCAATTTTACGGACTAGTTATGGCATCCGCAATTGGCAGCATTTACGCTTACGCATTTATCTAAAGTTTGCCGTTTAATGGGTGTAAGGCAAAACCGTCTATCAGTTGAATTCTTTTAGTGTACCCTAAAATTGAAATCAAGGCTTTAAAAATCCATAACTACTGGGAAAACGAGAAAGCCAGTGTGACTAATTAGTCACACTGGCAGGAAAAAATCTATCAACACTCTTTGACATAGAAACTCTTTTTGTAATAAATATAATAATTTAGATTTATATCAGGTAGATTACAAATTTAATCCGAACAAGCTCTAAAAACTTCAATGGCAGTTCGATAATAATGTAGTTTTAAAGGTCGGTTATTAATCAGTTCCACAGCTTCCAGTACTTGATCAGCTGTGACCTCATTAAAATTAGTCTGCTTGGGAAAGAACCAGCGCAGCTTCCGATTAAAATACTCATTACTGCCCCGTTCCCAAGGCGAATAGGGATGACAGAAATAAGTAGTTAAACCATAGTCCTGTTTCAGGTCTTGATACTGGGCAAACTCTTTGCCATGATTGACCGTAATGCTTTGAACGGTGCTGCCAAACCGGCGCATAAAGCCTGCAAAGGCTTGATTTAAGGATTGAGAGGTCCGATCTGGAGCCTTTGTCGCCCAAAAGAAGCGACTGCGTCGTTCTACAAAGGTAACTAAGCAAGCTTTGCTTTGCCCCCGACTAGATAAAACAGTATCCACTTCCCAATGACCAAACGTCTGACGTTGATTAATCGCTGCTGGGCGTTGTTCTCCAGTTTGATATTGTCCTCGAGTCTCTGCTTGCGTTGACGACAACGATTACGATCAGGCAAATTCTGACAATCAAAGTCCAATCGCCTCTGATGCAGCCAATGATAAATCGAAGCTGGCGCTATCTTAAATTTAGCAGCAATGGCTTCCGGAGACCAAGCCAAGCGTAAATGGTTTTCAATCAACTGCTTGAGAGACGCATTCAGAATGGTTTTACGGCCGCAATGTTGTCTTTTTTGATCGGCATCCTGCTGGGCTAAAACCGGGTCATAGGGTTTTACCCGTTGTAATTCGGTACAGATAGTGGACTTAGCTACACCAACTGCATCAGCGATTTGTTGTTGCGTTTGACCTTGTTGCCGTAAAAGGGCTATCGCTTCACGGTCAAACTGTGTTAAAGTAGAAGTGCTCAAAGTAATCCCTGCTTTCATGGTTTGTGTAGTAACTACCATTGAAAAGGAATTATTTTGGGTTTTTTAGATTAATGATGTTCGAATTAATTATAGAATCTACGATCACCAAAAAAAGTTTAGTAATGGTTTTTACAATAGCATTAATCCAAAAATAAGATTTCAGCGAAACTTTTTTGAAACATTTAGGACAACTATTAATAACTTATTTTATACGGTTCAACTATTTTTCGACTATGCATGCGTAATCATATTTATCATTTAACTTTTAAGACTTCAATATTGAATTTTTCTATTCTAAGTAATTATAACCATTATATTCAGCACTAAACTAAAAATTAAAAGCTATCGTAATTCAATTTTATAAAAAAATTAGCACTAGTAAATTGCTGGTCTGATTTTGTTGAAAAATATATAATTACCAATTTCATCAATTAATAATTAATGTAGACAAACTTATAAAGTAGACTAACTTATAGACTTTGTCATTAAGTTAGTAAGCTTTATAAGCAGTATTTACTAGCCAATAATATCAATAAAAACGTTTAACTAATCAAAGATACTTTAAATTATTAATATACTAAAAAGAGAGATTTCTTAGTAAGATATTTACACTAGATTCTTAACAAACACAATTAGAATAAAATTGCAATCAAGTGTACTCATATTAAAAAATTTTTCTTTACACTTTTTAACTTATCAGAAATATTATTAATAACTTTTATTTCTATGTTATTTAGGAAATATTGTCTTATTAAATCAATAATAACCAATAAAATTAATATACAAGCAGCCCATAAAAAACAATACAAATATATGATTAATATGTTAGAATATTGAAATCTTTTTGCATTAATTATAGTTGGTATTATAAATATTGAAAATAAATAATGAGTATGAACTACATATACAGATAAAACAGTATTGGAAATTTTATTAATAAAAGAATTATAAAAACTTTTTTTATTCAAAGTTATGATAAATAACTCCGTAGCCGCGATTACTTCAAAGGGACTATTTCCACCAATAAAATATATTAATTTTTTAGAATCATAAAAAACTAAATGGTATTTAATAAGTAAACTCATCACTGCAATAGAGCAAATCATTAATAAAATCATCAAAATAAATATTGATAAATGTTTTGATAATTTATATTTTTTATTAATAAAGTTTGATTTATATAAACCAATATAGCTTCCTAACATATAAATATATAAACTAGTAATAAATGTATCACCTGATGTTCCGGTTGAAAGATTTTTAAAAAAAGTTGAACAAACAAATAAATAAATAAATCCAACAATTAAAATCCATAAAAATTCAGATTGAGATAAATTTTTTAAAAATTTATTAATAAACGGAGAAAGTAACATCAAAACTATATAAACTGTAATAAACCAGTAAGTACCAAAAAATACTGGAAAAATGAATTGTATAATTTGTTCAACATTTAATATATTAGGTAAAAAGATAATACTAACTATTGTTAAAATCCAAGAGTAAAAAATAGTTGTCAGCCATATCTTAATAGTTGCAGTTATCCTAAAACTATTCTTACTAATCAAAAAATATCCTGTTATTAAAAAAAATATATTAACTCCTAATTTTGCTCCTATCCACATTGTTTCTATTAAGACAACTCGCGGTATTGTCATATTAAAAAAATTCCACTTAGTTTCTATTGCTATATGACCTAAAATAATTAAAAAAATAGAAACAATACGTAATACTTCTATTTTTGAATCTCTATATTCCATCTATAAGAATCTCCTATATATTTAGAAAATTATATATCTAAACTAGAACATAATCTCAAAATTAACATATCTACTCAATAACATCTAATTTAGATTTTCTAATATAAATCATTATTGCAAGCAAAGGCAGACACAAGAATACAGGATAAATATAACGTACAAGTACTACAGGAGCAGCCCATAATGTTGCCCACTGAATTGTCATAAAGAAGGAGATTGTTAATGCTTTCCAAGATGTTTGTGCAATTAAGATTAATAAAACAACTAATATTATCCATCCCCAAAATGCTGGATCAAAGAAACTTGCAATCACAGGATATTGGTAATAAGTTCCATCTTGTTCTAAGCCATAAATCAATTGATACAATGATGGAAATAATTTCCAATTATTAATAATAACGCCATCTTTTTTCATCGGACCATTTTTAGTTTCATTAATTACCTCGTTATAAATATTACCAGATTTAGAAGGATACGTACTTTGCGGATAATACCAACCTAAATTTTGATTCAAAATAACTTGTAAAGTGGCTAGTGGATAATGTGAAATAATTTGCTTCATCATTTTAGAACGTCTTTGATTATAATTCCCCTGATAAATATGATGATAGTGAACTCCTAATTGACCCCACACCGTATTAGCCTGATCAGCAAATTGTGGACTATAAAAATGTGAATATTGTTCAGGTGTTCCTTTAGGCAAAATTGTCCACAGCAATTGTTTGTCAGCCAAGCTAAATTTATTTCCAACATTGACATAACCACCAAAAATAATCTGTGCTTTCAATCCGCCTACATTATCCATATTCCTGACGCCACCCCCTTGGTTAACATCAACTGCAGAACTAGGCAAGCTATGAACAACTGGTCCATTAAAAAGATAAAACAATGCCCCTGTAGCTACAATGATTGCTACAATTTGTTTCCAATATTTCCAACAACCCCCTAACCAAAAAGGTAAAAACATAATTAACACTAATCGACTACTGTTTCTAAAAGTCAAAAATACAAATAAAGAGAGAATTAAAAGAACTAATTTACCATATGAATGGAAAAATTTCGGACCATCTTGCCACATTTCCAGCAAAAAAATCATGATTAAAACCGCAGCTAATCCACACCAAGTATCTTTGGTGTTAGATTGGGCTAAAGAAGTCCAATTAGTAATATGCAACGTCCACCAACTCCAAACAACTACTTGAAGTATCCAAGGAAGCTGCCAACGATTGAGCACCTTAAAACCATATCCAAAAATAGCAGCTGCTAAAATAAACTGTACTACAATCATGATAAATAAACCTGTAGCTACTGAATGTAGAAAATTAACGCCAATTATTTGGACAAAGAAATAGACAATCATCATACTGGCAATAGGTTGACCCATATTCCAATTATTTCTCGTCATCGAAAAATACTGATAAGGCGTATCATAACTCCAAATTCCTGGAGCTAAAGCTATGATTGCCGGTATAAAAATAATAAAAGTGACTACTGCACTCCATAACCAAGGATGTTTTAACTGATTAAACCAATTTTGAATTGGGGAATTTTGCTGATTAGAAGAGAATACATTTTGAGTATTAATTACATAATTTATTATCAAAGCAACAATCGCAGTCCAAAATAGTACAAATCCCATGAAAGTTAATATAGTAGCCACATTAAAAGCAGGAAACTGATAATTATCATAAAGTTGCTTGCCTAAAACCAAAGCTAAGGAAAACAATATTCCCGCAATACTAGATAGTAGCCAATAACTACGCTTTCTAACATATTTTAAAGACACTAAATTGATTAATAAATTAATACTACCAACAACTAATACCCAACTCCATAAAGTCTCTCCAACGTCAAAATTAAAACAAATGGCAATAGTTTCAAAAAAAGACATTATCAAAGCAACAACGATTTTAAATAAATCATTTTTTTGATACTGAAAAATAATAATCATATTGATTAATAATATTATTATTATAGATTTAACATCTGGAAAAGAAAATGTATTAATTTGTGATAAATTAACTAAAATTCCCATTAATTCTTCAATTACCGTAACTACAGCAGAAGTTGCTAACAATAACCACTGCTGTGATCTGATAGCCAATAACTTATGTATTAAATAATTAAATCCTACTAAACCTACAACAAAATAAACTACACTTATTGGTGAAATAGCATAGTTATTAAAAGTTAAATTTAGCCATGAAGTCATAACTATTGCTAAAATAACAGCAAATAAAATATTTAATAGATTAATTAATCGTTTATTCATTTTTTAACTTCCTAAATCTTTATATTCATTTAAATCAAATGTAACTTATGACAAAACCATAGTAGCATGCCCTTTCTTGAAACATGTGTTTTTAAAGACATCGACAACATTGACTTAAATGACATTCTATTTAAAAAACTAAATATAAAGCTATAATTTCTTTTATTTTTTATGCACCATATCCAAATAAAAGAAATGTTGTTAAAAAGCAATACATTATATGCCTTTTTTAATTTTTTATTAAAAATAATGTTTTTTCTGATATATTTTAAAGACCAGAGAAGATCATTACAAGTTTTTTCATTGAAACTATTTAATATGCTTCCTTCTCTATTCTCACGATAAAAATAATCCGTGCTATTAAGTAGCATTATTGTATGTGCATGACTAATTATAACCGGGATATTTGCCATATCTTCATAATAACGTCCTTCAGTTATAACTTGACTTTGTAGAAAGCTACTTTTAAAAGCTTTACCCCAAAAAGAAACATAATATAAATCATCATTATGCAAAAATACTGCATTTAAAAAATGTTTTGAATCATATTTTTTTATCCATAGGATATGACTGTTTTTTAGTTCACGTGGTTCAATTAAAAACGACTCTTTTTTAATTGAAGTTATTTCAACATCTGGCGTTGTAAATCCTTTTAACAAATGTTCCAAATATAAAGGAGAAACAAGATCATCACTATCAATAAAAGTGATAACATCAGCTCTTGCACGCTTAATCCCAACATTTCTAGCGGCCGCAAGACCTGAATTTTTTTGATGAATCACAACAATCCTTGAATCATTTTCAGCTAATTGATCAATAATCTTGCCAGAATTATCTGTAGATCCATCATCAATTAATATCAATTCAAAGTTATACACAGTTTGGTTTTTAACACTCTTAACAGTGTGATTTAAATACTTTTCTGTATTATATACTGGAATTACTATACTAATTTCAATGTTTTGCTTTGTCATTATTACTAAATATAAAATATTTCTCCTATTATTCTTAAAATTCCTTGCTTTATATATCCTTGCTTTACAAACAAAAATTTTCTTTTTAAAACAGACGATTTAAATAGATTTATAAAGTTAAGTACTACTTTTTTTAAGTCTAAAGGTAAATTATAACTATTTATTAAATAGTTCGCTTGTTGAACACAATTTTTTAAAGATAACTTTACAGAATTTAAATTCTGCAACTTATATTGAATATATTCATAGCTATACTCTTTTTTTACCCCAACTGCATTATCATCATGCTGTCTATACAAAATAGTTCCTTCATTAATAAAAACAATCTTGCCATAACAACAGGCAATTAGAGCAATAAACCAGTCATGCATAATAGCTTGGTCAAAGTTGGGCTTAATAATTTGCATTAAAGCTTTATTCCATGCCATCGTACAACCGACCACATTGTTTTGCACTAATAATCTTTGTAAGCGATGTTCATTACCATTTAACGAACTCATTTTCATAAAAGAATTATTTATTAGTTTAAGATTTTGATCAACAACTTTTAAATCTGTATGCACTAACGTAGGCTGAGTACAATTCAATAATCGAGAAATACTTAATTCCACTTTATTTGCTCGCCAAAAGTCATCTTGATCACTAAACATAAAATACTCAAAATCATCTAAACAGTGCTCTTGGACATATCTTACCAACAAACCAAAATTATCCTTAGCACTCCCAGCTTTAAAATGATCTTTAATAACTACTATTTTATCTGGGTAATTAAGTTCATATTCATTAATGATATTTTGAGTATTATCAGTAGAATTGTCATCCCGAATCAATAAAACAAAATTTTGATATGTTTGCTTTAAAATAGAATTAATCTGTTGTTTAAGATACTTTTCACCGTTATATGTAGCCATCATAATAGCTACTTTTCTATTGTTATTTTCCATTGTTACCCTAACTTATATCCAATATATTTGATTCCACTGCGAATAACTAAACTAGGAATTAAATACAATAAGCCTCTAGAAATTAAAAATTTCATTTCACCAATCACTAAGCTGATTCCTTGAGAATTTGCACTACCAAACTTTTGTTTAATCCAAGGATATTGATGATGAAATTCTCCTATTTTTCGATAGCGTTGATATAGCTGGTGATAATTTAACTTCTGGTTATGTTCACAAATTGCCGTGGCACAATAACCGATACTATATCCTTTTTGAACAGCTTTTGCTGCCATTAACATATCCTCAGAAAAGTTGACTGTAAGTGGAAAATTGCCTAATTCCAGCAAAACATCACGCCGATAAATTGAAAAAGCATCTGACGAAAAAACAGTTTTTAAACCATATTTGCGCCGATTTTTCCAATTCTTGATTACACTCTTACTAGGATAATTATTTTGACGGTCTAAAGCATCTAACCAGCCCACAGTATTGACATCAGCAATTTGTCTACCATAAGCAATAGCCATTTGATGATGTGATTGGATAAAGTGCAAAATATTAGCGATTGCGTTCTTTTGTAAATAGACATCCTGTGTCAAAAAAATAATATAATCACAATCAGATATTTTTTCTACAGCATAATGCCTTACTTTACCATGCGTAAAAGTTTGGACTGGTATTGTTTGATATTCAAATCCTGCTTGTTGGGCTAATTGAACAGTATCATCGCTAGATTCACTATCAATAATCAATTTACGTAACTCAAAGTCGCCACTCTGTTGATTAATCTGATCTAAAACTTTTTTAAATTCTTTGCCCGCATTCAGGGTAGGTATGAATAATCCTACTTTAATCATCTTAATACACTCCATCATGCTTTAAGACACTGCTAAAGCTTTTAACAATAATTTTTAAATCAAATAAAAGTGAGGCATGGTCCACATAATACAATTCAACATTACAACGTTTTGGATAGCCAATTTTATTTCTGCCAAAAGCCTGCCAACAACCAGTAATTCCTGGTTTCACTGACAAAAATTTATTTAAGTGTTCCGGCGTGTCATAATTTTTCAATTCGGCTTCTACAATCGGACGCGGACCAACTAAACTCATTTCACCTTTTAAAACATTGATAAATTGAGGAATCTCATCAAGCGATGTTAACCGAATGAAATGACCAAAGTGCGTTATTCTAGGATCAGCATCAACTGGTAATTTAAAATCATTCTGTAAATATTTTTGATACAAACGTGGATTGGCTTTTAATTTAGTATCAGCACCATTTACCATTGAACGAAACTTATATATCAAAAATTTTTTTCCATTTTTACCTACACGTAATTGCTTATATAACATCGGTCCTTTATTTTCCCCAAAAAGATATACCACCTTAAAAATTAAAAATAATGGACTACAAACCACTAAAGCTAAGGTCGATATCACTATATCAAAAAACCGCTTCAATAATCGATAAAGCACCTTGCCCTTTTTGGTATGTGTCTCAGCTAAATCCCCCATTGCTTTCCACATCCATCAATCTTATTTAGCTTGATTAATCATCTACATCTTCATTGTCACCAGTATTAGGCTGGAAATTCAATTCGTATCCATGATCTAAGGTCATCGCAGTTAGTTGATAAGTGATAATTTGAATTTGTTCTACTAGAGGACGTGAGAGTTCTTCCATTAATTCGGTACTCAAGGTGTAGTCTTCATCAGCAGCCACATCTTGCAACTGGACTACTTGTCCGATTAACCCGGAAATAGCAAAAGGCGCTTGCTCAGGATGAATCCCAAAAGGAGTCATAATTTGAATCATTTTTCCTTCGGTTGATTCTGCTTCTTCAGAATCATTGTAATCTTGCACTTGAACCTGTAAATCAGTTTTAACTTCACTGTCTGGATCTACTAAATCATAATGATAAGACTGGACAACAATTGGTCCTTTAGCAACTTTCATATTTATTCCCCTCAATAATTAAAGTATTAGTGTAACTTGTCGTGTTGATACCGATGCGTTAATTCCATCCCGACAAAATGCTGTTGTCGAACCACTTCATAAATAACCAATGCACATGTATTTGATAAATTCAAAGCGCGAATATTATCTGTCATTGGTATCCGCAAACATTTTTCTTGATTTTCACGCATGAATTTTTCAGGTAAACCGGTAGTTTCCTTGCCAAACAAGAAATAATGATCCTTGGTAGTATCCGAATAATCAACATCTGTATAAATTTTATCAGAAAACTTAGTAATTAAATACAAATACTTTGGATCAGCAACAGCTGCCAAAAAATCATCCAAATCATCATGGATTTGTACATTTACTTTATCCCAGTAATCTAAGCCGGCACGTTTCATGTGCTTATCATCCAGACTAAATCCCAATGGACGAATTAAATGTAAAACTGTATCGGTACCAGCGCAAGTTCGTGCAATATTTCCCGTATTAGCTGGCATTAACGGTTCAAATAAGGCAATATGATTAGTCATCATAACACTTCTTTCAATAAGAATAATTCTAACATAAGTTAAACTTGATAAACAGCCACAAAAAAACGTATCTTCTCGGCCACAGCAGCAAGAAAATACGTTAGTGCACTCATCATCAAATACTTTTATCAAACTGCTATCTGATAAAAGTATTTGAACCAAGTAGCTCTTTACAATATATCTCAAATCCTATTTAAATGCAACCACAAATTAAGTCTTGACTTATTTGAAAAGTATATTTAAATAGTATGTGGCGAACATTTTTTGATAGTAATTTTTAAATAGTTCGTAAATAAGTTTAAGGTGGTCGCTTTAAATGGCAAATAACTCTTTCAATGTTTTTGATTACGAAGATATTCAACTAATTCCCCAAAAATGTATTATCGAGCATCGCTATCAGGCTAATACTTCTACCCAGCTTGGATCACATACCTTCAAAATACCAGTCGTTCCCGCAAATATGTCGAGTATCATCGATGAGAAATTAGCTATTTGGCTTGCACAGAATAATTACTTTTATGTGATGCATCGATTTGAGCCCGAAACACGGCTAGCCTTCGTCCAAAAAATGCACCAGCAGCAACTCATTGCTTCTATTAGTGTGGGCGTTCAAGCTCAAGATTATCAACTGATTGATCAATTAGTTCAAGCTCAATTAGCGCCTGAATATATTACAATCGATATTGCTCATGGTTATGCTGAATCAGTGGCCAAAATGATTAAGTACATTAAAGAAAAATTACCAACAACTTTTGTCATTGCCGGTAATATTGCCACTCCAGATGCAGTACATTTCTTAGAAGAAGCTGGTGCTGATGCCACCAAAGTTGGGATTGGTCCCGGTCGAGCTTGTATCACGAAAATCAAGACTGGATTTGGGACTGCTGGTTGGCAACTAGCCGCTATTAGAATGTGTGCTAAAGCTGCCCGTAAGCCGATTATTGCTGATGGTGGTATCCGAACCAATGGCGACATAGCTAAATCTTTGCGTTTTGGTGCCAGTTTTGTGATGATTGGATCTTTATTAGCTGGACATGATGAAAATCCAGGTGAAGTTTTGGAACAAAATGGCCATAAAGTCAAAATTTATTATGGATCGGCCTCAGCTTTACAAAAAGGCGAACGCAAAAATATTGAAGGCAAAAAAGTAATTGTTCCCTATAAAGGTTCAATTGTTGATACACTCAAGGAAATGCAAGAAGATTTGCAATCTGCTATCTCGTATGCTGGTGGCAAAGAACTAGAAGATTTACGTCATGTTAATTATGTCATCATAAAAAATTCTATTTATAATGGTGATGCTGGTGTCATTAATCATGACTTGAGTAATTTATAAATAAAAAGACAAGTAACTCGCACAATTATTGAGCTACTTGTCTTTTTATTTACCTAATTAGTGGTCGAATCTGTCGATTGTTCTTCATCACTATCATACCAAGAAGAGTTTCGTTGTATCCAGGCAAAAATTTTACCGACAAATATTTTGATAATTGCATAAATCGGAATGCCCCCAATTACACCGATTAAACCAAACATTCCTCCTGATACTAACAATACAAAAATTGTCGTTACCGGATGCATATTCATCTTATTACCAACTACTAATGGCGAAACCACACGAGTTTCAATAGTTTGCTCAATCGCAAAAATAATAATGACATATAACAACATCTGCTGACCATTAATTAAACCTAAGACTATGGCAGGAATCAAGCCGACAGCAGAGCCGACATATGGAATTAGATTACAAATTCCAGCAAAAATTCCTAATAAAACGCCATAAGGCATACCAACAATTAAATATCCAATTGCAAACATCACGGCCACCCAAAAGGCTACTGTTAATTGACCACGTACATAAGAACTTAAGGCCTGATTAATCTCTGTCAACGTGTCAGATACTGAAGCTTGAAGACGTTCAGGCATATATTTAATGATGCTTGGTTTAATCTTGTGGTCATCTTTTAACATAAAAAACAAAACAAACGGAGCCGTTAAAATAATCATTACCACATTGGTGACGACTCCGACAGCAGAAGTGATATTACCTAATGCGTTGTTAAAGACGCCATTTAAACTGTTCGAAAATGATTTGGTCAATTTCAAAGGGGATAATTTATTCGCCAAATGCAATCTTTGCAAATGTGGCTCTTGACTTAAATTAATCAACATTTTCTGCAAAGTCCGCCAATATTGGGGAATATTGTGAACTAACGAAGTGGCTTGATTTTGAATAATTGGAATCAAAGACAAAATAATCCAAACTAACACCGCCAAAATCACAATAAAGACTATACTAATAGACCAAACGCGCTTCACATGACAACGTTGTTCTAATAAGTCAATCAGTGGATCAATTAAATAATATAAAATACCCGCTACAATTAACGGTGGTAAAATTATACCCAAAATTTGTTGTATTGGTTTAAAGATATAACTCACTTTGATAAACGCGGCAATAATCAAAAAAATCAATAAAACATTAAGTAAAACTACTGTTACCTTATTATTTAAAAACCATTTGGTAAACCATGTTTTGTGCTCAGATTTCATATACTAATCTCCCATTTGATAGACAATCTTACTACCTAAGTGCAATTTGGGCAGTGGTCCATCTAAATAAATACTATTAGGCAAAGGTTCTGCTGGACACTTGTCAAAAGCTAAAACTGCATGCCCAATAGTAGATAGTTGCGAATTAACCAAATCGCCTACAAAGGTTATTGGATATAAAGTCTGATCAATTATTAATTGTGCGTGCTTATCCAACTTAAATTGGTTTCTAGACGTTAAAAAATGTTGTATAATGGCAACTTGCTGTAAATCTTCACTAGCACTTTCATCAAATAATAATAAAAAATTGGTCTGTTCATCGACAGCTTGATTACCGATGAATGTAACTTCTGCTGTAATTTCCATTTTCTATCACCTAACTTTACTTCTAATCTTAGCAAATTATAGGAATTCTACCAGCATTTTGCCAGAGTTTGTTATAAAATGTTGTTCAAAGGAGTGATTTATCACATGCAAGAAAATGTATTAATTGGCGGTTATACTAAACAAACCAGCCAAGGAATTTATCAATTGCAATTTAATTCGCAAACTGCCCAACTAACACCTGCTAAGTTAGCGGTCAAATTACAAGGTCCGACATACTTTGCCGTTTCTAACGAACATATTTTATATACTGTTGTTCAAGACGGCGAGCAAGGCGGGCTAGCTGCTTATGATATGAAAAATAATTTTGCCTATTTAGGCAGTGCTTTACAACCGAAGAATTCACCGGCTTATGTTGAGGTTTCTGATAAAAGACAATTGGTCTTTTCAGCTAATTTTCACACAGGTATTGTCACTATTCATCAAATCCAAGAAGATAAAACTTTAGCCATTACGGATCACATCCAATTAACCGGTCGCAGCATTCGCCCGGAACAAGAAGAGTCGCATCCACATATGGCCCATTTGGCACCCGATGGTAATTTAGTGATTTGTGATTATGGTAGTGATAAGGTCTTCACTTATAGTATCGATGATGCTGGAAAAGCCACCAAAATGGGAGAATTTACTGCTCCTGCAGGCTCAGCTCCCCGGCACTTGGTTTTTAATCCACAACATCCAGACATTGCTTATTGTATTTGTGAATTAGCTTCAATTGTTTTAGTCTTAAATTATCATGACGGTCAATTTGAACAATTACAAAGCTATCCTTTACTGCCAGATAATTATAATGAGGATAATACAGCTGCTGCTATCCGTATCAGTGCTGATGGTCAATTCTTATATACTTCTAATCGCGGTCATAATTCCATCGTATCTTTTAAAGTTAGCGCTAGTGGCCAATCTTTAGAACATCTCCAAACTATCAAAACTCAAGGAGATTTCCCTCGTGATTTTGATTTTGATCTTACTGGTCAATATCTTTTAGTTCCTCATCAAAAATCTAATGATGTGACTATTTTTAAACGTAATTTAGAGACTGGTTATCTAACTTTTATTAATAATGATACCCAAGTACCGGAAGGAACTTGTATCGTCTTTTACTAATTTATTTGGAGTGTAAATTACATGTTAAACATTTTCAAAGCAATTATTCTCGGTATTATTGAAGGAATTACCGAATTTCTACCGATTAGTTCTACCGGGCACTTATACTTGGCTAATGAATTCGTCAAACTGCAGGAATCATCTGCTTTTATTAATATGTTCATGGTTGTTATTCAATTAGGGGCTATTTTGGCAGTGGTTGTTATTTATTTTCACAAGTTAAATCCTTTTTCACCACGCAAAAGTACTGAAGAACAGCACAATACTTGGATTTTATGGTTTAAAGTCATCGTGGCTTGTCTTCCATCAGTCATTGTTGGCTTGCCACTCAATGACTTTATGGATGAACACTTTAATACTTGGCCTGTTATTTCCGCAACATTATTAATCTATGGTATTTTATTCATTGTTGTTGAAAACTATAACCGTCAAAGACAAGCAAGTCTGACTAACCTTAATTCTTTGCCATATTCCATTGCCTTGGGAATTGGATTATTCCAAGTACTATCTTTAATTCCCGGTACTTCCCGTTCGGGAGCAACTATTTTGGGTGCGATGTTGATTGGTGCATCACGTTTTGTTGCGACTGAGTTTTCTTTCTTTTTAGCTATTCCTACAATGGTTGGTGCCAGTGGTTTGAAGTTGTTCAAATATTTTTGGCATGGACATACTTTTACTGGTTCGCAAACCATCGTGCTATTAGTCGGTACCTTGGTTTCCTTCATTGTCGCCTATATTGCTATTAAATTCTTATTGGATTATATCAAGAAAAACGACTTCAAAGCTTTTGGCTGGTACCGAATTATTCTTGCAATAATTGTTATTGGTTATTTTGGTTTTATCAAATAAAATAAATATATTCAAAAAGCATAATTGCTGACAGTTATTCACAGCGATTATGCTTTTTTGATTTTGCAATTTTGTATTAAATTACTACATTCCCTTAAAAAATCCCATAAACAAACTAGCAATATTAAAATAAATCAATACACTAGTTAAATCACTTAAGGTACTAATAAATGGTCCACTTGCTACCGCAGGATCAAAGCCAATTTTGGCCATTAACATCGGAATTAAGCTTCCTGCCAAATTAGCAACTGTAATAGCAGCCATCATTGCTAAACCAATGACTGCACCTAAAACAAAGCTATGCTTCCAAATGCCCACCACTATCATAATGGTCATACCTGTTATCAAACCTATCACTAATCCAGTAACTAACTCTTTCAATAATAATCCCCAAAGATGCTGTGGTTTATTATTAGTTAAGGACAAACGTCGAACAGCAACCGCTAAGCTTTGAGTACCAGCATTACCGGCAGTACCGGTAATTAGTGAAATGAAAACTGCTAAAATACTCGCTTGACTAAGTAAATCCTCAAAATGAGCAATCAAAGTCGCAGTAATCATCCCTAAAAATAATAAGGTAATTAACCAGGGTAAGCGGCTGCTAGCAGCCTTCAAAGGTGTACTTTTAGACTCATCGACATCTACACCGGCTAATTTAGAATAATCATCTTGAGCTTCATCATCAATAACTTCAATTACATCATCTACTGTGACAATTCCCATTAATTTGTGGGCATGATCAACAACCGGCAAGGCCACAAATTGATAATCACGAAAGACCTGAGCTACCGCTTCTTGATCATCATCAACAAAAACCGAAATCACATTGCTTGTCATAATCGTACTTAAAACAGCTTTTTCATTATGTGTAAATAATTCCCGCAACGACAAAGTTCCGACTAAATCATTATCATCGTCTATTACGTATAAATAATAAATAGTTTCAGCTGTATGAGCAAATTTGCGCAGTAAATCTAAAGCTTCCTTAACGTTTAAGTCTTGGCGCATGACTACATAATCAGTAGTCATCAACCCTCCAGCTGTTTGGGTATCATAATGCAATAATCCCCGTAATTGATTAGCATCTGCACGAGGCATCAGCGCCAGATAGCGATCAACTTCACTTTTATCTAAATGTTCCAAAAAATCGGCCGCATTATCATCATACATGCTGTTCAAAACATCAGAAGCATACTTTAAATCCATCTCAGCTAAAATTTTTGACATATCTATCTGATCATCTTCTAAGGTGTCAAACATATCTCCCACTTCATCAGGAGCCATGATTTGATATAGTTGCAAACGCTGCTCATGATTTAATGTTAAAAAGAATTGTCCTTGCTCATAAAAATGCATATCCAAAAAACGTTTGCGAAATTGTTTAGAATGTTGTTCATCTAAGAGCTTTCTTAGTTTATGAAATTGTAAGTTAATTTGATTTTGTAATTCTTGCACAATTTTCACCTAATGTCTGGGTACCGAAAAAGCAGCCCGTTCATTGACTACAAAATCTGCCCGTTATTTATTTTCTATTTTGTAATAATTTTTGTAAATCATTCGGTAAATCCGCTTTTACGCTCAATTGCTGATTAGATATCCGGTTAAAAAAACTAAATTGGCGGCAATGAAGTGCTTGACGCTGAATTAATTGTACTGAACCACCGTAGGCCTGATCACCTAACAATGGATGGCCAATATGCGCAAAGTGAACTCGGATTTGGTGAGTACGACCAGTGATCAAGTTGACTCTCACCCAAGCAAAGTTTGCATATTGTTGAATCACCTGATATTTAGTTAAGGCATATTTACCTGTTGGACTCACGCAGCGTAAATTATGATTGTATGCATTTACCCCAATAGGAGCGCAAATTTGCCCAGTTAGTTCTCGTGAAGTAAAATTACCCTGAACTATCGCATCATACTCCTTAACAACGTCAGGCGTTCGAAATTCAGCAGCTAAGAGACTATGTGCATAAGCATTTTTAGCAAAAGTAATAACCCCCGAAGTATCACGATCTAATCGTGATACTAAATGAATAGCATCATTACTAGCTTTACTTATTTGGAGATAATATTTTACATAATTAGCCAAGGTCGCACTGGTAATATTCATTACTGGTAAGGAAGCTAAACCAGCAGGTTTATTAACTAACAAATAATTATCATCTTCGTATAAAATGGCTAATGGTCCAGCAATGGCAGCAATTTTATCTGATCCTTCTTCTTGTGGCAATAATACTACAACTTCATCTCCATAATGCAGCTGATAACCGAAATAACGCCGGTGATGATTAACATATAATTGTCCTTGATGAAACTTGAGTTGTTTTAACTGAGTTTTGGAAAAACCCTGCTGGCTCAAAAAATTCATTAATTTTTGCGGATGCTTGTCTTGCTTTTGCCAATGATAAATCATTTATCACCATCCACCAAAAAGGCATTTCTAACCCGCAACCAAAATCTCTTGGGACGATATGATGCTATTTTAATTGTTTCTTGAGATATTTGATAATCAACCTTTTGCACAGAGCAATGATCATAAGATAAGTTATCAATCGTAACAATATAATCAGTTTGCGGTGCGGGAACCACAGTTAAAATTTGTTTTTGCGGTAAAATCAGCGAAGAATTAACCGTTCGATATACCCGGTTATTAATCGGTGCAATTTCATTGAATTGCATCACTGACAAAGAAGGATCAATAATTGCGCCTCCTAAGGACTTAGAATAAGCTGTCGAACCACTAGGTGTTGATAATACAATCCCATCACCACGAAAGCGTTCAAAACGACGACCATCAATCATTATATCTGCTCGCATTGTCTGTGAAACCCGCTTTAAAATTGATTCATTTAAAGACAAAAAATGACTAACTACACCACTACTAAACGTAACTTTAACATCTAACAAGGGAAATTTAATAACATTTTTTTGCTTATTCACAATTCGACTTACTAATTCATCTACTTCGCTATCTTGCCAATCAGTATAAAATCCTAAGTGCCCGGTATGGATACCGACAAATTCGATATGAGATAATTGGTTATTAAAGCGATGAAACGCACTCAAAAAAGTCCCATCACCACCAACAGTAATTACTAAATCAGGATTTTTCTCGCTAATTATGATTTTTTCATATAACAATTTTTGGCGTAATTCTTGAGCAATCTTTTGAGAAATACTTTTCGCATTATTTTGAATCCAAACTTTCATGTGAATGCTCCTTTATCGGTACAGATTCAGGACCTTTTTGGTTGGAAAAGTATTGCTGTGCATCTTGAATTTCACCACGAATTTTAGACATTTCTTCATCCAGCATAAAAGAAGCTTCCGCAGCTCTTTTTAATCGGGCATTAATGTCTTCTGGAAAATCGCCTTGATACTTATAATTCAAGGAATGTTCAATAGTTGACCAAAAATTCATGGCTAGAGTCCGAATTTGAATTTCTGCTAAAATATCTTTGACACCATCAGCTTGTTGAATCGGATATTTGATGACCATGTGATAGGAGCGATAACCACTAGGCTTACTATTAGCAATATAATCGCGCTCTTCAACAACTGATAAATCAGTACGATCATGTAAGATATCAACAACTTGATAAATATCTTCTACAAATTGACACTGAATTCTAATTCCCGCAATATCCTGCATATCTTGTTCTAATAACTCATCTTTAATATATCGTCGTTGCATTTTTTCTTTAATACTTTCAACTGACTTGACTCGCCCCATCACATATTCAATGGGCGAGTGTTCACCCTCTTCAATGTATTCTTTACGCAAGCTGCGTAATTTGATTTTCAATTCATTTACTGCTTGTTCATAGGGCAATAAGAAAGTTTTCCAATTTCTTTTCGCCATTGCGCTCACCTCAACGTTTTAACTATACCATATTCTGAAGTGAAATTTAGCAATTTACCTTACAGTAAAAGCGCAAATAAATTGCAACTTTGTCAAAATTTGATAAGGTAGTATTTGAACTTTAGCCAAACTTCACCATTAAGGAGGGTTTTTCATGTGGGAAATATTTATTTTTGTTAACCCTATTGGAAATCGCTGTTTAACAACCGAAAAAACTATTATACAATTTGCTCAACAACACAAAATGAGCGTTCATTTTAAATTTATCGCTCTCAATAATGTATATGCGATTGACGATTACATGCAGCGAAATAATCTGGATTTACATAATATCACTTTACGTAATAAAGTGACTGAAAAAATCCATCAGGCAACACTATTTTACAAAGCTGCAACCTTTCAAGGCAACAAAAAAGGCCGCAATTTTTTAATGTCTTTGCAAGATGCCATTAATATTAATCATTTAACTTTTAATCTGGATTTAGTTAAATCCTTAGCGCAACAAGCGCACCTCGATTGGGAAACTTTGGTAGCCGATAAAGACAGTCAATTAGCATTTACCCAATGTCAAATTGATCAGCAAAAAGCAGCTCAATTCAAAATCACCGCGCCACCAACCACCGTAATTTATGATTATTCTAATTATCTTTGTGAGCAAGGTGTCATTATCCAAGCTTGTTCATTGGCGCAATTGCAGACTTTTTTAAACAAACTTATTAAAAAAGATTATCAAATTTTGCTTGATCGGCAGTTACACACGCTTGAATAACTGATTCACTAATTAATGGTAAATCAGCTACAACATTGGTGTCCATAAGTTTTAAGATGGTTAAATAACACGGCCAATAACGATAGATTGGAAACATCGTTGTTGGTGGTGTTTTTTTAATGAAAAATAATAACGAGCATTGATGTTGATAACACCAATTTTGTAACGCAATAAAATTTTGTTGGGGATGCAACTGCTGAAATTGATACCACTGCTGCCAATCAATAGTATGCACAGGATAAGACGGCGATTTTGGCTTGAGATGCGATAATTGTTGCCAATTTTCAATTTTTGCTTGCTGCCAATACAATTTATTGCTATAAGGGCTACTTTGATAATGATGGTTTAATCGTAAAAAATCATCTTGTGGAAGTTTAAATAAAACATAAAATCCCCAACTGCTCGAATAACTGACAACATTTTGCAGATGTCTTAATTTATGAGCTTGTTGATAATGTTGTGGGCCAAAAATCCATAAAGGCTTTAATCCTTTTTGCACATATAATTGGTTACGGCGTTGTAATTCTTTTTTACTAATTGGCGAACATTGGTATTCAACAGCAAATTGCCAGCGCTGATTGCGCGCATACAAATCTAAGCGTTGCTCAACATCCCACACATACTCTAAATCAACCACAAAAAAGGACGCAAAAAATTGCGCTAACCAATGCTTCCCAGCTAAATGCAGCGAGGATTCTGGTGCTGTAATAGTTTTAGAGCCTATATGTCGAAAATATGGTCGCTTAACACCTTTAATTAACTGAACAGGACGTTTGCATTTAGGGCAAAAAAATAATTCATGAGCTGGATTTTGGATGGCATAAATCAACTTTCCCTTTTGATTATAGGCAGCTAAAATAAAATCACCCTTAAGTTAATTACCCTACAAAATCCAAAATTCCAAAAAATTGCTAAAAAAATAGGACAAAAATTGTCCTATTGCTGAGTACAATAAAATTATTTGAAGTAATAACGTGTCAATTCTAAGGCAGTTTGTTGCATAACCACTTGACCAAATTCAGATAAAACATCCGCTGGTTGCTGGACGACTTGGCCATATTCTTGAAGCAAAGCAACCAAGTTACTAACAGTGGTACTGCGCAATTCATCAACATAGACAGTTAATTTTAAATAATATTGATTTTGATATTTATATAAATCGCTCACTACACTTTCAGCCACTAAAACTTGGCTTAAAGCCACAAAATCTTCAAAATTATCAAATTTAACAACAATTTCTTGCACTACAGCATTGCTTTCATCAACATCAGTCATATCGTCATCATTAGCTTCGTTCTGATCTAATAAACCTAAAGTCTTCAAAAACTGATTGGATTCTTGTAAAGAATCATCTTTGCCATCCTTAGGTGCTTTTGAGATTAATAATTCTAAGCCATTACTATTAGGCACTACCTGAAAAGTGACAGTCTGATCTTGGGCAAAAGTATGATCGGTATCAACTTCTTCAAGAATACTATAAAAAAACGACTCAATTTGCTTGCGGTTTCCGAGTAAATCTAGTACAGTCACGCCTCGTTCTTTTAAATCGTGATTGCCTAAGACTACACGAATCATATTCTCGCTTACGTGTTCAATTTCCACGGCTGCCAACCACCAATCTTCATTACTTATTACCTTATTTTAACAGTCACATTATTAATGTAAAGCAATTAACCCAAAAAGAGTTGAAACAATCAATGATTGTTTCAACTCTTAGAGTCAAGCAAATAAAATTAAACTGTTTGTGCCTCTTGTAATTGCTTTAATTCCATTACTCGAACCTGACGTGGCAAAAACCGCCGAATTTCATCTTCATTATAACCAACTTGTAAACTCTTATCATCCATCATAATTGGACGCCGTAAAAGTCCCGGATTAGTTTCGATCAAACTAATTAACTGATCAATTGTTAAATCATTAATATCCATTTTTAAAGCTTGATAAGCCTTGGAACGTGTCGAAATGATTTCTTCAGTACCGTCTTCGGTCATTTGCAAAATTTTCTTAATTTCATCTTTAGAGAGCGGTTGTGCAAAGATATTGCGTTCTTTAAAGGGAATATTGTGCTCTTTAAACCATTTCTTAGCCTTTCGACAAGATGTACAACTTGGAGATGTATATAAAGTTACCATAGATGAATCTCCCCTTTCATTAGAAAGTTGTAAACATTATTGCTACAAAAACTATTATAATAGGTATAAGTCAAAATGTCCATATTTTTTCAAAAAAACCCCGAAAATTTGTTCTGTTTTCACAAGTACAATTGGAGAAAATCACTTATAAATAGGCATTTTATTTTTTCTGAAAATTATTAATTGAAACACTTTTCACTAATTATTTGGATAACTTAAAAATAATATTAAAAAACAATTTTGAGTCCAGTTCTAGCTCTTATTACAGCAATATCGCCAGCCGCTTGTTGGGCTTCACGTTGTAATTTATCCAAGGAATATTCTTGTGGCAAATGAGATATAACCAATCTTTGCACATGAGCATCTTGTGCCAATTTACCAGATTGCTGTGAAGTCATATGCCAAATTTGCCCCTTTTTTGCTGCGCCAAAATTAGTATCAGTCACTAATAAATACGCTTGCTGAGAAAATTCAATTAAGCCTTCAAAATATGCAGTATCAGAAGTAAAAACAAAAATTTTATTATCCTTTTTTGATACAATTTTGGTAGCAAAAGCTGGCACTGGATGAATTGTTTTTAAAAAAGTAATCGTAAAAGGACCTAAATCCAAAGGCTGCAGATCTGAATATGCTAGACCTTGACTGACGTTGGGCATGGTTAAAGAAGCAAAGTTCAAAGGATCTTGCGTATGTCCATAAATTGTTAATTGGGAATGTTTCTTCTTGCCTGTTTTCAGCTGCCAATAATATTGCAGAACGCCTAAATCTGCCATATGATCATGATGATAGTGAGTGAGTAAAACAGCATCTAATTGCAAAGGGTCGATAACTGTCATTAACGAATTAAGCACCCCACTTCCACAATCCAAAAGCAAATTAAACCCTTGTTCTTGAACTAAATACCCACTGGTGGCTTGTCCTCGATATGGATAACCGCCATAATAACCTAGTATTGTTAATTTCATGATTACACCTCGTTAGGAGAATATTATGTTTGATTTAATTATCAATTTAGGAACCAAGAAGTTCTTGACTCCCTACATCACTAAAAATAGTATTTTTGCATATAATATGCAATATCACGATGACTTTATTTTGCTGCAATTTAACCAACCACTAAGACTAACAATGGCTAGTTGTTGGCATCAAATTGCTGCTTTCCAAAATTTCTTAAATAGTTCCAAATTTTATTTAATTTATCTTAATTTAAATCAAGACAATCAAAAATTATTAATCAGTCAAACTAATTTACTACCTCAAAATGTTAATTTATACCAACGAGATAATCTGCGACAATTATTATTATTAACAGAAGATGCACAAGTATTAACCTCTGTAGCAGATATTCTCCATTTGACAATTACGCAATTAAACGCTGCTGTCACTCATTATCAAGTAGCTAAAGATGACTAAATTTTCAACAGAGAAGCATTAATAGCAACAATGATAGTTGATAAAGACATTAAAATAGCACCAACTGCAGGACTTAAAACAATCCCTGCAAAAGCAAATATGCCGGCTGCTAGTGGCAAAGCAATAATATTATAACCGGCTCCCCACCACAAATTCTGGACGGTTTTACGGTGGGTATTACGTGCCAACCGTAAAAATTTAACAATATCTAATGGATCACTATTAACTAAAACTACATCTGCTGACTCAATAGCAATGTCTGTTCCTGCACCAATCGCTACACCGATATTAGCTTGCGCCAAGCTAGGAGCATCATTAATGCCATCACCGACCATCATTACTTGATGACCAGCTGCTTGCAGTTTGAGAATTTCAGTTTGTTTGTCTTGGGGCAACAAATTCGCCTTAAATTCCGTTATTCCTAATTGTTGAGCAATATCAGCCGCAACAGCTTGATTATCACCAGTTAACATGATTGGTGTCATATTTTGTGCTTGTAACTGTTTAATTAATTCACGGGCAGTGGGTTTGAGTTGATCACCAACGCCTAAATAACCTACTACTTTGTTATTGGCAATTAAGTAACTGGTGGTTAAGTTCTCATTAGAAAGTTTTGGCAAATCAATATCTAATTCTTTAACGGCTTTTTGATTGAACAATTGATATTCCTGATTGTCAATTATACCTTTTAACCCACGACCAGCTAAGTTTGTTACTTTAGTAGCCCTTTGTGGCTGTAAATGTTGTTCTTGTAAATAATGTTGAACACTTTGAGCGATTGGATGATTGGATTGGGCTTCTAATCCACCAATTATTTGAATAAGTTCTTCATCGGTCCATTGAGTTGTCAATGAACGACATACTTGTACTTGAAACTTGCCTTGAGTTAAGGTTCCAGTTTTATCTAATAATACATAATCTATTTTGGGACTGATATCAATCACTTGACGATTGCGTATCAACAAGCCATTTCGAGCGCTTAAAGTGGTACTGCGTGTATTCACTAAAGGAATTGCTAAACCCAAAGCATGCGGGCAAGCAATCACTAAAACGGTAACTAAGCGTTGGAGACCTGTAGCAAAATCAATCAAGCTTGCCCAAACAATTAACGCTATAATACCAATGACCAAAGCTGCATAAAATAACCAACCAGAAACTCGATTAGCCCGGGTCTGCAATTTAGATTTGTTATGTTGTGATTCTTGAACTAATTTTTCTACGTTAGCTAAAAATCCTGTTTCCACACTTTTAGTAGCCTTAATAGTCAAAGTTTGCTGACCATTAAGGGAACCGCCAATGACACTATCACCAGTTTTTTTTGTTACTGCTTGACTTTCACCAGTGACCAAGGATTCATTAACTGAACTTTTTCCAGTTAATACTGTGCCATCCAGAGGGATTGACTCGCCAGCACGTACTTCAAAGACTGCGCCTACTGAAACTTCATTTAAGTCAACATCTTTAATCTGATCACCTTTTTGAAGATGAACTTTAGCTGGTAATAAAGATGCCAACGTATGAACCGAACTTTGTGCGCTCATTAATGATTTCATTTCCAACCAATGACCTAATAACATAATTAAAATTAGAGTTGCTAATTCCCAAAAGAAATCCATTATCATCTCAGAATTATGCAAAAGATCATTTTGAATAAAGGCATATATGCTGTAGGTATAAGAAGTCGTAATTCCCAAGGCAATCAAGGTCATCATTTCTGGACGATGATTTTTTAATTCTTCCCAAGCTCCTTTTAAAAATGGCTGCCCACCATAAAAAAATAACGCAGTTGCAAAAATTACAACTATAATATCAGAACCAGGAAATTGAAATTGAAATGGTAAATGAAAGCCCATTGCGGGCGATAAAAACAGAATAGGTACCGCTAAAACAAGTGATGTCCAAAACTTTTGCTTAAAATTTTCCATATGCATCATTTGTCCACCTGGCATCATCTCATGAGAATGATGCATCATCTTCATATCAGACATTTCACTCACAGTTATGACCTCCAACTACACAATCGCAGTCAATTTTTTTTGGTGCTGTTTGCATTTTTTTTTGTAAAATTAATTGCATCGATTGAATATCTTTTTGACTTAAAGATGTGTTTTTTAATAAATTTATAATTGTTTGGCCTTTCTTCATAGCACATAAATGACTAAACAAAGCCATTGTCGCTTGATTCATCGCTGTATTTTCAGCAATTAATGGATAATAAACAAATGGTCGTTGTTGTCTTTGAGCTGCTAAACAGTTTTTTTTAACTAAACGTCCTATTAAAGTCTTAATAGTAGCAGGTTGCCATTGTGAGTGGCATAAGTTAGCAATAATTTCTTGTGAAGTAGCTTTTTTTAATGTCCAAACAACGCGCATAACTTCCCATTCAGCATTCGATATTTCTTCCATCAGTTACCTCCTTTTTGTTATTTAAATTTACATTTGTAAACATGAATTGTCAACTCTTATTACTTATATTACCGCAAAAGAAAAAGCCTAAAGCGTATGCTTTAGACTTTTAGTTAGAAGTTTAATGTTTATGAGCTTCTACAAATTCGCTTACTAATTTTTTATTGTCATCATTGGTTAAGGAAACATTGACTGCTTGATCAACTAAAGATTTAAGTTCTTCAGTATTCAAATGCTTCATCAATGAACGAACTTTCAAAATTGAAGTAGCACTCATTGAATATTCATCTAGCCCCATACCCATCAATAATGGCGTCATCACAGGGTCACCAGCAGCTTCACCACACATACCAACCCATTTTCCTTCTTTATGTGCCGAATCAATGACATACTTGATTAAGCGCAAAATGGAAGGGTTATAAGGCTGATAAAGATAAGAAACGCGATCATTACCACGATCTGCTGCCATTGTATATTGAATTAAATCATTAGTTCCAATGCTAAAGAAGTCAACTTCTTTAGCAAATTGGTCTGCCAAAACAGCAGCAGCTGGAACTTCCATCATGATACCAACTTGAACATTAGCATCATAATCAACGCCTTCAGCCTTAAGCTTGTCCATTTCTTCTAACAAAATTGCTTTTGCTTTCCGAAATTCTTGCAAAGTACCAATCATTGGAAACATAATTCTTAATTGACCAAAAGCAGAAGCACGCAATAATGCTCGTAATTGTGTCCGGAAGATATCTTGACGATCTAAGCTAATACGAATAGCCCGATATCCTAAGAACGGATTCATTTCTTCAGGAAGTGGCAAGTATGGTAAATGTTTGTCGCCTCCAATATCCATTGTCCGAACAACGACCGGTTTACCAGCCATACCTTCTAGAACTTCTTTATAAGCTTCAAATTGATCTTCTTCTGTTGGTAATTCGGCTGAATCCATGTATAAGAATTCGGTCCGATACAAACCAATAGCTTCTGCACCATTAGCAATTACACCGGTTAAGTCTTTTGGTGTACCAATATTAGCTGCGATGTCAAAATGTTTGCCATCAGCAGTAATTGTAGCTGCGTCTTTCAATTTAGCCCATTCAGCTTTTTCAGCAGCATAATCTTGAGCCAATTGTTGATAATGTTGAATATCATCATCACTAGGATTAATAACAACATCACCATCAACGCCATCAATAATTACTGTGTCATTAGCTTTAATATCAGTAGTAACTGTGTCGGTACCAACAATTGCTGGAATTTCTAAAGAACGAGCCATAATAGCAGAATGAGCTGTACGACCGCCAACATCAGTTACAAAAGCTTTAACGTATTTCTTATTCAATTGAGCAGTATCACTTGGAGTTAAATCATGGGCAACAATCACTACTTCATGATCAATCAAAGCCGGATTAGGTAATTCGACTCCCAACAAGTGGCTCATCACTCTTTTAGTAACATCACGCACATCAGCTGCACGCTCTTGCATATACTTATTATCAGTCATTGCTTCAAACATTGCAATAAACTTATCAGCAACATCTTTTAATGCCTGCTCTGCGTTAACAGCATTCTCTTTGATTTGCTTTTCAACTTCACCAGTAAATTCTGGATCAGCTAAAATCATCTTATGCGCATCAAAAACTTGAGCTTCTTCTTCGCCTAAAGAATTCTTAGCAATATCTCGAATAGTAGTTAACTCATCATCGGACTTTTTAATTGCTGCTTGGAGACGTTGAACTTCAGCAGCAACATCACTTACAGACGTTTTCTTAAAGGAAAGATCAGGTTCAACCAATAAGTACGCTGGAGCCGTTGCAAAGCCATCACTAGCAGCTATTCCCTTTAAGGTTTTAGTCATTATTCTGAAAGTCCTTCCTTTGTCATGGTTTCTGAAATTGCAGCCATTGCATCACTTGCGTCTTCACCATCAGCAGTGATAGTTACATCAGCACCTTGACCAACACCAAGAGACATAACACCCATAATGGACTTCAAATTAACAGTCTTGCCAGAGTATTCAAGATTAATATCTGAACTAAATTTGCTAGCTGCTTGAACTAACATTGTTGCTGGACGTGCATGAATACCTGTTTCTGCAATTACGTGAAAATCTTTCTTTTCCATATTTAAAAACCTCACTTTAAATTAAAAATAATTTTCATAATTAATGAAAAGGATTAACTTAACATCAATTTTAACATTACCATTATTCAAAATACATGGCAAGTCTTTAAGCAAAAAAGTTCTGTCAATCCTATTAACTTCTACTTGCTTTCGTTTTCAGAAAAACAATAGATAACTTTCCCATCATGTGCTGCAGTTCCAATAATTTGTTTGTGCTGCGGGCAGGCAAGCCAAGCTTGATTAAAAGCAAAAAAATTATCTTCATTAATTTCAATTTGCTTAACTTTGCCGGCAACTAAATCTTGCAGCAACTTAACAAAATCCATCACCTCACCTCCTGCTCTTAAACTTTTCTACCATTATATTATATTCATTATTTTTTTGCAGGGCTAGCGCAAAATCGCGTAAAAAAATAATTTATATTTCCAAGACTTAGCACTTGCATGTGTCGAGTGCTAATCGTATAATAACAATTGTACTAAATAATTAGTACAAATTATTCATGATTTCTCAAGTAAGACCAGTACTTGCTTAAACTGTGATATTAATTGCTTATTATATTCCAATCATAACCAGTTTAGTAAATAAAATGACCTTACTCAATTTTAGATAAAGAAAGGTGGAATCGTGTTAATGCTTTGTCAAAATTGTCATAAAAATGAAGCAACTATCCATCTCTATACTAGTGTTAATGGACGAAGAGCAGAAGTTAATCTCTGCCAAAACTGCTATCAAAAATTAAGAGACCAACAAGGTCAAAGTGGAAACTCAATGATGTACAGTGATCCCTTTGGTTTTGGTGATTTAGGTGAATTATTCGGTAATATCGATCCCCAACAAGCAGCCATTCGGCGTGGACAGGAAGTACCCAATCAACCACAACGTGGTGGGAACAACCGTAATGGCGGTAATGGCATATTAGATCAATATGGGGTTGATTTAACAGCTCAAGCTAAAGCTGGCAAGATTGATCCAGTTATTGGTCGTGACCAAGAAATTTCTCGTGTAATTGAAATTTTGAACCGTCGTACTAAAAATAATCCTGTGTTAATTGGTGAAGCCGGCGTCGGTAAAACTGCTGTCGTTGAAGGTTTAGCCCAAAAAATCGTCGATAGCCAAGTACCTGAAAAGTTGCAAAATAAGCGAGTTATTCGTTTAGATGTTGTTTCCTTGGTACAAGGTACTGGTGTCCGTGGACAGTTTGAACAACGGATGCAACAGTTAATTAAAGAATTGCATCAAAACAAAGACATTATTTTATTTATTGATGAAATTCATGAAATTGTCGGTGCTGGTAATGCTGAGGGAGGAATGGACGCTGGTAACGTCTTGAAACCTGCCCTAGCTCGTGGAGAATTACAATTAGTTGGCGCTACAACCTTTAATGAATATCGCCAAATTGAAAAAGATTCTGCGTTAGCTCGGAGACTACAACCAGTTGAAGTAAACGAACCTACCGTTGAACAAACATTGCAAATTTTAAAAGGTATTAAACCTAAATATGAAAGCTATCATCACGTCAAATATACAGATGATGCGATTGAAGCTGCAGCAACCTTATCCAACCGTTATATTCAAGATCGCTTCTTACCTGATAAAGCCATTGACTTATTAGATGAATCTGGTTCACGCAAGAACTTGACTTTGAATCCAATTGATCCTAAAGACGTTCAACAAAAGATTAATGAAGCTGAATCACAAAAACAAACGGCTCTCAAACAAGAAGATTATGAAAAAGCGGCCTTTTATCGAGACCAAGTGAAAAAGTTTGAAGCCATGCGTGATGATAAAGTAGATACAGAAAAAGAACCTACCGTTACTGAAAAAGATATCGAAAAAATTGTTGAGGAAAAGACTAATATTCCAGTAGGCGAATTGAAGTCTCAAGAACAAGAACAATTACGTAATTTAACCCCAGACCTAGAAGCTCATGTTATTGGCCAAGAAGATGCCGTCAAACAAGTTAGTCGGGCTATTCGCCGTAATCGGGTTGGTTTTAATAAGACCGGTCGGCCAATTGGTTCGTTCCTATTTGTAGGTCCAACAGGTGTTGGTAAAACGGAATTAGCTAAGCAATTAGCACGTCAGTTGTTCGGCAGCAAAGATGCAATGATTCGCTTCGACATGTCAGAGTACATGGAAAAACACAGCGTTTCTAAGCTGATTGGTTCCCCTCCAGGGTATGTTGGCTATGAGGAAGCCGGTCAATTAACTGAGCAGGTTCGGCGTCATCCTTATAGTTTAATTCTGCTAGATGAAATTGAAAAAGCTCATCCTGATGTAATGCATATGTTCTTACAAATTATGGATGACGGACGTTTAACTGATTCTCAAGGCCGCACTGTTAGTTTCAAGGATACTATTCTCATCATGACTTCTAACGCTGGCCAAGGAACTACTGAAGCTAGTGTCGGCTTTGGCGCAGAAGCTAGTGGGACAACTAATTCAGTCATTGATAAGTTAGGCAACTTCTTCAAGCCTGAATTTTTGAACCGCTTCGATGGTATTATTGAATTTAAGCCATTAGAGAAAGATAGTCTCATGAAAATTGTTGATTTGATGATTACTGATACTAACAAAATGATTGCTGATCAAAACTTAGATATTACAGTTACTCCCGCTGCTAAAGAAAAGATTGTTGATTTAGGCTACAATCCAAGTATGGGGGCACGGCCATTGCGGCGTGTTATTCAAGATCAAATTGAAGACAAAGTAGCTGATTATTATTTGGATCATCCTGATAGCAAGCATTTAAAAACTGATGTCAAAGATGACAAAATTGAAATTAGTGCCGCTGAAAAGACAACTACTGAATAGAAAAAAAGCTGAAACCTACTGGTTTCAGCTTTTTGTATACATACAATAATTGCTATAATGAGGCAAAAATAGGAATGATACTATGTTTATCTTTCAACAAGTTTCTTGTAATCACTTTACCCAAAGTTGAACAAGCTGAGGCGCTGTTTTGTCACATTGGCCATGATTGTTTGAAAATAGAATAATATAACTTAAGTAACTCATAATTAAAAAGAACAATTTTAAAGAACTTTAAAGTCTATTATCAATTATTTAATAGATGTATTAGATACTTTTTGCCTATTGGTTCGATAAATATGCAATGTATCAATTATTATGACAAATAAAAAAGCCAGAAAACTACAGATAATAGGAAAAATAAATATTGATAGCCAATTATCTTTAACTACAACCCCGGTATTGTGAGCCGCTCTAATAATAGCACCAAATAAGAATGCATTATTCATTGAACCACTAATAAAAATTACCAGTGCATATATAAGCGCTTCCCAATATTTTTCAGTTAACAAATCTTTCATAGAAAACCCTAATATTTGCAATTGTTGAACATTATAATTGCGTTGAGGACTAGAAATAATCGTGATAGAAATTGCATTCGCAAAAATTATTAAAAATGGTGTTCCTAAAAACATTGTTAGTGTTCCCAACAAGCCAGCAAAACTACGTTTTGAAGCAATATTAGCCAAATCTATGGCCAAATAGGCAAAAAAAGAACATAGTGTTGCTAGAATAAACAACGGCATTACTACCGACTTCAAAAAATCTTTTCTAACAAAGACATTCCAATAAGCAGTACTAAAAGTCTTTAGACGATGAGGTAAGATTATTTGACCAATTAATCTTACTATCAAGGGTAGAATAATTGGAGCAGCTAAACTAAAAGCGATAATAACAATAAAAATTGTTCCTAAAAATAAGGGCGTATATAAACTAACCAAAGATTGGTTGTAAGCTCCTAGAAGATTCCGCAATTGAGTTGTATCCATAAAAAATAAATTATAGATAAATACTAATCCACTTATGCTAATTAAACTACCTAACCATGATAAGGGTGTCATTCCCCATTTGGTTAATTTGTACCAATGATGAAAATGACTAGCTTTAGAAATAAAAATTTTATGCGCATCAAAAAAACTTATTACCCAGCTAATTATGCCAATACTTAACAAAGTTATCAATAATGATCTCCATGAAAAATGAAATGGAACTTGTGGAAATTGCTGCATTCCCGGTGATGTTCTAACCCACGCATATAATCTAGTTACCAGTGGATAAGATAGACAATAACCAATTATGCCACCTACAAGACTAATAATAGCCATTTGTGAGCTTATCAGCTTGGACAACTGATTAGGATTAGCACCAAGAATAGACCAAAGGGAATATTCTTTTTGAAAACTATTAATTAATAAACGTGTCATTCCATTAATAATTAAGATTAAAGTAATTAAACCAAAAATTGTTGGCATCATAAATAATTGTACTGGATTAAAATTCCCATAATTTAAATGAGCTTGGATTGTTGAAAAACTGCCAATAGAAGTAAACCCTAAAAATAATCCCGCTATTATAAAAACAAATAGTGTCCCTAACCACTTTTTCCACGAATACTTAAATTGCCACCAAATTAAGTCTAACATCAGTTCACCTTCATTCTTCCATTGTTGTTAGCAATTGTGACGCTGTTGGTTTGATCAGATTTTCTTGAATGAGACCATCTTTTAAAATGATAGTCCGATCAGTTCTCATAGCTAACTCAATATCATGTGTTACCATTACAACACAAGCACCATCATCAGCTAATTTGCGTAGTAGCATGAAGATTATTTCTTTTGAAATAGAATCGACAGCGCCTGTAGGTTCATCAGCAAAAATAATTTTAGAATGTGTTAATAATACTCTAGCAATAGCTACTTTTTGTTTTTCACCACCGGATAAATTAGTTACAAAACTATTCAAATCAGCTGCGAAATTCATCTTTTCTAATAAATTCTGAACTGTTTTTCGCTGAATTTTTTCTCCAGATAAGCGTAAAGGTAAGACTATATTTTCAAAAACCGGTAAAGCAGGAACCAAATTGTAAGATTGAAAAATAAAGCCAATTTCTTGGCGTCGCATTTGTGCGAGCTTAGATGGTGATAGTTGGTAAGGATTAACATTATTAATTAGTACTTGCCCTGCTGTAGGTTGAGTTAATCCAGACATACAATTTAACAAAGTGGATTTCCCACTGCCTGAAGGCCCAACAATACTAAGAAATTCCTGTGATTGAGCTGATAAAGAAATACCTTTTAAAATTGGAATAGTTTTGTTGCCTAAAGCAAATGCTTGGTGAATTTTATTTACAACAACTGCTTTTGTGTGCATTTTTTCTCCTTATTGTTAATCTCAGCATTAACTTCTATTTAATTTTGACATAACCTTCATCCCCGATGATGTCTAAAGAATTAGGTGCTACCTGATCATGATTAAATTCTTTATTATATTTTTTATTATGATAATAAGTTGGGATGTTACCTCTTATCTTAAAATTTAAATTAGAATTGAGCTGCTGCAGCTGAAGATATAACCCATTACTTTGAATATTGTTATTACCTTCTATCTGAGATTCATTAATTCTAGCAGTTAAATTATCAGCATTTATCTTAAAATTATGCAGTTGAGATTTATTAATAAGCAAATGGCAATCATCTACCTCCCAATGAGAATTTGCCAAATTACAATTATCAAATTGATACTCACCATCGGAATCATTGATATTCAACTGATTAGTTATTTGAACATTTTTAAATTGAGTTTGTGCTTCATAATTATCTAAGTTAACATTTTGCAAAATTAAATCGGTAATTTTAATTGGACCATAAGTATCTAATTTTAAATTCTGCAATGCTTGTGCATTGGGAAGCGTAATGACTAATTGACTTCTAGTGTGAGAATGTTGATTCTTTTTATTAAAATGAATAAATGAAGGCCTCTTCTTAACATGAGTCGGTACAATTCTCAGATGCTGGTTTTTAACTTCCAGATGTATTTTTTGATTCGATCTTAATTTGACATTGTATTGTTTGCCTAATTGGATGACTACATCTGCTTTATTAATAGAGATCTCAGCACTATTAAATTTTTGTTGAGTGGTATATGTGTGCATTTTTTGAATTTGATTGTCTTTTAAAACCACAAAAGGTCCACTTTGACTATTACTGCTAACAGTTTGAAAGCCTTGATTTTTATAGCCCACTATCAAAATAATAATTCCCATAAAAAAAGCAATAATAGTTATAAAATAATATTTCTTCATCCTTTTCTCCTTCAAAAGTGCTTTTTACGAAAAACTAGATAACCTAATAGAAAGAAAGTTATTGTATAGAGTATTGTGCCTGTTAGCAATTGCGAATTTAGTAAATGTGTAGTTTGATGATACATAGCGTAGTTATAATATTGAGTGGTTAAATTCGTCATATTCAATGGATTCCACTTCATAATCGTAATAAGTTGTCCACTGTGATTTAAGATGTCTGCTGAAAAGCCACTCCCCATAAAGATAATCCCTAAATTTAAAGCAATAACAATCGCATTATTATTAATTAAACAAGACATTAACAGAATTAAACTAATACATAAGGTAGAAGATAATAAATCAAGTATTGTCGTATGGAACATATTCAACCATAATGGTTGCTGATATTGATAAATTGCTAACCAATTTATTTTTCCACCAAAACCAACCGATTTTAGCAAAACAGTAAAACTAAGCGCTAATAAATGTAGTCCAAGGTTATAACTCTCTATTACTATTAACTTGGAAATAAAAACATATACCTTATTAGAAGCTTTATAAAGAATAGTTAAAATAGCATTATTCTGAAATTCCATTGAAAAACTTGTAGAAGCAATTATTATCAGCAATAAAGTAAGCCACTGATCCGAATTATAAGTAGCCATAGCTTCTAAACGGGCTTCAGAACTGGGCATTATTAGACCCGTTAAGATCATCAACCCTAATAATAACAACGGTATAATCCAAGTAATTTTACGATGAACTAATTTATAAAATTCCTGTTGCAAACTATATCTCATCGCGATCCATCCTTTGAATAAAGATTAGACTCTTCTTTTTTTAAATAACCAATAACCCAGTCCTAAAAAAATTAATGTATCAACGATTACTCCTATAATTATTTGTAAATTACTTAATTGAGAAATTGCAATATTATTGGGTTTAGGCAATTGGTTAATAATATTAATCATATTTAGGGGATTCCATTTCCAAATAAAACTCATATTAGGAAAAGCTGTCATTATTATGCCTGATAAACTATTACCAATAAATCCAATTGCCATACCTAATCCAATCACTGCAACATTGATTTTAACTATAGAAATTAGCATAAAACAAAGGGAAACCATAAAAAATAAATAAAGTCCATTACCGATTAAATTGAGTAGCAGCGTAGTCAATAAACTATGATGATTTTGATAAATCATATTCCAACTATACTTATCGCCAACAATTGTTATTTTCAAGAATATTGTTAAGGCTAAACCCAGTAATAAGAGAAAAATACCGTAACCTATCACTATAAAATATTTAGACAAATAAATATAAGACTTACTGGAACTTTTATAGAACATTGTACAAATAGTATTGTTTTTATATTCCATTGATAAAAAGGTCGAACTCAGTGTAATTATGATTAATAATGTCCATTGTCCTAATCCAAAACCTTGAGCAATTATCCTAGGAGTAATCGGCCTACTAAATGTTGCTTCCAACATCAGTAATAACAAAGCCATAACCCCATATAAAGGTATCCGCTGATGCCAGAATTTAAAAAGTTCCTGTTTTATGGTAGTTATCATGTGTCTGCCTCCGCTGTTGTTCTAACAAATTTACAATTATTTTTTCAAAATTAGTCTCTTGAGGTTCCAATTCTAACAATCGTAAATTATGAACATACAACAAATCCTGCACTTTAAAAATATCAGTATGATTAATCAATAAGTAATTTTCATTTTTTTTAACTGGTAAATGATGTTTGCTTAATATGTCAACTGTCTTATCCAGATTTGTAGTCAGTAACTTATATTGACATTGATTCAGATTCCTAATTTCTGTGAGTGCCTGATCTATAATAATTTGTCCATCATTAATTAAAATCAATCTCGTCATGATTTTTTGTAATTCACTTAGAACATGACTAGAAATCAAAAATGCTGTCCCTTGTTCAGCATATTGTTGAATAATTTTTCGAATACCAATGGTTGCTTCAATATCCAAGCCATTTAGCGGCTCATCTAAAATTACTAATTGTGGGTGATTTAATAAAGCAATTGCAATCCCCAGTTTTTGCTTCATTCCTAAGGAATAATTTTTAGATTTTTTACTAATATAATGCTCCATTTGCAATCTTGAAATTACCTGCAACAAGTCTTCATGGCTGTGACTATACAATTCTAAATTTTGCAGTCCTGTTAAAAAAGGATAAATTGCTGGATGTTCAATCAATGCTCCTACTTGAGCTAAGGCTGTATGATTATTTTCAGTTATCTTTTGATTAGCAAATATAATTTGTCCTTGAAAATTAGTTAAACCAAGAATTGTTTTCATAATGGTCGTTTTTCCAGCACCATTAGGCCCCACTAAACCCACAATATCACCAGGTTGTACTTGAAAAGAAAGGTCATCAATAATCTTTTTATGTCCAATACAAACAGCAATATTTTTTACCTGTAACATCTTGTGGTTGCTCCTTTCTCTAATTTGGACTATTGCAGCATAACTTCAACGTCTCAAAAAATTAGTTTTCGACTAATCTAATATGCTCTCCTTCTTTACTCGTAATATTTGTTCACCTTTATATTTTTTTATGGTATTCATGATTTTTGAAAACTTTTCTACCTAACCACCGTGCTGCTTGGGCGCCTAAAGCAATTAACCAGCGTCCCACTCTCAAAACAAGCGGCAATATCATAAATAAAACAGTTAATAAGATAATACCTGCCCCGGTATAAAACCATCCAACTGCCCAATTAGCAGTAGAAATAAGCGGTAGCGCTTTATAAATTATTGAACAAGCGGCTACAAAAAAGGCTACAAAAAGGCTCACTGCTACTACACTGATAACAAATAAAAATAAGATAATTCCTAGCAAAACAAATAATAATGGTATGCCTAAGGGTACTGCACACATGCCTAGAATAATCCACCAAATAGCACGCACATCTTGTCTAGATTTAATATGAGAATTATTATCAGTAACTGCCTCTTCTGTAGGATTTAGAGAATAATTAGCCATAATTTTGTGGGCTAGTTGTTTGGGGGTTCCTAACTCTTGTTCAATGTCAAAGCGATTATGCAATTTGGCATCTAATAAAAATTCTCGATAAAATTCTTCAACTTCCCTACGTTCTTCGGCCGGTAATCGTGATAAATGGGCATCTAATTCTGTAATATATTTTTCAATCTCTTTAGTCATCTTTATTATCATCCTCCAAGGCCTGATTGACTTTTTGATAGAAATCATGCCATTCATTAACAATAGTATTTAACCGTTGACGGCCCAAATCCGTTAATTGATAGTAGCGGCGATTGCGTCCTTGGTAAGGTTGATCATAAGTAGTCAAATATTTATTCTTTTTCAAACGACGCAAAACGGGGTAAATAGTTGATTCTGAAATATCAAACACCGATTGCACTTGCTGTGTTAAGGCATAGCCATACAAATCGTCATGTTTCAGCGCTGATAAAACAACCCCCTCTAATATCTCAGAAGAAATCTGAATTGCCATTTAGTTCGTCTCCTTTAAAAAGGGGAATTGCATAATTAAATTCATTAATTCCACCTTCTACTTAATTGATACATCAAGGTCTTCACCATTTACTGCCAAACGATTTTTCTTACTATTATTTTTTACAAAAGTACCATCACTATGTTGGTTATAGTAATGAATATTAGAATCATCACCGCTAAGATGATAACTCAAATCACGGTTAATATTTCTTATTTTCATATTGACATCTTCGGCATCAATCGAATTATTATGTTGTAGCGTGCTATTAGTTAATAGCATATCTACATCTTCACTATCTAAATTCCAATTAGCAATTATCGAATTATCAATATAAAATTTGGCATCACCTGTATCACTAATAAAACTATTGATATGTGATTTATTGATTTTTAAATTTGTATCTCCACAATCTACCTTTAAATGATTGAAGCGGCAATTATTGATTTGTCCTTTGACATCTCCGTCATTTGCTACCATCTTCTGCTTCACTATCACGTTTGCCATTGTTAATGTGGTATCTTCATTATCTAAAGCAATTGTATCTATTATTAAATTTTTTAATTGCACATGTGTATCAGTACTATCAAACACAATTTGGTTAAGTGCTGATTTATTAGGGACAGTAATGTTAATTTGTGTTTGGTTAGTTTTGGCCCAGCCCAAATTGAAATTCGTCAGAAGTTTTTTGTGCGATTCTGATTGAGCAATATTTAAAGTTTGATTTTGAATGTGAGACTGCAACGTGGTGTCTTTATCAGCAGTAATAATTTCTGCACTAAATTTTGCACCGGTTTGAATCTTAACATCAGCGTCATACACATCAATATTAATTTTATTAAAACGTCCTTGTAGATGGTAATGCTGACCTTTTTGAGATTTGCTGGACTCGATGGCTCCCACAAAATCCCAATCCCAAGTTTTCATTTGACTGCCGCCATTTATCCAACCAATCGAAATCATCAAAACTCCAATAGTTAAAACTGTTAATACTGTTACATAATATTTTTTCATTGTTGATGCTTCTCCTTATTAGCAGTTTGATAATATTGATTTTTAAAGACCTTATGCCCCAATCTACGAATTAACTGAAAACTAGCATCTATAACTATTCGAATTAAGTTAATTAACATCGGAACTATTAAAGCTACTAGTGCTAAAGCGACTAAACCACATCCGGTATAAAATAAGCCAACTTGCCATTGTGTCCATAGTAACGGTATTGCCTTGACCACAATTGTCAGACCAATACCAGCTAAAGCAAAAATTAATCCCCAAAAACCAATAATTAAAGCACAAATAACACTAATAGTAGCTACAATAATTCCTAACAAGGCACTTAATATGGGTATACCTACTGGCATTGCCAATATACCTAAAATAATCCACCACACTGCTCGTAAATCTGATTGCGAACGTTGATGATTAATTGGATGTGTAGGTGGCTCATCTAAATTCAAAGAATAATCGGCCAAAATTTTCCGGGCTAATTGTTGGGATGTTCCCAACTTTTGCTCAATAGATGAGCGCGAATATAGCTTACCATCAAGTAAGTATTCACGATAAAACTCTTCTGTTTCTTGGCGCTCATCTTCAGGCAATCCTTGTAAATTAGCAGAAAGCTCGTTGATATAAGCTTCAATTTCTTGATTCATCTTACTCCTCCAACAACTAAATTATCTTCGCCAATACTATATACCGTATAATATTGTATGTCAATAATTATTAGAAAACAAAAAAGAATCAAATCCTGATGATAGATTTGATTCTTCATTATTTTATTTATTGTTGTAGCCTTGTATTGTTAATACTTACAACTTGATAAATGCCATCTTCATAATCAACTTGTGATACGCTGGCATTATCTAAGCCCTGTTGAGGCAATATTACCGAATTATCCAAGATAGACAATAAAACTAATAAACTTAATCCATGCGCTACAATTAAAACCTGTTGAACTGACTGCCTGGAAGCTTGGTGAATTATCATTTGCATTGCAACTTGTAAACGGCTTATTACCATTTGATAATTTTCAGCTGTTTGATCTAAGTCGCTCAAAGTATCCAATATAAGCTCTAAGGTCTTGGACCAGCCGTTTTGTTGAATAAATATTTGCAGCTGCTGGGGTTGAAATTCTAACTTGTGCAATAGGTCAGCAGCTAAATCACTTTCCAATTGACTTTCATAATTACCAAAATTAACTTCACTTAGTTGTGTTAAAGTTTGGATTGGCAAGTCTGGATTAACCGCAGCCAAAACAATTTGGGCCGTCTGCCGCGCACGTTGGCTGGGACTGCTAAAAGCCAAATCAAAATGAAGTCCTCGCTGTTGAAAATCAACAGCCGTTGCCTGTACTTGACGAATTCCCTTGGTATTGAGCCACCCATCAGTGACCCCTTGGACGAGGCCAGCTTGATTTAACTGAGTTTGTCCATGACGCATTAAATAAAGTTTAATTGGCATAATAGCCTCCACCAATAAATAATCCAAGTAAATAACTTGGATTCAAAGGTTTAATTTTAAAATTGGATATCTAACTGATGTTACTGTCTTGAAGTTCAATATCTATAATTTTGCTGTTAACTTAACATCAGGATATTTATCCTTAAACCAATTTTCCGCAAATCGATTCTCGAATAAGAATAGTGGCTGATCATCTAAATCTTTCACCAATAAATTACGAGATGATGACATTGTTGTATCTAATTGTTCTGGATCAATCCAGCGTGCAATTCGCGAACCAATTGGCTTCATAATTACTTCAGTATTATATTCATTTTGCATACGAAATTTAAAAACTTCAAATTGCAGCTGTCCCACAGCTCCCAAGATATAATCACCAGTTTGATAATTACGATATAATTGAACTGCACCCTCTTGCACGAGCTGTTGCATCCCTTTATGAAAGGATTTTTGCTTCATGACATTTTTAGCAGTGACTTCCATAAATAATTCTGGTGTAAATTGCGGTAAAGCCTGATATTCGCGTTGCGGTTTACCACTGTAAATAGTGTCCCCAATTTGAAAATTACCAGTGTCATACAAGCCGACAATATCACCGGCAACAGCTGTTTTTACTTGTTCACGCTGAGAAGACATGAATTCGGTAGCATTGTTAAGTCGTAAGGTTTTCTGTGTCCGCTGTAAGGTTACATCCATGCCCTTTTCAAATTCACCCGAGCCGATACGTACAAAAGCAATCCGATCACGATGTTTAGGATTCATATTAGCTTGAATCTTAAAGACAAATCCTGAAAATTGCGGATTTGTCGCAGATAAAGTAGTGCCATCCGTCATTTCATGTGCGCTAGGAGCAGGCGCTAATTGTAAAAATTCATCTAAGAAAGTCTGCACCCCAAAGTTAGTTAGAGCTGAGCCAAAGAACACAGGGGTTTGTTTACCTTGGGCAATCTTATCACGATCAAACTGATTGCCAGCCCCCTTAATTAATCCAATTTCATCTAAGGTCTGCTGATAAATACTATCTTGCGTCAAGGGATGATTTGCTGGCAAATGGCCCTCTTGATCAAGCTCCACAAATTGAGGTTCATCTTCTTTTTGACGATACAGTTCAATGCGATTATGATAAATATCGTATATTCCCTTCAGAGTTTTCCCACTGCCCATTGGCCAATTCATTGCACAACCTTCAATATTCAACAAATCTTCCAATTCACCAATTAAATCCAGTGGTTCGCGACCATCACGATCTAACTTATTCATAAAAGTAAAAATTGGAATTCCTCGTTGTTTAACCACTTTAAATAACTTTTTGGTCTGCGCTTCAATACCTTTAGCAGAATCAATTACCATAACAGCAGCATCCACTGCCATCAAGGTTCGATAGGTATCTTCAGAAAAGTCCTCATGTCCAGGTGTATCCAAGATATTAACATGCTTACCTTGATAATCAAATTCCATTACGGAACTTGTAACGGAAATTCCTCTTTTTTTCTCAATTTCCATCCAATCAGAGGTGGCATAGTTCCCAGTCTTTTTCCCTTTGACTGTACCGGCAGAACGGATTACCCCACCAAAAAGTAACATTTGTTCAGTAATGGTTGTTTTTCCGGCATCTGGATGCGAAATAATCGCAAAAGTGCGTCTATTCGCAACTTCTTGTTGTAATTTTTGCTGATTCATTAATTTTCGCCTCATTTAACATACTGTTTAAAATTATATCAAAAATTTTGTTCTTTGTATGCTTTTGCTCACCTAATCCTGATAGATAAGTTATAATAATGACGAAAGGAATTTACTATGTCAAATAAAAAAGTTTTTGTTATTTATACTTTTCTCTTTATCATTCCGTATTTTTTGTGTCTTTCTTTAATTGGCACAGGTTATGGTGCCCTAATTAATCACTATAATAGTTGGTGGCGTTTGGGTATTTGTGCGCTTATTGGGGCTATCTTAATGGTTGCTGTAAAGTCAATTGCCCACCGGCCAATCAGCATCATTGCCAAGCAAACTACCAATCGCTACTTACGGTCTTTAATTAATTTTTTTAATATTTTAGACTACAATTCTAGTAATTTTTACTGGAACTTTGCGATTGATTTTGTGTTTACAATTATCTTTGCTAAATTAATTCATTATTTCTTTGCCCCTTATCAAATATTAGGCACCCTAGCTGGTTGGATTATTACGGCCTTGATCATTTCTCTAGTATTAGCATCTAATCTTGAATACAGTACCCTAAGTATTGATCCGGAGCAAAAATGAATTCTCCACTATTTAAACAAGAGATGAATTCTCCATTAGGTCGCTTAGTGATTGTTGCTAATCACAATCAACTTCTAGGCTTATGGATGGAACAGCAAAAATATTTCGGGTATGGCTTTAACTTAGAAAGTATCGCCAACCAAGAAAACAATATTACAAAAGCTACCAAAACTTGGCTTCATAGTTATTTTATGGGAAATCAACCCCAGATTACTTCTTGGAATTTAAATCCGAGAGGGACTGATTTTCAAAAACAGATTTGGCAAGTTTTAATGCAAATTCCTTATGGTCAAACATGGAATTATCGCCAAATTGCTCAAGTATTAGGTAATCTCAATTATACGCGTGCTGTAGGGCAAGCGATTGGACATAATCCCATTTCGATTATCATTCCTTGCCATCGAGTCCTCGGCAGTCAGGGACAGTTAACAGGTTATGCTGGTGGTTTAGAACGCAAGCAGTGGCTGTTGCATCATGAGCAAGTAAATTCAACCAAAAAAAGCTAGGATAAAAAAGAGCAAGGATTAAATCCCTGCTCTTTTTCCATAGCTAATCCATCAATCACGATGCAACAATTCTTGATAACGTTCTTGCCAAAGACTAACATAACCAGGTGAAAAAGGCCCCTTTTGTTCTCTAATCCAGCTAATTAAAGTTTCGGTACTATACTTCAAAATATCATCAATTGTATCTGAATAATGCCACAAATGTCGATGTGCTGCATATTCGTCAACATCTAACAGCCGAATCTCACCATCGGGAAATACTTTGACATCTAAATCATAATCAATATATTTCAAGGCTTCTTTATCAAGAACAAACGGTGTCGCTAAGTTACAATAATACGACGGACCATTATCACGCAACATCGTCACAATGTTAAACCAATAATGTCGGTGAAAATAAACCAGCGCCGTTTCATGAGTATACCAGTGACGTCGATCTGACTCCGTAACTAACGTATGGTCATTACAGCCAATGATTTCATTTTCACTGGTCTTTAAGACCATGGTATCACGCCAAGTACGATGCAAATGACCATCATGTTTATAACTCTGGATTGCTATGTAATCTCCTTCTTTAGGAACTTGCATAGTTTGACCCAGCTTTCAAATTTCTCCTGCAATTAGATTATATCAAAGCTCAAGCTCTGTGCCACTATTAATTTAAATCTTGCAGAAAATTATGAATATCATCACTGTTAAATCCTCGACGTGCTAAGGCCGCATATAACTTTTGTTGACCGTTTGGTTGTTTTTGATACCGTCGCCAAAGTTTTTGACCGATTGTTTGAATAACATTTTGCTCGTGTTCCGGATCAATTTGTAAATTAATTGCTGAAACAGCCTGCGTAATAATTTCTGCAGGATAACCTGTAGCATGCAGACGTTCTCGAATTTTATTCAACTGGGCTCGATAGGGTTGTTGGCGGGTTTGATGTTGCGTTTTGATGGCTAACTTAGTAGCATTGTCAAGCATTAATTCTGGTGTAAATAATTTTAAAGCCTTGATTATTTCGGACTCCGCAACTTTTTTGCGTTGCAATTTATGTTTAATTTTTTGTGGACCATCTACAGTAGTTTTGATGGCTGTGCGCACAAAGCTCTGAGCGTATTCTTGGTCATTCAGATAATTCAGTTCTTTTAATTGTGCGATGACCTGCTCAATTGTGACAGTATCAATGCCTAATTCTTGTAAATGATCACTTAATTCGGCTACACTGCGTAATTGATAACTCAAATAATTCAATGCTTGGACATAGGCTTTGGCTTGGTCTTCGGCTTTTTGAATTTGATTAATTAAAGTTTGATCTAGTTCTTGTCCCTTAGCCAAACGATATTTTACTAAAACTGCTTCACTTACAGGAAAAGCGTATTGGCCATCAAGATAAATGTTATAACGTTCTTTGCGCCTTTGGGTACTGATTTTAGTAATTTTAGCCATGCTGGCCTCCTCATGCTATACTAAATAATATCATAGCAGAAATAAGGTAGATTTTTTTGAAAAATACTCAAAACACTATTAAAGTTGGTACTCGTTTAAAGCTTACCATTAAGCGGATGGGAATTAATGGTGAAGGAATTGCTTATTACCAAAATACGCTTATTTTTATCCCCCAAGCTTTGCCTGGTGAGGTCATCTTAAGTGAAATTACCACAATTAGTCATAATTTTTTGCGGGCTAAATTAATTAAAATTATTAATTCGAGTAAGTTGCGTAATCCTAATCCTCCACAACTCTTGGGCAAAGTAGGCGGCTTGGAATTAGCTCATTTACGTTATCCCCAGCAATTAAAGTATAAACGACTGATGGTAACTGAAGCATTACGCCATTTTCGCCCAGACGGTTATCATTCTTATGTAGTTAAACCAACTATTGGCGCTAATCATCCTTGGCATTACCGCAATAAAGCCCAATTTCAATTACGACAAGTCGGCAATCAACTAATTTGTGGTCTTTATCAAACAGGCACCCAAAAAGTTGTTGATTCTTTAAATATGCCCACCCAACGTCCTTTAACTTTAAAAATTTTAAAATTATTATTACCTATTATTCAAGCTTTAGAAATTCCAATTTATAATCCGGAACAACATTCAGGTATTATTAAAACTTTAGTTGTTCGCGAATCCGTTCACTTTCAACAAGCCCAACTAACTTTGATTACGAATTCCCGTAAATTACCCCATAAGCGCCAGTTAATTGCGGCAATTAATGAACAAATCCCAGCAGTTATTTCAATTGCTCAAAACTTTAATCCTAAAGATGATGGACCGCTTTGGGGAGATGAAACTAACATTCTCTGGGGTAAAGACTATCTGCAAGAAAAAATTGGTAACAAGTTGTTTAATCTATCTCCAGCTGCTTTTTTTCAATTAAATCCTGAGCAGACTGCCAAATTATATCAAACTGCTATCACAGCCTTAAATCCCCAAGCTACTGATATTGTTGTTGATGCTTATGCAGGTGTTGGTACTATTGGTATTAGTCTGGCAGAACAAGTTCAACAAGTCATCGGCGGTGAGATTATTCCGGCAGCAGTAGAAGATGCGAATTTAAATGTCCAACAAAATCAACTCAATAATGTCCGTTATCAAGTTGGTGCTGTAGAAGAGTTGTATCCCCAATGGCTGCAGCAAGGTATTAAACCCACTGCTTTAGTAGTTGACCCACCGCGTGTTGGCTTAAATTCTAAATTTATTAACTTTATCAATCAATCACAACCACAAAAGTTTATTTATATTTCTTGTAATCCGTCCACTTTGGCGCGTGACTTAAAAGAGCTTGTTAAAGTTTATCAAGTTCAATGGTTGCAGCCTTTAGATATGTTTCCTCAAACTCCTCATGTTGAAGTAGTCGCAAAATTAATCAGAAAATAAAATTTAAAAACACCCCTATACTCATATGAGTTAGTGGGGGTGTTTCTTTTTAATTATAAAAAGAGCTGTGAACTTAGTCACAGCTCTTAATTACGTGGCTTAGATGATAGGCAACTGCCTCTTATCCGAACAGTAACACTACACCCTTTATTACACTAGATGAAATCATCTCAATGACGCCATGTTTATATAAGAAATTTTGATGTCTGATATTCAGGATCATCCTCTATTCAAATTATTGTCACTTTAATGAAAACATCTTATTATTTACAACAATCTGTCTATTCAGACGATCATCTCCATCAATAATATTTCTTTAATCCGATTTGAATCAATAACCTTTTAATTAAATACCTTACGATATCTAAACCATACAGTTGCAGGTAGGCTAATCATCTTTCCACGCCTTTATAGTATCATTCTCAAATAATTATTGCAAGCGTTTTATTGATAAAATCTTTCGTGTTGATCAACTTTTTTCAAATAATGTTGAGCAGCTCGTACGGGACTAATCAGCTGACAGGATCCATCGGTAACTAACTGCTTTTTAAAAATTGCCTCATATTCAGCTACACTTAGTCGCTGGCGCTCATCTAGTAATTGGCGATGCTCAGTAGCGTTCAAATAATCACGATAATGAGGCTGCAAATGCCCAAAGAACAATTCTGCTACTGCCCCAGAACCATAGCTGAATAAGGCAATCCGCTCACTATCTTGCAAACTATCATCATTTTCTAACAAAGACAGCAAACTTAAATATAAAGATCCCGTATAAATATTACCTACTGTTTGTCCATAAATAATACTTTTTTCAAAACGGCTTAATAAACGCTGATAATCACCATCTGAAATTTTAGTTTTGAGCGTTTGTAAAGCCTTACGGCCCATTTTAGAAAACGGAATATGAAATAATAAGGCCGCTAGCGACTCTTTACTAATTAAAGAATCTGCCTGCTGGTAAATTTGGGTAAACATTTGTAAGTATAATTCTTCAGAATATTTTCCCCGTGCCAAAGCTTGTTGTGAATAATTTGGGCGCCAAAAATCCCCTGCATTTTGACTTTGATAAATGGATTCTTTTTCTAAAGCCAAAATATGTGGATTTTGACTGACTAACATTGCTACAGCTCCTGCACCTTGAGTTACTTCGCCTGCAGTTTGCAGACCGTAACGAGCAATATCAGCAGCAATCACCAAGGCTTTTTGGTTTGGATGTAAACTCACAAAATCATAAGCAAACTGTAAACCAGCAGTTGCGCCATAACAAGCCTCTTTGACTTCTAAAGCCCGAATATTATTATTAATGTGTAATAATTCCTGCACGAATAATGCAGCTGCTTTGGACTGATCCACACCACTTTCTGTGGCTACAATCAATAAACCAATCTCTTGGCGATCGGCAGTAGTCAAAATTTCTTCAGCAGCATTAGCGGCCATGGCTACAATATCTTGATCTAAATCAGCTACTGCCATTTGTTGTTGACCGATGCCTATTAAATATTTATTAGGATCTACTTGGCGAGCATGAGCCAAGTCAATTAAATCTAAATATTGCTGAGGTGTATAAAAACCAATTTTATCAATTCCAACTGTCATTTATTTATCCTTTCGTAATTGCTCTAATTGTTTGTGGGCATTGGCGAGATTTGCCACTTGAGGATGAGCTTTTAAATAAGCAACGATGGGAGCAATCTCATCAGCCTTAGCACCGGCCATAATCGCTAAACTTTGCCACTGTAAGTTCATATGACCTGCTTGAATTCCTTGAGTTACTAACGCTCGTAAAGCTGCCAAATTGGAAGCTAAGCCAACAGTCGCAACAATTCCCATTAATTGGGTAGCTGAGGGCTGCTGTAAAATCCGCATAGCTAATCGCGCCATTGGTAATGTTGAAATTGCACCACCAACACTACCTAAAGGCAAGGAAAGTCGAATATTACCAACCAATTTTTGATCGTGGATTTGCCATTCACTTAAAGTTTTCTGGCTTTGATTTAAACCTGCATAAACAGCTGCATTAATATTGCGCGTATCATTGCCAGTTGCCAACACTGTGGCAATAACGCCATTCATTATCCCTTTATTATGCGTAGCTGCTCGAGCTGCAGAAATCTGGGCAAATTCACTAGCCGCTACAATCCGCTGAGCTACTTGATAGCCCGAATATTGTGAAGTGGCTAATTGTTCAAAATCAATTTGGGCACTGGCACTGGCGATTTGTTGAGGCGCTTGATTAGACAAAATCGCCATTAATAAATCCAATTGAGGCAATTGTTGCTGTAAATAATGAGCTACGGCTTCTAAAATAGTATTAACTACATTGGCACCCATTGCTTCTGCTGGATTAATCAACAGATTAAATTCTACAAAATCTTTATAATTATTAATATTAATATCTTTTAACCCACCACCATGTTGTTGCAGCGTTGGATGTGCTTGATCGGCAATTGTCATAATTTGATTGTGATGTTGCTGCAAAAAACTAGTTTTATCTTTCAAGTGACCTTGAAACACAATTTGGCCTTGAAGACCATTGCGAAAAACTTGAGTTTGAAATCCGCCACTACGAGCAACACGTTGAGCCGCATTACTTGCAGCTGCAATTACTGATGGCTCTTCAGTAGCCATTGGAATTAAGTAATCTTGTTGGTTAATTAGAAAATGATTGGCCACACCAAACGGCAGTGCAAAATTTCCCAGATAGTTTTCTACTAAATGACTTCCAATTGTTGCAGGTAATGCAGAATTTGTCTGCAATAATTCCATATCAGATTGGGTCAAATAGCCTTCCATTTGTAATTGTTTTAAACGTTGTGCTGTGGTCATTTCATATAACTTGGTCATTGTAAGTTCTCGACCTCCAGTGCAATTGCTTGACCGCCGCCAATACACAAAGCAGCAATGCCATATTGTTGTCGTGTTCGCTTTAAATTGTGTACTAAAGTCGTCACAATTCTACTTCCAGATGAACCTAAAGCATGTCCTAAAGCTAAAGCTCCACCACTAATATTATAACGTTGATTATCAATCCCTAATTCTTGTTGGACAACTAAGGCTTGCGCTGCAAAAGCTTCATTAACCTCAAATAAGTCAATATCGCTCACTTGTTGATGAGTTTGAGCCAACAAGTTTTGAATTGCAATTACTGGCGTATAGCCCATCAAATCAGGACGATATCCTACTTCTTGATAACCTACAATTTGTGCTAAAGGCTGCAACTGCAACTTTTGAGCTTGCTTTTTCGTCATCAAAATTAAAGCTGAAGCCCCATCACTTAGAGGTGATGAGTTACCTGCCGTCACGCTGCCTTGAGTTTGGTAAACTGGTTTTAACTTAGCCAATGATTCTAAGGTTGAGTTAGACCGAACAGGTTCGTCATAATTTAAGTTAACCACTGGTATTATTTCATCATTAAACCATCCCTGCTCTTGCGCAAAAGATGCACGCTGTTGCGATTGCCAAGCATATTTGTCTTGTTGCTGGCGCGTAATATGAAATTTTTGAGCTAAATTTTCCGCAGTTACACCCATGGCATAATGTCCAAAAGCATCTTTAAGCCCATCTTCTTGCAAACTATCTTGCCACTCATTCGCAAAATTATTTTTACTGATACGCGCTGCAAAAGCAGGAGCATTAGACATACTCTCGACTCCTCCCGCAATTGCTGCTTGCGCATCTCCCATGACTAATGCTGCTTGTGCTAAGCGAATCGCTTTGAGACCTGATCCACAAACTTGATTAATAGTCATTGCTGTTTTTGATTGATCTAGCCCCGCATTAAGTTGCACTTGTCGCGCAATGTTTTGACCAGCACCGGTTGCTAAGACATTGCCTAAAATTACTTGATCAATCATTTGAGAATTAATGGCAACTCGGTTTAAAATTTGTTTAACTAATTGGGAAGCCAGTTGAACTGAATTTAAAGGCTGCAGCTGTCCCCAAAACTTTCCTGTTGGACTACGATAAGCAGCAACTATCACAACTTGTTGATCTGTCAAAATACTAGCACCTCTTATTTAATTATTTTGAAAGGACTTATTATGGATGTTCAAACATTAATCAAATTACTTGCTGATGTAAAGCAAAACAACCAAATATTTTTTGAAGACTCTAAAAAGCGTCTTCTCGGAATCTCTAGTATATCATCAGATGTAACTAATGAAAATCATTCAGTATTACTAAATCTCAATTATCATTCTCATAAGACTTTAAAAGCATGGGAATTAGTAGTTTTACTGAAACAATGTCCTGCAGCGGCAATTATTTGGGTCCAAAATCAAAAAAAGCGCCAGCAAATCTTTGGCATTCGCTTCGCCGGCGTTCAAGTCTATTTAAAGTAATTACTTTGTTTTCTGTGAAAGTTTTTGTCCTAAATCGATAATATATTGACGTAATTCATCTTTGATTTCGGGATGATTTAAACCATATTCAATGCTTGTCTGCATATAACCAAACTTGTTACCTACATCAAAGCGTTCTCCAGTAAATTCATGAGCAAAAACCCGTTGCGTAGTATTTAAGCGATCAATCGCATCAGTTAATTGGATTTCATCACCGGCACCAGGCTTTTGTGTATCCAAAACATCAAAAATATCCGGGGTTAATAAATAACGACCAATAATTGCTAGATTGCTGGGAGCTTTATCAACAGCAGGCTTTTCTACAAAATTCTTCACCCGATATAAGCCCTTTTTAGCTTGACCATCAGGTGCAATCACTCCATACTTGGAAACTTCTTTTTTGGGTACTTGCATAACGGCAAGTGTCGAAGCATGAGTCTCATTATAATCATTAATTAGCTGTTTTGTCAGAGGAACCTTATCTTTCATGACATCATCACCGAGCATGACTACAAAAGGCTCATCGCCAATAAAAGACTTCGCTAAGCGTACAGCATCTCCTAAGCCTTTAGGATAGGCTTGGCGAATGAAGTACATATGCACTCCAATATTAGTAGTATCTTGCACTACCTTCAATAAAGCGTCTTTGTGCTTAGCTGCCAAGTTCTGCTCTAATTCTGGTGCCGAATCAAAATGGTCTTCAATTGGTCGTTTGCCTTTACCCGTGATGATTAAAATATCCTCAATGCCAGAAGCTTTGGCTTCTTCAACAATGAATTGGATAGTTGGTTTATCAACAATGGGCAGCATTTCTTTGGCCATAGCTTTAGTAATAGGCAAAAAACGTGTTCCCAATCCTGCAGCTGGAATCACAGCTTTTCTAACTTTTTGCATAATTAATCCTCTCATACATTAAATTAATTCTATCTCTATCATACAATAAAACGATTACCAATGGCGGGTAAATTTATTTTTTAGATAAAAATTGCAGTCGCTTTTGTTGTTGAATTTCACCTATCCAACCTTCGGTATAAGCAGCATTTAAAGCTGCTCCAATCAAAAAAATATAACCGACAAAATTAAGCCACAAAATTAGAATAAAGAAAGTTCCAATCGTACCATAAGAATTCCATCGTCGTCCAAAATAATGTAAATATAATGAGAAAAACTGGACTAAAATAATGAACCCCACAGCCGAAAAAGCTGCTCCTGGCCAAATATAACGGATTTTGACATGTAGATTAGGTAATAAATAGTACGCAACTACCATTACAGCTACCAACGTTAAAATAGTGATCGGCCACTTCCAAAACAAAAAAGCTGTTAAAAAATTAGGTACCCAAGAAAAAATGGGCTTAATCCAATTTAAAACTTGTTGTCCTAATACTAATGCGATTAACAAGCAAACTAAAACGATAATAAATAACGCTGTTAGTAAAACTGATATTATTCGTAACAAAATATTATTAACTAATGATTGATCAGTTTGTGTATAAAGCTTTTCATTATCAAATCCATAAATATAATTAACGCTCCGCCGTAAAATATTGACAACTCCTGAACTAGTCCAAAGTGTACCTAAAATACCAAAAGATAACAAACCACCGCTGCGCTTGGTTAATAGTTGCACTACTAATGGTTCTAGCAATTGTTGTAATTTTTGCGGGGTTAAAATTTGCAGATAATTAAGTACTACCTGCACATCCAAATGTAAAAGTGGAATTATACTACCCAATAGCGAAATTAATGGAAAAAAAGACAATAAACTATAATAGACAATCGCCTTCGAAGATAAACTTAAATTACCATTTTTTATTTTTTGTGTTACTAATTGGCCGAATCCTTGTAATTTTTTCCAGAAAGTTTGATTAGTCCGAAACAAAGGTATCTGAGAATTAGTTGTCATTGGCATCAGCTTTTATAAATATTTTTTATCAAATTCAGGATCTTGGGAAGTCAAAATCTTAGGACCATCTTTGGTAATTGCCAAAGTATGCTCATATTGTGCTGATGTGGTTCCGTCTGCTGAAACAAAATATTCCCAATCTTCATCCGTAAACTTACTCTTAATTTCCCAAGTACCGAGGTTGACCATCGGCTCAATAGTAATTGTCATACCTTCTCGCAAGCGCAATCCTTTACCTGGTTCACCATAATGAGGCACATTAGGGGCTTCATGCATTGTTGGCTGAATCCCATGTCCAATTAAGTCGCGGACATCTCCCATATGCTCTTGATCTTCAACATAATGTTGAATTGCCCAGCCAATATCACCTAACCGATTACCGACAACCGCTTGATCAATCCCCAAATAAAGTGCTTTTTTAGTTACATCCATCAAATGTTGATTTTCCACAGAAATTTCCCCAACTGCATAGGTCCAACAAGAATCGCTTTGGTATCCATCTAATGAAACAGTCATATCAACTTTGACGATATCACCATTTTTTAAAATTAATTTTTCCCGTGGTTCTGCATGAGCTACTTCGTCATTGACACAGACACAAGTTGCAAATTGATAACCTTCAAAGCCTTTTTCAGAAGGAACGCCACCATTTTTAGTAATGAAATCATCGGCAAAATTTTCAATTTCCATGCTTGAAATACCTGGTTTAATAATTTTACGCAAGCCTAAGTGCGTTTGTGCCAGTAAAGCGCCCGATTTGCGCATGCCTTCAATTTCACGTTCTGATTTTAATGTAATCAAAATATTACCTCCACTTATTAACTGTACACATTATAGCGCATCTTAGATATAATTGACTAATTGCATATTCCTTTTAATATTTCTCAAATAACTAATTTATATCGCTGGAATATTATGGGTTTGCTACTCAGCCTGTAATCAACTAAAATATTAACTAGTTCTTAAAACCCAAATACTTTACACTAAGAGATTTGTTATAATATAATTTTGATAATTTATTAAACGAGGATGAAAACTGTGACTAAGGTTAAAATTGTATATGCCAGCATGACTGGTAACGATGAAGATATGGCTGATATTCTCAGCGAAGATTTTGAAGAAGCTGGAATGGACGTTGATATGTCAGAAATCTCGCAAACTGATGTAGCTGACTATCAAGATGCTGATATTTGTATTATGGTTAGCTATACTTATTCTGATGGCTTAGAAGGCAACATTCCCGATGAAGGCTTAGACTTTTATCATGATTTATTAGAAGCAGATTTAACCGGTAAATTGTATGGTGTATGTGGCTCTGGGGATCGCTTTTATCAAGATTTTTGCATTGCAGTGGAGCACTTTGAACAAGCCTTTGAACAAGCCCACGCCCAAAAGGCCGCTATGAGCGTGAAAGTTGAATTAGCCCCAGATAATGATGATATTGCCAATCTTGATCACTTTGCCCAGACAATTATTCAAAATTGTCAGTAAAGTTAAGAAGATATTATGATGAAAATTTATAAACGATATCGAAATTTTATTATCTATAGTCTTTTTGGCTTTTTAGCCTCAATTTTAAATGTAATTGTCTTTAACTGGCTGCACAATCATGCTCAAGTAACGATGCTTATTGCGAATACCTTAGCCTGGTTTGTTGCTAATTTGTTTTCTTTTATTGCAAATAAAAGCATTGTTTTTAAATCACGATATCAAGAACCTAAGACCTTTATAAAAGAAATTACCCTTTTCTTATCTCAAAGAATCTTAGCTTTGTTACTAGATAATATTTTGATGTGGGCGGGAATTAATTGGTTACATTGGAATAATTTAATTGTTAAAATTATTGACCAAATTATTGTAGGGTTAGTCAACTACTTTTCCACACAAGCAATATTTACACATGAGAACAAACTCTTATTACAAAGATTATCTGCTATGCGAAAAAAAACCAAACAAAATGATTGTAACCATTAAAAAAGCTCTTGCAAATAAAATTGCAAGGGCTTTTTAGTACTTAGGAAAAATCTTCTGGTCGCTGATCTAACTGCTGAAAATGATAACGAATTGCTGCACACATCCGTTCACTAGCATGACCGTCACCATAAGGATTCTTAGCTTGCGCCATCAATTGGTATTCTTGTTGATTATTTAATAACTGTTCCATTTCATGTTTAACATGACTATATTGGGTACCGACTAACTTTAATGTGCCAGCAGCAACACCTTCTGGCCGCTCCGTAGTATCTCGCAAAACTAACACTGGCTTACCTAAAGCGGGAGCTTCTTCTTGCACACCACCGGAATCACTCATAATAAAGTAAGAACGATCGATTAAATTATGAAAATCTAAAACATCTAATGGTTTAATCAAATGAATTCGTTCCTGATTACCCAGGATTTCTTGGGCTGTTTGTTGCACTATAGGATTTAGATGAACAGGATAAATAATTTCAACATCACTGTATTCTTGGACTACATCGCGCATAGCTTGAAAAACTTGGCGCATAGGCTCGCCTTGGTTCTCACGACGGTGCATTGTTACTAGAATCATCCGCTTATGAGGATCAATTAAATTTAATACTTCATGATGATAATCAGCTTTAACCGTTTGATTCAAAGCATCAATAGCAGTATTGCCAGTCACAAAAATGTTAGCTGCTTGATGATGTTCCTGCAATAAATTAGCCTTACTTTGTTCCGTAGGTGCAAAATATAAGTCTGCCAAATTGTCTGTCATTTGCCGATTCATTTCTTCTGGCCAAGGTGAATACTTATTCCAAGTTCTTAAGCCCGCTTCCACATGTCCAATAGCAATTTGGTGATAAAAGGCTGACAGTGCTGCTGAAAAGGTCGTCGTTGTATCGCCATGAACCAAAACTATTTGTGGCTGCTCTTGTTCTAAAATATCATCTAAATCTAAAATCACAGAACTTGTAATACCACTGAGAGTTTGTTTTTGCTTCATGATATTTAAGTCATAGTCTGGTTGAATATCAAAAATATTTAAAACTGAATCTAGCATCTCTCGATGTTGCGCAGTGACAACCGTAATTGTTTCAAAATACGCACTTTGCTTTTTTAACTCCAACACTAAAGGTGCCATTTTAATTGCTTCAGGCCGGGTACCAAAAATCGCCATTACTTTAATTTTTTGCATGCTTTTACTTCCTATTATTCTAAGTATAAAAATAGAGCCTTGAATTCCAAAATATCTCAGCTCTGATATGAATGATCTCGATCGGATTCGAACCGATGACCTACTGCTTAGGAGGCAGTTGCTCTATCCAGCTGAGCCACGAGACCAGCATTGTAGTTAAATTACTACAACAATTTTATCTTGCCACGAATTTAACTACATGTAAAGTTCTTTAGTGCTGTTTGCCCTTATTTTTTTGATTACGCCAACGCTTTTTAGGAGCAGAGACTTTTTTCTTTGGTGCAGATTGCTTTTTATGGATGTGCGGTGGCGTCGAACTTAATTCATCGCCTTGTAGATAGACTTTGGTCAGTGGAATATTGTTATTTTTTAAGAGTGTTTGAAGTTGGCGCCAATCATGCTGATTACCTAAGGTAATCACTTCACCATTGCGACCCATGCGTCCTGTTCGACCACTACGATGAATGTATTCTGTTAAATCTTGCGGATTTTCTAAATTGATAACCGTTGTCAAATCAGGAATATCCATTCCGCGAGCGGCTACATCAGTTGCCAATAACATTGAAGTTTTTCGATTACGAAAGGCGTTTAAAGCATCTGCCCGTCTTTTTTTAGGATCACTGGTATCTAAAACTGTGAAATACGTTTTTCGGTAACGCATATCGGCTGCTAAGCGATGCAATTGTTTACTTGATTGACAAAAAACTAAGTTCTTTTTATTTTTTCGATGGGCTAATCTTTGTAATAATTCTGACTTACGTTGGTTGTCAACCGTTATAAAATAATGCCTTAAGCCTGCTCTAAAGCTCTCATCGGTTGACAAATTCACAGCTGTAAATTCTTGTCCAAACCATTTTTTTAATTCAGAAAATAAAGGAATTGTCGTAGCTGAGAAAAAGGCTAGTTGAACTGCACTAGGCATGCGATTAATTACTCCGCGAATATCTTCTAAGCGATCACTTAACATTTCATCAGCTTCATCTACTAACAAAGTACTGATATTTTGCAGTTTCAGCTTTTTCTTATCTACTAAGTCTAAAATCCGACCTAAAGTACCTACTATAACTTCAGGCTTTTGCTTCAAATGTTCAATTTGGCGTTTGAGATTGGCACCGCCAATTACTCCATAAATGTTCACTTGGGGATTCAATTCTCGTAAAACATCCCGAGTTTGAATCGCTAATTCTTGTGATGGTTCCAAAATTATCTTTTGAATACCTTGACCTAATTGTACTTGCTCTAACAAAGGCATCCCAAAGGCAAGCGTTTTGCCCGACCCCGTAGGAGCTAAGGCCAATAGCGATTGTCTTTGAATAAAGGGTTGGTAAACTGCTTTTTGCACGGGGGTTAATTTTTGAAAATGATGTTGCTGAAAATAAGTTTGATAAACTGCTGGAATTTCCATTATGCCTCACTTCTATCGGCTGCAAATTTAATACCAGCCGCTAAACGGATTTGTGTTAATAATTGATTAACTTGATCAGCCATTTGCCATAACTGATTAAATTGAGTTTGATCTTTTTGTTGAATGATTTGTGCAAATACTTCCGTTTCCGCTAACATGGGATTATGGTCAGCACCCGTAAATTGCCAATCATTATAATTATTCCAAATTTTGCGCACCGTGCCCCCATCATCAAAAGATAAAGTCTTTTTGCCACTATATATTTCTGAGGGCAAGATAGAATTGGAAATTTTTCCAACTAACATTGTCACATCAAAATGATCATAATGTAAGACTATTGTTCCTTGACCATCGACACCTGTGGCAATCATTTGCGGTAAGTACTGCGCAGACAACGGTTGACCAAATAAGCAAACTGCATCATACAATAAGTAAACACCCAAATCGTACAAAGCACCACCAGAAAACTTGGGTGAAAAGATATTAGGTTCTTGTCCAGTCAAAACCAAATCATAGCGACTGGAATATTTCCGATAAGTGATAGTGGCCCCATCAATTCGATCTAATTGTTGTACTTGCTGTTTTAAAGTTGCAAATTCGGGCTCATGGATATGGCGAGCTGCTTCTAAAACATAAATTCCTGGATGGTTTTGCAGTAATTCTTGAATCTGTAAAAACTCTGCTCGTGTAGATACCATTGGTTTTTCCACAATGACTTGTTTATTAGCTGCAATTGCTTGGCAAATATACTGAAAATGTAAACTATTCGGCGAAGCAATATAAACAACTTCAAATTCTGGACTAGCAAAAAATTTAGTTAAATCTGTGGTAATTAAGGTATCAGTACCATTTACTTGATTAATTAAATTTTGCGCATGTTCTTGTGTTCGTGAATAAACCTCACGTAGCTGAAAAGTATGTGTTTGTTGAGCAGCTTCAATAAATTGTTGTGTAATCCAATTAGTTCCAATAACTCCTAGCTGTAACAATTAATAGCCTCCTGTTTGTACATAATGTTGCCAATGATTTTCATTACCAATAAAGACTGACATATGATATAGATTAGTCGAAGCCAAACTGGGGATTTTTCCTTGTTGGTCATATTCCCAAAAATCAATATCTTGTCGTTTATGCAGTGGCAGCTTTGGAGATTGCAACCACACTGTATCTTTTGGATTATTAAAAATCTTCGCAAACGTTGGTGTTGTTTGAATAATAACCTTGCGCTGATAATAGTTTACCAGTAAAGTGCACAATTGTGATACTGATTGCCTAATTTTTTTAGTAGCGGGATGCGGATTTTGATAATCATTTAATTGAATAACTATTGGCAAATTACCGATTTGCTGACCGATACTAGTTTTAAAATTATCAAATTGTGCTTGAGGCGATGATGTAAAGCTAAAATAATGATAAACCCCAAACGGTAATTGTGCTCCTTGAATCCGCCAATAATTACTTAAAAAATTATCATCAAAATAATCTGCTCCTTGAGTTGCTTTTAAATAGACAAAGTCGACACCGTGTTTTTTCAGTAAGCGAAAATCTTGGTAGCCATCTTCTTGACTGAGACTAACACCTAAAACAGGATATTCTTGTGTATCTGGTCGCCCAGCTTTTTGCCAGCGATTCAATAATAATAAACCAAAAAGTGTCCCAAAAATAATTAACACTACAATCGCTAAAAATATTTTCTGATGCATAAAATGTCCGTGGTAGGCATGTTTTGCCTGATAACTTTTTTGCATATATTCACAATCCTTATGTCTATTTCATTGTAAATCAATGACACTCATTGCACATAATTATTTACAATTTATTTTAAACTATTTTTACACTATGATTGACTTGCAAGCAATTCAAGTAGTTAATTTAATTAATAATTAGGAGAAATTTAGTAGGAAACTTGCTCTCTGTTTTAGAAACATAGTGGTTGTTGTAAACTATGCAAAGCATTTTTCTCAATCTCTACTATTAGCGTTAATTACGTTATAATTTTGAGATGCAAAACACATAAATATGGATGGTACTGCGAATCACTTCGTCCCAGAGTTAAACTCTTAACTCTGGGACTTTTTGCCTTATTACACAGATTCTAAATAATAGGAGTATCAAGTTTTGATTACAAACCACAAAATAAAAACAATTAAAGTAAGCAAATGTTATATTGTCTTGTGCATCATTTTAGCCATTTTAGGTTATGCCATTATCATTTTGCAATAATCACCACAGTTATGTATTATAGCTTTCAACTTATTCCTAATAAATTCTTTTTACCCGAAGTTTTTGTGGTTTATTCATTAATTGCATTGGTATGTGGCAGTTTGTTCACAACTATTTCTACTTTAGGTCTTGTTTTTATGGCTATTGCGACTATTTTAAAAATTAAATTAGATATTGTTTCTGGAGCCTTTTTCGGTGCTAGCATTTCGCTTTTTTCAAGAATCACCAATTTAGGACAATTAACTTTGGTTACAGCACTCACCCGTTTGGGTGTTAACTTGTTTATTGGAGAACAATATTTTTCAATAATTCTGCCAGCATAATCTTTAAAAGATGGTTTTAAAAAAATCATTTTCTCAAGCCTCACGATTTAAAAACACAAAAAAAGAAGCTGAAACAAATGATTGCTTCAGCTTTAAATTTTATTTTAAACTTTAACTACCCAACCTTCAGGTCCTTGAACATCACCAAATTGGATACCAGTCAACAAGTCATAAAGTTTTCGCGTTACTGGTCCTACTTCAGTTTCACTATAAAAGACATGCAGATTTCCGTTGTGTTCCAAACCACCAATTGGTGAAATTACAGCTGCGGTACCACATGCACCCGCCTCTTTAAAGCGATCTAAATCATCAATATAAACATCGCCTTCTTCAGTTTCCATACCCAATTCATGTTCTGCTAAATATAATAATGAATATTTCGTGATACTTGGCAAAATGGATGGTGACTTCGGTGTCACAAACTTATCATCTTGTGTAATACCAAAGAAGTTAGCAGATCCAACTTCTTCAATCTTTTGATGATTAATAGGATCTAAGTAAACACAATCAGAAAATCCGCGTTTATGTGCTTGATCACCTGGCATCAAACTAGCAGCATAGTTACCGCCAACCTTGCTTTGACCTGTTCCCTTATGAGCAGCTCGATCATATTCAGAAGTTGTAAAATTAGTTGGTGTTAAGCCACCTTTGAAGTAATTGCCAACCGGCATAACAAAAATTCTAAATAAGTACTCCGGCGCTGGATGAACACCAATTACTCCTCCAACACCCCACATTACAGGACGAATATATAAAGTAGCACCATTACCATAAGGAGGGACAAAGTCAGCATTGGCTTTAACAACTTGTTTCACGGCATCAATAAACATCTCAGTTGGTACTGAAGGCATTAATAACCGTTCACAACTACGTTGCATCCGCTCAGCATTTTGATCTGGACGAAATAATTGAATATCGCCATCCTTAGTTCGATAAGCCTTCATACCTTCAAAGTCAGACTGCCCGTAATGTAAAGCCGTCGCGCCTTCGCTCATTTGCACATCACTATCTTCTACTAAACCTGCATCTTGCCATTCGCCATCACGCCAATACGCTTGGTAACGATACGGCAAATCTAAATAATCAAAGCCCAAGTTATTAAAATCTACCTCTGACGCTTTAACCTTTGCCATAATATTCTCCTCCGTTTTTAATTTTATTTTAATGAAAAGAATACCATGAAACTGGCAAATGTCAATAACTTTTAAATAATTACTTTAATAAATTCTGAGTATAAATCAAATAAGATTTAATTAAAGCTAATAAACTTTTTTAAATATTACTTACCTTTTCTAGAAAAATCTCGATGTGACTCAGCCCTTATCTTAAACGTGCTAACAAATCAATAATAAATGAACTGCTATCATTGCTAGTTATAATGAACGATGTATTGATCAAATATTAGAAGGTATCAAGTCAATAGTTCTCTTTCGTGGAAGTTTTAGAATTCACTCTGATTAAATTTGTCATCTACTTATTATTTACTTCTTTATGTCAATTTTTATTCGTTTCTAATAATAATTTAACTGCCAAAAAAAGTATTAATCTTTTTCAATGATTTACTTAATATTTGTACTTCTGTATCGCTCAAATCTTCTACTGCAGTTTGTATCATTAAGTAATAATACAGTCTGTACACACGATAAAACTTTTTACCTTTTTTAGTTAATCCCAGATTAACTGTTCTACGATCTCCATCTCTACGAGAACGTGAGACATATCCTTTTTTTAATAAATGATTAACTATAACTGTTACAGTACCTGGAGATAATTCTAATTCTTGCGCCACTTCAGAATTTGTCTTTTGCTGTACTTCTGTTATTGCATTAATTACATGAGCTTCACTTAATGTAATATCCAAAAATCCTAGCCTTTGTAATTGTTTTTCTTCTGTCTTTACTACCTTATTGGAAATATCGTTCATTAGATTACCAATATTTTTGATTTCCTGCTCTCTCATGGTATTTACCGCCTTGATTAAGTTATTATTTAGACTTTCCGAGTTCTGTAAAGGATAAAAATAAAAAACACGATTTCTTAAATAAAATCGTGTTATCTATTTATGAGAACTACGGCAGGCTATTAGTTAACGTCCACTCTAAGGTGCCTTGATGATGCCCCAGCCTATAATCACGATCATTTTTTAAATAAGGTCCTTTCGGAACGTCTGTTGTGGATCGTGTGGAAGTCGTCCAATCTTGGGAAATAACAAACGGATTCTCATCTACTTGCGGTTGAGCTTTTGTATAGATAAGCGCTGGCTGATTACTAATTGGAATTGATTGTCCCTGATCATCACCATAGTATAATGGTAAATCACTCGTTCCTAAATCTCCCCCTTGGGCACTTAATGTGATTTGCCAAGCTAAATCATGTCGAGTATCAGTAACGCTCAAATCTCCCGTATACTTCTGCATAGGAATATTATTCCTATCAACATTAACTTTATTTCCAAAATCAATGCTTAAGGGCACGCGCATCCTTAGGTGCCCTTCAATATTCAATGTCGTTGCAGGCGCAAAAGTAGCATCATGATAGACAGTCTCAGTACTAGGATTAGAATTGCCAGCTGCATCCGTCATAATAAAACGTAATTGATCACCTACATCTAATCCTGAAATCCCGTCTAACTTCCAGGTGCCGTCTGGTTTGACTGTTGTCGTTGTTGGTCCATTAGTTACTTGATTATTATGAATTAATTGCCAAGAAACTGTAGCTCCCGGTTCACCATCATAGCCACTCACTGACTTAGTAGAAGGTGGTAGATCATCACCATCATTTACTAACTTGGCTGGTGCTGGTGGGGTTTTATCGATAACTGTTGTAACTGGATATAAAATATCTTGTGGATCTGAGATAATTGCTCCTTGATCATTAGGATCGGGATCACTACGCCATAGTCTGGTGACTTCAATTTTTGTTCCGGTGGGAATAAAATCACCATCATTACCAGTTATCTTGATAGCACCGTTCATAATTGTTTTATCAGCATACTCATAGTAACCCGCGTGCTGAATTGATGTGCCGTTAAATGTTTTTGTAGTTCCATCTGGCATAGTCAACTTGACATCAGCAAAGACTTCACCGTCATAAGCTTCTCGAGTAACATTATTTTCAGCTGGTATTAAAGCTTTTATCCAGATATATTTATCAGCATTAGTCGGTGGCAAATCTGGACTAGTAACCTTCGCTGGTGAAGTATTAGCTGTCATTCTACGAGCTGTAGTTAAACCTGCGTTCAAGCTCATATAATTAGCAAAATCATCTGTACTAGGTCCAGTAGTACTAGGAGTAGCTACACTAAATGGTCCTCTGCCACTATAGGCAGCCCCGACATATTTCCAAGACTTAGTTGGTGACTCTAAGACTTTAGCACTACGATCCCAAATTGATAAGGGAATCGGTCCATGAGTGAATTCACTTGTAGGATTTCCATAAAATAAATTACCAGTATCTCTGGGACCATCAGCATAGTTCATAAAGTCAAAATATCGAGGTACATCCATATGAAATCGTAAATCGGCAGCAGAGTAAAAAATAGAACTGTTCGGTAATCGTCCACGAGCAACAAAAGAGGTTCCATTCCCAGCGTCAATACTTAAGCTAGTAGTACGTGACAAAATGGCTGCTCCATTATTAGAATCAATCAGTACTTGTGAATCTTTACCTGTTAAATTAAAAGTACTAATATTGGGTCCACTACCACCACCACCAGCATAGAGAATACCTTGTGCCCTAGTTGCAGTTACAGCAACAGATGTTGAAGCTTCGTTGGGATCAGAATTGTTATAAACATTAAATTCTGCACCACCGCTAACATTAATTGAATTTTGATCACCAAACATTCGGATACCATACGTATTAGTGCGCGGATTATTTTGATAAACTTCAACCTTGGCTTTGTCAGTAACATCAAATGACATGTTACCAGTATAAGCAAATCTGATTGGAGAATTATTAGGTGGATCAGAACCAATCTCTCCTCGGGTCAATTTTAGTTCTGTCCCTTCACCATCTAAAACAAAAGAGCTTCCCGAACCAGATTCAACGAATGCTGCTCCACGAGGATTATAAACATCTAGTATAGAACCCTCACTTAAAGAAACCTTTGTGCCTTGACCGTATATTTTAATCGTACCACAAATATCATAAGTTGCTATCTTACTGGCAGTGACAGAAGAATGACCTTTAATCGTTAGTTCTATTCCTGCATCGGCAACATTTTGATTTCGAGGTGTAGCAATAAAATAAAAAAGCTCACCTGTCTGATTAACATCTGGCTGAGTGGAGATAATCTTAGAATTATCATCAATTAAAAAAGATTTATGAGGTGCTCCATCAAAGAAAATGAATCCATATGAGTTATCATCAATCGTGCTGTTTAAGACTTTTATTGAACCTGCAGCACTTCCTGTCATAGCAATTATTGCATACCTTGAGTTTCCTAAATTATTCCAACCATGCTGATCATAATAAAATGACACAGTAGCATCTTGAAAAGTCAAATCACCTGGAGTACCAGTAGAATTAAAAAAAACACCTGATATTTGAGCATTACCAGTAACTTTTAAGCTACCACTTTGATAAGTAAATGTTGGTGGTGCAGCTGCTGATGAACCATTATTTTCAATTGTAGGAGAAACTAATGTAACATTACCACCTGCAATATTAATAGTTACATTTGTTGATGTATTAAGACTTATTTTAAAGCCATTAAAGTTTATAATTTTATCAGAGCTAATGGTTGCGTTACTGGAAGCCTGGAGATCAGTCTTTAAATTAATTGTATCAATATTAGGATCGCTAACAGCACTGACAAATTCATTCCATGAAGAAACATCTGCATCGCCTACTGCTCGACGACTTAAGTGTCGTTCTGAGCGTTGCTTAGCATGATAGGCCTCGATTCTTTTCAAATCATCTTTTTGCTGTAATTGTAGTTGTAACATATGCATTATACTTGGGCTATTAATATCATTTACTTGAGAATCACTAGTTGCAAGTCCACTTGTACCCAAATCATTAAGCATCTGCGCTTCTTGAGAATCTTCTGTTTCATCCAATTTTGGAATATTTCCATATGCTGCAGCATCGACATTAGAAAAAGAAGTGGTCAAGCAACCTATTCCCCCACTTGCAAGCATTATCAGTGTTATAACAATTTGTTTGAAACCAAATAGTTCATTTCTTGAAAATATCTTCACTTCATTCCTCCAACCAAAAAACAATCTACCAACATCTTGATTAAATAGGGCAAATATTATTAAATATTATTTAATAATTTAACTTAAACATAGAATTTTTATGCTAAGCCCGAATAATTAATCTGCATAAAATCATTCAAAATATTTTGAATTTTTAACTAATATAAATTAACAAATAAACTTAGGGGCTATTTCTATTAAATAGCCCCTTTGATTTGTTGCTAAATCAACAAGCAAGCGTGATAATTAATATAATTACGCTGTTAAAATAAAAAATATTTCATAGTCGAAGAATGTAGTTATAAAGTGCTATAAAATTTTGTGATCGGAGAATTGTAAATGCGTCAAATTGTATTACCAATAAAAGATTCAAATGTTCTAAAAGAAGTTCAGGATACATTATTAAATAATTTTCGTGCAGGAAGAAGAAACTATACAATTTTTCAAATTGGAAAAGCCACTCTATTACGGGTTAGTGATGTTATGCATTTAAAAATGACGGACACTTATAATGAAGATGGAACAGTAAAAAGCCATGCTTTTATCCATGATAAAAAGACAGGTAAACCTAATACACTTTATTTGAAACCTGTAGTAAATGATTTGATTACTTATAAAATCTGGTTAGACAAAAATCTTATTAAATCAACTTGGTTGTTTCCATCTTTGAAGAATCCTACACGACATATTAGTGAGAAACAATTTTATAAAATTATGGCCAAAGTAGGTGATTTATTAGGAATTAACTATCTAGGTACCCACACTATGCGCAAAACAGGCGCCTATCGCGTTTATGTACAATCAAATTATAATATTGGTTTAGTAATGAAATTATTAAATCATTCCAGTGAAGCAATGACACTAGAATATTTAGGGCTAGATAGAGTAAGTACAGAACGAGCATTGGATACAATAGATTTTGGCTAAAATAAATATGTTTAGCTTATTAAGCGTGTTGAAAGGTGGAAAAAATAGCTCTATGACTACCTGATTTTTGTTTGAAAATAACCACCAATAATAAGTGGTTTGATTAAAAAACATTAAAATAAAAGTTTATTTCTTACAATAGTATTTTTACAATCAAATTATTTTATAAAAAAACAATTTGTTTTTTTAAAGCCTCAAAGTCCTTAGTAATTAAGGAAATTATCAAAAAAATTATTGACATTCAATCTTATATACAATATGATACAAACTATAAGAAATTTGATTATCGAACTAATATTTGCCAGAAGGTGATACTTATATATGACAAATAACTTAAAATTTAACCATATTATTAAAGGGAATGACATAAATCATTTAAATGTTGTTGTAAAATTTAGCTATGATAATTTAAGCTAGTTTCAATGATAATGATGTGATAACTATTTTGATAATCAAAATAGTTATCACATGAGCCTTATTTGATTTAGCAACAAATCAAAGGGGCTATTTAATAGAAATAGTTCCTATATCCAAATTAACTGCAATCAGTAAGGCTTTTGACTGTAACACAGCTGTTCAAATCCTAGTTAGGTCTACAACATTATTTTTGCTAATATAAATTAAATAAAAACATCTCCGTATTGGACACAATCCACTGCGAAGAAAATGGTATTTAATATGTACTTTTTAACAGAATACTTAGTACTCATAAACTTACATAAGTAAGCTGTTCACTATTTAATAACTTTCTTATCGAAAAAACATTTAGAAAATTATTAAATAATACCTATTAAAAGTCTCTATACTTTTAAGTGTTGATAGACAATATCAATACTTTTTTGTTTTAAATATCATTGTAAACAAGATTAAAGAATGGACATATAACAATGGAATTCAAGAAATTGATCTTGATACATTAAGTCACGCACATTAACTGAAATATAAAGATAAGCAAGCTTATTTTCCTCAAAATTAATAGTTATATGCACTATAAGAGTTAGTGTCCTCCCAGCAACTTGGGTATAGAGTTGTTTGCATATAAAAATAACCGCTACTAGTCAAAGTATGGCGGTTATTTTTTGATTAAATTTAATTAGTTCTAGAATTACTATAATAATTTAATGGCAAAGCTACTAACACCAAAAATAATTGGAGAATATCCACAATGGACATTTAGGCTTAATTCTCGTTAGGATTTAAAGTATTGTTATAATCCAATTGTTCTATGGATATTAAGATAAAAATTAGCAGTACAAATAATATTTGATTGTATCAATAACTGCAATTTAAGAAAATAGTCCTTAATTTCCTTTTGTATTCCATTATTTGAATACTTATCTGTAAATTCTTCATCACTAGTTTTTAGAGATAAAATTACTTTCTAATTCGTATAGCTCTTTTAATCAATCCAAGATGAACAACAATATAGACTTGTAGAATTTCACTGGAATTCATTTTATAGTATTTAAACTACTCATTATTAGTAATAACAACTTTTCCCATCATATGGCCACTTTCTACTGCCTGGTGGGCTTTTCTTATATTTTCAGCATTAATAGGTGATAATTCTTTTGTTACTGTACTTTTAATTTTTCCACTGTCAAGATATTCAGCAACCTTATCTAAAATCTCTTTTTGAGATATAGAATTATCAATAGAATAATATGATTTGGAGAACATCCATTCCCATGCAAAATTTACACGTTTTCTAGTTAATGTTTTTAAATTAATTGGTTTTTTGTTTTCAGTAATGGAGACAATATTACCATCTGGTTTAATAAGCTGTGACATCTCATTCCAATGCTGATCAATATTATTTAATTCTAAAATATAATCAACATATTGATATCCCAACAAATGTACTTCATCTATTAAATTCTTATGGTGATTGACTACCATATCTGCACCATGCGCTTTAGTCCATTTTATTGTTTCTGGTTTAGAAGCTGTCGAAATAACATTTAAACCAGCTATTTTTGCTAATTGTGTTGCAATGGAACCTACTCCACCAGAGCCATTAATTATTAATATTACTTTTTCTGAATTTTCTTTAGTATTATTAATATTAATAGGTAATTTTTCAAATAAACTTTCCCAAGCTGTTAATGAAGTTAATGGCATAGCAGCAATTTCTGCATCTGTAATATTTTTAGGTGCATGTCCGACAATTCTTTCATCTACTAAATGAAATTCACTATTACATCCAGGTCTTTTAAATGAACCTGCATAAAAAACTTTATCTCCAGGTTTAAACAATGTAACTTTATCACCAATATTTTGAACTACGCCAACTGCATCCCATCCAATAATTTTTGGAGCCTTTAAACTAGTACGTACAGACTTTCTTACTCCCACATCAACTGGATTTACGGAGACACCTATTACTTTGACTAATAAATCATGTCGCCTTGGCTCAGGTTTTGATAATTCAAATTCTTGTATACTTTCTAGACTATCAATAGAAGAAGATTGATTAATACCAATAGCTTTCATTTTTAATTCACCCCTTGAAAATAACAATAAAACTTTTCAAGTAATTATCAATTATGTAATTTTGGTAACTAGGTAACAAAAATTACACTATAAAATAGACTATTGCTATAATAGGTTTGTAATAATCGGAGGTAGTTTATGAAAAAAAGAAATAAGATTTATAATTGTCAAGATGGGTGTCCCGTAGAAAGTACTCTACAGATTATTTCGGGAAAATGGAAAAGTGTTATTTTATATCATCTATTTAAAGAAGAAGTTTGTAGATTTGGTAGATTATCCAATTTAATGCAGGATTGTTCTAAAAGAATGCTATCTTTACAATTAAAAGAATTGGAAGAAGATGGAATAATAATTAAAAAAATTTATCCTGTTATTCCCCCTAAAACAGAATATAGACTCACTGATTTTGGTCAAACATTGTATTCAGTAATTAATGCTATGGAACAATGGGGAAACTATTTTAATCATCACCAACAAGAAAAGAAGATAATATATGATAAAGATATTTAGTAATCGTTTTTTATTATTCAATTAAAAGTCTTGTAACTACGTTGTACAAAAATTAATTATAGAATCTGCGATATATAAATAAAAGAGTTGGCGTACTAACACCAGCTCAGCCGCTGTAAAGTTAATAAAACAGTATTAAGCTACCCTGTAACCTACCAAAGTTACGTAGGACGGCTTTTTTATTACTTGTGGTTGTCCGAGCAACACAAGTAATAATATGCCAAACATCAATATCAACGAGAGTGTCTGAAAGATACTCATTGACTGTGAAACCCTTTCCATGTTCCCATAGACCTCACCTCGTACCTGCTTATTCATTTTGTAGATACTCTCATTATTTTGTCAAACACAACCGATTCAATTTTAGTATTAATAGTTCCTAAACTTACTTTTATAGGAATTATATCCATGGATAAATTCGCTGATTTCGGAAGCCTTATTGCCAAACAGTTTATTCAAAATACCAATCGCTAATTTGGGATACGTAGCAAAAGTTCTGTTCTGTTTATAATCATTTTGAGCTTTTTGTACACCCATTTCAAAATCAGATAAGTTAGTTTGTTTATCTTTTTCAGTTTCCCAAGACGTATATGCAGCCTTAGCATTATCATAATTGCCAGCTTCGTAATTTTCTTTTACATAATCGTGAATATTTTTTAGCATAAATTACACCTCCCAAAATTAACTACTAGTATATCCAAGATCTTGCTTAAAGCAAAACATTTAACGGTATTTGTGTGATTTCCTTATTCGCTTACATATCGTAAAAGTCTAAAATAAGATTTGCTCTAATCAAGTATGTATAAGTTACGTACTCTATTAAATATTACAATCTGAGGAAACACAATTAACTGTGTATTTAAAGTATAGTTCAGAAGTGCTTTTGCTTAACTATTTTAGTTGTTGATTGGTATACCCTGATCGAATGAATCAACCACGGTTTTATTAATCTGATAAGAGCTCCTGACCGCTTTCTTTAGTGCTTGGAGCAAAATTTAGCAGGTTAGTAACAAAGTGATTGATCTTAGTGACAATTTAATCAAGCAAGTAAAGCTACAATAATCGTAAAAAGACCTCGACTATGACTTGAACCAACTGGCAACCAAAGACTTAATCAATTCAAAATTTAACAAAGTTAGTTAACGAGAATATAACAGCAGTTATCTGCTAATTCCATTAATAACTTTACACAAATTTTAATTGGTTTTATACTAATACTATTCTAACAATGAGGAGGTTGACCAACATGTCACGAACTTTTATCATAAACGTAACTGTCGGTGTTTTGCTTTCATTTGCGATAATGTGGTATCTCTTAACAAGAAGTAATCCATCTTATAGTTTAGTAATTATTGGAAGCGTTATTGCAACAATTTGTGCTGGAACAGCAATCGCTGAAGTAATTACAGGAGATTTTCCAGACAAAGGAAAGATCAACTAATGATATCCAGCATTGAATGCCAAATCGCTTAACTGTCATATCACGCTGGACAATTCTGAAGTAGTAATTGCAAAAGTTATTTTAATTTAGAATGATTATTTAGTTAAGTCGCATATTGGGATTCCTAAGTCAAATTAATGACTTTGAGGATGCCTGGTATACGACTTTTTTACATTTGGTCATTGCAAACTTTATGGTGCAAGGATTATATTGGTAAATTAATATCATCAAATAAAATTGGCAAAGTGATTAAATTTAATCTAAAAAACTCAAAGTAACTCCTCCATAAGGCAGTCGCTACAACTAACCATACAATAGAGATTACTTTGAGTAATACTAACTTGATGCAATTTAACTATAATGCTCGTTTTTTTCTTGAATATGGGATTTAGTCAAAAAATATATTTGTAAAACATGATCATCTACCAAACGATAAAAAATTTGCTTACCTGAACGTTCTCCAACAATAAAACGTTGTTGCTTTAATAATCTTAATTGATGTGAAATCGTTGATTGTGATAAATCTAACTTTTGAGCAATTTCCGTCACAGTGATGGGGCCATTAGCGATAGTCAAAATTATTCGCATTCTCGTAGGATCACTTATTGTTTTAAAAAAATCAATTATTGGCAATAACTCGCTTGTAGCAGGGATGTCAATTTGATCTTTATTTAAGTTACTCATACTCTTTCTCCTTGTGATACTTCTTTTTAAGTGTATCACATTTGGAAAAATTATTTACGGAATAATAATAACCTCAAACCGTTGACAATGACTAGTAATGTACTACCTTCATGCAAGAATACTCCCCAAGCAATATTAGTCATTTGTAAAAGATTTAAAATCGTCAATAAGACCACAACTGCCAAAGAAAAAATAATATTTTCTAAAATTATTTTGTTCATTTTACCAGATAAAGAATAAGCAAATGTTAAGCGAGATAAATCATTTTTTACCAAAACGACATCTGCAACATCAATGGCTACATCAGTCCCTGAGCCCATCGCAATACCAATATTTGCATTAGCCAAAGCTGGCGCGTCGTTAACTCCATCTCCCACCATTGCTACCGTTGGTGTCTTTTGCTGCAAAGATTTGATAATTTCTACTTTTTTCTCAGGTAAAATATTTGCCACTGTTTGTTGTACTTGTAGTTGTTCGGCGACTGCCTCTCCTGTTGCAGTTGAATCGCCTGTGAGCATTACCGTTTTTATATGATGACGATTAAAAAACTTAATAGCTTTTTGAGCGGATGTCTTGGGTAAGTCCATCAGCGCTAATAAACCGACCACTTGTTGATCTTTAACGATATATACAACAGTTTTTCCAGCGTTACTCCATTTTTGTTGCCGTTGTTGATCTTCAGGAGTTATTGATATTGAGGGTGCCAATTTTCCAATTACATAATGATGACCACGATAGTCAGCTTCTAGGCCACTGCCAATTTTATTTTGACAACTTAAATCTGATAATTCTTTTGCTTGTGGAAACTGATGTACAATCGCACTTGCGAGTGGATGATTGCTCTGTTTTTCCATGGTGACTATAATATCAAGTAATTCATCCTTGGCAATTTGTGGATTAAAATATTGATCTGTGACAATCGGAACTCCTTGAGTCAAAGTTCCAGTTTTATCAAAAGCAATCGTTCGTAACTGGGATAAATTAGCTAGATAAGATCCACCTTTAAAGAGCACTCCATTATGAGCCAAATTAGAAATCCCTGATAAAGTAGCCGGAACCGCACTGGCGGCCAAAGCACATGGTGAAGCTGCAACTAAAAAGCCAATCATTCGATAAAAACTTTCTGACCAACTCCAATTTAGTAAAAATGGTCCAGCTAATAAAACTAATGGCAATAAAAACAAAATTGTTTTGACATAAAGCGGTTCTAATTTTTGAATAGTTGTTGCGGTACGTCCTGGAGAATCTTGAGCCGTTTGTACCATCTCAATAATTTGAGCAAAGACAGTTTCTTGACTATCCTTAGTCACAACCATTTCAAAAGTTGAATTGCCATTAATAGTTCCACCAAATACTTCATCCCCGACCTGTTTTTCTCGTGGAATACTTTCACCATTGATGGCTGCTTCATTAATACTTGCACTGCATTTTGTAATAGTTCCATCAGTTGGAACTTGTGATCCGTTTAAAACTTTTAAAGTGTCACCCACTTTTAATTGTGTTACTGCCACAATTTTCCAACTGCCATCTTCTTGTAGCTGGTGAGCTTCAGCAGGAGCCATTTTTAATAACGATGTGATTTCTTGACGGCTTTTATTTTCAGCGTATTCTTCAAGAAAATGAGCCCCAGCAAAAATCAAAATCAATAAAGCTGCTTCTTCAAAGCTGCCAATAATAATCGCACCCACAGCCGCTAAACACATTAAAATATGAATATTAGGGACAAACTTGTGCTGACTTTGAGACATTTTTATTGTGTCACCAAAGCCTTCACCAATCACATGATATCCCGCAACGAAATCTGTTATGACAAAGAGCAAATTTTTAAATATTACAAATTGCCCTGGTAAAATTAATCCAACGAAAAATATCATAATACCTATAAAAAATAGTAAGATCGCTCGGGAAATTTTCATCATAATAACCTACTTTCGTTTTCCGTCTCAATTGATCATATGCACATTCGTTCATTTGTTAATTAAAATATAAAGCAGCAATTGCTACTTGTCAATAATTTATTTTTTTGATTTATTCAAAAAGTGTAAGACAATAAGAGGCTTTTACTTACAACTAATATATTAAATGCTGAAGATTATAATCAAGTTTGATTAATAATTCTTTTATTACAAGATTACTACTATATATTTATATACTAATTCACTTTATAATTATCATTCCTATTCCAAAAATTAGATTTATATTTAATTTGATTAACTAATCCATTTTTTATAAACGCTTTTTAATATTAATGTGATTTTATATTGTATTAATTATTAAAGTAAGTTAATATTATAAGAAATAAATTGGTGGAAGGGCTGACAATATGAGAAAAATACCGATGCTATTTTTAATAGTATTAAGCAGCATTAGCTTGATAGGTTGTAATAAAAGCAATAATTCAGCTAACAATAAAGAAATATCTATAGCTTCATCAGCAGAACTAAGTACCGCTGACGTTTCATTGGCAATGGATAATAAATCGGCTGAAGTGGCAGAACAAGTAAATGAAGGATTATATAATTTTAATAATAAAGGACAATTAGAACCTGCATTAGCAAAAGGTATGCCTAAAGTCTCTAATAATGGAACAATGTATACAATTGATTTAAAAACCAATGGTAAATGGAGCAATGGCAAACCTGTAACGGCAGAGGATTTCGTTTATGGATGGCAAAGAACAGTTAATCCCAAAACAAAGTCTCAACAGGCATATTATTTAGATGGAGTTGAAAATTATAAGGATATCAGTGAAGGAAAATTATCTCCAAAAACATTGGGTATAAAGTCTCTTGGAAAATATAAGATTCAAATTAATTTAGACCATCCTATTCCTTATTTTCCTTCAATTTTGGCAATGAGTGCTTCATTTCCATTATATAAGCCTTACGTAGAAAGCCAGGGCAAAAAATATGGAACAGATTCCAAACATACTTTGTACAACGGTCCTTTTGTACTTCAAGGTTGGGATGGAACTAATGATACATGGTCCTATGTAAAAAATAAAAATTATCGTGATTCAAAAAGTGTTTATTTAAATAAAATTAATGTTTCCGTGGTAAAAAGCCAAGATACCGGTGTTTATCAGTTTCAATCAAAAGAATTATCATTAGTACCTATTTCTGGACCAGAAGTTAAAAATCAAAAGAATAGCAAAGATTTATATGTAAGAAAAGTGCCAGGTACTTCATATTTGCAATATAATACTCGCAAAAAACTTTTTAGTAATGAAAATATTAGACAATCTTTATCTTTATCTATAAATTTTGAACAATTAACAAACAAAGTTCTTCAAGATAAATCTATACCGGCAACAGGATTTGTTCCTACAGGATTTAAAAATTCTCAAAACCAAGATGATTTTGCCAAACAAGCTGGTAATCTAAACAAATATAATCCAAAAAAGGCTAAAGAACTCTGGAATAAAGGCTTAAATGAATTAGGCATAAAAACCGCGCAATTTACAATATTATCAAGTAATGATGATAGAAGTAAAAAAGTCGATGAATATCTGCAATCTCAACTTGAATCAAATCTTCCGAATTTAAAGGTTTCAATAAAATCAGTACCCTTCAACAACCGGCTAACATCAGCAAAATCAGGAAATTTTGACGCAGTTCTAAGCGGATGGACACCCACATATTCTGATCCAACAGACTTTCTAAATTTGTTAAATTCCAATAATAGTAATAATGATGGAAAATGGAATGATAGTCAATATGATCAATTGTTAAACGCAGCCAACATAGAAAACGCTAATAATCCTGAAAAACGTTGGGAGTATCTTCAAGCTGCAAATAAGTATGTTTCTCAAAAAGCTCCAATTACACCACTATACTATTTATCTGAAGTTTATCTTATAAATCCTCATCTTAAAGGAGTAGTTATGGGACCAATGGGTTTCCCATATTATAAAAATGCATATTGGAAATAAAGTTAAGTAATAATAATATATAAAATTTAGGAGATAAAAAATGAAAATTTATATTTCTACCGATATTGAAGGCTTAGCAGGAATCACAGATTGGAATATGGAAAAAGATGATACTATCGAATTTCGCAAATTATATAATCAACAAGTTGCTTGGGTTTTAAAAGGCATTCAATCATCTGTAAATAATGATAAAATAACAGAAATTTTAATTTCTGATTCTCATTCTAAAGGAAATAACTTGAATTATAATTATTTATCAGATATAGATGAAAGAATTTCATTGATTAACGGTTATCCACGTGAAGATTATATGTTAAGTGAACTTAACTCATCATTTGACCAAGTATTTTTTGTTGGATATCATTCTGGAATTGGTAAAGAAAATGGCAATATGGATCATGGATATAGTGCGCGTTCTGCTTATAAAATATGGATTAATGATGCATATCAAAATGAAACAACTATAAATGCTGCATATGCTGCTGAATTGGGCATACCTGTAACCCTAATAATTGGAGATTCATCGTTACAAGAACAGCTTTTTAATGATAATATGTTTTCAACTCCAAAATTTGTTTCTACAAAAAAATCATTAGCTAGATATGCTGCTTTGAGTTATCCTAGAAAACAAATACGATTGGAAACTATAAATGCTGCTAAAGAAGTAATAGATAATCCAGAACCTTATAGTAAAATAAAAACACTTGCTGAGCCTTTGAATTTAAAAATTCAACTATACAATACTGCCCAGGCCGATTTGATAAATCAATTAAAAGATGTTAAAAGACTTGATGGCAGAACCATTGAAATTCAATGTTCATCTATGAAAGAATTAATAAACGAAATTATAGCAGTAGTCACTATAGGTGGTACACAAGCTTAAACACAGCAATTAAGCATTCATCATTAAAAACAACTAAAATAGAAATTTTAATTTAATCAAGAATAGTAATCTAAAAAACTCAAAGTAATCCTTACTTTAATGTATGGTCCTGATGGACTATCCTCATAAGGAGTTGACTTTGAGTTTTTTAGATTGCTTACAGACTTTTTAGTTATATTAACTAAAAATCACTAGATACTACTATTAATTTGATCAACTACTTGGCGTGCTTGACTACGAGGCATGCTTACGACTATACGCACAAATTCTTCATCATGCAGTTGAATGACAATCGGGTCATCTTTAATAATTGCGTTCCAAAAAGTTCGTTCTCCCTGACTAATAAAAGTACCTGCTAACTTATTCGGTAACCCAAGTCCTGGATTTCGAATTCCTTTTTGATCTTTCCAAATACCAGCATCTATTGTGGCTCCAACAACATGATCTAACGGAATACTCAATTTACTTTTAAAAGACCACAGTTTATCTAAGCCCATAGGAACTATTGTTAACCGTTTATCGTTAACCTCAATTCGATTATTCATCATCTATACCTGTCTTTCATTTTTGATTGTTTAGTCAACAATTATCCAAAACATAGTTACAATTTAATGCCTGCTCGATGTAACAACCTTTGACCTAACAAATTAGTTACTTCTGACTGAGGCAGATTTTGACACCAACCTGCAATTAAGTTCCGCACAGTAACATCTTTTGGCGCTAGTTCTAATAGTCCCACTAAGATTAAATCAAGTTTCAAAGTAGAATTGGTCTTTTGCACCAGACAATCTTTTAATGCTTCAATAAACATCCCTCGTTTACTGCCAAAGGCTGAATACAAACTACCACGCAATAATCCACTAGCTTTAACTAAATCATCCAGCGACGTACCTTCGTAACCCAATTTGACAAAAATTTGTGCCATTGCACTAAGTACTTGTTGACGATTATATGAAATTTTTCTTCCCATAAATTCATTATAATATTTTTGACCAAACAGTCAATAATTATTTATAAATTAACTGCCTTTTATTCAAAGTCATTTGGAGTACATTGACGAATAATACTTTTTAAATGATCTAAACCCAAAAAAGGAATTTCATTACTAATCTTTTGAATACGTGCCTTTAATTGATGATTATCACTGCCAACAGGGACTATTACCCAATCACCTACTTGCAGGCCATCTTTTCCCAAATAATTATAAAATTTACCTTGCTTTTTAAAAGTCACTTGACAAATTACTCGTTGTTGTGAGTCTGACAAGAGTAACGGTGATTTTAAGAGTTCTCCTTGCTGGTAATTATCTAAAATTTTTTGGAGTTTTTGAACAAATTCTTGCCACATAATCAATAAATCTGGTTGTGTAAAATCTAGATAAAATTTAGCAGTATTACCTTGGCGTGTTCGCCAGCTAACCTGCCATTTTTGTGGACTAGTGCTAGCAGCCTCTTGTAAATCTAAATCCCAGATATCTAATAAATCGTTAATAGTTGTTATTAAATAATAAGTTTGTAGCATTTTTTGACCATTGAGAAGAGTCTGTTGATAAATTAAAGTGCCTCGTTGGCGATTAAGTTCCAAGTAATCGGTTGCAGTAATGCCTTGATAAGTTATCTTTAATTGATCAATCCGCTCAAAGTTACCGTCAAAAACATATAAGTCAGAAATTTTGAGTTGTTGGCGAATTAATTCAGATAAATCCTGATTATGAACCTTTAATTTTTGACATAATGAACCTTGATATTGCAAAACTCGTCCAGTTGTATTGATTAATTGGATTTGCCAAGAACCCTCGTCAAAAGCCACTATCGGCAATATAGAAATATGTCCAAAATAATAACTCAAAGCTTCAAAAATCACCTTAGTAGAAGTAAGCTGAAAATTTTGTGAACTTAATAATTGCAATTGGAGAGATTTATTATCTCCAGCATAGCGTTCTAACTGTACTTGACCATCTTGTTGGATAGTTAATCTTTGTTCTACTTCGTCAGCAGAAATATTTAATTCCATACCGGTTCGATTGGATACTAATTTTACCGTCTGTAAAGTACCCTCAAATAAGTATGGACTGCGCAACTGGCATGAAGTAATCACCGCTAAACGTTCAAAAGCAGTTTCCATCCAAGAACGCGGTTCGGCACTCAAAGTAGAAAAGTTCTGCAATCGACAACGAGCATAATAAGAAAAAATTGCATTACCTAATAACTGGATATCATCAATGCGATCAATTATCTGTTTTAAGTAATGACAATGATCGAATGTCTCAGGATAATAGGCATTAATCAAGGCTTGTCCACCATCAATTTGAAATCCCAGGCTACTACAAATGGTTTCAAAGTCTTTGCTTACAAGAGTATTAATTGTTTGCGGATTTCGATATAAGTCGAAATATTTTACAGCAAAATTATGAATAGCATCCTTTTGGCTTAATTTTCTCATTATTTTCTCCTAACGTCATTTTTACATCACTTATCAAATTGTAGATTTAATCTTTATTAAAATTATCTCAAAAACAACTTTTCATTAACTTTAAATAGAGTAAAATAGCCCTATAAGTTGGAAAGGAGATTCTCATTTAATGTCTCAATCATCAAATATTGAAACCCCCGCCTTTTATTTGAATTCACAACGGAAGGTTGCTGTTATTAATTATAGTCAACAATATGTTTCTGATATTTTTTCCCTTTTAAATACACCAGAATTGGTCAAAATTGTGCAACTATTTTTAAAACAGCGACGTCATGTTCAACCGCAAAATTCATTTGAAGATTTAGATGCTGCTGACTATTTAGCAACTATTAAGGCTGTCATCTTAGATGATCCTACAGCCTTCGATCAATTTAATCGAGTTGAAATTTTACAAAGTGTTGAATCTCTGTATTCATTTTATCGCTCTTTCTTGCGAATTGCTGTTCTAAATTTGCATCAATCTGATGTCATGGCCAATAATTTTATAAATATCGATAATCAATTTAATGACTTGGTTATCAGACTTTACAGATTAATAGAAGAAAAATTGCAAGGTCACCCTAACCAAACTTATCGGCAGGTTAGTGCTGGTTCTTCAGCTTGTATTCTGACGCAATCTCATAATTGGCCTATTCCCCCAGAATATCAGGCCTTACAGCCGATTCGTTTTATTAATACTTTAATGTTAAGACCACCTATGATGATGACTACTCCAAGTAATAAACGTCAAGGAACTTTTAGTGCTGTTTCAACGAACCCGATTGCCAAATTTAGTGGTCAACAAGATGAATGGTATTGTTTTCCAGCTAAAATTGGCGAAAGTTTGGCTTATATCTATTTCCATCGTGATTATTTTGTTAGTGGAATTGCCCTGGCTAATTTATTTGAAGTTGCTTCAGCTAGCGATGTTGAAGGTCACAAGCCCGATTTAATCTTATTATTTGGACTGTCTGAAACTGAAAATGGAACTTGTCATTATTATCACGATACCAAAAATAATATTTGGGTAGGAGAAGTTCCTTACAACGACCAAACTACTTATTTTGGCTATATGAAAAAGATGTGTCTTACCTTGCATAATTTGCATATGATTTATGATGGTAAATTGCCTATTCATGGCTCTATGGTCCAAATTAACTTTGCGAATGGTAAACAACGTAACGTGGTCTTTTTTGGTGATTCAGGTGCTGGTAAATCTGAATCTATCGAAGCCTTACAAGAAATAGCTGATGATCAAATTATCAATATGGAAACTATTTTTGATGATATGGGGACCTTTACAGTTGATAATTCTAACGTTTATGCTCAAGGTACTGAAATTGGTGCTTTTGTACGTTTAGACGATTTAAGTTCTTCGGTAGCTTTTAATAATATGGATCGTGGCATTTATCTTAATCCTGATCAAAAAAATGCTCGCGTCATTATTCCAGCAGATTCCTATCATCGAATAGTGGCTCATCATCCAATCGATATGTGGGTTTACGCTAATAATTATGATGATAAAGTCGGTATTCATCGCTTTGATAACCAAGAAGCTGCTAAACAAACCTTTATTGCTGGCAAACGTAAGGCTTTAGGCACAACTGATGAAGTTGGTATGAGCTCGACCTTTTTTGCTAATCCATTTGGGCCAGTACAAGAAGAAGCTCGTACCCGGCCGATTATTGATCAAGTATTTACTAATTTATTCAACCAAAATGTCTACGTTGGTGAAATTTACACACACTTAGGCAATGACAAATCTAAAGATAGTCTCCAGCAATCTGCTCAAGAGTTACTACAAATTTTAATGAATTCATAAAAAACAAAATCACTCCCTACTTGAAGGAGTGATTTTTATTTGCTTAATTCCCAAGCCATTTTTACAATGGCTGTTCGCAATTCTAATTTAGCTGCAAATTCCCTAGGAAATTCGTTCACACCATGGGTACAACCTAGTATTTGACCAGTTAATGCTGCTGTCGAATCTAAATCACCATCATGATTAACAGCCTGAATAATAGCCTGCGAAAAATTATTTTCATACTTTAAAGAACAATATAAGGCAATTGCTAAAGCTTCTTCTGCAACTGCGCCTGAACCTAATTGTGAAATAGGAATTTCAGTTTTTTCACTAGCTAATTGTAAAACGCGTTCAACATTAATTACCAATTCTTTTATGGTTGGTATTTAAGAAAAATATTTTTTAATTAGTTGTAATGTAGTTAGAACACAACAACGTAAAGTATCTTGAGTTACTAGTAACTGTTGCATTAACTCTGCCATAAATGCTGCTGTTAACCAACTTAAGGGGTGTCCATGAGTTAAGGCTGCTGATTCAGCAGCCAATTGCATTACTTGATTAGGAGTAAATCTTTGAGGCTGTAATCCTAAAGGTGCAACCCGCATAATTGCTCCACAGCCTTTACTCTGATTAATAGGTTGAGCCATTGTTCTGCGTTGTCCATGCATTAAAGCCATTATACAAGTACGCCCTGGTTCTCGACTAGCAAAAATCTCTGGATAATTCACTAACCAAGTTTTTGGTATTTGACTTAAGTCAGACTTATGAAACTTAAATTGAGTTTCCAACCATTCTTGATAGCAATCCCACAAATTATGCAAAACATCCCCTTCTAATAGCAAGGCATTGGCAGTAAATAAAGTCATTTGCGTATCATCAGAAATAAGTGGAATTCCCGAAAAATTAGCGAAATTAATTCCTTTTTCACCATATTTTTCTTTAATTTCAACCCATTAATCAAATTCTACAGGATAACCTAAAGCATCGCCTAGAGCTCCACCGAGCAAACAACCTAATATTTGCTGATTAATTTTGACCATAAGCCGCTAATAATTCAGCCAAATAATAAGTGCCTGCTTGATAATCGGCTAACCGAATATTTTCATTTGGTGAATGAGGGTGACTTCCCGCATAATGAATTCCTACTAATGCAATTGGAGCTTTGACGTAATCCAAAAATGGTTTGATTGGACCTGCACCAGCCATATTCGGAATTAATTTGACATGTTGTTTGCCGTAAACTTGTTGTGCAACGGTATGATTTAATTGAATAAAAGAATCTTCTAAATCAGTTCGTCCTGCTTGTTCACCTAACAAGTACTCAACTTTTACATCTTCAAAACCATTTTTGATTAATTGCTGCTGAATTAACTCAACAATTTTGTGGGGATCCTGGTTGGGCGCCAGTCGACAGTCTAATTTGGCCTGTGCTTGCTTAGGAATAATTGTCTTTACACCTTCGCCATTATAACCGGCTTCTAATCCATTAATCGTCATAGTTGAACCATTAATCAGTTCTGTTTTGGGATCGGTGGTAATCAAGGGCCGCTTTAAGCCATAATTGGCTTGCACCTTTTCAACGTTAAAATCCATGGCTTGAGTTGCTTGTTGCTCAGCTGCAGTCAATGGTTGAATATCATCATAAAAGCCCGCAACAGCAACTTTATTGTCACTTGTTCGCAAGGAAGCCAAGGCTTGTACGAGTCGCCAAGCTGCATTATCGGCATAACTAGCCAAAGAAGAATGTAAATCTACATCAGCTGTCTGCACATGCAAATTAAAACTTACGGCACCTTTAGCTCCACAAACGATTTCAAAGTTCTCATCTTCATCTTTACCGCCGCCTTCCCAAATACAAGCGTCAGCTTGTAAATCAGCAGCATGAGCAGCCACATAATCAGCGACATGCGGGCTGCCAATTTCTTCTTCACCTTCAATATAAAACTTTAAATTAACAGGCAAACCACCATGTTCTTGAAAGTATTTAATCAAAGTTAAACGACTCATTAATTCACCCTTATCATCACAAACTCCTCGAGCAATTAATTTACCATCAATTGCAACTGGTTCAAAGGGTTGAGTGTGCCATTCTTCTAAAGGTTCGGGTGGCTGAACATCATAATGATTATAAAATAAAACTGTTTTATCACTGTTTCCAGCTAATTCAGCAAAAATAACTGGATTACCACCTTGATCAGTCCATTGTTCAACTCTTTGTGCCTTTAATTGGCGAAATTGCTCCATAATCCAAGTACTCGTTGCCTGAATTCCCTTATTTTGCGCAGAAATGCTCGCAATCCGTAAATAGTCTGTTACATTCTTTAAATTATCAATAGCATATTGTTCGATAGCTGCTCGATTCATTTCATCACATCCAGTCTCTGATATTGAAACTAATCATAACTTAAACTAAATAATTAATAAAGGATTAAATTAAAATTAATTTATTACAATAAAAAAGTTCACCTAAAGCAGTGAACTTTTGGATAAAAATTATTTTTGATTTATATGTTTCATGGATTGATACTTAATCAAGATATCCCTAGTCAATTATATTATTAGCAAATTATTCTCTTACTAACTACATCTCATTACCACAAATTAAATGCTATAAACTATTTAGCTATTGAAAATTTACCTTTAATATTTAATTGTAACAGTTGTTCTAAATATTGTTTGAGAGCTGTTTTGTCTTTAGCATTAACCCGTAAACGTTCTAAATCACCTCTAACTACTTGCTTTTGACCAAATTCAATATCTAATACTTCAAATTTTTTATTAACAAAATTCTCAAATCGTAATTTTTTTACAAAATTTGGAAAATTATGATCAAATTGTTGGAGCCAAATTTTAGTATTATCATTTTGATAAGCTTTTGACATTGGTGTTAGTTGACCGGTAAAATAACATTTCAAATCATATAATAAATAATCAATTCGATCTCTATATATTGTATAGCGATAAGTGTTAATGGTTGGCACTTTATGTTGCGGCCAAAGAAAATGCAAATTTATATTAGAACGAATATTTTCATAATCAAGTATCCAATCTTTAAAATTAGGATGTAACATTTCTAATTGTTTGGAACCACAAACTACATCTGCAGATAATTTTATACTATGATTACTAACATTATCCAATAAATTACATCTTTTTTGGGGTAAATGATATTTAGCAGCTAATGCCTTATACAAGTCAACATCATATTTATCAGGATCATTATACAGAGCTTCTCTTACAATTTTAAGCCACTTAGAATCATAATTAGATAGCCATTGATAATAATCACTTTGATAAAATGCCTGCAAACGTTGCATATTTTCTTGATAAATTTTCATATTTTTCTCAATAATTATTTTCTTTCTAACTTTGTTACGCTTTCAACATGTTTGGTCATTGGAAACATATCAACTGGTGTCGTTTGCTTTGCTTGATAATGCTGCTGTAATAGTTGGATATCACGGGCTAAAGTAGCTGGATTACAGCTAATATAAATAATTTTTTGTGGCTGTAAGGCAAAGATACTATCAATTAGACTAGCATCCAATCCTTTACGGGGTGGATCAACAATTAGAACATCAATTGAACGCTTTTCTTGAGCCCATTGATTTAAAATGTCTTCCGTTTTACCCTTGATAAATTTAGCATTGTGAATACCATTAATAGCTGCGTTAGCCTGCGCATCTTTGACAGCACTAGCCACACTTTCAATCCCGATTACTGACTGAGCCCGATTAGCTAAGCTTAAACCGATTGTTCCAATTCCACAATAGGCATCGACCACATTTTCTTGTCCTTGTAAGTCGGCGGCATCAATCGCTAGTTGGTATAACTTTTGTGTTTGGCGGGGATTAACTTGATAAAAAGATTGCGGTGAAATTCGGAATTTCTTACCTAAAATCTCATCCGTAATATAGGCTTGACCGGCTACTAACTCAAAACGGGAGCCTAAGATGACATTAGTCTTTTTAGCATTAACATTAACATACAAAGAAGTCACGGCAGAATTAGCAGCAATTGCCTCTAATAATAACGCTAAATTTTTGATTTTTTTGGAAGTAATAACTAACACTACCATCATTTCACCGGTAAAATGAGCCCGGCGGATAACAATATTACGAACATCACCGCGGTTAGTATTTTCATCATAACCTTTAATTTCATATTGTTGCATTAAATCACGAATTTGATTAATTTCAGCATCAATAGCTGGATCTTGAATTAAATAATCATCTAAAGCAATTAAATCATGCGACCGTTGACGAAAAAAACCTGTTGTTGCATGTCCAGCAATTGTCCGGACTGGAATTTGGGCCTTGTTGCGATAAGCTAAGGGTTGATCTGCCCCCACTGTGGGTTGAACTGAAATATCTAGGCCTAACTTTTGGTAATCAGTAACAATTTGTTGACGTTTGAATTCTAATTGTTTGTTATAAGACAAATGGATTAACGGTGCAATCCCAGTTTGAACATATTTTTTGTCATATTGTTCTATTCGATCTGGTGATTTTTTTATAATTTTTAAAGTTTTCGCAAAACCAAATTTACGTCCAACTTTAGTAATTAATGCTTGTACTTGTTCGCCCGGCAAAGCATTTTCTACAAATAATGAATAGCCGTCTACTTTAGCTACTCCCAATCCCTCATACGAGAGATCTATAATATCTAAAGTTATTTCTTGGTTTTTAGTTACATTAATAGTCTTTTTCATGTTTCCCTTTCAAAAAGAGCCAGAACAAAAGATTTTTGTCCCAGCTCTACTATCTCCGTTTTATTCTTTATTTTTCAGTGAATTAACACTATTGACAAAATGTTCTTCAGCTTGCTTTTCTGCTGGAGTTTCAGTATTAATAGACTCATCAGGAATCGCATCTAAATCAGCATACATTTCGATATGCCGTTGCAATACAGTCAAAGTGATAGGTGCATCACCACCATATTCTCCATCCAAGTTAATCATAATTCGCTGATCATCATTAGGTTTCACTACTAATTTGCGGGTTTTCGTATAAATAATTTTGGGATCATTAATATGTTTGCCCCCATTGAGCGCTTTGGCAATCAAGACAAGCATTTCCGCTATATTAGTATCTTTAACAATCAGTAATGACAATTTGCCATCGCCTAATTCTGAATCAGGAGCAACTTGTTCAAAACCACCCACTGAATTAGTTAATCCAGACAAAAACAACGTAACCGCACCATCATAAACGCCGTCATCATATTCTAAGTGCATATTCATTGGCTTAATTCGCGGTAACATTTCTGCACCCTTAACCAAATAAGCCAAATATCCTAGAATAGACTTATACTCTGATGGTACTTCATAAGTTAACTCCGACATTGACCCGCCACCAGCAATATTCATAAAATAATGCTCACCGGCGCGACCAATATCCATCGGCAAAGTTTGCTTTTTTAAAATAACTCGCGCGGCAGCAACTGGATCATTGCGAGGAATTTTTAAAGCTCGCGCATAGTCATTAGTCGTACCACCAGGAATAATCGCCATTTGTGGCCGCTTAGACAAAGGAGCAATTCCATTCACTACTTCATTCAAAGTACCATCACCACCAGCAGCAACAATCAATTCAAAACCAGCTTGCGCCACTCGACGAGCTTCATTTTCAGCTGATTGTGGTTCAGGAGTGGTGCGAAAAGCACTAGCTTCATAGCCAGCTTGTTCCAAAACGTCCAAAATATCAGCCACACTTTTTAAAATACTTTCATTCCCTGATGTCGGATTATAGATTAAACGAGCTTTCATTTGCTACCTCTTAACGTTTCTTAATTTCAGCGGTTAAAATCTGATTAACTACCTTTGGATTAGCTTGACCATGAGTTTGTTTCATGATTTGGCCAACTAAGAACCCAAAGGCACGGTCTTTACCATTTTTAAAATCAATCACAGATTGTTCATTATCATCCAATACTTGATTAATAATTGGTGTTAAGACATTAGGATCAGATTGCTGTACTAAGCCTTTAGATTCTACCCAAGCCTTTGGTTCGCTACCATTAGCGATAGTTTCAGCAAAAACCTTCTTAGCAATCTTAGAAGAAATTGTTCCATCTTTGACCAAGCCTATCATTGTTGCCAAATGCTCTGGGGTTAGTTTAGTTTGATTCAAGTCCAAATTATGCTCATTCATATAAGCATTAACATTAACCATTAACCAGTTAGAAACTTGCTTAGGATCAGCGCCTAAGGCTACGGTTTGATCAAAGAAATCTGACATTTCCTTAGTATCTGTCAAAACACCGGCATCATATTCAGGAATTTTCAATTCTTTAATGTAGCGTTCGCGGCGTTTATCAGGCATTTCGGGAATTTCTTGGCGAATTTGATCAATCCAAGCACTATCAATATGATAATCTGGCAAATCAGGCTCTGGAAAATAACGATAATCGTCAGCGCCTTCCTTAACCCGCATCAAAATAGTTGAATTGGTTGGTTCATCATAACGACGAGTTTCTGGTTGAATTATGCCGCCAGCCATCAGAATTTGTACTTGCCGCTTTTCTTCATATTCTAAACCATTGCGAACGTGTTTAAAGGAATTTAAGTTTTTTAACTCAACTTTTTGACCAAATTTTTCAGATCCAATTGGGCGTACCGAAATATTCGTATCTACCCGCATGGAACCTTCTTCCATTTTAACATCAGAAGCACCGGTAAATTGAATAATTTGGCGCAAACGATCTAAGTAAGCATACGCTTCATCTGGAGATTGAATATCTGGCTTAGAAACAATTTCAATTAAAGGTGTTCCTTGCCGGTTTAAGTCCACATAAGAATAACCTGCTTCACCGTGTGTATTTTTACCAGCATCTTCTTCAATATGCAGTTCTTCAATACCGATTTTCTTTTTTTGACCATTTACTTCAATTTCCACCCAGCCATTTGTTGCCAACGGCTTTTCTTTTTGAGTAATTTGATAAGCCTTAGGATTATCTGGATAAAAATAATTTTTCCGATCAAAATGAGTATCCTGTGTTACTTGTGCATTTAAGGCTAAAGCTGTCATAATTCCTAATTTATAAGCTTGCTTGTTAACAGTCGGTAAAGTTCCCGGAAAGCCAAAATCGATAATATTAGCATTCGTATTTGGTTGTGCCCCATAAGATACAGGCGAAGGACTGAACATTTTAGTTTTTGTTTTTAATTCAACGTGTACTTCCAAACCAATTGTTGTTTCAAAATTCATTAGTTTTGGCCTCCAATCTGTGGACGCTGTTGTAAAAAGTTGGTTTCATTTTCCACAAGCTGCGCAGCATTAAAGATAGTTTGTTCAGCAAAAGGTTTAGCAATCATTTGTAAGCCTACAGGCATACCATCTGCCATTCCTACTGGTACTGATGCTGCTGGTAAACCAGCTAAATTAGCTGGAATAGTTAAAATATCATTCATGTACATTACTAAAGGATCATCAATTCTTGAACCAATATCAAAAGCTGTTGTTGGTGAGGTAGGTCCAACAATTAAATCATAATCCGCAAATATTTTATTAAAATCTTCAATAATCAAAGTCCGAACTTGGGCTGCTTTATTAAAATAAGCATCAAAGTAGCCGGCTGATAAAGCGAAAGTTCCTAACATAATCCGCCGCTTAACTTCGTCACCAAAGCCCTCACTGCGAGATTTTATATAAACATCTTCCAAATTACGCACATCTTGTGCGCGAAAACCATACCGAATACCATCATAACGTTGTAAATTAGAAGAAGCTTCACTAGAAGCAATAATATAATAGACTTGCACTGCATATTGTGCATGTGGCAACTTCACAGTATCCACACTCGCCCCATTATCTTCTAACAACTTAATTCCACGTTGCACTTGTTCTCTGACACCCGCGTCGATACCTTCGCCCATGAATTCTTCTGGAACCGCCACTTTTAAGCCTTTAACATTGGCTTTGATTTGACTGTAATCAGGAACTGGCAAATCAGCACTAGTATTATCATGCTGATCAAAGCCACTCATTGCTTGTAAGACCTGAGCAGAATCAGCCACATGACGCGACATAACTCCGACTTGATCCAAACTAGAACTGAAAGCAATAACACCCCAACGCGAAACCCGACCATACGTTGGCTTGATTCCAAAAATACCATTAAATGAGGCAGGTTGTCGAATGGAACCACCAGTATCAGTACCTAAAGCTGCTAATACTTGTCCGCAAGCAACTGCTGCTGCTGAACCACCAGAAGAGCCACCAGGAACTTTGTTAGTATTCCAAGGATTTTTAGTAATTCCAAAATGTGAAGTTTCCGTAGATGAACCCATAGCAAACTCATCCATATTGGTTTTGCCAATGTTAACCATGCCAGCAGCTAGAATTTTTTGAGCTACAGTTGCTGAATAAATTGGTTGGAAATTAGCTAACATTTGACTGCCAGCAGTAGTTTTTAAACCCTTAGTTAAAATATTATCTTTAATCGCCACCGGAATAGCTTGTAACGGGCGATCAGCCACCACTTCTTCATCGTCTATATGAGCTTTATCATTAATTGTAATAAAAGCATTAATTTCTGGGTTGAGTTGATGAATATTCGTCAAAGTTTCTTGCGTCAATTCTGCTGCACTAATTTGCTTTGCAACTAACTTTTGATGTAGTGAAGCAATTGTTTCATTAAAATAATCCACTGCTAATCCTCCTCATTGTCCAAAATAGCTGGTACTTTAATTAAGCCATCTTGTTGTTCTGGAACATTTTGTAATAATTCCTCACGACTATTGGTTGGTTGAACTTCATCAGCTCTAAAAGATGTCTTTTGGCGAGAAATATGCGTCGTTGGTTGGACACCAGTGGTATCTACTTGTGCTAATTCATCTTCCATCGTAATAATTTCATCTAGTTGCTTTGTAAACTTATCTAGTTGGGCATCGTCAAACTCTAACTTTGCCAAATGAGCTACATGTTGAACTAACTTTTTATCAATCATCAAATCATCCCTTCTCAGTTTTAATAAGATATCAAAACATGGTTCGTAAACTGTTTACTATTATAATCCTTAGTAATCAAAGATTGCATGTCTTGGACCGTTTGAATTTTAATTTCTAATGCTGGCTGTTGCGGTAAATACCGATTAGCAGCTTCTTGGACAAATTGGGTAAAACTGCGAATCTGAGCAACACCATAAAATTGGGTGGTAATAGTAATAACCATGCCATTTAAGCTCCCATCTTGGTAGTGCACTTGCGCCGTTACCCCACTTAAGTTAGGAAAATAACTTTCAATATGATTTTTAAAATTAGAAAAATCATCTGCATCATTACTATTGATTGGCGTTTCATTATTTACGACCGGCAAAACTTGATTTTGTTCTTTAATTGGTTTCCAATCCTTGATACTTTCCCCATTTTTATGGCTGACACCATAACTAAAGAATGTTCCTCCCACTAAAGAATCATTAACATTTTGCCGATAGAGTCCTACCACAATTGGTATATTGCGTAAATTATTGTTTTTACGTAAGCGTTGCACAATTTTATTCGCCATTTCTTGTCCCATAGCTTGTCTTTGGCTGTCAGAAATTTTAGTTTCAAAAACGGCTCCATAACGTTCTTTGGTATAGTAATCTATATCATTCATTGATAAACCAACAGTCATACCAGCTAAGCGGTAGTCTTTATCATTTTGTGTATAAAAATCTTGTTCTAATAACTGCTGCAAATAAATCGGATTGCGCTTATCTGGATCTTTGGAACCATTATCTTTGGGATTTAGTCCCAAAGGATTATCAGCCGATTTCCGATTTAACCACTTCTGAGCAGTAGCTGTAGAAATCATTTGTCCTTCTTGAAAAAAATATTTATCTGGTGAAAATTCTTTTTGTGATACTGAGATTAACCCTGCTTCAAAAGACCGTAAATTGTGATTATTATTGCTGTCACTATCACCTGTTACGCCACTTATTGGACTAGTTTTATAGTGACCATTTTGCAATAAAGTACTATATTGTCCTGACTTCGAAGCTTGGGTTGTGGTAACTTTTTTACCATTTTGTGAATGTGAAGATAATGAAGATTCTCCCAAATTGCCACAACCAACTAATAAAAATAGAGTCATTACTATCATACTTAATTTAGACAATTTTTTCATTTATGAAACTCCTACTTTTCATCTTGAAGCTGCTGTTGCAACTGGTCTTCGCTCATAACTTTAACTCCTAATTGCTGGGCCTTGGTTAATTTACTGCCAGCTTTGGCACCAGCAATGAGAAGATCTGTTTTTTGAGAAACAGAATTAGTAACATGTGCGCCTAAACTTTCTAAGAGGTCACTTAAATCTTGACGTTTGTAATGGGCTAACGTTCCAGTTATCACAATCGTTTGCTGGTTGAACGGATTATCTGATAAATCCATTTGCTGTTGGGGATTTTTATATTCTAAATTAACATGCAATTGAGCTAATTCTTTAATTAACTGCTGTACCTTAGGATTAGCAAAATAAACCTGCAAACTATTTGCAATAGTTGCCCCCATACCATCAATTGCTAATATTTGTTCTGCACTTGCCTGCATTACTTGTTCCATGGTTCCAAATTTTTGGGCCAATAATTTAGCAGCCTTGGCGCCTACATGACGAATACCTAGGCCGAATAACAAATCTTCTAGTGAATTTTGACGGGACTTATCAATTGATTCTAATAAATTATTAATTGATTTTTCTTGAAAACCATCAATTTGTTCTAAATCATGACTAGTCAATCGATATAAATCTGCCACATCACTAACTAAGTGATGCTGCCATAACTGTTCAACAATCTTTGGACCTAATCCGTTAATATTCATTGCTCTGCGGGAAGCAAAATGGGTCAACCCTTCTTTAACTTGGGCCGGACACATCGGATTGATGCATCTTAAAGCAACCTCATCTTCCAAATGCACTAATTTTGCGCCACAAGAAGGGCATAAAGTCGGTGCTGTATAGGGCTGAGTATGTGCTTTTCGCTTGGCTAGCAAGACTTGTGAAACTTCAGGTATAATATCACCAGCCTTATGCAAAAGTACTGTATCACCTATACGAATATCCTTCTGTTGAATCATATCCATATTATGCAAAGTTGCACGATTAACATTAGTTCCAGCTAGTTGCACTGTATCCATCACAGCCGTTGGTGTAACTACACCTGTTCGCCCAACAGTCCATTCAATTTGATGAATTGTAGTTTGTGCTTCTTCCGGTGGAAATTTATAAGCAATTTCCCAACGAGGGACTTTGACAGTATTGCCCAATTGCTGTTGCAAGGTTAAATCGTTCACTTTTAAGACGATACCATCAATTCCATAAGGCAATTGATCACGCAATTGTTGATATTTAGCAATATAAGCTTCTACACCCTGTAAATCATGACTTACAAACCGCTCGGGATTAACATGATATCCTAATTGTGTCATTTTCTCTAACGCTTGACTTTGGGTAGCCACAGCAATATTTTGCGGGTTAATCACCGTATAAATGAAAGTACTGAGTTGGCGTTGCGCAGTTATTTGAGCATTTAACTGTCTTAAGCTGCCGGCAGCTGCATTCCTAGGATTAGCAAAAACTGTTTCACCATTTTGTTCGCGCTGATTATTTAATTTTGCAAAAGCAGCTTTCGGCATAAAACATTCACCGCGTACTTCAAGATCTAATGGCTCTGGTAAGGTTTGCGGTATATTTTTAATAGTACGGACATTATTAGTAACGTCTTCGCCAATCGAACCATCACCTCTAGTTGAGCCTTGGACTAATTGGCCTTGTTGGTAAACTAATGATAAAGCTAAACCGTCAATCTTCAACTCAACATTGTAATCAACTGGATGGCCAACAGCATTTTTAATGCGCTCATTGAATTCTTGCAATTCAGCAAAAGAAAAAACATCCCCCATCGATAGCATCGGTATTTCATGAGTTACTTTGGCTAAATTTGAAGCGGGCACATCGCCGACTAATTGACTAGGAGAATCTGGCGTCACCAATTCTGGAAATTGTTGTTCTAATTGCAATAGTTGCTGATATTTTTGATCATAAACACTATCTTCAACTAAGGGAGCATCTTCAGTGTAATAAGCTTTCCGATAGCGATTCAACTCTAAGCGTAATTGACTTAATTGTGTTTGCGCAGTTTGTTGATCCATGTGCTCACCTCCAATTAAACTTTTTTAATCGGTGCAAACTCCGCTAATAGCCGCTTAATGCCTTCTTGGTTGAAAGCAATATCCAGTTCAGCATTTTCACCGTGACCACTAACTTTCACAACTGTACCTAAACCCCATTTCTTATGTTCAACTTGATCGCCCAACTGCCAATCAACGGAACCAGCTGTGGTTTTACCTGCTACTTGCGGTTTGGTTGGCGCTGATTGGGATTTATGAGCTGGTGTTTCAGCAAAAGGATACCTTGTTGTGGGCCGATTAAAGTCTTCCGGTTGTTCTGAAGAGTTTTCTAAGTCCAATAACTCTGGCTTGATTTCTTGGATAAATTGGGAAGGTTGATTAGATTGAGTTTTACCATAAAGCATCCGATTATAGGCATTTGTTAGATAAAGCTTAGTTTGCGCTCTGGTAATTCCCACATAAGCCAGCCGTCGCTCTTCTTCTAATTCATCAGGTTCACTTAAAGCACGTGCTAAAGGAAAAATTCCTTCTTCCATTCCGACTAAAAACACAACCGGAAATTCCAATCCCTTAGCTGCGTGCAAGGTCATCAAGGTAACTTGATCTGAATCAGTATCGCTCGTATCCTCACTGCTAACCAGCGCCAAGTCCGCCAAAAAATCATTTAAGGGATCTGCATCTTCATCAACTGGTTCGTATTCTTGATCAAATTGTTGAGTTACAGTTAATAATTCTTTGATGTTTTCCAAGCGGGTTTGAGCTTCTAAATTATTTTGCTTTTCTAAATCGCTTTGATAACCGCTTTGTTCCAAAACGGCAGTCATTAATTCCGTAATGGTTTGGCCACCGCGATGTCTGATCAACAAATCCATCATTTGGGCAAACTGCTCAAATTTATGACTCACACGACTTGTTAAAGGAGCAGTACTAGCTTGGCGAGCGGCTTCTAAGAGACTTAAATGCTTTTGCAAAGCATATTCGCGCAATTTATCTAATGAAGTTGCACCAATACCGCGTTTGGGTACATTGACAATCCGTTCAAAGCTTAAAGAATCTTTAGGATTAGCAATCAACTGCAAATAAGCCAAAACATCCCGAATTTCTTTGCGGTCATAAAACTTATGACCTCCGATGATTTGGTAAGGAATATTTGCTTTCAGTAATCGATCTTCTAAAATTCGCGATTGGGCATTAGTGCGATATAAAATCGCAAAATCGGTATATTTTAAATGCTCCTTTTGACAGCGTTTTTTGATTTGATCAATGACATAAATAGCTTCACTTTGTTCATTGTCAGCGCGATAATAGGTGATTTTTTCGCCTTGCTCATTATCGGTCCATAACTTTTTGGGTTTCCGATAGTTATTATTACTTATCACCTCATTAGCCGCTTGTAAAATAATCTTCGTAGAGCGGTAATTTTGTTCCAGTAAAATGGTCTGCGCCTGTGGATAATCTTTTTCAAAATTCATAATATTTTCCATGTTGGCACCCCGCCAACCGTAAATGCTTTGGTCACCATCACCCACAACGCATAAATTATGATATTTATCAGCCAATAGATGCACTAAGCGATACTGAGCATCATTAGTATCTTGATACTCATCAACATGGATATAGTGAAATTTATCTTGATAATTAGCCAAAATTAATGGATTTTTTTCAAATAATTCTATTGTTTTCATAATTAAATCATCAAAATCCATACTTTGATTCTCAAATAATGCTTGTTGATAACGCCGATATATCTTGGCCACTGTCTCTTCAAACAGAGTTTTAGCTGCCGTGGCAAAATCGGCTGGTGTTTGCAATTCATTTTTGGCTTGGCTAATCATACTCAAAATAGTCCGAGGATTATTTTGTTTAGGATCCAAGTTTTCTTGTTTTAAAATTTGTTTGATTAAAGTTAATTGTTCTGAAGAACCTGTGATTGTAAAGGCCCGACTATAATTAATTGCTTCGGCTTCATGCCGCAATATCCGAGCACACATCGAATGAAAAGTTGATACCCATACACCGGCTGCTTGATCACCTAATAATTTAGTTACTCGCTCTTGCATTTCACGAGCAGCCTTATTGGTAAAAGTAATAGCCAAAATATGCCAGGGCATTACTTGTTTTTCTTTAATTAAATAAGCAATCCGATGAGTTAACACTCGAGTTTTGCCGCTACCAGCTCCTGCCAAAATTAATAAAGGTCCTTGCGTAGCTACTGTGGCCTTTTTTTGCTGGTCATTTAATCCCTTAAGAATTGCGACTTCTGCCATTTAACTCTTCCTTTTTTCCAAAAATAATTTTTATCATTAAAATATCACAACCATAATTATAGCAAAATCAGCGCCACAAAACAGGTCTAATCAATCGCAATTCTCAATAAAAAAGAATTAGTACAAAAATTTTGCCTAATTCCGTTTAATTTGTTTTATTCTAAACCCACACGCTGAAAAATTTCATCTACATGCCGCAAATGCCACCGATAATCAAAGGCATCATCTAAATCTTGTTTGGATAAACGTTCAGTTACTTGAGCATCGTTATCTAATAATTGCCGAAAATCAAGATGCTTCTGCCAAACTTGTGCGGTTAATGGCTGTACAATATCATAAGCAGCTTCGCGACTCAATCCAGTTTTAATTAACTTTAACATGACTCTTTGTGAATAGATTAACCCGTGAGTTACTTGTAAGTCAGCTTCCATTTTTTCTGGAAAAACAGTTAACTCTTGGACAATCTTAGTAAAACGATGCAACATATAATCTAATAATTCGGTCGTATCTGGTAAAATAATTCTTTCTGCTGAACTATGAGAAATATCACGTTCGTGCCATAATTCAATATCTTCTAAGGCGGTAAACACATGCCCCTTAATCACTCGAGCCAAGCCGGTAACATTTTCCGAGCCAATTGGATTACGTTTATGCGGCATTGCTGAAGAGCCTTTTTGTCCCGAAGCAAAAAACTCTTCTACTTCACGCACTTCGGTACGTTGCAAATGGCGGATTTCTAATGCAAATCGCTCAATACCAGCAGCAATCAAAGCTAAAGTCATAATATATTCAGCATGTAAATCCCGTGGTAAAACTTGTGTTGAAATTTCTTGAGCACGCAAACCTAATTCTTGGCACACTAACGCTTCTGCTTGCGGAGAAATATTGGCAAAGGTACCAACAGCGCCACTAATTTTGCCTGCTTCCACACCAGCTGCTGCATGTTCAAAACGTTCTTGATGGCGCTTAATTTCAGAATACCAATTAGCTAATACCAAGCCAAACGTAGTTGGTTCTGCGTGAACTCCATGGGTGCGGCCAATCATGACTGTCTGTTTATATTGACGCGCTTTTTGAGCCACAACATCAGCTAAGTCTTGTAAATCTTGACGTAAAATATCATTGGCTTGTTTTAACAAATAACCATAAGCGGTATCCACAACATCAGTAGAAGTCACGCCAAAGTGAACCCATTTTTTTTCGGCACCTAGACTTTGAGAAATGGTACGGGTAAAAGCTACTACATCATGTTTAGTCACTTTTTCCATTGCTAAAATATCTTCAACCTTGAAGCTAGCATGTTCAACAATATTTTGTAAGTCTTGATCAGGAATTACACCTAGTTTATTCCAAGCGCGATCAACTGCAATTTCTACATCTAACCAAGCTTGATATTTATTCTGATCACTCCAAATGTGCGCCATTTGCTCTCTTTGATAACGTTTAATGACCATTATTACACCTTCCAAAATTTTGTTACATTTACATAGTGCTGTAATTTTTGATAATCATTCCCCAAAACAGTTACTACTCCCAAATAAGGATTCAAACAATCATGTTGCAGTTTTTCTGGAATTAAATTCAATTGCCATTGTGGATGATTCTGTAATTCTGTAATTGCTAGATCTAAGTTATCTTTAGTTACTACTAAGTTGCAACCAGCAATTAAAGGCTGCAGATTAGGTACTGGCCAGCTGCACACACTCCGTAAAAATAGTTCTTCTTGAGAATAAGCAGTCACTGCTTGATAAATATTAGCCGCAAACACCGTTCCCAAATAAATTCTCTCCACATAAAGTGCTTGGGCCTTGGTTGTGCATAACTTTATCGCAATTAATCCCCGAAAATTGACATTTTTAGCAATTGTCTGGGCGATTTCCTTGATTTCACCTTGTAAAATGGAATTGAATTGTGGATTAATCAACGCCGTGTGTGCCCACCGATTTTGTGATGTTAGTTGCACAACTGGATAAGTTGCAATTTGCCCATGCTCATCTTTGCTGGCTAAAACTACAAATTCTTGTTGGATATCTAGTAGTGATTCTAAAATAAACGATCCTTGTAAAATATGATATGCATCTATTTCATCTTGATTATAAAAAACTTTCCCATCAATCGCACTAACATCTTTTTGAATGGGTTTCAAAATACAGGGAAAACCAATTTCTTGAACAGTTTTTTGTAAATCTTGATCATCAACCACTGCAGCAAAGGGTACTACATTTAGATTATGATTATTCAAAAAACTTTTTTCTAAGTAACGATCTTGAACCAAATCCAAAATTTGTGTGCCTTGGACTAACTTTTCTCGTCCCTCAATTTGATCCAGCAAATCTAAGTGTAAATCCTCATTATCATAAATTACCAAGTCTGATTGCGAAAATAAATTTTGCAAATCTGCCACTTGATGATGAGAACCAACAATTAACTGCACGTTTTCATGATTAGCTAAGGCCGCTTTTTTTGCCAAAATAACGACTTTAAAGCCCATTTTTAGGGCTTGTTGTGTTAATAAAAAGGTGGACTGACCACCGCCAATAATTCCAATCGTACTTGCTGGACCTAAAAAGCTCATGAACCTTTCCCCTATTCTTCTTCAAACACAACCTGTCCGTTTTTAAAAGCCTTAATTCGGGCAAGTGATAAAATTGGTATATTTTGATGATCGATTAATTGTCGTCCTTTTTGGAAGGTCTTTTCAATGACAATTCCAATACCCTCTAACGTTGCATCTGCTTGTTGAATAATATTGGTTAAACCAGACACCGCTTGACCATTAGCCAAAAAATCATCAATGATTAAAACATGATCTTCTTTACTCAAAAAGTTTTTTGAAATACTAATTTTATTAGTGGTCTTTTTTGTAAATGAATACACATCAGCAACGTACATATCATTATTCATAGTAATCGATTTATGTTTACGCGCAAAAACCACAGGCACTTCAAACGCTAGGCCTGTCATCACTGCAGGGGCAATGCCTGATGATTCGACAGTTAAAACTTTAGTAATCGGTTTATCTTGAAAATATTCATAAAACTCTTGCCCCATTTTGTGCATTAAAACTGGATCTACTTGATGATTTAAAAAGCTATCAACTTTTAAAACATCTTCTCCCAATACACGTCCATCACGTTTAATTCGCGCTTCTAATTCTTTCACAGCTTTTTCTCCCTTAAAATTTAACTTTATCTTATTTTAACAGGCTTTAGACTCAGACAAAAGTCATTCCTTAGTAAAATTGCGAATAATTCGAGAATAAATATCATTATATAAGTAAAAATAGCGACCATTTGTTCTCATTAACCAATTAAAGTTCGTACTTCGTCTTTTAAAGCCGTTTTTTGCAAATAACTAAATACTAAGTTCTTAATTGTCATAACGATTGAGATGATATTTTTCAATAATTCTAATTATTTTTTGAGTATAATCGGGATCTGTGGCATAACCATCTATTTGCAAGCTATTAGCTGCTTCTAAATAATTCTTGGATGCGAGCACATGTTGATATTGTTGCTTATTCCAAGTAGTACCCTTGGCTAACAACACCGCATGATCTGCTATAGAAGCATCAAAACTGGGATAAACTTTAAAACTGGCTGCAATTGTAACCCACTGCCCATTTTGATATTCCTGCGTTTTTAACATTTGAGAATTATTGGGATCATCACTTTTAATTCCAAATAAATTATGATATTTGCTGGCTAATTGGCTTTGGCCCCAGTCACTTTCTAAAATGGCCTGCGCAATTGTAATACTAGGTAAAATATTATACATTCGGCCATACTTAATCGCAGCTGGTGTTAGTGTTTGAATAAACTCTTCGTGTTGCTGCTGAATTGTTTTGACTTGAATTGGTTCTTGAGCAACCATCCTATTTTGCCGCACAAAATTTCTTGCTAAAATAATTGCTGACAAAATAATCAACAACGCAATTGAACTGGCACAAAATGTCAAAAACGTCTGTCGTTGCCGTTTAGTAATTCTTTTTCTTTTCGTCAATTTTCAACTCTCCATAGAAAATTAACTTTATCATAACATTGAATCGAAGCTTAAGATACAAAAAAACCAGCCTTTAGGCTGGTCAAAAGCTAATAACTAAATATTAATTTTTATCAACGTTAACAGCTTGTGGGCCACGATCGCTTTCTTCGATATCGAAAGTTACTGATTGACCTTCTTCAAGAGTTTTGTATCCTTCACCGTTAATAGCGGAGAAATGTACAAATACATCGCTACCGTCTTCGCGAGTAATAAAACCATAACCTTTTTCAGCGTTAAACCATTTTACTGTTCCATGTTCCATGTGAACAATCCTCCTAAAAAACTACTTTTTGCATTTCTTTGTGGCACTGGAAGCTAGTTACACATGAACCATCGAACCATAACCATTCAAAAATACAAGTTCATAATAACATGTAATATCAAATATAGCAAATAATTTTTGTTTTAACTTTATATATTAAGTCAACTTTTTTGAACAAATACTTTTGAGTAAAGTCAAAAAAAAACCGTTTATAGAAATAACTCCATAAACGGTCAACCAATAAAGTCATGCGGGTAAGAAGACTCGAACTTCCACGGAGATAACTCTCCACAAGATCCTTAGTCTTGCGCGTCTGCCAATTCCGCCATACCCGCAAACAATACCTTTTTATTATAATATGAACGGACAGATTCTGCAAGACAATTTAATTCATTTGGTTCATTTTCATCAAATATTTACCAATTTTATCTAAAATTTGATCCTGAGCCTCTTCAGAGGCTGCAAATGCGGATTCGTCAACAGTTCGATCATCTTTCATACTGTTAATCATATCCTGACATGCTTGCGTATAGTCTTTATAAGCTTGTACAAGCGATAAATGAACTCCCATCAATTTAGCAGGTGCCTTGGCATTATGCAATTTATCGGTTAGTTTAGCATATTCGTCAGTACCACTTTGAAAATCTCCTTGAATTTTTAAATACTCGGAAGATTTCATGTCTGTTAAATTACCAGCAGCGAGTGCCTCTTTAATTTGTTGAAATTTAGGATTTAAATCATCCTGAATTTTTTGCGTGTCTTCAATTACTTCATTTAAGACGTGTGCATAGGTAATGGCTCTTTTTTGTGCTTGATTCATAATAAGTCTCCTTAGTTAAAAGTATCAAAAACTGTATACGGCAATCTTCTTTTATGGGCAGTTTTTTGATACCAAGATTCGATTTTTTCAGCAGCTGCAAGAGCTATTTCTTTACCTTCCAAGTAATCATCAATATCTTGATAACTTACTCCTAAAGCTGCTTCATCAGCTAATCCTGGACGTTGATCTTCTAAATCCGCTGTAGGGGTTTTGGTAATCAGTGCTGCAGGTGCTGCTAAATATTGCAATAATTGTCTGCCTTGTCGCTTATCTAAGCGAAATAAGGGTGTTAAATCGGCAGCTCCATCACCATATTTAGTATAAAAGCCAGTAATATTTTCTGCTGCATGATCGGTTCCGACTACACATCCCTTTAAATCACCTGCTAGCGCATATTGAACAATCATGCGTTGACGGGCCTTAATATTACCCTTATTAAAATCAGAAATTTTCAGGCCATTACTTTCAACACTTGCAACCGTGGCATCAACAGCAGGTTTAATATTAACACGCAGTGTTTGATCAGGCTTAATCCAGTCTAAAGCCTTTAACGCATCACTTTCATCAGCTTGCTCACCATAAGGTAAGCGAACTGCTACAAATTGATAATTGGGATTACCAGACTGTTGGCGCAGTTGCTCAATTGCCATTTGGCATAAGCGTCCAGCTAAAGTTGAATCTTGTCCCCCAGAAATACCTAAGACTAAAGTTAACAAGTGATTCTTTTGTAAAAAACTTTGCAAAAAAGTAATTGAGCGTTGTACTTCTTTAGCTGGATCAATGTGAGGTTGTACTTTTTCATATGCAATAATTTGTTCTTGTAAAGGTCGCATTTTTATCTCCTTATTAATCATCCGTACCCATATTTTTGACTTGTTGATGCACATATTCAATATAGTGCCGTTTATGATCATAAAGGCGTTGTGATAAGTCTACTGGATAATCTTGAGGATTCAGATCACGCTTATATTCATCCCATAATGAATCTAAATTTTGTCGACAATAATTTCTAATTTGCGCTAAAGTCGGTAATTGATAGACCAATTGGCCATTCTCAAATATAGATTGTAACACTGGGCGCGCCTTAAAATCAGTAATGGTTTTATTAATGTAGGTATATTGGGGATGAAACATATATAATTCTTGTAATTCATTAGGATTTTCGTCGCGTAAAGTGACATAATCACCTTCAGATTTGTCATCTTTTTTGCTGTTAGTAATCCGCCAAACTTGCTTTTGACCAGGAGTACTGATTTTTTCAGCATTGCTGGATAATTTGAGTGTATCCATCATATTGCCATTGCCATCTTCAATGGCTACCATCTTATAAACTGCCCCTAAAGCTGGCTGATCATAACCTGTAATTAAATGAGTGCCGACACCCCAAATATCAATTTTTGCTCCTTGCATTTTCAAATTTTGAATCTTAATTTCATCTAAATCATTAGAAGCAACTATTTTGGCATCAGGGTAGCCAGCGTTATCTAGTTTTTCACGCACTCGTTTGGAAATATAAGCCATATCGCCAGAATCAATGCGTACGCCTTTAAAGCTAATTTTATCGCCCATTTCCTTAGCCACTTTAATTGCGCTCGGTACCCCACTTTTGAGCGTATCATAAGTATCAACCAAAAAGGTACAGTCATGATGAGTTTGTGCATAGGCTTTAAATGCTTCATAATCATTTTGATAGTATTGCACCAAGGCATGAGCATGAGTTCCAGCTACTGGAATATTGAAAACTTTACCTGCTCGAACATTACTGGTTGCATCAAAGCCGGCAATATAAGCAGCCCGTGCTCCCCAAACACCAGCTTCTAATTCTTGCGCACGTCGAGACCCAAATTCAAGTAAGACATCATCACCCGCAGCTGACTTGATGCGTGATGCTTTAGTAGCAATTAAGACTTGATAGTTAATAATACTTAAAATCGCTGTTTCCACTAGTGAACATTGATCAAGGGGACCTTCAACTTGAAAAATGGGTTCATTGGCAAAGACCAAATCGCCTTCAACTACAGAACGCACATCACAACAGAAGGTCATATTCTTCAAGTATTGTAAAAAACCTTCATCAAATTCTCCGTTTTCACGTAAATAATCAATATCCGAATCGCTAAAGTGTAAATTTTGCAAATAATTCACGACTTGTTCTAAGCCCGCAAAAATAGCATAGCCACTATTAAAAGGATTTTGACGAAAATAGCATTCAAACACAGCTCGCCGACGATTAATTCCTTTTTTCCAATAGGTATACATCATATTTAAAATATAATAATCTGTGTGCAAAGCTAAGCCATCGTCTAAATTATTGATTTTCATAATTTTGCCTTTCTTCCTCAATTAAACATTTTGATAAATTTTCATTAATGCGGTCGCCAAATTAGCACTGGAAAAATGTTGCGAACAATATTGATAAAATTTTTGACCCATTGGCCGTAATTGATCTTGTTGCCATTTCTCGTAGGCTGCTGTTAACGCTTTTGTTAACTGACTACTATTTTCCGGAGCAACAATCCAACCAGTATCGTCCTTAACAATCCAATCACAAGATCCCACATCAGTGGAAATCGCTGGAATACCTTGGTTGGCAGCTTCTAACAATACAAGAGGAAAACCCTCGGAATTAGAAGTCAAAACAAAAATATCAGCAGCATGATAATAAGGCATCGTATCATCTTGAAAACCGACAAATTCTACTTTTTGTTCTAAATCCAACTTTTTTGCTAAATTCTTTAGTTCGTTTTCTAATTCACCATCTCCTACAATGCGTAATTGAAAGTTAAAATCTACTTTAGCTAAGGTTTGTAATAGCAATTTTTGATTTTTGACGGGCATTAAGCGAGCCACATTTGTGATCGAAAATATTTCATGATGCACAGTTTGAGGACATTCTGCGGAAAATTCCATCGCATTAAAAATTGGGGTCATTTTATTTTCCGCAATGCCTAAATCCATTAAAACTGACTTAAAGCGCGGCGTAATTAAAATAAGATGATCGGCCTTTTTAATAGCAGCGGTGTTTAACTTTGTTAAGAAATTACCCTTGGTGTTATTCGAAAAATCAATAAACGGATCACTATGTACAGTAACAATCCATTTGGCAGCAACATGCTTATGAATCAATCCCATAATAAAGTTAGCACGGGGACCATGTGTGTTAACTATATCAATATGATTATCATTAATAAACTTGCGTAATCGACCAGCAACTCTTAAATCCATTCTTCCTTCTTGATTCATAATTGTTGTTGGAATATCAGCTTTTTGAGCCCAATCTGATACTGGTCCTTTTTCAAAAACTATTAATTGTGTATCTATTTTTTGTTTTTTCAATGCTTTTAATAAATTAATAAGAATTGTGCGGCCGCCACCACTTTCTGTACCGGCATTTACTTGTAAAATTTTCATGATTAATCCTCACGTTCAATTGTTAAAAACCTTTACTTATCGTAAACTTATTATATCAAATAAGGAGTTGACATTAACTTTGAGTAAAACAATTACAATTTTAAATCTACCTTTTATTAATACTACTAATCAACAATTTATCTCTAATCTCCAAAAAAAAATAACCACGAAACAAAATACTTTTATTGTAACGGCTAATCCGGAAATTGCTGTTTACGCATATGATCATCCCCAATTTCAAAAATTGGTTCAAACAGCTGATTATATTACACCTGATGGTATCGGAATTATCAAAGCAAGTCAAATCATCCAGCAACCTCTTAAAGAACGAATTACCGGGTTTGATACACTTACTAGTTTACTAGAAATTGCAAATAATAGTAGTCTTAAGGTCTATTTATTAGGTGCTAAACCTGAAGTATTACAAAAAACTGTCCAAAATGTCAAAAAAAAGTATCCTAATCTCCAATTAGTCGGCAGTCATGATGGTTATTTTTCCGATGATCAAGAAATTGTTGCAGATATCAAACAATTACAACCAAATATTGTGGCAGTAGCACTCGGATATCCTAAACAAGAAGAATTTATCGCCCAGCATCGCCAGCTTTGTCCAGCTATCTGGATTGGTGTGGGTGGCAGCTTTGATGTCTTATCAGGTACGGTTAAGCGCGCTCCGAAAATTTTTCAAAAATTAAATTTAGAATGGCTTTATCGGTTTATTAGTCACCCTTCTCGATTATCTAGATTTAAAAACTTGCCCCGTTTTATCTATTTAGTTAAACATGTTCATTAATATAATAATGGAGCTGGAAAATTAATTCCAGCTCCATTTATTATATCCAAGTTATTTTAGAGATGTTGCATTCAATAAATAAGCACTGATAGAACTAAAATAAATACTTACTGCGGGTGCATTTAGCACATGCCCGGCTAATAAAGACATAAAAATTCCAATCGCAACAGCTGCAAAATACAATAAATTACTTTGGATCATATTAGTATTCCAATAACGTAAAAATTTATATAATAAAATCACCATCGTCATTAATAAAGGTGCAATAACGACAATAAAGCCAATAATTCCAAATTGAAAGAACAAATCAAACCAATCCATTTCCACTGTGCGTGGGTGTTTACGATAATTACTACCATACCCCATACCAAATAGTTTTTGGGCAAGCGGTGCTTTATTATAGTGTCGACTATTAAATTCAAAATAATTAGTGCGTCCACTTAAGAGCTTGGCTAAAACAGGGTTACTGAGTTCTTGGTTATCCAGTAAAAATTTTTCATAATGATCTAAATGTTTGCGGTTTTTCTTTTTATGCAATAACTTCAATTTATTAAGTCGATTTTCTCTGACTATTTTTGCTTGAATAACACTATTGGTATGCACTGGAGAAACTGGATAAGAAACAGCAATCCCCACTACAATTAAGCAAGTCAAAGCAAGACTAATCAATATGTTCTTTTTATCTTTGGTGTGCTTAGGCCAAAAGAAATAGATGATTATTTGATAAACAAATGCAAAGATTAATCCAATAATCATCCCGTAAAAACAACTTTTTGTTCCGACCATAATTATTGATAATGCTGCAAAAATAACACCAATCCAAGTCCAATACTGACCTACTGCATGACTTCTTTTTAAAGCATATAACACCACTAAAGGAAACAGAATAGCTAAAATTGCTCCCAACTCATTACCAGCGTTAAACCAGCCAGTTTGGCCCATTTTACCTTGGGGATAGGTGGAAAAACTCGTATGTGTGATAGCTGCCGCAATCATCACAACATTAATTATCATTTCTGCCCAATAAAACACCTTAGGCACCAGTTGAGCTAGCTGTTGTTTGCTCAAATTACGAAATGCATAATAAAATCCTACTAGAATAACAATATAATGCAAACTCTTAAAAATTGCGGCAATCTCCGTAAAAGAAGCAAAAACCGGCTTATTAAACTTATTAACGGCTAAATTAATAACTATAATCAGAGCCAGACATAAAAAATACCACCAAATATGCCTATCTAGCCAATTTTTATTTTCCTTTGCTGCCATTGCAATAAAATATAAAATAGCTAATAGCATTATGGCCCGAACAACGATTCCCAGCGTTAAGCTAAAATGCGGCATAATCCTTACCTGCCAACCTGTAATCACATCTAGTATTGGTTGAACAAGAATATACATCATTAACAAAACACTAAATCTTGTTATATTAATCTTTTTCAAAATAGAAAACTCCAATTATCTTTCTAAATAAAATTCAAAACGATCTCCAACATACTGAGACCGCACATACTCAAAGGGACGACCATCACTCAACATTGTTATCTGTCGCAAGCGTAAAATGGGAGTTCCTTTTTTAATTTGCAGTAATTCTGACACTTTTTCTGAAGAGAGCATCGCCGAAACTGTCTGAAAAGCATGCCCCAATTGATAACCGTGCTTTTCTAAAGCGTGATAAAGCGATTTAACAATTTCATCACGACTAATTCCCGTAACAATATCTGCCGGAACAGAGGTAATATCAAAACAAATTGGAATATTATCAGCCAGTCTAATTCTCTCCATTCTCAAAACCGAAAATGGCGAATCTATCTGTAATTGCTCTTGTTCACTCAAACTAGACTCAGCAAAATAGTAGGAGACTAACTTACTGGAAGGCTTTTTGCCTTGAGATAACATGATATCAGTAAAACTAGTAGTTCCTGACATTTTTTCTTGAACTTTTTGACTGGCAATATAAGTTCCAGAGCCGACTTTACGTTGCAAAATACCTTCATCAACTAAAGTTTGAATTGCTTGTCTCATAGTCATTCGACTGACATTAAACTTCTTAGCTAAGGCTCGTTCTGAAGGTATACGCTGTCCAACATGCCATTTGCTTTCGGCAATTGTTTGCTTAATTTGATTATGGATTTGGACATAGATTGGCTCTTGCATTATACACCCTCCTTCAGCAAGTTTCATCCCAATTATCAATTGCTCATAAACAATATTATTTTAAATTAATTTATTCAGTAAGTCGACCTTTTAGTTACAAAAAAAGCTGAAACATTCGTTTCAGCTATCTATTGGGTTAGCTGGATTCGAACCAGCGCATAATGGAGTCAAAGTCCATTGCCTTACCACTTGGCTATAACCCAATCAATGGAAGGGAGTGGATTCGAACCACCGAACCCGAAGGAGCGGATTTACAGTCCGCCGCGTTTAGCCAGACTTCGCTACCCTTCCAAAATATTATCTTAAAGAACAATAAATATAATAATCGAATTAAAGACATTTTGCAAGTATTAATTTAAAATTCTTTAGATAATATTTCATTTAATTAATTGATACCGGCCATTAACTTCTCAATTTTTGGTGTTAATACGAGCAAGATTGCTGCAAAAGCAATTGCCACAATCCCAACAACACCAAAATAAGTTGCTTCATGTCCAGGATAAAATTGCACTACTTGAGCATTAATTGCCTGCCCCGCAGCATCTGCCAAAAACCACATACTCATCATTTCGGAAGAGAAAGCTTTAGGAGCAAGTTTAGTAGTTACAGACAAGCCGATTGGCGAAATTAACATTTCACCAATTTCAACAATTCCCCAACTCAAAACTAACCACCATGGACTTACTTTGCCACCATTACCAGTCATTAATGGAATTAACAAAACCAAATAAGAAATACCCGTTACGACTAATCCCATCCAGAATTTAGCTGGTGATGAAGGCTGTTTTTTACCTAATTTAGTCCACAACCACGCAAATATTGGCGTATAAAGAACAATAAATAATGGATTTAACGATTGGAACCAACTAGGAACTAATTTATCCAAATGTAATCCTAAGAAATTAAGATTAACATTTAACTGTGTATTATTAGCAACAAACAAGCCCAACACTGTTGATCCCTGCTCTTCAATTGCCCAAAAAATAACAGCTGCAATAAATAAAGCAATATAAGCACGTACCCGTGACTTTTCCACTTTTGTAACTTTTTGACTAGATAAAATAATTACAAAATAAGCGATCGGCAAAGCGACACCCAAAATCGTAAATAAAGTAATAATATTAGTCAGATTGACTGCATGAACAGCAAATAAAATTGCAAAAATGACAATAACAATTGCTAAACAAATTGCTACTCGCTTGTATAATTTTTTCTTTTCAGCATCAGACAATGGATCTGGGGCTTGCAAACTATTATCTGGTAAATATTTTTTGCCTTGGAAATAATAAGTAATTAAGCCAAAGAACATCCCAATTGCAGCCAAAGAAAAACCAACATGAAAATTAAAGGACTTCCAGGCTTGACCAACTACAATCGGAGCAATTAATGAACCAATATTGATACCCATAACAAAAATACTAAAACCAGCATCACGTCGAGGATCATTTTCACTATAAAGTCCCCCAACCATTTCTGAAACGTTAGGCTTTAATAATCCAGTACCAATTGTAATAAATAAAATTGAAAGATATAAAGTCGGCTTTCCCATCGGCAATGATAAGAAAATATGACCGAACATAATCAAAACTCCGCCCCAAAAGACAGTTCTTCGACTACCTAAGATACGATCACTGATAAAACCACCTAAAACACTAGTCATATAAACTAGTGAACCGTAAATGGACATTATCGATACTGCAGTTACTTGGTTAAAACCTAAACCACCACGACTAACAGCATAATACATGTAATACAATAAAATCGCGCGCATACCATAATAACTGAATCTTTCCCAAAATTCAGTCATAAACAACGTCGACAAACCATAAGGTTGGCCGAAAAATTTCTTTTCTTTGTTTTTTGTAGCCATTATCACTTCTCCTAAAATTAAATAACGATACTTAATTTTAATATTTATTAGAAGGAATGTCAAAAATTGCTCTTATATAACTTATTGCCAACCATTAGTTTGAAAATCACAATCACGTTTTTTTATGCCGGATACATACGGATTGTTAGCCACATAAAAACGTAAAGGCCGATCATGCCAATTACCCTGGCTAACATTAACTCTGGGAGCAGCTATGATCTTTTGAGGACATTTAACCCGTCTATTAGAAATATCTAACGGTGTTTGCTGTAAAGGACATAAATTTAATTCTAATGAATTAATACCTAGCGCTGCCATTAACTTACCCGGTCCATTAGTTAAATTAACTCCTTTTTGCTGCCGATTTTGTTCCATAATCTTTATTCCATGTGTTGGCTGCAATGCCCTAATTAAAATCCCTTGTGGTTCATTAACTTTTTGCGTCGCTACGTCTAACATATAATGGCCATAAATTGAGTAAATATAAATAGTTCCTGCTTGCGCGTACAACGCTTCATTAGCCGGACTACGGCGTCCCTGAAAAGAATGTGCAGCTGTATCTTCAATTCCCATATAAGCTTCCGCTTCTACAATTAAACCGCCAATAATCCCTTTAGATGAATTATATGTTAACTCATGACCTAATAAATTTTGTGTAATAATATCTGTTGAATCTTTTTTAAAAAATGATGTAGCAATCATAGAATCTCCTCATTATAATGTGATAAAATAAATTTTAACGATATTATTATTGTAATAAAATTAGAAATAATTCATATTAATCCTTAGTAACGCATTGTGAAAACAGTTATTCTGCCATTGTTCGGGATAATTTTATCAAATCTAAACTTAAGCAGGTGAAAAAATGAAAATATTAATGACAAATTCAATTAACTCTTCTATTTATCAGAATAGCCTTCAAATTAGACAAGAAGTCTTTGTTCAAGAACAAAAAGTTCCAACTAATATTGAAGTAGATAACTATGAAGAACGGTGTACTTATTATGTTGGTTACATTAACCATACACCAGTTGCAACAGCGCGTAATTATCTCACTGAAGATCACGGCTGGCACATTCAGCGAGTGGCTGTACTTAAAAAATACCGCCAACAAGGTTATGCCCGTGAATTACTGACTTTCATTGAAAATCAAGCACGCCAACAACATATTAACTACTTAATCTTAGGTGCCCAAGATCAAGCACAAACTTTCTATCTCAAGCAAGGCTTTACTGTAGTTGGTGAACAATTCGTAGAAGCAGGAATTAAGCATCATAATATGATTAAGCAACTCACAAATTAATTATTTTAATAGAAAACAAAAAGTAAGGTATATTCACCAATTGAATATACCTTACTTTTACAATAAATACTATTATGCCGGCTGCAGGACTCGAACCTGTGACCCCCGGATTACGACACCGATGCTCTACCAGCTGAGCTAAGCCGGCACAAAATATTTAGTTACAAAAAAAGCCGGCAACCCGACTATTTAACTCCGGTTGTCAGACTCGAACTGACGACACCCTGATTAACAGTCAGATGCTCTACCAACTGAGCTAAACCGGATTAATAAGCGTGGCAGCGTCCTAGCCTCGCAGGTAGTTTCCCACCAACTACTCTCGGCGCTGAGAAGCTTAACTTCTGTGTTCGGCATGAGAACAGGTGTATCCTTCTCGCTATCGCCACCACACTTTGCCTCTGAAAGAACCTTCGTTCCCTCAAAACTGAATATTAAGAGTCCGTTCTGCGCTCGGTTAAGCCCTCGACCGATTAGTATTGCTCCGCTCCAATTATCACTAACCTTCCACGCGCAACCTATCTACCTCATCTTCTTTGAGGGGTCTTACTTCATTACTGAATGGGAAATCTCATCTTGAGGTGGGTTTCACACTTAGATGCTTTCAGCGTTTATCCCTTCCATACATAGCTACCCAGCGATGCTCTTGGCAGAACAACTGGTGCACCAGCGGTATGTCCATCCCGGTCCTCTCGTACTAAGGACAGATCCTCGCAAATTTCCTCCGCCCGCGACGGATAGGGACCGAACTGTCTCACGACGTTCTGAACCCAGCTCGCGTACCGCTTTAATGGGCGAACAGCCCAACCCTTGGGACCGACTACAGCCCCAGGATGCGATGAGCCGACATCGAGGTGCCAAACCTCCCCGTCGATGTGAACTCTTGGGGGAGATAAGCCTGTTATCCCCAGGGTAGCTTTTATCCGTTGAGCGATGGCCCTTCCATACGGTGCCACCGGATCATTAAGCCCGACTTTCGTCCCTGCTCGACTTGTCTGTCTCACAGTCAAGCTCCCTTCTGCCTTTACACTCTGCGAATGATTTCCAACCATTCTGAGGGAACCTTTGGGCGCCTCCGTTACTGTTTAGGAGGCGACCGCCCCAGTCAAACTGCCCACCTGACACTGTCTCCCGCCATGCTTCAATGGCGCGGGTTAGAACCTTCATCTAACAAGGGTAGTATCCCACCAGTGCCTCCGTCGATACTAGCGTACCGACCTCTTCGGCTCCTACCTATCCTGTACATGTTACACAAAAATTCAATATCAAGCTACAGTAAAGCTCCATGGGGTCTTTCCGTCCTGTCGCGGGTAACCCGCATCTTCACGGGTATTATAATTTCACCGAGTCTATTGTTGAGACAGTGCCCAAATCATTACGCCTTTCGTGCAGGTCGGAACTTACCCGACAAGGAATTTCGCTACCTTAGGACCGTTATAGTTACGGCCGCCGTTTACTGGGGCTTCAATTCAAACCTTCGCTTACGCTAAGCTCTCCTCTTAACCTTCCAGCACCGGGCAGGCGTCAGCCCCTATACGTCATCTTTCGATTTGGCAGAGACCTGTGTTTTTGATAAACAGTTGTTTGGGCCTTTTCACTGCGGCTGGCTCTTACACCAGCACCCCTTCTCCCGAAGTTACGGGGCCATTTTGCCGAGTTCCTTAACAATAGTTCACTCGCTCACCTTAGAATTCTCATCTCGACTACCTGTGTCGGTTTGCGGTACGGGTAACCAGTTCCTCACTAGAAGCTTTTCTTGGCAGTGTGACTCTCGTGCTTCGCTACTTATATTTCGCTCCCCATCACAGCTCGTCCTTAGAAGTAAGCATTTAACTCACTCCCAGACTCACTGCTTGGACATGCTTTTCCAGCTGCATGCTCACGTTTATCTCCTGCGTCCCTCCATTGCTCAAACAGAACTGATCAGTACAGGAATCTCAACCTGTTTTCCATCGGCTACGCCTTTCGGCCTCGTCTTAGGTCCCGACTTACCCTGGGCGGACGAGCCTTCCCCAGGAATCCTTAGTCATTCGGTGGACCAGATTCTCACTGGTCTTTCGCTACTCATACCGGCATTCTCACTTCTAAGCGCTCCACCAGTCCTCACGATCTGGCTTCTTCGTGCTTACAACGCTCTCCTATCGCATAACTATTTCTAGTTACACCCACAGTTTCGGTACCATACTTAGCCCCGGTACATTTTCGGCGCAGAGTCACTCGACTAGTGAGCTATTACGCACTCTTTGAATGCATTGCTGCTTCTAAGCCAACATCCTAGTTGTCTATGCAGCTCCACTTCCTTTTCCACTTAGTATGGATTTTGGGACCTTAACTGGTGATCTGGGCTGTTCCCCTTTCGACTACGGATCTTATCACTCATAGTCTGACTCCCGGGTATAGATTAATGGCATTCGGAGTTTATCTGAATTCAGTAACCCTTGATGGGCCCCTAGTCCAAACAGTGCTCTACCTCCATAATCCTCTTCCCCGAGGCTAGCCCTAAAGCTATTTCGGAGAGAACCAGCTATCTCCAAGTTCGTTTGGAATTTCACCGCTACCCACACCTCATCCCCGCAATTTTCAACTTACGTGGGTTCGGTCCTCCAGTGCGTTTTACCGCACCTTCAACCTGGACATGGGTAGGTCACTTGGTTTCGGGTCTACGTCAAACTACTTTGCGCCCTCTTCAGACTCGCTTTCGCTGCGGCTCCGTCTTCTCAACTTAACCTCGCAATTTAACGTAACTCGCCGGTTCATTCTACAAAAGGCACGCCATCACTCTTTAACGAGCTCTGACTACTTGTAGGCACACGGTTTCAGGATCTGTTTCACTCCCCTCCCGGGGTGCTTTTCACCTTTCCCTCACGGTACTAGTTCACTATCGGTCACTAGGGAGTATTTAGCCTTGGGAGATGGTCCTCCCAGATTCCGACGGGGTTTCACGTGCCCCGCCGTACTCAGGATCCTGGTTGAGTGCTCTTGATTTCGTCTACAAGACTGTCACTTTCTTCGGTGCAGCTTCCCAACTGCTTCGACTATCGCAAGCCTTTTTCCTCGTCTACCAGTCCTACTACCCCAACAAGCATGCTCGTTGGTTTGGGCTCTTTCCTTTTCGCTCGCCGCTACTCCGGAAATCGATTTTTCTTTCTCTTCCTGTGGCTACTTAGATGTTTCAGTTCACCACGTCTTCCCCACATTAACTACTTCATTTCATTAATGTGTGACTGAGCTTGACCTCAGCCGGGTTCCCCCATTCGGATATCTCCGGTTCTTCGCTTACTTACAGCTCCCCGAAGCATTTCGGTGTTTGTTCCGTCCTTCATCGGCTCCTAGTGCCTAGGCATCCACCGTGCGCCCTTATCATCTTAACCTATTTCTTAATTCTTTTCTTGAATCTCTCGATTCGCGCAGTTTCTCGGTGATATACTTTTGCATATCGTTTCTCTTAATATTCAGTTTTCAAGGTTCAAAGTTTCTTTTGTTTGAGAGTTGACCTCTCAAAACTGAACAAAGTTTCCACAAAAGTGCTTCCGTTTATTTTCCTTAGAAAGGAGGTGATCCAGCCGCAGGTTCTCCTACGGCTACCTTGTTACGACTTCACCCTAATCATTTGTCCCACCTTAGACGGCTGGCTCCCTTACGGGTTACCCCACCGGCTTTGGGTGTTACAAACTCTCATGGTGTGACGGGCGGTGTGTACAAGGCCCGGGAACGTATTCACCGCGGCATGCTGATCCGCGATTACTAGCGATTCCAGCTTCATGCAGGCGAGTTGCAGCCTGCAATCCGAACTGAGAATGGTTTTAAGAGATCTGCTTGCCCTCGCGAGTTCGCTTCTCATTGTACCATCCATTGTAGCACGTGTGTAGCCCAGGTCATAAGGGGCATGATGATTTGACGTCGTCCCCACCTTCCTCCGGTTTGTCACCGGCAGTCTCACTAGAGTGCCCAACTTAATGCTGGCAACTAGTAACAAGGGTTGCGCTCGTTGCGGGACTTAACCCAACATCTCACGACACGAGCTGACGACAACCATGCACCACCTGTCTTCCTGTCCCCGAAGGGAACCTCTAATCTCTTAGACTTGCAGGAGATGTCAAGACCTGGTAAGGTTCTTCGCGTTGCTTCGAATTAAACCACATGCTCCACCGCTTGTGCGGGCCCCCGTCAATTCCTTTGAGTTTCAACCTTGCGGTCGTACTCCCCAGGCGGAGTGCTTAATGCGTTAGCTGCAGCACTGAGAGGCGGAAACCTCCCAACACTTAGCACTCATCGTTTACGGCATGGACTACCAGGGTATCTAATCCTGTTCGCTACCCATGCTTTCGAGCCTCAGCGTCAGTTACAGACCAGAGAGCCGCCTTCGCCACTGGTGTTCTTCCATATATCTACGCATTTCACCGCTACACATGGAGTTCCACTCTCCTCTTCTGCACTCAAGTCTGCCAGTTTCTGATGCTCTTCCTCAGTTAAGCTGAGGGCTTTCACATTCAGACTTAACAGACCGCCTGCGCTCCCTTTACGCCCAATAAATCCGGACAACGCTTGCCACCTACGTATTACCGCGGCTGCTGGCACGTAGTTAGCCGTGACTTTCTGGTTGATTACCGTCACGATGTGAGCAGTTACTCTCACACCCGTTCTTCTTCAACAACAGGATTTTACGATCCGAAAACCTTCTTCATCCACGCGGCGTTGCTCCATCAGACTTGCGTCCATTGTGGAAGATTCCCTACTGCTGCCTCCCGTAGGAGTTTGGGCCGTGTCTCAGTCCCAATGTGGCCGATTACCCTCTCAGGTCGGCTACGTATCATTGCCTTGGTGAACCGTTACTCCACCAACTAGCTAATACGCCGCAGGTCCATCCTAAAGTGACAGCCGAAACCGTCTTTCAACTTCTCGTCATGTGACCAGAAGGTTTATGCGGTATTAGCACCTGTTTCCAGATGGTATCCCCCGCTTTAGGGTAGGTTACCTACGTGTTACTCACCCATCCGCCGCTCGTTCCATTAATTCCGCCCGAAGGCTTCCTTAACTTCACTCGCTCGACTTGCATGTATTAGGCACGCCGCCAGCGTTCGTCCTGAGCCAGGATCAAACTCTCATTTTTTGTAGTTCTTTCTCTTGCTCATGACTTGAACTCGCGTTCTTGTCTTTTCTTTATTGCTTTTCTCATTGACAGGTTCTTATTGAACCCTGCACTTTTGCGTTTAGAAACTTTATTCAGTTTTCAAAGATCAACCTTCGCTGTCATTTAGCAGCTGTTTTATTATATCAGCTGCTCGGTGGCTTGTCAAGAACTTTTTTTATCTTTATCGCTTTGTTCTTTTAGCTCTCTTTTTGCTCTCCGTGACAACAGAAAATATCTTACCAAGATTACCTCCTCTTGTCAACAGCTATTTTGATCTTTTTTTATTTTTATTCAGATTTTTTTACTTGAAGCCGTTTTACCCCATTCATATAAGGTATTAAAGCCTTAGGTATATCAACTGAACCGTCTGCATTTTGATAATTTTCCAAAATAGCAGCTAATGTTCTGCCCACAGCTAAACCTGAACCGTTGAGAGTATGAACAAAATTCAATTTACCATTTTCGTCACGATAACGAATCTGGGAACGTCGTGCCTGGAAATCAGTACAATTTGAACAACTAGAAATTTCTCGATAGGTGTTTTGCTGGGGCATCCAAACTTCAAGATCATAAGTTTTGGCCGAACTAAAGCTAGCATCGCCACTGGCTAAAGTGATTACATGATATGGCAATTCTAATTTTTGTAAAATATTTTCAGCATTAGCAGTCAATTTTTCTAATTCTTCCCAAGAATCTTCTGGCTTGCAATATTTGACCATTTCTACCTTGTTAAATTGATGCATCCGGATTAATCCCCGAGTATCACGACCTGCAGAACCAGCTTCTGAGCGAAAACATGGTGTCAAGGCTGTCAAATAAGTGGGTAATTGTTCTTCGCTCAAAATTTCTCCACGGTAATAATTGGTCAATGGTACTTCAGCAGTTGGAATCAACGTTAAAGGACGTTCTTCATCAATAACGGTATAAACATCTTCAGTAAATTTAGGAAATTGACTGGTACCAAACATGGAATCTTCATTTACCATGTATGGCGGAATAACTTCAGTATAGCCATCTTTTTGGTGCTCATCTAACATAAAATTGTAAATTGCACGTTCTAATTGAGCACCCATTCCTAAATAATAAACAAAGCGGCTGCCCGCAACTTTTGCAGCACGTTCAAAATCCAAAATACCTAAATTTTCGCCAAGTTCCCAATGAGCTTTGGGTTCAAAGTCAAACTTTCGTGGCTGCTCCCACTTACGTACTTCAACATTATAAGATTCATCAGGACCAACAGGCACAGAATCATCGGGAAAATTAGGTAAACGAACTAAAATGTATTCTGTAGATTTCTCTACTTTTTCCAATTGCGCATCTAATTCTTTTATTTGTTCACCGACTTGTTTCATCGCAGCAATTTGTTCACTAGCATCGCCATGATTGCGTTTAACCTGTGCAATTTGTTGTGAAACTTCGTTGCGCTTGGCCTTCAAATCTTCAGTTTGGGTCAATAATTGCCGGCGTTGTGCATCTAATTCTAATAAATCATCAATTTGTTCTGGTCCGACATTACGTGCGGCTAACTTTTCCTTAGCCCATTTAGGATCTTTTCTAATCAATTTAATATCTAACATCATCAAATCTCCTTTATAAAATAAAAAAGCCAACTCATCCCCACTAAGGGACGAATCAGCTTATTCGCGGTACCACCCAAATTCAGCATCAAATACTGCACTTTAACGCTGATAACGGCAGCTCCGTATAACTTCAGTTGTTATCCGCTTCAAATACTGGAAGATGAGTTAATCAAGCTCTCAGCTAACACCTGATTCTCTGTTCGTAACTCTAAAGGTATTTTGCGTTAATCTAATTATGATAATAAGCTATTTAATCCAAAAATGCAACAACTAACAAAAAAAGCTAAATCCCAAGATTTAGCTTTTGAACTTAAGGCAATGGTGTAGTAGATAAAGTCCAAGTTAATTGTGCTCGATAATCTCCAGGCAATTGATCTATCTGATTAACCGGAATTAGCTGCACATCACCCTTATCAACGAATGATAATCCCCAGACACTTTTGCCTTGGACAGGATTACTTGGGTCATTAACATCTCCAGGATTGGCGTTCCAAATGACTGCTTCGTTTCCCTTGACGGGTGATCCATAATCACCTTTTGGGACAACAGAAATATCAGGATGAGAATCACTTCCTAATATATTAGCAGGTGCATCACTCGGCAAATTCCCCTGAGAATCATGAGCATCATGAAAATCAAACATTGACTTTTGAATAGCTTCATCACTAACTGGAACCTTAAACTTACCGTTCATTAAGCTTGCATGATGAAAAATCATTGCACGAATAGGTTGAACTTCTTTAGAATTTTTCACATTAACGAATTTAGTTACATTAACATTCAAAGACCATCCGCGTTTATTATAGCTACGAAAATCACCAACCGCTATACTATTGGCCTTAATATCATTTTGTTTTGTAACAGTTCCACTACTATTGGCAGCTCCACTAGGCAACAAATCCCAGGTTTTATCTGCAGACCATAGATGGGTTCCAAAGTTAAAACTAGGATTACCATACAAGTACAGTGAGCCCTCTTCAAAAGCAACACCTGCTTGTGATTGTCCGGAAGCGTACCCATCAGTACTATTTCCATTCGCAACAGCTGATGAATTCAAAATAGCACTCGAGCCAACACCATCTAAAGCAGCACTACGAGCGGCAAAAGCAGGAGTAGTGGATGCAAGGGTTGAACATGCAACTGCACTCAAAGCTAGTGCCTGTGTTAATTTTCGCATTAATAGACATCTCCCCCCATTACTACTTGTTCTGCTGAACTTGGTTTTGACCCTTCTTATAGAACCAATAGAATAGTAAAGCAATCAATAGTAAAATAATTAAAACAATTATTAGAATCAAAGGCCAATAGTTCTTGTGATAATTCGGGTTAGCTCGATTAAGTCGATCAGCATCAGCTGGCGAAATAGTAAAATTCTTGGTAAAATACCAGCTGCGTTCTGGTGTACGAACTCGAACTCGGGCTTGATAATCACCGGCTTGCATCCGTTTGCCACCCCAACTTACAGGAAAGTTAAAATTCGAATTAGGGGCAAAGCTCATTTGTGTTTGCTTATTTTGAACTACTAACTTATTACTTTTCCGTGGATAAATGCGAGCATGAACCTGCATCTTATGATTACTGATGTATTTAGGCTGAAAATTTTGTAAATTAATAAAAACTGCCGGATCAACCTTAAACAGTCCCACCTTAATATTACGTAAACGCAAATCAGGTTGCGCTTTGTCAATATCTCCGATATTAAACATGGCCCCAACAGAATATGAATAAAGATTTGTAATTGCCATCTTTCGATTCTTCTTTAAAGAATCTTTTTTTAATTTTTTATTGACTGTCGGTGAATAAACATAAAAGCTTCCTAACATAACTCCATTAAAATTGCCTTGAGGCACAGTAAGTGTCTCAGTTACTTCTTGACTTTGACCAGGCTGGACCGTCACTGTTTGACGCGTTGGACCCATCTTAGTCCAATCGTACTTCAAACTTGAATCGCGCTTCTTGGTGAGATTCGTGTAATTGATTTGTCCATTATCAGAAGTACCAGCTACTGTGGGCACAACTGTTATTTTAATGGCCTGACCAAGATTATTGGTCAATTTTAACTTTAACGGATAGCTTTGACCCGGTTGAACATTCAATTCAAAATAATCCGTCTTATCTGCATCGTCACTAACTGGTTCAACAGAAAAGCCGGCAGCACCACTAATAGCGGCCTGTGCCGGCGTTGCCAGTGCGAACCAAGTCATAACACTAAATAATATAAAAAAACAATATCGCACTAATTTCTGCACAAGCTAATCTCCTATCATTTGACTTAGTTTAAAGCTTATTGAAGAGGAGAAGCTGTCAATGTCCAAGTAATTGGTGCAACATAAACATGATTTGGAACTAACTTATTTGTTCCACCAGCAATTGTTTGTAAAACTGCACTATCATTTTTAGTAAATACTAAACCTGTAGCTCCTGGCTGTGTATTTTTGTCAGCAGTCGCAACTGTAGCTGGAGTATTGCCAGAAATAACAATATCATTACCCATCTTCAAACCAGTTGGTAAGGCCCCAGGTGTACCAGCAATTTCATAAATATTTCCAGTACTATGTGGGCCGTTTTGATCCTTAGGTTTGTTATATTCTACTTTCCCAGTAGAATTGCTATCATTAATAACAATCTTAGCAACTGTAGTATCTAATGTTTTAGTATGATCAGCAGTATCTGTAAAATCATCAGCTTGAGCAGACAGTGTCCAATTATAATTTTTAGCACCTACAGCAGTAGGATCAGTAAATCGATTATCTACGATAACTGCCATCCGGTTACTGTTATTATTTGGAACTGAATCAAGCATATCAAATGTACCAACACCGATTTTATTATTCTTACCAAAGTCAAAGTTAGGTACTTGATAAAGAATCAAATCACCAGACTCAAACCCAATACCAGCCTGAGACTTACCAGTAGCTTTACCACTACCATTAGCATCAGCTGAAGCTGAATTATTTATAATTTCAGAACCAGAATAGTCAGTAACACCTGCAACACCTGATAAAGCTGATGATGGACCAGCAGCGCTTACTGTTTGAGCAGCTAATGGAGCAACAACGCCAAACATTGCCAAAGCACTTGCGGCCATACTTATTTCTTTAATACGCATAATTAAAATCCCCCTCGATAATTTGTATCTTTAGATATCATTACAATTATAAGCTATAATTGTCAATAAATAAAGCAAATTTTATCTATTCTTAGAAGCTTTAACTGCTCCCTTGTTCTTAGCATACCAGAAAACTAACCAAAAAAACAGAGCAATTGCAACTAAGGCGATTGCAATAAGGGTAATAATTAATGGTCGATGATCTGGCTTGAGATTAAGATTTTTTTGATTAAGCTTAACTGCTTGTTGGTTAGTAATTGTGAAATGACGCTTAAAATGCCAATAATGCTGACCTTCGCGTACTTGAGCCTTAAAGAGATAATTCCCAGCTTTTATTGGTTGCTCACCCCAATCCAAGGTTAGCGGCAAAATAGAATTGGCAGCCAGTGCTGCTTGAGACAAATGCACCTTCGTGATTGGTTGGTGCTTGCTATTGATAATTTGTCCTCGATAATCAAGCGCACCATTTCCATAATAAATTGGTCTTTGATTATGAATCGGGCAAATCGTGACTGAATGCCCACCTTGTGAACGTACTTGAAGTGGTCCAAGACTAATTTTGGGCGATAATTGATCATAGTGGCCAACATTTAACAAGACTCCATAGGCTTGCTGAATTTGATTAGTTTCTTGTGCTTGTCGGCTAACAACAGGTCGTACAATAATTGAGCCCGAGATACTTCCTTGATACTTAGGAATAGTCAATTGCACTGATATTTTCTTAGTACTTTGCGGAGCAACGGTAATAGTTCGTGAATGAAAGCCCAGATCACGCAAATGATAATGCCAAGAGCTGTCCATGCCCTTGCGGCTACTATCACCCAAAAATATGGCTCCATTCTCATTAGTTTTAGCAACTCCGGGTGCTATTTGAATTTTTACAGAGTTGTTACTGGAATTACGCAGTAAAACCGCAAAATTTACAATTTGCTGCGGTTGAACATCTAAATTAACAACCCCAGTTGATTTATTATTTGCTGGCAGTTGTAATTGAACTGTGACAGGCATGCCTTCAGCTTGGACCAAATGATAATTAAAAAAAAGACACCAACCTAAAGTCACGATTAGTGTAATTAAGTTCTTTATTATTTTCATTAAGAAACCTCTATCCATTAAGCGGTCACAGATAATGTCCAAGTAATTGGGGCAACATACTTAGCAGAAGTAACAGGTTGCTTGGTTTTCTCGTACATAAACCAAGCAGAATTGGGATCATTAAAATTAAGGACCCCCGCTTGTTGGGGCGTTCCAGAACCGGCTATATGAGAAAAAACAACAACAGGATTAGTTGTATTTAAAATAGCTCCTGGAAAACTTAAACCATCTGTTTTAACAGCACTTATAGGGTTTATGGAATTGTTCAACCAAGTCCCCGTTTGCACAGTCGGATTAACCGCTGGACTGCTAGTACCACCTAAAGCAATCGAAACATCTGCATCTTTAATTGTAGAACTAGAAGAAAGATTTGCAGTATTGGTACCTAATTGGGCCGATACATTCCAATTTAGGAGGCCATTCTTGTCATCAACTATTAAATAGCGTTTAGATGCACCATCAACTAAAGGAAAGCTATCTTTGCCCTCAGTTTTCTTGTGATAACCAAAGTCAAAGTTAGGCACTGCAGCTAAAGTAATCGGATTCGTCAAAAACTGATCGCTAAAGCCAATCCCTGTAAAAGACTGTCCCCCAGAAGATGCGGCTGATGCCGATTGATAACTATTTTCATGACCCGGTGTCAATTGTGAGTATCCTGATAAAGCGCTGCTGCTATCAGCTTGTACTAATTGTTGTGTTGTTGCTAATAAGGCTGGTGTTAAAGCTAACAAAGTTGCACTGGCAGTTAACGTAATCTTAGTTTTTAATTGCACAAATAATCCCCCCATGACTCTCTCAATTATCATTTTAAGACATCCTTGCATAAAAGTAAAACTTATTTTGACCTTGCTTTATGTAAGCCATAATGATAAACCAAAAAAGTTAATAAAATTAATAACGCCACCAGGATAATCACAATCACTGTAAGCATAATCCAATAGTTACGCTGACTTTTAGGCAGATACTTATTCAGCTTATCCACATCTGTTTGACTTAAAATTAACGTTTTCTTGAAGACATAATGCATGCGTGGATTAGTAAAAGTATATTTCAAATAATATTTTCCGGCTAATAAAGGACCCTTTTGCCACGGAATATTCCAATTGGTACTGGAGTTGGCAGCAATATTAATATTATCAACCGTTTGTTGAAAGTTTAACGCACGGTTTTGCTGATTAGTCACTGCTAAGGTTACTTTACCTTGTAAAAAAGGATATGCTGTAGTGTTTTTGAGTGGCGTGCTCAAGATTGGCTGTTGATTATTTAAAGTTAATTGCGGCGCGCCTAACTTAAGATGCACTAGTAACCGTGTCATATCCTGTTGTAAATAGGCGCCATAACTAATTGCAGCTGTGGAAATTGTAGATGACTGAGCTTGAGTGTTTTTTTTAGATTTCAAACGATTGAGTTGATTTTGAACGTCTGACTGCGAACGAAATAAAACTCCCCCCATCACAATTCCTTGCACTCCAGTTGCCGGTACATGAACAGTGATTGAATCGGTCACAATTTGCTGTGGCTTTAAAGTAATCACTTTGCTTTGGGTTAACTTACGAAAATCATATTGCGATTTTGGACCGGGAGCAGCTTGTGGATTATTAAGGCTGAGTTGCAAAGATGGACTTGTCTGTGTAATAACTGGTGTTACTTCAATGACATTCGTAGTATTGGTCGCATTTCCCAGTTGAAACTTTAACTGATAATCAGTATTAGGCTGAACCCGCAAATACCAACCTTGTTGAGGGGAACCAATTTGATTAGGAGATCCTTTAGGTACTACTGTAAAAGTACTCCCCGCAGCAGATACAATATTTGAAAGTCGCCATAAACAAAATATTAAACTAAATACTAAAACAATTGTTCTTTTCCAATGACTCATACTATCCTCTAAAAAGAAAGACAGCTTTCAAGGCTGCCTTCATGCAAATTAAGATATTAAAATTGACTATTATTAAGGTTGAATAATAGCACTCGGATTAATCGTTGCTGTCCATTGTAATGGAAAAACAACATTGACATGTTTATGTGTCTCACCATTATGAGTTCCTAAAACTTCGGTTCGGAAATGTTGCATTGCCTGAGGATTCAAACTCATTTGGGCACTTTTTTTATTAGCAAAAGATACTCCAAAACGTCCCCCGTCAGAACCACTATTATTGGTTGAACCTTTGACAAATAAGATTCGATCACTGTCAGTATGAGTGTCTGTGGGTGAAAAAACCCCTAAATCAATCGCAGGAGCACGAGTTGTTCTAGGATTTTTATTTGAATCAGATCCAGTTCCCTTAACATCAGCAAGAACCCATTTAGAATTATCATTAATGTCATCAATATTAGTATTAGTAATTTGACCTGATGCATTTGGGGCAAAACTTAATGAAGCAAATTTGTGAGAATAATCATATTTAATTGACTGTTTCTTGTCAGTATCCCACATATACGGAACACCACTAGGAGCTGAAACTTCGACACTGAAGTCAACATTAGCGTCAGAACTTACAACTAAAGAACGTTGGGTCGCATTATCACTATATAACGAGACATTTTCATCATCAATTAGGCTATGCTTATTTCCAAAATCGAAGTTGGGCATACGCTCAATATAAACGTTTGCTTGCGTAAATTCTACCGTTACATTAGTCTCACCGGAAGTATTACCAGAAGCTGTCCCCGAAAGATAACCGACAGGATTACTATCTGCTAAAGCTGAACTAGTTGGCTGAACTGCAAATGCAGATAGACATAAAGCCGCACTGCAACCATATAAAAATCGCTTTTCCCACTTTTTCACGTCATACACCTCTTTTTGATTATACCAATTAATTCGTCTAACGTCCAATTAATCTGTTAAATTAATGACGTTTACGTCCTTGCATATATACCCATAGCAAGTAGCCGATAACTAATATCACTCCCAAAACAATAATCAAAACAATCCAAGTCACAATCGGCCAATTACGTGAATGTTGATTCTTGTTCAATTGGTTTTGCTGATCTTTAGTAATTGTAAATTTACGAGTAAATTCTTGTTCTAAGCCACCTTTAGCCTTAACTTGAAGATGTAAAACGTAAGAACCAGCAGCCAGATTCTTGTAAGGTACAAAGGCGTCCCAAGTCGAATTGGGAGCCATCTGGGCATTATTGATTTTTCGAACGGGTACACGGTGTTTATTAGACGTCACACGCACATGTAATTGCATTTGACTGATATTAACTGGTTGAGCGTTTTGCAACTCAAAGCCCAATCCTGGCTGCATACTACGCGATTGAGCTCCAATCCGTGGACCTAAAGTTAAATGGGGCTTCACCGGACTGGCATCTGAATGCAACACAACTCCGGTCACATAACGGATGCGATTTTGAATGGTTAAATTCTTGTTATCAGAAGTTCCAACTCCTGCAGATGCAGTAATACCCCCGAGCATAATGCCCTTAAATTGTTTTTTAGGTGCTCGATAAGTAAATTTTACAATCTGTGAATGTTGTGGAGCAAGGGTTAATTTTTTATAACGAGTACCGATTACCAAATCTGATAAAGCCGGTTGCTGAGCCTGATAGAGCTTGACGTAGGGTTTGTCATAGCTAATAACTCCATTTTGAGAAGTATATGCATTATTAATCCGGACAGTAACCCTTAATTTTTTAGTTCCTAAATTAGTTACTAATAATTTTAAAGTTTGTTTTTGATTAGGTTTAGTTTGTAAATCGTAATAAGTTAGTTGCTTGTTGATTTGATTATCTGGAATAATTGCCTTCACTGTAAAAGAACGTGACGGCTGTTGTGTAGTCGATTGCTTGTTTTCTGCTGCTAAAATAACTGAACCACTATCTGCTAGCAGGAAACAACTTATTACTATCAGTATAATAGTTTGCATCACTTTAGTTATTTTTTTCATCAGAAATCTCCTTAAATTAACCTTGATTGTGTGGTGGATATCCTCCAGAATTTGGTGGGGTCTGCTGAGAAGTGTTGTCCAATTGCTTGCTGCGGCGACTCTGGGACCACAATCCCCAAATTACAAAAATTATCAAAAATATCAAAGCCAAAACAATCATTAAATACATTACAGTCTTATCAGGAGTTAAGTTATGACAAGCCTTATTCACTCGATCAGCTTCTTGTTGCGAAATGCGATAGCTACCAGAGAATTTCCATTTGGTTTTACCACTGCGAGCTGTCCCCGTTGCTTGATAAATACCGGGCTTAATTGGCAGCGACTGTTGATCAAAGGCTACTGGCACATTAGAATTAGGTGCAATCTTTTTATAAACCTGATCGGCATTAACCGGTTTAAAGCCCAGGTTAAACAGTTCTAACAAACCGCGGCGTTTGAGCGTCATATGCACTGTAACATCTTTCATTAATCCGGGCTGATTATTACTCAAATTAACATTGATAAAGGGACTACGGTTAACAGCCTGGGGTTCAATCCCATCTAAGATTAACACACCGCCAACAGCTTTATTAGTTTCAGTCATCCATACAGGCACCTTTAATCCACCAGCGTTAGGCTGGTTAACGTCATAAATATAAAAGCCTCCCATAATAAAACCTGGTAACTTATCCGGTGGGGTTTTTATATTAAAGGTTAATTCTTTAGTTTGATTGGGTTTCAAAGTTACCACTTGTGCATTAGTCATGTCTTGAAAAGCTGTTTTTAATCCATTGGAACCAGATTTAACAACTTCTGAATAAATAATTTGACCTGTGGCATCCGTAGAAGCGTTCGTCGGACGGATACGCAACTTAGTCATCCCAGCCCCAAAATTGGTTAGCGAAATTTTTACTGGATAGACATGATTCGGCTGAGCGATAATCTGAAATTTATCCGTCACGTCTGAATCATTAATAATTGGCGTTACAGTAATATCTTGCACATCGGCTGATACTGTAGTCACTGATAAACGTAAACAAAACACTACTCCTATTAATCCTAATAAAAGTGTTAGTACTCTCTTCTTCATAATTAATATCAAATCCCTTTAGATTGTCACTATTGATGATATCATATTATAACAAAAAAATGCAGGCACTATCAAAAGTGTCTGCATTATTTCATCAAATTATCTTTGATTATTCATATTATTGTTCATTGGTTGCTGTTTGTTTTGATTACGACGACCAAAGTAAATACCTAAACCAAGTACTAACAAGAGCGCTAAGATAGCAATCAAAATCCAAAGCCACATATAATTTGGCTTAATACCAGATAACTTGTTATATTTAGCTGCATCAGCATCAGAAATTGAGAAATCTTTATCGACAATCCAAGACTTAGTCTTATCATCTGTAGTATACTTCATGTGCAAGTGATAATTACCTGCTTGTAAAGGCTTTTTACCCCAATCAATTGCTAAATTATAGTTAGAGTTAGGAGCAACATCTTGTGAATTAGCAGTTGCCTTCACTTTAAACTTATGATCATCAGGACGACGAGTAACAGTCGATTTAACATTCAAATTTCCTACATAACCATCGACGTAGTTTTGTACATTAGCAAGTACACCACGTGACTTCAAGGTCTTATTTGCAGTGGGTACTACCTTAAGAACCCTAAATTTAGGATCTTTTTTGTTATTGCGATCTTGACGAATTTTAACTGGAATTCCTTGACTGTATTTATTTTTAATCAGAGTCCCATTACTTGTTAAAGATGTTTTAGCTTTTTGCTTATAAGGAGCAACTGATATACCGCCCATTAAGTATCCTGAAAAATTGTTAGTTGGAATAGTTATATTAAAACTAACATTTTGAATACTATTAGCCTTAGCTGTTACAATTTGTTTTAATGGTTTTACATAGTTTTTAGCATTTATCTTCATACTAGAATCTTTTTTTATACCTTGCTTAAATTCGTAAATACCATTATCAGAAGTTCCTGCAGTATAAAAATTCACTTCAAATCTTTGATCAGCATTAGATTGGTTAGCTATAGCAATTGTTACAGGTATGGTTTGCCCAGGATTACCAAAAATATCAATCTGACCGTTTTTGTCTACTTGATTAGTACCATATACAGCCTTTAAAGCATACCCAGTTTCAGTCGCCTCAACAGTACTACTAGTAAAAACCCCGAGCAAAGCTAGTACTAATGTAAAAAAAACAATACTCAATTTATTACGTACTTTAAGTTTCATTAATATAAACTCCTTGTTATTATTTATGTAATACCTGAAATAAATCAGCCAATTACAATAATATAAAAAATAAAACCACTACTGATTGTAGTGGTTTTATCAAAAGTAGTCAATACTTTTTTAATTATTATACAGCCTTGCCATATAGTGTCCAATCAATTGTAGCATTATACTGACCAGCAGCAACATCAGGCACATCTAATGTTACACCAGAATTAGGGCCTGCAAATTCGAAAGTATGGTTACCATAAGAAGCCTTCTCAGGAGCAGTTACTACGTTAGTTTCCTTGTCTGTAACTAATGCTGTAGCAGTAGAATTTAATGCATATTTTTTAGAATTGTCATTAACTGAAGGAAGATTTAATACAAAATCTTTCGAAGAATTAGTACCATCTGTAAAACTACCCATCTTAGCAGTTAACCGAAATCCCATACCATCTTTAGTAGTTGTAACACCATCAGAATGACGAGAATCAACAACTGTCAACAATCCTGCTTTATTACCATCATGATTTTTTAGAGATTTATTATCAAACAACGAAATTGTTTGATCAGCAGCTGTAACACCAAAAGCAAAATCAGGAACTGCTCTTAAAACTAAAAATCCATCAATAACATTTACACTAGCATCAGATTCTGCTGTTGCGGAACCATCTTGAACATTTTGTGCAGCACTTGTTGCCATACCTTTACCTAAAGGTGCATTGCCTGTATAAGGATCCACACCACTGCCATTAGCTGACATAGGATTACCTGATGCAGCATTTGCTACAGCAGCAGGTGCTAAAGCTGTCAATACCATTGCAGAAGCTGCGATTGAACTAAATAATTTATTCATCTTCATGAATAATTCCTCCCCAAAATATATCTTGGATAATCAAATTATCCTGTATTATAGAATACCACTCTTAGCAACAAATGCCAAGATAATTCTATAATAAATCACTTGATTATCGCCGATTAAAGTTTAAAAACAGTGACATTAACTTCTTGCGGTAAACCACAACTAGACCTAGCAACATTGCAAATCCCAATACAATTGAACTATAACTAATTTCATCACCCGTATTTGGGTAATTAGTATTTTCAACAACATTTACAGCACCTGGTGTACTCGTTTTAACCGGAGCATTGGTTGTTGGCTTTACATTATCAGTTACAAGCACATGCGCATCAGACTGTGCGGTTGCATGACCTATATTGCTGTTCTCTCCCTTATTAGCCGCAACAGGAAGAGCTTGTCGAACTTCATTGCCAGAATAATCATAACCAGTACCCGCCCACGTTAATGTGGTATGGATTCCAATTACAACTCCTATAACAACAAAGAGTGCCAAGATCAATCCTGCCACTTTACCAAAAGTGAGTCGCTTGAAATTACTGTTTGTACGATATTTCATTCAACGACCCCTCCCACTAAGTCAGAATTGAAGTAATGCACTAATTACAATATAGCACAACTTCTAAAAAAAGCTACACTTTTTCAAATAAAATTCACAATTTATTCTTAAATAACTGACTGCCAAAGTTTCCAAATGTGCTCATCATCGAATCTCTTGGCAGTTTGATAGGACCCTTCAGACAATTGTTGTTGTAATTTTTCATCAGTCATCATTTTAATTATTTTAGCTGCTGCTGTTTTTTGATCATCTTGATGAATTAAATAGCCATTTTTACCATCTTGAATAATATCACGCGGACCATAACGGCAATCATAGGCGACCAAAGGTACTCCATGACTAGTTGCCTCTAAAAAGGTTAAGGGAAAACCTTCACTAATAGAAGTTAACAACAACAAACCTGCTTGATCATATTCAGGATCAAGATTAGGAATAATTCCTCGAATCTTCACGACATGACGCAAGTTATTTGTTCCAATTAAACTTTTAACCTGCTCGTATTCTTTTTGTTCAGTAACGCCGCCAAAAATGTCTAAATGAGCTTGAGGAACTTGTTGGCGCACTTGCTGTAAAATCTTAATTGCTTGCGGAACTTGCTTTTCACCAGAAATACGTGCCACCATCATTATTTGATATCGATCACGTTCTTTCATAGTTAATTGTGGGACATCAGTCATTGCTGTTCCTCCCGGAATAGCAATGACTTTATCTGCAATTTGAAAACGCTGGTTAATTTCTTCAGCTTCAAATTGTGAAGGACAAATCAGCCAATCAAATAATTCTGCATGTTCTAATGCAAAGCGATAATTAAAGTTCAATCCCCCAGTCAGTGGGCTAGTGCGGGGATTATTGCCAAACTGATTGTGAATGTAGACGACCTTTTTCGCTGGTGTCTGCATATGAGTTAAACCTTCTGTACATTCCACTCGATCTGAAATAAAAAGATTGTTTTCTCCGTAATCGCGATTAAGACTATCAAAGAACAACGCTTGAAAATCTCGCAAATCTCGAAAAGTATACTTTTGGCCACGAAAACGTAACTTATATAAAGCCACATGCTTATCATCTTTAAAAACTTGCGTACAAAAGGTCTCACCTTTTGTATTTAAAATTTCTTGTTTTTTAACATTACCATTTTGGTCATAATAATACTTTGCTGAAAGAAAACCACGACCATCATAAGCCTCTCCATAAACTGGCTTTTGACTGCCAACTGGCGCAAAAGCGACTGAGGATACTTGTTGATTAGAAACATAAGTGCGCACTAAAGCCTGTTGACCATTATTGGTATAAACCAAATAACCAAATTCATCTTTATCTTGGCCTAAGTAACGTTGTTGAATATAATGATTTCTCTGACAATATTCTTCAATTGTATTGCTGCGATAAAAGTCATTATCATTGTCACCAAAGTAATCAAAAATATTAATAATTTCATCCATCTGAACGCCAAATTTACCTGGACCAGCAGCCCAATTATTTCGATAATATGTCGTAATAATCTTGGCTGGTTGGTTGTACTTTTGAAAAAGGCGCAGACGTTTAATCTCCGAATGCTCAATTCCCGAACTGGCATTGGATAAATCCACGTTCACAAAAAAATTCATTTTGACAACTCCTTTGGCTCATATTATAACAAACTCCTTGAGAACAAAAAAGCATTGCCCCGTACTTCCAGCGTTGAATCAGTTATAATGATACCGAGGTGATGAAATATGAAGATTACGCGTCATGACAAACCATTTGCAACGTTGACAGACATTCCCGAAATTGGAGAACAATTTCCTAATTTTACAGTGACTAATCGTGCCGGAGAAAAAGTGCAACTAGCTGATTTATTAGATCAGCCACTATTGATTAGTGTTGTACCTAACATCAACACGAGTGTTTGCAGCTTGCAAACAAAGCACTTTAATGAAGAAGTGGATCAATATGCAGGCATTAACTTTGTCACAATTTCGACTAATACTCCTGAACAACAAGCGCAGTGGTGCGCTGCACAAAATGTCAAGAAGATGCAACTGCTCTCAGATGTCAAACAAAACTTTGGCCAACAAACTAATCTGTTGATGGATGATTCTGGTTTATTGGCACGTTCCGTTTGGGTAATCAATCCAGATGGACAGATTACTTACCGTGAAGTTGTCAGTGAAATGACCAACGAACCTAAGTACAACCAAGTATTAGATCAAATCAATCAAAACTAGTAACCAAAAAAGCTGGAAAAATTTTTTCCAGCTTTTTTATTAGCGACGTCGATGTTTTACATATGTTGCAAAATGTAAGATACATGCCAATAATATGAAGAAAATCAACGTAAAACTTAAATAATTCCACCAAAAATTATCTAAAGGCAAAACTTCTTTTAATCCTAGTTGAATTATCATTGTCAAAAGCGCCATCATAGCCACCATTACAAACAATTGCAAATAACGTTTCACAGTCGAATCATCCTTTCTAGTACGGTGGGAGATTTTTTGTCCATAACAAGCGCACAAACGCTTTTTGGAGACGGGCAAACTTTGCAGATGCAAGGTGTTCGGACAAACAATTTCTCCAATTTTAATAACACCAGCAGCACTCATTACGCGATCAACAGTCTTAAAAGTTTCATCTGTGATACCTGTTAGATAATTTTCCAAAGTGCTTGCATAACAATCAGTAATTGTTAAATAATGTTTATTCTTAAAGGGACCCGGAATAGTATCCCCATTGGACTTAAAATAGACTAACTTAGGACGCAAACAATCTAACAGCTTTTTCATAATACCAGCTAAGCCACGCCAATAAGTAGGTGCAGCTAGCACCCACACATCACTGGCAGCCATTTTAGCAACAATTAAGTTCAAATCATTATTAGTTTGCACGCCGGTGGCATGAATTTGATAATCTTCTAAGAAAATAGTTTCAGTTTCAACATTATCAACAACATTAGTTAAAACTTGATCTAATAATTGAGCTGTGATGCCATGTCTATCTTGTGCACCTAAAATTCCTAAGACTTTCACTATTTATTCGCCTCTTTGAATTGCAAATTATTCCAATAATTCATAATCGTAATTACCACCATGGCTATCCCCGCAATAATGAATAAAACTCGAAAAGATGAATGATCAATTACCATCCCGCCAAATACTGGTCCTAGCGCGCGTCCAACTGAAGAAAATCCTCCTACTAAACCTTGATTGCGCCCTTTGACCGTAGCTGGCGACCAATTATCAATAATTACTGGAACGCTGGGCACATAAATTGCTTCACCAATTGTTAAGAGAATCATCCCTAAATAAATGTACACTACATTATGGCTAACTACCGTCACAAAATAAGAAATCGCTAAGAAGAACAAGCCAATATTCACTCGGTTGAATAAACTTTTAATCATATTTGGAAAACGAGACAGTAATCCCTGAACAATAATAATAACTACTCCATTGACTGCCCACAAAATACTATAAACCCGCAATGGAAAACCGAGATCAATTAAATACACAGAAAAGTTCGATTCCCATTGTGAATACATCATCCACATCACTACTAAAGATAAAAAGGACAACGCAAATAAGCGACTAGTAGAACCAATATTTGTTTTTCTTTCCACATCTACTCGTGTCACAGCATGATTGAGATAATCCACCCGCTGGCGAGGAAAATAAAGCAACAATACTACTAAGGATAACCCGTAAATACCTGTAGCCAAAAGAAAAATTGGGGCAATCGAGCGATGAAAGACTTCACTAATAATCATTGTACCGACCACTAAACCCACATTTAAAACCAAATAAACTTCATTAAAAACTTTCGTCGTAGACTTGCCAGGTATTAAGGTTCCATAGACATTCACTGCCGTCGTCAGCCAGCCGGAAGTAAAACCAAACGCAGTTAAAATAATGGGATAAGCAGGCCAGCCTTCAATCCAAATACCTACAGCACAAATAAGGACACACAAAGCCATTCCCGTAATGGTTAATTTATACTGGTTGAATTTATCGTAAAGCTTTCCCAAAACCACAGAACCAATCACATTAGCCACCGAAAAGCAAAATAAAGCCATTCCCGCAACTGTTAAGGATTTATGTAAAATAGTATTCAAATAAATCGTTGCCAGCGGCCACATCATGCTGTAAGCTGTTTCATTCAAAAAAGCAACTGCCATTAATGGTCTTAACCGAACTTGTTTCATTTTTCCCTCCAGCGTTATAATCGTCTATAATTAATATCATAACGCAAATGCAGAAAGGATAGCAAAGATGAACAACCAATATCAGCCACAGAATACGAAAGATGCTTTACGCTATCTAGAAAAACTTGTTAACCAATATTTAAACGCACCGCTTACTCCTGAAATTATCGCATATAATCAAAAACAAATTAACTATTTGCGCCAACAAGTAATTCCCGTAGCTCAACAACAAGAACATAATCCCCAAAGAGCCCAACAAGCGGCTTTAATGGCACAACAATTAGCCCAATGGCAAACTCAAAAATTAGCTGGGCTACCCACTCCCACTAAAATGCGCCATTTCCAATTAGAAACCCCACATCCAATTAAATATCAGCATCAACGCGGTAAATCTGCTCAACCAGGCAATTACCGCGCACAACATCGTTAATTCACAAAAAAGCTAGAGCAAAATTGCTCTAGCTTTTTATTATTTAGTGGATTTTAATGAGCTTGATTCATTGCAATTAATAAGAATAAGAACACAACAAATGCCAAATACATAATAGGATGGACTTTTTTGGCTTTGCCTTCAGCAACCATAATAATGACATACGACATCACACCAAAAGCAAATCCATAAGAAATATCATAAAACAAAGGCATTCCGGCAATTGTAACAAAAGCTGGAAACGCACTTTCAAACTTACTCCAATCAATGTTGCCTAACGACTTCACCATATAAGAACCTACAATAATCATAATGGGTGCTGTTACTTGCGAAGTTACCACAGCTAATAAAGGTGAAAAGAACAAACTTGCAGCAAAGAACACGGCCACTGTCAAAGACGTTAAACCAGTCCGGCCACCCACAGCAATCCCAGTAGAAGACTCAACATACGCGGACGTTGGTGAACTACCAAAAATCGAAGAACCAATCATCGCCGTCGCGTCACTTAATAATGCTTTGCCAACTCGAGGCGAAACTTTTTCACCCCGCTTCATTAATCCAGCCTGCTCTAATAAGCCAACCACTGTACCTGTAGTATCGAAGAAAGCGACAAGGAAGAAGATAATAACCACCGTAATCATTTGCGGATTAAAGACATCTTGAATATGAAAAAGAGCCTGCCCAAAAGTCGGCTTCAAACTAGGAATAGGAGCCACAATCGCATGGGGCATTTTAATTAAACCTGTTACAATGCCAACAATTGAAGTAACTGCCATCCCGATTAACATGTTAGCGGGAACTTTTTTAGCTACTAAGATTAAAGTTAAAACCAAACCAAAAACCGTTAACCAGACAGTAGGATTATGAAAATTCGTAATGGTTAATAAAGTTGACTTATCCGTTTGGACCAAACCACCATTTTGCAAACCCACAAAAGCCACAAATAAACCAATCCCGGCAGCAATCGCCGATTTTAAATCTGCAGGAATATTATTAATAATCTTTTCCCGCACTTTAAAAATAGTCACTAATAAAAATAAAATGGAAGCCACAAAAACGCCCGCAAGCGCTGTTTGCCATGGCACTTTCATCCCCAAAACTACAGTATAAGCAAAAAAGGCATTACTACCTAAAGAAGGTGCAATGGCAATTGGATAATTAGCTAAAAAGGCCGTTGCCAAACAACCAATAATCGCCGCAAGCGCCGTCGCAACAAAAATCGCCCCTTGATCCATGCCAGTCGCGCCTAAAACTGTCGGATTAACAAATAAAATATAAGACATTGCCACAAAAATCGTCGTTCCTGCCACAATTTCTTGGCGAACTGTTGTTTGATTAGCTTTTAAATCAAAAGTTCGTTCTAAGATGTTATCGTTTATTTTTTGGGAATTATCTCCCATGACTAACTCCTCCAAATGTTCATGTATTATCAAAAACAAATTCTATTATAACGAATAAATGTGTAAATTCCAAGCTAATTGAGAAATATTTTTGATTTTAGGTAATATATAGTTCGTATTTTGCTTAGTAACATTAGTTGAGAAATATGATAAACTAAAGACAATTTAAACTTTGGAGGTAGAGTTATGGCAGAAACAATTATGGTAGCCGGTGGCGCTGGGTATATTGGTTCCCACATGGTTCATCAATTAATTACAGACGGATATGATGTGGTCATTGTGGATAATCTTTCCACGGGACATCGTAAAGCCGTCAACCCGCAGGCACGCTTTTATGAAGGTGATACTCGAGATGGGCAATTTTTAGATGAAGTATTTACTAAAGAGAATATCACAGCAGTTATCCATATGGACGCCTTTTCCATTGTACCTGAATCTGTTCAAAATCCTTTAAAATATTTTGATAATAATGTGATTGGCATGATCAAGCTCTTTGAAGCAATGCAAGCGCATGCTATCAAATACTTAGTCTTTTCGTCCACAGCGGCAACCTTTGGTCAACCAGAACAAAGTCCAGTTGGCGATAATTCACCTCAAAAACCTATCAATCCTTATGGTGAAAGTAAATTAATGATGGAACAAATGATGAAATGGGTCGATCAAGCATACGGAATTAAGTCAGTTGCCCTTCGTTATTTCAATGCTGCGGGGGCTTTAGCTGATGGCTCAATTGGTGAGGATCACCAACCGGAGACCCATCTTATTCCCATTATCTTGCGGACGGCCATGGGCGAACAAGATAAATTAAAAATTTATGGTAATGACTATCAAACTCCTGATGGAACCAACGTTCGTGATTATGTGCATATCATCGACTTAGCGCAGGCACATATCTTAGCTTTGAAATATTTGCAAGCGGGCAATCCAAGTGATGCCTTTAATCTAGGATCCAGTCATGGATTTTCTGTGCAAGAAATTTTGCAGGCAGCCCGCACAGTTACCAATAAAGAAATTCCTGCTGAATTTGCGCCACGCCGAGGTGGCGATCCTGATATTTTAGTAGCTGATAGCAGTCGAGCAAAAAAAGTCTTAGGATGGAAGCCGCAATATGATAACATTCACGATATTATTCAAACTGCTTGGACTTGGAAACAAAAGCACCCGCAGGGATATCAAGATAAATAAATGCTAAAAGTCATACTTTTTTCACATTTTAACAATTACTACTTCACAACTACTCACTATAATATGGTTTGTAAGTTGATAAGAAATAACTTGTTTCTTATCTCCCTCCCCAAAATAAAAATAATTTAAATATTGAACCCCCCTCAATAATTTAAATAAATAAAGACCTCGCAATTGCGAGGTCTTTTTATATATAAAAAATGCTTGTTAGTGTTGATTCTTAACCAACACTAACAAGCATTAAGCAAATTATTTAACTAGATAACCTTTAGTTTCTTTGACCCATTCATTAGTAGAAACTTGATAGAAGGTTGCACCATCAATAACTAGCTTTTGACCAGTTTTCCAGCTGCTGCCAGTTACCAACAAGCGATCAGGTTTTTGATTGAGGCGTTGGCCATCAGCAGATATTTCCCAAAGATAAGCTTGCGGTTCTGTCACTTGAAAAACATTAGCTGCCATATCAGAGCGGGTAATCCCAGTATCAATCCACGTTGACTTGGTAGGAGTATCTGTATAAATTACTTGATCTAATCTGACATACTCATGAGTCGAAACCCGATAATAATAAGTTCCATTAATTAAACGCCGCCGATCAGTCTTCCAAGCACTATTTAAAGCTAGATAACGATCAACTACCACATTACCATTATCATCAAAAATCTGAGCATATTGGAATGATGAACCATTTAAAATAGTTACAACACCATTTAAATCTTCATCAGTAACAGCCGGTTTATTATCAGGTGTAGGTTGGGTAGGAGTTACAACTGCTGGTGCTGTTGGCTGTGGTGCTGGAGATGGATTAACTGGCTGCGTAGGTTGAGTAGGCTGACTCGGAGTAGAAGGCTTAGAGCCCGGCTGGGAAGGTTTGTTACTATTACCACCACTAGCTTTTTTAACCGTTACTTGATACGTATAGTTACCGTCAGAATCTAGTGAAACTGGCGTTGTCTGATTGTCCTTATTAATAGATATTTTATGAGCATTAATGAACTTGTCATATTTACTATTTCCTAAAAGTGCATGCAAATCAATAGTTACTGTATAAATTGGATTACCATCTTGATGATCTTTCTTACCACTATCTTTAATTGATGTATTATTCTGCAAGCTTTGATCCCAGTTGGTTTTTCCTTTTAAGCCTGTAATACTTTCCTTAATTTTACTTTCAATGTCTTTATCATCATTTATTGCACTTATAGTACTAATACTAATAGAATCGAGTTGGTTGACTGTAATGTCTCGTGTATAAGTGTAATCACCTTTTCCATCAGGTGTAACTGGCTTCTTATCTAATTGGAAAGCACTATAATTATTATCTAAAATTTTGCCAACATGAATAGTTACTTGTTGGTGATAGGTTCCAGGTTGCAGATAAATACCTTGATAGTACTTGTCATTATCATCTTTTATTGCTCCAAATTTGACATTACCTTTTGCTGTTAATACCGATGTTTCGTCGTCATTTTCACCTTTTATACGCAATAAACCAATCTTGTTGAAATCACTCACAGGAGTACCTTCATCAATATCATCAAATTTTTTATAATTTGTATCTGGTTGAGCGTTAAATACAGGCTTTGATGGTACCAAAGCATTAGCTTCAACTTTTTGTTTGAAAGTATATACATCTCCCTTAATATCTGAGCTTGTAACTGGCTTTCCATTAATTGTTACTTTATTATCGTTTACTGCATCCATATAATTTGATCCTAATAAATCCTTAAGATTCAGTTCAACCTCTTGTTCATAATCATTATCGGCTGTTAACTTGTCGCTAGTATATTCTTTATCACCCTTAAACAATTTACCAAATTTGACTACATCTTTAATATCTTTAACTGTTGTCCCTTTTTCAACTTTCAATTTGTCTTTTATTGTGTTTTGTAAGCCTGTTTTAGTTGTACCTTCATCTATCTTAACTGGATTCTCAACACATGCTACTTCAACTGGTTTTATTTCTTGTTGATCATTTATAACATTGAATGTTCTTGTGTAGGTCAAAGTACCGTTTGTGGCATCAAAATGTGGATTTGTTGTATTTCTATAGTCATAGATATTATTTCCACCCACCTTTAAATTACCATGACTTATGAGAATTTCATAACCATTATGAACTTCTTGTTCAAATAATTTTTTAAAATTAATCGTGATGTATTGTGTGTACATTCCTTGTTTAATTGGAGAGTTTTCGTCAACTTCTTTATCACTATCATCATAAAGTTTTTGCAATCCATCAGTATAAGGTGTCATTTTATCGACATCATAACCATTGGCTAAAACATCTGGTTTTTTACTTAATTCAATTAATTTTTTAGGATCTACATCATCATAATAATCAGAATTACGTTTATTAAAATTGATAGGACTATTGTCATAACTCATTGTACCTACTGCATCAACTTCAAATCCATTATCACCAGTAATGTGGTATGTTAATTCAATATCTCCACCAGACAAACGTATATCGGTCGTTATAACACTATCAGAATATGGATTTCCACTCGTGAGAGGATAAGATCCTCCATTATGAATTTTAGCTACGGCACTAATAGTAAATTTCAAATTTTTTAAAAGTGACTTACCATTTTGTATTTCAAAACCCGGCTGATTAGGTCTAAATGCACTATTAATATCAATCGAATTAATGCTGTATTTATTAGTTGAAGAATTAAATATAAGTGCACCATTAATAGAATCAGTAGGGTCAAAAAAGTCCTTATTATTGGCCACTGGCATATTATCAATAAAATTTAAACCAAGATTTTTGAACTCATTATAATGTAGAACGTTATACTTATTATCTTTCACAAACATGTTTTCAAGTGTCGTTTTTAAAGCATCTTCATCATCTTGTACCAAAGAATCTGCTTGCACCACTTGCGGTTGCAGTGGATTAACGTTCATTGGTGGAGCTATTAGAGCAGCGCCAAACAAGGACGCTGCAATGATGCTAGAGCTAACTAGCGTGGTTTTTTTCATTATAAATTTTCCTCCTCAATAATTGTGGTGATGTTTTAATTGTTCTCCCCAAATTAATCATCACTAACATGACCAAGATTAAGGAAACCGCTTTTATAAACGAGTTCCTTTTTTATATTAGCCATCTAAATTGAGTTTATCATAAAAATATTCCCCATAAAAGTGCTAATTAAGCCATCTCAACATAAAAAGCACCTTCTTAATTTGAAGGTGCAATACTAGTTTGAATTTCTGTGATTAAGTCCTGTAAATTAGTAATTTGATATTTATCCATCGCCTGAGGCAAATCATGAATAATTTGACAGCAAGCATCAGCTTGGTGGTAGGTAGCACTGCCGACTTGTACCGCATTAGCGCCGGCAACTAATAGTTCCAAAGCGTCGGCTGCACTTTCCACACCGCCCACGCCAATAATCGGTAACCGAGTTACTGTCCGAACTTGGCGAATCATGCGAACAGCTAGCGGATGCAGGGCACTGCCAGATAATCCGCCTGTCCCATGAGCCAAAATTGACTGGCGTGTTTTTAAGTCAAAGCCTAAACCAGTTAAGGTATTAATCATTGTTAATCCACTAGCACCCCCACGCTCGGCCGCTAGCGCAATCGGTACGATATCAGTGACATTGGGTGTCAGCTTCATAAAGACTGGCTTATTGACCACTTGGCCAATTTGGCGCGTTAATTGCTCAACTGTTTGGGGATCTGTTCCAAAGGCTAGTCCTCCTTGTTCCACGTTGGGACAAGAAATATTAATTTCAAGCCATTTAACATTGTCAGCCGTAGCCATTTGTTGTGCCACGGTCACATATTCTTCTACGGTTGAACCAGCAACACTGCCGACAATGGGCAAGGTCGGATAATGTTGTGCTAACCAGGGCAATTGCTCTGTTAAAACAGTCTCAATTCCCGGGTTCTTGAGACCAATGGCATTAAGCCAACCACCAGTCATTTGCGCCGTTGTTGGTCGTGCATTCCCGGCGCGTGCAGTTGCAGTAGTTGACTTAATAACTAAAGCACCCAGAGTGTTTAAATCAAAGTTTTGGGCCATTTCTTGACCATAAGCCGCAGTGCCACTGGCGGGCATGATGGGATTTTTTAAGGTGATTTGCGGTAAGTTAACTGCTAAGCGATTCATATTCTCCTCCTATAAAGCTTGAGTGACAAAGGACTGAGCTTCCAACACTTGCAAAATGGCGTCTACAGTATCTAAAGCTGTGAATAACGGTACTTCATGAGCAATAGCTGTTTGCCGAATTAAAACACCATCGGTGGCACTAGCTTGTTCATTAGAAACCGTATTAACTACCAATTGTACTTGGTGATTCGTAATTAAATCCAATAAATTCGAATTTTCTGTAATTTTGGCGACGGCGTCAGCTTGCAAGCCAGCTTCATGGAGTGCTTGGGCCGTACCATGAGTAGCCACTAGTTGAAAGCCTAATTCATGAAAACGCTGAGCGAGTTTAATTGCTTCGTCTTTGTCTTCATCTTTTACGGTCATCAAGATAGTGCCATGTTGTGGTACATTTGTTTTGGCAGCTGCAAAAGCTTTATAAAGGGCTTTGGACAAGGTATAATCGCTTCCCATGACTTCACCTGTGGATTTCATTTCTGGCCCTAACAAGCTATCAACTCGAGCTAATTTAGCAAATGAAAAGACGGGAGCTTTCACATGAATCATCTTGCCTTCTGCCACTAGTCCATCTTGATAACCTTGAGCTTGCAGACTAGTACCTAAAATTGCCTTTGTTGCAACTTGCGCCATCGGAATATCAGTCACCTTACTTAAAAAAGGCACTGTTCGGCTGGCACGCGGATTAACTTCAATAACATAAGCTTGTTCATCGCGAATGATAAATTGAATATTCATCATCCCCAAGCAATTTAAACTGTACGCTAATTGTGTGGTATATTGAACAATTTGTTGTTTGACAGTAGCAGAAATATGCTGGCTGGGATAAACAGCCATAGAATCGCCAGAGTGCACTCCTGCGCGTTCAATATGTTCCATAATACCCGGAATCAACACATCTTGACCATCACAGATAGCGTCTACTTCGCATTCTTTACCGACTAAATACTGATCAATTAAGACCGGATGTTCATGTGAAACTTGCACCGCATTATGCATGTAATGGCGCAAGTCAGCTTCATTATGCACAATTTCCATGGCTCGTCCACCTAAGACATAGCTGGGACGTACCAAAACAGGATAACCGATGCGCGCAGCAATTTTGAGGGAAGTTGCTTCATCATTAGCGGTATCACCCACTGGTTGAGGAATTTTTAAGGCTTTAATTACTTGGTCAAATTCGTCTCGGTCTTCAGCACGATTAATATCAGCTACAGTAGTACCGATAATTGGAACACCTGCTTGGGCTAATGGTTCGGCCAAGTTAATAGCCGTTTGTCCGCCAAATTGTACAATCACTCCTTGGGGCTGTTCAAGGTCAATAACGTTTAAAACATCTTCTAAACTTAAAGGTTCAAAATACAACTTATCCGAAATGGAAAAATCAGTTGAAACAGTTTCTGGATTATTATTAATAATAATTGCTTCATAACCAGCACTTTGAATTGCTTGGACACAATGGACGGTCGCATAATCAAATTCAACCCCTTGTCCAATACGGATTGGTCCTGAGCCTAAGACTAAGATGGACGGCTTAGAGCTAGGGTGACTTTCATTTTCTTGCTCATAAGTTCCGTAAAAATAAGGCGTTGAAGCTGCAAATTCACCTGCGCAGGTATCAACCATTTTATAGACTGGCGTAATTTGCTGTCGCAGCCGCCATTGCCGCACAGCTTGGGGAGTCATTTGCCATTGACGGGCAATGGTTTCATCAGTGAGGCCGTTGGCTTTGGCGAGTGTCAAGGTGTCCACATCTTGAGGGTGTTGCTTTAATTGAGCTTCAATTTCTTGAATATGGAGCAATTTGTCTAAAAAGAAGATATTAATTTGCGTTAATTGATTTAACTTTTCTAAAGAATAGCCGCGTCGTAAGGCTTCTGCAAGATAAAATAACCGATCATCTTGCGGATGTGTTAACCCCTGTTCTAATTCTGATGCACTTAAGGCTGTTAATTCAGGTTTGTGCAGGTCTACTAAGCCAATTTCTAATGACCGAACCGCTTTTAAGGTAGCTTCTTCAATATTACGTCCAATCGCCATTACCTCGCCTGTAGCTTTCATCTGGGTGCCTAATTGCCGATCAGCTTGGGTAAATTTATCAAATGGCCAACGGGGAATTTTGCAGACTACATAATCTAAAGCTGGTTCAAATTCTGCGTAAGTGGTTTTTGTTACGGGATTTTTAATTTCATCAAGAGTTAAACCGACTGCAATTTTGGCAGCCATTTTCGCAATCGGGTAGCCTGTAGCTTTTGAAGCTAGAGCACTCGAGCGGCTCACCCGCGGGTTAACTTCGATTACATAATATTGATAACTATGTGGATCTAATGCCAACTGGACGTTACAGCCACCTTCGATTTTTAAAGCCCGGATAATTTTCAAAGAGACATCCCGCAACATCTGTACTTCCCGATCAGATAAGGTCTGAACAGGCGCATAGACAATCGAATCACCGGTATGAATACCCACGGGATCAAAGTTTTCCATATTGCAGACTACCAGAGCGTTATCTGCATGATCGCGCATAACTTCAAATTCAATTTCTTTGAAACCGGCAATACTTTGCTCAACTAATATTTGCGTCACGGGGGAAAGTGCTAAACCATTTTCCGCAATGGTAGCTAATTCACTCTCATTAGATGCAATCCCACCGCCACTGCCACCCATGGTAAAGGCCGGACGCACAATTACTGGATAGCCTACATCTTGCGCAAAAGCGATTGCTTCAGCAGTCGTATGAGCAATGGCTGATCCAGGTACAGGTTCATGTAATTCTTGCATTAATGTCCGAAATTCTTCGCGATCTTCAGCTTGTTTGATTGCTGATAACTTGGTTCCCAACAATTCAATCTGCAATTCATCTAAAATCCCAGATTCAGCTAAAGCTACTGCCATATTCAGTCCTTGTTGGCCACCTAAAGTAGGCAAAATGGCTTCAGGCAATTCCTTGCGCAGAATTTGCGACACAAATTCTAAGGTTAAAGGTTCCAAATAAACCTTATCGGCGATTTTTTTGTCTGTCATAATAGTGGCCGGATTAGAGTTAACTAAGACTACTTGATAACCTAATTCTTTCAAAGCTAGACACGCTTGCGTGCCCGAGTAATCAAATTCAGCAGCTTGGCCAATAATAATCGGACCAGAACCAATAACCATTATTTTATGAATGTCAGTACGCTGTGTCATGGGAAGCCTCCTGTTGTGAATTGTTATCCATTAATTGAATAAATTGATCGAATAATGCGGCTGCATCATGTGGTCCGGGTGCAGCATCCGGATGAAATTGGACGGAAAAGGCTGGATATTGTTGATGCTGCAGACCTTCAACGGTTTGATCGTTAATTTCTTCGTGAGTTACTTTCAAATTTGTCGCCGTTAAAGACTGCCGACTAACCGCATAACCATGATTTTGCGAAGTAAAAGCAATATTACCAGTAGCTAAATTGCGCACTGGATGATTAAAACCGCGATGACCGAATTTCAACTTATAAGTATCAGCTCCATTAGCCAAGGCAAATAGCTGATGCCCTAGACAAATTCCAAATAACGGAACTTGTTGTTCTACTGTGCGAATCATTTCCAAAGCTTGCGGTACATCTTTAGGATCACCAGGGCCGTTACTTAATAAAACTCCATCAGGATTTAAGTTTAAAATTTCTGCTGCGGTACTGTCAGCCGGAACAACCGTAAAGTTACAATTGCGTTGAGCTAATTGCCGTAAAATAGAATTTTTCAAACCAAAGTCTACAACAACGACCTTATGTCCTGTAGCTGGACCAGGATAAGGATTTTTAGTCGTACTCATTGCTACTTGGTTATGAGGTAATTGCTGGTGTTGTAAATTTTGAATGGTGTTGTCATTCACTTGATTAACAATGGCTGCTTTTAAGGCTCCTTGTTGGCGAATATGTCGAGTTACAGCCCGTGTATCAATTCCACAAATGCCGGGGATTTGATGAATTTTCAGATATTCATCCAAGCTTAAAGTTTGGCGCCAATTGCTGGGGCGACGTGCTAATTCATGTACAACCACTGCTTGGCAGGTCGGCTGCAAAGATTCATCATCATCCCGATTAATCCCATAATTGCCAATCAATGGATAAGTAAACATCAAGATTTCCCCATTGTAGGATTGGTCGGTTATTGATTCTTGATAACCTGACATGCCTGTATTAAAGACCAACTCGCCGATGGTTTCACCAGGCGCACCAAAAGCCCAACCAGGATAGATACTGCCATCTTCTAAGACTAAGTAGCGTTTCATTATGCTTGCTCCTTTCGATAAACCCATTGTCCGCCAACCATCGTTGCTTGAATTGTTGCTGTTACTGGCGCACCAATAAAGGGCGAATTTAATCCCTGGGAATACATATGTTGTGCTGTAATTGTTGTTTCGTCTTGCACATTTAAAATGGTTAAATCAGCTGGCAATCCACTTGCTAGCTGACCCGCTTGAGTTAAATTGAAAACTTGTGCAGGTTTAACACTGAGCCATTGAATTAATTGTGCTAATGAACAAATACCCGGCTGAACTAAGTGGGTATATAAGAGTGGAAAACTAGTTTCTAAACCGGTAATGCCAAAGGCTGCCGTCTTCATTGAGCCTGCTTTGTCAGCAACTGTGTGTGGTGCATGATCAGTGGCAATCATGTCAATCGTGCCGTCTAATAATCCAGCCAACAAAGCTTGGCGATCACTTAAGGTCCGCAAAGGCGGATTCATTTTTAATTGAGGATTATCTTTAGTAATCATGGATTCATCTAGTAACAGATGATGAGGCGCAACTTCAGCACTGACGTGCAAATGCCGCTGCTTGGCAAAACGAATTAAGGCTACACTATTAGCTGTTGATACATGACAAGCATGATAGTGAACGCCAGTGGCCGCAGCTAATTCTAAGTCACGAGCTAACTGAGCAGTTTCTGCAACGGGCAAAATACCAGGTAAACCTAAGCGTTGCGCGGTGGCACCGGCATTCATTACCCCTTGATTCATTAAACTTTCATCTTCAATATGGGCCATGAGCGGCAAGTTAACTTGATGGGCTGCTTGCATAGCTTGATACATAGTATTAGCGCTTTGAACGCCACTACCATCATTACTAAAGCCAAAAGCTCCAGCCGCTTTCATACCTGCAAAATCGACTAACTGTTCACTAGTGCGTTCTTTAGTAATGCTGGCATACTGTAAAACATGGACTTGGGCTTCACGTTGATTGAGCTGCACCATTGCTTGTAATTTTGAGGGTGTATCAGGTACTGGTTTAACATTAGGCATCGCAGCCACTGTCGTATAACCGCCATGCGCTGCCGCCAAGGTACCAGTTTTGATGGTTTCCTTTTGCGTAAAACCCGGTTCTCTCAAGTGCACATGCACATCAATAAAACCTGGGGCAATGACCTGTTGGGGATTTAAGGGTACGATTTGCGCTTCGGAGCCATTAATCTGAGGAGCAATTTGGCTAATTCGATCATTATCAATCAATATATCTTGGCGTGAGATATGGTTATTAACAAAAACTTGACCGCCTTTGAGACAGATTTTCATTTGCTCAACTCCTTTAATTCTTGGTCTGCAATTATATCTTGACTAGCTAATAATTGTGCGACAATTGCCATGCGAGCGTAAACGCCATTTTGCATTTGGCGAAAAATCCGCGATTGTGGACTTTCCACTAATTCTGAAGCAATTTCCACACCCCGATTAACTGGAGCGGGATGCATAATAATTGTATGTGGCTGCAATTGTTGATAACGCTCAGGAGTGAGACCATATTGTTGATAATAAGTTTGTGCATTAAAGTCTGCTTCTTCAACTTGTGCAAAGCGTTCATGCTGCACCCGTAATAACATTAAGACGTCAACTTGTTTAATTAAGTCTTCCAGAGGGAGATATTGTCCCCATTGCTGTAGGTCTTTTGCAAACCAAACCTTCGGACCACTAAAGTAAATCTGCGCACCTAAACGCTGCAATAATTGTGCATTAGACCGAGCCACGCGCGAATGTGCCAAGTCACCTACAATCCCAACTTTCAAACCAGCAAAATGCTTAAATTCTTCAAAAATAGTAATAATATCTAATAATGATTGTGAGGGGTGTTGGCCACTACCGTCCCCGCCATTGGCGATGCTAATTTGTAAATTATCCGCCAGCAATTGTTGATAATATTCATTTTGGGGATGGCGAATAACCGCTAAATTCACGCCAATTGCCTGCAAGGTTTTGACTGTATCTGATAAACTCTCACCTTTAGTAATCGAGCTTGCACTAGGAACAAATGGTAATACTTGCAGGCCTAGTTTGCGCTCAGCCATTTCAAAGCTTGTATGCGTGCGGGTGCTGTTTTCGAAGAATAAATTCATGGCGTAAGCAGGTTGTCGCAAATGGACTTGGGCTCCCTGCTTGAATGCTGTAGCTAAATTAATTAAATGACGAACATCTTCGAGTGATAATTGATTAACATTGACCAAATCGTGAATCATGATTTTTCCCCTTTGCAAATTTAATCAATTAAAAAACACCTAACATCTTCGCCAATTATTGCTTGCAAAGATGCTAGGTGCACTTCGATCTTAGAACCCATCTGTTCCTCACGGGAAACAATTAATTGGTTAAAATATTCAAATGTTTTTAAATTGTCATTAGTTTAATATAAAGTAAAATTACTGTCAAGAATTAATTTATTTAATATGCAGCATTTTTCGCCAGCGGGTCGCATCAATATTCAAACTTTGGTCTAATAACCGTAATTTTAAAGTTAAATATCCATAAACAGCTGCTCCCAGCCCCACTTCGATTAACATATAAGCAGCACTTAAGACGCGGCCAATTTTAGCCGTTAGCGCATATAATAGCCAATCAGCTCCAAAAACGACAATCGCCATAACCACTGCCGCTAAGAAGACTTGGCTTAAGTCATGAGTGATTAAATGCCGTAAATCAAACGGATATAAACAATAAATTCGATGCAACATCAAATAACAAATCAAAATTAAAGCCAATACTGTAGCTGTTAATGGTCCATAAGCTTGCAAAAGATAAACTAAAGGCCATTGGATCAGCACTTTGAATCCAAAACCAATGAACAGATATTTAATCGCCAAATTATTCCGATATAAAGCTTGCAAAATAGCAGCTAACACCATAAAAAACCCAATTAATAAAGCTACAATACACGAAAAGCGCAACATATTAATACCCAAGCGGTCATACCCGTAAAAGGCACCCCATAAAGGTCGAGCTACAGCTGCCATTCCTAATGTTGCTGGCAACATAAAAAAGCCAAAAAGGCGGATAATATTAATAATTTGTTGGGTGATTTTTTGATTATTTTTACTTGTATATAATGAAGCTACTAACGGAATTGAAGAAGAAACAATTCCCGTTGCCAAAGACACAGCCACCATCATTAACTTATTAGCCTGAAAACCAAATAACGAATAGTAATAATCTAATTGCTGTTGTGAAATTTGCATAAAACTTTGCATCATTGGATTAAAAGTAGCTTGATCAAACAAGTTAAAAATCGTCACCGCAGAATCAATGATAATGAAAGGAATTGCCTGCAGCAAAATTTCTTTTGTAAAATCATGCGCCGTAAAGTTAATATCGTGACTGCCCGAAGCTGCTAAATCCTTTAAATGCTGCCGTTGCCGTGCAAAACAAGTTAACAAATACAATACTGAAATCCCGGCTCCTATAAAAGAGGCAAACGTTGACTTGGTAACTGCATCTACATAATTACCGCGTTGAATTTGCATAATAATATAGGTGATAGCCAGCATATAAGCTACCCGTGCCAATTGTTCGAGCATCATTGAAATAGCTGATGGACCCATTTGGCCGTAACCTTGAAAATAACCCCGCATAATACTTAAAGTCGGCAAAATTAAAACAGCAACGGCTAAGGCGCGAATCGCTGGAATACTACGCGGATCACTGTTAGTAAATAAGGCAGCTACCCAACCAGCACCAAAATACATCAAGGCGCCAAAGATTATTCCAATTATAGCTGTCACCTTTAAAGCCTGCTTAAATAGTTGATTGCCAGCTTCATATTCTCCTAAAGCGTTATAATGGGAGATTTGCTTGGAAATCGCACTAGGTAATCCCGCCGTCGAAACTAACAGAAAAAAATCATAAATATGATAGACCTTGCCATACAAGGCATTAGCTGAAGCAACAATTACAGCCGAGCCCATCCATATATTCCAAGGAATAACATATAAAGCGGATAAAGCTCGGGAAACAATACCACTGGCAGTAATCCAAGCCGAGCCTGATAATAATGAATCTTGCCGGGGTACTTTTTGCTTATTATTTGCAGACATGCTAAACCTTCCTTTTTCTACTAAAACCATATTATACAAAAAAGGCTGAGACAAAACTATATTTTTCTCAGTCAATTGTGAATTAATTATTGGTCGTTAGTGCTTCTACCAAACGGTGGGCAATTTCTGAAGACGAGGCTAAATCAGGATGCAAACCATCTGTGTAAGTTAAGGGCCAATCTGCTGTTTCCAAAATTGTTGTTTGCGGATATTCAATTGACTCTTCGCGAATCACTGCCGCATGTCGTTGTGAAAAAGGAATCATTACTAACTTAGGGGTTTGCGGATATAACAATTGAACTTTTTGCATAAATAATTCCCAAGCGGCACGAAACTCAATTTCATTGGCTTTTTTATCAGGAGTGCCTAAATTAATTACGACATACTTCGAAGACTGCGGCGTCCATGAATGAGTGGCGTCAATTTTATCCAAAAATTGCGCAGCCACTGGTACACCACCTGATCCAGGTTTGACCAACCCCGCACCTGGATAAGCTACCCGAACATCTTCTAAACCTAATTGTTCAGCAGCTAAAGCGGCAAAATTGCCTTCTGCACAATAATCTTGACCTGCAGTTTTGCCATGTACCCAAGAACCAGCAGTAATTGAGTCGCCAATAAAAGTAATTACGTCCCCAGCTGGCTTGACTGGTGTTAATTTTGCGGCAGAATCTGTCTGAATTTGATCAAAATATAAACCACCATGCCGCTTCCAAACATTATCTTGGGGAGTATTACCACTGTAGACCACACTGATAAGATGTGTTTGTAAATCTGGCAGTTGAATTTTTAAAGGCATTTGCGTTAAGTTACACCGTTGATAATCTCCATCATCAATTTTATAGGCTAACCAGACGCCTTCTGGTTCCGATTGGGTAGAAAAATCTAATTCTACTTGGCGAGTGCCCGTCACTTGTGTATATAACCGGGCTCCTAAGTTGGTAGTATATAAGCCATGACTAGTTTGGGCCCATCTTCCCGAAAAATAAATTCCTGCAATAGCAAAATTAGCTGCTGTTGTTTGCATTTTCATGATATGTCCTCCTTATTACTCTCAACAATCTATGATACTATAATACTGACATGATAACTCATTAAGGATAGGTAAAAATGTATAAAAATATAATTTTTGATATTGACGGTACGCTTTTGGATACTCATGATGCAGCTTTGTTAGGCTTACAAAAAAGTCTTTGGGAAGATTATCACATTAAACAAACTCTAGCAGATTTGGAATTTAGTTTTTCAGGTACTGCTAGGGATGTCTTTAATAAATATCAAATTCCCCAAGATCAAGAATATGCATTTGCAGAAAGCGTTATGACTAATTCTTTAACATTTACTGATGAAATTAAACCCTTTGCTGGGATCGAAGAAACTTTAGAACAACTGCAAGCACGCCATGTTCCGTTAATTGTGGTTACTTCTGAAGATCAACAAGAAGTCGATGCTGTTTTTAAAAAAACAAGTATTAGTCCTTATTTTCAACAATTTGTCACTGCTGATCAAGTTCAAGAACACAAACCCGCAGCAGAACCCACTTTAGCCGCTTTAAAAAAATTGCAGGCCACTCCCCAAGACACCTTATATATTGGTGATTCCAAAAATGATGTTGGCAGCGCCCATAATGCTCAAGTAGCCTTTGGCTTAGCAACTTGGGGTGCCAATCCTCAAGATAGCTTCCCTGAAGCTGAATATCTTTTACAAAAACCACAAGATATTTTGCAGTTAGTACCCTAATAAAAACCGATATTGAGATTAGCAAGAACTCAATACCGGTTTTATTTAGTGTGAATTAAAGTAAGTGTGCTTCTTGGAGTAATTCTCCCAACCAAGTTTTTTGTGATTTATCTAACGCCTTGTTTTTGACCCAACTAGGTATAGGTAAGTCTATTTCTCGTAATTGCTTTTTGTCATTCAGATAATAGATTGCTTTAAATAATTCGCGAATATCGTAAATTGAATTAAAGACTTCAGGAACTCCGCGGTCGACATTTAGTAACGTATAAACAGCTTCCATTGCTGTCCGGACGGAATACTCTGTTGTAAAAACGGTGTCGCGCGTTGGGGATTCTGCAAAGTTACCAATAAAGGCTAAATTCTTTGAACCTTGAGGAACGACGGCTGGGCGATCACCAGCTGTACGTGGCATGAAGTAACTGGTAATGTATGGCATATAAACTGGGTTGGTGTTAATAGATTCTTGTTGAGATAACTTGGCAATTAAACTTTCTGGCACTCCCAAGTGATAAAGCCATTCCTGAGTAATTTCTTCGCCAGTACATTCAGTAATAGTCTTTTTAATATAATTACCTTCAGTGTCAGAATATAAGCCATATAACCATACCACGGTTTCGTTTTCCTTTTGAGCTTTAAAATGTGGCTGGCGATGTACCGCAAAACTTAACAACCAATTAGAATCGGTAATCGTGACAATTCCACCAGTATTAACTTTATGATCATGTAAGTCACGCTTAGTTAAGCGTTCAATATAAGGATCAAGGGCAGTATTTTTAATAGTAGCAGTTGCTGAAACAAACCAACTGCGCTTAGGCAGATTCTTATAAAAAACTTGTGGATGTCCAAATTCCGTGGATTGTTGAGCTAATTTTTCCCATAAGGCCCAACTGTTACCCATTGCATTAGTTACTGGTGCTGGCTGGTGGTGGTTGCCGTAAGTAGAACTTTCAGTAATAGATCCATTCGTTACAAAAACCAAATCATCAGCTGTCAAGTTAATCTCTTGAGCTTCACCAGCTTGTTCCAAAAGAATTTTTTGTGCTATTTTTTGATTATGCGTAGTATCTACTAAAACATTTTTCACGGCACAGTCATAGCGAATATCTACATTATGTTGCTCTAAATATTTAATTAAAGGCATAACCATCGATTCATATTGATTATAGCGATTAAATTTTAAAGCGGTAAAATCTGGCAGGCCATCAATATGGTGAATAAAGCGCATCGCATAACGCCGCATTTCAACGGCTGAGTGCCATTTCTCAAAAGCAAACATTGTTGCCCAATACATCCAAAAGTTACTTTCAAAAAATTCCGGTGAAAAGAAATCTTCAATAGTTTGTTTACCCAAACGACTTTCAGGAGTCATAATAAGTTTGATAATTTCTTTAGATGAGCCGTCTAATGTGTATTTGCCATCATCGGGTACTCGATCGCCACGATGATGAATTAAGCGACAATTAGAGGAATTAGGATCATCTTTATCAAGCCAATAATATTCATCTAAAAATGAAGCACCCTCAATTTCTAAAGACGGAATGGAACGATATAAATCCCATAAACATTCAAAATGATTCTCCATTTCTCGACCGCCACGAATGACAAAACCAATATCTGGGCGCTTGGCTCCATCTAAAGAGCCACCACTTTGAGGTAATTCTTCAAAAATATGAATTCGCTCGCCTGCTATTTGAGCATCCCGAATTAAGAAAACTGCCGCTGCTAATCCAGCCAATCCAGCACCAACAATATAGGCCGATTTTTGATCAACATTAGCTGGTTTTTGCGGATGAGCAAAAGCTTCATAATTACCATTAGAATAATACATATTATTGCCCCCTCGTTTTTGATTTACGCTTTCATTATACTCTTATTGAAATCATCTATCCAACGCAAAAAAAGCTGAAACCGTCATGGTTTCAGCCTTCTAGCACTATTTTAATAATATACACCCACAATTGTCGCGGTAATCACAGAAGCTAAAGTTGCCCCTAGTAATAATTTCATGGTAAAACTAGCAACATAGCCCCCTTGTTTGGCGCTGATAGACTTCATCGAACCAGTGATAATGCCAATAGAACCAAAGTTAGCAAAAGAAACTAAGTAAGTTGATATAATCGCAATTGACTTGGCACTGAGGCCTTTCATTGCTTGCAAATCAGCCATGGCTACAAATTCATTCGTCAACAACTTCGTTGCCATTAAACTTCCAACTTTAACTACATCTTGTCCAGGCACGCCCATAATGAATGCTACTGGTGAAAATATATAACCTAAAATTTGCGTAAAGGAAATATGAATAGCAGCTTTTAAAGTACTATTTAAGAAAGCAATCAAAGCAACAAAACCAATAACCATTGCTCCCACAGTAATAGCAATATTAAAACCATCCATAATATAATTACCTAACATTTGGAAAAATGGTTCGGATTGCGGGTCAGTTGAAGGAGTAATTTCTTGATCTTCTTCTTTAATGTCATACGGATTAATAATACAAGAAACAATTAACGCTGATAAAATGTTCAAAAAGACTGCCACCACCACAAATTTACCCGGAATCATCTTCATATATGAAGCCAATAAGGAAGCTGATACAGCACTCATTGCGGAAGCACAGATTGTATATAAACGTTGCCGATTTAACTGTGAAATTTGATCTTTAATGGTAATAAAGACTTCTGGCATGCCTAAAATTGCTGTCGAAATGGCAAAATAGCTTTCCATCTCACCCATACCAACGACTTTATTTAAAGCCCAACCAACCCATTTAATAATGAATGGCAAAACCTTAATATAATTCAAAATACCAATTAAAGCAGCAATAAAAACAATCGGCATTAAAACATTGAAGAAAAACACCGTTTGCCCAGGTTTAATTACAATATTGCCAAAAACAAAGTTAACACCATCAGCAGCTTGGTCCATCAACCAGTTAAAGAATGCTGAAATATGGGCTAAAGTACTCACGCCTCCAGACGTATGCAAACTCAAAAAAGAAATAATAAATTGCAATAACAGCAAAATGCCAATTCTTTTATATTTGATATTTTTGCGGTCAAAACTAACTAACCACCCAATTACAAACACTAGTGCCAAGCCCAGTATTAAGAAAACAAAGCGCATCAAATCACTCCTTCATCATTGTCCAAAAATTATCTCCGATTATCTAACTTAAAGTATTATTGGACTAATGTCAAAGTAAAATCTATAATTGTGTAAAATTTTCTCTACAGTAACTAATATCTCCCAGTAAAAAAGCTGAGACAATTAAAGTCTCAGCTCAACTTAAACTTCTTAAACTAAATGGCGTTCAAATGGTTGATCACTAATACCCTCACTTAAAATCTTTCGGCACCATTCTTTAGCGGAAAAGAGTGAATGATCCCGGTAATTACCACAACTTTCAATAGTTGTACCTTGTACATCTGACCATTGAATATTATCGCGAATTTCAATTAAAGCATCTTTGAGTGCTTGTGCTACTTCAGTAGTTGAATGTTCGCCCCAGGTAATCAGATGAAATCCAGTCCGACATCCAAACGGCGAACAGTCAATAACTCCGGTTAAACGATCGCGTAATAATCCTGCTAATAAATGCTCAATTGTATGCAAACCTGCAGTAGGAATCGCATTTTCATTTGGTTGAACTAAGCGCAAATCATAATTAGCAATTTTATCTCCTTGTGCGCCAGTTTCCACAGTGATTAAACGGACATATGGAGCTTTTACTTTGGTGTGATCTAAGGTGAAACTTTCTACTTTAGCCATGATTACTCTCCTTTAAATTAGCAATTGGTTCTTTAACTAGAATTTTAGTATGATGAAAACTTTTTTGAATATAACGTTGAATACTAGGTTGGCGATACAGTTGGACTAATTTTTTCATTGCAGGTTTGTGACTTGATTGTGGTCTTACTGCAATGATATTGATGTTTTTTTGAGTCGAGCGATTTAATTTCTCGTGCGCCAAGGTATCGTGCCAAACATTTAATCCACTTTCTTGAGCTACGGTATTAGTAATTAAACCAGCCGCTACATCATCTAAGACTCTTGGTACGGTGGAACTATTCACAGGATAAAATCGTAAACGATGAGGATTATCCTGGACATCAGCGATAGCCGCAGCTGTGGAATGCTTGGCTTGCAGCTTAATCAAACCTAAATGCTGTAATAGCTGCAAGCTGCGGGTCTGATTAGCAGGATCATCAGCAATAGCAATTTTAGCATGCTTAGGTAATTGATGAAGATGACGATATTTCTTGGAATATAATCCCAGCGGCTCTAGATAAGTTGTCCCAATGGGAACTAACTTACCTTGTGGATTATCATGATTGTATGACATCAAATAGCCATACGATTGAAAGGCATTCGCGTCTACGCTGCCTTCAGCAGTAGCGCGATTTAATTGAATACCGTCATTAATTTCTTTAACTTTAATTGTCAAATGTGCCTTTTTAGCTGCTGTGGATTGGGCAATATGCCGCCAAATTTGTGCATCAGCTCCTTGAGTACCCACAACTACTGTGGCAGTCTTGGCTTGAACATTTGTATTAATTGTAAATAAACTTAAAACCAAACACGCCAAAAGTAATATAATTTGTTTTTTATCAAATTTCATGACCCCACACCTCTTGGGCAACATCTTGGAGTAGTTGGATTTTGGCCCATTGTTGATCTTCAGTTAAAATGTTGCCTTCTTCCGTGGAGGCAAAACCACATTGTGGACTAATAGCTAAATAGTCTAAATCAACATATTGACTTGCTTCTTGAATACGATTAATTAAAGTTGTCCGATCTTCTAATTGACTTGATTTACTAGTTACTAAACCTAATACCACATACTTTTTAGGTGTGAGCAATTTGAGTGGTGAAAAATCGCCCGCTCGCTGTGAATCATATTCCAAATAATAAGCTTGGACATTTTCTTGGGAAAACAAAGGATCAGCAACACTTTGATAACCGCCGGAATAAGACCACGTAGAGTGATAATTGCCTCGGCAAATATGCGTATTAATAGTTAAATCAGCTGGCTTGTCTACAAAAGCAGCATTATTTAATTGCACATATGTTTGTTTTAATTCTGGGATATCAACTGGTACAGTTAAATGTTCTGGATGAGCTTGCCAGTCAGCCAAAGCTCCCCATGTACAATCATCTAATTGGATAGTGCGGCAGCCAGCTGCGTATAAATCGCTAATGACTTGTTGATAAGCTTGCGCAATATCAGCTAACAATTCATCTTGGTTAGGATAAAATTGCTCAACTTGACTTTGTTGTGGCTGTCGCAATAATTCTGCTAAAAATTGGCTCGGAGCTGGAATAGTTTGTTTAACTTGAATTCCAGCAGGCGTATGTGCTGCGGTAAATTTAAAGTGTTGGACAAAAGGATGGTTGTGACCACTAATTTTGCCAGTTAATTTTACAGTTTCTGCGCGGGTCACCTCATCATGAAAATGATAACCAGTATCAGCAGCTGCTTTTTGTACTCCCTCTAGCCCCCAAAAGAAATCCAAATGCCACCAACTACGCCGAAATTCGCCATCAGTTACTGCATGTAAACCAGCTTGAACTTCTTTATTCACTAAATCAATAATTGCTTGATCTTCTACAGCTGTTAAATCGGCAGCACTAATTTTATCTGCTTGAAATTGTGCGCGGGCTTGTTTTAAAGCTTGAGGTCGCAAAAAGCTGCCTACAATATCATACCGAAAAGGTGACTGTGTTCTTTGTGTAAATGTTTGTGCCATAAATATCTTCCTCCTTGAGCCGAAAAATGAGAACAAAAAAGCGTCTCTAATCACAACTTAATGTTGTAACTAGGGACGCTTTACTGCGTGTTACCACCCAAATTCAACAGTATCTCACAATACTGTTCTCTGCAAGTACACTACTTAAAAGCTATACTTGGACTACGATATCAGGTGTCAACCGCAAATAATTCACTTTAAAGTTTGTTATTTGATTTTGCTCCCAGACCATGTTCAACATTGTAGCTATCCCACTTCTCAGCTGCCGTGGTTCTCTGTAAATATTACTAATGTTTACTCATCTTTTCTCAGCATTTTTTAATTGTGCTTATCTTAAACCCAGAAATTACAATTGTCAAGCAGATATTTAAAATTAATTTTACATATGTTCTAATCGTCTAATTCGATCTGCTAACGGTGGATGAGTATCAAATAACCGTTCCACAGAATGATGTCCCTTTTGGGGATCATTAATATACAAAGCAGCACTAGCATCATCAACATGCTGCATCGGCTGACTAGCTTGTTCTAACTTGTGCAAGGCATTAATCAACCCCTGCGGATTCCGGGTCAATTCCACACCGGAAGCATCTGCCAAGTACTCGCGATTACGAGAAATTGCCAGACGGACAATCGTTGCAATAATAGGTCCTAAAACCGCAAATAATAACCCTACTATATACAAAACAATCTGAATAATATTGTTATTATTTTCGCGTGAGTCATTTCGGTCATTGTTACTACCAAAAAGCCAACCCCAACGATACATATTACCTAGCATTGAAGAAATAAAAATAATTGCTGAAGACAAAGCTACTGAAATCGTCGATACTCGAATATCATAGTTACGAATATGCGAAATTTCATGACCTAAGACTCCTTCTAATTCTTCACGGTCCATTATCTGATACAATCCAGAAGTCACTGCCACCGCGGAGTGTTCTGGATCTCTCCCCGTAGCAAAAGCGTTAGGACTAGGATCATCGATAATATAAATATCAGGACGTGGCACCTTAGCAACCATGGCTAAATCTTCCACAATATGCCACAAGTCAGGTGCTTGCTCAACACTTTTAATTGGCTGTGCATGATTCATTTGCATCACAACACTAGTAGATTGAAAATAAATCATCACAGCATAAAATATGGTAATAACTAAAGCAATGACCACTCCACTAATGGCACTATTAAAAAATAAGTCTCCAATTACCCAGCCAATTAAACCTAAAATCACAAAGAAAATCGCAAATACTAAATAAGTCTTCCGCTTGTTCTGCGCAATTTGTTGATATAACATCGCCAATTACTCCTTAAAATTTCACTTGCGGTGCTTGTTTCTCCTCTTCTGGAATAGTTAAAAATTCCATTGGCTTAAAGTGATGAATTCCTGCTACTAAATTGCGAGGAAAAGTTTGCGTAGCAGTATTGTAATACTGCACAGCACTATTATATGCTTGCCGTGCATAGGCGACTTTGTTTTCAGTGTTCGTCAGTTCTTCCATTAACTTCCCAAATTCTTGATTAGCCTTTAAATCAGGATAATTTTCTGCTAGCGCAAATACCTGGCGTAAAGCTCCTGTCAGCATGTTATCAGCATCAACTTTATCTTGTAAATTGTCCGCACTCATCACAGAATTACGCAACCGGACTACTTCTTCTAATGTGGTTTTTTCATGAGCTGCATAACCTTTCACTGTTTCAACCAAATTAGGAATTAAATCCGTCCGCCGCTTTAATTGCACATCAATTTGGCTATGAAATTCTTGTGCTTGATTGCGTGCTCGAACTAAACCGTTATATAAAACTGCATACAAAACTATTAACGCTATGACTACAATAATCACAATTAACATTGTTGACATAAAAACTCTCCTTTAATCTATTTGGCAATATCTTAACACAAAATCAATTTGAACCCTAATATATCTGCTGACAAATCTCATTCAACAACATTTCTTCAAAAGATTAATCTTGCAAACTATTTTGTCATATATCTGATTAACAAAAAAGACTGAAATATTTATTATTCCAGCCTTCTTTATTGATAACTATTATTCTGATTGGGAAATATCAGAACTAATATTGTCTTTGGTAAAATCATGCTGCATAAATTCTTGATTTTCAATTGGCAAATGTTGCTCCAAAGTATCAAAAACCTGTACTTGAACTTGACCGCTTGTCAATGCAAAATCCAACACGTGACCACCAATCGTCAAATCTTCTGCGAGAAAATGACTATGATACCCCGCTACAGCAGCCCCATGAAATAATTCTGGTGAATAATAACTTAATAACGTACCCGAAACATTTTCCGCAGTAAATTCTTGCTGATTTTGGGCAGTTGCTAATAAAGTAGCATATGGTGGTGTTGACTTAGAAGCAGAACGCGTATGCATTTTAGCAAAGGTGCCAGTGATTTTGACCGAATAAAAAGTATTGGGAGCTTTAATTCGATCATTTAATTGTTGATATAGTTGAGCTTGCGTTAAATCAGATAATTGAGCTAAAGGTTGATAGTCAGCGTGGTGGATATTAGCAAAAGGCACCGTAAAATCACCAGGAACTTGCCGAATGTGACCGGTGCTTTGAACTTGATAAACTTGTCCTTGTAAAATTACTAACTCACCATCCAGTCCTTCTCCAGTACCAATGCCGGTATCACCATGTTGTAATAATTCTTTAATGGTTAAAGTGCCAGTTAACAAGCCCGGTACTAATAAAGCTAATGTCCCATGTTGAAATAAAACTTGTTTCATAATAATTGTGCCTCTTTTTAATAAAATTGATCAGTTAATAAATCTTGACTTAACTCTTGATTATGTGAATAATCAACAGGAATTGCCACTACTACAGGGCCTTCCTGTGCAAAAGCTTGATCTAAAACTGTTTGTAAGTCATGTTGCTTATCCACTTGTAAGCCGGTGGCACCAAAACTTTGGGCATACTGAACAAAGTCTACCGGACCAAACTTAACCCCTGCGTCATGGCCATATTTGGTTTGTTCTTGAAAACGTACCATATCATAATAGCCATCAACCCAAACCAATTGGACAATATTAGAATGCAAGCGCACAGCTGTTTCTAGTTCTTGTCCTGAAAAAAGAAAACCACCATCGCCCGCTACTGAAACTACTTTTTGCTGTGGATGTAATAATGAAGCAGCAATCGCCCAAGGCAAAGCTACACCTAGTGTTTGCATCCCATTACTAAATAAGAGATGACGTGGTTGATAACTGCGAAAATGGCGAGCCATCCAAATATAATGGCTACCAACATCTACAGTGACAATCATCGAATCATCAACATGGCGCTGGAGTTCTTCTACAATCTGTAAGGGATGTAAATCTGCAGCGCTAGTAGTTACTGGAGGAATATCTTTACGATCAAATTCAGCTTTAATTGTTTGTAATTGCTGCTTCGTCGTAGCTTTTAATTGGTAAGAATCAACAAATAATTCGGCTAAAGCCTTTAAAGTATCAGCCAAATTACCTTGTAAAACCATTTCTGGTTGATATTCTTGAGTTAGTTCTGGGGCTACACTATCCAAATTAATAATTTTGCCCGTGCGTTCTTGATTCCAGTTGCGAGCTTCATATTCAATAGGGTCATAGCCGATTGTTATAACCAAATCTGCTTTTTTAAGTAACATATCACCAGTTTGGTTATGAAATAAACCGACCCGGCCAAAAAATAAATGTTCTAATTCATGCGAAATAATACCTGCACCTTGAAAAGTTTCTACAACTGGCAGGGGAATTTTTTGTAAAAAACTGCGTAAAGCTTGGGTAGCAGCTTGATCACTAGCTCTCATCCCTGCTAAGATAACAGGTAATTGAGCTTGTTTAATTTGGGCAGCAAAATCAGCCAATTGTTGTTTAGCGGGCACGCCTTGTGCCATTGGTGGATTACGTCGCATAACTGGCCGTTTAACATCAGCGTTAATAACGTCTTGCGGAATAGAAATGAAAACAGCCCCACTTTTGGCATCTACAGCTGATTGATAAGCATTAGCGAAAGCTTCTGATAAATTATTAGGATCTTGTACTTCCACACTGTACTTAGTTACTGGCGATAAGATAACTTGGTTGGGAATACTTTGATGTGTTAACCGTGCTAAATCATCACGTTGCACTTGTCCACCCAAAGCAATTACAGGATCGCCTTCTGAGCTGGCAGTGACTAAACCGGTCGTTAAATTGGCAACTCCAGGTCCAGATGTCACAAGGACTACACCTGGCTTTCCCGTTAGCCGTCCAATTGCAGCAGCCATGAAAGCTGCATTTTGTTCATGACGCGTAATAATTAAGCGTGGCTTTTGAGGATTAGTGCTGTGTTCTAATTCTTCAAATAAGCGATCAATCTTAGCACCTGGAATCCCAAAAACATATTTGATACCGTAATTAACCATTGTTTCTACGAGGATTTGTGCCCCAGATTTAGTTACCATTTAATCAGTCCTTTATGAAAGTTAATCTATCTTTAGTAGTAACATCCAGCTTACTGAAAGTTAATAAATGTGTCAATTATTTCTTTCTGAAGTGTATTCACTCTTTATTATGTGCCCCAATTAAAGTACAATAATAAGTGGTATTTTGCTCTTTTTTCATATCTTTAAGCAAGAAGGTAAAGAAATGGCCATAATTAAGAACATCTTCACTGATAAAATGCTCTGGATTGCCGCGATTGCGGCATTACTGTCAACTATTATTAGTAAACCAGAGCTGGCCGATATCAATTTTCATACTGTCTTTTCATTATTATCTATGATGGTGTTAATTCAAATTTTTGAAAATATTGGTCTATTGCAATATTTATCTACTACTTTTACTTCTCGTGCAAAAAACACCCGACAATTAATGATTATGTTAGTTGTTTTAACGTTTTTCGGTGCTATGTTAGTAACTAATGATGTTGCAATTTTGATTATTGTACCTTTATTCTTTAAGATGGCCAAAAAGATTTCTGCTAATCACATATTTACAGTAACAATGATTGCAGCGGCTGCCAATATTGGTAGTGCTTTTACTCCTTTTGGAAATACTCACAACTTATTTTTGTTATCACATTATAATTTAAACGTTATTAACTTTTTCAAGGTCTCAGCACCTTATTCCTTTATTGGATTAGCAATTTTAGTATTAATTGCGGCACTTTTCACTAAATCCAAACCAATTGACGTCAATGTTAGTCGTTTCAGTGTTCATTTGCCAGCTTTGGTCGTGGCTTTACTTTTAACGGGTTTAGTATTTTTAGGTATTTTCAAAGTTATTCCGATTATCATTGCAGCTATAGCTACCATCGTGGTAGCATTTTTAATGAATCGAAAAATTTTATTACATGTAGACTATGCTACTATCCTAGTATTTGTCTGTTTTTTTGTGGCTGTAGGTAATTTAAGTCGTTCTACAGAAATTGCTGCTTTATTACGTGTATTAGAAGCCAATAAATATGCTACTTATTTTTCCGCTATTGGGTTTAGTCAGTTTATGAGTAACGTTCCTGCGACTATTTTAGTAGCTAAATTTACTAATAATATTGGGGCTGTCTTTTTAGGTTCTAATATCGGGGGAATTGGTACCCCTATTGCTTCTATGGCTAACTTATTAGCCTACAAACAGTTTTCTTTCTTTACGGAAAAACAAGAATCTACGAAATATTTAGGACAATCATTTCTATTCAATGTTATTCTCTTATTGATTTTAGGCATTATTGGTTGGTTCCTAGTCTAAAAAACTGCTCACATTAACAATGAGCAGTTTTTTTGTTAAATAATTTCTAATACCAGCTCGGCTTATCACCATCTGTCTGGGGTTTATTCACACCAAGGGATTCTTGGACATATTTATTAGGATCTAACACGATATCCGTTACTAAGCTAGCGATACTTTTACGAGAAACTTCAGTGCCTTTAAAGGGTTCACCTTTATGGGTAACTTCATAATCTACTTCATCTTGATCTTGTAACCACGCTGGTCTAATAATTGTATAATCAAGATTACTAGTCTCAATTACTTTGGCTGCGGCAGCATAAGTTGGCAAGTAGCTTTCGCCTAACATTTTATTATTCCACTCACCAAACTTACCTGGAACTTCATCATAAATCCCTAAAGTAGAAATCCAAATCAGCCGTGATACCTTCTGCTCTTTCATTGCAGCTACAACATTTTTAGCTTGCTGTTCAATATTATCGCCTGCTAAATTGGCATAAACAATATTTTGGAATTCCATCGCCTGCGTTAAAGTGGTTTTATCAATAACATCGCCACGAATAACTTGACCCCAAGTTTTATTTATCTCGGGTAGTTTGTTCAGATGTCGCAAATAATAGGTTAACTTAATATCTTTGTGTTGATGTAATAATTCTTCTGCTGATTGGGCAATTTTGCCACTGGCACCTAAAATTAATAAATTTGTCATTTTAAGACTTCCTCTCACTTAATAGTTCTTAATATAGACGCAAAATAACTGCTTAGCAAAAGAAAACACTTTCGAACAACAAAAAAGAAGCTGTCCAAAAACAGCTTCTCTGAGATTTATATTTATTGTTTGCGATAATCTGCTTCGATTTGGCGTTTCATTTTCTTGAAACGGCGTTTTCGAAACCAACCCATCAAAAAACCAGATGCATGGTTATTAGCATTAATAGTCGCACTTTTGCCTTGAAGCTTTTCTTCATAGGTAAATTGCATGTGCTGCTCATCAACAGCCGCAACATTATAAGATACATAGTAATCATTACGTCCAGTCTGCATCTTATAAGCATATTGTTGATTAGGCTGATAAGCCGTCACAGTCATTGTACTAACTACACCATTAGCATGTTTTCTTTTGAAGGTAAAACCTCTTAGTTGATTGGGACTAATTTTTTTACCAGTTTGTTGCTTGATATCATATAGTGAAGATTCAATTATTCTTTGAAAAAAGTAATCTACTGGAACGGCAACATTCATGGTTACTTTCACTTTTGATCGCGGTCCTTTCCTTGTTTCTTATTATCTTTAAAGAAACTAATTCCACCACTAATAGCTATGATAATGCCTGCAATCATAAATGTATAGTAAAAGGTGGGCGAATAAGAATTAAACAAAGGGCTGAGCATAATAATTAAAAATCCACCACTAATTGCAACTAAATCACGTTTTAATTGAGAATTCATGCAATTATTCCTGATTTAAATCTGCCGGATTAACTTTATTGGCCGCCTTGACGAACGGAACATATATCAAGAAACCAATAATGGCATTCACTAGTTGCAGAATTGGCGCTCTCCAATCTAAGGTTGCAAAAATAGAATTAATAAAGATTGGCATTGACCAAACATATTGTACTCTAATCGGTGCCACCCAGCCTGCAGCTAATACAAAGTAAGCAATAGTAACCATCACTACTGGAGCAATAACGAATGGAATGAAATAGATAGGATCTAACACAATTGGTAAACCAAACATTACTGGTTCATTAATATTGAAAAATCCTGGTGCAATCGCCATTTTGGCAACTGCACGTTGGTCATCACGAGTACTAAACATTAAAATGGCAATTAATAGTAATAATGTTGAACCGGCGCCACCAATCCAGGCATACAAGTCAAATGCATTACGTGTCCAGAAATATGGCAAAGCTTTATGAGCCGTAGCAGCACTGATATTAGTTAATTGAGCTGTCAACCAGATAGAATCCAAAACAGGTCCTAAAACATTAGTACCATGAATCCCAAAGAACCAAAATACTTGAACCAAAATGGTCATTAAAAGCACTGCCCCGTATCCTTGAGACATGTTCAATAACGGTGCTTGAATAGTATTAGAAATAATTTCGATAACAGTTGATTTACTCATCGTATTCACTGCCCAAGTAATAATACCACTGACATATAAGGAACCAATAGCTGGAATAATTCCAGTAAAGGCATTAGCAATTGCCGGTGGTACAGAATCAGGCATCTTAATGGTGAAGTTTTTGTGCATGAACCAAATGTAAATTGCACTCGCTAAACCACCCAAAATCATAATTGTAAAGAACCCATTAGCACCAAAGTAAGTATTAAAATTGAAAAATCCTGGTGTGGAAATCGTCTTACCACTAACAGTCGAGCCAGCATCCGTAATGGTTTTGATATCAGCTGCTGATAAGGTCTTTTTTAAAGTAATAATACTATTTTGCGGCAAAGCCATAATAAAGGTACCTAAACTAACAATTCCACCAGTAATCGGTTCAACTTTATATTGAATCGAAAGATGATAACCAAAAGTAAAGGCAAAAATCAAAGCCAAAATTGCCATTGAACCAGTCCACACTTGGACGTTAATATTGACAATTGGCTGCATCGCATTAACAAAACCTGTCCAACCAAAACGAGTTGGAATATCTCTCACAAGTGCGTTTAATAACGACGCAACTGATCCTACCATAGTAGCAGGCATCATTGCGATAAAGGCATCACGCAAGGCTACCAACCACTTAATAGATCCGATTTTAGCAGCAACAGGGACTAAGTGTTTGTTGAGCCAATTAATGAAAGCATTCATTCTATCTCACTCCTTATATTTGTACCAAATAATCTCAATCAACCAATTGGTATATTCCAATTATATAATGGATATGAGGTAAAATCAATCGCTTTCACATAAATTAGTGCATTTTTTTACCATTTTTTACTAATCGTTCCGGCAACTCAAAGTGTTGCTTCTTGTGAGTAAAATCATCTTGAAATTCTAAATAATACGCCTCTAAAGCCTGATACTCATAGCCATAGTTTAATGGACCGCCATATAAATGATCACCTACTAGCGGATGCCCTAAATAAGCAAAATGTACTCGAATCTGATGAGTACGCCCTGTGTGTAATTGAACTTTAACTAGTGTAAATTGACTAAATCGTTGCAGAACCCAATATTCTGTCCGCGCCGTTTGTCCAGTAGTAGTTACTTGGCGAGCTACTTGTTGCCCTACTCGCCCAATTGGCTGGTCAATTATGCCATGGTCATCTACTAATGTGCCTGCAACTAGGGCATAATAAAACTTTTTAATTTGACGCTTAGCTAATTGTTGGTTAGCCCAGATATTAGCTAAACGATGTTTAGCCACCAACATTAATCCTTGAGTATCACGATCTAAGCGCGTAATAATGTGTGGTACTAAGTTCACTTCTTTTTGATTTTTTAAATGGCCTTTAACGCGGTTGACTACCGTATCAAGTGGATTGTTAGGCCCAGGAACCGAGGATAAGTAAGCGGGTTTATCAATTACTAACCAGTTTGAATCTTCATAAACAATTTCTAAAGGTTGATAACTTGTTGCCACTTGCGGATTATCCACTTCGGGAGGCAAATTAATCGTCACTTGATCATGATAATTAATTTGTACTGTGGCATCCACTATTTGTCCATTGACAATAAAAGCTGCTGCAGTATGTTTCATTTCATTATATAAATGCTTACTAATACCTTGATCTGTTAAAAAACTCTTCAAAGATACAGTATTTGTTTGTTGACTGATAAAAGTAAATTTCATTGTATACCTACTATTAATTATTTAATTTCAGTTATATTTTGCACGTGAATTTTTTAATTAGCAACTAAGAGATTTTTTATTTGGTATCGTTTTAGTTTTCTTATAAAATAGTAGTGAAGACATTTTGATAAGGAGAAAGTATATGCAAAAACATATTTACTTAGCTGGAGGATTTTTTAACCCAAAGCAAAATCAATTGGTAGACCAAATTGAAACTGCCCTACAAAAAAATCCTACTATTGGCTACATTCACAGCCCACGTAATCATCAATATAAAAACGTGAGTGAAGACCATGATCCGGAAGGGATTTTTGGCAGTTACGAATGGGCTAACGAAACTTATAATAATGATTTAACAGCTATGCAATTAGCTGATTTAGGAGTTGTTGCCTGGGATAATGTTGCACCTGATACCGGAACTGCCTGGGAAATGGGTTATCTGACGGCCATCAATAAACCATTAGTTATGGTTTGTGAAGACAACAATGTGGATACTACCGGGATTAATCTCATGTTAGTCAAAAGTATCAAAGCTTATCTAACCAAACCAGCTGAGCTAGCAAAGTTTGATTTTAATCTGATTGAGACTAGTCTTTATAAGGGTAAGATTATTTAATTAGGAGGTAAAACATGACTATTCCACAAATTACTTTAAATAATAATGTTCAAATTCCCCAATTAGGGATGGGCGTTTTTAAAATGAAAGATCATGACCAATTTATCCAAGCCTTTCAATGGGCACTGGAAATTGGTTATCGCCATTTTGATACTGCTGCTATTTATGGCAATGAAAAATGGCTCGGCGAAGCTATTAAAAAATCAGGTATTAATCGGCAAGAATTATTCATTACCTCTAAACTTTGGCCTGCAGAATTTGATGATGTTTCAAAAGCTTATCATGATTCTTTATCACGCTTGGGCTTAGATTACTTAGATTTATATCTGATTCATTGGCCAGCACCAGGTTACCAACAGGCTTGGCAAGAAATGGAGAAACTATATCAAGAGCACAAAATTAGAAGTATTGGTGTTTCTAATTTTATGATTAAACATTTGGAAAAACTGCAAGAAACTGCAACTATCACGCCTGCAGTAGACCAAGTTGAACTGCATCCTTATCTGCAACGACCAGAATTATTAGATTATTTACAAAAACATAAAATTGCAGTTGAAGCTTGGGGCCCACTTGGTCAAGGTATTAATGGCGTGTTTGAAGAAGCAAGTCTGCAAGCTATTGCACAAAACCACCATAAGGGTAGCGCTCAAGTAATTTTACGCTGGCATTTACAACGCCAGACGATTATTTTCCCCAAATCAGTCCATCAAAAACGGCTGCAACAAAATTTTGATATTTTTGATTTTGAATTAACTGACTCAGAAATGGCAACTATTGCAGCATTAGACAAGAATCAGCCTAATGGCTCTGATCCTAATGATGATGAGCACTTAGCCCGCACCAAATTGCGTCCAGTCATTAATTAATGGCTGATTTTATTTGTTGAATAAATGCTTGTAATATAGGATTTTGTTCATGATTAACCCGTGATACTAAACTAATATAAAAATATATTTGCTTTGCTTCTTTTAAATCTAATGCTACGATATCATGGCTGCAAGCTGCGAGTGCTGTTTCTGTTAAAAAGCTAATGCCGCTATTTTGTTGGACCAATGTCAAAATAGTATTAAAATTAGCTGTACAAAAAAGCACCCACGGATTAAATAAATGTCGGCTCATCAACTGAGAAAAAACTTGTTGATGAGTCGATTTTTTGTCTAACAAAATAAAGGGATATTCTTGAAGTTCAGTTAAAGATACTTCCTTGTTATTGGCTAAAAGTGAGCGGCTGCTACATATAATTTTAAAATGATGCTGACAGAGAATATCAGCATTTAAATCTGGCTCAACAATAGGTTGGGCACTACCAACCAAAGAGACATCTAAATTACCCTTAATCAAATCTTGAAAAGTATGTTGTGACTCTTCTGAATATACTGTCAAATGTTCTAAGTTAGCTTGAAAAACTTTTAGATATTTTGGTTGATGTAATAGATAGTTAGTAATAATTGGCGGTAAGCCCAACTTTATTCTTGGAGTTAAGACACCTGCCATATCTTTGGATAATAAATCCATTTCATGTGTTATTTTTTGTGTATGCTCATAGAATTGTTTCCCTGCAATCGTTAAATTCATTGTCTGTCGATCTAACAAAGTTGTGCCAAATTGCTTTTCCAAACGTTTGATTGTATAAGAAATAGTTGGTTGCGTTACAGAAAAATAGCGCGCTGTTTGCGAGTAATTACGCAATTCCACTAATTTATTAAAATATAGTAAATCTTGAATGTTCATTTTTCACCTATAAATTTATTTTATTAAAACTAAGCCTTTTGACTATTGTTATTTATTAATAATATTATACAGATATTTAATATGAGGAGGAAGCATTATGGAAAACAATGGTCAAGACTTATTAAATAATCCCTTTTTAAATCGAGGCACAGCATTTAGTCTCGCCGACAGAGAAAAATTTCACTTACAAGGTCTATTACCACCAACTGTCCAGACTATCGAACAACAAGCGCAAGTAACTTATGAACAGTTTCAAAAAAAGAATTCAAATTTAGAAAAAAGAATTTTTTTGATGACTATTTTTAATACTAATCGAGTTTTATTTTTCAAACTATTTAGTCAACATATTATGGAATTTATGCCTATTGTGTATGATCCCACAATTGCTGACACAATTGAAAACTATAGTCATTTATTTGTGAATCCACAAAATGCCGCTTTTTTGTCAATTGATAATCAAGAAAACATACGTACAGCACTAAACAACGCGGCTGCAGGCCGTCAAATCAAATTAATCGTTGTCACTGATGGTGAAGCAATTTTAGGTATTGGCGATTGGGGAACTCAAGGAGTAGATATTGCGGTTGGTAAACTGATGGTTTATACAGCGGCTGCAGGGATTGATCCAGCTCAAGTATTACCCGTTGTTTTAGATGCTGGCACCAATAATCAAGCTTTATTAAATGATCCTTTGTACTTAGGTAATCACCATAAGCGAATTAAAGGTGATGCTTATCATCAATTTGTTGATAATTTTGTCAATACTGCTGAAGAATTATTTCCAGAAATGTATTTGCACTTTGAAGATTTTGGCCGTGATAATGCTGCCACTATTCTTAATCGTTATAAAGACAAAATTTTAACTTTCAATGATGACATTCAAGGTACTGGAATTATTGTTTTGTCAGGAATTTTAGGTGCGCTTAATATCAGTAACCAAAAATTAACGGAACAAAAATATCTTTGTTTTGGTGCTGGTACTGCTGGCACTGGTATTGTCAAACAAATTTATCAGGAAATGATGAACGAAGGTCTTTCAGCGCAAGAAGCTAAGGAACATTTTTATTTGGTTGACAAACAAGGATTATTGTTCGAAGATACTGCCGATTTAACTCCTGAACAAAAAATGTTTGCGAGAAAACGCAGTGAATTCAATAATTCTTCAGAATTAACCACCTTAGAAGCTGTTGTTAAAGCCATTCATCCAACAATTATGGTTGGAACGTCAACTAAACCAGGGACCTTTACCCAAGAAATTGTCAAAGAAATGGCAACTTATACTGACCGTCCAATTATCTTTCCCTTATCAAATCCCACCAAGTTAGCAGAAGCTACTGCTGCTGATCTAATTAAATGGTCAGATGGTCGAGCATTAGTTGCAACTGGAATTCCATCAAAACCGGTAGAATATCAAGGTGTAACCTATGAAATTGGACAAGCAAATAATGCGTTAGTATATCCTGGCCTAGGATTAGGAGCAATTGCTGCAAACGCTAGAGTTTTAAGCGACACTATGATTAGCGTGGCTGCTCATTCTCTAGGAGGCATTGTCGATCCCAAACAACCCGGAGCCGCCGTTTTACCACCAGTCTCTAAATTAAATATCTTCTCACAAACTGTGGCAGAAAATGTCAGCAATCAAGCCATTAAAGAAGGATTAAGTCAAAATAATTTTACCAATGGTCATGATGCTGTTTGTGCAATCAAATGGGAAGCCCAATATTAAAGTGGAGGAAAATTAATATAATGCAAGCCTTTATTACATCTTTACAAAGTGTAGCAGAAATTGTTATCGTTATTGCCCTTGGTTACTGGCTCAAAAGTGCTGGTAAAGTGGGTGAACAATTTAAGGGTAATATTTCTTTTGTCATTATGAATATCGCGTTACCTGCTTCAATCTTTGTTTCTGTATTAAAATATCTTACCCGTGACAAATTAATCGGATTAACTGGCGGTCTGGTTTATGCATTTGCCAGTTTTGCTGCGAGCTATTTATTAGCGTGGTTATTGACCAAACTTTTAAAAATTCGTAAAGGGCGTCGCGGTACGTTCATCAACATGTTTGCGAACGCTAATACTATTTTTATTGGTTTACCATTGAATCTAGCTTTATTTGGTCAAAAGAGTCTACCCTATTTTTTGGTTTATTATGTGGTTAATACGGTTTCCACTTGGGCGATTGGTGTTTTCTTTATTTCTGCAGATGATCCAACCATTACTCAAGGCACAAAAAAAGAATTTAATTGGAAGAAATTATTGCCTGCTCCCTTAGTTGGCTTTATAGTTTCTTTAGTGTTCTTATTATTAGCTATTCCTATTCCTGGTTGGATTAATTCAACTCTCAGTATGATTGGTGGTATTGTTACACCGATGTCATTAATTTATATTGGTATTATTTTGGCAGATGCTGGTTTGAAATCAATCCGTTTTGATCGTGATACTATTTGGGCTTTAATGGGGCGTTTCGTTTTTGCACCGGCGTTAATGATTTTATTTATTTTATTAGGCAGCAAAATGGGAGCTCACATGCCTAACATGGAGCAAAGCACGTTGGTAATTCAAGCGGCTACTCCTGGTTTGGCCGTTTTGCCGATTTTAGTCGGTCAAGCTCATGGGGATGTTAGATATGCCACAAATGTTGTTACTACTAGTACTGTTTTATTCGTTATTGTAGTACCTATTTTAATGCAAGTAATTAACTTAATATTTTAATTAAAATTAAACAACAAAAATAAAGGTCTAATTGAGAGACCTTTATTTTTGTATTGTTAAGCTTAATTGCTTTTAAAACAATATCGGCAATTAAAACTGCGCAATTATTAATCTTCCACTAATTATTTTGACTTACCTCTAAAACTATATCCTATATTTAATTATTCTTTTGTACAATGAACATTATATAACTAATACAAGAAAAGTTAACCTAAAAATCCCAAATAGTCATTTATACTAGTAGTAATCATAATCAACTACTAAAGAAAAGACTATTTTGAATAATTTACTTTAACATAGTTTGACTTAAGAATTATATATCTTTTACAACAAACTAACAATAAATAATAGACAATATTGGTATAGCTAGGTCACAATACCTATGATAAATTACAGATAATTTAGTATAGATTCTAGCCTTAGTTCTTAAAATGGGATTTGTAGCATTTTATGCAACATTTTTTAAACGTTAAAGTATTGATATAATCTGACTTAGTCATTCTTATTTATGTTAGAAAGATGACAGCAATGAGTATTTTAACTGCAAGCTACTATTTTTTAAAACTAACATCAATTATTAGAAACTATCATAATACAATCTACAATGAAAATTTTAGAGACTGCTCGAATTAATCTTGTAATCTACTATATAATAAATAACTATTGGTTATTTGATTTACTTATATAAATAAAAATTAATTCACAGTATAGTACAAAAAAGCACAAAATTCATAAGACTAAACAAATAGTGGTTCTAAATATTTGTCACACCATTCGTTGATTTTATCAATATCTGGTTCGTTATCTATTGGAGCTTTTTTAATTAGTTTGTCATCAACATTGAACAAGCCTTGCTGACCTTTAACTGCAAAAGGATAGATACTATACACTGGGTCAATAACCCATTCAAATTGATGATCAGCCAATTTATTAACAGCTTTCAAATCAACTACTAATAAAGCGTGGCCGGGAATAGTATCTTTAATTTTTCTTGCAGTCGAACAAATTAGCAATGGTCCACGATAGTTGGTTGACCAGCTGCGATATTCTTTTGTCTTATCGCCAATCATAATTAAAAAAGCATAGTCTGGCCTGATACTTAAAGCTTTCATATAAAGCCCTCCTGAAATTTGACAAAGTATTATCTCATAATCTTAAAGATCGATAAAAAATTTTAAAATTCGGGTTTAATATTTTTAACAGAATAAAGAAAAAATACTCTACTAATTATTTTGACTTACCTCTAAAACTTAAGATTCTGTTATACATTCTGTTATTTTGGTCTTACACTTATAATTTTGACTTACCTCTAAAACGTAACTTTGTGGTAACAAAAAGGAGTAATTGGTCTTACACTTATAATTTTGACTTACCTCTAAAACAACATAATGTTTCCTTTCCAAATTTAATGGGGTCTTACACTTATAATTTTGACTTACCTCTAAAACAATACCAGCGTCAACCACACGGTCGATGATGGTCTTACACTTATAATTTTGACTTACCTCTAAAACATTGATTCATCGACGACTATAAATGTGCTTGGTCTTACACTTATAATTTTGACTTACCTCTAAAACTGACCATTACTGTCATATCTTTTACTAGTGGGTCTTACACTTATAATTTTGACTTACCTCTAAAACCATATTTTTCTTATCCCCTTATCAATTTATGGTCTTACACTTATAATTTTGACTTACCTCTAAAACACAAAATTCTCTCTCACAAATCCATCTGCTGGTCTTACACTTATAATTTTGACTTACCTCTAAAACGCTAGCGAATCGGTTGGCTACTATATAACAGGTCTTACACTTATAATTTTGACTTACCTCTAAAACTAGTCAATATCAGTGCCCCTTGCCTTGTTTGGTCTTACACTTATAATTTTGACTTACCTCTAAAACTCAATAGTCTCACGCAAGTAGCTGTTAGCAGGTCTTACACTTATAATTTTGACTTACCTCTAAAACTATCTTTAAACAAAGCAGCTAAACCACTTAGGTCTTACACTTATAATTTTGACTTACCTCTAAAACATCTGAGACAATATCATCCACGCGCGAATTGGTCTTACACTTATAATTTTGACTTACCTCTAAAACTGTGCACCATAAGGTCCTTTTCTTCTCTGAGGTCTTACACTTATAATTTTGACTTACCTCTAAAACTTGTAACCATTGCCCAACCTTTGCCGTATGGGTCTTACACTTATAATTTTGACTTACCTCTAAAACAATTCCTTTGAATGCATCGGCTGCACGTTTGGTCTTACACTTATAATTTTGACTTACCTCTAAAACGCCCGCCTAGTTTTTATATATAGTAACTATGGTCTTACACTTATAATTTTGACTTACCTCTAAAACTATCTTTAAACAAAGCAGCTAAACCACTTAGGTCTTACACTTATAATTTTGACTTACCTCTAAAACATCTGAGACAATATCATCCACGCGCGAATTGGTCTTACACTTATAATTTTGACTTACCTCTAAAACTGTGCACCATAAGGTCCTTTCTTCTCTGAGGTCTTACACTTATAATTTTGACTTACCTCTAAAACTTGTAACCATTGCCCAACCTTTGCCGTATGGGTCTTACACTTATAATTTTGACTTACCTCTAAAACAATTCCTTTGAATGCATCGGCTGCACGTTTGGTCTTACACTTATAATTTTGACTTACCTCTAAAACGCCCGCCTAGTTTTTATATATAGTAACTATGGTCTTACACTTATAATTTTGACTTACCTCTAAAACATTGACCATGATAACAGTTCTATTCGTGGCGGTCTTACACTTATAATTTTGACTTACCTCTAAAACACGAAGCTGTTAAGCTAGCGCTAGTTGCTGGGTCTTACACTTATAATTTTGACTTACCTCTAAAACAAACTACCAGTAAAAATGGCAAGCCAATTCGGTCTTACACTTATAATTTTGACTTACCTCTAAAACAATGAATTTGACCATGTTCACGTTGCTTTTGGTCTTACACTTATAATTTTGACTTACCTCTAAAACTTTAAACTTTTCACTAATGTTGTAATTGCTGGTCTTACACTTATAATTTTGACTTACCTCTAAAACCCAAAGGAAGAACAACTAACTACCGATGATGGTCTTACACTTATAATTTTGACTTACCTCTAAAACCATTTATTGCGGAACAAGATAGCGTTGCAGGGTCTTACACTTATAATTTTGACTTACCTCTAAAACTCGTTACTTGTTGAATATATAGCTTTTACAGGTCTTACACTTATAATTTTGACTTACCTCTAAAACTGTAAAATTGGATCTGACTCAGGCACATTTGGTCTTACACTTATAATTTTGACTTACCTCTAAAACTACCGTTTCATAGATTGATAAGTTAACTACGGTCTTACACTTATAATTTTGACTTACCTCTAAAACAATCGGTACGATTATCCATGATATATTTAAGGTCTTACACTTATAATTTTGACTTACCTCTAAAACTATTGTGTAATGGCGGGCGATTAAAATAAAGGTCTTACACTTATAATTTTGACTTACCTCTAAAACCCCTGAGCATGGCATAAAAAGGCTTGTTTTGGTCTTACACTTATAATTTTGACTTACCTCTAAAACCGTCGCCTTTTTTGCCAAACGAAGTGACTTGGTCTTACACTTATAATTTTGACTTACCTCTAAAACTATGCCGTTCAATTTATGACTAGCAGAAATGGTCTTACACTTATAATTTTGACTTACCTCTAAAACATAAATATTTATCCAAGGTGGCGATTAATGGGTCTTACACTTATAATTTTGACTTACCTCTAAAACAAATTCTATTGCTTCTAAGCAATTATTATAGGTCTTACACTTATAATTTTGACTTACCTCTAAAACAGGATTTTGCTGATGTTAATGACCCTAATAGGTCTTACACTTATAATTTTGACTTACCTCTAAAACCCAATAGACCATTTACTTAAATTATCCATGGGTCTTACACTTATAATTTTGACTTACCTCTAAAACATTTGTATTTACCTCCTTTCCTCAAGATTTGGTCTTACACTTATAATTTTGACTTACCTCTAAAACAAATCCTAAGGATTAGCAAGGCTAAAGGAGGGTCTTACACTTATAATTTTGACTTACCTCTAAAACATGGGCATGGAGCACCTGATTCTTCTACCCGGTCTTACACTTATAATTTTGACTTACCTCTAAAACCCGTAGCGTTGGGTTTAAGTTGACTTAAAAGGTCTTACACTTATAATTTTGACTTACCTCTAAAACCGTCCAAATTTAATCCAATTTTAATATTCATACATAAAACCATCAGTATCAATCGCAAATCTGGACAGTCCACGTATATCACCTCCTAGACTTCTAACATTATCAATTAGTACTATTTTAACATTTTTCGAAACTGCTGTATCGATAATTTCTTGGATTTCTTCTGCATTAAATAATGAATTTAAGCCTGCCACAATCAAGACTGTGGCTAATTTTAGTTCCGCAATAATCTCAATAACTCCAATCATCTTATCCAATACATCTGTCCATTCAAACATATCAATTTTTAACTCTTTCGACAGCAATAAACTATTAATATCCAAATTATTGCGAAACGATAAAGGCATTTGCCAGCCGGCAATTTCATTAAAAAGAATCCGATTTAAATCTTGATTAAGTTGTTGAATTTCATTAATTTGTGTCAGTTCAAGAGACTTTTTCATAATCGGTAAAATTTTTTGCAGAGTGGCATTACTATTAATGTCAAAAGCAAAAACATCAGTAATTACTTGAATATCGCGATAATTTATTAATTCATTATTAGTAAATAAGTGTAGCAGGCGATGATCCGAAACTAAATCAAAAACAACTTTTCGATATTCAAATTGATCGGCCAAATAAAGGCTGAGTGCATTGTGGGAACTATCAATTGGGTCATTAGGATAATAAACTAGTCGAAAACTCATATAATTGTTAGCCTTTCAAACTTATCTTCTAAAATATTAGGATCTTGACCAGTCAAATAACGAATATTAGCGTATTGTTTTTCAGTAATAATTAATGATTGCACTAAACCACGAGGTGGTGCTTGCTTGGCAATACGCTCTTCCATAAATTCAGCTGCTGGTTTATTAACTGCAATTCTGCCATAAATAGATTCTTGGATCATTAAAAAGCCTTCGTTAATTAACACTTTGCGAAATTGTCGATAATTACGCCGATCGGTACTCGTCTCTACTGGTAAGTCAAACATAATTATTAAACGCATAACTCGTTGCCTCATTTCTTCTGCTCCGTTAAATCAAAGGTAGTTAGCCGTTGAATACTACTTTCTCCATTTAAAACATGCAAGCAGTCACGCACATAGGCAGTAATTGCATTTTGTAGAATCATCTGTTTACCACCAAAAGTAATCTCTGTATTTAATAAATCAACTAATTCTAATTTGGCATATTTAAGATTAGGCTCTTTGCGCAATTCATAAACTTTTTGATCAATTATTTGCCGAAAAGGTTCCATCAAGTCAGAAGAGAGATTAAAAGTGTTTTTAATACTGTGATGATGAATACCTAATTCAGTTAAATAGCCTTGAGCGGTAATTTCCCGATTAAAGTTAGATAATAAAATAGAATAACCATAATTTAAGTACGTATTAATTTGTGAATCTTGTCCACGACTGAAACTATTGCCAAACAATTTAGTAAAATACTTCCGTGCAATTACCGCTTCACGATTAGTTTCATCATTAAATACTATTTGCTCAATTTCTTGTTGAATTTCCTGCTCATCATCTAAAAGTTGTAATTGTAATAAGAGTTGATTTTGGTTAATCATTTTTTGGCGAACAACGTGTGTCCATAGTTCTTGTTTGGCATTGATGGACCAATTAATTTGATTTTCGATAGTTTGATTACGGTTATTATAAGAATAATAACCGTCAACTTCTGCACAAGGATTATAGTCCTTATCACAAAAAATTAATTTAATATTATTTTCAACTAATTTTTGTACTAAAAAGGCTGTAATTGTTACCTGAGTACTTTGCAGTACAATAGTTGCAATATCCACCAAAGGAAATTCATATAATTGCAGATGATCTGTTTGAATTAGTAATTTATTAGCTTTATAAGATAATTTGGAGTGGTTGGTAATCACAATTTGCCGCCAAGCCATGTTAACTCCCCCTTGACAATTTTGTCATATCGTTTTATTCTTTAACTGTTGATTGATTTCAACAACTTACACTTGTAATTTTGATTTATCGATTTAAAATAAATGTTTACATTAATTGCTCATTATGAGTGGCCCGACTTAGGGCCTTTTTTTGTTGTCTAAATTTATTTAATTAAGACACGCTTTTCAAACAAACCTGTTGGTGAAGTATATATAAGATAGATATTATTTAAATCCATTCCATTTGGTTTTTTGCCTAAAGCCGTAGATTTAATAATTCCAAATTTTAAGTCTTTAAAATTACCATTCAAAGCATTGGCATGTAACATATTCAACAACTGTTCGATGATTTGTTGTTGTTTGGCAATATCACAAGCTTTGAAATCTTCAAAACTATCAGCTAATGATTGATATTCATATGAATAAAATGGATAGTATTGAGGCATCAAATCTAAAATTTCTTGATAAATATCAATAAAACTATAATCCATATCTTTAATAATGGCTTCAACAACAGCATTTTTTTGATCTGTTCGCGTTAAAAATTCGTACGACTTAGATGATAATCCTAACTGCTGGAAATTTTGAATTTCCGTGGCAGAAGATAAGCATAAGCGGCCTACTTCTTTACTCCATACAACTTGATATTTCGGCACTTTAGTCAGGATTACTTGTAAAGATTTTTTATGCTTCACATTATCATGCAGCCATTCATTTAAGTTAACTTTTTGTTCTTGAATTAACTTATCTACATAAACAGGAATTCCTACTAATCTTATCTTCTTATCATCAATTCTTACTAGTGATGAATAGGCAAATTGTTTACTAGAATAGCCTCCATAAATTGCCGGATCACGATCTTGTTTTTGTGCAATAAGACCATTTTTAGCTCCTGGAGCAAACAATGTTTCTTTATAAAATGCCCCATGATTAAATTCAGTCTTGCGCGTAACATTAACTTGTTTATAACTAAGGACTTGGCGAATAGTTTGAATTTGATCAGCAGGCCAAATAATTTCACCATTTTCATCAGCTAAGGCTTGATTATCTTCAATATCATGCAATAAGAAACTGCTATTAGCTGCAAGTTCTTTTTTACGTTTGTCTGTTTCTACACGCATAACTTGCTTAACTTGGTCAATAAACTTGGTATAGTTGTTTAAAATAATTTCACTTTCTAAGTCCGGATATTGCTTCAATAAATAAGTTCCCACAATATTGGCTAGGTAAGCATCATGTGCATGATGAAAATCATTAATCTTACGATTTTTATATAATTTAAATTTGTGACGTAATTCTGAACTGGTTTGCGCTTTAATGGCAACTACTTGGGTATTATCATTTTGAAAGTAATTATCAAAAATTGTCGCTACATTTTTAATAATTTGCCGAGTTTCCACTAATTGCCGATTAATGAATCCTTTTTTATTACCAGTTTTAATTTCTCGACGGGTCAAATTAAAGAATTTTTTAGGTCCCATAAGTCCCCATTTATACATTTGTTCCCAACGATGTTGGTTTTGATTAATAATTTGATCATCGAGTAATAAGTTATCCAATTTATGCTGATTTTCGGATTTTAAAACCAAAGCTTTATTTTCTAAAGAGTTATCCTTGATATAAGATTGCGGCAAAATGTGATCAACTTCATACTGCTGCAAATTATTAATGTCCAAAGGTGTATCAGAGTACAAGCTTTTACCCAATTGAGCAAAATAAAGGTATAAGCGCTCATCTTCAAGACGCCCCTTGTTGTCAGTTAACTGATCAACTAGAGCTGGTTGAACCTCTTGAATCTGCTTTTTAATAGCCCTATACACTTTGTCTAAACGGTCATAGCGGCTTACGGTCCGTTTATTCTTTTGACTATCTAAAGCTCCCCGAGCAAACTCAATAAAGATTTTTTCTGGAGCATGTCCCATAACTTTAACAATATCTTGAACAATTAAGAACGCTTGCCAAATTCCCCGTTTAATCGCTGGAGAACCCGCCAATTCATTAATAATATCCAGCATAGACTTATTAACATTATTATTTTCATTAGCTTTTTCAATTAATTCTTCAAAATTATACTTATCAGAATGCAGAATTTGCATAAAGTTTTGATTTGTGGTCCATAATAAAGACAAGATGCTTTCATCAGTTTGCCCACGCAAATCACTTAATAACTTATGTGAAAGCCGTCCCCATCCTTGATAACGCATATTACTCAAGCGTCGAATCTGTTCATCAGTGTAATTGTAAGGTGAATTTTGCAATTTCAGTTGTAAAATATGATGATCTTCAAAAACTGTCAGCCAAACTACCAATTCTTCTAATTGCACCTGATTGTCGGGATTATCTAAGAAGTCAGCTCCAAAAATCGGTAAAAAGTCGTGATAAGTACTTAAAGAACTATTAAATTTAGTTTCACTGCTTAAACCGCCAACTTTGACATCATTTTCAAAATAACCATTTTCTACTAACCATTTTTTTAAAGATTTAACAGAAACTGATTTTTGTTTTTTAAATAATTCATTATAAATCCGTTGCTTTAACTCCACATCCCAATTAGGACGATAGTCGAGTTTGATTTTATTAAGTTCATTGAGGACTTCATATTTTTGATATAACAAACTCATTTTAGGTAAAACTGGTTCTCCCAATAAGTAAGTATCAGTTGCCGTCATCCGATTAATAAACTTCATTGAAGATTTTTCTAAATCTACTTTTTCTTGAAAATTCCACGGGTAGATTTTACCTGTAGCTTTGCGGCTCATCCATGCAAACTGACTGCGCTGAGAATCTGTCAATGGTCCAACATAATAAGGTACTCGAAAACTTAACAAAGAAGTTAATTTATTTTCTTGATCTTTCAAAAAAGGATAATATTGACTTTGATTTTCAATAATCTTTTTTAATTCTACTAAGTGCAATTGGTAAGGAATAGCTCCATTATCACGTGTGCGTTGTTTGAGTAAATAATTATCATTTTCAATATCTTTTAGAGCTTGTTGCGCTAACTCGCTTGGTTGAGCATCTTTGAGAAACTTTTTGACAGCTGTATAGAATTTGTCACGATCCATTTTATTATTCTGAATGTAATCAGTATAAAGTTGTCGTTGCGCACGAGCTTCTTTAGGTTCAGCTTGATGCCACATTTGTTTTAAATCTTGTAATTGCTCATGATGCTGTTCGTACAATTCGACCCAAGAATCACTCAGATAAGTTTTACCATTTAATATCTTAGCTAAGACGATTTCGTTATAAATTTGATAAATTTTTTCCAATAAGGCATTTTGGGTGTCGGTTAGGATATCTTGAACTTGTTCTAACTTAGTATCCAAGTTGCTATCGGAAAATTTTAAAGTGAATTCATCTTTAGCAGCCAAGTCAATACCCAAAATAGGAGCTAAGTCTCCCTTATTCCCTACCAATAACTTTAATAAGGCCGTAATCTTAGGCTTATCTGCTTTAGCATAAGTAAGTTGATTTTGCGCTTTTGTTACCTTAGCGGCAGCCCCAAGATTCTTATCTAACAAAATCCCTTCAATATCTGTCAAATCAACTTCTAAGCCATAAGCTTCCAAATCTTGACTTAATTCCCCTAAGAGAGCTTGCAACTGAGCACCAGAACTTTTTAGATGTTCTCCTTGGCTTTCATACAAGAAATTGCCGCGATACTTGATAAGGTTATGAAATGCCAAATATATTAAGCGCAAATCAAATTTTTGTTCTGGATGGTGAATCATTGCCGAACGTAAATGACTGATAGTAGGATACTTGTCATAAAATTTTTCCTCAGACTCTTGATCATTAAAGACAATGTGGTTAAATAGTTGATGCTGTTGGTCACCGTGAGCAACCCAAGAATAATTGAGGCGCGCAAAAAATTCTGGATCAATTGGATTAATCTCAGGAGCAAAAATTTCCTTTAACCATTGTAACCGTTGCTTGCGTCGATTTAATCGCCGCCGTACAGAACGATAACCCCGCCGTTCTTCGGCCGTGTTGCCACCGTCGAATAAGCGTACTCCTAAAGCGTTTTTCTTTTTTAAAGAAAATAATTGATACTGGTCATCAGTAACAGCCCAGCCGACACTGCTGGTACCAATATCTAGACCAATATTATAATTATCGGATTTTTTCTTGTTTAGTCCCATAATTGTCTCCTTAGATATTTATTCTTCAATTACCTTAGCAATGTAATTGATTACAATAACTATCTAACCATTATAAATAGTCAGATGTCAACTCTTTATAGACCAGCACTTGACAATATAAGGTAAAATAAATAAGTCATTTTCGTCAAATTCGAGTATACTTTAACTATTACAAATTGACACTGATAATGTATTTAATTAAACTATTTTTATGTACAGAGGAGGAAATGTTATGTGCGGTATTATTGCATTTAGCGACCCAACGGTTGCTGATAAAGAAACCACGATTAAATCTATGATGAAAATGATTCAACATCGTGGTCCTAATATCAAAGGTAGCGGTTTATATACTAATGACACAGTGGCCATGGGCTTTCGGCGCTTAAGTGTTATTGACTTAAAGGGTGGTAAGCAGCCTATCTACAATGAAGATCAGTCAATCCTCATTACTTTTAATGGTGAAATTTATAATTATCAAAAGCTTCGCGATGAATTAATTGCTGCCGGTCACACCTTTACTACTCAAGCCGACACCGAAGTTCTCCTCCATGGCTACGAAGAATGGGGGATGGACGGCACATTACAAAGAGTGCGCGGAATGTTTGCATACTTAATTTGGGATAATAACAAGCAAACTCTCTATGGTGCACGCGATTTCTTTGGTATTAAACCTTTATATTACTATCAAAAAGATGAAACTCTCATTGTTGGTTCTGAAATCAAAGCCTTTTTGAAGCATCCTCATTTTCAAAAAGAACTCAATCAAGAAGCCTTAAAACCGTTTTTAATGAATCAATATAACGATTTAGATGAAACCTTTTTCAAAAATGTTTACAAATTCCCTGCTGGTCATTGGTTTGAATTTCATAACCAAGATTTGCAGATTCATCAATATTGGGATGCAAATTATCGAATCAATCACCAGCGTTCTCTGCAACAAACAATTGATGAAATTGACCAAACTGTGAAAGATTCTGTAAAATTACACCACATTGCTGATGTCCCAGTGGGCAGTTTCTTATCTGAAGGAGTGGATTCAAGCTATGTAACTGCCGTCTTGCATCCACAAGAAGTCTTCAGTGTCAACTTTGATAATGGTCCCTATGATGAAGCCAGTGTGGCCAAAGAACTAGCTGATAAAGAAGGCTTGCACTTTAATGAAGCTACTGTAAATGGTGATGAGGCCTTTGCTGACTTTGCAGAAATGCAATATCACCTCGATGAACCAGATAGTAATCCTTCAGTTATTCCCTTGTGGTATCTTTGCCGCCTAGCCCGTAAAAAAGTAACTGTCGCGCTTTCTGGTGAAGGTGCTGATGAATTATTTGCGGGATATGTCAATTACGGCATGCATACTAAAAACACAGTAGTCAAAGTTTTTGCTGATGGATTACACAAGTTACCGAAAGGTATTCGTTATCATCTGGCCAAAAACTTACAAAAATGCCCTGACTTCCCAGGTAAAGTTCATCTCTATAGTCAAACAGCCCAACCATCAGAATATTATGTGGGAGAATCTTTGATTTACGATCCGGATCAACCCACTATCTTTACTTCTAAGCAGGCTAATGATGTCTTACAGCCCCAATATCAAAACGATTTAACAGTTCAAGGCATTTATCAAAAAGACTTTGCTAAAGTTAAGGATGCTGAAGATGTTAAGCAAATGCAATATATCGACTTACACCACTTTATGTTCAATGATATCTTGCAAAAAGCTGACAAAATTTCAATGGCTCATTCTTTGGAATTGCGTGTACCCTTTTTAGACCGTAAAGTAGCAGAACTCGCCAATTCCATTCCTTCAAAAATGTTGATTAATAATCATGATACCAAGTATGCTTTTCGCAAGGCTGCTAATCGCCATTTGCCAGCAGATTGGGCTAAACGTCCGAAATTAGGTTTCCCTGTACCAATTAAAACTTGGCTGCAAGAAGATAAATATTATCAAAAAGTTAAAGACCTCTTTAGTGAAGATTGGGTCAATCAAATTTTCGACCAAACTAAGATTTTGCAATTGTTAGATGATAATTATGCCGGTAAAATTGATGGCCGCCGCCAAGTCTGGAATATTTTTACCTTCTTAACTTGGTACAAACTATACTTTGTTGATTTTGATGCTACTGTTCAAAAATACGAACACCTACAACCAGATGTTCAACAATTTATGGATAATGGTACCTTAGTTTAAAATAATTAAATTAATCTTCGAAACCGTTAGGCCAAAATGGTCGAGCGGTTTTTCTTATAATTATTACAAACAAAAAAGCATTGATATTTTTGTATATCAATGCTTTTTATATAAGTCTCATTAAATACTATTAACTACTTGCCATTCTAGCTTAGAATGAGGTTGTCCCATATGCGGATTACGTGGAGCTTGAGTCTCCATGAAAAGTCCCTTACTTTGTTTACCACTTGAATTCCACCACTCATTTGCTAACTTGATATGATGAACAGGATCTCCTAAATTAGCTCCTTGTATCTTGCCACTATCATAAATCAAAACAAGATCATTACCGATATAAGAGGTTTTTTTGCCGTCATTATAGCTTAAGGCATTGTCCCAAAACTCATCATCCATAATTCGAGCATATACTTGAATACCACTACTTTTCCCCACATTAGGATCATAATTCAAAATCAAATTGGACTTAACATCATCAACATTAGCAATTTCATATTTCTCATTTTGATTAGCTATTGAAGTATGGCTACCATAGTCAATCGTCTTTGGCACTGTTAGCTGTAAGAACTGGATACTTCCTTTAGTCTGAGCAGCAATGCTACCAAGGTCAACTGTTGATAAATTGATATTTTTATTATCATTTTCTGTACTTAAAGTAATTGTACCTAAAGTAATATCGGGTACATCAGTAATTTGGACTTTAGTATAAATTTTGAATTGGATATTCTTTTTAAAATGATTACTTTTGCCATCTACCAACTTAGATAATCTACGATCACTGGTGTTATAATTTTTACCATATTCAAAATTTGATAATGAAACAGTATTCGTTGGATTATCAAGATCAACAATAACCAACGTACTACCTTTAATAGCCACTTTATCGTCACCATTTCTAGTAAACTCAAAGTTACTAATGGGGGCTGTATCACTTTTAGGTGTGAAGACATTGTGCTCATAGTAAATCCCCATTGGCAATGGTTCATTCCAATCAATGGGTGTATCTTTGGATCTATCATTACGATAATGCAAATCAGGTTTTTTAAAGGTTCTTTCTCCTGTATAACCTGGAACATTTAAGACATTATAATTATAGGTGTACTCATCAAAGTCCAAAGCTTTAAGTGGAAATTGACCATTTGCATCTATATCAAACGATGGACTTTGGCCATTGGCATCATCAGCACCATATAACTTAATAGTATGATTACCTACAATATTAGTTGCCTTCGCAGCAGGAATTTTCCAATCGTCTAAGTCAGTCCAGCTAGTAACCTTTTGTTGCACGGAATAAGTTGTAGAAGCAGTCGGCTTTTTAGAATCCAACTTATCTGGCAAATTATTTGGATCAGCAAAATACCAACTGTTAACTGTTAACGTAGGATCTGCCTTACTTGCATTTTCCTGATATTGTAATGGTATCTGTAAATCTTCTCCTAAGAGATAATAAGAACGTTGCTTTTTAACTTTATCGCTATCAATTCGCAAATTTAGTGTTGCCACCTTGATAGTTGATACTTGTGAAGCTTGAAAAGCATATTCTGAGGTAACAGTAATTGTATCGGTTCCTGTCAAATACTCAATTTTATTATTTGGGTTCTTAGTATTATATTGTTCAAGAACCTTATCAATATCAATTTGATAATTCTTGTTATCTGTATCCCAAGTAACTAGACCTTTTACCGTATTATCAAGATATTGCCAACCTTTAGCATCAACATCATTCTTATCCTTATATAGAGCTTTACCTTTAGCAGATAAAGCTGGGAATTCTTGATTACCCCAATCGTAGTCATCAGGGGCAATAGGAAACTTGGACGGATTAGGACTTAAAGCTGTGGCCAATGGATCAACAATATCTCTTTCTTCATCAGTCTTTGTTCCTAGATCAACAGTTGTTCCATCTTTATGATTCAACACCACATGCAAACGAGCATCAGGATTATTATAATTGCTATTTTGTGAATCAGTATTTACAATTGGCTTATTTTGCTCTCTATCAGTTATAGTTCCTTTAATAAATCGTTGATCAGGAGTTATCGAAGGATCACCATGTAGTGTGGGTGTTTGGTCTTGCATTTGTGGACCTGCATCAATAGCAGTTACAGTGATAGAGTCAAATTCACGAATATTTCGTTGTAATCCTGTACCCGGCTGTATCATGCTTTGAATTGTTTTACTTAATCTACCCAACGAGCTCTGGTTAGATTCCACGCCCATTTGATTATTTACAGAAGTATCTAGTCCTGTTATCAAGTTAGTACCTCGAAAGGGTAAATTCAAATATTCAAATGGAGTGGTTTTTAGATTAACTGTGGCATCGCCAAGACCTTGAGATGCCCAAGTATGACCTATAGCTTGTGCCTTAACTCCGTGCATTTCAACGACTCCAGTACCATTAACTAAATAAGCCTTTTTATTTTCTTCAGGTGTGACAATCCGGAGTAACTTCGGTTGATAGACGTTGATTTTGAAAGTACCGGCACCTAAGGTATTTACCATATTAACATTCCCTTGCGCATGAGGAGCAGATAAATCAAATATTCCATCTTTACCAATATAAACATTAGCACCAGCACCAATTGCTAACAAATTATAGTTGGCAGTTGGCACATTAAGATTCTCAGCTTCAACTAATAAAGCTCCTTCACCAATATTAGCTGTACCACCTCTAACAGTAATCAGATTAACATTATTCTTTAAAGGAATAGTACTGTTGACATTAATAACTGCATTAGAATCTTTTTCAAAATAAATCCCGCTATCTTTGTCAGTTCCATTCATATAAAGTCCTATAGCTGCATTAGTATATGATGCCTTTGAATCGTCAGTAGTACCTGCAGGCATTTGTGGCACATCATATTCATAATCATAACCAGCAGCTGGATCTTTGGTAGAAATAGTTCTTTTAGCTGATAAGGGGAGTCCATCAGAAATAACATTAAGCTTACTATCTTTCCCCATCTTAACTTTAGCACTACCATCACTTAGAGAGAGACCTGCAGACATACCTGAAGCAGGTGGAGCTTCAGGTAAAACATGATCTTCTGTATGAGGGAACAAATTAACAGTTGCGCCTTCTTCTAAAATGGCATCACCACTTAGTTGAATCGTATTACCACTATACGTATAACCGTTATATATACAATTCTTTTTAAATACAATATCTTTTGCTTGAATGTTTTGTTGATCACCACCACCAATAGCATTGGTCTGGCAAATATAATTTTTGCCATCAGGTGCATTATAATCATGTAATGAATAAGCATTCGTAGTACCAGCAATGTAAATAACAGTGTTAGATGAATTACCGCCGTAAGCAAATTGTGCACCGTAGTAGTTTATATTTCGATAGGTTTCACGAGCATTACCAATCGAAGTGTCAAGCAAACCATAATAACTATTACCGTAAACAGTTATATTTTGGTAAGTAATATCTTGATTTTCTCTATCAGCTCTTGGGCCTGATGATGGAGTCCAAGTTTGTAAAGTAAACTGTCCTAAATTTAATTTATGATCTTTTCCATCAATTCCATGTCCGTCAATAATTAAATGACTAAAAATTCTTTTTTGACCTTTTGCATCAGTTTCTTCTTTTTCACTGGGGAATCGTCTTAATACAAAATAAACTGAATTATTGCCCCCAGCTGTGGAAGCAGATGTTGATTGAATAACGGCCTCTACTTTTTCGCCTTTATAATTTCTTACATATAATTTAGGTTCATTGTTAGCATTAGGCAGATTAATATCTTTTTCTAAAACAATTTTTGTTATATCAGAATAACTGTGCTCCTGACCTCGGGCATTAGCACCTTCATTGGCCTGAGCATATTTATATGGAATATGATTATCATCATTCATAACATTTCCATGAATATCCACATCATAAGAGCCAAGTAAAGCTTGCAAAAATTGCTTAGCTGTCTGGACATGCGCGATATATCCTCGCACTTTTCTCTTATTACCATATCCATCATCTATTTCCTTTAATGGATATTCAGGATCTGGCTCTAAAGCAAATTCATGTGTTTCATCTTCATCTGCAGGCCATTGCCAAGTTCGCAACAAAGACGAAGTTTGGCCACTAGGCATATATAAATTAGAAGAGCCTAAATTGGTATTTAAAGTAGATTGGGGATTAACCAAATTATGAAGATTTGTTGTCATATTTTCGTTGTTGGCAGAGACAGTAATTGGCTTCACTTTCGCCTGCACTGGGTTATTTAAATATTGACAACAACCAATTAATGTTAATACTATTGTCAACACCAAAATTAAATATTTTGGCTTTGTATATTTCAAAATAAAACCTCCGAACATTTTATTCTAATTTTTATTAAATACCTATAGTACTTTTCACATGACTTTCCTTAATTATTAAATAAGTATTTATTGAATCTATATCAACATCTCTAAAGGTATTTTGAGGTCGTAATGTAATTTACGAATTTCACTTTGAGTAAAGTCTGCATGGTGATTAATTTTGCGATTTGTAGCAGACATTGAGCGCCCGATTGCTTCAGCCACTTTAGACTGCGGTATATGATTGGCCTTTAAATAGCCTAGTAGTTCGTTGGGTTCTTCCATTGATAAAAGTCCTTTCACTATAAATCGTGAATCAAATTAAAATTGGTATTTCATATTTACTAATCACTATGTTGTTCAAATTTTAATTAGTAAGCTGTTTTTCTCAAAATAAGACACTAAAAAATCACGCTCCGGTTTAGAAAGCGCTTTCTTGAGTCACACCCATTTATCTATCGATAAAAAGCTTACTCTGTAAAAGATGTTCTAGCATAGGCCTTACTCCAAAATTAATATTTTTCACTCCTTAATTAATATACCGTACAAATAGCTCATTTTCAATTGTATTTTAGTAATTATGTGCGCTTAGAGATATTTTTATACTTATAACGCTAAAAAAGATTAGTAATTAGTTTAGTAAAAGGCTGTTATAACAACAAAAACCAGCTAGTTTAAATTATGCTAGCTGGTACAACTTTATTATTTTATTTAAATTTTTTAAGTGATTAAACTTCTTTATGATTGATTATGACTTTACTCAAAATCAATAATTCTAAAATAGCTAAAATCAACAATACAATAAATGCATTATGACTACCATTAGCAGTAGCATTACTTACATGGGCTTGATTTTGACTTTGGGCAATAATCGCAGCCACAACAGAAGTGCCCATTGCACCTGCAAACTGCTGCAAAGTTGTTAAAATCGCATTCCCATCAGCTTGTTGTTCCACGGTTAAATTCTGTAGACCACTGGTCATAATATTACCAAAGGCAAATCCAGTTCCTGCCATATAAAGTAAATAAATTAACAAAATGGAAATTAAAGTCAAATGGCGACTAAAGATTGTAAATAATAAGACTGCAATAACTGCAAAAGTTGTTCCCATTAAGATTGGTTTGCGTGCACCAAAATGATCCAAAATCTGTCCGCCAAAGGGTGCCAATATAGCGCCTAAAGCAGCCCCTGGTAATACCACCAAACCTGCAATCGTTGCTGATTGATGATTTACTAACTGGATATAGTTAGGCAAAATAAAGGAAATTCCTAAACCACATAACTGAAAGAAAAAGAAGCTAATTACATGACCAGTAAAACGTGAATTATTCAAAACACCCAAATTTAAAATGGGGGTGGCTACACGATTACGATACAAAAGTAAGAACAAACCTAAGATTCCGATTATCCAAGCACCTTATACCTGCCAACTCAAAATTGCAGCCGTTCCTAAATTACTAAATCCTAAAATTAAACCCGTAAATAATAAGATAATGCTAACAATACTCAACCAATCGACAGGAGTTTTGTGAATAGCACTAACTTGAGTAATTGAGTACCAACCCAAGAATAAAGATACAATTAAAATTGGTAATAACAAAATAAAAATATAACGCCAGCCTAAACTGTTCACTACTAATCCCCCATAAGTGGGACCAATGGCTGGTGCAATCGCTGTAATTAAAGAACCAATTCCCATCATCAAACCAATCTTTTCAGCTGGAACTTGTTCTAAAATAATATTAAACATTAAAGGTAAAGCTAATCCAGTACCTACACCTTGAATCATCCGACCAATTAACAATAACAAAAAGGTTGGCGCTAATGCATCTATAATGGCACCTAATATAAATAACAAATTAGCTGCCAAAAAAATGGCTTTAGTGGGGAAATTTTTTTTCAAAATGGCGGATAATGGTACAACAATTGCGATTACCAATAAACAACCCGTAGTCATCCACTGAACGGTAGTTGTATCAACATGAAATTCTTTCATTAATGTGGGAAAAGTGATATTCATTGCAGTTTCTACAATCACTCCACAAAAAGACATAATTCCAGCCGCAATCACGGCGGCTAATACACGAGCTGTAATTTTTTTCTTGGTTGTCATTTGTAACCTACGCTTTCGTATAATATTGCAGAACTTTTTCAAAAATGGCTATTTCTTCTTTGGTAAAGTGTTGCTGCAGTTGTGCTTGTTGTTGTTGCATATAGTGGCTAATTTGTTGAACTAATTGTTGTCCTTTAACTGTGAGTTGAACTGACTTTTGCCGTGCATCAGTTTGTGCAGTTTGACGTTTAATTAGTTGTTTTTTTTCCATACGCTGCAAAATCAAAGTTGCTGTTGAGCGTCGAATGTTGAATTCCTTTTCTAAATCCCGCTGTAAGATTTCGCCCGGTATTCGTCCTAAATGATCAATAATGGACATTTGTGTTCCTGTTAAATCGTATTGGCGTGCAAACTGATCAAACTGGATGGTTAATTGGCGCGCAGCCATTTTTAGCAGTCGTCCGGTATCATGAAGCATAACATCACTCCTTTAAAATCGCTAGCTAGCTAACGATAGTACCGTACAATTTATACTTGCTTTTTTGATTTGTCAATCATTAAATTACAAATTTTTATCATTTTCCATGCTACAATTAACTTAAGTAAAGGATGGTAATTATGACAATTAATTTACTTTTTTCGATTGATGATCATTATTTTCAACAAATAAAGACCACTCTATGGTCCATCAAACAAAATTCCGCCCCTCAGCAACAATACGATGTTTACGTTTTACAACACCCAGCGTTGTCATCTAACCAAGAGTTAGACCAATTTTGCCGCCAATTGCAGATGCGTTATTTCCCTATTGTGATTGAAGATGCCCAGCTATTTGCTCAAGCTCCCACTTCTAAGCGTTATCCACTCACTATTTATTATCGCTTGTTAGCCCATAACTACTTGCCAACTAATCTTCAACGAATTCTCTATTTAGATGCTGATATTTTATGTATTAATGACTTTTCCCAATTTTATCAATTAGACTTTCAAAACAATCTCTACGCTGCTGCTATTCATTCTGGGTTAACTGATCTGACTTCAGTTTTTAATAAAGTACGCTTGGATACTTATGAAAGTGAAGGTTATTATAATTCCGGTGTCTTGTTAATGAATTTAGCAGCCATCCGCCAAACAGTGACCTCTCAAGATATCTTTCAAACTATTAACAATCTGGGGAAATTTTTTTTGTTGCCTGATCAAGACATTCTTAATTATCTGTATGGCAAACAAATCTTAACTGTGCCCGATGAGTTGTACAATTATGATACTCGAAAAAAACTCATCTATGAGACTACCAGCGGCGGCCAATATAATTTATCTTGGGTTATCCAACATACTGTCTTTTTGCATTATTGCGGCAAAGACAAACCTTGGCAGCATACTTATAAAAGCAATTTTCGAGAGTTATATCTGCATTATCAGCACCAAGCACAACAAATCACGCCTTAATTATAGTTAGACTAAAGATAACTTATACAAACTAAAAAGAGGTATGATCATTAGGTCATAACCTCTTTTTAGTTTAACGAATAGTAAATCCTGCTTGTTGTAATATTTGTCGTACTTCAACTTTATCTTGGGGATCGACGTGGATTTCAATTACAATTTCTCCTAAATGTCGTGTAACCATTAAAGTCTGGATATTTACCTTGTTTTGGGTCATTATTTTACCAATCTGCCAAATTACACCAGTGTGATCCTGCTCTATCACTACTTGCACAACTTCAGATTTTTGAAAATAATTCGTTATATCTAAGAAGGCATCTAAAATATCATTATTGGTAATCATGCCCACAACATTATCAGCTTGCATGACTGGTAAAACTCCAATTTGATGTTGGCGCATTTGATAAATGGCATCTTCCAAAGAAGCATCATAAGCCACGGTTAAGACTTTTTTAGTCATTACTTGCTCAACTGTCATTTGATTAAAGAGATAATTAACTTCATAAATAGATAAACTAGTAGCATCTGAAGGTGACGCTTGGGCAATTGTGCCAGCTGTAATTAAGCCGACTAATTGTTTCCCATCAATCACCGGTAAGCGATGGATGTGATTTTCTTCCATTAATTTCACAGCAACATTTATTTTGGTTTGGGGACGAATTGTAATTACGTCTTTGGTCATATAATCAGCAACAGTCATGGTTAACCTCCTAAATAGGCTTTTTGGACAGCAGTATTAGCCAATAATTCTGGACCGGTGCCGTGCAAACTGACTTTTCCAGCTGCTAAGACATAAGCGCGATCAGCAATTGCGAGGGCTTTTTTGGCGTTTTGCTCAATTAACAATACTGTCGTTCCTTGTTGTTTAATTGCCTGTACAATATTGAATATTTCATTAATAAAAATCGGTGCCAACCCCATTGATGGTTCATCTAAGAGTAATAATTTGGGCCGTGACATCAGTGCGCGCGCCATAGCTAGCATTTGCTGTTCACCACCTGATAAAGTGGCAGCATCTTGATTTTGCCGCTGCTTTAAAATGGGAAAACGTTTATAAACATTTTGCAAGGAATCACTAATTTGAGCATGGTCATGTTGTAAAAAAGCTCCCATTTGTAAATTTTCAGCCACTGACAGACCGGCAAAGATATGTCTGCCTTCGGGGACTTGGGCGATACCTGCAGCCACAATTGCTGGTGCCGATTGGTGTTTTAAGTCTTGTTGTTCATAAGTTATACTTCCTTGAACGGGTTTTAATAATCCCGAAATAGTCTTCACAATGGTGGTTTTACCAGCACCATTAGCACCAATCAAGGCCACAATTTCGCCTGTATTAATATGAAAGCTTACATCTTTAACAGCTTGGATAGCACCATAATTAACTACTAAATTATCAACTTTGAGCATATTCATCCTCCTCACCTAAGTAAGCTTTAATAACGGCGGGATTTTGTTGGATTTGGGCTGGTGCTCCTTGAGCTAGTAAGGCCCCTTGATCTAGAACATAAATTTTTTCAGCTAAGTTCATTACCAACGACATATCATGTTCAATCAGCAAAATAGTAATATGGAAATCGCGTTGAATCATGCGGATTAAAGCAGTTAAATCGGCCGTTTCTTCTGGATTCATCCCGGCAGCGGGCTCATCCAAAAATAAAATTTGCGGTTTAGTGGCTAAGGCCCGGACAATTTCTAGGCGGCGCTGAATCCCATAAGGCAAATTACGCGCCAGATTATCTGCTTGTGTCTGCAAATCAAAAATTTTTAATAATTTAAAAGCTGCAGTGCGCATTTGTTGTTCTGTTCGATAAAAACTGGGCAGCCGTAAAATAGAAGCTAGAAAGTGTTCTTGATATTGATTAGTCAGTGCAATTAAAACATTATCCAACACACTCAAATCACTAAATAACCGAATATTTTGAAAGGTCCGTGCTAAACCTAAGTTAGCAATTTGTACTGCTGATTTTTTATTTAAAGCAATCGTCCCTTGATCGCCACGAAGTAAAATTGCTCCGGAAGTTGGTGGAATCACGCCAGTTAGTAAGTTAAATAAGGTCGTTTTGCCTGCACCATTGGGACCAATTAAGGCAACTAATTCATTCGTTTCTAACGTTAGCGACACATCCGCCACCGCCGTCAGACCGCCAAAGTTTTTCACAAGGTTATCAACTTGTAAAATTGTTGTCATGACTTAGCCTCCTTTTTACGTGGAAATAATTTGGTTAATGATAACTCACGCGTGCCTAACAAACCAGTCGGTTTGAAGACCATAATCAAGATAAGTGCTAATGAATAAATCACCATTCGCAAAGGCCCAAAGCTTTGCAATACTGTATCCAAAACTCCTAAGACAATTGCCGCTACAAAAGTTCCAGTTAAACTACCAATTCCGCCTAATACTACAATAATCAAAATCGAAATCGACTCCATAATACCAAAGTTATTAGGTGTAATAGTCTGCAGATAAGAAGCGTATAGCGAGCCGCCAATTGCTGCTGTAGCTGCCCCTAAAATAAACGCAGCTAATTTCCAAGAAGTCGTCTTAATGCCCATTGATTCAGCAGCTATTTCATCTTCTCGTACCGATTTAATAGCTCGACCCGAACGACTATGCACAAAATTAGCAATAACTATCGTAGTTAAACAAACCATAATATAAACAACCGGCCAAGAAGCAAATTTCGGAATATTGAACATTCCTGATGGACCATTGGTGATTTTTAAATTATTAATAATAATGCGAATAATTTCTGCAGCGCCCATCGTCGCAATGGCTAAATAATCACCATGTAAACGTAAAGTTGGTACTCCAACAATAATGGCGGCTATTATTGCAATGACTATCCCGACAATTATAGAAACATAAAAACTAAAACTATTGGGTTTGGCAGATGTGATAATAGCAGTTGCATACGCACCAATTGCCATAAAGCCAGCATGTCCCAAAGAAAATTGTCCCGAAAAACCAACAACCAAATTAAGTCCCATAGCCAAAATAATATTAATTCCAATTACTACTAACATATTTTCCAAAAAGGCGTCGATTACTCCCATTAAAATGAGCGTATTCATCAGAACAAAACCAGCAACCATAATCACAAGCCAACTTAGACTATATTTTAAATTTGCTTTCATCTGCTCACCTAAACCTTTTCTTTTTGATTTTTACCTAAAATGCCAGCTGGCAGAATTAATAAGATTACAATCAATACTAAATAAACGGCGGCATCTTTGTAGGCTGAAAGCCCAACTGATTGAACTAGAGTTTCCAAAAGGCCAATGATAAATCCACCTAATGTTGCTCCTGGTATAGAACCAATACCGCCAACAACTGCAGCTACAAAGGCTTTAATTCCGGGAGTCATTCCCATCAAAGGATCAATTGAGTTATAGTACAATCCAATCAAGACACCGGCTGCACCAGCTAGAGCTGACCCGAGAGCAAAAGTAAAAGATATAGTCCGATCAAGATTAATACCAACTAATTCGGCTGCATCAGCATCTACCGAAACTGCTCGCATTGCTTTGCCCATTTTGGTTTTCTTGATGACAAATTGCAATGCTATCATCAAAATAGCGGCTGTTGCCAAAATTAAAATTTGGATATTAGAAACTAAAACACCACCAATATTGTAATTAACTTGTTTAATTACTTGTGGAAAATCCCGAGCCGTAGAGCCAAACAAGTAGGCCATCCCATTTTCTAAGAAAAAGGAGACGCCAATTGCCGTAATCAAGGCTGTGATTCGTGGTGCTTGCCGTAAAGGCCGATAAGCAAAGTATTCAATAATGACCCCACTTACAGCACCTACAATCATTGATGAGATTAAAGCTTCAATAAAATTAAAATGCCAAAGATTGATAGAATAATATCCCCAAAATGCACCTAACATATAGATATCGCCATGGGCAAAATTAATCAACTTAATAATGCCATAAACCATCGTATATCCTAGCGCCAAAAGTGCATAAATACTTCCTAGCGATAAACCATTAATTAATTGCTGCCCAAAAGTTTGCACATTCTTGACCTCCCTTACTTATATGAGATAGATTTTTAACATTAACTATTTAATGGCTACTGAGTCAGCAACTTTCCCATTTTTCAAACTTTCAATCGCAATTGGTTTGGTTGCATTATGATGCTTGTCAATTGTAATTGAGCCTGTTACACCTTTATAGTTTTTAACTTTGGCCAAACCAGCGGCAATTTTAGTAGAATCAGCTGAATTTTCTTTTTCAATTGCATTTTTAATCATGTAAACTGAATCATAAGCCAATGCTGAAAAGGTCGGTGCTTCTTGATGGTAACGTTTATGATAAGCAGTCATAAATCTGCGTGCGGTCGTACTCTTTTGTGCTTGAATGATAGAAAATGGTGTTGTGTAGTACACGTTGGAAGCATTTTGAGCACCGGCAATTTTGGCCAATTTAGGATCAGCCATTCCGTCTGTTCCAATAATTGGGACTTTAATACCTGCTTGACGGGCTTGCTTGATAATCAATCCAACTTCTGAATAATAACCAGGAACATAAATTGCATCTACATTTTTACTCTTGAAAGAAGTCAAAACCGCGTTAAAATCTTTGTCTCCTTCAGCAAAAGTTTGACTAGCTGCTATTTCTCCAGGAAAAGCTTTTTTAAAGGCTTTTGCTAGGCCTGTTCCATAATCACTAGAATTATCAGTCAAAACGGCTACCTTTTTAGCTTTCAAATTTTCAGCAGCAAACTTAGCAGCTGTACTTCCTTGAAAATCATTTTGATAACAAGCACGGAAAACATACGGTTGAACCTTGCCGTTCTTTTGCATTGTAAATCCAGGATCAGTAGCTGAAGGACTTACTGCAGGAACAGCCGCTTTAGTAATATTAGGTGTTTGTGCAGTGCCGGCACTGGTTGTAGCTGGACCGACAATGGAAGTTACTTTATCATTATTGGTCAATTGTGCCGCTACTGAAGCAGAAGTACTTGTGGCTGATTTATTATCTTTGATGATGGCTTTGATTTTTTGTTTGTGACCGTTAATTTTGACACCACCATGATGATTAATCTCATCAACTGCTAATTGAATTCCTTGCTTTTGTTGATTACCATAGCCACCAGCGCCACCGGATAATTCCATGTTGACACCGATTTTGACAGTATTACCACTAGCTTTTACACCCTTACTGCCGGTTGAAGCCGTATTGCATCCAGTCAGAAGACTCATTGTCATCACAACTGCTGCAAGACCTCCAATAATTTGTTTTTTCATGTTAATCCCTCCCTGAATTAATAACTAATAAATCTTATCTTAACAACGAAGAAAAACCCCATTCGTTAATGAATGGGGTTTTGACTCTTAAGTTATATCGTCGTTAAGCCCCATCATTAAACTAAAACAAGGGCTCAACGACTTGAAATTCTTAGCACACGGCTAACAAATAATCAATGTTGGGTCCTACTGTTTAATAATAAGGCTAAATCTTGACGCTGAGTGTCTACATCAATAAAAATTATGGATTGGTAAATATTAATCATCATGGTGTAACCTCCTTCAAAGACTTATTAACTAATTGAGCTTAGTATAAATAAATACTCATCAAGAGTCAAGAACTTTTTAATGTTTTTTTAATAATAATGGGTAATAATTAATATAACTCAATTACCCAATTATCATTATGATTATCATTATTAATTTTTTCGGGATGATCTAACAAGTCAACGTTGACTTTGGCAACGTGACCAGCTATTGGTGATTCCAATTCAGTGACTGATTTTGCTCCTTCAACAGAAACAATCGGATCACCTGCTTGAACTTCTTTTAAGTCGTCGGGAAAATCAACAAAGGACACTTCCCCCACTTCATCTTGGCCAGCAGAATTTAAGCCTAAACGAATATGTTGATTATCTAATTTTTCCTGCCAAAAATATTGTTCTTCTGTTTTATCTGCCATAACTACTTGTTCTCCTTTATTTGTAATTCCGGATGATGCTGCTTAAATAATTGCAAAATCTTTTGTACTTTGAATAAAGCATTCGGAATATGTTCTACACTAGGTGTCATAATTGCTTGTAATTCATCAGCACTTAAAACCGCGCCAATTCGTGAACTATTCTCAATTACGACTCGCAAAGACTTTCCCTGTGCATCCGCTTCCACGCGCATTTGATACAAAAGATCATGCGCTTTTTGACGGCCAATCTTAGAAGACATAGCCACCATTAAGGCACCCGAATACATTGTACCATCATCAAGCTGCAAATTGTTACGCATTTTCTCAATATTGAATTGTCCTTTAGTGAGTAGGACTAATGCATAATTTAATTGACCGGATAAATACATACAGATTTCAGGCATGGCAACATACAAGTCACGCCAAACGGCGGTATCTTTTTCTCCACTTACCAACATTTGATCATACATTAAAGTCATTTCATTACGAATAACTGTGCTGAGATTCAACATTGATTCACACATATAAGGTTCACGTGAAGTAGGAATAACTGTTGAACCTTGGCGTCCAGGAGCATAAGGTTCGCTGAATTCTTGTACTGAAGTTTGGCTCATATATAATAATTCTTTGGCTAAGCGGCCCAACACTTGCGCGATTTCTGTCAAAAAATGGGTATAATCACAAAAACGCTCCCGTTGCGTATGCCAATACATTTCAGGAGTATTTAAGTTTAAATATCGGCAAAAGTCTGCTTCCACTTGGTCACTATGATCGCCAACCATTGTTGACAAACCGTCCCCATTGGCTAAACTGCCACAAAAACTTTGGGGAGCCTGTTGTTCAAGTTTGGTTAATAAATTTTCTAAATCATTTAAAAAAACACCTAATTTAAATCCTAAGGTTGTATAAGCTCCATAAGTTCGATGAGCAATAGCGGCACAAAGATCTTGCTGATGGGCTGCTACTAGTTGACTTAGACGTTGGCAAATGCGCTGTACATAATCAACAATGAGTTGGTGCGCTTGCTTTAACTGCAATACATAAGCAGTATCTTCAATATCTTCACTAGCAGCCCCGTAATGAAGATACTGACCACCTTCATGTTGAAAAAATGGTTGCACATATTCAATTAATCCGGCCAAAAAGTGCCCATTGCGGGCTACTGCTAAGCGCAATTTCCGTAAATCAAAGTTTTTAGGCTGCATAACTTCTTTAATTTCGACTACTGCTTCTTGGGGAATTTTGTGATTATCAGCCATCGCTTGTGCTAAAGCAATTTCAGTTTGACAGATTACCGCCAAACGATTCTCATCTGTCCAAATTGCCCGCATCCGTGCCGTAGAATATTCATTTTGATTAAAAATAGAACCTAACATTTCTCCACTAGCCATAATGCACCTCTTCTTGTTTAGTTGGATCCAATATGACATTGGCCAAATCTTCAGCACTCAAAGCTCCAATATTAGTTTTTAAATCACTTTGATTCAAAGCTTCTATTAGGTTAGCTTTTTGCAATGGTACTCCCACTAAGTTACGTTCAATAACTGTCAAATCACCAGAAGCCAAGGAAAAGTCACCATAAATTTGACAATGTGAGATTACTCCCCGATCCACTGAAAAACTAATCTCCACTGTGCCAAAATCAGCAAAATGCTGAGCATGGAAATATTCATCTTCTTGATTATTTTCGCCATAAACCCACTTAGGATCACCATATTTGGATTTACCTAAAGCCACCAAATTCTGCCAATCAGCATCTGTAAATTTATAAGTTGGAATTTGACTTAAATCATCTGTTTTAAAAGCAAATTTTAAAAATAAATCTCGAATTTCAGGCAAAGTAATATTTTGATATTTGGGTTTAAAGTAAGAACGAATATTAGTGACCCGACTATGCACGGATTTGACACCCTTTGAACGTAACTTAGCTTGTAATGGATGTAATGCTCGACTAGCATTTTCTAAATCGACATCAATCATCAAAGTACCACCACAGGAAAAACGATTGCCAATCTTTAATGAAGACATCCCCGAAAACTTTTTCCCATCTACAGTCAAGTCATTACGACCACCCATTTTGGCAGGTACGCCTAATTCATGTAACACTTCTAAAGCAGTCTGTGCGTACAACGGGAAATTTTGATAGTTATTTCCATTGTCACTGTCGATGTAGCCATATGTTAAATTGCCTTGATCAACATAAACAGCGCCACCACCAGCACCACGCCGTGTTAATTCAATGTTGTGTTCTCGTAAATAATCTAAATTAACTTCTGCATAAATATTTTGATTAACTCCACAAATCACAATCGGTGTTTGCGGCTGGAAAAACATCAACAATTTTTCATCACCAAATTTAGTTTGGGTTTCCAAAAATTCTGAAGTTGCCTGATTCACATAGGGATATTTTAAATACTTCTCACCATCACTCATATCGACATATAACATAACTTTACCTCCTTGATAAATAAGCGCTTACAACAACATTTTACTCTACTTTTTTGAAATCAGATACATAAAGACTCTAATCAGCTCACAAAAAAATTGTGATCTCCAATGAGCATCACAATTAGTATTAAAATTTTATTCACCTAAATAAGCAAAAGCCTGTTTTTCATCATAAAGATGCAATACTTTGCTATATACAAAACGGCTTACCAAAGCACCAATAATAGGTATAACGAACCACACAATCACTGCTGTAAAGAGATTAATACTCATTTTACCAACATCTAAAGAAGCCAGAGGTCCAACTAAGCCAACTAAACCAAATCCAGCTGAAGCCGGAGTACCAGCAACTTGCAAAAGTGCGACCGGAATCGCAGAAATAATAGCTGTTGTCATAACGGGTAATAAGATGATTGGATAGCGAAATAGGTTAGGAATCATCATTTTCATTGCTCCCAAAGCCACTGCCAGCGTCACTCCAGACTTATTAGTTCTCCAAGAATGCACCACTAAGACAATCGTAGTAGCAGCCACTCCCATAGCTGCAGCCCCAGCAGAAATACCATTTAACTGGATAGCCATACCAATCGCTACTGTGGAAATCGGTGTAATAATTAACAACGCAAACATACAAGCAATCAAAATACACATAACAATAGGTTGAAAGTTAGTAAAAGAATTAATTAAATCTCCAATCCAAGTGGTGATTTTGGCAATAAAAGGTAAGATCAAATAACCAATCCAACTAGCACCGCCACCAATTAAGATTGGACCTAACACAATCTTAACCGAGCCTAATTTGTCCCCAATAATCAACGTCATCCAAACAGCCAAAGCAGCCGTAATCATCGTGTTAATTAAATCACCAGTTCCAGCAGAAACGTAAACTCCTGGAACCTTATTCGCTGGATTGACAATTGCTGGATTAAATTTAGTAACCCCGGAACCCACATAGGCAGCTGCAGCTACTGTAGCAATATCTACTGGAGTTAATTTAAACTGATATGCAATCAAAGCACCAATCAATAACGGCGTTGCGCATTGAAAAATAACCAAAACTTGATTTAAAGATAAAACCCAAGCACTATTACCAAATAATTTTAAAATAGCAGACACAACAGCATTAGGAATTAGTCCAACAATAATCCCAGTGGCAGTTCCTGCCAATACATTATTAAAAAAAGTTTTAACATTATGTTGTGGTGACGCCGTGGTTGCATTCATAATTAATCTCCTTATTTATTCAACAACTGCTCCTTAGCATGGATGAGTTGTGTAATTAAGGCACAGTAGGGAGTCGCGATACCATATTCTTGTCCTCTGCGCCAAACAGCCCCATTAATAAAATCAATTTCAGTGTTACGATGGTTCTTAATTAAATCTTGATACATAGAAGGATAATGATCCGCAATATCAGCAGTAAAAGTTTCCGCTACATGCTCAAAAACTTCTGCTTGGTCTAAGTCAATGCCTTCATGAGCGGCTACAGCGGCAAATTCGGCAATAATCGCTTTTAATAACGCCTCAGATTCTTTAGTTTGACCTAATTCACCAATGTTGCAATCTAAAATAGAACAAAGCGTATTCAAAGTTCCATTAACACAAGCTTTACGCCAAATGGAATAGCTGACATTATCACTATATTTAGGATTTAAGCCGGCCGCTGCAAAAACTTGTTCGACTTCTAAAGCAAAATCTTTATCCACAGCAGCAAAATTTTGTAATTCAACATTGCCATTACCAAATAAAGTTGCTTGGCCTGGTCCTGCTAGTCCTGCTGTCCACATCGTAATACCCAAAATTAAATGCTCTTCGGAGACATATTTTTTTAAAATTTCTTCATGGCCCATACCATTTAATAAACATAAGACATAAGTTTGTGGACTAATCAAAGATTGGGCTTTTTGAAAAGCTTCATCTAGTTGATTCGACTTAGTAAAAGCAATAATTAAATCAGGTTGGTAATCCTGTAATTGATCTACTTCATCTAAAGCATAAATTGGCATTTTGCTTTGGACATGTTTACCATTAAAGTCTGCTTGTAAACCATGTGCTTTAATGGCTTCTACATTAGGTTGCCAACCATCAATTAGAGTAACCTCATTGCCGCTATGTTTTAACATTAAAGCAAAGCGGCTGCCCATGGCCCCAACACCAACAATTGCAATCTTCATTTGTTATCCCTCCATATTTATCATTTAATCTTAATGTGATATACAAGATGATAATTTGGTAAACTCATTATTAAACGCCAATTATAATGAGTTTTTATTAATTATCTTTAATTTAAATTAAATTAAATTCTAACAGGAATTCAAAAATTGTCAATTAATTTTTTTCAAAAAAAACGCTCTAACAAATTATATATATTTATAATCTGTTAGAACGTTTTATTAAGGTGCATCTTTCAAGGTGTAAGTGATAGTACTATGGTATTGCTTACCATAATGCAGCCAAGGATACACAGTATTTAAATTTAACTTAGCTTTATAAGTCCACGGATAATCAATTCCTGAATTACTGGTAGTACTATAAATAACTTGTGGTGACTTTGTTAAAGTTATGGCCTTATTGCTATCATACAAAACAATATGGGCAGATAATATATCTTGATCAGTCTTCAAATCAGTGGCAGCTGCCATTACTTGCCAAAATTTACCATTATGACCATAACGGCGATCTAAGACTTTATAAGTTTGGCTTTGACCGTTATTAAATTCGTAATTAACATTATTAGTTAATGTCGCTTTCAAATCAAATTTTTGCGGATATTCAACCAAACTCAATCCCGCCGCAATTGGTTGCCAAATCCAAGTTCTAATCTTAGTAGGTTGATTAGAACTTCCATAAACAAAGTACGTCAAATCATAAGATGAATGAGTATCCCCACTCGGATTTATTTCTTTTTCATTGGATTTTACTTCCTGCCATTTACCAGTACTAGCGGTAATATAACTATGATTTAATTCAGTATGAGCATTCCCAGTTTCATCATCAGGAAACAGCGACGGAAAATCACTATTTACAGGAACTTCACTCAAGGTCACACTGTTTTGTGATTTAGCAGTTGGACTTAAAACTACATTAGTTCCCAAAGTCATCTTCCACAAACTATTATCATATGCAAGCATACTGTCATTATCTGCCTGCCGTAAATTTAAATGACTTAAATCTAAAGTTTGTAAATTATTACAGCCCAATAAAGCTTGCTTAGCATTTATTAATTTATCCGAATCATCATTATTTAAAGTGGCTTTTTGTAAGTTACCATCATAAATAAACATCCCTTCGATTGTCGTGGCGTTTTTCATATGCCAATTTTCTATTCCCTGCACTTCTTGTAAATGACGACAACTTGCAAACATCAAGCTAAAATCAGTTACATTAGACACATCTATATCTTTAGTGGTGACCGCTTCTAAATCGTCATCGTAAGCAAACATGGACTTCATATTAGTAATTTGAGCACCGTTAAAGCTGGACAAATCGAGGTTTTGAAGCTTTTTACAGGAGCCAAACATTCCTTCCACATCAGCCACCTTAGCAGCATTCCATTGATCAGTTCCTGTAATTGAAACCAAATTCTCACAGCCAAAAAACATGTAGCGCAAGCCTCTAGTGATTTCTGTTTGTGAATCCGAAGAAGTCGACAAAGTATTATTGACCTTGGAAATATCAAAGCCTTGCAAATTTAGACTTTTTAAGTTGCTATCATAGGCAAACATATATGACATGTTCTCAGCACTAGGAGTTTTCCAATTTTCAATTCCTTTAATTTCCTCTAGCTTATTGCAAGCATAAAACATCTTACTAAAATCTTTAATATTTTTCGCATCAAAGCCCTTCGTATTCACTACTGTTAAAGCACTATCCCCTGCAAACATTAAACTCATATCTGTGACATTAGAAACATCAAAATTAGTTAAATCTAATTTTCCCAAGTTCGAATCATAAGAAAACATATTATTCATATCTTGAGCAGCAGAAGTAGTCCAATTATCTAGACCATCAATTGCCGTTAATTTACTACAGCCAGTAAACATTTGACTAAAATCAGTCACCTTATTTACTTGAAATTGGGAAACATTCAGGCTTTGTAAAGATTCATCTTGATCAAACATATGTGACATGTCTTTGGCATTGGGGGTCGTCCATTGGTCTAAGCCTGTGATAAGCTCTAACTTATTGCAACTAGCGAACATTGTACTGAAATTAGTGACTTGTGAAACATCCCATTGAGAAACATCGAGATGAGCGATAGCCCGATCATAAGAAAACATATTCGACATATCAAGAGCATTTTTAGTATTCCAATTTTCTATGCCCTCGATTGTAGTTACTGCTTTACAACCATTAAAAACTGCATAGAAATTTTGAACATGGGAAACATCAAAGTGGCTAACATTAATTGTTTGTAAAGATTCATCTTGATCAAACATATTTCTGATTTCTAACAATTTAGAAGAGGCATTTGGACTGTAGAAATGTCTTAAATCCAACGTCTTTAACAGTGGACATTTTTGAAACATTGCGACCATCGACTCAGCTGCAGGAGTTTGCCACTGATCTAGACCTTTAATCTCAGTTAAAGCATCACAGCCGGAAAACAGATAATCAAAATTAACAACTTTATCCACCTTAAATCCAGCTAAATCTAGAGTTGTTAAACTTTTATCACTACTAAACATACTACGAAGATCTGTCACATTAGAAACATCTAACTTATCCAATCCTGATATTGACGTTAAATTTGTCATTCCTGAAAACATATATGAAGTATTGGTAAAGTTAGCAATTTTATCTTTAATATTTACTTGTGTGATCTCTTCCAGATGGTCTTTCCAAGGCCACGATTGATTATCATTGATATTAGTTGGCTGTTTTAAGGCATCGGTTATTGTTAATACACCTTTATCATCAAGCGACCACCCTGGTCCACTAGCCGGAGTAGCTCGGACTAATCGAGCTATCGGAATTGGTTTAGTTAAGGTAGTAAGTACCGAGATTGACGGTTGGGTTTTGGGCAATTGGGTTAATTGACTAATAGCAGGTAAAGTTTTATCAGTAGCAATTATGATAGACGAATCAGATTGTACTTGTGCTTTCACAACGATATTTGAAACAGGACACCAATAATATACGAAGAACCCTATTAAAAAGAAAAAAAACTTCCAAAAATCAGATTTCATCATTATCAATGAGGAAAGTATTTTTGGGAGAGAAACTGACCAATTAGTCATGATAAGATGATTATAATTAGTAGTTCGCGGTCGTTCATCTGACATAATGAACCTCCTCATAACTCTAAAATAATTTTTGAAATAAAAAATTTATATTTAAAACTGTAGAAAATGCTTTATTAAAAAGACATCTTTATTATTTTAAAGTCACTTTAAGTCTATTATATCATTATAAAAACTTAATAAATAAATATTTTTTTCTTAAATAATTCCCCTTATACAAAAAATAAAAAAACAGCCCGCTAAACGGGCTGTTTTTAGGATTTGTTAATGATTTACAGTGAATTTTTGCCAAAAAGCGCGGGCAAATTTTTCATAAAATTTACATCCTAATAAATATTTATCAATAGAAACAAATTCGTTAGGTTGATGATCCGTTGTACCATCAGCTGGTCCCACAATAATAATCGGTAAATTAAGGACATGATGATATTCAGAAGCATCTGTAGCACCCATGCCTGCTGTCAAATCACCTTGCAATTGAAATTGTTCTTGCAAAACTTGACTAGCTAATTGTGCTAATGCGGTTTGCCCTTGGTTTGGCAATGGCGGTTCGGGATAACTATAAGTAATCTTTAATTGTGCTCCTTGTGAATTTAAATGGTGCACAATGTCATCTAATTGCTGCATTACTAACTCATTGGGATAAGCGGGAATGGTCCTAATATTTCCTGTTAACCAGGCATGTGCTGGCACAGTATTAATTTGTGCACCTCCTTGGATTTGACTCACTACATGGGTTAATGAACCTAAGATTTCATCTACTTGATTATCTTGACTTAAAGTTATTTGTGCCTGATGCACAAACTCTACTAATGGTAAAATTGCGTTTTTACCTAAACTAGGCTGCGAAGAATGCACACTTTTACCTAGTGATTCCACTCTATAATCAATAACTCCCTTGTGAGTCACTCGAATGTGCAAATCAGTAGGTTCGCCAATCACTAAGCCTTGTAATTCACTAGCATAACCAGCTTCGGTCAATTGTGCAGCTCCATATTCACCGGTTTCTTCACCGACAGAAGCTAATAAACGAATCCGTCCGTCTAAAGGCTGTTTACCATCTAGCAAATCTAACATTGCCACTACCATGGCAGCTAAGCCCGACTTCATATCACTAGCGCCTCGCCCATAAAGCTTGCCATCTTTCATAGTGGCAGTAAAGGGGGGATAATCCCAATCTTTACTAGAATCAACAGCTACTACATCTTCATGCCCAGAAAAACCTAACAAGGGACCATGATCACCAATAGTCACCACTAAATTGTCACGTCCAGGTGCATAACGGACACGTTGAATCTGTGCTGGATAACCCGCGAATAAATCAGCTAAATAATCAGCCACTTGTGCTTCTTGGTCATTAATTGAAGGAATCGCAATTAAATCTGATAAAATTTTTAGAGCTCGTGTTTTTTCCATATTAACCCCCTAAGCTTCCAAAATCTTTGCTAAAAAGTCTTGTGCCCGTTCCGTTTGTGGATGAGCAAAAAATTCTTGCGGGGAATTAGTTTCTTGAATATAGCCATCAGCCATAAACCAAACTTGGTTGGCAACATTCTTCGCAAAACCCATTTCATGAGTTACTACCACCATGGTCATTCCTTCAGTGGCCAAATCTTGCATAACCTTTAAAACTTCACCAACCATTTCGGGATCTAAAGCAGAAGTTGGCTCATCAAAAAGCATAACCTTGGGATTCATCGCCAAAGCCCGCGCAATGGCAACCCGTTGTTGTTGTCCTCCTGACAAGTTATTAGGAAAAGCTTCTGCCTTGTCTGCCAAACCAACTTGTTGGAGTAATTTTTGCGCTAATTGAGTTGCGTCTTCTTCCGTCATCCCTTTAACTTTCATCGGGGCCAGTTTTAAATTTTCTAAGACACTTTTATGTGGAAACAGATTAAAATTCTGAAATACCATTCCCATTTGTTGCCGCAATTGATCTAAATTTTGGTCATCTAAAGCCGTCAATTCATCGCCTTCAAAAAAGACTTTCCCAGCAGTGGGTTTATCGAGAAGATTTAAACATCTTAAAAAGGTACTTTTGCCGGCACCAGAAGGTCCAATTAAACAAATTACTTGCCCATCATAAACATTTTCACTGATATCTTTTAATACTTCATTTTTACCAAAAGTTTTCTTTAAGTGTTCAACTGCAATCACTGGTGTTGCTTTTTCTTCATTATTATTCATGTGACATCTTCCTTTCAAAGTGTTTCATTAACCGTGAAATTCCAAAAGTAATAATAAAGTATAAAATCATCGTAATCACTAATGGCATTACACCCCGATAAGTATCAGCTTGTACAATCTTGGATTGATAAATTAAATCTTTTACCCCAATAACTGAAACAATAGAACTTTCCTTAATTAAAGAAACAAATTCATTACCCAAAGCCGGCCAAATATTCTTCATTGCCTGTGGCAAAATAATATATTTCATCGTCATTGATCTGGACATCCCTAAAGAACGCGAAGCTTCGGTTTGTCCTACTGGGATTGAATTAATACCTGAACGGATAACCTCAGCCACATAAGCCGCTGAATTCAACGATACCGCAATAATTCCGGACAAAAGCGCAGGAATATTAACAACTAGCCCTAAACCAAAGTAAACAAACAATAATTGAACCATTAAAGGTGTGCCCCGAACAAATTCAATATAAGCTGTAGCAATTCCAATTGCCACCTTACTATGACTCAACCGCATCAAAGCTAAAATAATCCCAAGTAAAAAGCCGAAGAATACTGAAATAGCTGAAATAAAGATGGTATAGCCTAAACCGGCAATAAAGAAGTCTTTATAAGCCCACATTGAATTACTGGATTTAGCTGCTGCTTTTTTATTTTTATTAGCTTTAAAACTGCCGGTAGTCATATACTTACCTGCTTCAGGTAGGTATTTTTTATTGATTAAATTTTTAGCTTTAATTTCTGTAATGGATTGATTAGCTGCATTTACTAACGATTGTGCCCCTTTAGGAAAAGCAATAGCGGTCCCCGGAACTTTAATTTTGAATTTTGCATCTACCGCCGTTAAACCATTGGTATTATTCGCATAAGCCTCCGCTGAAGCCTGATCTAAGACTACGGCTGCTACTTTGTGCGTTTGCAAAGCTAAAATTAAATCTGTAATCTTATCCATACCTTTTAACGTGGACTTTTTAGCTTGATTTTTAACTAAGTTATATTGAATAGATCCTGTTTGTGCCCCAACACCTTGGCCGGCTAAATCTTTATAGGTCTTATATTTACCCTTGTCACCTTCATGGATAACCATATACATCCCACCATGAAAATAAACATCACTGAAATCAACACTCTGAGCCCGTTTAGCTGTCTTACTCATCCCAGCCATGGCCATATCAATTTTGCCCGTTTGTAAAGCGACCAGTAAAGAATCAAAATCCATGGACTTAACAACTAATTTCACACCCAAATCTTGAGCGATTTTTTTGGCAATGGCGACATCCATTCCTACAATTTTGGACTTACCATGAGCCATAAACTCATAAGGGGGAAAGTCAGGACTTGTCCCCATAACTAAAGTTCCCTTGTCTTTAACCTTCTGTAAATATTGATCATTAGCTGGTGGAACATTATTGTCAGCTGCTTGTACTAAAGTAGTACCCAAACTACTAATAAAGAAAACTGTTGCTAATATAACTGTTAGCCATTGCCGAAATTTTTTCATTATGCTACTCCTTTAAAGGTTATTAATTATTTTAATTATTATGTGCTGTTTGGTACTTGGGATAATGCATCTAACTACCTCAGCTTTCTTAAAAATAAAAAAGAGGAAGCCCACAATGAGGCTTCCCCGGTTAACCAAAGAAAAAGCCTGCATGTGAGAATCCATGCAGACTTAGCTATTACAAGAGAATGAAGTCGGCATGAACACGAACTGACGTCTCAGGTCGCATCCATCCAAAACGGAATCAACCCGAGTGTTACCGGCTTCGCAGGCGGATATTCAATTGTGATAAATATGAATTAATCATTGCCCTTTCTCCTTAACCTTGTCTAATTAGTTTTTAATTTTACGGGAAGTGAATGATTCTGTCAAGCATTTTTTGAATTTAAAATAATAATTAAAAGTATTTTACAATCTAGTTTGCTTGGAACAATACCAAAGATTAGCCCCCATTAGTAACTTATCTTAAGATTTAACGTGTTTCTAAATTCGAGGGTAATATATGTAACAAGTCATCTTCAGTAGTATTTGAAGATGACTTAAAATATTTACTTAAGGTTTTAAAACTAAATGTTGATTGACAAAAGCATCAATTCCTAAATCACTCAATTCCCGACCATATCCAGAATTCTTGATACCGCCAAAAGGCATATCGGGTGTAGACGACCAGCCAGCATTGATGAAGGACATCCCTGTTTCAACTTGTGCTGCTACTTTTTCTGCATGCTGTAAATCACTTGAGAAAACAGTCCCACCTAAGCCATAGCTGGAATCATTGGCCAATTGGATGGCTTCTGCTTCATTTTGTACACGATATACGGAAGCTACTGGACCAAATAATTCTTGATTAAAAATTGGATTATCATGACTAATATCCGTTAAGATAGTAGGTTGGAAGAATTGTCCTGGCAAGTCTACTGGTTCGTTACCGTAATAAACTTTAGCACCTGCGGCCACAGCTGTATCAACTTGTGCCTGTAATTTTTCTTTGGCGCTCTTTGAAGATAGTGGTGCTAAAGTTGTAGTTTCAGCCATAGGATCACCCATTTTCACTTGACTGAAAGCTGTCTTTAACATTTCTAAGAATTGATCATACATACTATCCATCACAATAAAGCGCTTGGAAGAGGTGCAAACTTGTCCCGCATTAAATAAACGAGCTTGCGGTACAACTTTTTGTAGTTCATCCCAATTTGCATCATCTAAAACAATAAAAGCATCATTACCACCTAATTCTAAGGTTGACTTCTTTAAATTTTGACCTGCAGTAGCAGCAATTGATGTTCCTGCTCGTTCAGAACCAGTTAAGCACACACCCGCAACTCGTGGATCAGCAATCGCGGTAGCTACTTGATCATAATTAATAAATAAGTTAGTCAAAGTCCCTGCGGGTGCACCTGATTCTGCGACTAAATCTGCAAACATTTGAACAGACATTGGACAAATAGAAGCAGATTTTAAAATCATTGGATTTCCAACCATAATATTAGGAGCTAAGACTCGCATTACTTGATATAATGGGAAATTCCACGGTTCAACAGCAACAATCACCCCAGTTGCTTGTTTTAGATAATAAGCATCACCAAATTTAGTTTTTAGAGGTACAGGTTGCAATAACTCTGCTCCATGTTCGGCATAGTATTGGGCAATCCAAATACATAAATCTACTTCGCCTTGAGCTTCTGTTAATAACTTTCCCATATCATAAGTCATAGCTCGAGCTAAGTCGTCGCGCTTTTTTTGCATTAAATCAGCAATATTTTGTAAGATTTTGCTCCGACTTTCTGGCTTTTCTTGGCGCCATTGTTGATATAATTGATGACCTGTCGCTAAGGCCTGCTCTAAATCAGCATCGGAAGCATTAGGATATTCTTTTAAAGTTTCATTTGTATATGGATAAATAGTTTTATAAGCCATTGTTACTCTCCTTTATTTACACCAAAATTACAATCCTTGGTACGACCGCTAAAACAATTGTTGCGTACCAATTCTATTCTTATTATATGATGCAAACGCTTAAAAGTAACTAATGATGCTTGTTAATCAACTAACTATTCTTGAAAATAATCATAAAGCTGCTGGGCAGTTAGGGCCTTTTTAGCAGGTCCGCTAAAGTCAGCTTGAATTTGTCCTTGACTTAAAACTAATAAACGATTGCCATATTGCAGCGCATCTTCTAATTGATGAGTAATCATCAATGCAGTTAAATTATCCGTTTGAATGTGCTCATTGGTGGCTTGCATTAATGTCGCACTAGTATGTGGATCTAAAGCTGCTGTATGTTCATCAAGCAAGATAATATCAGGACGTTTTAAAACAGCCATTAAAAAACTCAAAGCTTGTCGTTGTCCTCCGGATAAAGATCCTGTCGCTGTATCTAAGTGAGTTTCTAAGCCGTTATTCATTGTTGTTGCTAACTCATGAAAATGATTTAAATGCTGCTTTAAATGGCGTGGCCGCAAAGTCCGATGTTCACCACGTTTCGTGGCTAATAACAAATTTTCTGCGACTGTCATTCGAGGAGCAGTACCCATTTTAGGATCTTGAAAAACACGACTGAGAAATTTAGTATGTTGTTCTTCTGACATTTTGGTAATATCTTTTCCGTTATGCAAAATCTGCCCGGCATTTACTGGCAGTAGGCCACTAATCACATTAAACAAAGTTGATTTACCAGCTCCATTAGTTCCCACTAAGGTAATAAAATCACCTTGATTAATTTGTAAATTGATGTGCTTTAAAATTGTGGTTTCTTGTGCAGTACCACGATTAACAACTGTACTAACATTTTTTAACTCCAAAATTGGCTTAGTCATAATGGCGCACCCCTTTTAACAAAGTAGTTTTTAAGCGTAAATGTTTTTCTAATTGCGGCAGCATCATACAAATAGCCAAGACTAAAGAAGACAATAAATTTAAATCATTAGCATTAAATCCAAGCTGCAAGACGGCCAATAATAATAGCCGATAAACAATACTTCCTAAAGTCACCGCAATAAGGCGTTGGTTTAAAGTTAGCTCGCCAAAAATCACTTCCCCAATAATAATTGATGCTAAAGCAATTACAATAGTACCAATACCCATATTAATGTCGGCGTAACCATTGCTTTGAGCAATCAAAGCTCCACAAACACCAACCAAGCCATTAGAAATCATTAATCCCATAATGACCATGCTGTCAGTCTTGATTCCTAATGATTTGGCCATTTGGTCATTATCACCAGTAGCAATAAATGCTTGTCCCCATTGTGTTTGCAAGACAAAAATCAAAGCTAAGGTAATCACTAAGATAATTATCATCCCGACTATGACACTATCAAAATATTGTGGTAATCCTTGTAAAAATTTGCCGCTAAATAACGTTTTTTGACCTAATAACGATATATTGGATTTACCCATAATGCGCAAGTTAATCGAATATGCGGCTGTCATTACCAAAATTCCAGCTAGTAAACTGGGGATTTTGCCTTTGGTATATAGTAGACCTGTAATCAATCCTGCTAAAACGCCCACTCCAAAAGCTAATAATGTAGCCATTATAGGAGACACGCCATGTGTTATAGCTGTCACTGCTGTAGCAGCTCCTAACGGAAAAGTTCCCTCAACTGTCATATCTGCAAAATTTAAAATCCGAAACGTTAGATACAATCCTAATCCTAATAATGCCCATAAAAGGCCTTGGCCAATGGCCGAAACTACTAAATTCATTATTTAATAACCTCCCCTTTAGTTTGTGCTTCTTTTAAGAAGCGTTTAGGTACCTGCAAGCCTAATTTTTGGGCTTGCTTTAAGTTAACTACCGGATCTCCATGGCGCACATATTCAATCGGTGTGGTAGCTGGTTGCTTTTTACCCTGCAAAATTGCTGCTGTTAAGTGTCCTCCAATAATGCCTAATTTGTATTGGTTAATACTATAAGTAGCTACGCCACCTTGTTTGACCATGGTATCCACAGCAGGAAAAACTGGCTTGTGTACAGCATCTGAATTTTTCACTAGCGTCTGCATCGCTCCTGCAATCACATTATCTGCAGGTACAATCACAGCATCTACATGTTGCAACATCTCTTGGGAAACTTGATTCAAATCATTGCTGTTGGCAATTGAATATGATTTGAGAGGGATTTTCATTTCGCGAGCTTTTTGGACGATTAACTTGTGCTCAGCTACAGCCGAACTATCACTAGAAGTATAAATAACGCCCAAAGTCTGCAAATGTGGTAAGAATTCTTTAATTAACCGTAACTGATCGGCTACAGGTGATAAGTTTGAAACACCCGTAATATTACCGCCTGGGCGCTTAAAATTATGAACTAAGCCGGCAGCCTTAGGATCTGTGACAGCTCCCAACACTAAGGGGATTTTTTTAGTGGCATTGGCAAGTGACTGTGAAGCGGGAGTCGTAATTCCTACTACAACGTTGGAATTTTCATTAACTAATTTGGAGGCCATAGTTTTCAGATTACTTTGATCACCTTGAGCATTTTGATAATCAATATCCACATTCTTGCCATTGTGATAACCCTTTTGTGCTAATCCCGCCGTAAAACCTTCTTGAATTTGATCTAATGCGGGATGATGCATCAAAGTTAAGACACCCACGCGCGGTTTAGCTTGCGCATTTAGCTGTCCACCTTCATTAAAAAAGGCAACTACTAAAAATGCTGCTAGAATTCCAATTAATGCTACCATTCTTTTCATTTTATTATTCCCATCCTTTCCAAAATAAAAGAGGAGCCCACAAGAGGCTCCTCTTTAAAAAAACAAAGAAAAAGCCTGCATGTGAGAATCCATGCAGACTTTAAAATTATGGAGATTAGCCGGCATGAATACGAACTGAAACCTCAGGTCGCATCCATGACGGAATTAACCCAAGTTACCGGCTTTGCCAACGAGCATTTAACTGTACATTTGAGTTAATCATGACTATTCTCCCTTTCATATCTGATTTAAGGGAAATTATAAAGACAAAAGCAATACTTGTCAACTATTAATTTATTTTTTTAAACTTTGATATTGTTCATCACTAACTGGTTCTAACCATTCAGGAGTTCCCGCTGTAATCGCAATATGTGAAAACCAGCTATCTTGAGTGGCTCCGTGCCAATGTTTGACACCATCATGCGTTACAACAACATCTCCTGGCACTAAATATTGAGCTGGCTTGCCTTCTTCTTGATACCAGCCTGTACCACCAGTCACTAACAAAATTTGGTAACCTGCACGATGGATATGCCAATTATTGCGACAACCGGGCTCAAAAGTAACATTTCCCACAGTGACATTAACTTCAGGATCACTAACTAAAGTATTTAAATAACTTTGTCCTACAAAATATTGGGCTAAAGCATCATTTTTTGCTCCTAAATTAAAGATAACGCCATTTTTTATATTTTCATTTTCTGCCATTTTAATTACTCCTTTTTCATATTGTTACGGATTTTGACAAATTCCAGCAATGAAACCTGCAATACTAACGCACAAAATTAAGATTCCTTCTTAAATTTTTGTAAATACTGCGCAAAAGATTCATCATCGGAAATTGTACATTGGAGTTTGCCATCATACCAATCAATTTTATGATTGACAATTTCTAAATTGTGCTGCAAATCAGAAATTTGCTTGTTAGCACGTTGACGAACTTTTTCCAATAGTTGCTTGCGTTTCGCAATTGTTTGATCACCTTCTGCACGCCAAGTAACATACTCTTTCATTTCACTCATTGTCATTCCAGTGCCTTTTAAATGCAATAAAAAGCCCAACCAGCTCACATCTTGTTCAGTATAATAACGGCGATTAGCATCATCTCTTTTAGGGATAATTAACCCTTCTTGCTCATAAAAGCGCAAAGTATATGTTGACAATCCTACTAATTGGGCGAACTCACCAATCGTAAAAGTCTTTTGCAGATTAGATTTCATTGCTGTCGTCAAATATATATCCTCCTTAAATAGCAATTTTAGTTTATTACTTAGAGTCGACTCGAAGTCAAGCGTTAATTAATCATTTGAAACGTTTTCTTTAATATTATGTTACTATGAATGGGTAGAGGTGGGTGATTAACATGGAAAATGTTTTTAATAAATTTTTTAATGACTATGATGATTGGTATCAAACTCCAGTTGGGCAATTTGTTGATCAAGCAGAAACTCAAACACTAGTCAAATTATTGCAGCCAAAAGCCCAGCAAAAAATTTTAGATGTCGGCTGTGGCATTGGCAATTTCACAATTAAACTAGCTCAACAAGACTGTCAAGTAACTGGAGTCGATATTGCACCTAACATGTTGCAACAAGCACGACAAAAGTTACAGCAGCAACAACTCACTGCACAATTAAAAATCATGAATGTTGAAAAATTGTCTTTTTTAGATAATAGCTTTAATGCAGCTTTTTCCATGGCGGCTTTTGAATTTATTAATAATATCCAAAGCGCTTACCAAGAAATGTGGCGAGTGGTACAACCTGGTGGTCATATTGTTATTGGTACTATTCAAAAAAATGGCTCTTGGGCTAATTTTTATGAAAGCCCCGCTTGTCATGGAACTGCTTACGAATTTGCCCACTTTTGGACTGCGGAACAATTAATTGCTTTGGATCCAAAACATTTTGTTCAACAAAAAGATTGCTTATTCTTACCACCCAATCTTCCCGAAAATAATTACAATTTAAAAGCTGACCAAAATGCAATGCAAACAACTAATATAGGGGGATTCACATGTCTACTATTCCAAAAATAAGTTGTCAAATTAGTTTTTATCCTTTAGGTGATACTGATTACAACACAACTATCAAACAAGTTTTAGATATCATTCACAATTCTGATATCACCGCTGAAGTTAATGATATGGCAACCATTTTACGTGGTGAGGCACCAAAAATCTTTAATTTGTTACAGCAAATTACTACAAAAATGGATACAAACAATGTCCATTATGTCATCACAACTACGATTTCTAATACCTGTGGCTGCGAATTATAATTTAATATAGCTAGCAGCAGATTAAAAGTCTACCTACTCTTTAAAATACTATTACCCTATTTTCACTTTTAAACAAATACACAATAGCAAGTTATGCTCATACTTTTGACTAGTTTGAAAATAATTATTGTAATTTAGGATATTTCTTATTAAATATAATTTGTATTGTCACAGTTAATATTTATTAGAGAGGCCACGATATATAATGAATCGAGTTAATCAACTTTTAGGTACTAAATATCCTATTATTCAAGGAGCCATGGCTCAATTAGCTACCGCCCAACTAGCAGCAGCTGTTTCAAATGCTGGAGGTTTGGGAATTATTGCTGCAGGTGGTAAAACTCCTGACGAAGTGCGGGAACAAATTCACGAAGCTCGTCAATTAACTGATAACAATTTTGGTGTCAATCTTATGTTAATGGATCCTAATTCTCCTAAGATTGCTCAAGTGATTGTTGAAGAACAAGTTCCTATTATTACGACGGGTGCAGGAACACCTAAAAAATTAATGCCAGTTATGAAGGCTAATGGTATCAAAGTTATTCCAGTCATTCCCAATGTTGAATTAGCAGTTAAAATGGAACAATTGGGTGTTGACGCGGTAGTTGCCGAAGGAATGGAAGCAGGTGGTCATATTGGGCAATTAACTTCTCAAGTATTATGGCCTCAAGTAAGTGATGCAGTTTCTATTCCAGTAATTGCTGCAGGTGGGATTGCTGATGGACGTGGAATTGTTGATGCCTTTGTCGATGGCGCAGAAGGAGTGCAATTGGGAACATTATTCTCAATAGCCAAAGAAAGTCCTGTCGGACCTAAATGGCGCCAAGCAATTATTGAAGCAACAGATACTTCAACAATTATTACTGGCTTGTCTTTAAGCGCTCCAGTAAGATCCTTAAAAAATAAAATGACTTTGAAATTTAGTGAATTAGAAAGAAACGCCCAGAACCGTGAAGAGTTAGAAACTATTGCAGTTGGTGGCTTAAAGAAAGCAGTTTTTGATGATGATGTAGAAACTGGTTCTTTAATGGCCGGCCAAATTTCAGGGATGATTAAGGAAGCTAAAACTTGCAGAGAAATTATTGAAGATTTATTTAATGATGCCAATGCAGTCACAAATAAAGTTCAATCGCCTTTATTTTAAACAATATAGTTAACACTCAACAAGGCTGAGATAGATAGTGGTTTCAGCTTTTCTTCGCCCATAATTGCAACTGTTTAATGCCCTTTATAATATCTTGGTTTCTACTGAATTTTCCTTAAAGTAGCTTTAATCTACATAAGACAATTCTAAAAAAACGTTGCATATTATCAAAATTTTATTTTATAATTTCAATAAATTGAATGGAGTGAGATATTATGGCAAAAGATAAAATCGTTTTAGCATATTCTGGCGGGTTGGATACTTCTGTTGAAATCGCCTGGTTGAAAAACAAAGGTTATGATGTCATTGCTTGTTGTATTGACGTTGGTGAAGGTAAAGATTTAGAAAAAATCAAAGAAAAGGGCTTGGCAGTTGGTGCTGTAGAATCTGTGGTCATCGATGCTAAAGAAGAATTTGCCCAAGAATATTGCTTACCGGCTTTACAAAGTCATGCTTATTATGAAGACAAATATCCTTTAGTTTCAGCGTTATCAAGACCTCTCATTGTTAAAATTTTAGTCGAAGTTGCCAAAAAGTATGGTGCCGTTGCGATTGCCCACGGCTGCACTGGTAAAGGTAATGATCAAGTACGTTTTGACGTTGGTATTCGGGCCTTAGCACCTGAAATGAAAATTGAAGATCCTATTCGTGAAACTCATTGGTCACGAGAAGAAGAAATTGATTACGCCAAAGAAAATGGGATTCCTGTACCAATTAATAAAAAAAGCCCCTATTCGATTGACGAAAACCTTTGGGGAAGAGCTAACGAGTGCGGGATTTTAGAAGATCCTTGGGCTAGTGCTCCCGCAGATGCTTATGACCGCAGTGTTGATATTAAAGATGCTCCCGATGAACCCGAAATTATCACAATTAGTTTTGAGCAAGGTGTACCAGTCAAATTAAATGACGAAAAATTATCACTGGCTAGTTTAATTATGAAACTAGATAAAATTGCTGGCAAACATGGTATTGGCCGAATTGATCATGTGGAAAATCGTTTGATTGGTATTAAATCACGCGAAATTTATGAATGCCCTGCAGCTACAGTTTTATTAACTGCTCACAAAGATATTGAAGATATCACATTAGATAAAACTTTAGATCATTTTAAACCTATTGTAGAAAAAGAAATTGCCGAATTAATTTATAATGGACTTTGGTTCTCACCGTTAATGGATAGCTTGTTGGCTTTCATTAAAACCAGCCAAAAAGACGTCAATGGTATTGTTCGCGTTAAACTCTTTAAAGGAAATGTTATTTGTGAAGGCCGCAAATCACCAAACTCTTTATATGATGAGAAGCTTGCTACTTATACAGCAGCTGATGAATTTGACCAAGAAGCTGCTTTAGGATTTATTAAACTCTATGGTTTACCAACACAAGTATATGCTCAAGTTCACCAAAAACAGGCAGGACAAAGCAATGGCCACAAATAAACTTTGGGGGGGCCGTTTTGAAGCCAGTGGTGATGAAAATATTGATGCTTTTGGCGCTTCCATTAACTTTGACCAGCTTATGGCTGCTGAAGATTTGCAAGGATCATTGGCCCATGTGGAAATGTTGCAAGACACCAATATTATCCCTGAAACTGATGCTAAACAAATTATTCAAGGCTTAAAAAGCCTACAACAACAACTAGCCACTGGTAAACTTAAATTTGATACTACTAACGAAGACATTCATATGAATATCGAAGCCCTTTTGACTAAAGAGATTGGACCTGTAGCTGGTAAACTGCACACTGCTCGCAGTCGCAATGATCAAGTGGCAACTGACTTTCATCTGTATCTCAAAAAGCGCTTGCCCAAAATCATTCAAACTATTCAAGAACTACAAAGAGTTTTAGTAACCAAAGCTGAAGCAAATATTGAAACCATCATGCCTGGTTATACCCATCTCCAACACGCACAGCCAATTTCTTATGGTCATTATTTAATGGCATACTTTTATATGTTGCAAAGAGATGTAGAACGCTTTGAATTCAACCAACAACACACCAATTTATCACCTTTAGGAGCAGCAGCGCTAGCTGGTACTACTTTTCCAATCGATCGCCAACAAACAACTCGCAAGTTAGGATTTGATAAGCCTTACTCCAATTCATTAGATGCAGTGTCAGATCGTGATTTTGCGTTAGAATTTTTAAGTAATGCTGCGATTTTAATGGTGCATCTCTCACGTCTATGTGAGGAAATCGTTCTTTGGTCTTCATATGAATTTGGCTATTTGGAATTGTCCGATCAGTATTCTACAGGTAGTTCCATTATGCCTCAAAAAAAGAATCCTGATATGGCCGAATTAATTCGGGGCAAATCAGGACGTGTTTTTGGAGATTTATTCGGACTTTTGACAGTCATGAAGTCTCTGCCTTTAGCATATAATAAAGATATGCAAGAAGACAAGGAAGGTACTTTTGATGCGGTTAAAACTATTATTCCCAGTTTAAAAATATTGGCTGGAATGTTGGACACTGCCCAAGTTAATTCTGAAAAAATGGCCGCAGCCACAGAAAAAGATTTTTCCAATGCTACTGAATTAGCAGATTACTTAGCAGTAAAGGGAATTCCCTTTCGCCAAGCACATGCTCTTGTTGGCCAATTAGTCCTAGAAGGTCTCAAAACTGGCGTAACTTTGCAAGAAATACCACTCAGCAAATATCAAGAAATTATGCCTGAGATTGGCTCAGACGTGTATCATGATTTACAATCAAAAATTGCGGTCGAACGACGGCAATCACTAGGTGGAACGAGTTTTGCTCAAGTCAAACACCAAATTGCTGAAGCTAAGAAAATTTTAGATAAAATTGATTAAATGATAATTATAAAAAACAGTTAGGAAATATCCTAGCTGTTTTTTTACATATAACTTAAAATAATAATCAAGTATATCTTTTTATTAATGAACTTTCTTAATCATAAGAATTAGAATCGCTCCAAATAAACACATAATCCCAGCTATTGGAAAAATAAATTTATATCCGCTTTCTGCAATGATTATCGAAGCAACTATTGGTCCAAAAACTTGCCCTAAAGAATTGGCTAAGTTAACAATTCCTAAATCCTTGGCAGAATTTTCTGAACTCGGTAAAACTGAAACATTTAATGCTTGATCAACAGAATTATACATTCCCATTGCAGACCCACTTAGGGCTGCATATGCAAACATTGTCCATGGTAAAGGCTCTATGGCTGGAATAACAGCACCTATTCCCATTACTACAGTAGAAACAGCAACTAATAATTTCAAACTATGAAATTTATCAGCAAGAGGTCCTCCAAGGATTGCAAAAAATACACCAGTAATAAGTAATATTATGGACATAATTGATAAATTATGAGTTGCATTAGCTGAAGAAAGATTCATATAATCTACAAAAATATATAATTGATATCCAGTAATAACATATTGTGCTGAAACAAATAACAGTTTACCAAACACAGCTAGATAAAAATCACGAACATCACCATGAATTGGAAAAATAAATGCTTCTAGTAATTCGGATCCCTTAAGTTTCTTTACTTTATCTCCTTTGTTACTTCCATCACCTACTAAAATTAATCCTAAAATAGTAAAAATAACTTCAAGTATCATAAAAACATAAATACCACTGTTAATTTTAGTAATGTATTGAGAAGCAATCATAGTACCTACTGGAGCACCAATATTCATTCCAACCCCATAAAAAGCTGAAATTGATCCTCTATATTTTTTTGGTGCCTTATCTGCAATAAAAGCAACTATTGGTGCAACCATTGAATTCAGTGCAATTTGAAAAAGTGACCAATTTACGATAATTCCAGTAATAGTTTTAACTTTTGTTAAGAAAAAAAAGCAAATCAATGTAGTAATCATACCCAAAACAATCCAAGGATTTCTTTTTCCCCAACGGCTAACAGTTAAGTCAGAAAGTGCGCCTTCAATAATATTTGCGATTGTAGCAACTATCATCGCAATAGTTGCTAACAATGCAACAATCTGAACTTTTTGATCAGGTGCTATCTGCTGAATTTTGGCCGGCAAAAGTGTAGAATTAACTCCTAAGTAAGGTATTAACCATCCAAGCAAACAAAACAAAAGTCCAAAACCCAATCGATATGGAAATTTATTTTTTGATTCATCTTCAATGGCTAATTGACTTTTATCCATATTTATATCCTCTCAATAATAAACTAAAGCTTATATTTGACAATTAATTTAAAAAGAAGAAAAACCACTTAAAATAATTCATAAATACAACATTGATAATTAAATTTTATCAATATATTTTATATTTTTTAATTATTCCATAATGCGTTATTTAAATTTTCAATTGAAGCAAACGGACCAGGCATTGTTGAAAGTCCACGATGATTTCCAAAATAGTCTTCATCAAATGTAATATCATCCCCATTAGGCATTTCAAAACGTTGTTCTGGTTCAAATGCTTTTCCTAAAATATCAGTGTTAATAATACCATCTTCAAAATTTCCAAGGAAATCATATAGATTAGTTTTAATAAGAACATGTGTATCATTCTCAATTAATTTAACTTCTATTTTATCTTTATTATTTACAATATTATGTGTTTCTTTTTTCCAAGCTTGAGCACCATTAAAATATACATTACCCTTAGCCCAAATAGGTAAATGTTCAAATTGTGCAGATTGAAGTTCGACCATATCATTCCCTTGAGCAGCCTTACCTTCTATTTTTTTAAATGGTTTATACCATTCTTCATAGGTGGGATAATCATCAAATACTGCTGTACCTACTATTTCGTTTTCCTCTGGTGATGGGTTAGTAGCAGGCCATTTTTGAATGAATATGTTATTATAAAAACGATTATCACCATGTAGTATTGTTTGAAATCCTGCAACTTCTGTACGATGTGGAATATGATATGGAGTAAATCTAGGTTGAATAGGACCTTTCCCAGGATAATCAGTTCCTTCTCCAACAAGAGTAAAGGAGCCTAAAATCAAATTATGAACAATGGCTAAACCTTGTGTTGGAATCTTTAAGGAATTTTTGGATAAAAGTAAATTATTATCTATTAGTGTTGGTCCATGGCTAACCTCAATCCAAATATCTTGACTAGTCATTGCCCCATTCAAACGCGGAGCTGTACCATTTGGAGCATAATTATGATCAAATAAATTTTGAGTAATACGTGTTCCTTGTGCTTCCCAATCACACCATAATCCCATAGTCGTATGGTCAAATCTGTTACGTCGAATAATTACATCAATAGCAGCATGCAGTTTAATACCAGCAATTTCAGCACCTGCTAATTCCTGCATATTATTAATATGATGAATATGGTTATCTTCAATTACACTAAAAACTGCACCTTGACGTCCAACAATACCATCTTGTTCACAATCATGGATGTTACAACGCCGAATAATATGATGACCAATTTTTTCTTTTAGCCAACCATGATATTGTCCACGACAAACTGCGTCTCTTTCCATTTGTGTAGGACTTTTAACATGTTTATAGGTAAAATATTGATCATTTTCTGGATCTCTGTATTTACCCAAAGAAATGCCTGCGCAACGGCTGTGACTAATATCACAATCTTCAATAATCCATCCTTTAGACCAATGAGGACCAATCATACCATCTTGATAAGACGCAGGAGGTGCCCAAGTGGTAGCTGCTTTATTAATATTAAAGCCACTCACAGTAATATAATTAACTCCTGTTTTTTGCGGCCAAAAAGCTTCTCGACGAACATTAATTTCAACTTTTTCTTTATTAGGGTCTTTATCTTGAAAATTAGCATAAATAATTGTTGTATTCGTATCTTTATTTTGTTCTGTATACCATTTAAATACTGAATTTTTAGGATTCCACGATTTATCATATATTTTTGCATTAATACATTCATTTAGTGATGATGTCTCATAAAATTGGATATCATTCATATACACTGCACCTGTATGCTTATTAACAGAGCCCATATACCAATCACCCATTACATAGGTTGTATATGGATTATATGATCCAAACAAACTATTGTTAATATAAGTAACCCATACCCCTCCTTGATAGCGTTTCCAATTATTTGCCTCTTCAGCACCAGTTATAACCGCTTTTAATGGCTCAACACTTTTATAAATTATACGTTGGTCACGGGTACCAGAATTCATCGGATTAACGTTTTCATGATATATACCAGGAAACACAATAATCTCATCACCAGGCATAGCAACTTTAGCTGCACTATTAATTAATTTATAAGGAGTTTTCTTTGAACCATTACCATCTCTAGTAGCTTTTGCATTAACATATATCTTCAAAATAAGATTTCTCCTTTCCAAAAAGTAAATTATATGTTAGTTTGTTTAAAATACTAACTAACATATAAACAAATCCTAACATTGGAAAGTAATAATGTCAATATATTAAAATCACTTTGCATTACATATTTTTATAATATAATTAATAGTTTTTCAAGAATTCAGGATTTTTTTATTATTAAAATAAACAATTAACTTCTTAAGTATCACAAAGCAACTACAATCTTTCATATCTGCTTAAATTATCTACCAACTCAATATCTATATTTCATTATTTAGCAAAAAATGATTTAAAAGCTAGGAACATTTTGCCATCTATGCTGAATCAGTATCTTTTATCTTTGTTATATAAAATTCAAAAATAGCGTTCAATCTTGCAGTTAATTTAATTAATACATAACAGAACTCATATAAACAAAAATCTACTGAATTAGATTAAATATTGATTCAGTAGATTTTTACTAAGTGAATTCTAAATAATTAACTCTTAAGGAGATTTTTATGAATTAATTATATAACCTCCATCGACAATTAATTCTTCTCCTGTTACAAATTTGGATTCATCAGAAGCTAAATATAGATAAGCGTAGCCAATATCTGAAGCATCTGCTACATATGGTGGCAAAACTGCATTGCCTTTTTGGACTTTGCTCATTTCTTCTTTTGTGCTAGCTCCTACACTCTTAGTGAAAGTCATTCCTGGACGATCGTCATTAGATTTTTGAGTTCCAAAAAATTTCTTAGTCATGCTGGTAAAAGTTACTCCTGGATGAACTGAGTTAACACGGATACTATCTTTACCAAATTCTTGAGCAGCAAATTTAGTAATTGAACGTACAGCACCTTTGGCAGCACTATAAGCAGCACCATTGCCGTTCCCACCAACAAGAGCACCGATAGATGAAGTGTTGACAATGGAACCGTCACCATTCTTTTGCATAATAGGAATTACTGCCTTCATACCTAGCCAAACACCAGTCGAATCAATGTTCATAACTTTATTCCAAGTCTCAAGATCAGTATCAAGAATACCAGCAGAATTATGAGTACCCGCATTATTAACTAAGATATTAATTTTACCGTACAATTTAACGGTCTGATCCACAACATCCTTCCAGCCTGCAGGGTCAGCTACGTCTAGTTTCATAGCTGCAGCTGTTCCACCGTTCTCTTTAATATCAGCAACAGCTTTATTAAGCTTATCTTCAACTACATCTGTTAGAACAACACTAGCACCTTCTCTAGCAAAAATCTGTGCTCCAGCTAGACCCATACCACTAGCAGCTCCAGTAATAATTGCAACCTTATCATCCAAACGTCCCATATATAAAAACTCCTTTCTTAAAATATTTTTCTTTACACAGTTATTATATATTCTCTTATATACTTCTGAAAGCGTTTACTCTTATGACCTTTTTAATTTATAATCTATTATTACAAACTGTAGTACCTGTATATTTCAATTATAGATTGTATTAATTATTTTCGAGCAAATTTTAAAGAAGTTGTCACTAATTAAACATTAGAAATATTTAGATTATAATTTGTAATACAGATATAATAGAATTTCTACTTAATATTTAAGCCACTAATTATTTAGATTGTAATATCTTGTCTTGGCGAATTTGTAAAGGTAATTTACCATACATATTTTTAAATAAATTTCTTGCTGTTCGTTGATTTGTTAATCCATTTTTATCCATTAATTGTTTGATTGATATATTAGAAGATAAAAGATCTTGATACAATGATGCTAGTCTTAAACGATAAATATATTGAATAATTGTAATTCCTGTTTGTTGTTTAAATATTCTTGACAAATAGCTTGAATTATAACCAAATTTATTGGCCAAAATATTTACACTTAAATGTTCTACATAGTGTTCATTGATATAAACAATAATTTCTTTGAGACTGCTTGTACTTTGTAAAAGTGGATTTGTATCATCAGTGAAATTTAAAATTAATTCTTTCATAATTAATAGGATAATTACTCCTAAGTCAAACAAATATCCTTTATAACCTTGTTTAACTAAAGAATTAATTTTAAGTAACAATCCAAATATTTGTTTATAAGCTTTTGAATAACACTTCGTAATTTCAAAATTAATATTTTCAGGATGAGGATAATAATTTTCAATAAATTTTAAAGGAACTTGTAATACTAAGGACTGATTAGGAATGTTTTCTACTGCATGTACCACTCCTGAGGGAACTACTATAAATTGTTGGGGATTAACAATTTGTTCTTTACCATTAAACATAAAAGTTAGTCGTCCAGAAATGACTCCCACTATTTCAATACTACTATGCCAATGAAAGGGTACATAACCATTATTTCTAACTAAAGATTCATAAAAGCGAATCCCAATATCAAAATTTGTAATCACATTTTCATGATGAAGTTTACTCATTTTATTCCCCCAAAATATTACATTTATTACTTTATTAAGTTAGTTTATTTACTAATCCAACTTATAGTATTGCTCTGTATCATCCGGCAACATATGATATAGCTGTTATCTAAATAACAATTATTATACTATAAGGAGCATAAATATATGACATTAATAAAAAATCCGATAATTTCAGGTATGGCGCCAGATCCCTCAATTATTCGTGTAAACAATGATTATTATCTAGCTACTTCAACATTTCATTGGAAGCCAGCAATTCAAATTTTCCATTCTACAGATTTATGTAATTGGAATTTAATTACTTACGCATTAACTAATAACAAAATTGATTTGCGTGGAACAAATACACCTGCTGGTATTTGGGCTCCTCATTTATCGTTCGATACTCAAACACAAAAATTTTGGTTAGTGTATTCACATATGCAAAATATGGCAGGTAGAGAATTTAATGCTGAATCATTTGCTATTTGGGCAAATGATATTAAAGGTCCTTGGTCTCAACCACTTTACCTAACTTCTATAGGTTTTGATCCTTCCCTTTTTCACGATGATGATGGTAAGCACTATTTATCTATTCTAGAATGGGAAACTCGGAGTGGTTATCCTTCTCCTGGCAATATTGTAATTGCTGAAGTAAATTTAAAAACAGGACAACTTATAGGAACGTGGAAGCGGGTCACTACTGGATTTACTAGTCGAGGTTGTGTAGAAGCTCCTCAAATTTATAAACATCATGGCTTTTATTACTTACTTGTTGCTGCTGGTGGAACTGGATATGCTCATGATGTAGAAATTGGTCGGTCTCAAAAAATATTAGGACCTTATGAACCAAATCCTAGTGGTGAACCGATTATTACTTCATCACCCCATCATTTGTTTTCTAAAGGAGACCCGGATGCTGGACATTTTGAAATGTATAATCCACATACTGACATCCAAAAATCTGGTCATGGATCTTTAGTTCAAACTACTACTGGTGAATATTATATTGCACATCTAATGTCTCGTCCTCTACCTCAAACTAAGCTTAATCCTCTTGGACGTGAAACTTCATTGCAAAAAATGATATGGACTAATAATAACTGGTTACAAATGGCTGATGGTTCAAATTTAGCAAAATCTCAAGTTGAAATTTCACAAGCGGTTAAACAAAATAAGACTGATAATATTAATGATGATTTTAAAAAAAATCATTATGATTTGCGTTTTATGACTCCCTATCGAGAACAAAACCCATCCTGGGTTAATACTACAGAACATCCTGGATTTTTACGTATTTATGGTGGCAATTCTTTATTTTCTAAATATAATCCAACTATTATGGCAACTCGTGCTACTGCTTTTGAATACCAAATACAAACCAAAGTGCTTTTTAATCCTGTACATTATTCTCAATCGGCTGGCGTTGGATTATATTATGATTCTGATAATTGGTTATATGCTCGTATTTGTCAAACAGATAACGAAAAGCAAACTTGTTTACAAGTTATACAAGCCAAATTAGGTCAACGTATTGATAATATTTTTGATCAAGTTTTAATACCCCATAATAAAGCAGAAATTAGAATTAAATATTATTTTGGAATTGCAACAGTATTTTATCGATTATCAAAAGAAAAAGTATGGCAACAATTAGGATCAGAATTTGATGTTAAATATTTATCTGATGAAGGAGTAAATGGTACTCCTGGAGAAATAGGTGGTTTTACGGGACTATTCAACTTTATTGGTGCTGTTGATGCATATCAAAAACAATCTTTTGCCGATTTTGACTATTATTCTGTAATTAATCAAGTTTCTGGAGGCAATAAATAATGAAAAAAATAACTATTCCACTTAAACGATTAATTCCCGGATTAATAATTGGACCAGCTAGTTGGTTAGGACCGTATGTAGCAATTAATAGTTTATTTCTACCAGCTTTAGTTCAGCATATCGATGCTGCTCACAAAGTTAATTTAATTGCCCTACTTTCAACATGTGGTATGATTGTTGCTGCTTTATCAAATATGTTAGCTGGAGCTTTATCTGATCGAACAAGATCAAGATTTGGCCAAAGAACACCTTGGATTATCGGTGGAGCTCTTGTTTTTTCTTTAACTATGATTATAGCATCTTTTGCTACCACCATGGTATATTTATTATGCTTTTGGATGATTGGACAAATTTCTCTGAATTTTATTGTTGCACCAATGGTAGCATGGATTGATTTTGCACCAGATGATGGTAAAGGTGTAGCATCTTCTGCCTATGGCGGATTAGGTATGGCTTTAGGAAATAATGGTTTTAATGTTTTAGCAGCCATGTTTTTAAGTAAATTTAGATTAGGATTTATTATTTTTGGTATTTTCACAACGATTGGAACAATAATTGCAGTATTACTTGTTAGAGAACCGTCAAATTTAACATCTAAAATAAGGCCCAATCAGAAAAAAAACAAAAAGCAAAAAATTCATTTTCACGATTTGAGAACCATTTTCCCCAAATGGTCAATTGGACGTGATTACTACCTTGCCTTAATCGGCAAATTGTTCCAAGGTGTAGGCAATTTTGCAATAACAGGTTATATTTTATATATTATGACTGATTTTTTACATCGAGGAAGTCAAACGCAAAGTTCAATTCAATGGATTAATACTATTATGTTAATTATTGGAATTGCTATGGGATTTATTGCTGGGCCAATTGCTGATAAATATAAAATTTTAAAATACCCTGTAGGATTTTCAACAATTTTACTAGCAATTGCTGCTATATCTTTATTCTTATTAAGAAACAATTGGGGTATTATAATTTATGCAATTACTGCAGGTTTTGGTATGGGAATTTGGAATTCTTTAGATAATTTATTAAATTTAGAAGTTATTCCTGACAAAGATAGAGTAGCTTTTTTCTTGGGTATTTATAACTTAGGTAATACCATAACTCAGGCTTTAGCACCAGTAATAGCAGCTTTAGTAATTTCACACTTTGGATTTTCTGCTATTTTCTTCGTATCTTTTACATTTTCACTGATTGGCGGTATATCCATGCTTTGTATTAAATCGGTTAAAAAATAAGTATATTGACATGTGAGTTAAAAGCTATTATATTTTAATAGAAAGTTCGTATTAAAAACCAACCAAATAAAGGAGAAACATAATGTCATATTGGAATGTAGATAAAATTAAATATATTGGAACTAAAAAAAGCTTAAAATCTGGGCTGGGATTTCAGTACTATAATCCGGATGAAATTATTGGTGGCAAAAAAATGCGCGATTGGTTGCGTTTTTCAGTAGCTTATTGGCATACATTTGATCAACGTTTAGTTGATCCTTTCGGTGATGGTACAGCAATGCGTCCTTATGATAAATATCAAGATCCAATGGATCAAGCTTTAGCCAAAGTGGATGCAGCGTTTGAGTTTTATGACAAACTTGGTGTTGACTATCTAGCCTTTCATGATCGGGATTTAGCTCCTGAAGGTGATACTCTCCGTGAAACTAACCGTAATCTCGATAAAGTTGTTGATAAAATTGTTGAATATCAAAAAACTACTGGCATGAAAGTTTTGTGGAACACTTCTAATATGTTTAACAATCCTCGTTTTGTCGCTGGTGCTGCTACTTCTCCGTACGCTGATATTTTTGCATATAGTGCAGCCCAATTAAAACATAGCTTAGAAATTGGTAAACGTGTCAATGCAGAAAATTATGTCTTCTGGGGTGGACGCGAAGGTTATGAATCTTTATGGAATACTGATATGAAACTTGAGCAAGAACATGCAGCTAAGTTCTTTCACATGGCTAAAGACTATGCTAACGAAATTGGCTTTACAGCTCAAATGCTATTAGAACCTAAACCTAAAGAACCAACAACTCATCAATATGACTTTGATGCAGCCACAACGATTGCTTTCATGAAAGAATATAATCTCGATCAAGATTTCAAGTTAAATCTTGAAGGTAATCACGCCAATTTGGCAGGACATACTTACCAACATGAAATTCGTGTTGCCCGTGATGCTGGTTTACTAGGATCTTTGGATGCCAATCAAGGAGATAAGTTAATTGGTTGGGATATTGATGAATATCCTTCCAATCTTTATGAAACTGTGGCTGCCATGTATGAAGTAGTTCAAGAAGGAAGCATTGGTCCTTGTGGTGGTTTGAACTTTGACGCCAAACCACGTCGCTCCTCTTTTGAACCTAATGACTTATTCTATGGTCATATTGTTGGAATGGATAGCTTTGCCGCTGGCTTACGTGTTGCACTAAAATTAAAAGAAGACCACGTGCTAGATGATATTGTCAAAAATCGCTACAATTCTTATAATACTGGTATTGGTGCGCAGATTGAAGCTGGACAAGTTAATTTTGCTGATCTAGAAAAATATAGCCTCGACAAGACTCAAGCACAATTGCGTGCAGCAACTCATTCTGATCATTTGGAACAAATTAAAGATACTATCAATCATTATATTATTGAAACATTAAGTTAATTAAACTAGGTGGAATTATGGAAAAATATGTTTTGGGAGTTGATTTAGGCACTAGTGCTGTGAAAGTAGCGGCCATTACTAAGAATGGAATCATTGCTGCACAGCAAAGTAGTTCTTATCCCCTATCTCATCCTCAAGTGGGTTTTAGCGAACAAGATCCGCAAGATTGGGTTACTGGTACTACAGCCGCTATTCATAAATTACTTGCTCAAGATCACATTGCACCAACAGCTATTGCTGGTCTCAGTTTTTCAGGTCAAATGCACGGTTTAGTATTATTAGATCACAATAATCAAGTTTTGCGGCCTGCAATTTTGTGGGATGATACTAGAACTTCCAAGCAACGACAAGAAATTGAAACCAAAATGGGCCATAAATTTATTCAAATCACCCATAACCAGCCACTAGAGGGTTTTACTCTTCCTAAATTACTTTGGGTACAAGAAAACGAACCTGAAATTTGGCAGCAAGCAACGACCTTCTTACTTCCCAAAGATTATGTGCGTTATTGTATGACTGGCAAGTTAGCCACTGATTATTCTGATGCTACTGGAACCGTCATGCTTGATATTGATACTCAATCTTGGAGTAAAGAGATTTGTGATACTTTTAATATTTCTTTATCTATCTGTCCACCATTATTGCATTCCAGTGAGCTAGCTGGTCACATTACTGATGCTTATGCCAAAACATCTGGCCTTCAAGCCAACATGCCTGTGTTTGCTGGAGCCGCTGATAATGCAACTAGTGCCCTGGGAGCTGGTATTCTTCAAACTAACACTGTTTTATCTAGCATTGGAACTTCAGGAGTAGTTTTAAAATATGAAAGCAATGCCCAAACTAACTATCAAGGAGTACTACAGTTTGAAGATCATGCTATTAATGATGCTTATTATTCAATGGGTGTAACTTTGGCCGCGGGTGATTCCTTAAATTGGTTTAAAAAAACTTTTTATCCTCAAACTGATTTTGTCCAAATGATACAAGATGCTGAACATTCAACACTAGGTGCTCATGGTTTATTATATACACCCTATTTAATTGGTGAACGTGCTCCTTACGCTGATGCTAAAATTCGCGGCAGTTTTATTGGTGTTGATAGTAGTCATGTTCGTGGTGATTTTGTGCGTGCCGTCTTGGAAGGTATTATTTTTAGTTTTGAAGATCTTATGCAAATATATGCGTCTCACAATAATATGTTCGATACTGTAATTTCCATTGGTGGTGGTGCCAAAAGTCCCTTATGGCTGCAAATTCAGGCTGATATCTTTAATAAAAAGGTTGTGAGTTTGGCCAATGAGCAGACTGCCAGTTTAGGAGCAGCAATGCTTGCAACAGTGGGATTAGGTTGGTATCCTGATTTTATCAGTTGTACAGAAAATTTTGTTAAAGTTAAAACAACCTATAATCCAATCCCCGAACATGTTAGCCAATACCATGAACTATATGAGATTTATCATCAAATTTATTCTCAAACTAAAGACTTAAGTTCTAGATTAATCGACTTTAGACAAAAAAATAAATAATTTCTACAATAATAGTCCTCGAAAATTTCGAGGACTATTTATTTTTATAAGAAAATTTCAAATTATAATCATCCAAATTTAAAACGTGATGATTAATTAAAGAAGCTGCACCTAAGAGATTAGCATAATTGGAATTAGCAATTAAATATAATTGTGGATTCATTTTTAATTGTTGTGTTTGCAATTCAATTTCATCAAAGAGCGCTGGTAATTCCTCTAGTAAAGGCGAACTCAAATAAATCTCTTCAGGAGCAAAAGCAACTGAAACATTAAATAAAATCCGAACAATACCGTGGATAAAGTCTTGTAAAGCATTATTCACATCCGCATCTTTATCTCTAGCTAAAGATACTACATCTTTTCTTTCTATCCTATTATCATTTTTTAGTTGACGGACCCGCTCAACAATGGCATCTTCTGAACAAATGTTTTCTACTTTGATATCTTGATTCAACATCATTAAACTGCGGCCAATTTCACCAGCAGCTCCCTGGAAGCCACGGTAAATTTGTTGATTCAAAATAATCCCTGCACCAATTCCTTTATGGATGCTCACACAAATCAAATTTGCTTTATTATATTCATTGTTGAAATCATGTTCAAAAATTGCTGCTAGGTTGGCTTCATTTTCTAATAATACGGGAACGCCATATTGCTCACAATAGCGCTGTTGCAGGTCAATATTTTCCATATCTAAAAAAGGAGAACTAATTACTTTTTGTTCATCAACAATGCCATGAATTGAAAAAGCTATTCCTAACAACCCATTCTTGGTATCATCATAGTACTTAATTTCATTAATTTGCTCATCGACGATTTTTAAAATGTCACTAACTTGAGAACTTGGATTTTTAATGCGACGATAATAAAAATCCCGACAATTTAAATAGTTAGCCATAATGTGTAAATGCTTATAACCTAAATCAATACTAATTGTATAGCCGTATTTTTCGTTAAGGGCTACTAAAATCGGCTTACGGCCACCGCTTTTGGAGGCTTGACCGATTCCAATTTCTTTTAAATAACCTTGATGCTCAATTTCATTATATAAAGACGTAATGGATGATTTATTCATATCCAAATTACGCGCAATATCGATTCGCGAAATCGGAGAATTATTAATAATTTGTTGTAATACGAGATTAAGATTTTTTTGATGGAACGATTGTTTTTTTGATATTCCAGCCATGCGGACCTCACTTAAATTTTACATAGTTGGTTTAATTATACAACTTATTTAAAAGAGCACAAATAAAGTTACAGCATTAAAAGCCAGCACACTATTTCATTTCTCCACTCCCAAAAGCCAACGCCAAAATTTTAAACTCCATCGATCAAATACAAAGGCCACAATTGCACCAATAAACGCGATTGTATACGAATGTTCATCAGTAAAAGTTGGAAACAGCGTATCCATAACTATTAAATAAATTATTCCAACCACAATAATATTAAAATTAAACCGTAGTATCAAAGCCCCAATTGTCAACAAATTATCCAGAATTCTTACCAATCTTCATTATCTCCTTTTTGCGCGTTTTGATGCTCTTGCCAATAACCATACATGTAGCCTTCCTCAAATTCACCGTCCACATTGCGCCGATTGTAATCGTCATAACCTCCACCGCGATCATCATGCAATCCTTCAAGTGAAATCACAACAAACCAAATAATAAGTGCAAAAGACCATAAGCTCAATAATGTATCCCATTCTAAATTCCCCCACTGCACTTTGTTATGCCGTTGAATAAAATTATTGTATTTATGCACAACTTTCATTAGTCGGCGATTATTATTAATCTTTCGAGGTGCTAATCTATGCAAATACCACAATTGAAAATCACCTATAGGCACATTCTCATTGCTGGCTAATGCTACGCAATTTTGTCCATTTACTGGATAAACTATCACAATATTAACTTGGTCATTGATGTGCTCATTGTGTTTTTGAATTTGATCGGCATGTTTTTGAGCAGTTTCTTCTTCTTCGTAGTCATCATAATCAGTGGAGTCAATCTCAGGAACTTTTGGTATAGTGTTTTCGACAGTATCCGAGCGATATTCTTCTAAATTAGAATTATCTTTGTACATATTTTTTAATTTTTTATTATCATAAATACGCCAATCACTAGGTACTTTTCGATAGGTGCGTACCCAAATTTGTTGCGGATGCGGCAATTGAGCTAATTTTTGATTTAAGTCGTGAATCGCCTGGATATCTGCAGGTGTTAAGATTTGTTGCTGGTCGCGCACTTGATATTCGGCACGGACTGATTGAACCTGCATCAAGTAAAAAATACTTATAACAAAAGCAAATAAAATAATAAAACGTTCAATTTTAAACTTCATAAAATCAGTTTCCTTTATAATATTGCTAGCAATACATTATTCATCATCACGACCCTTAGGTTCATCACCAAAGGTGTAAGTATCCATAATTTGGGCCTGGCGTCGTTGCAAGTAAGCATTATTATCAAACCATATTCCAGCACCGGAAGCCATCATTGCTACGGGTACTTGCTGTCCATCAAAATACCGATAACGTAAATAAATATCATTGCCCACGCCAGCAGTCTGTTGAGCAGTCCGGACGTTTAACCATTGGGGCGTAGTTGTTGTATAGTAATCTAAGCGCAAATCTTGGGCGTTAGTTAAATCAAAATTTTCTATATTATGAGTAGTCTGATCTTGCCAATACCAGGTATGCCGATAAGCACTTGGAATTTGCTGTTGGGCAATTTGAGCCGCTGCATCTTGATTTAATTCATTATCCGAATGACTCACTGGAATTTTACCAGTTAAAATTTTCGCAAAGCCTTGCTGTAGTTCAACATTTTGGGAATCATACAAATAAATTAAATCGCCCTTATCTTTACTAGCTTCAAAGACAAGGGGATGACCATTATGAATTGTAAAAAAATATGTTTCAGCCAGTGTAGTGTTTTCACTAGCAACAGCAACTACTTGATATTCTCCTTGTTTGTCACCTTTAGGTGACCACTGTAAAGCTATTGGCAAAGCCCCCCAATTTACTTTGTCTTGCAATTGGCCATTAATTAATACATCTGGAAAAACATTATCTCGATAGCTCGGCTTTTTACCATCATATGTACCTAAATAAGATTGAGCCATCTTGGTTTGCCATTGCTGCATAAAGGCTGATAATTCTTGATTTTTATCATTATTCCAAAGAGTTTGCACATGTGCACTTGGATTTGTTGAATTTTTAGGGTGCTTTTTTGTTTGGGGGGATTTTTTTGCAGGCTGTTGAGTTGTTGGTTGTTGATGTGCCGGCGTTGACGCTTTTTCTTGTGGCCGACAGCCCACCATTGATGAGAACGCTAACAAAAACATTATTTTAGCAATCATTTTCATTTTAATAGCTCCATTTGCTTGTTATAAGTCAAGTTTAGCATAATAAAAAAGCCAATCCCATGATAAATTTATCTGAGATTGGCAATAATTATTAGGCGGGAACAATAATTTGCGCGGTACTTTTGCCTTGTCCTTGTGTAGTTACTTTGATTTGGTAAGGGATGCGTTCTTGCAATAACGTGACATGACTGATAATGCCAATCATGCGGCTGCTGCTTTCAATATTTTGTAAAGCGTCTAAAGCAGTAGCTAAAGAGTCTTGATCCAAAGAACCAAATCCTTCATCAATAAAGAGCGTATCAATCTTAATTCCACCAGATTCATTTTGAATCACTTCTCCTAAAGCTAACGCCAAACTTAAAGCCGCAATAAAACTTTCACCACCAGACAGGGTATGAACACTGCGCTTTTGGCCGACATTATCATCATAAACATCAATTTCCAGACCGGTATTTTTTTGGAAAGTACCAATTTCTTTATGCAAAGTTAAGAAATAACGACCAGAACTTAATTGTTGTAAATGCTCATTTGCTACTTGCAAAATTTCCACCAGTTGTGCTCGCAAGACATAACGTTCTAAGCCTAACTTAGCTTCACCACGACCATTTACTGTTTCTACTAAGAGTTGTAATTCATTAATATCTGCTTGTTGGCCAGCAATTTGCTGCAAACTTTGTTCCACAGCTTGTAAGTGCGCATCATTAAGATTAATTTGATCGCGTTCTTGATTATAAGTCTGGCGAGCTGTTTGCAGTTGTTGTTCTGCCCGTTGTAACTGGTCCTTAGCTACGGTTAAATCAACTGGTTGTTGGTCACCAATGATTTTTTGTAATTCTTCAGCCTTGGTCTGGACTTGCAAAAGTTCTTGTTGATAAGTATTCAATTGTTGCTCATACTGTGGCAATTGTGGTAATTGTTCTAACAATTGCACTAATATCTGCCAATCACTTGTTTGCAATTGCGCCTGTAATGCCTGTGTCAGTTGTGCTTGGATTTGTTGTAATTGGGTATTTGTTTGTTGATAATCTTGTTGAATGTGATCTTGAGAAGCTTTGGCAGCAGCTAATTGTTGCTCAGTTTGTTGTAATTTTTGAGTATTAGTTTGCACTGTAGTTTCATAGTCTTTTATTGCTTGTTGCAACTGCTGTAAATATTTATCTAAAGCCTGCAAATTAGGATAATCAGCCGGTAATTGTTGCTTAGCATCAGCAAGTTGGACTTGCAGTTTTTGATATTCCGTTTGTTGTTGCTGCAATTGTGTCACGGCAATTTCAACTGTTGGTTCTAAAGTCTTTAATTGCTGCTGAATTTGGTCTAATTGCTGATTTTGAGCGGTTAATTGGGTGCGCTGAGTTTGTAACCTAGTTAATTGAATCTGTTGTTGATCCAAAGCTGCTTGTAAGTTAGTAATAATATCAATTAGTTGTTCAGGAATGACAGTTATTAATTGGTGTTGTGCTAGTTTTTGTTTTAAATCTGTTAAATCTTGCTGCCATTGTGTCGTTGCTTGAGTTAATTGTTGCTGCTTTTCTTTTAAAGCTGACTCTAATTCTGATTGTTTAGCTGTTTGGGTGCGCAATTTTTCTTCGGCACTTTTTACTTGTTCATTAGATACGGCTTGAACTGTATTGATAGTTGCTGGCTGAGGATGTTCAATACTTCCACAAATTGGACAAGGAGTTCCTGGTTCTAATTGTGCGACCAAGTTTGCAATTTGACTTTCCAGCCATTGATTATGCAGTTGTTGGTAACTAGCTTCTAATGCTGCCACTTGATCTTTTGCAGTGACAAGATTTTTTTGTGCTTGAGTAATTTGGTTTGTTAATTTTTGATTCTTTTGTTGCGCAGTTTGTAATTTATCAGCCTGTTGTTGTAAATTAAGCAATTGACTTTGGTCTTGCTGGACTTGATGTAATTGTTCAACAATCGTTGGTAATTCTGCAACAGCTTGGGTGAGTGCAGCTTGTTCTTGTTGTAGCTGTTGTTGCTGCTGGTGCAATGCATCTACTTGTTGTTGACTAGCTGTCAAAGCATTTTGGGACTTAGTCAATTTGGTTTGTAATTGTTCAACTTGTGCAAAGGCTGGCCGTTGATTCTTTAATAAGGGTTGCTCTTGCAAACGTTGATCTTGTAAGGGTTTTTGCGCTGTTAATTGTTGTTGTTCTTGTTGTAATTGACTTTGCTGTTGTTCAGTCGTAGTGATTGTTTGTGTTAATTGTTGTAATTGTTCTTGTTTCGTTGTCATTGCAGTCTGTAATTCTTGGTAATGACGATAATCACTTTGTTGACTTTGAGCCCACTTTAATTGAGCAATTAATTGTTGCTTTTGCTTCATCGCTTCAGATTGCCCTATCAAATCGCTTAAGCGCTGTTGCTGAGCTTTTAAATCTTGCCAGCGTTGATTTTGTTTTTGAGCATCATGGTAAGAGGTTTGCTGTTGTTGATATTGTTGTTCTAATTGTTGCTGTTGTGTTTCTAAAGTTGCCAAAGTTTGATGAGCGGTAGTTTGTTGTTCTTTTAGTAGTTTTAATTGTTGCTGTGGATTTAAGTCAGTTAAATTTTCTGGTGGTTGGTTCCAAGTAACTTTAGCCAATTCTGAAGTTATAGCGGTTTGCCATTGCTGTTGCTGATTTTTCTGTTCTTTAAGTTGATTATTCAAAACTTCGCTCCAGCGTTGGTATAAGCCAGTTTTGAAAATTTGCCGCAAGACTCCTTCTTTGTCTTTACTATCAGCCATCAAAAAGCGCCGAAAATCCCCTTGTGGTAATAAAACAATCTGCACAAATTGTTTACGACTTAATTGCAGAACACTTTCAATTTTGATACTAATATCTTTTAATTTATTAATTTCTGCAATTTTGGTATCAGCTCGAAAGATCTCTAAACGGCCAGTGCTTTCGTACACTTTTTGTCCTGAACCGCGTTTTTTGGCTAGTGTTTGTTTGGGCTGACGCATTACATGATAAATTAAATCTTGATGCTCAAATTCTAAATCTACTTGTGTCGGTGTTCGATCATCAGCAAAGTCAGAACGCAAGCTTTCTGGCTTACGATCATCACTAATGCCTTCGCCATAAAGAGCAAAAGTCAAAGCATCAAAAATAGTAGTTTTTCCACAACCTGTGCGTCCTGAAATCAAAAAAATATCCGTAGCAGCCAGTTTAGTAAAATCTAAACTTTGTTTGGCATATGGGCCGAAGTTTTGCATAACTAATTTTAACGGTTTCAACTATTTCTCCTCCTGATTAGCAATTTTCAAAGCTGCAGCAGCCCATTTCTTTTGCTGGTCGGTTAGCGGTTCTTGGGCAATATGCTCATAAAAATCACTTAATAAATCTAAGGGATCTTGTTGTTGAAGTTGCTGCCGCTTTTCACCTTGATAAGCAAATTGCTCTACAAAACCTTCTGCACGATTCAAAGAAATAATACGCGGATAAATTGTGCGCAATTGCGTTAAGACATTGGGAATCGGTTTGGTATCAGTCAAAGTAATCCCAAAATAATCTGTTAATTGATATTGCTGATAAAATTCTGGTTGAGTTAATTCCGCAAAACTAGCCGTGAGTTGTTGTACATCATGTAACGGCGAGAGTGGTTTAAAAGTTATTGTTTGCGTATCTGTATCTACCAGATAAACGCCCTTCTTTTGGTGAGCTTCAGATAATGAAAATTTCACTGGTGAACCCGAATAGCGTGCTTGGGGAGCCTGCAATGCATCTTTGCCATGTAAATGACCTAAGGCTACATAATCAAAATCTGATAATAATGATAATGGTACTGAAGCTAAGCCTCCTACAGTTAATTGCGTTTCGGAATCTGTCTGAGCACTACCATTCACAAAAAAATGAGCCACTAAAATGTGAGTTTTCCCCGGGGTAAAGTGGGTTTTCATTTCGGCAATCACTGCAGCAACACTTTGATCTAAATGCTGCAAAGATTCGTCTTGAAAATATTGTTGAGCTGCAAAAGGTTCAAAATATGGTAATAAAAAAATCTGGGTATCAGCTAATTCAATGGGCGTAAACGCTTGCTCTAGCTGAGTATATAAATAAAAGTTAGTTCGTGGAAACCACGGTGTGCCAGTAGCTAAACGGATATTACTATCATGATTGCCCGAAATAGCATAAATGGGAAACTTATCTGTCAAATTCAATTGTTGAAGCATTCGATTTAATTGTTGCACTGCTGCCTCCGCAGGCGCACTGCGGTCATATAAATCCCCGGCAATGATAATACCATCAACGTGCTCACTTTGAGCAATCGTTTCAATTTGTTGAAAAGCATAATCTTGCTCTTCTGTTAAGTCAAATCCGTGCAACCGTCGGCCAATATGCCAATCAGCAGTATGCAAAAAACGCATCTTTTTTCCTCCTAATTATTAATTTAACGAAATAGCATCATTAGAAATTTCCAAGGTCGTGCGTGTGATTTCAGTTTGATTGACTACTAATTTCATCGTATTGAATGCCAATCCTTGACAAGTCTGTACGTAAAGTTGGCGTTGGGTCAAGTCATAGCCCACCCAATAGCGCGTATAATCACTTACCGGACTTTGGGCGTGTCCATGTTCTAAGCCTCTGGGAATCATGGCAGTTTTTAAGACTGAATAGAGTTGATTAATCCCATCCACTGCTGTAAAACTGTCCAAATTATGCGCCAGCAAAGCTGCGCGAACAAAACGGGAAGGTGAAGTATAATCCCCTGGCAAGCCAAACATCCCGTAACCGGTGCCAGTCTCAATGGGCCTTAATGTTAGGCGGTCATTATAAACTTTTTTACTTTTGATCGGATCAACATTGGTTAATTTTAAATAGTTCCGTAAATTAGTTAAGTGCCAATCATATTCAGGACTATTAGTCATCACCCCAATACTGTCATAAAGCTTAAATCCGCCTTGGTCAGTTGGTTCGATAATCACGCTATCATTGGTTTCATCAACAAACATATAATGTCCAGGCAATTGTAAACGCTGTTGACCTCGCCGATAGGGATGATGCAATAAGCCATATTCTTGAATATGAGCCTTAATCTCAGCCACACTGGAAAAACTAGTCAACACAAAAGTCACAAATTCTTCGCCTAATAAGGGCTGTAGTTGACGTGCTTGTAATTGTTCAGCTTCTGCATGCGTGCTCTCCATTAAAACTTGTAAGCCACCAGCTAAACCAGCTGCATTAATACCATCAAACACATTAAAGTTATCGGCCGCACACAGCCCCATCATCGAATATTTACTTGTCCATGGCTGTAATTGACTGGCAATTATAGCTCCACAAGGAATATTAATAATGTCAACATCAATCCCTGGATCCTCACCAAACATTCCGAGATTCATATCCATTGTCCGACCCCAAAAGACTTGTCCATTATCAGCATGAATCGCAATACTAGTACACATCGTTGGCCTCCTTGCTCCCAATAAAAAGTAAGCAGTTAATTTTAACTGTGTTGCATTAAAGGCTGAATCTTATCAAAATAATATTTACCAACTTCTTGTCGAACTTGTTGCTTCCACTGCAATAAATTAGTTAAATCAGTTTGAGGATAAGCACTCTTAAACTCTTGAAAAGCTGATTTATCAACTAAATCATTCATTCCTCGTTGTTGTTGTACATCTGCATCTGGATCATAATTAGCCATCACATAGCGCAAGCTTTCATAATTAACCTTATAGCGCTGAGCAAAATCTTGCATTATCCGTTGACTTTCCTGATCAATTAATTGTTCCAAAATCTGATCTACTTGTTGATCAGTGTACTGTTGGGGAGTTTGTTGCACTCGCAGCCATAATGAACGGATAATATCAGCTAATGGTTTATTAGTCTGTGCTAAATCATCAATATATTCACTAATTTTATCGAAGTCCTTTTTATCAACTTGAACAATTGATTCTGATTGATTATCAGGAATATATGCTTGAATTAAAGCTAAAATATAACGCTCATCGACTTCTTTAGTATGAAAGGATTCCAACTCATATTCATCATCAACTGGTGAATCTGATTCATTGATTTCTTCGCTATTAGTCCGCAATTGTTCAATGACATTTTCATAAGTGCCACGCAAAGCTTCTAATTGTTCAACATCAATATCATCTAATTGTACGCGTTCTGCGGGTGGAAGTTGATCTTGGTGATCTAATTCGTCATAAGTTTGAATGGCCGTAAAACTCTTATCAAAATCTTGAAAAGCACGCACAAATTGTTTTTGTTCGGCAACTGTCGCTTGTAAAAGAGTCGCACCAGCATCTGGTTGTTGTAAATATTTATCCAAAGCCTTACGAGCAGTCACATAATGTTTGCGAGAAGTTGACCAATCAGGAGCCAAAATTGTACTGGTTCCTCCATGTGAATAAAGCTTTAGTGCGTTATCAATGTCTTTACTAAAAGTATCGGGATATTGAAAAGTGACAATCTGTCCCCAAGTTTTACCGCGGTCATAAATTCGATTAGTTCTGGAAAAAGCTTGAATCAAATTTTGCGGATTTAATGGAGGACGGTCCAGATATAAAGCTGCCAAGTTCGGAGCATCAAAGCCAGTTAAAAGCCGATCAACTACAATAACTAAATCTAATTGTTGCCCTGGCAGTTGATATTGTCTTTTTTTGTGGGCTAAACGATCATTGACATTGCGATTATAAGCTGCCAATTCTCCCATCGAAAAGTTGGTTTGAAACATTTTATTATAATCAGCTAAAGATTGTTTCATTTCGTCTTGATTAGCTTGTGATTCAGCTTCATTTTGAGAAATTGAGTACGTAATTGCTATCCGTGGAAAGTCAGGCGCCACTTGTAATACTCGCTTGGGCACTTCTCCTTGAGCAATAGCCTCTTTAAAGAGACGATAATACTTTTGAGCTTGTTTAATTGAAGAAGTAGTAAAAATAGCTGAATAGCGATGTCCATTCATTAAACCTTGCTTGCGATAAGCTAATTTTAAGACTTTTTGTACTACTGTGTGCATATGTTCTGGTGAAGCGTAAACACTATCTAACTGGGATGTATTAGATTCATCTTGAGTGCTCAAGCTTCCCTGATTTTCAATTTTAAATCCTAAAACTGCTTGATCCCGAATAGCATCTTCAATTGTATAAGTATGCAGTACCGGACCATATAATTGTTCTGTGGTTCGGGCATCTTGTCCATTTTCTGCACGGGCATTTTCGGCAAAAATAGGTGTCCCGGTAAAGCCATACCACAAAGGTTGACGCGTAAAGAACTTATCTAATTCCCGTTTTTGCGTCGGCGTCACCGCGCGATGACATTCATCCACAATGAACGCTAAGCGCAAATTCTTTAATTGTGCGTATTGCTGGGTAGCTAAAGTGTCACTTTCTAAACGTTTAAAAATTGCTTGTAGTTTTTGGCGGGTAGTAACTACCACATTGCGTTGACCATCTGTTAATTGTTCTGCTAAATCGTAACTGTTATTGGTTTCATTGACACTAATTGTATCATTGCTGGCATAAGTCTGAAAAGCAGCAGTCGTCTGCATATCTAAATCTTTGCGGTCTATTAAAAAAATCGTCTTTTGCAAAGCAGGAATTTGCAACAGATTACGTGCCACCTTGTAAGAAGTCAAAGTTTTCCCCGAGCCAGTGGTATGCCAAATATAGCCGGATTGACCTTGGCGTGAGGCTGCAAAAATGGCTTGAATTGCATGAATTTGATATGGCCGCAATAAAATGAGTCGGTGAGCTTCACTATCTAAAACCGTGTAATCAGCAATCATCTTATGAGCTGTCGGAATTGATAACACTTGCTGAGCAAAATCAAGATAATTATCTACTAAGTTGTTGTCAGCATCCACCCATGATGTTAAAAACTGAGCATTCAGTTTTTGTCCAGCGGAAATATAGCGTGTGCTGGTTCCATTAGTAACTACAAACATTTGCACAAAACAAAAAATATCAGTGAATTTACCTTCATTAATATACTTTTGAATTTGATGGAAAGCTTTCATATAAGGCTGTTGGGGTGTCTTTAATTCGATATGAATCAAAGGCAAGCCATTAATTAACAGTGAAACATCAAATCTACGATCTTGATCCAAGACCAAATTTTTCGGTACTTGAACTTGATGCACTACTTCGTAAACCGAGGATCCACCCGAAATATTCGTATTGTCTAACACTAATAAGTTGGCATCTGGCAAACTGGAATCTTCCCGTTTTAAATGAAGATGCACCTGACGATTAGCTCCTACTAATACCGACGCCGCTCGATAAAAGTTAGGTTGCACCAATTGGGATTGAATTGTGTCTTTTTCTGTGGGAGTGAGGTCAACATCCGCTAATTGATCTTGATTATTAGCAGTTAAAATCCGAAAAAAATTCTCCCATAATTGGGATACCGTCTTTAAATCTTCGCGCAAGACCCATTGATTAACTCCTTGCGTCAAACGATTAATTAACTTAGCCTCCATTGCTGCTTCTTCAGTCATTAGCAACTCCTTTTGAATTTAAATAAACATATTTTGTAATAAGGACTTCTTAAGTGATTTTAAGTTGGTAAGTTTGTGGTTATTAGTTGATATTAACTGGTCTAATTCTTCAAAGAAAACACCAATTTTTTGTTGCTCTTTTAACATAGGAAAGAAAATCTCAATATTCAACAATTTATTTTTTGATATATTAAATCTTGAAATTCCTTGAGCTAGAATAATAACTTTTTTTCTAAAATCATTAGAACGTAGCATAAATGCAAGATAATTTAAATCAAAATTATAATCAAGCCTATATCCAAAACAAAAACTATTAAGATAAACATTTGGAGAATTATATTTCCAAACACTGGACATACCAACTTCCATTGGAGTTTCAGAAGATATTGTAAAAAAAACATCCCCATACTTTATTTCATGTTGTTTATTATCAATTTCAATTGGCTCAACTTCTAATAATGAAGCTAAAGGATTTTTAAAAACATTCATATAAGTTACAAATTTAGCTTTTCCATGTCCAAAATCTTTTTTAGATTTACCTGATAACCCTGAAAAAGCATGTCCTAGATTAACTAATTTTTCATGTTCCCATTCATCATTAAATCCCACAAAACGAATTTCTGGTACCTTTTGGTTTTCACTAGCAAACATCTTCTGCAAAAAAGCTTTCTTGAGTAGTTCCAAGAGAGCAATTTTTTGCTGTTGCAGAGCTATTAGTTGATCGATTTTTTTTAGTAAATTACCAATATTTTCCTGTTCCATTTTTTCTTTAGGAACTTTACATGGAGTTTTTCTAATAATTTTCAAACCCAAGTTTTTTATTGTTGTTCCTGTTAAATTATTAATAAAATAATATATAATCTGTTCACTTTGTAGTAATTGATAAATGAATAGTTTAGAATACTTATTAGTTTCTAAAAATGCTACACTTTTGCTTAACATCACATTCTCATTATTATAATATGCTAAATTTCCAATAGTTCCATTAATAGACATTAATATTGTATTATCATTTAATGATTTATCATTTTTAGATTGTTGAAAGTTATCAACCATTTTTGTTTCTTTATTAATAACAATTTTTCCATTAATTAGATTATTACCATTAACAAAGGCTGTATTACCATTAATATTATAAATCGGAGTCCCGTGCAGTCCATCCCCAATTTTTAATAATATTTCTCCTAATTTTTTTGCTTCCCACTCCTCCGTAAATCCTTGAAATCTAATTTTGGGGACTAACTTTTCTACTTTCATCTGTTTCCACTTTCTCATAGTTTTTTATTTTAAGACTTCTTTTAAAAGATCTAATGTGGCTTTGGCTTCTGGGGTAGTTCCAACTAATTCTGCCATCATAGTATTAATTTGATCTGTTAACTGCGCTTCTTCTTGTTTAATAGCCTTCATCTGCGTCAATAATTGATTTACATCTACTGGTTCTTCTTCTTCAAAGGTATCAACATACCGTGGAATGTTCAAGTTAAATTCATTTTCTTGAATTTCTTCAAAGGTAGCTAAATGAGCATACTTGTCGACATCCACGCGTTTTTGATAAGTGTCAATAATGCGTTGAATATCACTTTCGCGCAGAACATTTTGGGTTTTAACTTTTTCAAATTCTTTAGAGGCATCAATAAAGAGCACATTCCGGTCTGTTTTGTCCTTTTTTAAAACGACAATCGTAGTCGGAATACTAGTACTATAGAATAAGTTCGCTGGTAACCCAATAATTGCTGCAATAGCACCATTTTCTAATAATTTTTGGCGAATTTTGCCTTCGGTACCCCCTCGAAACAAAATACCATGAGGTAAGACAATCGCCATCGCGCCACTATGCTTCAAATGATAAAATCCATGCAACAAAAAGGCATAATCAGCTTTGGACTTAGGTGGTAATACTCCATAGGCTGCAAAGCGGGGATCTTCTTTAAAGCCTTCGGCTGCGCTCCATTTTAAAGAATAAGGTGGATTCATTACTACTGCATCAAAGTTTGTTACTTCTTCAGCTGGCCAATCTTCATCCAACGTATCACCATTCCGTAAGACTTGGTTCGCCATCTCAACATGATGCAAAATCATATTCATCCGTGCTAGATTATAAGTGGAAGTGTTGATTTCTTGACCATAATAAGTAATTCGATCGGGATGTTTCACATAGTTTCGAAAATTTAACAATAATGAACCTGAACCCATAGCCGGGTCATAGACAGTCATTCCTTTACTATAATCTTTATCTACTAAAGTTAAACGGGTTAACAATTCAGAAACCTTTTGCGGAGTATAGAATTCACCCGCCTTTTTACCCGATTCAGAGGCAAATTGGCTAATTAAATATTCATAAGCATCACCTAAACTGTCTCCGGATGTCTTGACAATTTCTAATTTGCCAATAGCGGCAATGACGCCAGCAATCGTATCCGCTTGCTTTTGTGCCGTATTGCCCAAACGCTTAGAATATAAGTCATAATCTTCAAATAAACCATCAAATTCTTTGCCTGTACTTTCCAGTTTATTAAAGGCATCACCTAGTTGTTTTAATTGAAAAGTATGATTCTGAACCGCTTTTAAAATATTTGTATAGGTATACTCTGGTGCAATGACATAGCCAAAGGTCGCTTGTAGTTCTTGAATAAGATCCGTGTTGGATGCATTTTGTTCATAAAGTTGCTGTGCTTGAGTGAGCGTTGCTTCGTCTTCACCTAATAATTCCGCTATTGTATACAATTGGCTATCAGATAAATATTTGTAAAAGACTGTTCCTAATAGATAATCTTTATATTGATTGGCATCCATTTTAGAACGTAAAGCGTCTGCAGCACTAAACAATCCATTTTCTAAGTTAGTTGTAGTGGTCATGTTACTTTCCTCCATTAAGGTCATTTTTATTTAAAATCGTGAGATAAAGCTGATTTAATTTTTGTAGATATTCTCGCTGTAAACGTTCCTGAATTAAGATAGTACGATAAAATTTGCCAATTTGCCGCTGTTCTTCTAATGGTGGCAATTTAATATTCAAATTTTTAATACTAGTGGCTGTGACACGGCGCAAAACTGTTCCTTCCATAGTACTATATAATTGACGTTTGACGCTATGAGATTCATTAAATACGTAGCATAAATACCAAGCATCGACTTGTTGATTATCTAAGCTTAATTGCATAATGTGTTGCGGTAAAAGTTTTCCCACGGATAGCGGAGAAACAACTGTTGCTCGATTAGTCATCATATTAATTATGAGATTACCAGCATTGGCTACCGCTTTTTGTATTATTGGAAGTTCTTCGCTCCAATAACCTTGACACAAATCAATTTCCATATCATCATTGGTATAAGTAGCTGCATGATGAGGAGATTTCTTTAATTCTAAACTGTTTAAACCAGAACTAAATTGCGCAATTTGTTTGAGTTTCATTCGTGGTCTCCTTGATTTATTTCAGCTGATATATAAATCATAATATTTCAGCTGAAATATGTCAACAACTTTTTTAAAATATTTCAATTGAAATAAAACAGCCTCCATAAAGGAGGCTGTTTTGCTAATATTCTGGTTTAATATAGGGTACGCGTTCAATTGTTGCCCCGGTTGAACTAGCACTAATCCAATCGGCATTTTCTAATTGTTTAAAGTTTTCACTTTGACCTGTGACAATTACTCCATAAAACCGAGCTTTCTTTAAATCAGGATATTTTTTAGCATAGTAAGCAGCATATTGGGCTGGTTTGTAAGGTTGATCATTATTCAAAGTGAAAGTTTCTGTTAAACCTAAGGTCTGGGCTTGGGCAAGTAACTTGCGAAAATCTTGATAATCATGATTACTAATGCGATTATTATAGGCTTGAATACCTAAGTAGTTATTATTAGCGACTTCCAGACTATTATGCTTATTAGTCCCAATCCAATACCAATTAGCATGTAAATTTTGAGGTAACTTTTGTTGAATTGCCTGATAAGTTAAAGGCTGCTTAAAGGTAAGGGCTACCTCAGCTACATAATTGGACATTTGCGCTACGCGTGGCAGTTCTTGGGGTTTAACTAACGAATCAGCTTTAAGGTGAGCTTGATATTGATTGTTATAAAACAAAGGTATCTTGGTTTGGGTGGTACGATCATAGTCCAGCACTTTAATTTTGTGAGATTTTTGAGTTTGAGAATGACTATCAACCACATTGGATAGCGCCATTGCATTGGTGAACAAATCATAACGTCCTTCGACTGAACTCCAAGGAATCCGATAACCATCAATTTCTTTATAGCGATGGCTGATGATTTTGCCATGTTGATTATTATCATCAGCTAACAGTCGATCACTTGTTTGAATGTTTGGCGCCATAATTGTTGAGCGCATATCCATTTGTTTAAATAATTGGTTAGATTGCTGCCTTACTAAGTGTCCTGTAATTTTGTCAAAGCCAATCATTACTAAAGGTACTAAAATCACAATCAAGCCAATTGTCCACAGCCACCGTTTGATTTTGACTTTGCGAGCTAAATTTTCAAATTTTTGATTTTCATCCATGATGTTCATCTCCTATAAGTTGTTTAAGTTTTCGTCGCAGACGATACAAACGCATTTTGACAGCTGCCACTGGGATTTGTAATTGATCTGCCATTTGTGCTAGCGAATAGTTATCAACATATTTTAAACGTAATAATTGTTGATTTTCGGTGGACAATTGTTCTAATACTTGAACTAATTGCTGCTCTCGTGGTGATAATTTTTCTTCTGTTAATGGCCGTTGGAGGTCAGGAATAAGATATCTTTCCAGCAATTGTTGCCAATGTTGCTGACGGCGATAAGTATCAATGTACTTCGTTTTTACCATGCGATACATATAGGGGCGCAATTGTTCTGGCGGCAAAATTAATTCCATTTCGAGTAATTTAACAAAGACATCTTGAATGACATCCTCCGCGATTTGCGCTTGGGCTCCCTGCCTAATTAAATAATTACGTAATTCTAATAACATATCTTTGATTAATTCTTCATAACCATCAAGCTTCATTGCGCCCCTCCTTTCACTTAAACAACGAATGAGAACTTCAAAAGTAACGCTCATAACAAAAAAATAATATGCTATTTCTATTTGGATGATAGCATATTATTTGGTCTTCAAATATTTAATTAAATCAAGTCAAGTAATTGATCAATGTCCTTTTCTGGAGTGGCCCAAGAAGTCACAAAACGAATAATCGTCTGGTTTTCATTATATTTTTCCCAACGAGTGAATAAGACTTGCTGACTCAATTCTTGGACTTTTTGATTATCCATAATGAAAAATTGCTGATTTGTAGGAGAATCAATGTATAATTGATAACCTTTATCCAAAAATCCCTGTTTTAATTTTAAAGCCATTGCTACTGCATGTTGGCTAATATCAAAATAAAGATTATCCGTAAATAGTTCCAAAAACTGCAAACTATTTAAGCGGCCTTTAGCCAGCAAAGCACCGTGTCGTTTGACAAAAGAATAAAATTGTTCTGGTTCATTATTTTTGGTGAAAACAACTGCTTCCCCGCATAAAGCTCCGATTTTGGTCCCACCAATATAAAATACATCAGCTAATTGGGCAATATCTTTAATTGTCATATCGGCAGCAGCACTCATTAATCCATAACCGAGGCGGGCGCCATCAATATAAAGCGGCAAGTGGTATTTATGGCAAACAGTTGCCAAATCCGTTAACTCTTGCTTGGAATAAAGTGTTCCATATTCAGTAGGATAAGAAATATATACCATCCCCGGGAAGACCATCTGTTGATAACTGTCATCTTCATAAAAGTTTTGCACATAATCAGCCACAGTTTGAGCCTGTAATTTGCCTGCTTTTCCTGGCAAAGTTAAGACTTTATGTCCTGTAAATTCAATGGCTCCTGCTTCATGCAAGTTAATGTGCCCACTATCAACAGCAATGACACCTTGATAACTTTGCAAGAGTGCATCAATGACAATCTGATTGGTTTGGGTTCCACCAGTCAAAAAACAAACTTTGGCCTGGGGACAATCAATGGCGTCTTTAATCTTCGCTGTGGCCTCAGTAGTAAAATTGTCCGTCCCATAACCAGTTGCTTGTTGCAAATTGGTATCCACTAAACGTTGCAACACTTTGGGATGGGCACCTTCGGAATAATCATTCAAAAATGAAATCAATAATAGTCCCTCCTTCATAATTAATTATACATAACAGTTTGGCATAAATTACTATCTAGTACAACCAAATAAAATCCGATTTTGTAACTCATATTTGCATTCATCCAAAAAGTGTAGTATGCTACACTTTCGAGGTGATAATTTTGAAAACAAATATTAATAATTTAGGTTCTTTAATTAAAATTGCAAATACACTCATTGAAAAAGAGCTTAATTTGCGGATGAATAAACTTTTTGCTGAGTACAATTTAACTGGACCACAAGTAACTTTATTAATTTATCTTTATGAGGCTCAAGAACGCCCAGTTTCGCAAAAAGAAGTCGAAACGGTCTTTTTTCTAAGTCATCCTACTACTCGTAGTATTGTTAAGCGTTTGACCAGTAAAAAACTTATTATCTCTAACCCCTCTGATAAAGATCGCCGCCAAATGATTTTACAGCTTTCAAAAGAGGGCAATAAATTTATTAGTACTAACATTACAACGATTTATCAAAATATGGACCAAATCAACCAAAAAATAACGCACAATTTGACAGAGTCCAATCAAGGGCAATTAGTTGCTAATTTACAGCAAATCATTAATAACTTTCAAGATTAGTTGACTTCATAGATAAGGAGAAAAGTATGAATATTTCTAACCAAAAACGTAATATAATGATGATTACATTGTTATCTGGAGCTTTTCTGGCATTATTAGCAGAAACTTTTTTAAATAATGCCCTAATTACCATCATGCACGCCTTTCATGTTAACCAAGCCACCGCCCAGTGGCTATCCACTGGCTACTTACTGATTGTTGGGGTCATGATTCCATTATCAGCCTGGGTTTTCCATCGTTTCACAACTCGTTTTAGCTATTTGACAATGTTGATTGTTTTTATCATGGGTACCTTAATCTGTGTGCTAGCAAATAATTTTTATGTCTTATTAGCAGGACGAATGATTGAAGCTATTGCAGCAGGTGCCATGATGCCTTTCATTCAAAATGTCATTTTACAATTATTTAAACCAGAACAGCGGGGAATCGCTTTGGGGTTAACGGGGTTAGTTATTGCTTTTGGACCAGCAATTGGACCCACTATTTCTGGATTAATTTTAAAAAATTATGATTGGCGCATGCTCTTTTGGGTCTTATTAGTTACTAGTGTGCTGATTTTGATTTGTGCTCTTTGGCAATTTCCCACGATTAATCAACCACATGCCATTAAATTAGATTGGTATTCCTTCTTAGAATCAATTAGTGGATTTGGAATTATTCTATTTATCTTTTCCGAAATTGGTAATACAGGCAAAATTAATTTTTGGCAGATAATTATTTTTATAATTGGTCTTATAATTTTGTTGGCTTTTGGAATTCGACAATTAAAATCAGACTCACCTTTGATTAACGTTCGTGTCTTTATTAATTCGCAATTTAATTGGAATACTTTGTTGAGTACTTTAAGCAATATTGCGATGGTCGGTATTGAGTTGGTTTTACCGATGTATTTACAAACTACTCGTCAAGAAAGTGCTCTTTCAACGGGATTAATAATGATGCCTGGAGCAATTATCATGGGAATTTTCAATCCTATTTCAGGATATTTGTACGACAAATTTGGAATTAAGAAAATTTCACTAATTGGATTTTCAATATTATTTGTAGGCACCTTACCGATGGTCTTTTTCAATACTGCCACTCCCGTTTGGCTAATTACAACTAGTTATGCTATCAGAATGATTGGAATTGCTTTAACCATGATGAATACTTTTACCGCTGGAATTAATGAGCTGCCCTCTAATGCGGTCGCTGATGGTAATGCAGCTGCTTCTACTATTCGCCAAATTGGAGGTTCTTTAGGCACTGCACTTTCGATGACTTTGATGAGTGTCGGTGTTACCATTGCAACACATCAAGGTGTTGCTCCACAATTAACTACTGAAATTGGTTTTCGGTGGGCATTTTATTTAATGATTGCTATTGCTATCATAGGTATAGTGACCTCATTTAAATTGTCGCCTACAATGCGTAAAAATAGTTAGAAAAAAGATTGGAACGTTTTGTTTCAATCTTTTTGTGTATTATTAATTTCGAGTTATTGCCTTGATATTTTACAAATTTTTGAACATTTGATTTTACACTTTTAATCTATACCAGCAGTAATGATACTATCTTTACTTGTAACAGAATTTTCTTGAAAATTAAAATCTATATTTTTAACCATATTCTTATAATTTGTGATTACAACTATTATTGTTGGGTCCTTACCCTCTTTTTCTACTTTAGAAATATTCATAAATGCAAGTTTCTGTCCTTGTATTACAGATTCATTATTGTGTATAAATATATCAAATGGATTATTTGTTAACGATACTGTATCAATCCCCATATGGATTAAAATTTCTAATCCTTCTTTTGTAGTAATACCTATAGCATGTTTTGTTTTTGCAATCATCGATATTTTTCCTGATACTGGTGCATATATCTCTCCAGAAATAGGTTGAATTGCAAAGCCTTCTCCCATCATTTTATTTGAAAAGACAGAATCATCAACCTTGTCTAACTGAATTATTGTACCTGACACTGGTGAATTGATAAAAATATTATATTCAATATTTTTATCATTACTAGTTTTTGATTCAACCTTACTGCCTAATAAAATGGCTACTAATGCACTTACTAAAAATGAAGATATTAAACAAATAATCATCATTAAAACATTAGAAAACCCTTGTCCAGCTTTAACATATACAGGTAGTGAAGTAATACCAGGCATAACAAAAGCAAAACATTTAATACCAAAGACAACGGTTAACATTCCACCAAATCCGGATCCACACATTGCAGCAAACATTGAACTTTTATGAATCACATTTACTGTATACAAAGCTGGTTCAGATATACCCAAAAAGGCAGAAAAACTGGTAGATAAGCCTGCAGCTCTCAGTTCTTTATTTTTCATACGCAAAGAAGTCCCAAAAGCTGCGCCTGATTCAGCCATATTATGAACAAAGGAAACAGGTAACAGGTAATCATAACCTAAGGTTGCAATATTCTGAATTTGAATTGGTGAAGTCGATTGATGCATACCAGTTAAAACAATCAAAGGCATAAAAAATCCTAAAAGAAAACCAGCTAATAAACCGGCCTTATTAAACAGCCATACAATTCCATCAGCTAAATATTTGCCACCATAAGCACCTAACGGTGCTAAAATCCATAAAGCTATTGGAACAGCAATAATCAGAGTTACTGCTGGTACTACCACTAATTTAAGAACATCTGGTATATAATGATCTACAAAATGATAGACAATTGCCATTAATCCTACACCTAAAATAACTGGGAAAACCGAGGTAGAATAATCAAATACTGGAATATTTAAGCCAAACAAAGTCAATCCAGAATTACCATTGGAAATTTTTGCAACAAAAGTAGGATATAATAGTGCTCCTGCCATACAAACACCTAAAAATTCATTCAATTTAAATTTTCGTGCTGAAGAAATACCTAATAAAAACGGCAAAAAATAAAAAGGGACATCAGCAATCAAATTAAATAAAGCAATAGTTGTGTTTTTTTCTAAATTAGGCAATAAAGCTAAAATAATAGCTAGAATCCCTTTAAGCATACCTCCAGCAACTAAAGCCGGTAAAATAGGTTGAAAAACTCCTGATATAACATCTAAAATTAATTTTCCAGTAATTTTATGATTTGATTCTATTTTATGATAGCTGTTATCATTATTCTTACTAAAATTTAAAATATTTTCAATTTCATTAAATACGTCATCAACACCTGGTCCAATAATAATTTGATACTGATTACTTTTTATAGTTGTACCTAATACACCTTGTAATTTTTCTATTTTGGATAATTTTGCTTTTGAATCATCTTCGATTGTAAAACGTAATCTTGTAACACAATGCCAGTAATTTTTTATATTATTAGCTCCACCAAGAAGATTGATTATCTTTTGAGCTAGTTCTTTTTTTTGCATGCAATACCTCTATCTTTACTAAACTTGTTGTTATAAATTATCTTATGTGTTGCTTAATTCTATCTTTATACCAATAATATGAATCTTTTTTATAACGTTTTCCAGTTCCATTACCGCCGTTATCCAAGTCTACATAAATAACACCATACCGTTTATCCATAGTTAATGGACCACATGAAACAATATCTATTATTCCCCACATAGTATACGCAATTAAATCAACACCGTCTTTTACTGCCTTATCTAATTGATCTAAATGAGCTTTTAAATAAGCAATTCGATAATCATCATGAATACATCCATCACTTGTTAGCTCATCATGAGCTCCAATTCCATTTTCAGCTACAATCACCGGCAAATGATATCGATCATATATTTGATTTAATGTGAATCTTAATCCAACCGGGTCAATCTGCCATCCCCACTCTGACTCTTTTAAATAAGGGTTCTTTTTCGTCATAATTAAGTTACCCGCTGTTTTTTCCCATCCGGAATCGTTTGTAGATACCTGAGAGAAATAATAAGAAAAAGATACAAATCCAACAGTGCCATCTTTTAATAATTCCTTATCACCTGGTTCAAAATGAACTTGAACATTAATTTCATCAAAATATCTATACATATACTCAGGATAATATCCTCTAGCCAAAACATCTAAATAAAACCAATTTGAATATTGATCATCTTGAATAGCCTGTAAATTATCTTCTGGTTTAGATGTTGCTGGATAAGTAGTAAATCTGGCAATCATTCCACCTACTAATTTTCCAGGAACCAGTTTTCTTCCTAACTGTACAGCTCTAGCACTACACAAAAATTGATGATGTAAACATTGGAATATTTTTTGATTTAAATTTTTCTCTGTTCCAGGTATTAGACAAACTCCATCCCAAGGTGAAAATTTAGCGGCATTTATTTCATTAAATGGTAACCAATAATCTACTAAATCACCAAGTCTTTTATAAAGAACAGTTACATATCTTTCAAAAAATTTAATAATTATTCTATTTTCCCATCCACCATATTTCTCAACTAAGTTTATTGGTATATCATAATGAATCATGGTTGCAAACACTTTAATTCCATATTTTTTACATTCTTTAAACATATTTCTATAATATTGAATACCAGATTCATTGGGAATTTTTTCATCTCCATTAGGAAAAATTCTTGACCAACTAATAGAAGTTCTAAATATTTGTAATCCCATATCAGCAAACATCTTAATATCATTTTTGTAATTGTGGTAAAAATCTACTCCTCTTCTTAAAGGATAGTTTTTTGTGTCATTATCTTTTAAGGCTCTACGATATTCTTCTCTAGAAAATGGATTATTTTGATGTTTATTTTCAATTTGCTTTGGAGTCCATGATGGATCTAAATATCTAAGATCTTGTGTAGATATTCCCTTTCCTCCTTCTCTATATCCTCCCTCTGCTTGAGAAGCTGCAATAGCTCCACCTAATAAATAGTTTTTATCATAATCTTTTGTAAGCACATTTATATCTCCCTTTCATTTCATCATTAATATCGCTTGCAATGATATAATAATTAAATATACATAGTATTGAAATATCATAACTATTTCTATTTAGTATCATATTCAAGAAGGAAAAATTATTTTATGGATAAAAAACTATTAAAAAAAATTTATGAAAACACACCTAGTGAAAATTGGCATTTAAAAAATACAAATAGGTTGAGTCCGTTTTATAATTCCTTACCCACTAAGAAAAATAATGGGAAACTAGTATTTATGTTTGATTTTGTTAATACACTAAAAACAAATCGTATAGGAATAATTAAAGAAAGTCGTTATACTACTATTCCACCTCATTTACACAAAGATATGGAAATGAATTATATTTTTTCAGGTAAGTGTGAATTTTTAATTAATGGAAGAAAAATAACATTAAATAAAGGAGATATTTGTATTTTAGATACACAAGTAGTAAATAGTGCAGAGTATAAAAATGCAGATGATATAGTGTTTAATATTATTTTTAAAAAAGAATTTTTTTCTTCTACTTTTTTATCTCAATTTAATGATTCAGATACTTTGAGTAAATTTTTATTAAATGCAATTTTAAATAAAAAAGAAACAGATAATTTTTTGATTTTTCACACTTTTAATTTATCTTCTTTTAGAAAAGTTTTTAATTTAATTCTAGAAGAATACTATTTTCCTAAAAAGAACAGTATTAATATTATAGAAAAATACTGTTCTGTACTATTTTTTTATTTAAGTCGTCTAATTGGTGATAGTAACCAAAATTTAATTACTAATAATTTTGATAAGAATATCTTATTAATTTTACAAGAAATTGAAAAAAATGATGGTAATTGTTCGTTAAAAGAATTATCTAAAAAAATTCATTTTTCACCTAGTACTATTTCTAAATCACTTAAAAAATCAACCGGGAAAAATTTTTCTCAAATAAAAATAGAGGCTCAATTAAAAAAAGCAAAATTACTTTTAAATGAGACCTCTATGCCAGTTTTAGATATTATGTTAGCTGTAGGTATTAAAAATACAACTTTTTTTTACAACAAATTCTTTGAAAAGTTTGGTGAAACACCTAAAAATTTCAGAAAAAATAATAAAAAACTACAAATTTAATATGTAAAATTATATTTTACAAATTTTTGAACAGTTGATTATTCAAAACAAAATCAGCTTTAATTTTAATTTTTTGATTTTTTAATTCTGGACTGACAACCAATTTGAGCATAATGGTGATTAATTGTGGGAATATTTAAGGTAACACTGGCTACTTGACCATTTTGTCCAATTAAACCAGGAATTGGCAGGTGTTGATCAACATAATATTGACGAACAGCAGCAGCAATATCATCTCCATTAGTGAAAAAATATTGTATTGTGTTATCTTTCACAGCTATTATTTGGGCAGCACGATAACCTTCTTGTGGAGTGGTCACATTAGTAATAATGTGCTTATTAGCAGACAAGTGACCGTAAACTTGTGCAAACCAATCCAAAGTTAACTGAGTTGTCATACTTATTGTTGCTGGTCGACTAAACAGAAAAACAATTTTTGCAATCGAATGATCTTTCAACCAAGTGAAAGCTTGGATATAGGCAGCTTTACGATCAGAAAAAGCTGCCGTTAAATGTTTTTTACCAGGATTTTCACAGCAAACAATCGGTCCATACTTCGTGTATTGAGTTAATTGTGACAATGAAATGCCCCGCGAAGTAAAAATCAACCCATCATATTCTTTGCGTTTCAGTTGTTCCAAATAATGCATTTCTAAAGTGCTATCATATTCAGATGGTAACAAAGTTACACTATATTCAGTCTGCAAAGCCGCATCCATAATGCCCAGCAACATTTGAGAAAAATAAGAATGCCGAAGGTGAGGTAAAACTACGCCAATTTTATGAGTTTTGCCCTTGCTTAGGTCTTGAGCAATCGCATTAGGAACATAATCAAGTTGTTTCATCACTTGCTTAATTTTTTTATTTGTTTTTATCGATACATAACCACTATGATTAATGACACGTGACACTGTTAAAGGTGAATAACCACTTATTCGAGCTACATCTTTAATAGTTACTATTATTAATTCCCTTTTGTTACAGCCATACGGACTGGTTAACTAGTTGTTCTATTGCGTATCCCAATCCCTGGTCATCATTTGATTTTGTCACAAAGCGGGCTGTTGACCGTACTTTATAATTAGCATTGGCCATTGCTACTGGATATCCAACTAATCTTAACATTGACAAATCATTTTCACCATCACCCACTGCCATTGCTTCTTGAATGGTTAAATTTTCTTGTTGTAAAATTTTTTGAATTCCTGCAGCTTTTTGAGCAGCTGCACTAGTAATTTCTAAATATTCCGTTCCCGATTGTTGAATATTAATTTTAGAAATATTTAAATCGTGTAAAAATTTTTGCAATCGATCCATTTCTTCAGGATCAAAAGTAATTAGCATAATTTTAAATAATTTGTGTTTTGCTTGTTTAAAAAAATCTCGATAATTAATTATCGTTGCAGTTTGATGTACTAATTGCTCTTCAAACTTAATTCCTCGATCATAGCGTTGAGTATACCAATGATGTAAGCTATAAAAACTCAAACTTACTTGCGGAAAATATTTACTTATTAAAAGTACCATTTGTGCAACTACTTCGAAATCCAATGGCTTTTGGGCTAGCGAGTGCCAATGATTGCTATTACCTTGAAAAATCACACCTCCGTTAAAAGCAATTTGTGGAGTTTGTAACTGCAATTGGTCGATAATCGGTAACATTTCTTGAGGTGCTCGCGCAGACACTAAAGTTAGTGGTTGACTGCAAGATTGAATAATTCGTTTGTTCGTCATCGATACTTGTCCGTGACTGTTTAGTAAGGTCCCATCAATATCTGAAAAAATATATTTTATTGTCATCAGCTAAACTCCTTTATCATTGCTTAGCCTGATTATAAAATGTGGAACGCGTTTTATGTCAAATTGCACCAGTAGACAATTATTAAAAATCTATTAGTATCAAATATCGTTAGCAATTAAACTTGTAATCTGCCATATCTAATTATGTCTTCAGTAACCTCAAATAATATCGCAGTAGCTCCTGAAGAATGTCCATAACCGCATAATATAATTTTTTGACCAGGTAAAGCATGATTCAAAATAACTTCCAGTGAAAGTAAAGGGGAGGCGGAGCCTGAATCTCCAATATAAGAAGCATAATCAGATTCAGGCTCATAGTCTGTTTTCAATGCTTTAATAATAGGAATGGAAGTAAATATCCCAATTTGATTAAACGCATAACTAGATATATCAGTTATTTTTAAATTCATCTTATCTAAAAGTAAATTAATAGCCTTAACACAATGTTTTACAAAGCAGACGTTCGTAACATTATGATTAAGAGGAGCAGTTATCCTAATAAATCTTTCATCTTCAGGTCTAGACTGTTCAGGAAATGCCGAATTATAAGAAACAAAATCTAAAAATTTCAGAATTATATTTTATTTCCTATTAGCATAGCAGCTTCCCCATTGCCAATATATGACTCACGCAATTCGCTCGAAAATATATGTCTACTTAAAGAATCTGCGCCTATTGCCAAACAATTATCTACGAAATTAGATTTAACTAAAGATAATGCAGATAATACAGCGTTCACTTCAGATGATTCAGAGGATTGGACATCAAATCCAATATAATCATGACTATTAGTTAAAAAGGACATAATTTGATTAGCGTTACTTTTAAATAAATCAGGATCAGTAGAGGTGCCTACAATTATAGCATTGATACTTTCAGGAGTTATTATAGATTGATTATACACTTACCTGCATCAGCGGATAGTGTTAGAGTATCTTCATCGCTAGATAATACTGAGCGATAATTCACACCAATATTATTTTTGATCATATCTAAATTATTATTTTTCCAGCAACCAATAGTTTTTTCTATGGGAAGTCTTAGATATGGTACTTTTGCATTATAAGATATAATTCCACATTCTATTACATAATCTCCTTAAAATTAATTATTATAAGATAACATTCAATTATTTCATACTACTATAAACACATTTTTTTATATTGCACTTAAAAATCAAAAGTTACTCACTATTGTGATTTTGTGACATTATATATACAAGATTGTAAATAATTAATCTTCCAATTAAATCGTTCTTTTTTTACTAATTTTAAATAGAAGGCCACAAAGTATTGAGATTAAGGCAATGGGGATCATTGTTCGATAAATTTTCAGAAAAGATTCTACTAGTTGTTTTTTGGAATAATCTTTTATTGTATTAGTTAAGCTTGTGATTTGATGATTAGTAGATTGTACTTTTTGTTTAATTTGACGTTTCGCAATTCGCATCAATTTAGGATATAAAGTTTTTTTAACCATCGGTGGTAAAGGACCTTTTTTCTCTAATACTAGCTCTACCTGCTGCTGAGCTTTACTATTTAATTGAGCATCACTTATTGTAATTTTTTTTGGTTTAAGATTATTAGTAGAAATTGCACTGTTTTTAGATGTATTAATAGTATGCTTAATCTTTTTAAGAGCCTGACTTTTTACTTTATTAGGCAAACTTGAACTAGAGATTTGTGTAGATGAATAACTAAGAATATTATCTTTAGCATGATTTACATTAATAGTTAATAATGAAACAAAAATTGCAGTTGCAAGTACTAAACCGATCTGTCTAAAAACATTAGCGACACTTTGTGATGCTGTAAGTAATTTACCATTAAAATCAGACGCAGCCATCACGTTGGCTGGTCCAGCAATAATTCCATATCCTAAACCTAAGAAAATATTCGCAATAACTAAAGAATTGATTGCAATATTTGTTTTCATATTGCCTAATATATAATAACTAAAACTCAAAAATATAAAGCCGGAGATTACCAAATATTTAATTTTAATTTTTTTCATTAAAAGCGAAGCTAAAATAACAAAAATAAATACCGAAATTGAATATGGAGTCATTAACAAAGCTGCCTGTAATTCACTTTTACTTTGGGTTTTCACCAAAAAAGTAGGCATTGTAATAGCGAAACCACCTAGAAAGAAATTACATAAAATGAGACTTAAAGAAGCGCCATTAAAGTTTCTACTTTTAAATAAAGCTAAATTAATCATAGGGTCAGGAACCTTATACTCAGTTATAATGAATAAAACAAAAGAAACAATAGTTGTTATAATCAGAATTATTATAATCAAGGATGACCAACCCCAACTATTTCCTTTAATTAATGTCAAGGTTAGAGAGAACAACATTATCATAGATAATATAGATCCCAGAATATCAATTTTTTCTGATAATTTAGTCTCATTCTTTATTGGTAATACAAATGGAGCTAGAAAAATTATTATTAAAAGAAAAGGCACATTAATATAAAAAACCCAACGCCAACTATAATACTGAGCAATCATTCCTCCAATAGTTGGCCCTAAAGCAGCAGCGAATCCTTGAGCGCCACCTAGTAAGGCAACAATTTTGTTACGTTGATTCACTTTTACCTGTGCTAAAGAAATAGTCATAGTTAAAGGCAAAATAGTCGCAGCTCCTAAACTTTGAACAATTCTTCCAAATAATAAAAAGGATAAATTCTCAGACATTCCGCTGAGGATAGAGCCAATAGTAAATAAAACTAATCCAATTATGAAATATTTGTTTTTGCCTCTAATTTCTGCCAATCTGCTAAGCAAAATCGTTAATGTAGCAAAAATAATTGTATATAAATTAACAGCCCAAGAAAGTGAATCTAGACTTACATTCAATCCAGTTTGGATTTCAGGTAATACTATAGTCATAATGGTTGTGTCCAGCATACAAAAGAAAGTGCCAACAGTCATAACTAGGATAATTAATGCTTTTTTCTTAGTCATCTAATCTTTCTCCATTTTCTAAAATATTTTTCACAATAGTGAATAAAATACACACATGTGACAATATAGGTATAGTATAATAAAAAAAAGGATTAAACAATCCTTTTGAATGAATCTTAATAACTGACACAAAATTGATTATATGTGAGGTAGAAAATTGTCACAAAGAATGACTAATCAAACAAAACAATGGATTTTTGAATCCTTTATCGATTTAGTTCAAGAACACGAATATAATAAAATCTCGATTTCTATGATTATGGAGAATGCCCAATTATCAAGAAGGACCTTTTATCGATTTTTTAAATCTAAGGATGATCTGCTACAAAAATATTTCTTAAAACTATTTGATGGCTATAAGGAGTATGTCAGCCAAAAGAGTATTAATTCATTTAGTGAACTAATATTTTATTTCTTTTCCTTTTGGAATCAATATCGTTCTATCTTAGCAGCTTTTCAAAAACAGAATTTATTAATCTTAGCGGTTAATATTTATGATTCAAAAATAATACAAGAATATAGCTCTGTAGCTTTACCGTGGCATAAATATAATTTGAGTAAAGAACAGATAGAAACAATTACACGTTTTTTTGTAGGTGGCTTATGGAATGTATTTATTTCATGGGATTTTAATAATAAACAAAGCATAAAAGAAATTACTAATTTAGTTGTCAACTCCATAAGTATTATGTCAATGCAGAATAAAAATACTAACAGCACAGAGTAGAAAGTAAAAATGGAAATATTTTATTACGGCAGATTACAAATTTAATCCGAACAAGCCGTTATCCAAAGACTGGTGAAAAACAATGAGGGTGATAAATCTCAAAGAAGATTATACAATTCAAAGGCGAATCAATTTACGATAGTTGTGATTGTTGATGTTGTAACTAAAAAAGCCACACTCTTCAAAAGCGTGACAATTACTTGTTCTTTAATCTATTAATGAATTCAAATAAGCCTAAACAATCCGCGTCTGTTAATTTTCCAATTGGTCAACAATTGAAAATCCACTTTTTATCATTTCTAAATGCTTTTATGATCCATTATTATTCTGTACGCTCTAAAACTGTAACAAAATCAGTGCACACTTTTTCAGCTATCACTTAATAATGCTTGGATAACTTTCTCACATAAAAAACATTTACTGCAATTAAAAAACCAGTCAGATAAATTTATCCAACTGGAGTTGTTACAACTATATAAATTATTCCCATTCAATTGTTGCAGGTGGCTTAGAAGTAATATCGTAAACTACGCGATTGACATGATCCACTTCATTAGTAATCCGAGTGGAAATTTTGGATAATACTTCCCAAGGAATTTGTGCAAAGTCAGCAGTCATCCCATCAATGGAAGTTACAGCTCGAATGCCTACAGTATAATCGTAAGTCCGGCCATCACCCATCACACCTACACTGCGCATCCCAGGTAAAACTGTAAAGTATTGCCAAACTTCTTTCTCTAAGCCGGCATTCTTGATTTCTTCGCGTAAAATATAATCACTATCACGCACAATTTGTAACTTATCTGCTGTAATTTCACCAAGCACTCGAATCCCTAGTCCAGGACCGGGGAATGGTTGCCGCCAAACCAACTCATGGGGCATATCCAATTGTTCACCTAATTCTCGTACTTCATCTTTAAATAAAGTCCGCAAAGGCTCAATTAATTGAAAATGCATATCTTCTGGCAAACCGCCGACATTATGATGCGATTTAATGGTTTGGGCAGTATTAGTTCCACTTTCAATTACATCAGTATAAAGGGTTCCTTGTGCTAAAAAGTCAATCCCATCTAGCTTTTGGGCTTCATCATTAAACACCTGAATAAATTCATTACCAATAATTTTACGTTTTTGTTCAGGATCACTGATACCTTTGAGCTTGTTCATAAAGCGTTCTTGGGCATTGACTTTAATGATATTTAAGCCAAATTTACCTTCTAAGCTATCCATGACTTGCTCAGCTTCACCCTTGCGCAACAAGCCATGATCGACAAAAATACTAGTCAATTGGTTTCCGATTGCTTTGTGCAATAAGACACCAACAACTGAAGAGTCAACCCCACCAGACAAGCCTAATAAAACTTTGCGGTTACCCACTGTGGCTCTAATCTGGTCAATTTGTTGATCAATAAAGTCACTCATTGTCCAGTTGGCTTGGGCACCACAAATTTTAAAGGCAAAATTTTTCAAAATATCTAAACCATATTCAGTATTACGTACTTCAGCGTGGAATTGGATTCCATATAACTTTTGGTCAGCATTTTCCACAACAGCATATGGGGTATTATCACTAATAGCAACAATATCAAAGTCAGTCGGAATTTTGGTTACGCGATCTCCATGACTCATCCAAACAAATTGTTGGGCAGGTAATC